>CALBDO010000041.1 GCA_937927515.1 Candidatus Kapaibacterium sp. | reverse complement strand
ACATATTGTTTTATTTCATTAGGGAAAGAGTTAAAAGCACTGATTAACTGGCTTGATTTTATACCATTGGGTTTATTCAGGTATGGTTTAACTATTTGAAGAATCTCATCAGCAAACTCTTTTAATATAATATCACGATTTATTGAAATACCTTCTCCTATTACTGTAGTAACAAAATTATTGAACACCTCCGACAAAAGTAGCTTCCCTTTTAAATCAATAGAAGCTGAAAATTTTTCAGGGTCAAAAGAACCGTTATAAGTCACAATTCCAAGTTGAAGTGTCGAAAGGTTGCTTATTGCAGAAAAATTTTTAACCGTTACTGTTGAATCCTTTAAAGTTTTTTCCCAAATCTCGGTAGCTTTTTCAATATGACCATCTTTCAAATTGTTTAATGCAGCTTCATCAATATGTCCGCTGTTCAAAAACCAAAACAGGGCATAATGGACTTTATTTTTTGCTTGTTCTACTTTACTCGCTGCTTCTTGCACCTTTTCTGTACTGCGAACAACTTCTCCGAAAAACGGGAAATCATAGTCAAACGCTATATTTTTTCCAACTTCTGCAAATCTCTTTATGATTGCAATTTGCTTTTGCAGTTCCTTTTCGGATGAGTTTCCAAAAAGTCCAAGCGTTCTGTACGGATTATTTTTTACTGCATTCATATCTGTTGAATTCAAAATGTTATTGTTCTTAATCGTGGGTCGTCTAAAAATTGGCTCTTTTGGCTTTGCGAAGGGTTAGTTTGTGTCTCGGGCAAAGCCAAATGTGCCAATTGTGCGTTGGCATAAAAACAAAAAAATGCGGGTGGGGCAAAAATTAAATCTTTCAGGGTTGGTTTGTGTGTCGTCATATTTCGTTTTCTGTCTGTTTGTATCTTCATTATATTTCTCTTTCTAACGGATGTTTATCAGGGTTGTAGTGTCTTTTTTACCATTGCTTACAACGGCTGGGGGTGTGGCAAGTGTGGGAGTGCGTGTTACGTTTTCGTCCCCCGACGAAAACGCCCGAGCGGGCGAAACCGCTCCGAAGTTCCGTAATCAACCCACATTAGCTACACCCCTTGTTGGCACTAGTTTTTATTTGGTTTGTATTGATTAAAAACTTCATTCCATTTAAGCATTTCAACGTCTTTTTCGTCAACAAACCAAATTTCTAATTCTGGGAATGCTTCTCCAATTCTTACCCAACCCACATAATACTGTTTAATTCTTTGTGAGATACCTTTCCTAAACAAATTTGGCAAAGCAATTACTATTGAATCTGCATTTTGATTTAACCTTGAAATAGCTCTGAAAAAAACTTCGAAGAATTCTTTTGACCTTATAGGGTTACTTTTATTATAGCCTATGCATTCAATGTAATAACTTTTTTCACCTTTTGTTGCTATAATATCAACACCCAGTTCACCCATTCCCCTTTTTGGGGTCAAATTAAAATTATTTTTAACAAGAAAAGTCCTTAAAAGCTTTTCTGTTTCGGCATTTGACATTGTTTCCATAAACAAAGTTTAATATTTTAATTTACTGTTTAATACATTTTCAAGAGAGTGTTTAAACCGTCAACATATTGCTTTAGAGTTGAAAATTCTTTTTCTACTTCTCTAATTGTTTTTCTGTCTTTTTTCTCAAAGGCTTGTTTTACATTATTAGAAATTTTTAAGAGATTTTCAGATGCGATTAACCAATTTTGCATTTTTTCATAATCGTTAACGTTGCGTGGTTCTTCGTGTAACTTAATAGTTTTAAATGCAGAACCTTTGAATTTTCCCAATTCCATTGAATTTAATAATGAAACAGCGTTCATATAATAAAATCTAAATAGGGTTAAATTATTGTCTGCCTGTACATCGTGCAGGTCATCGAGTAACACAATATCAAAAATTGAACTAAAAGACTTACTTCCTAACCCGCCTGATTGTTTTAATCCGCCTTTAACAACTGCATTTTTGAAGATAATGACATCATTACTATAAGCCTGTGTTAAATTGTCAGATATTTTCTTGTGCATTATTTTCATTTCTGCATATTTCTCTTCACGAATCCTTTTTTCTTCAGCGACTTTTTCTTGTTCTAACCTTTTCTTTTCTTGCTCTAATCTCTCTTTCTCAGCCTTTTCTTCTGCTAACTTTTTTTCCTGTTCTTCTTTAAATCTAATGCTTTCACCTGAAACCTTTCTATCTTCTTTGTCCATTTTGAAAGTAATGATTTCATTTAGAACACCTTTGCTATCATAATAATAAAAATCGCCGTTTTTCTTATCTTCTTTATTGTCATATTTCCCTTTTATTTTAATTGTACCATCTTGATAGTATTCTGTATAATTACCATCAGTATCTCTATCTGATAAGATATTACCATTTACATACCATCTTGTCCAGTTGCCTTTTTTATAATCAAGAGGTTGTTTTGATTTGAATGAGAGTTCAAAAGTTGTTTCATCATAATAATCTGAGTAGAAAAATCCATCATCTTCATTTAAGGATTGTTTGAATTTTGTTTTTCCATTATCAAAGTATTCAATTGTGGAAATCCTAATTACACCTTCGCTCAATTCCTTATAAATGATTTCGCCCTTCAACTTACCATCTGGGAAATATACTTTAAAATTACCATCTCTAAAACCATTCTTATATTGACCAACAATTTCCTTTGCTCCATTTTCATAGAAAGTTTCATATTTCCCCGTTTGAATGAGTTCATTATTCCTTACAAAGTTGAATTGTTTTTCTCTCGGTTTTCCATTTTCATAATAAAAAGTATAAGCGTAATTGGTTTTGTCAGGTTCTCGAATAATTATAATCTTTGGTATCCCATCTATATTGTACTCTTTTGAGTGAATAAGTTCTCCCTGATTGTCATAAAGCTCTTCTTTCGTCAAAACTTGTTTGTCTTTGATGTATTTAAAAATTTTCTCGTATTTTGGAATACCGTTATTGTATTCTGCAAGTCTGTAAAGTCTTCTGTAATAAAATTCTGGATTATGTTGTAGAGCGCCTGCTATTAAAGCAGCCAAGCCCTCTGAGTAATATTCTTTCGAAACCCCATGTAATTCATTATTTGAGAAGTTGTAATCTTCAACGAGGGAACCTCTTTCGTCCCATTTTTTATAGTTTCCTTGCTTGATGAATGTTCCTTTTTTGACTGTAAATTCTTCAAGTTTTTTTGTTTTAAAAATGTCGTAATAGTTTACAACGGTTTCAAGTTGTTGAGCATTTACTATAAATGCAAAAGCAATTAAAAATAATGTAATCCAACTCTTTTTCATATCACTTTACTTTTTTAATTAAACAATTATTTCGTGCAATATTAAAATTAGTGCCAACGGTTACGTATATGAAACGTTTGGCATTTCGAGGCACTTTCCTGTCAAGTTACAAGTGTCTTTGATACGAGCTGAAATGCTCGATAACATACTGATTTCCAAATGTTTTATATACGATGTTAGCAACTGGCCTTTTTTACAATTTTGTCATTTTTTCGTCAAATATATACATTCTTTTCCATCGATGTGCTGCTGTTACTTTGTGTGTTAACGTGGGAAGAGCTGATAAGCTCTTTGGCAAAATTTGGATTGCAGGGCTGGTTTGTGTGTTTTGCCAATGTGCTTTAACAGCGAAGGGATGGGGCCGGTCTAAAAATTAAAACAAGCCCCGCACAAACGGGGTTTTGTTTTCTATGCTTTTATAACATTAGCTATCAACTTGCTTTCTTGTTTTCTTTGTCTTAAAAACGAACCAACAACCGGTTAATGTAAGCAATAATAATTGTAAACCACAAAGTGCAATCCAATAGGATTCTAAAGTTTTTCCTACAATAGCCTCGCCGGTATGTAAGCCCATTACCAGTTTGTGCAAGGTTTGGGGCTGTTCGGAAGATAAGGCAGCTAATTGTTTCTCGATATTTTTCGATTTCTTTTCATTCTCAATAATATTACCATTAAAATCAACAATCTCAAATCCTTTTTTCCCCAGACTAACAACAATCATGTTGTTTTTATAAAGACTTATTGAATGTATATCTTTTTCAAAAATCTGTATAAAACTATTGTTATGATATTTCCATAAACCTTGTTTTGAGGCAATAAAAACGGTGTCGCCAACTGCTATTATAGACTTAATATCGAAACCCGATAACTCGGGAACAATGTAACAACTATCGTTTTGGGCCACAATAAGACCATTTTTAGAACCTATAAAATCTTTTGAAGGAGTAAAACAAACCGACTTTATTTCGGGGCTATTATATTGCTTAGCCATTGTGGGTATGTTGGTTTTTATTTTATCTAGGTTCAAAACACCATTTAAAGCCAATAGTATTGCTGTTATACTTATCAAAAATGCCGGGAATAGAAAAATAATCCCAATCCATTTATGTAAAATTCTATTTTGTTTAAAAGTTATCATTGTTCGAGATTTATTTTATTAAAATTTCCATATTAAACCGACTAAAAATAAACGACCTGTAGTGTATTCGGTTTCGTTTGTAGTAGATTTATCGCTACGTTCAATTTTTTCTTTTTGGAGGCTGTCGAAAATATCGGTCATCCTAAAAAATAATGTTCCGTTTGTGTGAATGCGTTTTTCAATACCTAAATCGGCAAACCAGATTATGCCTTCTTCTTTTGTTTTCGACACTTTGGGCCCGACTATATTACCAGAAACCTGTACAGTCCAATTACGTGGCAGGTTAAAATCAGTGATAGCTTTTGCAGTCCATTTATACTGGTCGGTTAGTGCATCACCCTGATAGTCGCCACTGGTAATTTCTGATTCAAATTGCGAGTAACTTGCTGTGAGTTGCCAAAAATCGAAGGGTTTAATTGTTGACATTACCTCGAACCCAGCCATATAAGCAGTACCTGTATTTTCGGGTTGTTCGGTTACAATATTGTTTTCATCTTCAGTAATTGTTTTTTGAATTACATCGGTAATATCGCGGTAGAACAGGTTAGCCCCTACGTTGAATTTCTTAAAATTTTTAAGATAGCCTAATTCATAAGCCCAAGCCAATTCGGGTTTTAAAGCTGGGTTTCCCTTTGTAAATTTTGCAGGTTCTTTTTGTTCAGTATAGGGATTAAGGTCTTTAAACCCCGGGCGACGGATACGGCGACCTGCATTAATGGTTATATACTGGGTTTTATCAATATTGAAGGTTGCGGTTGCCGAAGGCAGAAAAAGGTTGTACGTATTTGTTGCATCAAGGGAGTCAATGCCTGTTTCTGCTGTGATTTGAGTATTCTCGTAACGTATGCCAGCTTTAAGCTTCAGAAATGCTATTTTGTATTCATCGGCAACATAGAAAGCATGTGTGATTTCTGAGACGTTGAAGTTATCGAACCCGTTGTTTGAACTTTTCCAGGTAGTGTCTTTATAATTGAATTTATCAATGGTATTGGCAAATGTACGGTTATTGAGTACGCCCGAGTATCCAAGTGAAATATTGTTTCCGGCAAGGTTGTATTTCGATATTCCGGCGTTCCATAATGTTTTTGCTCCCTGCTGATTCTCGTACCGGTTTTCGAGTGCAGGTTGAAAATTAGCCCATTTGCCAGCCTGGGTAAGCGCATACGTTTGTTTTTCATCGGTTTTTTCCTGCTCTTCGATTTGATGGCTTGCATTGGCAAAAAGTTTAGCAGAATTTTCAAACGTGTGTTCCAATGCAGTATAAAACTGGTGGTATTGGTTGGGCTTGTACTCAGTTCTATATTCAAGGGCAGACGACTTAAATTTTCCATTGGCATCGGTACGGGTAATGTTAGTTGTGCGGTTTTTATCTTCGAGTTGATAACCCATAATATACTCGCCCGTAAATTTGGTTTTAGGCAAAATGAAATAATCAAAACCCGTGCGCAAGTTGTGGTTAATAAACTTTTTATTCTCGTCTTCGTAAGAATTTTCAATTTGGGTAACAGCTCCGTCTTTAAAATCGGTTTTCACTTTATCTTTAAGTTTAGGGATGCTTCGTTGAAGAAAATCGTAATTGGCAAAAACATTGAGTTTCTCGGTTTTATTCGAAAGCGAAATGCCTCCGCCCAAGCCGTCATTATTGCCTGTGAGGACTTCTACTTTACCGTGTAGCCCGTAATTGGCATTGTCTTTTAATACAATGTTTACAATACCGTTAATACCTTCAGCTTGATATTCGGAGCCTGGAATAGCCACAATCTCGATATGGCTTATACTTGCTGCGGGTATTTGGTCTAAAACAGTTTCACGGTTATTGCCGCTTAATCCTGTTTCACGCCCATTTATCAACACTTTTGTATATGCTTTGCCCAAGCCACGGAAACGAATATCTCTATTTTGCCCGGGGCTACCTCCCATTGAAACTGATGGCATATTTTTTAAAATATCTCCGGCAGTTCCTCCAGTTTCTGAAATCAATGAGCTTGTTTTATATTTTATAGACGAAGGTTTTATTTCACTCATGTGGGCTGAACCAACCACGACTACCTCCGACAATTTTGTTGTAGAAACGTTTATTATAATGTCATTAAGGGTTAAGGTTACGTCTTCGGAAGTTACAACAATCTTAGTTGTATAAGTTTCGTTTCCAACCCTGCTCACCGTTAATTGGTATTGACCGGGTTTTATATCTTTAATGCAAAAGAAACCTTTATCGTCTGTCATTACAACAGTCTGGGAATTATCTTTTGCATTTTCAATCACCACATGGGCATAAGCAAGGGGTTCATTACCATTATCAATAACATTCCCGGAAATAAGGCATTGAGCAGTTAGTTTAAAACTACACAAAACCAAGGACATCATCACAAATACAATTTTTTTCATTACTATTTAAATTTAGAATTAATAAACAGTTGCAAAACTATTTACTAATGCTAAACTGGGCAATCCCTATTTGTAGTGGTTTTGACGGAGTCAAATTACTAAATGTAATGAGAGGGTATTTATAACCAAACACTTCAATTTATTACTAACCTATCTGCGAAGCAGGTGTGGTGGGAAAAAAAGCATGTGTTTGACAGCGAAGAGTCGATTGCCAGGATGGGCTGTTAAACTCTTGCTTTTGTGCGTTGGGTGTTTGATTTTTTCTTTTCAAACCTGATGTAATCTATCATCAATGGCATTTTTTCGGCTTGTTGCTAACGGTCGCGTGTATGAAACGTTGGGGATTGCGGGATTCGTACCTATCCACCGGCACAAACGCCGATGCGGGACAGTACGCTTGGTTTAACCACTTAATCCCCAATGTTTTATACACGATGTTATGCAACGTTGGTGTGTCCTGCGATGAATCAGGGCACTTTCAAATATAGAAAACTTTCTGTTAATCAGGAAGAACGTTCTTTGAAATTGATTCATCATAACTTTAAATGAGATGAGAGGGGTTCAGATAATACATTCTGAGCTGGTCT
>CALBDO010000040.1 GCA_937927515.1 Candidatus Kapaibacterium sp. | reverse complement strand
GCATCGTATACCGTGACTCTACAAAGGCATTAAGAGCAATGCTTTTACAACTATTGCAAATTTCAATTTTTTTATTATTTTTGTCGATGGGTAGGGTGATGATTCCAATGGCAAATTTTTTAGCTAAAGTTTGCTCATACTTATTGAACGCTGATGCGAAAGTTAACACATTCACTGCTTATTCTGTTTATACAACTCATTGTGAGATAACAACTTACACACGGGGAGGGGGTACAGCCACTTTCCAATCGGATAGATGCGCTACATCCAGCAGAACTGCTTTGCACCAGATGCCGCGCACCCCCAGATGGAGAAGATGATACCGCAACCCTTTTCCTTTCCTCCAGCATTGGAGGAAATCGAGCGGAAAGCAAGTCGTTCTTTGATGTATTCAAGCATTTATCTATTGGAAATTCGTAATTAAATTTGTTATTTTTTAAGTTTTTAATGTTTTTTACAAACTTCAAAAAGGAGGATATATGCCATTACTCCCAAATTTTAATGATGTAAATGTGAATAATTGGTTTCAATCAATTGAAACTGACCCTAGGGCATGGGAACAATTTGCCATTGATATGGAATCGGATTTTCTTGGTGCTATCCAAATCAGATTTTCTGTAAATCAAGCCCAAATTAATTTTATTAATCAACTTATGGAAAGCCAAAAGGATATCATTAAATGCATTATAAGAAAACTTGCAAATTATCTCAAATTCGACACGTACCCCGGTAAGAAGGTTCATGCTACAACACTTGGAATCGTAGAAACACCCCCTCAAACTGCCAATAATATCAATGTTGATGTTAAGGCTGGTATTAAGAAGAACTTTAATACAGGTGCAACAGAAGGGTACTTGGAAATCATAATACATTGTTAATGAGACAACGCTGATTGGATTCACATCCAATCAGCGTTTTTATTACCAAAAAAGAGGAAAATTATGAGAAAAAAATTGATTATAATTACCTATTTTCTATTATTTATTTCAAGCTGTAGTAAGCCGACTATTTCCATTTATTATAAGTGGAAGGAAATACAAAATAATGATTATGGAATGATAACAATTAAGGCTTCTAATAAAAATTTACAGATAGATTCTGACAGTGCTATTTGTAAATGGTTAACTGCATCGTTTAAAATTAGTAACGAGCTAGATTCCTCAATAAAAGTGATAAACACCACCATATGGCTACCCCAGGATACAATTCAATCAAAGAATAAGCTTTGTTTGCTAATACCTCCAGCTTTGGCAAACACCGCGATAATGTACCCAATTGCAGTAAAACTTATCAAAAAAAATGTACCTGTAGTATTTTTAAGTTACCATGGTGTGAAGAATGATTTAATGGAGGACTACGATATAGATTATGGTATAAAGGAAATTTATGATGGTGTCCTAATTTTAAGAGAAATACCAAAACTATTAAATTACGATACTTCTGTCATAGTTATTTATGGAGTTTCATTAGGGGGGATTGTAGCTTTAAATATTGCCGCTAATTCACCAAATGTAAAAGCTATTGTCTTAGAGGCAATGCCTTATAATGTAGATAAAGCTTCAAAAAGAGTACTCGGGAAGAGTATCTCAGAACTGAAGATGAGAATTGATATTAAAAACATTGAAGATTATCAACCCAAATCTTCAATAAAAAAAATTGATAACCAAACTCACATCTTAGCACTTTGGTCTCTCCGCGATAAATACATTGATAAAGATGACATCGATAGCTTAATTCATCTTTTTAATAAAAATATGAAAAAATTTGACTATCACTTAATTAATAAGGAAATCCATCACCTTCGATATGTGTATCCATTATCTAAAACCGAATACGACAGTTTAAATAATATAATCGTAGACTTTATACATAAAAATTTATTTAATTAACTATGAATGTTTACGTTCCCTTTTCGCTCTTTGAAAGAATTTGATTTTAATTTAAATTTGTTTAACAAAATGGGATATAACAATGAAAAAAATATATGTTTTTTTGTTATTTGTTTTTCTTCTTGGCTTTGTTGGATTGGACAAAGCCAGCGGGCAGTGCGAGTATTGCCAATATCCATCTCGGTGTAATTTTGTTAATTATACTATAGAGTGCAATGGGCAAACTTTTCCAATTCAAGCAGTTATTTGTTATAATTGCGATAATAACCGTGCGGTTTATGCTCAGGTTTTGGAAATCTCTTATCCGGCAGAATTTGAATGGTATTACCTAAATAATCCACAATGCTCTGACGCGGTGTGGGACAGCCTTTGGACAAATATTAGGCGAAAATCATTTGAACTATGTGGATATGTTGCCTGTCCCAACACTGTAACGATTTATAGAACCTTTCCTATATGTGGAGAGTTCATTTACGAAGGACCACCTGGACATGAGTTTATTAGAAAGAGATTTCATCCAGATGGGTGCAATTTAAGATGTGTTGTCGAATATAGAGTGTGTTATAACTTTGATGCAGGAACATTTGAGGAAGAATTTACCTCTCTAGAATATTTTGGTTCCTGCCCAAGAGACGCGGGCTTTCCAGGTGTAATTCCTCCCGGAACCGAACCTTTTCGTATAGGCTGTGCTCAATTATGGTCGGTGAGAGATTGTCCCAGGTAAGTTATTTATTTCTTATATATTGGAGGAAAAAAACTATGTTTGGAAAGGTTCTTTGTTTCAACCGAAGGGATGGTTTCTATCCCTTCGGGGTTGTAATTTTTCTTATCCTTTTCTTTGGTTTTTCGGAAGCCGAGGCAAAATCATTCGAACTAATGCCTTTGAGAAATGGATTTTATGGCTCCGTTATAATAGATTCGACAATAATAGTCTATGGGGATTATGGTGTTTGTCAAATTTCGGATGATTTGGGAAAAAGCTGGAGGGTTAATACAATTTGCGATTATAATACAATCTGGCGGATGGAGAATTTTAGGGATACAATATGGGGAGTGGTCGAAAACGGTTCGATAGTTTTTTCTACAAACAAAGGGAAAGATTGGGTGATTAAAAAAATTTCTATGGAAATTCCAGAAAAGTTCTACTGGCTCCTAATTGACTCTAATTTTATTTACATTCGCTCGGAAAAGTCTATATTGAAAGTCGACCGAGAGTTCGAAATCATTAAAATGTATACCGACACACTTATTCAAATAAAATTTTTGGACCTTCATTCCAACTCTGCAATACGCAGCCCATATTATTCTCCAGCTTATTCTAATATTTACCTTGTCCACAATAAAATCGTATTTAAATGTTCAGGTGTGCAGGGTTTCTACTATATCGACAAAAATCTCGATTCATTGAAGTTCATAAAGTTTTCAGATGTTATCACTAAACAAGAACAAGACTTTTTTTTATACTTACTCGACATTTTGTTTATTGAAGATAAGCCAGTTTTTCAATTGTCCTTGCGTTACACCTTGCATATTCCTGATTCAAATTTTAGTAGATGGTCTTGGTTTTTCTTAGATTCGACCTTTTTAAATTTCACTCTTAGTGATTCTGCTACTCTAAGGAAAAATTATTATAGGGGGGTAAATCCAGAAAGTTATTTTTCTTTTAATGAAAAGCTTTTTGGATTTTCGTCAGAATTTGTGTTCTACCAAAGGGAGGAGAATAGTGGTAAAAAATTTCTTTATATTTCGCTTACTCCAAAAAAGTATGAAAGGGCCCAAATCGACACATTTGTTCAAGTCGGGACCTCATTTAAAGATATTTATCTTTCCAATGTATCTTCATCTCTGTTTGGTTCTTTTAGTGCCTCAACTGTAGAGTATGAATTAGTGCATCCAAATGTTTTTGTATCAGGTGATTTTGCAGTATTTACATCTAATGGGAGAAAGAATTTACCTTTAACGCAAAATAGATTTATACTTTTGGCAAGGAACCAATTTAGCGAGTGGGAACTAGCAAATCTTGTACAGGGCAAACCATTTTACATTCTCAACGATACTACTTTTTTCTTTGTTATTGACAATGAAATCTATCGTACCTTTGATGGTGGTATAACCTTTAAGCCCCTCGAAGCTTACCTTGAAGGCGATACAACTGATAGATTACCCGGGAACATGAACATTCGCAAAATTTTGCAAATTTATGTAGATGGTACCGGTAAAGGGGTTATGCTTGGGTATCCAAGTAATACCTTTCCAACTAAGACCTATGATTTCTTTAAAACGTTTGAATATGCACATTCTCCTTATTACAACAGTATACGAGCATATCAATATACCCCGACTAACATATCTTATGTCGAAGATAAGTATCTATTTGCATTTTTCGACACAAGCAGAGTTCCTTATAAGTACCATATTTATGTTGGCGATTCAAACTTTTACCATTTTAACTTTGTTGTTAATGATTCAATGTTTGCTCCTTTATTCATAATTCCAGGGGAAAAGATTAGCGAGTTTTGGCTGTTTGGTGTAACCAATGATAAGCAGCAAAGATTCTTTGAAATCAGAAAAGCAATTGATACTGGGAGAATACAACAAACTTTGATAAAAATCGAACGAAGGTTTGATATTTCACAATTCTTTGAACTTAACAGGGATAGTATTCTTTTCACGACTCGGACACCAGATGGATTGTACCTATATGATGTCAAGCGCAATGAGTTGAAACTCCTTTGGGCACCCGAAAACAACGAATCTCGAAATCCGCTTCTTATGGTCATCTCCGACCGTTTCTACCTTGTCGGGCGGGAGCTGTTTTTGGAGAACACAGACCGAAGCGATTTAACCCAATGGCAAGAAGGGAAATGGGACTACGGCAAACCGAACTTCGAGAGTGTCATCTTCAAAGGCAATGTTGCAATTGCTGGCTTG
>CALBDO010000039.1 GCA_937927515.1 Candidatus Kapaibacterium sp. | reverse complement strand
CATATTGCTGCGGATGGCTGGGTCGTCTGGCATATCAGTTACCGAAGCAAAAGAGATAATCCCGCAGGAGTCCTTCCATTTCGGTACAGGCGCCAATGTGTCTGGCTTCTCCAAATCCGCCAAAGCAGCACTGGTGGGGTAACCATAGGAGTCACAATAATCATATCCGAAGGAGTAAGCAGCAAAGGGCTTCTTATCTCTGATTTTGAAAACACCAACGCTCGGAAGGTCAAGTATTTTTAGAGCATACTGTTTGCCTTCGATTTTGTGAGAAAAAAGTTCATCTATTCCGGGGAATTTATTTTTGATTTTTTGCCAAACAAATTTACCGCTTTTTACCTCGGCGAATTCAAGGTCGTCTGGCGTCATCCCCAATTCATCAGTTTCATAAACAAGAGCCAAGTAATTAGCAGTTCTGAATTGCTTGCCACCAAAAGTTCCGGGCAAACAAAATGTTATTTCTCTTTGGAATTGTTGCATAGGTGTAATAACCATAACAAATGGGTCGGAGATGCAAGGTTGGCCATCTTCTTGGGAGCCAGTATTGTAGAGAGTGACACCGATAGGTTTATCTCCAGAGATAATAGCAGATTTTATAACACCTGTTGTTAATCTTGTTTCAAGGAACCCATTACCTTCGACACCAGCAGTATTTTTCAAGAAAGCAAATTCTTTGCCATCGCGATAAATGGTTGTATTTCTCTCTTTAGCGTAAATTCGGATGAGTGTGGGATATTTTCTCCCGGGAATTCTAGGGACAAGATAATCTGTACCCCAAGTGTAAGTTGGTAAATCCATCTCCACAGTATAATCGCACCATTGGTTGCCCACGGGTATGTTTGTACACTGATTACCAGTCACGACAGCGACAGGCTTGTTGGCAACTATACGGCTTCCGGAGAGGTCTCCGTAGTCACCTTTGGTTGAGATGCCAAGTACATCTCCACGATTAAGGATAACTTCTTTGGTTTGCCCAGGTCGTAATCCGCCAGCAGTGACAGTGTAGGAATTTCCACCAACTGTAAATCGGACCTTTGTTTGGTCGTATGGTGCGACTACTAAACAAACATTTGGTAAGTATATACGCCAGACAGCGTAAAACATTGGGTCTACGGGATAACCAGCAACAATGTATTCTTTTCCTAAGGAAGATACGGGAATTGCCAAAAACCCATCACTTGTGGCAAAGTATCTTACAACTACATAAACAACTATGGGGTCGTTTGCGTAAACATGAACGCCGCGTCCAATAAAAACATTATCTGGGACTTCGGGGTCGCTTGGTAATTTCCAATATGGCTGTCCCATTGTTGGAGTTACTTCGAAAACAGTTACATCATTTGGAACTGTCATAACACTACGCCGCCAACCTTCGCCCGGAACTTCTATTGTTACGAGCGTTCTATAAGGGCTTGTTACGTACACTTTTATATCATCAGTTGGGTCGCTTGGGTAGCATGGCGGTATTGAAAACCAAAATTCCTTGCCGACATTATTCGCTCCCAGCATTTTAGGTAGATTCTCTTTTATTTCTTCTTCGGTTGTAAACTGTGAATATGCGTTATTTAAAATCAGAGAAAAAAGAAATAGGAAAATAGAAATTCTGAAATATTTCATAGCAACCCCCATATATTGAAAATAATGTACCACAAATATATTAAAATACAATTACCTAATTATTAACAAATCAATTTTGTTTTTGTTACTAAAATTTAAAAAATGGTGTTGAAACTCTGAATTATTGTTTAAATAATTATAAATAAATTTGTTTTTCAATGAAATGAAAAAGTGAAAAGCGTATTAATAGTAGGTGCGGGAAGGAGCGGATTGGCAAGTGCTTTGCTGGCTAAAAGGCAAGGGATTCCAAGGATTTTTCTCACGGAAATATTGCCAGAAGCATCTTTTACAGAAGCAAAGAAAATATTGGAAGAGAACTCTATTGAATTCGAATTTGGTAAGCACTCAATTCATCTATTAGATGAATTCGATATAATTGTTGCATCTCCCGGGGTCCCCCCAGATTCAGAAATTATTGTTCAAGCAGAGAAAAAAAAGAAATACCTCATTAGCGAAGTTGAATTTGCTTATATGTTTAGTCGTAATCCAATTATAGGAGTGACTGGGACTAATGGAAAAACAACAACTACAGCACTAATTAATTACATTTTGCAAACTTCTGGATTGAAATCTGTCCAAGCTGGTAACATTGGAATTCCATTGAGCGACTTCGTGGATAAAGTCGACGAGGAGACGATATTAGTAGTCGAGCTTAGCAGTTATCAGTTAGAAAGAATTGTGAATTTTCGTCCCGATGTGGCAATAATTTTGAACATAACGCCAGACCATATAAAGTATCATAAAACATTCTCGAATTACCGAGAGGCAAAATTCAAAATTTTTGTAAATCAAAGAGAAAATGATTTATTAATTTTAAATTTTGATGACAAAGAGACCTATTTGGCAAAATCGCAAGCACGGGGGAGAGTTGCCCTCTTTGGTATGAGACAAGTCGAATTTGGAGCATACCTTCGAGGGGACGAGATTTGCTTGCGATTTTCCAACGAAAATAACGAGGAGGTACTTATGAAATCTGGGGAAATAAAAATACCTGGGGTTCACAACATTTATAATTCGCTTGCAAGCATTATTGCTGCCAAGTATTTTTTAGTTAGCAATGAGAAAATCCGAAATGCTTTGATGAATTTCAAAGGTGTGGAACACCGGCTTGAATTTGTTCGAAGTCTCGACGGGGTGGATTACATTAATGACTCCAAAGCGACTAATGTAGATTCTGCATACTATGCGTTAAGCAGTTATAATCGACCGATTGTATGGATTGCTGGTGGCAGAGGCGAGGGCAATTATTATGAATTTCTCGATGATGTTGTAGAAAAGAATGTAAAAGTGATTGTAGCAATTGGCGAATCAAAAGGGGAAATTTTCTCTCATTTTTGCACAATGAAACGATGTTATCTTGAGGATACCTTGGAGGATGCGGTTCTTCGAGCTAAATCCATTGCCGAGCCGGGCGATGTTGTTTTGTTTTCTCCAGCTTGTAAATCTTTTGATATGTTTAAGAATTTTGAACATCGTGGTCAAGTATTCAAAGAAATAGTTAATAGTTTTTGATGATACGTTTAGCACTACCAAAGAATGATATCTATAAGCCACTTTTTGTCGGCTGCGACTCGTATTGCAAGTCGCATAACATAAAGTATTATGAATTATCTGAGAACCAGTGTGCGGAGTATTTGCTTCGCAATTTAGTTGATGCTGCATTCCTTTCGCCGCTTGGTTATGGTAGGGGCGTAAAGATTGCCGATTATAGAATTGTTCCCGGGCCAGTCTTGTTTACGGAGGACTATACAGAGCTGGCTACTATATATTTCAACAAGGGCTTGAACGAAGTTTGTTCAATACAATCTTCCACCCCGGACGATTTTATGATGTTGATTGCTCGACTGTTACTAAATGAAAAATTTGGTATCGACCTTAAGATTGAGCATACCGAGGCAAGTAAAGAGGATATTCTTAGCCACAAGGATTCTGCGATTCTTTGGGGCAAGGAAAAAGGCGACGATGTGTCCTTGGATATTAGTGAGGAGTGGTTCGACTTGTTCGAGGAGCCATTGCCAATAGGGTTCTGGGTATGCCGAGCCGAGGGATATCCACCAAATATCAAGGAAATAATTAATTCTATCGCATCATCGGATTTGCCGGATAAACAAGAAATTGAGGAGTCTGAAAACGAGGCTAATTCTAAACATTACAAAAGAAGAGGCTCAATTTATTGGCGCTGGGCTCCCCACTTAGAGACATCAATAGAAACAGTGTTGCTTTTCCTTTATATGCACCAATTGTTAAGCGACATCCCAGCTGTAAAAATTTTAGAACGGGACTAAATTTGAATCTATGAACTCGAAGAATGAGAGTTTTTCTCTGTCAATAAAGGCTTCTTGAAAATTAAAATTTTCCCCTTTGTTTTAGCGGCTTTCTTCAAGAAGTCTCTTATACTCGTTATAGATGACTTTAATTGTCTTTTCTACTGAATAGTTTTTTTCGATGAAATCGCGAGCATTTTTGCGAAGCTCGGAGGCGAGTTTCTGTTCTTGAATTAGATTAACAATATTTGTGGCAAACATTTCTGGAATGTCCGAAATAAACAATCCGTCTGCTTCAGTTGCTGCGACACCTTCGGCGCCGATACTTGTAGATACGACCGGCAATCCCATTGCCATTGCTTCGAGGATTCGCAATCTAACCCCGCTACCAACGAACAATGGAACGATGAAGACATTTGCACGGTTGTAATATGGTTGCACTTTAGGTACATAGCCGACGATATTTACATTTGGATATTTTTTGCAAAATTCTGGTGGATTTTTGCCGAGAATAGTCAAAAAAGCCTTTGGTTCCATCTTTACAACAATATTGTGCACATTATTCAAATACCATTTTAAACCATCAAGATTAGGTAGCCAGTTGTAGGTTGTTGCAAAAACAATTTCATAGGGGTTCCTTTCTACCGTTGTATCGATTTGCCAGAATTGTAAATCGACACCTGGGGAAGCAACTAAAACGTTTGCATTTGGTACAAGTTCCAGAGCCAACATTTTATCGTGTTCTGTACAAGTAAAGGAAGCTTTCGAATAAGTTATTGCTTCTGTTTCTTTGGCTTTGAGAAGTTGGGTTTGTTTTTTTAAAATGAATTTCTTTGGGGAAAATTTTGTTTGTTCTTTGTAATAACGCTCCCAAATGAGCCACTCGATGTTGTGAAGCCGTAGGCAAAGCGGTTTTCCAGTTTCGATACTAAGCCATTTTCCAACAGAAAACATTGCAGTATGGTCGATATGAATGATATCAAAGTTGATTTTGCGTAGAAGATTTTCAAAAAATGTTTTGCTTTTTTTTGTAAAGTATTTTTCAGTTAAAATAGGTTTATTTAAAATAGAGAATTTTAGGACCTTCATTAGGTTGTTTGATGTATTCTCGTAAATTACGTAAGGACTGCAAAATGTCTGAAAGTGCTCGAGGTATTCGCTTTGAATGGGATATCGTGAAAATGCAACGAAAGCCACCTCGGCCCCAAATCTACTTAATTGCTTAACTATATTATAAATGCCAATTTTGCCACCACTATCCAATGGGTAAGGAAATTGAGGGGAGACTTGCAAAATTTTCATTTTTTAAATACCTTTCTCAACTTCAATTTGAGCATATGCCAGAAATACTTTGTTTGCAAGTAGAAGAAGCTTTTACCGAGTGTGATGATTTCAAGTTTATCGGGGGGGGCAACCATCCTTTCGGTTCGATAAGTTTGAAAAATTGTAGTCAACATTAGGAACATACCTTCTAAAACGACAAAAGGATTAATTCGGCGTAGGATTGCTTCGAGAATTTGAAAAAAGAAGACAAGGAATGTTCTACCGACTGCCCGAAAAAAAGGGAAGAATTTCCAGGTAAATCTTATGAACTGTTGGCAAGTGCATAACCAACGGGAGTTGACGTCTCGTTCTGTTATCGAGGCAAAATGCAGAGTGCGAATATTTGGGAAGTAGCGTATGTTGAAGCCTGCGATGATTGCACGAGCTGCAAAGTCGTATTCTTCGTAGCCAAAACCATTGAAGCCTCCAATAGTTTCGAAGACTTTGCGTTTTATTGCAACGCCAGTTCCAGAGAAACCTCCAGAGACGTAACCGTCGGGCGGAATGTTAACCTTATCTACTTGTAACGGGTACCAATCCCAAACTTGATAATTGCGTCGTACCTCGATGTCTTCGGTTGCGATTATATCGATATCTGGGTATTTTCGGAATATTTCAACTATTTTTTCGAAAGTGTCGTTGGTCTCTGGGATTGAATCGCTATCGCAACGCCAAATAATCTCTCCGCTCGACCAATAAACACCCAAAATTATAGAGCGAATGTCGAAGTTTTCGGGCAGCCAAATGTATTTTACATCCGGGTAAAGTCTTGGAATTTCTTCCTTTGTGCCATCGTTGGAACAATTATCTACAATTATGATTTCTAAATTCTTGTAAGTTTGGTTTTTGTATGATTCTATTGCACGAATTAAATCTTCTTTTCTATTCCTCGTGACAATGACGACTGAAATTTTCATAATTAAAATTGATAAATTACAATTTTACAAATTTTTATTACATTTCGCAAAAATGAAGGTAGCAGTAATACTTGGAAGCGGGAAATGCTCCCGTAGGACAAAACTTTATCGCTCTGCATATACTTTGGGTGAGTTCCTTGGCAAATATGGAATTCCTATTGCAAATGGTGGTTACTACGGTGTTATGGAAGCATCTGCAAAAGGTGCTTCGAAATACAATGTGGACAGAATCGGCGTGGTATTTAAAAAATACAATTCCCTCTCGAATAAGTATTTATCCAGGATAGTCGAAGCTAATTCTTACCTTGAAAGGTTGAATGTCCTTATTGAAATTGGGAATGAATTTTTTGTTTTTTATGGTGGGAGTGGAACATTATTGGAGCTGACTGCACTTCTGGCTTTGAAAGAGCGTGAATTAGTTGATGCAAATGTGTATTGCATTGGTAAGCAGTGGAAAAAGTTTTTGAATATATACTCAAAGATGTTCAGAGACAAAGCACAATCGAACTTGCCAGAGGGTATTTTTGTCTACGAGTCGGTTGATGAATTAATTGTGGAATTAACAAAAAAATGGGGCAATTCATAGAAAGAAATTTAGGAAACTCAATTTAAAGGATTGAAAATTTAGTTATACTTCGTAGATATGTTGCATTCTAAAAGGTAATTCCTTTAAATTGAATTAATAAGATTAAGTATTTTTTAATTTTGAATTTTTTGCTATGAAATATTTTCCAATATTTATTGACTTAGAAAAATTCAAGACCCTTGTAATTGGAGGGGGAGAGGTTGCAACTCGCAAGGTGCAGAACCTGCTAAATTTCGATGCACGCCCCAAAGTGATTGCCCCAGAGGTAAATCAAAAGTTAAGAGAAATTATAGATTTGTATAATCTTGAACATGAGAAAAGAAAATATGAGAAAGGGGATTTGCAGGGGTTTAGGTTGGTATTTGTTGCAACCGACGACCCAGAGTTGGATGCGCTTATTAAAGAAGAAGCGGAAGACACCGGGGCAATTGTAAACTTTGCAGACCAACCCGAGATATGCAATTTCATAGTACCATCGTACATAAAGCGTGGCGACTTAGTCATTTCCATTTCAACCCAAGGGAAGGCACCCTTTCTGTCGAAATGGTTGCGCGAGTTGTTAGACAAGAAATTTCCAAGCGGATATAAAGGATTCGTCGACCTTGCAGTGTATTTTCGAACTCAGTTTAAAGAGAAAAAAATTAGTGGCAGGATTAAGGATAAAATTATCGAGGAGTTTCTTGCGATTAGATGGCTGGATATCTTGGAGGACGATGGGATAGAGTATGCAAAATTGCTTGTAAACAATTTGGTCGATTATTATGCAAAGAAGAAATGAAGGCTTCGTATACATAATTGGGGCTGGACCTGGAGACCCGCAACTGATTACTTTGAAGGGAGTAAATGCTATTAAAAAGGCAGATGTGATATTATTTGATAGGCTTGTCAATCCAGCACTACTCGACTATGCAAAAGAAAATGCCAAAAAAGTTTTTGTAGGCAAAGAACCTGGCCAGCCACATCGCACCCAAGAAGAAATCAACAATCTTTTGGTCGAATATGCGCTCGATGGCAAAATTGTTGCTCGAGTAAAAGGAGGCGACCCTTTTATTTTCGGGCGTGGTTCCGAAGAGGCGTTGCATTTGTCGAAATTTGGTATTCCTTTTGAAATTGTTCCTGGTATAACTGCTGGGATTGGTGCTTCTGCCTATACTGGTATTCCACTAACCCATCGTTCGCTTGTGACTCAAGTTGTATTTTTAACTGCGCACGAAGACCCACAGAAGCAAGAAAGTCAAATTGAATACGAGCACTTAGCTAAGTTGAAAAATGCAACGATTGTAATTTATATGGGTGCCAGTAGATTGCCGTTCGTGGTGGAGGAACTAATAAAAAATGGTATGGACAAAGATACCCCAGCATCCATTGTGGAAAATGCCACGACACCAATGCAAAGGACTTTCTTTGCTGCTTTGAAAGAGCTTCCTGAAGTCGCAAGGGTGAACAATTTACAGCCACCACTTGTAACGATAATTTCACCTTGTACATTTTTTTCACCAAAATTAAACTGGTTCGAAAAAAAGCCACTTTTTGGTAAAAAAATTGTTAATACACGTGCAAAAGACCAATCTGAGCATCTAACACAATTGTTGGAAGCCGAGGGAGCAAAGGTTTTTTCATTTCCAGTATTCGAAACCCGCGCTATTGAATTAGATTCATCCCTCCTCGAGACAATACTTCAAAAGAATTACAATTGGCTAGTTTTTACAAGTGTCAATGGCGTTAGGTATTTTATTCAAAACCTAATAAAGGCTGGTAAGTTGGAATTTTTCAGCGGGAAAAAAGTTGCAACTATTGGGAAGAAAACTGCTCAAGAGGTGAACAAATATGGTTTCTCTGTGGATTTTATCCCCGAAAGGTTCAATTCTGCAAAATTCATAGAGGAATTTACAAGAAAATTTAACCTACAAAGTAGCAAAATCCTACGAATCAAAGGCAATTTTCAAGTCGACCCAATTACAGAAAATCTGCGAAAATATGCTTCGGTAGATACCCTTGATGTCTATCGTATTTCGAGTTTATTCCCATCAAAACAGGAAGTTGATAAAATTTTGAGCGAAAGCATAGATGCAATAGTTTTTACAGCATCTACTACGGTGAATTATTTTTTCGAAATTCTCGGCGAACAAAATGCTCGGGCTCTTTTGGCAAAAGCAAAATCTTTTGCGATTGGACCAATGACAAAAGAAAGCCTGAAAAGTCGTGGAGTGGAACATGTTTTTTCTGCCGAAGTCCATACAATCGAAGGAATTGTAGATTTGATGAAAGAAGTATTTAAAACCAAGGAGGCAAGATGAAATATATCCTAACACCAGAGGAGTTGCGTCGGGCGGACAGTAAAGCAATCGAATATTATAATGTGCCCTCTATTGTGTTGATGGAAAATGCAGCTCGCTCTTCGGCAATACTCATCGAGCAAATAATTCAAGAAAGAAAATTAAACAATCCGAGATTTATATTCTTCTGTGGCAGTGGAAACAACGGAGGCGATGGCTTTGCTCTTGCACGCCATTTATTCGATAAATATGAGGTCATTATCTACTGGATTGGTGATGAAAAAAAGATGAGCCTTGAAACGCAAACAAATTTTCACTCTGCAATAAAACTTGGAATACCTACAGTCAAGTTAGAAACAGAAATAGAGGTAGAAAACTTAAACATTGATTCTGACTTTATTGTAGATGCATTAATTGGAGTTGGTGGTAGCGAGGATATTCGAGGGTTGGCAAAGACAATCTTAAAAAAACTTCAAAGAGTTACAGCCATAAAGGTTGCTATTGATTGTCCAACTGGGTTGAATTCTCTTACTGGTTTTGCGAATGAATTTTGCTTCCGAGCCGACTACACAATTACAATGTTTGCTTACAAGCTTGGATTGTTAATAAATCAAGGACCCGACTACTCGGGCGAAGTTTTTGTTGCAAACCTTGGAGTTCCCAGTTTCATAATTAAGGATATAGCAAGGACTTATGCGTTTGATTTGTCAGATATCAAGGACTTTCTGCCAAAAAGGCAGCGAATAAGTTCAAAATTCGACTATGGTCGAGTGCTTATTATTGCCGGTTCAGAGCGTTATCCCGGCGCAGCTTGCCTTGCAGCGAACGCCTCTATTAAATCTGGAGCTGGATTGACTATATTAGCCAGTACTACATTTCATCCCGCACTATTTCCAGAAGTCATCAGATTCCCTTTGCCCGCAACTGCCACAGGGTCTATTTCTTCAAAAGCATTTTCATTGCTCCGTGAAGAACTTGAAAAGGTTGATTCCATTGCAATTGGTCCTGGTTTAACAGATAACCAAGAAACAATATCATTAGTACAGCAGATTATTATGGAATTTCAAACCAAGAAAAAAATCCTCGTAGATGCCGATGGACTTCGAGCAATCACAGCATCTTCGCAATTAACCAGAAACGTCGTGCTTACTCCACATGCTGGAGAACTTTCTCGGATAATCGAAGTACCAAGGGTAGAAGTAGAGCGGAGTTCATATTTCATCGCTAAAGAATGGGCAAGAAGATTGGGATGTAATATACATTTAAAATATGTACCTTCGGTAACCACCGATGGCGAGAGTGCATTTTTATGTCTTGCTGGCAACCCTGGATTAGCCACTGGCGGCAGCGGAGATGTTCTAACTGGAATTATTGCTACATTGCTTGCGCGGGGCATCGAGCCTATTTTTTCTGCTTCGTTGGGTGCATTCATACACTCGCTTGCTGGTGATTATTATGCTCGAGAATTCGGAATGGAGACTCTTACTGCCTCGGCTTTGATTGATTTTCTTTCGGAGGTGCTCTGAGAAGTGTCGAAGCGGTTTCTGTTAAAGGTTCCAGCCATTGTTTTTGCTTTAGTGATTTTTGTTTTATCCCAAATACCGGGGGAGATGTTGCCACCAAAGGTTTTCGATTTACAAGACAAGTTGCTACACTTTCTTGCCTACTTTCTTTTTGGGGTAACATTAGTAATTGCCACAATTACAATAAGAAACAGCAGGAAAAGAGTTTTATTTGTTATCCTACTTGGTTCTCTGTATGCCTTGCTCGATGAAGTACATCAGATGTTTGTACCAGGAAGATACTGGGACCTGTCGGATTGGTTAGCCGATACTCTGGGTGTCTTCTTAGCAATATTTTTTGTTAATAAAATAAAGTTTTTATTGGAAAAAATTTTGAAGATAGATTTTGATGAGAACTCTGTTTAAAGTTGAAAGGATATCAGAAGATTGCAAAGCTAGGGCTGGAACTTTATATTTGAACGGTATCGAAGTGCCTACACCGGTGTTTATGCCCGTTGGGACTTACGGCACAGTGAAAGCAATGACACCGAATATGCTCTCTGAACTTGGTTACAAATTGATTTTGGGGAATACCTACCATTTGTACTTGCGTCCCGGACTGGAAATTATTCAAAAATTTGAAGGACTGCATAAATTTATTAATTGGGGTAATGGTATTCTTACAGATAGTGGTGGTTACCAAGTTTTCTCCTTGGAAAGTTTTCGGAGACTATCAGAGGATGGGGTAGAATTTCGTTCACACATCGATGGTTCGGTTCATTTCTTCACCCCCGAAAAAGTGGTCCAAGCTCAACGCATCTTTGGCTCGGACATTATGATGGTACTCGATGATTGCGTTGAATATCCAGCAGATTATTCCCGTGTGAGAGAATCTGTCGATAGAACTTTGGCTTGGGCAAAGCGAAGTTTATCCGAGTTTAATTCAACACAACCGCTTTGGAAGCGTGAGCAATTCATTTTTGGTATAATTCAAGGGGGAACTTACCCCGACCTGCGAAAGATGTCTTTAGACGAAATGCTTACTCTTGATTTTGATGGTTTTGCAATTGGCGGTTTGTCTGTGGGAGAAGAGGAGGAGTTGATGTATCGGATAACAGATATTTGCACAGAGAAATTGCCCCTGGAAAAGCCGAGGTATCTTATGGGGGTTGGCACACCACAGAATATTCTTCAAGCCATTGAACTTGGGATAGATATGTTCGATTGTGTCTTGCCGACAAGAAATGGCAGGAATGGTCAAATATTTACAACGCGTGGTAAAATTAACATCAGAAATTCCAAATTCAAAGACTCTACGGAGGCAATCGACCCAGGATTGAACAATGAAATTTCACAAAACTTTACTCTTGGATATCTACGCCACTTGTTTGTAGCAGAGGAAATACTTGGCTCGATACTTGCAACTTATCAGAACTTAGCATTTTATAAGTGGTTGGTTGATACCGCAAGAGAAAAAATACTTTTGGGGTCCTTCCGTCAATGGAAAAATAAAATAGATTATTTTTGAATTTTTAATCATTATTTAGGTGTAAGATGCTTTTAAGCTTTGCAAACCTTTTGGCATTTGTCCCACCGCAAGGTGGTGCTCAGAGTGGGGGCGGGGGAGCTATTGTCACCCTTATCATGTTAGTATCGATTTTTCTTATTATGTACTTGCTAATGATACGCCCAGCGCAGAAAAGGCAGAAAGAGCAACAAAAAATGCTGGACAGTTTAAAGAAAGGAGACAGAGTAATCACCTCGGCAGGAATTCACGGCACAATAGTTGACATGGATGGCTCTACAATTACCTTGCAAGTAAGCGACGGTTGTAAAATACAATTCGAGAAGGTAGCGGTTGTAGCCAAGAAACAATAGCGAAATCGAAGATGAACACGATTGAAGATGCGCTGAAGGATTTAGCATCTGGTAGAATGGTAATTGTTGTGGACGATGAGGACCGCGAGAACGAGGGCGACTTGATTGCTGCCTCCGAGCTCTGCACTCCAGATACAATTAATTTCATGGCAACACACGCCCGCGGATTGATTTGCGTTGCAATCACCGAGGACCGTGCCCGCGAGCTTGAACTCGATGTAATGGTGCGCGAAGGCACCGGGCTGCATGGCACTCGGTTTACCGTAAGTGTCGATTATATTCATGGAACAACAACTGGTATTTCTGCTTTCGACCGTGCCAAGACCGTACGCGCTTTGGTAAATCCATCGACTAAACCGACAGACTTGGCTCGCCCGGGGCACATCTTCCCTTTGATTGCAGTCAAGGAAGGAGTACTTCGACGCGCAGGGCACACCGAGGCTGCTGTCGATTTAATGCGGTTGGCTGGTTTGTATCCCTCGGGTGTACTTTGCGAGATTATTAATCCAGATGGTTCGATGGCTCGAAGACCCGATTTGGAAAAATTTGCCAAAGAATTTAACCTTAAGATTATATCTGTTAAAGATTTAATTGCATACAGATTTAAACGCGATAAACTTGTTCGATGTGTTGCTCAAGCAAATTTACCAACTAAATATGGTGAATTTGTTGTCAAAGTGTACCGAAACATAGTAGACAACAAAGAACATGTAGCGCTTGTCAAAGGTAGTTGGAAAGAAGACGAGCCCATCTTGGTTCGTGTGCATTCTGAATGTTTAACCGGAGATGTCTTCGGCTCGCTCCGTTGCGATTGTGGCGACCAGCTCCGCGCTGCTCTCAGTCAAATCTCTGCCGACGGCAAGGGCGTGCTCCTTTATATGCGTCAGGAAGGAAGAGATATTGGCCTTGTAAATAAAATTAAAGCTTATGCACTTCAAGAGCAGGGGTACGACACCGTCGAAGCCAATCTTCTCCTTGGTTTCCAACCCGACCCACGCGATTACGGAATTGGTGCTCAAATCCTCGCCGATATCGGTGTGAGAAAAATGAAACTACTCACCAATAATCCCAAAAAGCGTGTGGGCATCTCGAGCTACGGTCTCGAAGTTGTCGAACTGGTACCATTACAAATAGTCCCAAATGAGAAAAATTATAACTACTTATTAACAAAAAAACTTAAACTTGGACACTTATTGGACAATATCGATGAATAAAGGAGGAGTTATGTACTTTCGTTTTCTTTTATTAATGGCACTTCTTTTTGTTGGAATTAGTTCTTTTGCTGCAGACCCTAAGTTCAAAACGCCAAAGGATTCGACTTCTTACTCCGTTGGGTTTAATGTGGGTAAAAGCATTTTAAACCAAATTCGCATCGACACGTTGGATTTAGATTTGAATCTGTTGCTTGTTGGCTTTACAGATGGGCTATTCGAAAAGCAACCCAAGATACCCGAATCTGCTATTATGAACTACCTTGCGCAATTGCAATCCATCATTGAAAAACGCAGAAAGGAGCAAATGGAACGAGCCGAGCAAGAAATGAAAATCCAAGCCGAGCAAAACCTCCAAGCAGCGCAAGCATTCCTCGAGGAGAATAGAAGGAAACCAGATATCAACGAGACTATTAGTGGTCTGCAATACAAGGTGTTGAGGCTTGGTTCGGGCAAAAAACCCCTTGCAACCAATAGGGTAAAAGTGCACTATCGGGGAACTTTGCTCGATGGCACTGTCTTCGACGATTCTTACTCTCGTGGCAACCCCGCTGAATTTGAATTGGATAAAGTCATCCGGGGCTTTCAAGAGGGGTTGTTAAATATGCCCGAAGGGAGCAAATTCATTCTATACATTCCACCTTCTCTTGGCTACGGTGAAAGGCAAGTTGGGAAAATACCACCCAATTCACTTTTGATATTCGAAGTCGAACTTTTCGAAGTAAAGGACTAAATCGCAAGGACCAAAAGTAGCAAACAATTCTTTGTAGGGACATTGCATCCTGTGCCCGCTAGGGGGTAGAAATAATTCAAGTCTGGCTAATTGTTATTCACTCCAACGATTGGTGTTGAATGCTTAGGTACAATAAAATGCGACCCTACGAATGAATTTACTTGACTAAGATAATAATACAGGCCTCTATCAAAGTAGGCAAAATTTTCTATCTTTCTTCACATCTCTAATGACTTACATTAATTACAGTCACTAAATATAAAATCATATTTAAAATCGTATGTCAATGTAGGTTCACAATCATCTTTGAATATGTTAGAATATACTTCCAATCCATTAAAATAATAAAAGGCATTTCCAGAGCCTATTGGGCAGCAGTCGTCAAATTGAATATACATGTACGAAATAATTACTCCTTTGTTACAATCAATATCAAATTCTCCTATGTTTTCTGGGGCATTAGATGGATTTCTACGAAGAACATACTTAGTTGTGATGCGAGTCGGTATTCCTTTATTTATTGCATCTAATTCTTCTTTTGAACCAACGCCAATCTTACACAAAGACTCCCGTATATTACATCCATTTGGAAGATTTATTACACGAATTTTTAATTTACAATGACTACATTAAAGGTACATCCTTTGCTAATGAATAAAATGACAAACGTTAAACAAATTAATCCTACTAATTTTAACAAATTATTAAATTTATTTGTCATGTGTTTTGCCTCCGAAAAAAATTATTTCACATACAAAATTAGGTGGGTTTCAAAAAGTGTTGCAAACAAATATTTCTTGTTTTCATAAGTCTCGACCATTGATTTTACTCTGAAAATGTCAATTCTTATTTTCTCACCTGAGTTGTAGTTATTAAAATAATTTGTAGAAAAAGTGAAAGTTCCATTGTCTTGACTTGGGATTATCCAAAGACTGTCAGTTGCAGTAGTATCCACGAGAAATTTTTGAAGTAAAATAAAAACTTTTGTAGATGTATCATTTATTGGTGTGTTCCAGTAAATTGTCTGATTTCTTGATATTGTGTCGTAGTTTTGTAAATTGGAGATAGTAAGTGGTTGTAGCGCTGGTACTGTCTTGTGTATCCTTGGAATACCAACTTGCTGATTCTCCAAAACGTCCCAGCTATGTTCAATAAATGGACTTATGTTGAACATTTGAGAATAATCCTTGATAAGTGAGTCGTCCAAAAAGATTGAGACGCTACCAAGCCAATTTTTATAATGTAATACAACTCTTGCTTTAATCCAAGCGGGATTAACACTATCATTATTTTTTGCAGTAGAAATCAGAAAAAGTCCACCATCAACATCTGTTTCATTAGGAACCAACAAAGATTTTGTAAATGGGTCCAGCAAAGGACTTGTACTGTTTTCACTACATGAAAAAATTAAAAATAACATTAATGGGAATAATATTATCTTTTTCATTTTTTTCTCCTTTTTCATTGTTAAACAAAATTATTTAAAAATGAATTAAAGGGAAAGACAATTACGAGTTTTCTTTGGATAAATGCTCGAGTGATTCAAAGAACGATTTGCTTCGTGCTCGATTTCATTAAGATTTCGCAAACAACTTGTTATTACTTTTCAAGAATGTTGGAACAATTGACAATGGCATGGATGATAAAACCTTACAATTGCAATGAGTAGACATAATAATCAAAATCTGAATTCCAAAAGATAAAAAATAACTCTTTTGAATTATCTCCTAAAAA
>CALBDO010000038.1 GCA_937927515.1 Candidatus Kapaibacterium sp. | reverse complement strand
TATTAAAGTATTTTTAGATATTGAATATAATACAAGAAAAGCGTCAGAGAAATAAAAACCATGCCCATAACAAAGTGTAGCAGCAATAAGGGTTTCCGTGGTAAATCAAGCATTCTGCCCCGCTCAAACTTCGGTGTAGGTGGACAGGAAAGATGCCCGCAATCCCTTACTGCATATAGCCTCAACCGTTAGCGTTCATTGAAAAAAAAACACACAGACAGATAATTACTAAATGAAAGAATATGAAACTAATTAATCAGCTTAAATCTAGGCAGGATAAAATAATCGCATTGTTATTTTTGGCATTGACAATTTTATTTTTGGTTGTATCAATGACAAATCAAACCTTCTTTGACTGGGTTTTTGATAGACATCATAACCAATGGAGTTGGTATATAAGACCGATTTTTTTGATACCGTTTTGTTTTTTTGCATATAAGCGAAGTTGGACAGGAATTTCGATAACAGTATTCTGCCTTTTTACAAGTATGTTCTGGTTTAATAGACCAGAATTCGTGAGCGACAGCGTTAAGACATTTCTACAGTTTGAAAAAGACTGGTTATATGGCGAATGGAATTATAAAAAAATAATGCTAATTATTACGGTTCCAATTTCATTTTTCGCATTAGGACTTGCTTTCTGGAAACGTAGTTTAATAATGGGACTTGGTGTGGTAGTTTTAATGGCGACAGGAAAGATAGTTTGGAGTATTCAAAACGCAGGAGAATCGGGAAAGTCTATTATTATTCCTGCAATACTAGGATTAATAATATGTAGCGGACTAATTTTTTATGGATTTAAAAAACTTGAACAAAAAAAACAACGAAACGCTAACAAAGGTTATATGCAATAAGGGTTTCAGTGCTAATTCAAACAGTCTGCCCCGCTCAAACTTCGGTGTAGGTGGACAGGAAAGATGCCCGCAATCCCTTACTGCATATAACCTCAACCGTTGCCATTAATTTAAGAAGACAACTACACATGAGCTGAAAATAATTAATAATAAAATGAGTGAATTAGAAAAACCTTTAATTGTTGAATTCCCGCTAAGAGGAGAATGGATGGCTCCAAATACTCCAGGGTCAAAAGTACCAAGTCATGGTACAGAGCAGTTAGGACAAAAGTACGCATATGATTTCTTTCAGGTTGTCTGGAAGAAAAAGGGAATGCGTTTTTATAATGCAAGCAAATTTAGATATTACTTGTTTGGTGTTCCCTTAAGTAAGTGTTTTTGTTGGGATAAAGAAGTATATTCACCCTGTGATGGGAAAGTAATTGAATGCCAAGATGGTTTTAAAGAAAGACGCATAGTCCATTTATTAACTGACATGGCTGTTGTAATAAAGAATGCGCTATTTTTTAACCTAAAAAAAGGATGGCAGCCATTATTAGGTAACTATTTGATTATGGACATTGGAAACGGAGTTTATGCATTCTTTGCTCATTTCAGGAAAGGTTCAATCAATGTTTCAGTTGGTGAAAATGTAAAAAAAGGGCAGTTAATAGGGAAAGTAGGACACTCAGGAAATTCAACCGCACCCCATTTGCATTTTCATCTTATGGATAATAGTGACCTGCTGGAAGCAAATGGTATTCCTTGTGCTTTTGAAAAATATGAAGTTCTTCAGGAAAGTACTTGGGTTAATGTTACTAATGGAATACCAACTGCAAATGATAGAATTAGATTTTTAAAATAATTGTACCTCCACTTGATAAAAAACTAATATTATGAGAATTGGTGCTGATATTCCAACAAAATTATTCTGATTTGATTAGTATTTATAATAGCAAATTAAAACAACGTAAAAGACTTGGCACCATGCGACACGGAATAACATTCCCAGATTCAGTGAGAGAATGTTATCTTGATTTGGAAATGATATAAAAAACTAATGGCAACATCATATATAAAATATTGGGGTTTAGATTTTTATGCGAATCATTCTGCCCCGCACCAACTTTTGTAACGGCAGACAGTGACGAGCCCGCAATCCCCAACATTTCATATATGTGACCGTTATCGGCAAGGCTATGAAACCAAAAAACACAACCAAACCGTTGACAATTTTGGGTAGTTTCTTACGGACTAAACAATTTTAAAAAGTAACTTTGCTAAATAACTTAGGACAAAGAAAATGAAAGTAAAAGAGCCACTATTTGACTACATAAGCCCAGACACCGACTATTCAATTATAAACGGTGACTGCTTGACCGTTCTCAAGGAAATTGAAAACGGCAAGTTTGATCTTATTTTGACTTCACCACCTTACAATGTGGGAAAATCCTATGAAACTAAGACAAGCATTGAGAAATACCTTGAAACACAGGAAGAAATAATTTCAGAACTTGTAAGAACACTTTCCGATAAAGGAAATCTTTGTTGGCAAGTAGGCAACTACGTTGATAAAGGAGAAGTTTTTCCACTTGACATATTTTATTACCAAATTTTCAAAAAGCACGGACTAAAACTTCGTAACCGAATAGTCTGGCATTTCGGACACGGACTACACGCCAGCAAGCGTTTTAGTGGGCGTTATGAAACATTGCTCTGGTTTAGCAAAACAGACAACTATATTTTTAACCTTGACAGCGTAAGAGTTCCATCAAAATATCCTGGCAAGAGACACTTTAAAGGTCCTAAAAAAGGTCAGCCATCGGGAAATCCACTTGGGAAAAACCCCAGTGACATTTGGGAAATAATCGAACAAGATTGGGACAAAGCTATGTGGGATATTCCAAATGTGAAATCAAATCATCCTGAAAAGACAGAACATCCTTGTCAGTTCCCCATTGAATTAGTCGAAAGATGTGTTTTAGCATTAACAAATGAAGGAAGTTGGGTTCTTGACCCATTTGCCGGGGTTGGCTCAACAATAATTGGAGCAATTAAAAACAACCGCAACGGAATTGGTATTGAGAAGGAAAAGGAATATTGCAAAATCGCAAACAAAAGAATTGAAGACTTTAAAGAAGGAAAATTAAAAATAAGACCTATTAACAAACCAGTCCACAAGCCGACAGTAAAAGACAAGGTTGCTCAAATTCCCAAAGAATGGGAAGAACTTGCATTTGTGAACGGTAACAGAAGAAACGGAGACTTATGAAAATAGCACAAAAATATTCGCATCTAAACGGAGAAGAATACCTTATCGTTCATCACAAAAAACTCTACAAAGAAATAGTGGATGTAATAAAAAGCATTGATGCGTCAAAATTTATGACTAAGGAAAGTAAAGAGAAAACAATGACTGGTAAAATGCTTTACAGTCCTATTGAACTCAATAAGGCTTTTAACGTAGAATTCAATAAACTTGGTTGGCACGAAACACGTTATCAATACTATGTAACAACTGAACAAAAATTATTACCTGAACTTATCGCACTACCTTACGATAAGCAAAAGGAATTTTTAGAATCAAAAGGAATAAAAGAACCAATTTCATCATACAAGCAGACAGATTTTGTTAAGGATCAAATAGCAGTTGAAGTTCAGTTTGGAAAATATGCCTTTGTTGCATTTGACTTATTTGTAAAACATCTTCTCTTTTATTCGGGTGGTGTAATCAATCTTGGAGTTGAAATTTTGCCGACAAAGAAAATGCAATCACAAATGAGTAGCGGTGTGGCATATTATGAAGGAGAAGTTTATAATGTTCTCAGACACGGACGAAACAACCCACCTGTTCCATTATTGATAATAGGCATAGAACCATAATGGACAGACAAGAAGCCCAGCCGATAACAGCGGTTTGGCGTAATGGCGGGTGCAGTGCTTCGTATGACAGTTTTGTGGTAGGTTCAAGTGCAGTTCTTTGATTAAACTTTTGTGCTAAAAATCCGCCACTACGCCAAGCCGCAAACCGTTGCCATTAATTTAAGAAGACAACTACACATGAGCTGAAAATAATTAATAATAAAATGAGTGAAATAGAAAAACCTTTAATTGTTGAATTCCCGCTAAGAGGAGAATGGATGGCTCCAAATACTCCAGGGTCAAAAGTACCAA
>CALBDO010000037.1 GCA_937927515.1 Candidatus Kapaibacterium sp. | reverse complement strand
TAAGAAATAACCCCACATAACAAGCAATATAACCAATGTCGGGCACAGTGTTAGCTGGAAAGCGTCTGCCACGCACCAAGTTTTGTAACGGTTGACAGGGATGTCGCCCGCATTCCGCCACTGGCCATATTGCAATCCGTTGTGCGTCATGCAAAAACCGACAACCCATAGAATACCATGGAAATTTTAAAAATCATATTTCTGATATTGGCCTATTCATTAGGGATTGCAACTTTGATAGTGCAAGTTATTTGTTATTTGAAAGATTTAGAATATAAAGAAACTATCTTTTTTACAATAGTTTTCTTGCTATTGATAATTGCTTCTACAATTCAAGGTTTAGTGAAAACTGAGAACTTATTACTTTTTGAAATTCAGAATTTAGTCGTAAATGTGCTTACCGTTGTATTTGCTATTTCTATTCCTATAAATATACATAAAGAAAGAGTGGATATGTTTCGTAAAACAAGGAATGGTGTTGTTATCACCATTGGCACAATTATCATTTCATTGGTTATACTGCTTCATTCTTTGAATCTGTCTGTTTTAACAATTTGGTTTGTTTCTGGTCATCTCTTTTTATCGGTTATTTATTCAATGTTTTATCTCTTGTTTACAAAACCAGGGACACTCATTCAGTTCAGGGAGAAATCGGAACGATTATTAGCATTTATAGTGTTGCTAATTATGATAGTTTCTTTTGTGTTATTTGTTGTTAATTATGAAAAATTCACATTAAAACTATTGCAGCAAAACGGGGGAATCATATTGGCAATTATTTGCATTATTTTGTCTGTGAGTAAAATACCAGGTGATATTAAAAAACTTATTCAAACCGATAAGATTATTGCAACTGATGAAAATAAATTAGAAAAGCTGGGAATTACCCAAAGAGAACAAGAAGTCATACAACTTTTGGTTACAGGAAAAACTTATAAGGAGATTGCAACAGCACTTTTCATCTCACTTCCAACGGTTAAAACACATGTTTCAAATGTTTATTCTAAAGCAAAAGTCAGAAACAGGTTGGAATTATCGAACCTGATAAACAATATTTCATAGACACATTAAAAATCAACGTTTTAACATTCATCATACTTTAGTATGATTTTAATCTGAGTGATTAAAATCATACCAATGCCTGATTGTACAGCCACATTTGGTAGATTAATTTTGTCGAAAAAAGATTATGAAAACAAAGTCAATCGTATCAATCATTATTTTGTCAATCATGGTAACACAAGTCAAATCGCAAACAGTAAGCGAGAAATTTAAGAGTAAAATCATCACAGGTTTTGAAAAACGAGTATGTGGCAATAAATCAAACAATACCGGTATATTGTTGATTCATTCACCATCATTGGGTATACATTGGAAAACTGCTACACATCCCGATTCTACAGAAATAGTAAATCCCGACCAGCCTTTTCACTTCGCCAGCATCGGGAAAACGGTAACTTCCGTTATGGTGAGCATCTTGTACGAAAAAGGATTGATTGACTTCGATGAAAAAATTTCGAAATATCTTAATGATTCTATATTAGCTGGTCTTCATATTTACAAAAATGTAGATTGCTCGAAAGAAATAGAAATTAAACATTTGTTAAATCACACATCGGGTTTAGCCGACCATTATTTGGATAAAAACGAAGAGGGTGTTTGCTTAATCGACCAAATGATTTCAGACCCTGAACATTTTTGGACGCCAATTGAAACTATTAATTGGACAAAGCAGCAACTTAAACCCAAATTTAAACCCGGTAAGGGTTTTCATTATAGCGACACAAATTATGAGCTTCTGGGTATGATAATTGAAAAAGTAACAGGTAAAAAATTTTCACAATGTTTACACGAGTATATATTCGAACCATTGGAAATGAAACACACTTATCAGATTTTTTATTCCGAACCTAATGTTAAGAGCAATTACCCAATGGTTGATTTGTATCATAAAGGTGTTAACCTTTCAAATGCTAAAAGTATCAGTATGAGTTGTGCCAGCGGTGGGATTGTGTCAACTACGGAAGATATGCTGAAGTTTCAAAACGCAATTGTTGAGAATAAAATCATTAAAAAGGAAACTTTTGAAAAAATGCAGGATTACGCTAAAATGGGGCCAAGTTTTTATTATGGTTATGGTATAATGAATTTCCGTTTTATGTTCATGCCTGACAAATACCATATTTTGGGCAATTCGGGTTCGAATGGCGCATTTATGTATTACAACCCGGGCATGGACATTTATATGATTGGAAGTTTTCATAAAGTAAACTACCAGGTACAACCTATATTCTATATTTTCAGTACTTTAAGAAAATTCAATAAAGAACTTAAAAGAAGTAGGAAGTCATGAAAACTTTTAGAAAAAGGGTTTTAAACGTAAACACGTTTTTCAATGAGTGTTTTTTGCTCTATAAAAACTTTGGAGACTTAAAAATTGCATTTAGAAGAAAATTAATTGATAGTAGTTTTAGGGAACGTATTATGTTGGCTGTTACACAAGTAAATCAATGCAGGTTCTGCAGTTTTGGACATACCCATGCAGCCTTATCTACAGGAATTTCTAGTAACGAAATCAAAGAAATTTTGGATGCAAATTTTCATAATGTACCCGCCAACCAACAACTTGCATTATGTTTTGCTCAAAATTTTGCCGAAAGTAATGGAATAGTTGAACCGGAATACCTCAATCGTTTAAAAAGTTATTATGGAATTTCAAAATCGCAAGATATTCTGACATTTACAAGATTTATGAATTTCTGTAATTTGTGTGGAAATACTTTAGAGGCATTTTTATTGCGATTTAAGGGTAAAAAAATTCAAAATTCAATTATTTTTAATGAAATTATGGTCGTTATTCTAATGATTTTACTTTTGCCATTATTATTTGTAGCGGGATTATTATTTAAATGAGTATTGTGAATAGAAATAGAATAAAGTCGAGTAGGTAAAGGGGAATTTCACCCCTAAACCTCTCACAGAACCGTACGTGAACCTCTCAGCTCATACGGCTCCTCGCACTCGCGCAACCATTTCAGGTTACAGGT
>CALBDO010000036.1 GCA_937927515.1 Candidatus Kapaibacterium sp. | reverse complement strand
CAACTGGGCTTTCGAGCACATGGAAGAGCTGTGTGGAAATAAACCCTGCGACGAGCCTCCACCGTTTGAGGTGTACTTTACTTTGCCTACTTGTGCAGAGATTACTTGGAATGGTACATTAGGTAAACTTACAGTTCGTGGTCATCCCGGTCCCTGCGACCGTCGTTGCACTGAAAAATGGATGTGGTGCCGGGACTATTCTACGACACCACCAAGAATTCAAAAGAGAATACTCGAACGTTATGTGAGCGGTTCTGGAACTTGCGAGCGTATACCTTATGGAAATGAACCCGATGCGCCGGAGAGTTTAAAGTATTTACCCGGAACTTATTGGCGTTTAGATTGTGCTAAAAACTTGAGTATGGGTGATTGTTTTTAATATCCTTAATATTTTGTTGCAAAAGCTGGATAGGAGGTATTTCATGGCCAAACAAAAAAAACGTTGTGAATTTTATTTTTGTGTTAAACACTGGGGTGGCATATGCCACCTCGGTATTTTGCTAATATATATTGTAATGCAGTTTTGTGGATATTCGAAGCTGTTAGCAAAAGACTTTGAGTTGGTTCCAACTAGAGTCAACTTTTTCGGGGCAGTGAGTAGTGGGAAGAATATTATCGTGTATGGGGATTATGGTTCTTATTTTCTGTCTACCGATTTAGGAAATTCTTGGATTCAGCGTTCAATTGGTATTTTTGACGAAATTCGGCAGGTAGTTAATTTTAATGATACGTTATGGGGTATTACACATAATGGGTATCTTGTACTGTCAGTCGATAATGGTCTAAATTGGGAACTTCATAAACTTAACATTGACACTACAGAAAGGCTTGTAAGTATAATTGTTAAAGATGATGCTGTATTTGTAAGGGGGCTGAAATTTGTAATGAGAATTGGCAAGGATTTACAAGTGGAAAGTATATTTCAAGATACCTCATTAGAGATGAAGACATGGAAGCTATTTACAGAACCCGAAATGCCTCCTATACATTATTATTCAACAAAAGGTATGCATTACTGGAACGGCCAACTAATTCTTTATAGTAAAAGTTATGCAGACAGTGGTTTTTTAACATTGAAAGACAATTTAACTGAACCAAAATATATTAAATTAAAAGGTAAGGTGCGTGAGTGGCCAGCTGCAGAGTACTTTCCGCGAAGTATTTATGAATACAATGATAAGTCCGTCTTTCAATTTGGTGCATACTTATATTACTCCAACGATGACTTAACACAATGGTCATATTTCTTTTCTGATACTTCATTTATGAATTATCAGGACTCTATAACTCGCTCAAAATGGTTTAAATATGTTAATCTTTATACCTACTTTTTCAAAAATAGCAGATTATATGGCATTTTTGGGAAAGACCCTCATTTGGATAGTAATCCAACTTATGAAATTGGAATCAATCGGTATGAACCATTACCACGAGATACATTTGTACAAGTTGGAAGCACTTTTAAAGATATTTATTTAAGCGGCCATTATGACGATTATTTACAAAAGTTCTTCCGAAGTTCTGATATCGCTGCTCGTCAACTGTGGTTCCAAAAACCAACTATTCTTTTTGATTCGGTTCTTATTTTCATAGGGAGTAAAAAACTGATTGTTATCTCTACAGATTTCGGAAATACTTGGAAGTTGATTTCTTATTTATCTGGTAAACCACGATTAATCTTGAATGATTCTATGTACTATTATGTCAATGATAGAGAAAATTTAACAGAAATAAATAGAACTTATAATAGCGGAAAAACTGGAATACCCTCCAAAACTTTCAAAGAAGGTTACAAAAGACCGCGAATCCCAGAATATCTTAATCTTCCACTTTTTTATATCGATTCCACCGGTAAAGGTTTTATGAAAGGCACGCAAAAAAGTTATGGATGGTACGTTACCGTAACCAACGATTTCTGGGATTCGTATGAATTTGTTAATGTTGGTCCGTTCGAACTTGGCTATCCTGATTTATTTCAATTTACAAGTAACGTGCAAAAATTGGGGGACATATTTCTTTTTGCTAAATCAGATACAACATTACAGTGGATAAACAAAGGTTTTCTCTCTTACATATATTTCTGCGACACATCAATTCGGAAGTTTTGGTTTACTGGATACGACTCACTTTCTGCAATATTTTACATTGTAGCAGATAATCCGAAATATTTTGAAGCATTTTCTTTAGTTAACAATAAAGACCAGTATCGAAATTTCCATTTCGAAATTAGACATTATGTTGACAGTGGAAGAACTTTCTCAACTCTTCACAGAATTAATCAGTCCCTAACCATTAACCAAATCTATGAACACAACCGTGATTCAATTTTCATCACATTCAAGCAACCCGACCAATTGTATTTATACGATAGAATTCGCAATACATTACAACTCCTCTGGCAGAATGAAGATGCCGAATCTCGAAATCCGCTTCTTATGGTCATCTCCGACCGTTTCTACCTTGTCGGGCGGGAGCTTTTTTTGGAGAACACAGACCGAAGCGATTTAACGCAATGGCGAGAGGGGAAATGGGACTACGGCAAACCGAACTTCGAGAGTGTCATCTTCAAAGGCAATGTTGCAATTGCTGGCTTGAGCGACTCGCTCCGTCCGTTTAATTATTAC
>CALBDO010000035.1 GCA_937927515.1 Candidatus Kapaibacterium sp. | reverse complement strand
GTTCTGCCATTGCTCGAGTGTGGCAAAATCATTGCGATTGCCTCCACCATCGAGTATGTTGTCGCCTTCGTCTGTCTCGACAAAACGATATACCGCTCCACCACTACCATTGGCATACCAGAACGCATTGCGGTCGCTCGTCAATCCCATATCGCTAGGCATCATGCCTTGGTAAAATACGCAAGCATATACGGCATTGCTCGGGTCTACGTTCATGTCCAACAATGCAATGGCATTGTTCTTCAACAACGTGTTCTTCGCACTTTGGATAGCTATGCCCGCAATATTGCCACTTGAAAGAGTAGGAATGTTATTGATAACAATGGTATTGTTGACTATCTTATCATTTCTTGTGTAGTAACCTTTGACCAATGGGTCTTCAAGGTATGAACCGCGTTCAGTTAGCAAATAAATTCCAGCTCTGTGAGAATTTTGAGAGTTTGTACTCAGACCCCAGACGATATTATTATATATTTTGGAACTTTCATTGACGTCTGGGAAGAATACTTGTGGCGGATTAGTGAATGGATATGCATTACGAGCTTGTTCAACTTTGATTCCCCATGAAGCAACAGAAGAGGAAATACCACTTATTTCATTCCCATTAATTTCCAAACCTATGTTATTATAACCATTGAAGCCAGTTCTACGTTGTCCGCCAGCAAGTATTCCAGCAGCATCCCAGCCACTTGGAGCAGAGACATTGTATATTCGGTTATTTTTAACAATAGTATTTTCTTCGTGACCTAAGAAAATACCAGCGCGAGCAACGTCGTATATCTTGTTATCGGCAAAAACATTGTTCTTGTTATAGTACCTTTGATAAACAGCTTTTCCGGCGTTGAAGAGTGGACCAATACCTATGGAAACAATGCCGTAACCAAAACCATTTATTTCGTTCCCTTTAATAACGTTATTAATGTTTGGCAAAGTGTCCAGGTTGAAGGTATTTGCTGTTGGGTCGTCTTTGTCTGTTGGTGTTTTACTTCGCAAGACGATTCCAGCTGAATAAGTTTCCACGTCGGAGCGCTTGTCATTTTGGAATTGAAACATAGACAAAGCCGAATTGTATAGTGAAAGTGGTAGTGAAACTCGCTTCGATGTATTATTATTATCGTAATTTTCAATTATGCAATTTTGGATTGTAATGTTGGACGCACCGTTACTTAAATAAAAGACGGCGCGAAAAGTATTGTTAGTATTCAAGGCGAAGCGCAAAGATTTTTGTTTACCACCGTCAAAGATAAAGTAACCGTCCGAGTTTGCATATTTCCTGATAATACTTGGAACAACCTCTAACACTGGAGCATAACTATTTGATGGGGAGGAATTTTGTCCAATTAAAACACCTATACCCAAGCCAGTATTCAACTTAATAGTTACCGATGCTCGTGATAAGCTTCGCATAATTGATGGCTTGAATGTAATGGTGTTTTCTGGACTAACTCCAATAATTTTTGAGGTCAAATCTATTGCTGGAAGAGGCGAGTTGATATTACCAACTTCGTAATAAGCATCTGTAAGTTCAAATACAACTGGTCCAGTAACACCACGTTTATATAAATCATTAATTGCACTTTCAATAGTGGGGTAGTTTCTTGGATTGCCTAGATAAGTTGTACCAATTGTATAAGTTCCAGCCATTGCATGGACCACTTGGAAGAACTTGCAATATTCATCATTGGCAGCAACTGGGTCCCCATCGGCTTTAACAACTATGCATATCTTGTAGGTGCCGGCAGATGGTGGTATAAAATTATCGGGGAATATTGTATTTGTTATGTTATTTCTTCCTGTGGGTATGTCTTGAATAATTGTATTCGACCTAAAGACAGTATCGTAAGGAGGCTCCATCTTTACTATATATGTGGAAGCAGGTACATCAGATAATACAGTTACACCATTATTTTGAAATACAGCGCGAACCCTTAATGGTCTTCCAACAAATACACTATCTTCTGGAACTGTAATAGCTTTTGCTTCGGCTTCGACGTCATATGCTACGTTGAATGTGAATGTTTCGCCTTGTCGTGGAAACCGATTATTGTATGTCTCGTCGTCGTATGGTGGTACCAAGGGGGTAGCTGTAACTAATACCTCGTAATTACCCACATCTCTGGGGCGGAATAATTTGAAATTAATCTGAACACTTTGTCCAGTAGTCAACCCGGGTGTATTGGGAGAAGTGGGCCAATAAATTGTATCTGTTAGTTCTAAATTGCCATTTTTAATAATACTCATCGTTGCTCTGAATGAATCAATTCTGGCTATACCGATATTTGTAATTCTTGCCTGGATAGGAATGGTTACAGACAAAGGATATTTTCTTTCAGACGATGGTTTGGGTGAAATCAGGCTTGTAACAGCAAGGTCGTAGTCATTAGCAATCACAAATATAACTGGGTCAATTGGTTGAACATAGTTATAAATTGGAAGCTCCATCCTTGCTTCGACCATATATTCACCGCCAGGGATTTGGTTTCTGTTTGTCAACAAATCCAGAGCACCGTTGTTTCCAGCGGCAATCCCTTTTGCAGCGGGAATTGCAGCAAATGCGGGTTGACCAATGGGTTGCGGTGAGAAGTAAATTAATTCGTCTGTTGGATTCCCAACCTTCGTTCCCGTATATATGACTTTGTATTGAGCGTTTCTACGAGGGTCGGCTGGCAATGGACCAGAGATTTGATAGCGCCCATAAACTTCGGCCTGACCAGCAATTCTGTCGAAGTACATACCAGGTTTCATTGTACCGCCGGTACCATCGTAAATATTTCCACGCCTTAAAATGACCCCACTTTGTGGCCAAACGTCGACCAAGGAGGGGAATGAAGTCAAAGATATTGTCAATCCTTGAGTGCAGTAACTAGCAATTTGGCTACTAATAATATATGAGTTATTATATCTGGGTTCCGGATTTCTTGTTGAGTAGTGGGCAACAAAAGTTGGTCCAGGTTCAATGTTTATGTATCTTGCATCGATTCCGGTAAAGCCAAGATGTGGTGCATAATAGTAATAATCTTGAAATGGGAAATTTCCGTAATTCATTGGACCAAACACAATGTCTACGCGGTTTGATGTTTCATAAAGTATGACTTGGAAATTCATATTTGCATTATAACCATAATAGAAGTCCACGCCTAACCATTGAAAGACAATTCTTCTGTTTGGAGCGACACCTTGAACCTCGTAGCCCATTCCACTGTAGACATAAAGGTCTCTTTTCATCACTTGAACAGAAGCATATGTGTAAGTAAGATAATAGTTTGTGAGATTGTAATAGCCATAATATGGGTAAAAGCTAATATGGCCATTGGAATTCATGTAGACATACGAGTTGTAGTAATCATCAAATTTAAATTGAAATGGAAGAGATACGTAATATGCCGCATCGTCTACAATATTTGCAAGAATTGTCCAGCCAGTAGACTGTTGCCAAGAACCCTGCGAAACGGAAAATGTCATATCAGTGAGTCGTTGAGATTTAGCTGGTATTATCGATAAAAGCGATAATATCGCAACGAAGGTTGATAATGCTTTAATTAAGTTTTTCATAAAACACCTTGTTTTGTTGAACATTGATATTTTTTTCTATCAAGTTTTCACTTGTGATATAAAATACAAACTATTTAGTAAAATATTGTTGAAATTGATTTTTGTTTTTACACATTATTGTTTTCCAACATAAACTATCCGTATTTTTTGTAAAAATTAATTAACACTGTGTAAAAATTTACACAGATTTGATTAATTCTCTCAGGGTTTAAATTCGTCAGTGAAAATACTTCTAATTTCATGTTAGCAAGCTTTGTGTTTAATACTTAGACAATGGACTTTTGTCTTTACCAAGAGCACAATTTTTTAAGAGGATATCTCAACTATAAATATATAAGTAACAATTTCGAGTGTGTTAGTTGTGGTGTTTCTAAAAATTTTTTTTGTTATGGTCTTGCAATTAAAGTAACCCAGTGTAATCAGGTTTTAGAGATTTTTAAGAATATACAAGGGGTGTAACAGATTTTACTTAGGAATTTTAATTACTTTACTCGTTAGGATTCTGTCATTAGTTTTGATACGCACAAAAAAGATTCCGTTGGCAACGGAATGTTCCACAAAATTCCTTGCGCTCCAGCTAATTGTATGCATTCCAGCAGATAATGTGGATGCAAATACAGTTTCAATTTTGTTCCCAAAAATGTCGTATAGCTCAACTTCAACGAAGTCTAGCTTTGGCAAGGTGATTTGTATGGTTATAAAGTCCTCGAAAGGATTTGGTGAAATTTTTACTGCAAAAACATCATCTGAATTATCTACACTAGTTATTTTGGCATTTTGAATTACACCACGACTTAAAAGCCCGAAACTTCCAGAGTTGTTTTCGGTCATCTTAAACGAACGTATCATATAATAGACAATTCCTTCGTAAAGGGATGAATCTATAAACTTCGTAGACTTTATCGGCTGCTCATTTAGTAGTTCAAACCCACTGTTTGGTGTTGCGGACCGATAAACGAAGAAACCGTCAACTGGTTCCTCGGGAGCTTCCCAGGAGATATGGACAAATTCACCTTCTGGCTGGAATACTGATACATTTTTTGGTTTTGGTACAACCGCAGGAAAAAGTGTAAGAGTTGGGTCGCCGAGCAGAGCCACATGAATTTGATTTAAACCTTGTCCGATAAGATAGAAATTAATACTGTCTTGGGAGTAAGTTGCACCAAGATAGTCTGTTCTATTGCTTTGAGTTAATTTCGTTGAGTAACCTATGGGCAAGTTTGCAGCCATATTGTGGAAATACCAATGAGGGAAACCAGCCCAACTACAGGTGAGTATCGAAGGTTTGGATGCAAGAGCTGCCCTCATAAAATTATTTTGGCTATCCCAATCTCCAAAATACGAGCCAAATAGCATTGTGAAGACGGCATGGACTTTGTTTGCAACGAAGTCATCAGTTGTACCAATCCCACCAGCGCTGGTATAAGTTCCTCCGCCGCAACCATAAGCCCAAAGATAGTCCTCTGTTTTCAAGGTTGTAAACCAATCTACAGTAGCGATTTTTTCTGGACCAAGTAGCGAAGCAAAGTTTCTGTAGCCACTGGAAGCGAAGGAATTAAGATATCTATTTGCTCCAAAATTGTCGTCGATAAGTCCCCGCCATTTTGGGGAAATTTGCCCAGTTCTAAACATATGATTTTTATTTAAATAGTTGCGAAGCAAGGAAATTTCACTTTCAGGGAATTTTGGTAAGTTGTAAAAATCTATTCTTCCGACAGCAATGTTGATTTCATATCCTGGAGTGCTTTGGTCGAATTTACCATCGCCTGGAATATTTTTGTTTCGGGGGTCTCGAGCAGAGGTATTGTTCACAGAAAAATCGGTCCAATAGGTGTCGTATATGCTTCCATAATACATATCGCATGGCCAAGCACCAAGGTGGTCTGGATGTCCGTCTGGGGCTATCAATCCAGAGTAGGGAACAGCAACGCGCCCAAGTAAAATTACAGTATTGAAATTCATTGGGTCGCTTCCATATTCTTCCAGTATTATGTCTTTAACCTGCCTAACTTTTACAGGGTCGAAGTTCTCTGCTCTTGGAACATACTTAACCGTAACAGACCAACCTTCTTCTATTAAGTCGTTTACCAATGTTTCAATCTCTATCAGAAGTTCCCACTGTAATGTTTCGTCTACCAAAATCAGAACTTTACCATTAAAATGACGAGGAGGGACATTAATACCAGTGTGTACATAGCCAAAACCCATAAAGTGTAGAACAATTGTTGTATCGAAAGTGGAGCCATCTGGTCTTTGCATTGTAACATCAGCAAGGGCTTTGTATCGGGCACGAACCTCGTATTCATACTCTTTGCCAATTAAAACATCAGTGTCCACGTATAATGTCGTATTAGAATCTAAAATTGCACGAGGAGTTGCTGGAAAAGCTAAATCACCAAAATTTTTTCTCCGTACCTCGTATGAATATGCAAGAGGATGTTTCTGCCAATTCAATTCAATTTTAGGTGGAGATGTTTGAGTTTTAACTGAAATAAGTACGGCAGCATCTTTGGATTGATTTTTACGAAGTTGTTGTGAAAGTAATGTTGAGGTCTGAAAACCCAGAGAGAACATAAACAAAGCTAATAGTAAGTTTTTCATTTCAAATTCAACTTTAAAGTTAAAATACAAAATAAAAAAAATTTGTTTTTGTTGTGCGGTTAAATATTTTATTTACTTATCGTCTTTATTCAGTTAAATAATTTAATATGAATAACAAGTTTGATATAATTGTAATTGGTGGTGGCCACGCTGGAATTGAAGCCTCATTTGTAGCAAGCAGGATGGGTTGTAAAGTCGCGCTTGTTACCATGAATAAGTATACGATGGGACGTCCGTCTTGCAATCCATCAATTGGTGGGACAGCGAAGGGTCACCTTGTGAAAGAAATTGATGCTCTCGGCGGTGCGATGGGCATCCTTGCCGATATGGCAGGAATTCATTTTAAAATGCTTAACCGCTCCAAAGGATATGCAGTTTGGTCGCCTCGGTGTCAGATTGACAAGGACTTGTATCCTTTGTATGCTCTTGAGTTATTATCAAATCAAAAGAATTTGACAATTATCGAGGCTACGGTTAAAAGGGTAATAATTGATAAAAATAAAGTCGAGGGTATTGAAACATTAGAAGGCGCCGCAATATTTGCCCCAAATGTTATTCTTTGCGCAGGCACTTTTTTAAATGGTGTAATGTGGACCGGCTTAAAATCAACTTCTGGCGGAAGGTTTAATGAACCAGCTTCGAAGTATTTATCGGACTTGCTCTCTGAATTTGGGTTTGAGACCGGTAGACTGAAAACTGGAACTCCTCCACGAGTTTGGAGACATTCAATAGATTTTTCAAAATTGGAAATCTCCCCCGGCGATGAACCACCACAACCATTTCATCGAAATACCAAAATGGTAAAAAATCGTATTGTTTGCTATGCTACAGCGACAAATACCAATACTCACGAAGTTCTCCAAACTGGGTTTGACCAATCCCCAATGTTTACCGGTAGAATCAAAGGCATCGGACCCAGATATTGTCCCTCTATCGAGGATAAAGTGCATAGGTTTGCCGACAAGCATTCCCACAAGATTTTGCTCGAGCCAGAGGGGCTGTTTACAGACTCAATTTATGTAAATGGTTTTTCTACGAGCCTTCCCGAAGATGTTCAAATAAAGGGATTGCGTACTATACCTGGACTGGAAAAAGCAGAACTAATTAGACCAGGATATGCTATTGAATACGACTTCTTTTATCCCTATCAGTTAAAGTTAACTCTCGAAACAAAGCTTGTCGATGGATTATTTTTTGCTGGACAGATTAATGGTACATCTGGGTACGAGGAAGCTGCTGCACAAGGAATTGTTGCTGGAATTAATGCTGCTTTGAAGCTAAAAGGAGAAGAACCTTTTATTCTGAAGCGAAGCGAGGCTTACATTGGTGTTTTAATTGACGACCTTGTAAATAAAGCACCAGAGGAGCCATATCGGATTTTTACTTCATTAGCTGAATACAGACTATCACTTCGCCAAGATAATGCAGACGAGCGACTCATGAAATATGGCTTTAGATTCGGTTTGATTTCCGAAAAAGAATATGAAAAGCATCTAAGAAATCTGGAGCTTCTTCGAAATTCTTATGAAGCAGCCAAAAAATACAAAATGAATCCTGAAGATTTAAATGAGTATTTAGCCTCTGTTGAGGAGCAACCCATCACAGAAGTTGTAGATTTGTATTATTTGGCGAAACGAAGCAAAGTTAATTTAAACGATGTTCTTAAAATAGTAAATTCAGCTCCCGAAACAATCGCAGAATTAAAAAAATATCCTAATTTGGTCGAAAGATTACAAATTGAAATACGATATGAAGGTTATCTTGAGAGACAAAGAAAAGAGATAGAACTGTTCCTGCAAAAGGAAAACAAAAGAATACCAGATAATTTTGACTATTGGAAAATAGAGTCCCTATCTAAAGAAGCGAGGGAGAAGCTCAGCAAAATCAGACCATCTTCACTTGGACAGGCTTCACGAATTCCGGGCGTTTCTGCATCAGATTTATCAATTTTGGCTCTCTATCTAAGGTAGTAGCGAGGTAAAAGTGAAAAAAATTATAATCATTGGGGCAACTGGTATAGTTGGAGAAGCGACATTGGAGTTGATTCTTCAAGAATCAGATAGCTCGATAGAGGTGGTTGCTTTTTCAAATAATGAACTGCAGGTAAATTTTGAAAAATTGAATAAATGCCATGTCATTCCTTTGCTTAACTTCAAATTATTAAGGAAATTAGTTTTAGAGGAAAAACCAAATGTTATTATAAATGCTGTTGGAATAAGTGATTTAGATTATTGCGAAAAGAATAAACAAAAAGCTTGGCAAGTTAATGTAACATTAGTAGAACATCTGGTTTCGTTAGCAAAAGTATTGAATGCACAGCTAATAACATTCTCTTGTGAGCATATTTTTAATGGATTGGCTGGTCCATATAGTGAAAATGATAAACCTGCTCCGACTTCATATCTCGGCAAAACCAAATTAGCTGCAGAGAATTGCGTGGTTTCCACTCTGAACAATTTTGTAATAATTAGGCTGCCATTAGTTTATGGAGTGAGTGCTCATGGGAAAAAAGATTTTGTTGCCAAAGTTTTAGAAAAATGTAAAGAAAATACCGATTTGGACTTTTTAAAAACATATTACACGAACCCAGTCCTGGCCGAAGATGTAGCCCTTGGAGTTTTTAAAATTATCGAGCGGGAATTAACGGGGGTCTTTCATTTCGGTGGCTTTGATTATTTAACCTTGAATTCGTTTGTTAAAAAAATTATAAAAATTTTTAATTGTGAAAAATCACTAGGTAACTTGGATTTAATATCTCCTTATTCTTATTTTGGCTTGAGACAAACGTACTCAGAAGCATTGCTTTCTATGAAATTTTCCTCTGTTGTCCAAGGTTTATTGACATATAAATACCTCGATAGACAATCAAGCTCGGACTTCGAAAGTCTTATGAGCTATTGAATCATTCCTTTGCACAGCCACAAAGATTGGAAATTTTCGCAACCAGAACGAATTTCGAGACTTTGTCCATCTCCAAAACAATTTTCTCAATTATCTTTATTATCTCTTCTTTTGACCCAGAAATTATTGTTGAGAAAGCATTGACTTGAATGTCTAAATTACTGTCCTTAATTATTGAGATTACTTTATCAATCTCCTTGTTATAATCAAAACTTCTGAGAGGATAGAATGAAATCTCGGCAGAAATTATCTTTTCTTCCATAGTGCCACCAAAAAACCTGGTAAGTATTTCTTCGAGAATTCGTACTCATTCTCAATTGAAATTTGACTAATATCAACATTTGGTGGAGTGTACAACGTTTCTCTTATTGTAACTAATTCCTCGGAGTGCATCAAAATTATTTCCGACTTTGAAAATAAGTATGCATATTTAAAAATTGTTTTTGTTCTGAATTCTTCAGAAAGATATAGCTCTCCCCAAGGACTTTCCCTATTTATGAAGCCAACGACAATTTTCCCATTAATTTTTACAACTCTAAACATTTCTTCGAGGGCTTTTTGGGGGTTTCTAATAAATTCAAAAGTTGCAATTGAAACAACTGAGTCAAAATAATTATCAGCAAAGGGTATGCTCTCTGCATTAGCATTTAAAAGTTCAATTCGTAAGTTTAATTCTTGGCATTTTTTTCGGGCAATGGCTAGCATTTCCTCGGAAATATCTATTCCGACAACAATGCATCCTCTTTGAGCAAGCTTGATTGCATAATTCCCCGTGCCGCAACCCACGTCCAAGATTATTTCACTACTCTTTGGCTGTAGTGTCTCCATTACAGCAAGTGTTTCTAATTCATCGACAAATCTACCTAATGGGGTAGTGTACCAAGTATCATAACTTTTAGCTTCATTATCGAAAATTTCCATAACCTTTCATAAATTTTGGTGTTGATATGTAACAAAAATATTAAAACTTTGTTATTGTTTTTGAATTTGATTAAACTTTTTTTAAAAAAGTTTGTCAAATTTGTTGGACAAACAAATTTTAAAACAAATTGGTGGTATTATGAAAAAGTTATCGGTTCTTGGCTTTGCTTTAGCAGCAGTTGTAATCTTTTCCTTCCTTGCGTGCAACAAGTTAGACAATCCGACTAATCCAACGAGCGAAAGTTTTGTTTATAGTGTAACCATTCCTTACGAAACGGAAATGAATGTTCCATCGGACCTAAGCGAAGCAACATTTGAAAAGCCGGCTATGCTATTGTTCCCCAAAGATGACCCTTTGTATCCAGAGAGACCTATTAAATTTATGGTACCACTTGGAAGAATACTCAAAGAGTTGAACCTTACCGAGGAGCAAGTTACTCTTGTTCGAGAATTTATGGCTGAATATCGTGAGTGTGTCAAGAATGCATTATTACCATTGCGTGAAAGTGAAAGGCAAATTCTACAGCAAGCAAATCAAGAGCGAAGCAGAGTAATGGAACAACTTAAGAATGGGGAAATAGACAGACAAACTGCCATGGAGCAAATCCGACAAATCAACCAAAGAACACGAGAAGCATTGATGAACAATCCTGTTCGTGAACAAGCATTGCAACAATTGAAAGAATGCTGGGAAAATTTAATTGCAAATATTAGAAGTATCCTTACTCCAGAACAGCAGGCACTATTTGATGAGTTGCTGACAAAATATAAGAACAACCGAGGTGGTAAAGGAACTGGCCCAGGCACAAGACCATAATTTTGTTTTATCCACAATAATGGCTGTCGGTGGTAACATCGACAGCTTTTTTATTTTTCATTAAATAACAATCTTGTCAGAATAGATGTGAAAATCCCAGTTAAATTCTTTATTAAAAATTTCTACAAGTTCAGAAATTAGATAAAAAGAACCTACGACCAATGTCGGTTGATTTTGTTCTTTTACAATAGAGTACGCTTCTTCGGTGTTTTCTACTAAAACTACATTTAATTTTTGATTACAATACTGTTGAATTTGTTCTTCAAACTTTTGTTGGATAATAAAATTCTTTTCTGCTCTTTCATACTTCAGATTTGGTAATATAATCGCTTTAGCATTCTTGGAAAGTATTTTTAACATTTCAATATAATTTTTGTCTTTCATCGATGCGAAAATCACATTCCATTGAATTGTTGGATAAACACATCCTAAAAGATTCGATATTTGTAGGACAGAATTAGGATTGTGCCCCACATCGATTATAAATGGTGGCGACTTTCGAAGATGCTCAAATCTTGCAAACAAACCAGAGTTTTTTCTTACATTTTTAACTCCATCATATATATCTTGGTTATCTACAGCAAATTCTTTTTTTAAGTACTCTGCACAAAATACACTTGTAATAATATTTTCAACCTGGTGCTTGCCAACTAATGGGCTATCAATTTCGTAATCGTTAACATTTGTTCTAAATTTGAACCTCATTAAATCTGGTTCTAAATGGATATTGTCAACTTGTGTTTGTTCTTCGACAAAAATTAAGTTTGTAATTTCACTCTTCAACTTTTTCAAATACTTGTAAACGTGTTTATCGTTAAAAGAGACAAAACATACCTTGTTGGGTTTAATTATTCCAGCCTTTTCAAAAACTATATCGTAAATGGATGTACCAAGATATTCAGTGTGGTCGTAGTCAATTTTGGAAATTACTGTGGCTAATGGGTTTAATATATTTGTGGCGTCGAAGCGTCCGCCCATACCCGTTTCAATTACGCAAATGTCTGTGTTGGTTTTAGCAAAGTATTCAAAAGCTACTGCAGTGGTGATTTCAAAAAAAGTTGCTTGCAATGTGTCGGCATATTTTAAGAATTTGATAACCAGTGGCTCCAAATCTTCATCCGAAATTGGGACGCCATTAATTCGAATACGTTCATTAAAGGAATAAATGTGTGGCGAAGTGTAGAGTCCAACTTTGTATCCAGCTTCCTTGTAAATAGAAGCCAACAAAGAAGAAATACTGCCCTTCCCATTTGTTCCGGCGATATGAATAGCCTTGATTTTGTTTTGGGGATTGCCTACGTCTTCTAATATTTTCCCAATCCTTTCTAACCCCGGTCGAATTCCAAAGCGACGCAAACTAAATAGTTGTTCTAATAAGTCCTTGTGCATTCAATTACCTACAAAGTTTCCCTTCTTTTTGGATAATGTTTACGGAGATAATCAAAGTATTTTTTCCTATCCTCAATCTCCATCAAATTTATAATCTTTTTAAATTCTTGGGTATCCTCAAGAATTTTTCTATTGTTTGATAATTGGGTATAGATATTTTGGGGCGAAGAAAAGCTTTTTATTTCTATGGGCTTATAATAATTCAATTCAGCCATAACATCAGCATAATTGGGCTTTAAATTTGTGAATTTCTCGAATTCAACAAGCATTTTCATTGTACCTCTTAACTTACCCTCGACTGAGTATCCTGCAACGTGTGGAGTGCAAATTTCACATTCGGCAACAAGTTCTGTGTTTATATTTGGTTCGTTTTCCCAAACGTCGATAACAAGAGTTAAATTTTTGGATTTTTTAGCTTCAAGCAAGTCCTTTTCGACCACGACACCACCGCGAGATGTATGAATGAATAAAGTATTATCTTGTAAAAAAATTAAATTTTCTCTGTTCAGCAGATTCCAAGTTGGGTATTTTCCTAATTTGGTTAATGGTACATGATTAGTGATTATTTTGCAATAATTGAGTAATTCATTAATTTGTAGGTAATCTACATAATTTGGCAACGAATTGTTATCTTTGTAACAAAGATTTTCCATTAAAGGCGGGTCGTTGATAAAAACTCTCATTCCAAGATAGTGGCAATATTTTGCAACCAATGAGCCAATATTTCCAAAACCGATGATTCCAACCGGTAACTCTTTTAGAACAATTCTATTTTTTAAAGCCCAGTGAAGTATTGAAAAAATCACGTATTCAGCAACAGAATTTGCGTTCGAACCTTTTGCATCGGCAAAGTAAATATTTTTGGATTGTAAATAATTTACGTCGATATGGTCGATGCCAGAGGTTGCAGTGCCAACGAATTTTACCCTTGTACCATCGAGCAAATTTTCATTAACTTTGGTTGTTGAGCGAACAAATAGAATGTCGCAATTATTTTGAATGAGCCGATTGCGGGTCAATTCTCTCCCTAAAAAAGTGGTAACAGAAGCAACCCCCTTCAGCGAATTAGCTAATAAAGGAATTTGTTCGTCGACAAAAATAGTCATAAAATGTATTTGCAATTAAATAGGTTGCAAAATTGGAAAAAACTTTTGTAATTTTCAAATCCTACAAAATAGGGAATTATTATGATTTGGTTTGAAAACGTAATAAATGCTTTCATATGGATTTCTCTTTTAATGAGTGTTGTCCAAGTTTATTTACAAACAAATAAGATTTGGAAAAGAAAACACGAACAAGTCGTTGCCGAGAGTCAATCAATTGCAGGACTGTCCCTATTGATTTTGAATTGCTTGATTTGGTTGGTTTCATACATAATTAAAAACGATATTGAAAGCATTATAGATACCACACTTATAATTGTTCAGTCTTTTGTTTTTCTTTTAGTTGGAACAGGCTTGTGGGTGCGCGGACAAAGGAAGAAAAGCTTTTGGACACTTGTTAAGCAAGCATTGAAGATAGAGCGTAAAGAAGCAAGCTACTTACTGAAAAGATTTTTTAAGCCCCAAAATGCCGAGCTCATAATCGATATACTGCATCATATTGCTATGATTGACGAAGAGCTGGATGAACGAGAGATTAAATTAATACAGTTTTTTTCTTTAGAATGGAACATTCCTTACTCTGTTGAACAAAAAAATAAGGAACGAAGGAAAATTACACTTGAGAACAAATATGTATACATACGAAATAAATTATTGGATTACCTACAAAGAGACCCACCGATGGAACAAGTGGCGCAATTGAAAGACTTAATAAATGAAATGATATTAGCTGATGAAAAAGTTACTGAAGAGGAAAAAATAATCTCTGGTGAGCTTAATGGGATGTTAGACTCATATCTCCAAAAAGAAGAGCTACCTCAAATATATCAAGTTATAATTGTTCCACAAAATTCCAAACAAGAAGAATTGATAAAAGAATTGATACCAGATAGCAAGGAGTTGAGAACTTTTGGTGGTAGAGTTTTTTCAATAGGTACATTTTATTCTAAATCTTTTGCCGAGATAGTCTGCCAGCGCTTCCGAAAATTCAATTTGTTCACCATTGTTTACAACCTCGAAAACGTTTTACAAGAATTTGACAACACAATAAAATAATATCTTTGCATTCTCGGTTTTAAATTGTGTATTTTACTTTATAAATATGAGATTTTCAACCATTTGCGGAATATTTGTAGCACTCTCTCTTGTTGCTTCCTATGCACAATGGGAAAAAGTTAAAAATATTCCACCACCATTCGACAATTCTTATTGGCTGGAAATGTATTTTCTGCCCGACAAACCAAATTATGGATGGGTTTGTGGCTACGATGGTAAAGTACTCCGAACAACCGATATGGGAAAAACTTGGTCGGGCACCATTATTCGTGGGGCTTATCAGCTTGAGCATATTCATTTTGTTGATGAGAAAGTAGGCTTCACTTCTGGTATTGGTTCTAATGGTTTTGGTAAAATTTACAAAACTACTGATGGCGGTGTCACTTGGTTCGACATCACTCCACTCAGAGCAGAGGATTTGTGGGGGCATTGGTTCGTTGACAAGGATTATGGAATTGTAGTAGGTGGTGGTTGTATCACCTCTCAGAAATTTTTCGTTACCACAAACGGTGGAATTTCGTGGGATTTTGTAACTGAAATTAATAACTTTCCAAACTCTGGTTTAACAGATGTCATCCTTTATAACCGAGATGGGCTTGGCTATGCAACCAGTAGTGGATATATTTGGAAAACAACAAATGGTGGTCGAAGTTGGCAAATTTTTTCCCGCTCCGGAGATAGTGATTGGCAAGAAGACCTGTGGGTTTTTGGAAATACCATAATTGTACCTTACTCAGTTGGATGTGGAGGAGACGGTGGTACGGGTGGTGTTCGCTCGACAAATGATTTTGGAAGAACCTGGAAGCAATTTTCCACTGGGACTTCGATGTTTGGTGCTTTCCTTCACGACTCCCTTCGTGGTTGGGTATGTGGTTGGAACCGAGCAGTGTACTATACTTCAAATGGAGGGAATACTTGGAATTTACTGAACTGCGGTATCGACCCCGGTGTTTCTCTCGATGATTTTTGGTTTATCAATGATACTTTAGGTTGGGTCGTTGGTAATGGTATATACAAATACACCAGTATTAAAAAGGTAATTTCCAAAATTCAATCTATTCCAGATACAATCGCTTGCGAGGGAGACACAATAACACTAAAAGCTGTAAATGATGCAAAGTTTTATCAATGGTCCACAAATTCTACCTCGAAGGAAATCAAAGTGACAAAGTCCGGAAGGTACGAGTTGCTTTCTTGGGACAGTGATTGCGATACAATAGTTCCAGCTGTTGTCACATTAACATTTAACCCAAAGCCTAAAATCAAGCTTTCCTTAGAAGGGACCGCCTATTTGTGCGAAGGTTCTGAATTTGCTTTGTGGTTCACAACTGATTCTAAATACGCAAGATGGGCTGATGGAAGGACAGACACCATCTTGGTAAATAAACCTGGTAGATACGTTGCCTATGTTTTTAACGAATTTGGTTGTGTCGACAGTGCTTATGTGGAAGTTCGTTTAGTACCCCGCCCTAAAATTCAAAGTATTGGCCAAACAAGTTTTTGTGAAGGTGATTCCGTTGTACTTTTTCTCGAAGGTAATTTTGATAATGTTCTTTGGCTACGTGAATCAGACTCTGAAATTGTTGGAACTGGCAAATCTTTTGTCGCAAAAAAAAGTGGTAAATACTTTGCAAAAGTATTTACAATAGAAGGTTGTGAACTTTTCTCTGACACAGTTAGTATTGAAGTTCGGCAAGAGATAAACGCTTTTGAAATTCTTCTATCTACCTCAAAGTATCATCTTTATTTCGATACCGTACGCGTTCGGGAATTAAAATGCTTAGAACTTTTGTTAAAAAATACAACAGATGAAACTCTTACTTTGAACCATATTTTTATCAAAGGGAATACTTCCTTTTCTACTAAACCCGGTGATTTCCCACTAGTTCTCTCTGCAAGGGGAACTGCAAAAGTAGATGTTTGTTACTCACCTAGCAAATTAGGAACAGAAAGAGACACAATAATAATTTTCGATAGATGTTGGAACCAATATGTTTATTTAGAAGGAGTTGGGAGTCCCAATGAATATACTTCTCAAAGCTCCTGCAATGTAACTGTTTATGGGATAACTACTCAACTATCGACTAAAAGTGTTGGGGTAAACATTTTTCCAAATTCTTCGAACGGTTATGTGTATGTTCAGTTATCAAAAAACAGTGGTGATTTAAAATTTCAGTTATATAACTCGTTAGGAAGACTTTTGGAATCATCTTGGATTGAAAATAAATGCGAAAATCACATTATTAATTTAAGTGAATTTCCTACAGGAATATACTTCTTGAGGATTACATCATCAGATAACTTTAACTACGTATTGCCATTAGTGTTTGAGAAATGAAAGTTTTTAATGCCGAATTCCTCGTTTCAGCCAAATCGTTAGAGCATTTTCCCAAAATTGATTTACCAGAGTATTCATTTGCTGGTCGCTCTAATGTGGGCAAGTCTTCTCTGTTAAATACACTCACTCTTAGGAAGAATTTAGCATTTGTGAGTTCAAAACCTGGAAAAACCCAGCAGATTAACTTTTACAATATCGAGGGTAAATACATATTCGCCGACATGCCTGGGTATGGCTTTGCCAGTGTTTCTAAACAAGAGAGAGAAGCTTGGAAAACATTATGTACAAGTTATTTTCAAATTCGCGAAAATCTTGTTCTTGTATTCTTGCTTGTCGATGTTAGATTAGAACCTCAAAAGATAGACCTTGCGCAGATAGAATTGTTGGAAAATTTTCGCCGTGATTACGTAATTGTGTTTACAAAATCAGATAAGGTTTCCGAGGATATAGTGAAAAAAAGAATCAAGACATTTGAATTTTTATTGCAATATTGCAATTTCTTGGTCGAGCTTTTACCTTTTTCATCTGTAACAAAGCGAGGTCGAGAGGAGCTTCTTGGCATTATTAGAAAGTTTGCAGAGAGATGGAAAACAAACAAAGAAGCTTAGATACCGCAGAGAAAGTAAAAAAGGTCTCATTGAAAGGTTTGTTTTGGAAAATTCCTATTTTGATAGTTGGTCTTTTTCTCTCTTTTGTAATCTTTCTCTTATTGGCATTAACCTTGAACTTTACAAAGTCTCTCTTATTGAATTTTGCTTTGAATATTGCTAATGATTCATTCAATGGTAAAATATCTTTCGAGAGTGCGAACTTCAATCCTTTTAAAGGAATTGTTTTAAATAACGTACTTGTATCTTTAAACTCAGATACAATTGCCTATGCAAATAAAATCTTACTGGACTGGGACTTGGAACCAATTTTTCAGAGAAATCTAGTTGTTAAAAAAATAGTATTATTTTATCCACAAATAAATTTAGTTAAAGATTTTGGCGATACTTTGTGGAACTATCAAAAATTTTTCAAACCTTCAAAAGAAGATAAATCTCAATCTAAAACAAATCTTCTGCTATTTATAAAAAGTTTTGAGTTAAAGAATGGTAGTTTCAAGTTAGTAGATAAAAATCATCAATCCAATGTTAACTACTTCGACCCAAATAATTTGTTGATAAGTAATGCCAATGTAGACTTGTCTGCAGAAATTAATTTGTCGACGGAGAAATACTCAATTGTTGTTAAAAATATTTCTTTGGTGGAAAAGAACTCAAAGTTAGCTTTGGAAAAGCTCTCTGCTAAACTCAATATAGACTCATCAAGGTTTTTAATCAACAACTTGATTGCTGAAACCACACAATCGAATGTTGTTGGAAGCATAGAGTACTTGACCTCAAATTCGGTTGTTAGTATTATTTTGAAGAATAGTGTAATAAATACTACTGAAATCAAGAAATTTTCTGATTTACCAATAGGTTTTAATATTCCTATAAAAGTAGTTGGGAATATTCATATTGAGGATAACATTGAGTTTCGGAATGTCACGGCAAGCTTGGACTCCAAAAGTTTCTTTACAATAGATGGTTTTTTAAACTCTTCGAGCGAGCCAAATGTAAAACTTCAAATTTCAAACTTACAGGTTTACGAAAAAGACCTTCGTCGCGCCATCCCAGATTTTCTTGGTGATTTAAATTTAAATTTTGGCTACATTACTTCCAAGAAATTTTATTTTCTATATCAAAATCACAACATTTATGTGCGGGGAGATTTTATCTCGAAACCTGCAAGATTTAGAACTGATTTACTAATTGATTCAAAAAATGTTTTACATTACAAAGTTGATTTCCAAAATGTAGATTTGGCTTATCTTCTTCAAAAGTTTCCCAAAACCAACATTACTGGCAAGTCGCAAGGGAATATAACAATATCGGATATAGAAAATTTAAACGGAAATTTTTCCTTTGATATATCCTCTGGCAAAATTGAGTTGAAAGGATTTGATAATTTTAAAATCTTTATTGCCTCCACCATTAGAAACGGAGTGATTAACATTGATACATTGAATTTTTCTCTTACAAACAAAACTGATGACCAACAAATTGGATATCTTTACGGTTATGGGAAAGTAGATATTTCCAGAATGCAGAATGTAAATTACTCATTCAACTTACTTTTAACAAGCCTCCCTCTAAACAGTTTCTTCGAAGAACCAAACTATTTGCCCGAGAAAATTACAGGACACTTTCAGTTCGAAGGAAAAAGATTTGACTTCAATTCCATGTATCTGGATTTGAAAGCACAGGTGGACGAGTTTGCTTTTCCAGACAAATCTATATTGCCATTTTCTATTAAAATCAACATAAATCACTTGGATACTGCTGATAAGCATATTTTAATTGAATCAGATATTCTTCGTGGATACATTAAAGGCAATTACAATATAGTGTCTTTAGTCGACAATTTTTCAAGTCAGTTTACATCCATTGCGAAGGATTTTGAATATAAATTTGAAAATGTATTCAAAAACAAAAACGATGAAGCTGTAATTAATTTAATTTCAAGCAATACCCATAATACTCAAAAGACAACCTTGCCTAAATTTTATGAAAAAGTTAGTGCAAACTTTCACATTAATGACTTTTCAATTCTTGGAATGTTCTTTAAAACAAATCTGGCATTTTCTGGAAATTTCTCTGTTAATCTAACATCTACCCCAGAAGGCACTAAATTCGAGCTCGACACTTTTTACGTGGCGTATTTCTCACTCAGAGATGAAGATAAACGAGTAGACATATCGAACTTCTCTATGCAAGCTAAATATGAGGTATCCCCTTTAGAGGATGTTCTTAAATTACATAATCTCTTTATTAATGGTACAACCAATAATAGAGTCATCCTGAGCGATTCGTACCTAGATTATTTAGATATTAACTTAAATTACAAAGAAGACAAATTTAAAGGACTAATTAGTACAACCTATTCGTCTACAGCAAGCATTAATATTGATTTCGATGCCTCTTTTTCTGATTCTTTGATTGTCATAAATTTTAATAAGTTATTGCTTTTTTATGATAATATTTTTCAATGGAATCTGGTAAAACCCACTTCCTTCACTATAAATTCCAATTCTATTACATTCAAGAATTTTTCGCTTTCTCGTGAGAATGCTGAAATGATAAATTTAGCTGGGGTTTACTACTTCAACGACTCGATAGATTTAACCTTGAACGTATATGAAATTCCTTTGAATGATATGCAAAAAATTCTCCCAGAAGGGAATAATTTTTCTGAATTAAAAAATTTTCAAGGAAAGGTCGATTCAATTAAAATAAATGTTAACAATTTTCTCCAAAATCCAAATATCTCAATGAATTTTCTTACAAACGATTTAACGATTGATAACTTTGAAATTGGGAAAATTAGTACTGGTTTTAATTACTTCGATGGAAATCTTTCTGGAAAGTTCCGCTTAACAAGCAAAAGTTTCTCGCCCTTGGATATCGAATTAATTGAAATTCCTATTAAAATAAATCTTCGCAAAGTTGAATTCGACGTTTTAAAAGATAAAGAATTTCGTGCCTTCATAAACTGCGATAGATTTAACCTATCTCTTTTGAAGCCGTTCCTGTCGGACTTTCTCGATGCTTTGCAAGGAAGTATTTCCGTTTCAACTTTGGTTCATGGCTTTTTGCCAGAGGATTTAAGATTAAGTGGAACAGTTGATATAATTGAATCTTCGTTTACTCCCTTGGCAAATAACCTAAGGTATGTTCTTTCGGGTAAAATTCACTTGAAAGACACAGAATATTCGTTTGATAATTTAGTTATTAAGAATTCACAAAGCGACTTTCCCGATGGCTCTGGTAAAATCTTTGGCAAGGCTTTATTTTCGAATAATAGATTGCATCGATTTGAAGCAACGCTTCTAACCGATGGATTGAAAGTGCTTAGCAATGCTTCTGAGAAATCAATTCCGCAAATGTATGGCGATTTGGTTATTTCGACTACTCCAAATGGTCTCCGATTCGAGCTCGACAGAAATGAAATGCTTCTAAATGGAAATATTAATTTCTTGCGGGGGAGACTGTATATGCCTGGTAACACTGGTGGAGGTAATGTCTCGGAATCTTTTGTAGAATATGAGATTTCTGGTAGCAAAAAGAATGATACCTCGAGTTCCAAACTCGAAACGACGGCATCTACGAGTCTTAAAATTGATATTTTTTTAAAATTTTTAGAACCAATTGAACTAACATTGGATTTAGCAACTATTGGTCAGATTTATGCCATCGTTAGTTTAGCAAATAAGAATTCGAGTTTGAGATTTTATCACGACCCACAGAACGATGTCACTTTACTCACTGGTAACGACTTGGTGTTGCGGGAGGGCTCTACTCTGAAATTTGTAAAACTTTTTAATACCGAAGGTTCCATAAGTTTCCCCACTGGGGCAATCGACAATCCTGGCTTGAATCTTAAGGCTTACTACAACGGTCAGAGTATTTACAATGATGTAGTTCGTAACTTCACTGTTACGATATATATTACTGGTACGAGAGAGAAACCAAACTTACGATTTGATTATACTATTGATGGTCAACCCGCTGTGGATGACTCTTCCAAAGTTGCTCAGGATGCAATATTTCTGCTAGCTTTTGGCAAAACTAAATCCGAAGTCGAAAAAAGTGGTATATCGGGCAGTTTCAACTTGTACGAGGTCTCTACCT
>CALBDO010000034.1 GCA_937927515.1 Candidatus Kapaibacterium sp. | reverse complement strand
ACCTTCCTATTGAAATGCCAGCAGCAACTTTGGCAATAAAATCAAGTAAGGAATATAAAAGTAACCACCCTTTTAATTTAAAAGAAGTTACAAATTTACCTTATGCAATAAATAATCCTATTGCCGTTTTTGATGCTGAATTAGACCCGGACAGAACTATAATTTTAACTGAATTAATAAGCGGCAACGGCTCAAATTTTATTTGTGTGTTAGATTTGTTCGAGAAAAAAGCCTATGGTAAAAGTGCAATTGTTGTTAATTCAATTATAAGTCTATATCCCAAAACAAGTGCCGTTCATATTGCTAAATGGTTTTTAGGCAAAGAATGTAAAGAAATCGACAGGGATTTATTAAGATGGGTTGATAAAGAAAAAGCGTTTAAATGGTGTTCCGACCATTCATCCTACGTGAATGCAGCCAAACTACCATTTAAACGCATCACAAAGTTAATTCAAAACTTTGAAAATGGCAATACCTCTTTAAACGGCACTAAAGCCCCTATTAATAACTTTGGATTCACAACATTAGGCCAGATAAAAAAGCCTAAAACCTACAAGTTAAAAGGTGATATTGGGGCCTTCCTGGGCGAATATGAACGGCAAAACTATTCTATTGTTTTACGTGGTGATAAAGGAGCCGGAAAAAGCCGATTACTATTTCAAATAATTAACGCCTTTGCTTCAAAAGGGTTAAAAACCGCTTTTTTAAGTCTTGAAATGGCAGCCGCTTCATCAGTTACCAATCGCTATAAAACAGAGTATATAAACCCTGTAAACCTTAAAAAAATTGATATTTCCGACCAGTCGGTTAATTATAGCGAACTAAACGCTATTTGCAAATTATATGACGTGGTTGCTATTGATAGCTGGACAAAACTTAAAGGTATGGAACAAGCCGATTTTGACCGGTTGCAAAAGGAGAACCCGCAAACTATCATTATTGCAATTTTTCAGAGTACCACCGGTAAAGTAACACGGGGCGGCAATATGCCCGAATTTGATGCCGGGTGTGTTATTCACGTACACAAAGGCGGTATAGCCGAATGTGAAAAAAACCGATATGCCACAACCGACAAAAAGTTTAACGTTTTTCAAAAAAAAATAGTTGAGCCGGAACCGGCAGAAATGGAAGCATAATGGATTCAAAGATCATTCCTATTGTTGCGCCGGTAGTTTCGAGCTTTATAACCTGGTTGTTTACCCACTTATACCATCGAAAAGAGAAAAAAAACGATCTTGAAAACAAGCTGACTTTACGCATTGAAACGTTAACGCAGCAATTTTTAAAGCTCAACCAAAAACTACTCGATAATGCACAGGAAATAAACGCCTTAAAATTAGAAAACATCGAGTTAAAAAGACAAATAATGTTACTCAAACAAAAAAACTGTAAACCATGAAACATACTGAAATAGCATTACCCTTAAAAGTGGCTGAAAAACGCCCGGTTGACCGCCGGGCTGTTTTCTCAACCCTTGCCGAAGCCTACACAGAAGCCTATCCGGGTATGGCATGTTATATTGAAGAAACCGGCAAATATTACCTTTTTCTTTTAAACAATGAGGGTGATTTATTCGCATCTGACCAATTCCCCGATTTACGGCCCTATGCAAAAATAACCGACCTTCAAAATGCCATTGCCGAGCTTATTAACGGCAGCCCGGCAATGCTTGACACGCTTTACGAGTTAGCCAATGCCATTAACAACGACCCCAATTTTGCAACTGCTATTTTTAACCAGTTAAATACAAAGGTTGATAAAATTGCCGGTAAAGGCTTATCTGAATCAGATTTTACCCTAACCGAAAAAAACAAGCTGGCCGGAATTGAATCAGGAGCAAATAACTACTCACACCCGGCCAACCACCCGGCCAGTATTATTACCCAAGACGAAAATAACCGGCTTGTTTCCGATACCGAAAAAGCAACCTGGAACGCTAAAGCCAATAATGCTGTTGCCACAACGTCCGCAAACGGCCTAATGAGTAGCACCGATAAATCAAAATTAGATGGTATTGCAGCCGGAGCAAACAACTATACACACCCGGCAAACCACCCGGCCAGTATCATTACCCAGGATGCCAATAACCGCTTTGTTTCCGATACCGAAAAAGCAACCTGGAACGACAAATACACCAGAAACGAAACGGATAATAAATTAACCGCTTTGGTTGAATCGCTGGACTGGAAAGAAGCTGTTAACACTTTTTCCGACCTTGCAACCACGTATCCAAACCCTGAACATGGATGGACTGTTTACGTGAAAACCGAAAATAAAAAATACACTTATAACGGTTCCGTATGGGTGCAAAGTTCGGGCGGTGATGTGCCTTTGGCTACTAATAGCCTTGATGGTTTAATGAGCAAAACCGATAAATCAAAATTAGATGGTGTTGCAGCCGGGGCAAACAACTACACACACCCGGCAAACCACCTGGCCAGTATTATTACACAGGATGCCAATAACCGCTTTGTTTCCGATACCGAAAAAGCAACCTGGAACGCTAAAATAAGTCAAGAAAATTTAGATTCACAATTATCAAACGTAAGTGAGCAAGTATCCATAGATATATTAGAAGTGGTGAGTTCTAATTTTGCAGCAAAAACACATTCCCATCCAATCGCTAATACGCTGGTGGATGGTTTTATGAGCAAAGCCGATAAATCAAAATTAAATAGCGTTGAATCAGGAGCAAACAACTATACACACCCGGCAAACCACCCGGCCAGTATCATTACCCAGGATGCCAATAACCGCTTTGTTTCCGATACCGAAAAAGCAACCTGGAACGCTAAAGCCAATAATGCTGTTGCCACAACGTCCGCAAACGGCCTAATGAGCGCACCCGACAAGGCCAAATTAGACAGGGCCACCGGCGTAAAAGTTTCTTACCAGGCTTCGGCCCCGGCAAACCCACAGTTTGGAGATATTTGGATTATACCTTAAATATTTAATCTTATGGCTATTATAAATAAAAACATACGGATTTACAGAAATGGTTATTGGTATGATTTTTCAGCCGTTAACGGACAGTTTTTTACAATGGAAGGCCCTAATAAACCTTTTACTAATGCCCGTTTTTTTAATGGCGTTGATTGGTGCATTCCACGCACAAGGTTAGAAGTGTGGGATTTGTTATTTGGATCATTAAATGACATCAATGCAACTTCTATAAATACGGGTACATCATTTTCAAGAACATACGAAAAAATTTTTGACGGCAATTTAACGCTTCAAAGTAATAGTAACCCTTCGCGGGTTACTGTTAATTCAATAACTAACCAGACTATTTCCTTTCAAAAATTATCAAGCGGAACATGGGAGGCATATTTAGAATTTTCATCACCCAACCCAAACACTGGTTTGCTGTATGTTCGCATTTATAATACCTAACTATTCCAGTACCAGCTTTATTTCCTTTTCGCTTAGTTTGTGATGCTTTTGTTTGGCTTTGTTGTTTTTTGTAACTTTGCAAAAACAGTTATATGGCTTCAAATAAAGATATAGAAAACATTGTTAAAGGTGCTTTACTTGGCGCAGGGTTGGGTTATGTTTTTAGTGGTCGCAAAGATGCTGCTTTACTTTCTGCTATGGCCGGGGCTATTATTGGCGTGGGCGTTGAAGGTATTGAAAAGGCTAAAAAAGCAAATATCCCAATTGTAACCGTGGAAAATGGCTGGCTTATTGAAATTTCGCCAAATGGAGAAAAAAGGAAAATTGAAAAACTTAAAACCATTAATAAAAAGAACCTTCCACAACAATTTAAAATCTAAAATGCCAACCAAACGATTAAGGATTATAGCTGGCCCAAATGGTTCTGGTAAAACTACACTCATCGAGCGAATTAAAATCCATGTACATTTAGGCGTTTTTATTAATGCCGATGAAATTGAAAACATCATAAAAAAAACTAAAAAACTATCGTTTTCAGCGTATAAAGTTACTGCCACAAACAAAGATTTTTTAGACTTTACTAAACAAAACGGCTTTTCCTCTTTGGCTACCGTAAAGTCAAAATCAATGCTTGTAGTTAATAACGAATTACACCTAAAAAGTATTGATTCGTATATTGCTTCTGATGTTGCGGCATTTATAAGGTACAAATTACTAAAAGCTGGCGAATCGTTTTCATTTGAAACCGTAATGAGCCATGAAAGCAAAATTGAATTTATACAGGAAGCAAAAAAACAAGGTTATAGGGTTTATTTGTACTTTGTAAGTACTGAACACCCAAGTATAAACATTAACAGGGTAAAAATACGTGTATCGGCCAATGGCCACCATGTAAGCCCCGATAAAATTGTAACCAGATATTACAGAACTATGAGATTGTTCCACAATGCAATAAAAATTTCTGATAGGGCTTACTTATTCGATAATACAAATTTACCCGGTGTTTTATTTGCTGAAATTGAAGGAGGTAATTTAGCAACCCTTTTATGTGCGCCTTCTAATGTTCCAAACTGGTTTCTGGAATACAAATAACCAGTTTACCACTCTAAAACCTTATTTACTTCTTCCCTGCTTAGTTTGCGCCCATGTATAGGCGCATAGTGCATTGTCATGTTTATGGATGTGTGGCCCAATATTCGGGCCACAGCTTCCAGGGGCAACCCTTTTGAGAGTAAATGTCTGGCCCTTGCATGGCGCAATTTGTGCGATGAAATATTAAAATTCTTTTTTAAATATCTTAAATAGTTTAGGTAAGCTATTGTTTTAAAACTATTTTCATTTATCAGCTTTAAAATATCCTGGTCAATGGGTATTAAAAACTGAATTTTGGTTTTATGCCGTTCCTTTACTATAAAAAAATTATTTTCGTGCCTTATAATGCTTTCTTTGGTGGTGTTTTTAGCATCGCAAAAGGCCAACCCTGTTAATAATTGCAATTTGGCAAAATGCTTATAAATACAATCTTTGGGCGCATTGTCAATTTGATTAACCAGGCTGTAAAAATCAGGCATCTTTTTAGGTTCTGGCATTGGTTTTCTTAGTATCTGCCTGGCATCAATATAATGAAAGGGGTTGCTTTTTATTACTTCCATCCTGAAAGCCTTATTAAAAACGCTTTTTAAAAGCCCAAAGCACCGGTTAAAGGAACCCGGTTTATACACTTCCTTTAATTTTAACAAGGCACTTTCAAGCTGCATAACCGAAATGGTGTTTATGGCTTCATTTTCGAGGGCCGATATACTTAATAAGTTATCGTAAAGGCTTTTTATTTGGTTAAGGGTGTTTGCTTTAATAGTCAATTCTTTATCTTTTATCACCTTTAAAGCAATATCTTTAACCGTGGTGCAGTTTTGTTTAATTAATAAACTCTTTTTAATATCGTGTAAACCCAGGTTGTTTTTTTCTTCTTTTAACAGGAACATCAATTTATAAACCCGTGTTCTTTCCTGCTGAATAAGTTCATTAATACCGGTATCTTTAACCGTTTGTCTGGCCGGGTTAAAATCCTTTTTTAAACACTTTAGGCCGGTACTGTATAAAATATGGCCTTTTACGCCTTCTTGTTTTATTCGTAGATATAAAGTTACTGTATGTTTGTTTGTGCATTTGCGGGCCAATATACGCACAAAAAACCTATTGCCTTTCATGGCCTTAGTGGTTATTTTTGAAATGTAAAAATGTAATTCGTGGCACTTATGTTTCATTTTCGCATTTTTTTAAGGCTGCGAAAATGAGCATTTTTCAAACCCCGGAAAACTTAAATTTGGAATAATTTTTTTTATCAGAAAAAAGACGCAAGTTATTAGTTCCTAGGTGTTAGCTATCAGGTGTTAGA
>CALBDO010000033.1 GCA_937927515.1 Candidatus Kapaibacterium sp. | reverse complement strand
TCAATGACAAAAAATTGTTGCTGTTTGAGCTTTTCAACTTCTCGCGAAGGAATAAAATTACCCTCTTTTGTAAATGGCCTGTAATTAAATAATGGCTTGGTATCTTTTTCTTCTTCAATAACCATAATACCGCCAAAACTGTCCCCTTTAAGTAAGGTATCAAAAAGAAGTTCCATTTTGTGTTCTTCCCAAACCAGTGATCGCTGGATAACAGGAAGAACAAATTTTTCTTCATCAATTTCAGTAACTGCATCAGCTACTCTGTAAGTTTTCCAAATTGCCATATTATCTTCCTCCTATGAATACTATTTGTGTTCGCCCTTGCAATCCGCTAACGGTTACGTGTATGAGTAGTCGCGGATTATGGGGCTATTCCTGTCAAGTTGCGGTGAGCTTGATGCGAGGTAGAACGCTCAAATACGCTACAACCCCCGCCATTACTTATACACGATGTTGGGCGCTGGCATTTTTCTTCTTTGCACTTTGTCTTTTCATCAAATTTATTTTACCGACAGAGCAAGTCTCATAATTAAACGAATGGGAAGTCCCGGTTTTGCCATTTGATTAGTATCTCCGACAAAAAATAGGTCTTTATGCGGATAATAAAATGCAAAAGAACCTGTTGAGCCAGAGTGTCCTAATAACTCCCCTTTTCCCATAAAAAGAGTCATTATGGAATTGAGAGGTATTTGCATATAACCTCCACCGTAATAAATAGGCCCCATTGTTATTTGGAGTTTTCTATAATGAGATAGTTTTTCAAAAATGGTTTGAGGGAAAAAATATCCGTTAAAAAATGCTTTTAAGAATTTCATCAGTTCTCGTGTTGTTGTGATGGTATTGCCACCGCCACGCAAACTCATGATCAATTTTGGGCGGTATAAGGATTGATTTTTGTAAAAAATATTCGGAACAAAGTCGCCCTCAACGGGTAAATATGTTGATGACAAACCTAAAGGCTCAAAAATATAATTACGGAAAACCTCTTCCAATGGAGTTTGTGTCACTCTCTCAATAATTTCACCCAGCAGCTGAAAATTGAGGTCTGAATAAAAGGCCTTTTTTCCGAGAGGCGAAAAGCGCGGCTTCAGGGTCTTTGTTATTTCTATTAATTCCGCTGTGCTTATGTGAAAATCTTCTTTTATTGCTCGTTTAATGATTCCTCCTTCCGCTTCATAATCTGGAAGCCCGCTTGTTTGAAACAGCAAATCAGAAAGCGTAAGCTTGTTGGAATAATCTACTCCCTTGTATTTGTGCAATCCTTTGAAAGTGTTTTTATCAAAATAATCCACTACAGGATTGTCCAACGAGAGTTTTTTCTGTTCCTGCAGTATTAGAATGCAGGTAGTTGTAAAGAGTTTTCCAACACTTGCCGCCTGAATAGGCGTATCAATGGTTTTTCCACCATACTCAAAATTTACGGAAAAATCACCACAGCCGTTCTCTACTAATAAAACCGCTTCATGAATTTGTTTAGAAGCAATTGAACTATAAAATATTTTTTCGATTTTTTCTTTGTTGCCCATAATATACCGTTTTTAGTTTTCCACTTCGTTGTCTCTCTGAGCTGTCCGTATTCATGCTTGCGCTCAACGTTTCGGCATATCTGATGTTTGCCGTAGCGTAGCGGAGGCAAATATGGGTCGAGCGACGGCAGGAGCGAGCCAGATATACTGTGTTGTGCGAGGGTGAGCGGAACGAAGTGGAGCGAAAGCGTAGCGCCCCCATGAGTTGAGTTTGAGTTTTTTTATTATTCAAATAAATTAACCATTGCCACTTTTTATTCTATCCTGAATTCCCAAAACGACCAAATCGCTTTCGGCTTTTATGCCTCTTATTTCATCCTTTTCCATGTAAATACTTTGGTTTTTTGTCAAAACATGTTTTCCGTTAATATCGGTAAAAATACCATTTCCTTCAAGAACCGTTAGAAGCACAGCATAATCTTCGGGATGGGGTGGTATTTCTACACCTGATTTTAGACAAATCAAAGCGGCATGAAAGCCCTTGGCATTTAAAAAATGTCTCTTGATTGGTTTTTCGCCTGAAAAAATAATTTTTTCATTTAAGTTATAATTTTTCATTGTTAGTTTTCCTTATTATAGATTTTAAAAATTTTCTATTATTATATTAATAATCCTGATCGTTGCGAATAGTATAAATGCTAAACCAAACCAAACATGTAGATCTACTATTAAAGAAAATTTTGGGGAAGTTACTTTTAAATAACTTAATAATAGGGGAACAGAAATCAATGCCGTAACAATGAATGTAAAAAAACATAAAAATGTTAAAATACGTTTAGTTTTTTTCATATAGTTTAGTTTTAATTATAAAAATTATTTTTTCCATTATATTTATTCTCCTAAAAAAACTCAAACTCAATTTCGTACAACGCATATAGGCTAAACGAACTTCCTCCGCCCGCAGTGCTGGCGCGGTTTTTGCCTCATTAGGCAACTGCCCCACAACGCAAAAACCGTGACAACCGAGGACGTGGGAAGTTGGGTCGGAGCGCAGCGGAGCCGTTTAGCCTGTTGTTAGGTGATGTAACGGCGGAAATTTATTTAGTTGCCATTATTTCCCCAATACTCTCAGTGATTGAGGCGCATACTCATAAAATAAATTAGAACAATCATCTCGCCCTTTACTCAGGTATCTACTTGACCTCGGTAACGAAATTTCAAGTATTACTTTAATCCAGTCTTTCACGATCTTATCCTCACCTGGGTACTTTACATCAACCTTTTTTTCTGTAATTTCGATATACATCCTTATTAAGTATGCAACTAAATCTGCAATTTGTATTAAGTTAACTAACTCTGAATCACCATAATAAGGAACATCAACCACTTGGTCAAGCTGGTCTTGCTTTTTGTCCTTGCCATAGTACTCGTTAGTCCATACAGGTGGTTGAACTACTAATCTAGCAAATTTCTTTTCTTCAGTTTCTTCCTTATCGAAAATAAATACCGTGTTACCCTTATTATTCTTTTCTTTCTGGAATGCCTTTTGTATAATTAAAACTTGGTGTAAAGCTAACATACACCATAAACTGCCAATTTCCTGTATTCTAGGGTCGTTTTTAACGCTGTTAAAGTACTTCTCTTTATCGATTCCGCCAAAAGTGATTTTGTGTTTTCTATCCTTAAGCCACTGAAGTATCTCTGTTATTATTTTAGACCTCATGTTTCCCTTTAACTGACACCAAGGTCCATTCCCTCGATAAAAATCTCTTGCATGAAATTCTTTTATTTGTTTATTGCATAGCTTGGAAAGAATAGCTAATAGCTGATTCCAGTCATCTTTAGTAACTTGCATTCGATGGCTATCAACAATTATACCTACCATAACTGCGTAGGGCTCACTACCCGTCCCACTCTCATCTAATTAGCAAAACTTCATTGTTTTTTCGTCCCTCCTCAGAGAATGGCTTAGCCGTTATTTCACCTAACGTTTTGCGAGTACCCAAAGCCCGAGCATAGCGAGGGTTTGGGCGTAGCGAAGCGGAGCCGGGTACTCGCTGTTATATGACGTGGTGCACATTTACTCTATAATTTCTTCCTCATTTGTTCTCTGAAAGTATTATATCCTAATTTATTCCAACTTTTTTTACCTATAAAATTATTTGAAATAACATTCAATTCTACATATTCAAGATTGTGTTCTCTAAAAAAAATAGTTATCATTTCTTCTAACCTTTTCATAATACCTTTGTTTCTATATTCATCAATAACATAAGCACTCGATATATAACCTATTTTCTTAATTTTTGAGATAGGTAAAAAGCAATTTGTTATCTCACCTGCAATAAACCCAATGATTTTACGATTCTCAACTGCTACAAATATCCTCTTAGTTTTATCAGCCAGGTCATCTTTAAAATTCTCAATTAAATCATCATTGGAAAGGCTATTAAAGACAAAGTATTCATCTTTTGTCTCATTTTTTATGAATAAAATTAATTTAGTAAATAATTCTGATAATTTAGGTATTTCCTCTTCTATTATTCTCTAAATTCTATCATATTAAAAACCTTTATGCACCATGTCATATAACTTCTTCATATCCGCACTACTTCGCTTTTTATCCAATTTTGGAAGGATAGGCGAAATACTGCAGATATACCATCTCTGCCTGAATATAATGTAATACCTGAACATATTATTCTAATCAACATATATTCACCTATCTAATTCTAAATAATCCAATGGAATTCTTATCTGGCTTAAATTTTTCATGCTCACATGAGTGTATATTTCCGTTGTTTTGCTACTTGCATGGCCCAATAATTCCTGGATATACCTTACATCAACACCACTTTCCAGCAAGTGAGTTGCAAAGCTATGACGTAAAGTATGGACAGCCATATCTTTTGCTATTCCAGCCTTTTTGCAAGCATTTTCAAAAATTTTTTGTACAGTCCTTATTGAAATATGAAAATTTGTATTTGCTCCCGCGAACAATCATTTTGTGGGGTTATATTCTTTTTTATATAATTGTATAATAGCATATGTTTTGGCCGATAGTACTGTTTGTCTGTCTTTCCTTCCTTTTGAGTATTTGACAAAAATTAACATTCTATCCTGGTCAATATCTTCAGGTTTCAATTTTACAAGTTCGCTTACTCGTAACCCTGCAGAATATACAGTCATCAAAATTGTCTTATGTTTAAGATTTTTTAAATCTGAAAAATCATAATTTATTTGTGCAAATCCCAAATCTTGATCTATTTGCAGATTTTCTTTTTCAAAAAGTTTTAATATTTGTTTTATTGTTTCATTATTATTTGGGACAGTCCAGCATTTTTCTTCGGGATGCCACTTCCTCCCCTTAATTGTTTTAATCCGGTTTATAAATTCATGATTATATGGAAAACTAATTTTTATACTATATTCATTATGTTTTTCAATTTGTATCATATTCAGAACTTTATATATCTTTTTGGTTCATCATAATCAACATCATATGCGACATTTACAAATCAGCTGAATATTTTTAATTTTGTAAATAAAATTTGTCAATAATAAAATAATATTTTCTACTATGTATAAGTACAGCTGGATTTCAAGTGTTGCGATTACAGCATGAAGGGCAAATTTAGTTTTTCAAAAAAATATATTGCCTTTCATTGAGTACATGGTGTATAATTTTATCCATATATATAATTACACACACAAAGGAGGAAGCCATGAATATTTCATCCCGCTCATTTACCAATGGTGGAACAATACCTGCAAAATATGCAATGAAAGCCATAGCTGGCGGACAGAATATTTCACCTCACATCGCAATCAGTGATGTGCCAAAAGAAGCACGCTCACTGGCATTAGCCTTTGTTGACCGCCATCCTATGGCGCGCAACTGGGTGCACTGGCTGGTAATAAATATTCCGGCACATACCGCCGAGATTTCTGAGGGTGCATCGCTTAAAGCCATGCCCTCTGAAGCAATTGAAATGATAAACACATTTGGCTTTGCCGGATACGGAGGTCCACAACCACCGCGCGGCAGTGGCGTACACACATATGAGCTTGCCTGTTATGCGCTCACTGAAAGCTTTAAAATGCCAAAAAAAGAACTAACCGAGTCCGAGTTTTTAAAGCTCATAAAACCATTGCTGATAACACAGTGTAGTATAAGTGGCAATTTTGAGAATAAATAGGCTCTGACCCCTTTTTTACACCCACCCTGCAATAGAATACCGCGTGCGGTACACTTCATCATACCACAAGAATCGCTTTACCCTTTGGGCAAAATCCTTACCCAGCTTGTTAAAATACTCATGATGGTCTATGGGTACGCCTACATCTGCTTCT
>CALBDO010000032.1 GCA_937927515.1 Candidatus Kapaibacterium sp. | reverse complement strand
TTGATTTTAAGAACTTACTAAAATCACGCAGATTTAATCTCACCAACATTGAAGATACAAAATTTTAAAAAAAAGTGATTTTTGTGTTCAATGTGTGTTCAATACTTATGCAATTCTCTTAATTTTAAAAAGTTCTTCGTTAAACGCTGATAATTCAATTTTAAAAAGGTATGTTTCGAGTCTTTTGGGGTAAGACTCCAGAAATTAATTATTCCTAAACTAAATTTTAAATCCAAAAAAATAATATTTTATTTTGAATACTATTTTAATTTTATTAACTTTGAATTTTACTTATTAACAATTGGAGGTTTCATGTCTCGTTATAATTTCCCCATGTTTCCTTCTCTTTCTATTCTTTTCTTTTTGCTTTTGTTTGGTATTCAAAATCTGCGTTCGCAAACTTGCTTAACCGATACTTTGATAATCAACACTGGTTACAATCCAGTAACTGGAACTTCTCTCCCTTTATTCGTCAACGACCCATACTGGACCGTGATAAGTGACCCGTTGCCGAGCACAATTGAACCACGTCCAGCTAGCACTATAAATAAACACCCAAATTGGTCTGTCCCTTTTGCGAATTCACAGTGGATTGCAGTTTATAATTCATATTCCAACAACACTAATGGTATATATGAATATGAAAGATGCTTTTGTATTGAAGCAACTGGCAGATTTAGAATATCTTTGCAAATATATGCTGATGATACAGTCGCAGTTTTCTTTGGAAACAGCTACCTCGGCGGAAGCACACCCGCTGGTTATGGTGCACAATTCACAAAACCTCTAAAGATTGATACCATTCTTACTATTAATCAAGGAAGACAGTGTCTTCGCTTTGTTGTCGGAAATATTGGTAGTGTTGCACATGGTTTGAATGTCTCCGGGAAAATTATCTCTCTTTCTCCAGCACCAACAATTCTCGCCGATAGTTGTTGTCGTCATCCTGGTTTCATCATTGGGCAAAAGTTTAATGATATAAATTGCAATGGTAAACCAGATTATGGTGAGCCAGTAATAACAAATTGGCCTATCGTTGTCCAAGGCGTGCAAGGTATCAATTTCAGCGATACAGTATACACAGGTTCCGACGGATATTATTCAATTGCATTGTCCCCTGGCTGTTACAATGTTTTCGAAATCCAACAAGCTGGCTGGACACAAACATCCCCTTCTGGAATCCAGCAGATTTGCATACAATCTGGCGAAGTCATTACATTAAACTTTTTGAATTGCCAACAACCCCCCTGCGACACTATTGGAACAATTGAACTTGATAGTACTTGTTGTCAATTCACAGTTCCAGTATTCAATCTCGGACAAAATCCTATGACACAAATCCAATGGCAAATACTTAACAATTCCGGTACTATGGAGTCGATTACAGTTTTATCAAGTTGCGGCTATACAATGACCCCACCAAATCCCTATGGAGCAACTTTTGGTAGCATTAACTTCACCGGGAGCGGTTGTACAACCAATCCAACACTAATATTGGAAGCCAATCCTAGTACAGCATCTGGAATTGTTACAATCGCTTTTGCCTTTATCCATAAAGGACAAGTCTGTTACGATACCGTAAATTTACATTGTGCGAGGGCACCACTTATTAAGTGCGATAGCCTCGTAGTCACGCCATTTACTTGGCCTGGTCTGAATCTCTCCGGTAGAACTTTTAAAATCTTTAATCAAAAGCAGCCAGTTTCACCTATAAGAGAAGTAAAAATCAAATTAACGCCCGACCCATTCCCAACGGACCCAAATGCTAAATGGAATGGTGGTGGGTTACTTGTAGATGGTACTCCAAAGTCCTGGGGAATTGCTAATAGTGGGAATCCTTACTATAGTTTAATAAGTTTGGATTGCGACCCACAAAACCCACCTCCTGCACCACAAGGAAACGCTGCCAATTTCACAGTACAATTTAATTTAGGTGTTGATTATACTTTGAACTGGACTGGAAATGTCATATTAACAATTATACACTGTGATGGAGACACCTGCGAATTGGTTTATAACAATTGGTGTGCAAAACCACCGAAACAATGCGGTATTATATCAATAGGTATAGATTCGTTGATATTACCAAAAGATATCGTAGCAGGCACTGCAAAATTTTCCCTCCGAACCCGCAGTACTGTTCGATATATCGCAATTGAGTTAGCAGAGAAGGAAACAAACACTCAAATTATAGGAGGATTCGCCGGTATTACTGATGCAAAGAACAACATAATTGCAAGCGGTAAAACGATTGAATATTTAGATGTGGAGGAAACATCACGCTTTGGAAAGAAATCAACAATTATCGAACTTCCAAAAGTTTTTGATGGACGAGACGATGATTGTGAAATAATAGCATTGTTCGCAGGCGATTCTGTTGTGAAATTCAACGTCATTCTCTTCGACGAAAGTGTAAACCCAATTGGGTTTGAATCCTTCGTGGCAAGCCGACCAATTTCAAGCGTAAAAACAACAGAAAACGAATACCAAAACTTCGAGTTATTAAGAATAAGTCCAAACCCAACAAAAAATAACGCTACAATTGAGTTTTTCAATCCAATTGACGGGAACGTTTCAATTCAAATTATCGACTTATTGGGTAATGAAATCCGTACAGTTGAGAGCGGGTGGAAAACATTTGGGATACACACAATTATAACCAATTTGGACGACCTTTCATCTGGTAGCTATCTAATCGTCTTGAAGTTAGCCAATGGTAAGGTAGTACCAAAGCCGCTTCTAATCACAAAATAAAATCAAGCTAAATTTATTAACCCTGCCAAGACTTGCTCTCGGCAGGGTTAATTATTTCGGTGTCAATACTGCTTGTAGTGTGTCTTAATAATAATTGGAACAAGAACTTAATTGGTTTTAGTCTTGTGAATGTACTTAATAAAAATGGTCCGTTGATGGCTTAGAAAAGGAACAAGTTAGTTACTCGGGAATTTCATTACTCTTTTGAAAATATCCATATTGAAATTCAGGTATTGTAAGTTGAGTATGTATGTTTTTCCTTTTAGAATTTTTCAAAGGAAGTTTATATTTGTTCTCGATTTGGCCCTTGTTTAATCGAGATAAAATCATTTCATAGTAGCCTTCATCGATTTCAGCGGAGATAAATTGTCTATTTAGCAATTTGCATACTTCTATTTCTGAACCACTCCCACCGAAAAGAATTAATACCACATCTCCGGGTTGGGTACACGATTTAATTAGCATTTCTGATAGTTTTTGAGGGATTTGGCAAGAATGAATGGTCTTTTCTTGACTAACATTTTTAACTAAATCAAAATAAAACCAGTCATACGGCATTCGGCCTTTCGAGCCTTTTGCAAGGTTGCTTAATATTCGTTTATCGGTAGGATTTAAATAAGGTACAGCTACATTTTCTTTGTAAAACTTATTATTTTTTGTCTTTCTACAATGCAAAATACTTCTGTGAGCCGTTGTAAAACGTTTCGGAGAGTGTCCGATATTTGTATTGTAAACCCAAACGTAATCTAAAACCTCGTAGCAAGCTTGATCTAAGTATTTAACACGCAAATATGCATTTTGCTTGGGATAATTAATTAAAAACATGTTTCCATCGTCTTTTAATACTCTAAGAGATTCCTTTGCCAACTCAATATACCAATCAATGTATTCGTCAAAAGTTCTAGTGTAAGATTTATTTCCATACTTTATTCCAACGTTATAATCGGGGTCTCCAAATACCATATCAATACATTTTGGCGGAAGCTCTTTAAGTAGTTCCATTATGTCTTTCAAGAAAATCTTATTTAAATAATTTTCAAGATTACTATTCATCATTATAATGACCCAATTATGAATTCATACAATTTGGTTCGTCCTTTGTAATTCCAGTAAACAATATCCTCCATGATAAACATCCATTTTACGACTTTCAGAAGTATGTCGAGCTTCGACCCAGATTGAAAAGCCTCCATTAAGTATGGGTTTGATTCCAAAAGATAATCCACATCATTTTCAGAGCAAGTGTAAAGACTATTAAAAACTTTTAAAAAATCTCCAAATCTATTTGGATTTTCATTTTTTTTAAGTTTAAAATCGGAAACTATATCATTGTGAGTTCCCTTACCAAGACCGAATTCTTCTAAAACATCGACCTTAAAATCAAAATTCCACTTATTCAAACCTGCTGGCCTAAAAATGTAAAGCTTTCCACCAGTTGATAAATTTTCCACAGGATAACGAAATTTTATTCCAAAACCCCTTTTAACAGCTTCGGTTTCGATAAAAACATTAATCACCCTTTTCACAATTTCATCTCGATTTAATTTACCTTTTATTTCAATAAATTCCCCTTCTATAATTACTTTTCGATGTTTGTCCATTTGTTAAACGATTTGTATAAAATTTTAAAATTAAGAAATTTACCAAGATAATAAGGACAAAAACAAATTTAAGAATTTTCAAAGTTAAGATTTTAATGCATTATTATATTTTAATTTTAGGCTTTTAAATTTAATTTTAATTTAATAATTTTGAAGTCTTATTTTTAATCAAGAAGGATGCAAACTGATGGGAACATTTGAGCGAATAAGAAAGATTTCACCATATGCGCTTGTCACTTTTGCTGTGATTTTTGTCGCTTTTATGGTTGCCTCCGACGCCGACATTTCGACCATCCTAAGACAAGGACAAGATATTCGAACTGCTGAACTCGCTCGTATTAATGGTAACAAAATTCTTTACAAGGATTTCGAAGAAAAAGTAAGAGAAAGAGTTGAGCAGCAAAGAAATCAAAATCCAGAACAGTCCATTGATATCGATGAGCAACAATTAAGAAGAACACTTTGGACAGAAACACTCGAGGAAACATTGCTACAACAAGAGGCCGAGAAAATGGGGATAATAGTTACCGACGACGAGATACTGGACATTTTGCTCGATAATCCCCCTGATTATTTAAAAAAGCCTTTCACCGACTCTGCGGGAAACTTCCAAAGACAGACTTATCTGGAAATAATCACAAATCCAGACATTATTTACCGTCGTTTACCAAATACAGTTCCACAGGAAGAAAAGCGTCGCATCGTTGAACAATTCAAAAAAGACTTGTTAAACATCGAAAAATACCTCCGTAAAGAAAAATTAGAAAATGGAGTTAGAACTCTTGTAGCAATTGCATCTTCATTTGTTTCACCCACATATGCCGCCGAGAAATACATCATTGACAACTCTGTTGCTGATGCAAGAGTTATATTCTTCGACACCAAAGAAATTCCTGATGAACATGTAAACGTCACAGACAAAGAAATCAAGGAATACTATGAAAAAAACAAACAATTTTTCCCCGATAAGCCCCGCAGGAAACTCAAATATGTCCTTTTGAAAATTGTTCCGTCGAAGCAAGATACACTTGCCACCCAAAAAAATATAAACAAATTCTATGAAGAACTCGAAAAGCTCACAGACATAGGAGAAAGGTCGAAATTATTCCAACGAAAGTTTACTGAACATAATGGAGAAGTTTCAGAATTCAAATTAGCAAAAGACCTTCCCGCTCAGCTTGCACCATATATAACATCAATACCAGTTGGCCAAGTTGTCGGTCCTATTCAAACAAGCGAAGGCGTCTTCTTCATCCGACTCGAGGAGACTCGCAAGGGGGAAAACGAAGTTGTCAAAGCCAGCCATATATTAATTGAATTTGGTAACAACAAAGACAGCGCTCTAAACGTTGCAAAAGATATACTGAAGAAGGCAAAATCGGGCGAGGATTTTACCTCGCTTGCTCGAAAATTTTCTGCCGATAAAGGTTCAGCTATCAATGGTGGCGACCTTGGCTACTTTGGTAAAGGAATGATGGTAAAGCCATTTGAAGACGCTTGTTTCTCCGCCAAAGTTGGTAGTATTGTTGGTCCCATTGAAACTCAATTCGGGTATCACATCATTTGGGTGCAAGATAAAAAATCGGACGAATATAAATATAGTTATGTAAAGTTTACCCCTCAGATTTCAAGGAATACAGAGAGAATTATCAACCGAAATGCTAAAATTATTAAAGAGAAACTTGAGCAAGGTTTGGATTTTGATACTATTGCAAAAGAGTTCGATTTACAAGTCCGAACTACCGACTTTTTTGAAAGAACGAGAGCAGTTTTAGGGTCTAATTATTTAACTGCGCTTGCTTTTGAAGGCAAAGTTGGAGATGTTATAGAGCCGTTTGAACTAAAAAATCAAGGTATTATTGTGGCTCAAATAGTTGATGAAAGGAAAGGCGGATTTACCCCACTTGAAGATTTAAAAGAAAGAATCACATTTACATTAAAGAAAATCAAAAAGTTAGATATACTCGAAAAGAAAGCTCAAGAAATTTATGATAAAATTAAAAGTTTTGGAACTCTCGCAAATGTTAAACAATTCGATTCAACAATAAATTATCAAGAATGGTATGATATTAAAAATAATGGATTCATCCCGGGTGTAGGCCAAGATTGGGCATTCACTGCAAAAATATTTCTGTTACCATTAAATCAAATCTCTCAACCTTTCCGAGGGGAGAGAGGCTATTATATCATCGAGGTATTTAGAAGAGTAACCCCAGATGAAACAAGCATTAAAAATGAAACCAGAAAAATTAAACAAAACATAATCTCGAATTGGAGACAAAGTGCATATTTAATGTGGTTCAACAAAGTAAAAGAAAATGCTAACATAAAAGATTATCGGAGTAAATTCTATCGAGATTATTAATTGATAAAACTTACTTGAATTAGTTATTTCATAAATGTAATATTAGTTTAACCTTAGTTAAATTTCAAGCTTTGTAAAGTAATAATAGTAAAAATTGGTTAACATTATGGAATATACTACAAATCAATATGCTTTAATTTTAGGAGTTTCAAGTGGCTTTGGAAAAGCTACAGCAATCGAGCTTGCAAAATTGGGATATAACATTTACGGAGTACATTTAGACTTTGGAAAAAATAAAGAAAATGCAGAAGAATTTTGTAAGTATTTACAAAACATCGGAGTGCGTGCTCGTTTTTTCAATGCAAATGCTGCCGACGACCAGAAACGTGCCGAGATTATCCAAGCGATTAAAGAGGATTTTAGAAATTTAAACGACCCGCAGCTCCGAGTTTTTCTACATTCGCTTGCATTTGGTGCAATAAAAAAATTTTTCTCTGAAAATCCGGAAGAAATGGTCACCAAAAAGCAAATTGAAATGACAATGGATGTAATGGCAAATAGTTTGATTTACTGGGTCCAGGATTTGTTTAAAGAGAAACTTCTTGGTCGAAATGCAAGAATATTTGCGATGACGAGTATTGGCTCGCAAAGAGCAATGATGAATTATGGTGCTATCTCTGCAGCAAAAGCAGCATTGGAAGCATACATCCGACAAATTGCTGTAGAACTGGCTCCATATCGTATTACAGCAAATGCAATCATGGCTGGATTGACAAATACACCAGCTGCACAGAAAATCCCAGGCTTCCAGAGAATGCTCGAATTCGCTCGCCAACATAATCCTTTTAATAGAAATACTGTGCCCGAAGATGTAGCTAAAGTTATTGCAAAACTTGCTGATGAAAATTTCTACTGGATTAATGGTCAAACAATCGCTGTCGATGGTGGTGAAGGTATCTTGAACTTTATAGAACATTCAGCATAAAAAAGGGAGTATTATGATTGAATTTACTTTTACAGAAGAACAGAATATGCTTCGGGAAATGGTTCGCGACTTCGCAAATAACGAACTGAAACCAATTGCAGCCAAAATCGACGAGGAAGAAGAAATACCCGAGCATATCATCCGCAAAGTAGCCGAGCTGGGACTTCTCGGTGCTCCTTATCCTGTTGAATACGGTGGTAGTGGTGTCGGTGAAGTTGGCTATTGTATCATCCAAGAGGAAATATCACGAGCTTGTCTATCTACAGCCACCTTTATCGGCGCTCATGTTTCGATTGGAACTAATGCTATATACATTGGTGGTTCAGAAGAGCAAAAACAAAAATGGCTACCAATACTAACCTCTGGTGAAAAAATTGCAGCTTTTGCTTTGACGGAACCAAGCGCTGGCTCCGATGCTTTTAACCTTCAAACTCGTGCCTACCTTGATGGTAACGAGTGGGTTATCAACGGCCAGAAATTATGGATAACTAACGGTCCCTTTGCAGATGTTTTCTCGGTTTTTGCAAGAACAAATCTTGGAATTTCTTTATTCGTTGTCGAGAAGGGTACCCCTGGTTTTACCCCAGGAGCTCCAGAAAAAAAGATGGGCTTGCGTGGCAGCAAGACCTCTTCGCTTACATTCGACAATGTTCGCGTTCCAAAGGACAATCTCATTGGCAGAGATGGAAAAGGTTTTTTAACAGCTATGAAAACGCTCGATGCTGGAAGACTTGGCCTGGGTGCTGCTTGCTTGGGTGCTTGCAAAGAATTACTCGAAATAAGTACTCGCTATGCCAAAGAAAGGAAACAATTTGGTGAACCAATAGCAAACTTTCAAGCAGTTCAGTTCATGCTCGCAGAAATGGCCGCTTTGATATACGAAGTCGAAAGTATTGTTTATCGAACCGCTTGGTTGTACGACCGAGGAGAATGTACTCCCCGACTTTCCGCAATCGTAAAACTTGTTAGCTCGAATGCATTAGATGTTTGCGTCGACCATGCTATGCAAATTCATGGTGGTATGGGATATTCTCGTGAATTACCCATCGAGAGATATTATAGAGATTCGAGAATAAATAGAATTTTCGAGGGAACCTCCGAAATTCAAAAATTAGTCATTGCTCGCGATGTTATCAAAAGAAATGGTGTCTTAGATTAGCTTGTGTTGATTATGTGGCAAAAGTTTCTACTTCCTTTTGCCGTTCTTTTGATAATACACAATGCATTCTCTCAGAACGATATAGAGTTCCAGGAAGAATATTTCTCATTGAACTCTAAGCACGAATTACTTTCACAATTTGTTGGCCGATGGAAAACTACTATAGGTTATTTTGAAGATACACAGGAAGAGTATTCCCAAGGTTCAATGGAAGCTTCTTTGACATTGAACTTTCGAATTCTCGAAATGAATTTCAAATTGAACTCATCTGCTGGTATACCCTATGAAATGAAGTACACAATTGGATATGATGGTTTATCTAAAAAATTCTTTCTCATCATTTTCAACAATCTCACGAATGAAATTCTAATACTAAAAGGGACATACTTTGAAAAGGACAAACTCTTTGTATTTAATGGAACATCTGTCGATACAAAGAAAAAAAGAAGAATACCAATTGTTATTCAATTTCTCTTCGAGAGAAGCAATAAGATTGTGATTACAACAATCTTCAAGCAAGGGGGAAAGGAAAGAATCATATCAAAGGCAATGCTTATAAAAATTCAAAATGAGGAATAAGATGGAATGTAAACAAGATTTCAACATTTCTAAATGCAATTGTTCCTACGAACCTTGCAAAAGAAAAGGTATCTGTTGCGATTGTCTAAGATATCATTTATCTAAACGAGAGCTTCCCGCGTGCTTTTTCCCAAAAGATGCTGAAAGAACCTACAACAGAAGTTTCGACTACTTCGTTAGATTATATAACGCTGGCAAGATATGATTCAAAAGTTTCTCTATCTTAGAACAGATAAGCACAACGGACTATACGACATAACCGAGGAAGTTCGAAAGATAGTCGCTGAATCTGGCTACAAAACCGGATTGGTTAATGTGTACGCCCGTGGTTCAACTGCTGCAATCATGATACAAGAAAATTGGGATGAATCTGTTCAAAATGACGTAATCAATTTGCTAAAAAAGTTAATCCCATCGGGAGTGTGGCAACACGACCTCCAAGATAATAATGGCGATGCACATTTGAAATCTGGTTTGGTAGGACCAAGCCAAACAATACCGATAATCAATGGTATGCTCGGGCTTTCAACTTGGCAAAACATCTTTTTTTGCGAATTCGATGGCCCTCGTAATCGTAGAGAAATAGTTGTCACCATTTATGGTGAATGAAAAAATATCATATTTCATTCAATTTTTTTACCGCTTAAAAATAAATAAATACGGCAGTTTAGACCTTAGTCTTAAAGTTCTTATCAGACACGATAATTTATATTTATTCATTTAGATTATTACAATCTACCTAAATTCTCCTTGGAAAAAACTAGACCTCGATAACAGCTTATTTACTAAAAGTACAAGAAATTATCACTTAATTTTTGTTAATAAGTAATGTTTTTTTTCAAAAGAAGTTTGGACTGTTAAATAGTATATACCAGAGGCGAATTGATTCAAGCCTAATAATTTTTCAACATTTTCGACATCCTTAAATGAGAAAGAAGTTATTAAACGTCCCAAGTTATCGTGAACAAAAAATTCGACCGAGGATTTATCAATGAATGAAATTCTGAAAGTGCAATCCTCTTCGAAAGGATTAGGATAAATGGTGACTTTGTATGGTTCGGGATTCTTTGGCGGTTCTGTTTTTAAAAGATTATACTTATATGCAAGTTGGTGCGATAGAAAACTGCTTTTTCTAAGCTCAAAAATGTTGTGACCAGCAAAAATTGCATAGACCAATTCTAAAGTAGAATCTTTAGGTAAATGCCAAGGACCAGAAGATATTATCATAGATGCGTCCGTAGCTCGACTTCTCAAACGTCGGATGTTTCCAGACAACATATTCCACTTTTCCAATTTAGTGAAACCATCATAGATACCAATGCCATCCTCACCACGACCATCGTTATCTAGTGCATAAAAATTTACTTTTGAAGTAGTCAGAATCTTTACTCCAACCCAAGGTAACGTATCAGAAATTGTATTGTATGCATAGCCAAAATCGTAATCTACGTCGTAAGCACATACGTCTGATTGCCCCGATAGACCAACATCCCAATCAAAAAATAAGCCCAAAAAAACTGAGTCTAAATCCTTTTGAGAGGTATTTTTCAACTGGTAATTTAAAAAAATGATGTTAGAGTCGATGGGTTGAAAAACTTGTAAATTCAATGTAAACTCAACCGTTTCAGAGGAATCGTTTCTTGTAAAAAAGTTGTTTTCTCCAACGAAAAGATTTCGAGCTTTATCGTAATTTACTTTGAAAACACCGTTGGGAATAAAATCCTTATTTTGCCTATTTTGGTTTGCACTACGAACTACATCGTAAAGGTTTGTCCGACTATATCCAAGAATCAATCCTCCCTCGAATAAAATATTCGGTCCATTTTTAAAAACAAAGCCAACACCCTGTTTATTCTGTGGATAATCATTAAAGCCAATATTGCCTCTACTATTGAAAGTTGTAGAAATTTTATTGTACGACATAGTTCTATAGGAAGGATTAACTTGAATTTCGAGGAAATATCTCGATATAAGGCCGGAGGAATCATACAAAAAAAATGGTACTTTTATCAAGAAATCCAAAGGAAGATTATCCGAAAGTACGAACAAAACCGAGTCCTCCGATTGAACTGTGGCAGAGTTTGGAATAGCACCAATGTGCAACTTACTCTTAATCACATTTTTAACGTATTGAATATCGCTTGGGACAAGAGCATAAACCCCATTCAAATCGGAAAATACATTTTTAACTTTTATTTTAACTTTGATTGTGTCGTTGGGAAGGAAAAGATTATCGCCATCTAAATCCTCAGCAGAATAAGCCAGCAAAATAATCGAGCGTATAGTATCTGGATTGCAATTCAATGTTTTAAATGCATTTACCCTACCAGTACCAAGTAAACCAGAATAAACGGGATTAAGTGAATCAATGTCGTCTGATTGTCTTTTAACTAGTTCATAGATTTGTTCAAGATTTAAATTAGGGAAATTCATCCTTGCTAGGGCAACAACACCAGCCGCAACTGGCGAAGCCATAGAAGTGCCATCCCAAGAAGCATATGTGTTATTAGGTGTTGTAGAAAGAATTTTTACACCGGGAGCCGAGAGGTCTACCCTCGAACCATAATTTGAAAAACCAGCTTTTATATCATTAGAATCAACAGCCGCAACGCTTAAAACACCATTTAAAGATGCAGGAGCAAAATCCGAATACTTCCCATCATTGCCAGCAGCAGCCACGACACAGGAACCGAGAGAATTTACTGCTCGAATTATATCGTTCTCAAGCCCGCCAGAGGACTCGCTTCCCCAAGAGCAATTGATTACCTTTGCACCCATAATTGCAGCGTAAAGGATGCCTTCGTAACCTTTGGTTATAAATGTATTGAATGGTTCATCATTCGCAGCTTTAACTGGTAAAATTTTGATTTGCGGCACGACCCCTGCAATACCAGTAGCATTGTTCACAACTGCACCAATAATACCAGCTACGTGAGTTCCGTGCCCATTTCCAGGCCTTGGATTATTATCCGGAGTTTGACCGTCGTTACCAGCAAAGTCCCAACCAACATAGTCATCGACATAACCGTTTCCATCATCATCTACTCCATTTGTAGATTTATCATTCCCATTGGAGTCCAATCCCATTTCACTTGAATTATAAAAGATGTTATTTTGTAAATCTTCGTGGTCTATATCAACTCCGGTGTCGACAACACCAACAATAATTGTATCCTTGGAACTTAGAAAATCCCAAGCTTTGAAAGTGTTGATCTTCCAGTGATAATACTGCTCCACAATCTTTGGGTCATCGGGAACAGCATTAATCCTACAAAGATATGCTGGCTGTACATATTCAAAAAAAGGTAAAAATTGAAGCTTAAAAGATGCAATTTGTGGGTCGATACCAGAATCATACTCAATCCAAAAGATTCTTTTCAGTGAACTGATTGGGTCATCGCCTGTATTTTTAAAATAGTTATTATATCGATTCAAACCAAAATCTAAAAGTTTCCTATTGATAACTTCTCTGATGGTGAATTTTCCGAGGTAGCCTTCTAAAAGCGATAAAACTTCTTTTTCATTATTTTTATAATCATTTTCCCAAAATTCTTTATGGAATTTTACAATAATCACATTTGGATAATAATCAGCCGAGTTAGATAATTTACTTAAACAAACAAATAGTATAATTAACAAAAGTTTCTTCATTTTAAGATTTGAAAATTTATAAACCTTGAAATTAATACAAACGAAGAAATAATAATTCGTTTGGTTCAAAATGTGCAATTCTTTAACTATTTTTGTATTTTATTTTTTTATTGGTGGAATATGGCAGAGAAATTGTATAATTTAGTTCAGAGAACAGACCCTGAGGTTTACGAAGCATTAATAAACGAATATAAAAGACAACACGAAAAAATTGAACTCATAGCTAGTGAAAATTTCGTCTCCCCTGCTGTTCTCGATGCCCAAGGCTCGGTCCTTACAAACAAATATGCAGAGGGTTATCCTGGAGCCAGGTATTATGGAGGCTGTGAATGGGTTGATGTTGCAGAAAATCTTGCACGCGAAAGGGCAAAAAAACTATTTGGAGCAGAACACGCTAATGTCCAACCCCATAGTGGAAGCAGTGCAAATATGGCTGTTTACTTTTCATTTTTAAAACCTGGAGATACGGTCCTCGGAATGAGCCTTGCTCACGGTGGACATCTAACGCACGGCTCCCCAGTTAACTTCTCTGGAAGATTATTCAACTTTGTAGCTTATGAATTGAATCCAGAAACTGGAACAATCGACCTAAACATGGTCGAAGACCTTGCAAAGAAACACAAACCCAAAATGATTACTGTAGGCGCCTCTGCTTATCCCCGGGAAATTGATTTCAAAGGCTTCCGAGAAATAGCAGACAAAGTTGGTGCATTTCTTTTCGCAGACATTGCCCATCCAGCAGGCATAATTGCAAAGGGCTACCTCCAAAGTCCTATACCCTATTGCCATGTAGTATCGAGCACCACGCATAAAACATTGCGAGGTCCTCGTGGGGGATTAATTCTTATTGGAAAAGATTTCGACAATCCATTTGGTATTACCGCACCTAAATCCGGAAGAATTAAAAGAATGAGCGAGATTGTAGATTCTTGGGTAATGCCCGGCATACAAGGCGGTCCATTGATGCATGTTATTGCTGCAAAGGCAGTTGCTTTTGGCGAAGCTCTTACCGAACAATTCGATTTATACATCCAACAGGTACTTAAAAATGCCAAAGCTTTGGCTAATGCTTTGTTAAAGAAAGGATACAATCTTGTAAGCGGGGGGACAGATAATCATCTAATGCTTATCGACTTGAGAAATAAGAATGTAACAGGAAAGCAAGCCGAAACTGCTTTGGATAAAGCTGGAATAACTGTAAACAAAAATGCCGTGCCTTTCGATACACAACCTCCATTGATTACCTCCGGGATTAGGATAGGTACACCAGCAGTAACTACAAGAGGAATGACCGAAAACGATATGCAAATAATTGCAGATTTAATCGATAAAGTTATTACAAACATTAACAGTGAAGAAGTTATAAATTCGGTTAAAGCTGAGGTTCATGAGTTTACAAGTAAGTTTCCTCTCTTCCACTCGAAATGGCTAAACTTGTAACTCGTAAAAAAGGAGAGCAGAAGATTATTGTTTGCCTTCTTGCTCTCCTTTTGCAGTATTGATTTTAAGAGGCGTATACAAAGGACAGAAACCAACAATTCCGGTTATCACGAAAATAATAGCGACAATACCAAAAATAATTCCACCAATACCTTTGAGTTGTCCAAATAAAATCAGCAGAGCAATAACAATTGCGAGGATGATTCTTAGCGTCCTATCGAATGAACCCATATTTTTTTTCATTTACCCTCCAAAAATAAAAGAAGTTCTTACAAATTTAAAAAAAAAAGTATTAATTCGATAGACCAATTACTTTAAATAATTTTTCAAATTTTCAATTTTCAAGATAAGGACGCTATCTTTTAAACCAAAGGATAATGCTCTCTGATAAACTTCTAGTGCATCCTTGAATTGCTCGTTTCCTTCCAATGCTTCACCAAGATATACATAAACATCGGGTTGGTTGGGGTCCAATCTTAAAGCGGATTGAAAATCTTTTATCGCATTTTTGTAATCTTTTTTTTCGAGAAAACACAATCCACGATTTACATATGCATTGACAAATTTAGAGTTTGATTTTAAAACTTTTGTAAAATCCTCTATTGCTAAATCATATTTGCGTAAATCGTAATAAATATTTCCACGATTGTAAAAACCAAAATAAAAACTACTATCTAATTCAATAGCTTTTGTGTAATCATCCAGGGCTTTATGAATCTCCCCGTTCTTTTCAAAAATTACGCCCCTACCAAGATAAACTTGGGGGATTCGGTTAGGATAATCGTTGATAGACTCATTCCAGAGATTGAACTCATCTCTCCATTTGTTTAGCTCTGTTAATGAAATTAAAAATAAACCAAAAGGTACAACTATCGATACAACATTGCGGGCTTTTTTGGGCAATGTATCGAAGACAAATCCAAGTAAGTACGAAAACCCAAAAACAGAAACATAGACATATCTATCGGCAACTGTAGACCAGTATTGGTAGTAAAAGCTCGCTAAGTTTGAAACAGGGAAGAAACCTATAAGAAAAAACAGAACAGAGAACCAATATTCCTTTTTATGCTTTATCTTTATCCCTATTATCAATACAAGAAAACCAAAGATAACATAATAAAAATAGGTAGGATTATTGTATAGAAAGTTATAATTCAAACCATATCCTGGTGAGAATCCAAAGGGTAAAACTAATTTTTGTACATAAAATCCAATGGCATTAAGCCAAAACAAAGGTCTTAGAAAAAGTGGAATTTCAAATTCTATGACTTTTGGTGCTTCGCCATAAATGGTTATAATTAAAAACGGAACAACTAAAATTACATATGGCAAATACCACTTAATTTGTGTAATGACATTGGGGGTACGGTTTAAATACCATTTCGACAAAATCAAAAGAAAAGGGAATACAATACCACTTGGTTTAGCCAGTATTGATAAAATAAGCAAAAAGAGAATTACAATCCAATTAGAAAGATTTGTTTTATTTTCGGAGGAAATAGAAAGTAATATCGCAGAGAAACCAAAGAAAGCCGAGAGCAAACCTCTTGCTTCTGATATCCAAGCTACACTTTCTACTTGAATTGGATGCAAGGAAAAAACTAAAGCTGCAAAAAATGCACTAAAATTTGATTTTAAGAATTTTGACAGTAAAAAATATACAATAATGGAATTTAAAATGTGCAAGATAATGTTAAAAAGATGAAATGAATTTGGAGAGAATTTATTTCCACTTAGGTATGTTATCAATGACCAACAAAAGTATGTCGCAGGAATGTACATTTTACCTTTTTTAGGAACGAAATGCTCTGCAACTTTTTTAAATGGTTCATCAGCGGATATGTTATTAGAATTAATGTATAACTCCTGGTCATCCCAAACAAAAGTGTAATTTAAAGTTTGATAATAACAAGTAAAAACTACAACAATTAGTATTAGAATTAAAACGATGTTTGAATTTGAAAGGTTTTTATTTGTCATTGGTAAATGTAGGGCGAGAATTATATATCCAAATAATTATCGACCTCCCACTCAGTTACTTGGATTTTAAATTCGTTCCACTCTCGTTCTTTAATTCTAACAAATCTTCGAAACAAAACATCGCCAAAAGTATTCTTACAAAGTTCACTTTGCTTGAAGAATTGAACGGCTTCGAACAAAGAGGAAGGAAGAGTATCGATATTCATTTCCTTCAACCTTAAATCATCAAAATGGTATAAATCCTCCTCAATTGGTTCGGGTGGAGTTAATTTAGACTTAATCCCATCCAGTCCAGAGGCAAGCATCAAAGCAAAAGCAAGGTAAGGATTCGCAGATGGGTCTGGACATCTCAATTCAATTCTTGCTGATTCTTTCTTATCCTCGAACCACTTAGGTATACGAATTAAAGCAGAGCGATTTACACGAGCCCAAGAAATGTAGACTGGGGCTTCGTAACCAACCACAAGCCTTTTATACGAGTTAACGGTTGGACAGAGGACAGCGCTTATTTCCTTGACATGCTTTAATTGACCGGCAATGAAATTATAAGCAATTTCCGAGAGATTATACCTATCATTAACGTCGTAAAATGCATTCCTTTTAGCTTTAATATCAAAAAGACTTTGATGGACGTGCATACCGGAGCCATTAATGCCCAGAATGGGCTTAGGCATAAACGAGGCTATCAAATTGTATCTCTGAGCTACAGCTTTTACTGCCGAGCGCAAAGTAAGCACTCTATCAGCTGTGGTCAATGCATCGCCGTAGCGGAAATCTACCTCAAATTGACCAGTTGCTACTTCGTGGTGAGTCGCTTCGACATCTATGTTGAAATATTCCAGTGTTTTCGTTATGTCTCGCATAATTTGTTGTGCAAATTCTCCAGCAAGGTCGAAGTAGCCGCGATTGTCCAGAGGTTTATGACCGTTGCTGTCCTTGATGAATAAAAAGAATTCTACCTCGGGTCCGAGGTTGTATTGATATCCAAAATTTTCTAATTCTTTTAATGTTTTCTTTAAAATATATCTTGGGTCTGCTTCGAAAGGATTACCATCTGGCTTGAAAATATCGCAAATGAATCTTGCGGTTCTTTCTTCGCCATTGGAGAGCCAAGGTATGATTGCATAAGTAGATATGTCTGGCTTGAGATATAGATCGCTCTCGTGTATTCTTGCAAATCCTTCGATAGAGGAGCCATCGAACCAGGTCCCATACCTAAGAGAATCTTCTACTTTACTCACTGGAATAGTCACTTCCTTTAATGTCCCAAGGATGTCCGCAAATTGTAAGTTGACAAAACTAATTTTGTCTTCTTTTAATTGTTTAATTATGTTTTCCATACAAATTCGAGATTAAATAAAAAATTCAAAATTAGAAAAAAAATCGTTTACTCAGTGAATTTTTGATTTACTCTTCTTCCTCTTCAATCAATTCATATTGGTCGAAAATTATTAAAGTATTTGGTAAATTTTGTATCAAATTTGAAATATCTGAAAATTGAATACTATTGTTTGTCAAATCAATGACTTCCAATTTTTTCAGCGAGAGGATTTCCTGAGGAAGTTTTTTAAATCTATTGTTTGATAGAATTAAATACTTTAAATTTGGAACAGTGGCATAGTCGATTTTTAAGTTCGTTAGATTATTTTCAGACAAATCTAAATATTCCAAAGCGGGCATATCTTTTATTGTAGCTTCTGAAATTCTATTTCCTCGCAATACAACTTTCTTTAGCTCTTTTTTACCATACAACTCCGATGGAAATTGATTTAAATTGCTTTCAACGGCAGTAAAACCAACTAAATCCACTGGTAGATTTAAATACCCAGAAATTGCACGGTAGCTAAGATTTACGTTTTTACCTTGTGATTCAAATTTAAGCTTTTCTTTAGTTTTCTCTTTTTCAACCTTAGTTTGCTCGATTAGGGTTTTCATAGCAACTTGCGAACCTTCGAAGTTACTATCGAGAAGTTTGTCGAACTTATCCAAAGCCTTTTTAAAATGCATTTCTGCAAAGTCGTAATTGCCCATTTGCAAATATACACGTCCAAGAGTTTCGTCTGCAACTGCATCCCAATATCTTGCTTCCCAAGTATTAAATCGAGATATTATTTGTTTTGCTTGTTCGACCAAAAGGCTTGCTTCTTGGAATTTCTCTAGCCAAATGTTTGTATTTGCTAATTTTAAAAGTCTTTTTGCGTAATTAAGCTCCTGGGAGTACAATAACCCTATTGAGAATAAAAAAAACAAAAAGATTACCTTCTTCATATATACCTCTTAAAAAGAATTTAAAACCGAAAATTTTAGCCCGAGAAAGACATTTGGTATGAACGGCTTGCCAAGGCTTAACCCATCATATGTTAGTTCGTCAATTAGCTTTGAAAATGCTCCTCCAAAGACAATACTAATTGGCACTCGTCGATTGAAAGTACTAAAGACTGTTTGAAGGCCCAGTGAGTAACCTTTATAATCATTCTGAAATACAAATGGCGAGGGTGATTTTGTAAAGCCAAGAAAATATCCACCAGATAAATTCAGTTCCCAATGAAAAGACTTTGAATTAATCATTCTTGAAAGATTTACAGCAAATATAGCAGTAAAGTTCCAAATATCATCTTTGTAAGTCTGTTTTATTATTTGAAAATCTCCTATAGGAGTTTCTACAAGATTAGTCAAAAAAGTGTAATTGCAAGAAAACCTAAAGCTTAAAATATCATCAGCTAAATTGAAAAGATGAAACTCCAAGGCAAAAGAAGGAGCAATGTAAGTGTCGACCCGAGGGTTTTCAAAAAACCATTGATTAGCCTTCACTTCAAAAGCTAATGTCGGGGGATATTTCCTTTGTTTTAGAATATGGCTTATCTGGGTCAAATTATTTTCCTCACATTCTGATAAATCTACGGAAAGTTGAGCAATTATTGAATCACGCAACGAAATTAATTTTCTACAAAGGCTGGACTCTGTTGCCAATAGCTTCAAACTGTCGTTTTGGTACTTCAACTTTTGATTTTCGTCAAGAACTCTTTCCAAGTTGTACTGCAATTTCAATATTCTTGGTATTTCTGGTAAGCTCTTTATTTGAACATAAAGAGTATTTGCTATGTCGCTATAATTTTTAATTACTTTCACGTCTTGATTTTCTAATGCAGAGTATGAGAGAGGTGGAACAATTGAATCCACTCCAAGTTGAGCCTCCAAAAGTTTAGCACGAATATAATAATCCAAGAGCACTTCGAAATATTTCTTTTCGTCGGTAATATAGTTTCTTAAATTTTTGGGTAGCTTAGGCACACTAACAACTGGTGGTACAGCATGCAAATGAAGAGAGTAAAGTATTGCTAGGGATAATGAAATGACAAATTTGAAATTCTTCATGATATACCTATATATTTAAACATTTCTAAATGCAAGATAAAAAACCACCATCAACGGGAATACTTGCTCCATTTATATACGCAGCAAAGTCGGAGGCAAGGAATGTTGCCAAGAATGCAATCTCTTCTGGCTTGGCAAATCTTTTTGCGGGAATCTTTTCTAAAATAAAACTCGCTTCTTCATCAAAAGAAATTCCCTTTTCATTTGAACTGTTGTTTATAAGGGATTTAAGCCTATCGGTCAAAGTATAGCCGGGAAGTATATTGTTCACAGTAATCCCATACTGGCCAAGTTCGCGAGAAAGAGTTTTAGCCCAACTCCCCATTGCTCCACGAACCACATTCGATACGCCTAAATTCTCAATAGGCTGTCGCATACCTATGGATACAATATTAATTATTCTGCCAAAACCATGGTTTATCATACCAGGTAAAAGAAGAGATATCAATTTCTGTGCCGATAAAATATGCTGGCGAAAAGCTCTATCTAACTGGGATAAATCAGAGGTATGAAGCAATCCTCGAGGGGGTCCGCCGGTATTGTTAACAAGAATGTCAACTTTCCCAAGTTTATCTAAAATGCCGAGAACACTATTCTCAAGTTCGTCGATATTTAAAATATCACAAGATATATAATGATGTACTTTGTTGGTACTTTCAATAAGTTCCGAATTGATTTCTTTTAATTCGTTCTCGCTCCTTGCCAGAAGAATTAATTGAGCCCCAGATGTAGCAAATTGATAGGCAATTGCTCGACCTATACCTTTTGAAGCACCACAGACAAGAGCAATCTTGCCTGCAAGGTCAATTTTCATTTAGAGCAAATATTTGAACTTACTAAAATTATATTAAATCACTACTTTGAGTCGTTCTCTTCTTTGAATTCAAGGTCTACTTCAATACTTCCTTTCTTGGTAGAATCCCCCTCCGAATCAGAGATATTTTGATTATCAGAGGTAATTTGTGATTGTTTTTGTTCATCAAGTGTTGTGACTACCAACTGGTCCTTGGGGTCGGGAGGTGGGACGGTATAACTCGTCACAAGAGATGGATAGAGGGCACTTGATATATGTTCATCTGGCTGAGCTTTAGTTTCTATTCCCTCGTAATCAGCAGCCTCAGATGCATCAAAATAACTCTTGGTAGTATCGATAACAACCTTATCTGCGTTTGGTACTGGGTGTGCGGCGTTGTATGCGTCTATTGCTGCTTGGTCCATTGTACGTAATGCTTCGACAGCTGAGAGAACGATTTTCTTTGTTTCTTTTTCAAACTCTACTACACGCAATGGCAATTTATCGCCAATTTTAAAGTAATCGGTAATTACTCGAACTGGAGCAAATGACAATTGTGAAACTGGGACAAATCCGTCGACTCCGTCTGGAAGTTCAACAATTACGCCTTTTTCGATGATACGTTCAATTTTGCCTTCGGTAATTGTACCGACTTTGTATTTCTCTTCGAAGTAATCCCATGGGTCTTCTTGGATTTGTTTATGACCAAGTGCTATTCTTCTTTGTTCTTTATCAACAGCAAGAACAACAACTTCGAGTTCCTCACCTTTTTTAACAAATTCACCAGGGTGCCGTATTTTCTTTGTCCAAGATAGGTCGCTTATATGAATCAACCCATCGACACCGGGCTCCAACTCCACAAAAACACCAAAGTTTGTAATATTGCGGACAACTCCACGATGGCGTGAACCAACTGGATACTTAAGAGAAAGCTCTTCCCACGGGTCTGGTTCAAGTTGCTTCATTCCGAGAGCAAGCTTCCGCTCTTCTTTGTCAATATTTAAAACCACAGCTTCAACGATTTGCCCGAGAGAGACCATTTGAGATGGGTGCTTCACGTGCTGGGTCCAAGACATCTCGCTTATATGTATCAAACCCTCGATACCTTTTTCAATCTCTATAAAGGCACCATAATCAGTGAGACTAACGACTTTTCCACGAACTCTGGTACCCTTTTCGTACTTATCTCCAATTGAATCCCAGGGATGTGGCGTCAATTGCTTCATTCCAAGTGAAATTCTTTTTTTATCTGGGTCGAAATCCAAAACTACGACTTTGACTTTCTGGTCGAGCTGCACTACCTCGCTCGGATGTGTCACTCTCCCCCATGATAAATCCGTGATGTGAACCAACCCGTCAACGCCACCTAAATCGACAAATACTCCAAAATCGGCAATAGCTTTGACAACTCCCTCGAGCACCAAACCCTTTTCTAATTTAGATAGCAGAGCTTCTCGCTGGTCTTTAAGTTGCTCTTCAAGTATAACTTTATGACTGACAACAACATTTTCATTCGGGTGGTTGACCTTGACAATTTTAACATCCAAAGTTTTGCCAACCCAAGAGTCGAAATCACGAACAGGTCGTATATCGATTTGAGAGCCGGGAAGAAAAGCCTCTACGCCTAACAAATCTACCACCATACCACCTTTTATCCTACGCAAAATCCTAACGGGTACAACTTCTTGATTTTCATATATTCTATTGATTTCTTGCCAAATTCGCATGAAATCGGCTCTTTTTCTCGATAAAAGCACCCTACCCTGACTATCTTCCAATGCCTCGACAAATACATCAATTTGTTCTCCGATACTTAATGTTTCTGAATTAAGTAGCTCGCTTCTTGGAATTACACCCACGCTTTTGAAGCCAACATCTACAAAGACCTCGTCTTTGGTGATATCAACAATCCTACCACGAACAAGTTGGCCTTCTTTTATCTCCTTGAAGTTCTTAGTTACCATTTCAGCAAAGGTTTCCTCGTCCACTTCCAAACTGTTAAAAGTAAAATCTAGCAAGTTTGAAGGAGCAACGAATTTACCAGGTGTTTTCATCGAGGCTTCGAAACCTGTATTCTCTTCAATTTTCAAATTATCTAATTGACTAATTACACTGTCAGTCATTAAATTACCTCCGTTTTTGTTTTGTATTTGTTAAACATAATTTTAAAGAGTTGCAAATTAATAAAAATTAACAATATAAACAAAGAATTGAACTCAATGAATTTCTCTTTAACTGAATGAAATGTGTTTCTTTCTCGAGCTAAATCAAAGTCCATCAAATCGTTTTAACTAAGGGAAAAGAGTATCTTTTGTTGTCTAAACAAACTACAGCGTAATACACTCCGGGTGGGTAGACCTCGAGATTTAACTCAGTATAGAATTTGTTTCCAGTGTTGCTCAGTTTAGGTTCGAGTAATTTCTTTCCCAAGAAATCATAAATTATCAATTGCAAACTTGGTTTGTTAAAATCATTTATAATTACTTCAATTTGAACTTTCGAAACAAAAGGATTGGGATATGTGTTGAAATGGAATTTTTCGTAATGATTTTTTTTATCATCACTTTTTAAGAGGGGAGTTTTGCCAATTGGCAGCTTGCGAATTCTTAAACCTATCGCATTGTAAATTGCATTACATAAAGCAGGAGTAACCGATGGAAAACCTACCTCGCCCATACCCGATGGTTGCTCACTGGTTGTCAGTATATCAATTTCAAAATCCGGTATTTCCTCCATTCGAAGCCAGCGATAATTGTGGAAACCAGATTGCAGAATTTGACCATTTTGAATTGTGATTTCAGCATTCAAAGCAGTTGAGAGTGCATCGATTGCAGAGCCAATAATTTGATTTCGAATATTCTCGGGATTAATTGGAAAGCCGGGGTCTACAACAGCAAAGATTTTTAAAATTCTCAAAAAACCTTCGTCGGAGACAGAAACTTCTACGACGTGAGCAATATAGGCACCATAACCTTCAAAGGCTGCAACTCCGCGACCAACTCCTTTGGGTAATGCACTATTCCATTGCGAGATTTCAGCAACGCGTTGCAATACACCCTTCAGACGGCTACTTTTTGCAATATTCAACCGAAACTGCAATGGGTCTACTCCGGCAAGATTGGCAAGCTCGTCTATTGCACTTTCAATAGCAAATACATTCTGAGTATAATCTACTGAACGCCAGGGACCGGTTGGTATTCCAAAGTTATGTTTTTCAGTAAAATTACGAATATCCGATATATTATATGGTGGTTCAACGTAAAAAACATCTCCTTGGGAAACCACTTTGTGATAGAAACCAGAAATTTTCCCTTGGCTATCTACACCGGATTTGATATAATGCATACTTGCTGGTCGGTAATAATCGTTTTTGATATCATCATCTTTAGTGTAGAAAAACAAAATTGGAAAGCCAGAAGCTTTTGATATTTTTGCGGCTTTAACAATGTAGTCGTTTATATGACGACGACCAAATCCACCTCCAGAATAAAGCACATTAACCTTTACATTATTTCTCGATATACCTAGGGCAGATGCCACACTATTTCTTGCAGTTTGTGGATTTTGAGTTCCAGCCCATACCTCACATTTACCATCTTGAAAAAAAGCAAAAGCACTCATCGGTTCCATCGTTGAATGAGCAAGAAAAGGTACTTCGTAGGTTGCATTCAACTCCTTAATCGTGGATTTGGGTAGTTCGGGTAACGTTCCTAATAAACTCCTAAAGGTGTTGAAGATAGTTTCCGAGGATAAACCTTGGTTCGAACCGGGATTCCATGTTGCTTTCAATGCCTCTCGGCCCTTGAGAGCAGACCAAGAGTTATCTGCTACAACGGCAATACCTTCGGATAGTCTGTAAATCCCAAGAACTCCTTTAATCTTTTTTGCTTCGCTATCATCATAACTTAATAATGACCCTCCAATGTAAGGGCAATGCAACATTACTGCATATTTCATACCCGGAAGACGAAAATCAGAGCCATAGACTGCCTTTCCAGTCACAAACAGTGGTTCGTCGATATTTTTGTGAGCTTTGCCAAGTATCTTAAATTCTGAAACACTTTTCAATTTAATAGAATTCTCTGGGGGTATAGGCAGTTCAAGAGCTTTATCTATTAAATCTGCATAAGAAAGTTTTCTCGTTCCATTTTTTTCATAAACAAAACTATTTTCTGTGAAACAGTCACTTGGCGATACACCCCATATTTCTGCAGCTGCATTAATAAGTAATTGCCGTGCCTGAGCCCCAGCTTTTCTAAGTGTCATCCAAAAAGTACGGACACTTGTACTCCCACCAGTAGACTGGTCACCGTATTTTGGGTCGCCATCTGCGTTAACAGCAAACACTTTACTCCAGTCTGCATCGAGCTCTTCGGCAACAAGCATAGCAAAAGTGGTGCGAATTCCCTGGCCAATTTCGGAACGAGCTACAGTAACTATCACTTCATTGTCCTTTGTAATCTCGACCCAGATACTTGGTGTCAGTCCTAAAATCTTCTTGTCCTTATCTAAAACAATTAATTCTGCAAGAGCTTCGTTTGAAAAAACGAATCCAGAGACTACTCCTGCTATTGTCACAGCAGTTCCAAATACAAATCTTCGTCGAGATAAATTAGTTATTCCATCCATAAATTAATCCTTTGTTGCCCACAAAATTGCATCACGAATCTTTTTGTAAGTTCCACATCTACAAATGTGCTCGGACATCTCTTTGTTAATATCTTCTACAGTTGGTTTAGGTATTTTTGAAATTAAGTATGCCGCACGAATAATCTGACCGGGTTGACAATAACCACACTGGCTCACGCTCAGTTCCTTCCAAGCTATTTGCAAAGGATGTTCACCATTTATCGATAAACCTTCGATTGTAGTTACTTCTTTGCCCTCAACGTAACTTATAGGAATGGAACACGATTGTTCTGGATAACCGTCAATTAATACAGTGCATGCTTTGCACACCCCAATTCCACATCCATACTTTGTACCGGTTAGATTCAGAATATCTCGCAAAACCCAAAGTAAAGGCATATTGGGTTCTACATCGATGTCATACTCAGTTTTGTTTACAATTATTTTCATGAAATCAATAAATTATTTGTTTTCGTACTGGAAAAATAAGAAATTTTAACTAAATTTTAATATGCTGAAGGCACAAAACAATTGCACATTTAAAAAGTAGAAATGAATTAAAACCAATGTGCAAATTTTAGCATTGAGTACATTAATTGGGAAGATTAAAATAAGATTAAATACAAAAAAGAGGCGTTTAACCGCCTCTTTTTTAATGTTGAAGTAAATAGTTTAATTAATCAATGGTTTTTTAATTTTAAACAAATCCTCGATGGCTTGTTCGTAGACTTCTTTTGGCATGGCTCCTACTGCAATTCGAGGTTCATCGTCCACGGGGATAAACAGAACAGTTGGGATAGAGCGAATACCGAACATCGCAGATAATTCTTGTTCTTGGTCTGTATCGATTTTATAAAAATCGATTAATCCCTCATAATCTTTATTAAGTTCTTCCAAGATTGGTGAAACAACCTTGCAAGGTCCGCACCAATCAGCATAAAAGTCAATTATAGCAGGCTTCTTACCTTTGAAAACCCACTGGTCGTTGTTTTCGTAATCGAAAACTTTTTCGATAAATGTTTCTTTTGTCAATGATTCCATAAAAACTCCTAAAAGAAAATAAGAAAAACGATTGTAAAATAAAATTATTTCAAAAAAAGAACAAAATAAATTTATAATTTAGTTGATTAATTTTACCTTAAAATATGAAAATCGGTATAATTGGTTTACCATATTCTGGAAAAACCACATTCTACAAATCTTTGAAGGCTGTAGACCAAAGCGAGGATAAACAAGCTCGCGGTAAAACTTCCTCGTCAATAATTAAAGTACCAGATGAGAGATTGGATTACCTTACACAAGTTTTCAACCCGAAAAGAAAAGTCCACGCTACGTTGGAAGTGGCAGACTTCATGGGCGATAAGGACCCAGAAATACCCACTTTCAACAACAAATTTTCTACCGTTGCAAAAAATTTCGATGCATTTATTTTGATAGTACGTGGTTTCGAAGACCCAACCATCCCACATATTAAAGCGACAATAGATATCGAGCGAGACATAAAAACATTTCTCGAAGACGCAGCTCTATTTGATTTGTCATTTTTAGAAAAAAGAATTGAAAACATTGAAAAGGAATTGAACAGAAGTAAAAATAAAGAACAAATAATCAAAACAAGAGAAATTCTCCGGAAATGGTATGAAAAATTACTTTCTGGGTCCCTTTTATTTGATTTAGAGTTAACAAAAGAAGAATTACTTCTTCAAAAGAATTATCAATTATTAACATTGAAGCCACTGATAATTGCAGTAAATTTTTCTGAAGACAGTATTTCGAGTTCAAGTTTAATTATTAATAATTTAAGGGAAAAATTCAAAATCAAGAACATATCGATTGAACCATTCTTTGCTAAGATTGAGTATGAACTATCACAATTGAACGAAGAAGAGACCAAAGAATTTATGGAAAATTTCGGTTTGGAGGAACCGGCTTTGTCGAGATTACTGAGAACAACATACGAACTCCTTGGTTTACAGTCTTTTTTTACCGTAGGAGAAGACGAGTGCCGTGCATGGACAATTAAAAAGGGGATGACTGCACAAGAAGCTGCTGGTGTAATTCATTCAGACTTCTACCAAAAATTCATTCGTGCAGAGGTTGTCCATTTTGATGATTTCAAAGTCTGTGGTTCATTCGCAAAATGTAAAGAAAAAGGTGTTTTCCGACTTGAGGGAAAAGATTATCTTGTGCAAGATGGCGATATTATGCATATTCGCCACAATTAACTTTTATATTCAACGAAATCAGAGAAACTTCTTCTTTTACCGTGAACAACATTAGGTGGTACAAATTCACGAGATGCTTTGACTCTTTTTTCAAATTCACTACGGAATTTCGTAAGAAATCCTTTTACGGGCCAGGCTGCTGCATCGCCCAGCGCACAAATAGTATTCCCTTCAATATTTGAAGCAACTGAATAAAGCAAATCCAAATCTTTCGCAGTAGCATTGCCCTCGTAAATTCTTTTTAGCATTTTTTCCATCCAACCACATCCTTCGCGGCAAGGTGTACATTGACCGCAAGACTCGTGATGGTAGAAATGGGCAATCCTATAAGTGACTTTTACAATATCAGTGTCTTCATCCATAACAATTATTCCACCAGTCCCAATGTGTGTCCCAAACTGTTGAAGGGATTCCTCGTCCATAAGTGCTATTTCTGCCTCCTCCGCAGTCAGTGGCGGCATAGATGAGCCACCGGGAATCACAGCCTTTAATGACTTATTCTTCCAAACACCACCACAGTGTTCGTAAATTATTTCCTTCAATGGGGTTCCAGTAGGAAGTTCATAAACTCCGGGTCTGTTTATATGACCACTTACGCCAAACAGCAAAGTTCCGGGATGCTTTGGAGCACCAATCTTGGCATATTCATCTCCACCCATTTTTATAATCGGTACAACAGCAGTAATTGTTTCGACATTATTAATGGTGGTTGGATATCCCCACAAACCTCTTTGGGCTGGAAAAGGTGGTTTGAACCTTGGGTAACCCCTGTCGCCCTCGATAGAGTTCATCAAGGCTGTTTCTTCACCACAAATGTAAGCCCCGGCTCCCTTGTGAATAAATATGTCTAACCAATAATCATTACCAAATGTCGTTTTCATTTTTGGTCCAACATAGCCCCTTTCGTATGCGGTATCCAAAGCTTTTTGCATTAAGTTAATCCACTTATGATATTCTCCACGGATGTAAATGTAAGCAGTCTTTATACCCATTGCATACCCAGAAATAAGTATGCCTTCTATTAACTGAAAGGGATTGAACTCAAATATTTGCCTATCTTTGAATGAGCCAGGCTCCGATTCGTCACCGTTTACACATAGATATTTAGGAATATCCTTTGATTTTGGCATAAAAGACCATTTCAATCCAGTGGGAAAACATGCTCCTCCACGACCTCGAAGTCCAGATTTCTTTACCTCATTTATCACCTCCTCTGGGCTCATTTTAATAGCCTTTTTGTAGGCTTCAAATCCACCATTTGATAGGTAAACATCAATTTCGTTTAAATTCGCAATTTCTGGTAATAACAATTTTGGATATCTTTCCATTCTTAAACTCAAAAAAAATCTAAATTAATAAATGAATCACAATAGAAAAAATAAGTACAATAGTTTATTCATCATTGCAGCAATTTATGTTCATGGTTTTTAGCGTGTTTCCAAAACGAACTATACATAAATAACTTTGACCTTCACTAAATTGTCCAGAAAATACAAAATTGTAAACACCTTTGCTTGGTATAATAAGGTTTTCATTGAAAATTGATTGACCAAGTAAATTGTAAACAAATATTTCAACATTACCAATTTCAGAATAAGAATCAACAATTAAATGCAGGTATTTGTTTTGCAGAGAAACATAAAATTCAGGCAGTCGTTCAACCGAGATTAGCCTAAGGTCCGCAGCACAGACACTATCAATAGTAATTGAACCATTTTGAAGTTCAACAATAGGTTCTGTATTTGTGTAAATTTTGAAATTTTCAAGGTTGAGTGGCGAAATTTTCGTATCCCCTATCAAAACCATTCCTTGGAGATAACACAATACTCCTTCCTGCAAACTATTGTCTTTTGTATTTACCAAAATATTGATTACCCCATCATAGCGAGAGATATCAGCTCTTATAGGGAAAGAACCTGAGTAAACAGTATTGACATCAAAAACTCTTGGATAATACTTTAAATTGAAAGTCAGCGAGTCAATTGATACAAAACCTGTATCGTCAAATTTAAATATAACTGGGACCTTTGCAATGGTCCAGGGCATGTACTTATGATTATCGATGCGGACAACCATCTTGCGGGGTTTAGGAGCAACTCCAAATCCCTTTGCCACGAGTATTAAAGTTGTATCGCAAGGGAAACTCAATTCGATTTCAATAAGCGTTTCAAAATATCCTTCATTTTGGGGCTGAAAATATATAGCAAATTCCTGTGCTGAAGATGGTTGTATATATTTTTGAATCACACCATATGGGTCGAGAGCAAAGTTTATGTTATCGGTAATTTTAGAAGATTCTAATGAAATCAATGTATCACCAGTATTGAGAAACGTGAGCAACTTTTCAACTTTGTTGCCAATCTCCACACTCCCAAAATCGATAATTTCCTTATCCAATTTAAAGCTTCCTTGAACGAATTCCCCGCGAAGAACAAAAACATATTCTTTCTCACAAGGTTCAAGCAAAATTAATAAACGACTTTCATAAGTACCTCCTTTGTTTGGTTTGAAACCAAGAGAGATTTCGGTGCCATTTCTAATTATTGAGTCTGTTGGAAACTCTATCTTGAATGGGTTAGAAATTTCAAGGGTTTTAATTTTTGTCAGTCCAAGGCTATCGCCAATGATGTTCGCAATTAAAGACTTAAAGATTGTATTCGGCTCGGTGCAAGTATGTACGCTTCCAAAGTTTATCGTATCCTTATCGAATTTAACTATTATACCTTTCTTGAAATAATTTATTTCTATAGAATCGATAATATGACAAGGTTCTATAAGAATGAACAATTTTGTTGAGTTCACACCAAGCTTTGTTGGAAAAATCTCGAACATAAATCTTGCAGAATCTGAGCTATGAATTAGATTGTCATTATCTAATATTTTCAAATCTTGGCCTTGGGAGATTAGAGTCACTTTCAAACCCATTTCAGAAGTATTTATAAAGTTTATACTCAATTTTTTGGAAACTTCACATTCATCAAACAAAACTTGCTTTGAAAAATCATTTAATACTTCGTAAGAAACCTTCGAAAATTTGCCTCTAACCTGGATTTGAAGCGTATCAGAGAGACTTGTATATGTGAATATCACTTTAATTTGCCCACTATTATCTCCACCACCTCGATTAATAATTTTAATCTTTAAATAAACTTTTTCTCCCGGCTTAAGTTTCAAAGGAAAAGCTGGCTCTACTAATTCAATAGAGCCAATCAACTCGGCTCTGTTCAGAAACACTTCTTCATCCGAGACGTTTATTAACTCGAGCGAGGAGTCCACACTAAATGTGTAACAATCGGGTATAATGTTGAAATCAATTAAATTTTTGTTAAAAATTAAAACACTTTTGGCTTTGATGCCTTCAAGGGTTAAAGTATCAATTTGGTCGCAATTTTTGCTAATAAACATTTTAGTAAAAAATTTCCCAGATTTTTGGGGTTTGAATCTTACAATTAAATCGATTTGAGAGTTCGGTGGTAAAGAAAATGGAGGCATAGGACTAACTAATTCAAAGGCATTTTCATCAAAGGAAATATTTGAAATAAAAATAGTATCCTTGCCAATGTTCATCAACAAAATCGTAGTATCACGATAAGGTTCGCTTTTATCGACAAAAATATTAATGTAATTTGGATTTAAACTCAATTTCAAATCGAGGTATTCGACAGAAACCTTTGCTGTTTGAGTAGTGCAAATTTCATTGTTCGCTGTAAAATAATACGTGCCCTCGTTTGCGACTTCCCATTCGGACTTTTCAGCCTCCTCCATCATTTTATTATTTCTGTAGAATTGAAATTTGAACCAACCAAGCAATTTGAATTTTAATGACTCCCCGGGACAAAGAACAAAGTTCGTATCTTTTGTTATAGTTCTACCATTAACATACAAAACTAAATCGGGGTAGCGAAGAACATCTATGGCAATAGTTTCCGATGTAGAGAAACATCCAAGGGTGTCGTGTATTTCGACTTTATAATTTCCAGGAGCAATTATAAATATGCTATCTACATTCTCTGCAACCAAATTACCATTCAAATACCATTTATATTGGACATTGCCAATCCTACCACTATTTGATACTTTAAGAACTGTAGTATCGCCCTCGCAAATTCTCGTTTTTCCATTGGTAATGACAAGTTCTGGTTTTTGTAAGTTTGGCTTTTCGACAACAACTTCAGCAAATGTTCTCTGATTATAGGAACGTCCTCTTGCATTGTTCTCATCAGAGTCTTCATTAAAATCATCATAGTTGAATCTAAAAGCATAGACACGATAAACATATCGCTTACCGCATTGCAAAAAAACTTTGTCTACGAAGCGTGTAGTCTGTGAACCAGTGATGATGCCGACAATAACACCCGAGCCAAGATTATCGCCGATGTTGTACCTCCGACCATCTACTGGTGGCACTGCACTTTGCAATTGGTCGAATTCTACACGGACAATTAAATACCCAGAGATACTGTCTTGTGGAAATGGGTCTGTCATCGCATTCCACGATAAAAGGACACTGTCCTTAAATACTTTTGCTACAAGACTTGGTGAATTCCAAATTGGTTCTCTTAAGCTACGCCAGTACGAGGAATTTGCAAGCAAGGCGCCGAGACGCTTGTTTGGCAATCCTTTTGTTATGAAGTCTGCAGATTGTTCGGTTTCTTCACCTCTGGTATCAAAACCCTTGTTGTATGCGGATAAATTTGCTCCTGGAGCAACGCGTACAGTGACACCTCCTCGGGGAATACTTCCGACGTAACATACTTTCGGGCTTGGTATGCTCAACCAATCACCACCAGCGGATGGCATGTGAGCTAAAGCGTGGACGTGATTATCATTTTGGTCTATTATCTGAACAATTTCACTTTCTTGCGCAATATTCAAAGCTTTTTGGTACCACTCGGGACCAACAATGCAACTAAAACATCTCTTATCAAAGTATGTCTCGTTTTCGGCGTCAATTTCAATATAACCATCGTTTTTATTAACATCAACTGCTTGATATGGTGAGTAGCGGTGATTAATAACAATAATGGTACCAGCACGCAAATTCCTCCACAACGGATGATTCTTGAAACGTATACCTCCGGTCCACTGCGATGGTGGCGGAGTAGAACCTGAATTATCTCGCAATGTATACCCAACAAGGTCTACGTTGTCTTCTACAACAAGAAGTTCGGTCCATTCACCTTGTGGGTCCCCAGTTACATTGTAATACTCGCTGACAACAACCTTTTGAGAAAAACTTTGCGCACCGAAAGAGAACAAAGTAATAAAAATTAAAAACCAAAACATACAACATCCATTAAAAAATACAAAATTACCGCTTATTCAATTAAGAATTTGTAAAAATTTTTAATATTTATATTGAATTCTGAAACTTATCAATCTGGTTGGAGCAAGATTGCCAACCATTTCCACATAATAGTAATCAAGAAGATTTTGTGCACTTAATGTTATGAAAAAGGGCAGTTTAAAATTAGTTAAGTCCAAATTCAAACTCAAATCAACAACATAAATTGGAACAATGGCGTCGTAATCCTCCATTAGAAACTTTAAAATATCATCAAGTCTCTCTATCTTGCTAATGTAGCGAAAATCGACATTAGTTGTGATAAACTTGTATGGAATAGACAATGAAGAAACCAAATTAAATCGAGAGCGATATTTCAATATTTTACTGTCCTTCAGGTCTTTTGGCTCTAACCAAGTAAAACCAACAAAAAATGGTGCAGATTTAAACAGCAATGTTTTTAATGATGCTTCCAAGCCAAGTATTTGAGCTTGTGCAATATTTTCGAACCTTATGAAAGGTTTTTCGCCGATGGTAAAATTCGGCTCTATTAAGTCATCATACTTTGAATAGAATAGTGAGAAGTCTACCACCATAGGTATTACAAAATTTCTAAACTCAAACAAACTACCCAATTCGGCGGACCAACAGAACTCGGACTTTAAATTGTAATTTGGAACTACTTCGAACCCCCCATACTTTACAGTTGCAAATCTCTCGGCTAATGCAGGGCTACGAAAACCTCTACCAATCGAAAACCTCACACTCTTGTATTGACCAATACTTAAATTCAAGCCTATTTTTGGGGAAAATTCAGTATATAATTTCGAAGAGTCGGATTTTTCTACATCAAATCTTCCACCGAGTGTTACTATGGTATTAAAGAACTTTTGGAGTTCTATTTGAGAATAAATTGATGTAAGGTTTTGCTTATGATTGCCATAAATATTTGATTCAACCCAGTTCCTGGTGAGGCTGACCCCATAAGAAAGCAAAGTATTGTCTCTAAAGTGGTTATTAAATTGGATTTCGGTATTGAATGAATATGAATTGCTTTTTCTGAACTCTGAATTAGAGGGCTGTAACATATTATCCAACTTGGTATAAAAAAGCGATGTTCGAAAGTTCGAAAACATATTACCAGCTAAAATAAATTTATGCTCAAGCGATAGGTTGCTTTTGGTGGAAATCAAATATCGGGATAAATCTGTTCCAGTTGGTGGACGAGTTGCGCTATCGAGGCTGTTCCAATAAACCCAGTCGTTCTTTCTATCGGAACTATGGAATCCAAACAAAGTTACCTTACCATAGTTCTTCAAATCTTTTGAGAACTTAGCGAATAAATTATATCTCCGACTTTTATCAAATTGCCTATAGCTTTCATCATTGACAAAGTTAAACCCTGATAAAATTTTTAAAAAATTCAAATTACCAGAGAAATATCCGCCGAAAATGCTTCTGGTTGTCAACTTGTTAGTGTAAATCCACTGCTCGTATTTTGGTTTGGTATATATCCCACTTTGAAATTTTAAGGAGTAGCTGAATGTATCGGAAGGTTCCTTTGTAATTATGTTCAAAACACCACCTATTGCACTCGACCCATAGAGACTCGAGCCCGCCCCTTTAACAATTTCGATGTTGTTAATCACATCCACAGGCACAATGTCGTATTTTGCATCAGCATTGTCCCCAGAAAGCATTGGATGACCATCTACCAAGTAAGCAACCCTCGAACCCAAGCCAAATGAAAAGCCAGAGGAACCACGAATGTTAATGTTGTCTTTATTTACAATCACACCAGAGACGAAACGCAGGGCTTCGTCCAAGCGAACGAAGTTTCTTTGTTGATAAAAATCACTTGGTACGAACGAAACACTAACTGGTACTTCTTGAACTGTTTGTAATTTTTTCGTAGCAGACACAATTAGCTCCGGTGTTTGAATTGTTCGTAACCCCAAAAGGATTGTCAAAGTATCATTTGTAGGGACCGTAACAACTAACCGCTTCGTGTAATAGCCTACATATGAAACAATCAATGAATATTTTCCCTTTTTGATTTTAGTTAGAAAGAACTTCCCTTCCTTGTTGGTTAGAGCACCATAGTTTGTCCCTTCCAAACGAACAGTAGCGCCTATGAGAGGATTCTTCGTTATGGAATCCAACACAAAGCCAGTTAAGTTTTGTGAAAATGCAGGTCCAATCAAAGATAAAAACAAAACAAAGTACAGCAAAATAAGTTTCATAATCAAAATGGTTGTTTTGGTAAGTTCCTAAAATCGACTAAAATACTAATATTTTCGAGAACTTTACCTTTAGGGACATAAATAATCTTTGGTTTTCTCTCAAAAGTCATTTCATCGGAGTAAACGCCAATAACCTTCCATTCGAAAATTGTACCATATCTTATAGCGGCGACGAGATATTGTATTTCAACGGGTGGCTTTTCAATTTTCAACTGAAATGGAATTGTATCAACAAATCTTGGTAAAGAATCAGAGATGAACGCATTGTTGGAAATAATCTCGTTGAACAAATCTCGTGGCGGGTATTCTTTAAATCCGACAACTCTTAATTCGAGAGCAGAGTCGGGTTTTGGCCAACTTTGGGCACCGGATATTACTACAACATTGCCCTTCAAGTATGACTCTTCTTGCTGTGAAGTAGGGTCGAGCCCTTCTTGGCAAGATAACAATAGAAGTAAAGAAAGTAGAATTACCTTATAATAGCAAATTTTTTTAAAGTTGAACTTTTCCAATTCCCACTTTCCTCTACTAACACTTTAAAATAATAAATTCCAGGAGAAAAATCAATACCGAAATTTATCAAATCTAATTTAATACCACCCAACCATTTGCTATTCTCAATTTCAAATATTTTTGAAAATTGCTTATCGTAAATTTCAATTTTAGCGTTTTTGGGGATGTTTGCAAATGTCAATTCAGTGGTGAAATTTAAATTTAATGGATTTGGATAAACAAAGGCACTTTCTAAATCCTCTGTACCTCTGGTTATGCAAATAGTATTGTATGGGGTTTGCACAAATCGTGTTGAATCCCGAGTGTAAATCTTACCCAAGACCAAGAAAAACTCCTTTCCCAATGCATATATATTTGGAGTGGTTGAAAGAGTAATGAGAATTGTGGAGCTCGAAACAAGACTCACATCAACTATGCTCCCAAAAGGAAGAACCGAATAATTTGAAATATTTAATGCAGAACTCGAGTCCAGTGGCAAAGGAAAATCAATACTTATGCGATATCTATCAATGAACGTGTAGCTTTCATAGACCAAAGCAGAGTCCTCCGAGAAATGGAAATCAACGAGAAATTCGATAGTATCGATTGATGTATAATTTCCCCAGTAATCGCGAAATTTATCTAAAACCACAGTATATATGCCATTTTCAAGAAGATTTTCAGTAGAGATTATGAAAGAAGTGTCGTTTGCTGGCAAAATTGAATTAATTTGTAACAAATCAAAAAACTCATTTAAAATTTTTACATTTCCTAAATTAATATTACTTAGAGAAAGTCTGCCATTATAACACACTTGAATTTTATTCCTCGACAAAGCTAAAGCAGAAACAGGACTCGCTCTATTTGTTTCATAAATAACCACTTCATCAGAAAAACTACTAGGGGAGTATCTACCAGTTGTATCAATTGCTCTTAAAACGAACCTACGTTCCAAGTTTGCAAAATTTTTTACCATAACAAATTCATTTTTAGTGGTCGCACCAATCAAGTGAAGATTGCTCGAGTTCTTGTCTAATTCGTATACTTGGTAATTGTTGGCATTGTAAACTCTGTCCCATTTCAAGTAAATCGAGTCGTTCAAATCAATCCATCCATCTACGTTTGCCGGGACATCAAGATGTCTTTCCGAAACCAGCTCGTAGAAATGCAATCCATCCCATTGAACAGTACCAAACTCATTCCGTCCATTATTGTCGAAATCAAAGACAACAGTAGAATTGGAATAAACAAATGGCAACCATAAAATGACATTAAATAGATTCTTATCATAATTTAGGATATAAAAATTTGGGAAAAGAGAGATAAGAAGCTCTTCTCTATCGTCTCCATCAACATTTCCACTTGAAATTCCATTACGATAAAACAAACCCTGCGGGGTGGCACCTATTCTTGAACCCCAGAACGATAGCCCCTCAACAACCTCATAAGAATTAACCCCAATTCCATTTAGATAGTAAAATTTCCACAAAGTTGAGTATTCATACGAGAATTGCTCCGACAAAGGATTTACAGCGGCAATGAATACCAGTTGGGGTTTTCTGTCCAAAGTCAATTTAGCAACAGTTGATAGAACTGAAAATGCATCTAAATCTAATTTCTTGTAATACTCCAAAGAAAAAGAATCAACGTCCGACCTATATTGGTATACTACTAAAAAACCATAAGTTGTGAAAAACGAAAGTTCAATATGACCATCGTCATCAAAGTCTGCAATTTGTAAATTTGGCTTCGTTCCTAATATACCCAAAGTGTCTGGAGGAGAAATCCTATGACTTATAGAGTACCTGTTATTATCATACTTGTATATCAAAAAAGAAACATCATTATAACAAATAATCTCATCCTTTCCATCTTTGTCGAAATCAAAAAACTTCGCCCCCCACAACACTTCATCTGATTTGCTCTGAAAAATTATATTTTCAAAAAAAGAAGTATTACTCTTCGGTTCGAATACGACTGTCTGCCCGAAACTAGTACATAAGATTTCATCATACTCATCTCCATTAGAATTACCAATATCTACTGGGATTAATGGCTTAGAGTATTCAGAAATTTTAATGAAGTTAGAATCAAAAAAATTGTAATATTCTAAATTATTCCACTCAAGATTCTTGTAGGGATTGATTAACAGACCCTTTTCTTCGAATTGCCGCAAATTAACAACCCTGGGGAAAATATATGAAAGAGGAAGTACACTAAATTTAGGAAAAACAGACTTCTGGTGAAAAGATATAGCTGGAGAAAACATTAGGGTATCAATCCAACGAAGATTATTTTTTGTACTATGCTCAACGACAATTAGACAATTATTAATTTCTTCGTTTTGTTTCAAATTTAATGGTACAAAATGCTCCTTGCAATAAATATTATCACTTATTACATCTCGTAGTTTATCGTTTTGAAATATTTTTAAATTACAATATGTTGGTTGTTTGGTTTGGGAAATATACACAGGTAAATTTTTACTTTGGTAAACAGCAGAAACAATTTTGTTTGCATGCACAACCAGAAGGGAGTCTGAATTGTAAAGAACAAAATTTCTTGATTGAGTAAAAACATTCCCATTCTTGAGTTTAATATTAAACCTTAAGGTGTAATTGCCAATTTCAAGGAATTTTATGCCTACTATTAGTGTATCATTGATTCTTTGAGTGCGTATGTCTTGTTTGATTTTTTTTACTAATACAGTATCATTCATAAGCAAATCTACACTAAAACTTTCGAAGTATGGAGAGAAAAGTGTATACTCAATTTTCAAATACTCATTTTTATTGATATCTATCTCCTCGTTTTCTTTAGGGCTAGAAATTTCAATTATGGAGGAGCCAATGAAATTCAGAGCGGATTCTGCATCAATAAGTCCTTGGTTGAAGCTTTTCCTGTCTTTTAAGAGAGGAGTTTGAGTTGTTTTCAAAATCGATTTAACATTTTCTAGCCCAAGTTGCTTATTCTTCGCTAACAACAAGGCTACCACACCAGATACAATTGGTGCAGAAAAGGAAGTGCCAGAAACGACTTTATATTTGTTACCAATGGCTGTAGTAAGTATCTCGAAGCCAGGTGCAAAAATGTCCACTTTTGGACCATAATTACTGCTTTGCCCTATAGAAGCATTTTTTGTGGTTGCACCGACAGAGATGACTTCTGGATAATCCGAAGGAAAATGTCTAGTTATCTGACCATCATTCCCAGCAGAGGCAATAATTATACAACCCATTTCATTCGCAAATCTAATGGCTTCGTGGAGTAATCTTGAATCGATAGTTGTACCAAAAGAAAGATTTAGAACATTGATTCTATTCAAACCGGCGTAGATAATAGCCGAGACAATATCTTTGAGCTCGGCGTTTCCAGTCAAATCAAATGCACGAAGTACAACTAATTTTGCCTTTGGCGCTACACCAACAATTCCAGTATCGTTAATTCCAGCAGACAACACTCCAGCAACAAGAGTCCCATGACCATGTTCATCCTCTGGAATTGGGTCTGGCTCAGAATAATCACCAAAATTTGCAATTACTTGCGAAACAAAATCATAACCAATTATATCATCAACAAATCCGTTGCCATCATCATCGATTCCATTCAAATCTCCAAAAACACCATTAATTGAAACCGTATCCCACCAAGGTTCAAAGGTTCCATTTCCATTTTGGTCCTCACCTGGATTTACCCACAAACTATTTAAAAATTCTCTGTGATAAAAATCCAAACCAGTATCGACGAAACCAATCAGCACTCCTTCCCCCATCGAAAGCTTCCAAGCATTATAGACATTGATTGCCTCGAGGTACCACTGCTCTTTCACTAAGTCATCTTTTATCCTATTTTCATTTATGGAGAATGTATAGTTCGGTTCCCAGTATTCTATTCCATCTGCACTTAAAAGTTCATTTAAATAATATCTATCGATATCATCGTCCACTTTTAAAATTCCTACAAGATTAAACTGCTCTAAAAATTTTGTTGCTTCATTTGTCAAAACAAGTTCGCTTTTATTTAAAATATATTCTATTGATTTTTGAATTGGTAATTTCTGAACATTCAATGTTGGGAAATTCTTGATTGCGTGTTCAAACTTTCTCTTGCTATCGGTGTTTCTAAACTTAAGAATGAATGATGACGAATATAAAGGCGCACAGAAAATGGTAATAAGAAAAACTATTAAACTTAATCTATACTTCATTTATAAAAAATCCTAAATAACGAAAAACGAATGTCCCAAATCTATATTTAGCAGGAATTTTTGGGAATTGTGGATTTTTCTGGAATTTTTTACTTAAGTTCTATTTTTTATAATAGGTATTTTATGAAACATTACCCGCTTTTAGTTTTATTCATTTTTGTTTTTATATCTTGTCAAAAAGAGGACCCAAATTCCCTGAGCGGCGACATCAAAACTGAATTCACCAATGTAGGAGACACTGCTAATTTATTTTTTGAATTAAAGCAGCTAAATATAGGAAAAGGCGATTACATTTTAGCAAGAATTTCAGTTGTAAACAATAACAATGGAATTGTAACTTCCCGTGGTTCTATTGTGGTGGATACTGCAATTACACACAAAATCGACACAATACTTGGAACTTCGAACCTGCCTACCGAAGCAAAGAAAGCAATCAGAGACAAATTGATTAGAGTATTCAACGCAAAAGTGGACTCGAGCGATAAGAACAACATCAAAATAGACTTTGAAATTAAATCAAAAGTTACATCCGAAGGTATGCAAGATTTCCACCATAGCGAGGGAGACCTTTCAAAGCCATTCACCCTTGTTAAATACAACGCAAAGGTTGGCGATAGGTACGAATTTACAGATAAAGAAGGGAATAAATACGTAAGAAAAGTAACCAAAAGGTCTTCAGACGACGATTTTCCATTAGGTTTTTGGTTAATCAAAGTCATAGTTGTAGAAGAGACAATAGAGGAAGGACCTTATAAAGATATCCTTGGAAAACTGATTTTCTACACCAACCATAAATTTGGATTAGTTGGTGTTGAGTGGGAAAAAGATGGAAAGAAATACACAATAATAATTTATCCACCGAACCTATAGGTGTTATTTATTCTTTTTTGTCTGTTCCCAAATCTGGTCCATTTCCTCGAGTGTTAAGTCGTTGAGATTTTTATTGTTGCTTTTTGCATAATCTTCAATTGCTGTAAATCTACGGATAAATTTATTATTAGTCTTTTGCAAGGCTATTTCTGGACTTAGCTCGAGAAACCGCCCAAGATTAACTAATGCAAACAGCAAATCGCCAAACTCCTCTTCAATCCTTTCCTTTGGTTCATCCCCATTAATTGCTGATTTCAGTTCATTGAACTCCTCAATAACTTTTTCCCAAACTTGCTCTCTTTCGCTCCAGTCGAATCCAACTCGCGAGGCTTTGTGTTGAATTCTCTCAGCCCTTAATAGTGATGGTAAATTAATTGGAACACCTTCGAGTGCAGAGCTTCTTCCTTCTTTTTGCTTCAACTCTTCCCAATTTTTCAGGACTTCTTCCTCGCCATCAACTTTCACAGAAGCAAAAACATGGGGATGCCGAAAGATTAGCTTTTCTTGTATTTTACTTAAAACATCAAGTAGCGTAAAAGCACCCCGTTCCTCAGCCATAACACTATGCATAACAATATGTAGTAACAAATCTCCGAGCTCCTTTTGAAATTCTGCGTCGTCCTTCTCCTCGATTGCAGTTATAGTTTCATATGCTTCTTCAATTAGCAAGGGTGCTATGCTTTCGTTTGTTTGTTTTCTATCCCAAGGACAGTGTAGACGAAGAATCCGAACAATTTCAACAAAATTTAAAAACTGGTCGCAAAGGCTGTCCATATTCTTTGGTCTGGGTATAGGAACTTTATTGTTTTGCATTTCTTCAACTCTCGGATAAATTAACAAATACAACTATTGTACGACGAACGAAAAAATTTAAATCTTTTTACTTACAATCGTTGCTGTGGCTTGCGCTGTGGGTGTTATTAAGATATCCTGTATGGTGACATGCTCGGGCAAAGTTACACAAAAGAGTATTACATCTGCCACATCTTTACCAGTAAGAGGTTTGTAACCTTTGTATACTGTTTTCGCTCTTTCTGCATCACCGTGAAATCTAACAATGGAAAATTCTGTCTCGACAAGACCTGGGTCGACATTTGTAATTCTTATATTAGTCCCATTAAAATCAATAATCATTGCTTCCGACAGAGCTTTTACAGCATATTTTGTAGCACAATATACATTTCCATTGGGATAAACAGCCCTTCCAGCAAGCGATGCAATGTTCACAATATGCCCAGAATTTTTTTGAAGTAGTATCGGTGCAACTAATTTTGTAACATACAAAAGCCCTTTGATGTTTGTGTCTATCATCTCATCCCAATCCTTAACACTACCTTCGTAAATCTTTTCCAATCCACGAGCCAAACCAGCATTATTTATCAAAATAGAAATGTCTTTGAATTCTTCTGGTATTAGTGAGAATTCTCGTTCGAGTTGGTCATAATTCCTAACGTCGGCAGCAATTAAATAGATTTGTGTATTAAATTTTTGTTGAAGCTCCTCGTATAAAATTTGTAGACGCTCTTTTCTTCGAGCAAGCAAGACCAACTTTGCCCCGTTCTCGGCAAAAACCTTAGCAGTTGCTTCGCCTATGCCAGAAGATGCACCAGTTATTAATGCGATTTTGCCATCAAGACAACGAGCCATTTCTTTACCCAATATAATTATTTAAAATCTTTATAATTTTTTGATGAATGTTTTCGATTGTATCCGAGCCATCAACAACGTGAATACGGTTAGGATACTTTTTAGAAAGTTCCCGAAAGCCATTTATTACACGTATTAGAAAATCCTTATCTTCATTTTCCATTCTATCCGTCGATTTGGTTTTCAACCTCTCGAGGACCAAATCCAACGGTAAGTCTAATAAAAAGGTCAAATTTGGTTCAAGACCATCAGAGGCGTATAAATTGCACATTTCAATAAAATTTAGGGGGATATTTCTTCCATAGCCTTGATAGGCAATGGTCGAGTCCCAGAACCTATCACAAATAACAATACATCCTTGTTCCAGCTTTGGCTTTATGATTTTTCGGACCAAATCTGCACGAGATGCTTCAAATAAAAAGAGTTCGGTGAAAGAATTGAAGTATAGTCTTGGATTTAGCAATATTTCGCGAATTTTTTCGGACACCTCTGTCCCACCAGGCTCTCTTAGAGTTACAACATCAAAACCTTTGGTTTTCAAGTATTCTTCCAGTAGCTCTGCTTGAGTAGATTTTCCAGCAAGGTCAATTCCTTCGAAAGTCACAAACATTGTTTACTTCCTTTACCCTCAATAATTAAAACAAACTCCCCTTTTAAAATTGCAGACTTAGAATTTACAAAAGTAATAATTTCGCCTAAAGTGCCCCTTATAAATTCCTCATTCAGTTTAGTTATTTCCCTTGCAATACAGATTTTTCTCTCCATTTCCATGTGATTAGACAATTCACATAAGAACTTAATGACTTGATGACTTGAGACATAAAGGACAATAGTCGCTACTTCTGCTTTGATACTTTCAATGAACTTTTTCAATCCTTTTTTCTTTGGTGGAAATCCAAAAAATTTAAATTGATTCACGGGCAAGCCACTTGCAACCAAAGCTGGTATGAAAGCGGTTGCTCCTGGTAAAGGGACTACCCTTACACCTTCTGTAATACATTTTAAGACTAACTTATAGCCTGGGTCTGAAATCAAAGGTGTTCCAGCTTCTGAAATCAATGCTAAATCTATCCCTTCCTTTAACTTCGTTAGAATAAATTCTGATTTTTCCTCCTCGTTGTGGTCATAATAACTCAACAACGGCTTTTTAGGTAACCCTAATAACTTTAATAATTTACCAGCAGTTCTTGTGTCCTCGCAAGCAATTAAGTCTACACTCCTCAAAATTTCTATGGCACGAAGAGTTATATCCTTTAAGTTCCCTATCGGAGTGGGCACTATATACAAGCATCCGTAAGAACTATTCATTTTTCAAGCGCAATTTCTTAAAGAACTCTTTCAATAATTCGGAACTTTCTTCTTCCAAAATTCCCCCAAATACCTCAATCCTATGATTGAGATGTGGATTCGATAAAATATTCATCACAGTTCCCCCTGCACCACTTTTAGGGTCGTATGTAGAAAAGACAACTTTCTTGATTCTCGATAACACCAAGGCTCCAGCACACATAGCACAAGGCTCCAAGGTAGTATATAGGATACAATCTAGTAAATATTTTTGATTTAGGTTTTTAAGGGCTTTTCGTATTGCCAATAACTCAGCATGAGCAGTTGGGTCTTTTCTTTTTTCTACTTCATTGTGTGCCTTTGCAACTATTAAATTATTCCTAACAATTATGGCACCAACTGGAACATCGTCAGACTTAAGAGATTTTATTGCTTCTTTCAAAGCAATTTTCATATAATCTATATTATCCATAGTTAACAAATTTAAAATAGACAAAATTAATAACTCTATCCAACCTTTTCAAAATTCAATCGTCTTACATTGTTTTAAGGAAATCATGTTCCAAGGACAAATTGAAATTACTGGACAAAAAATAATTTCTTTAAAGCCCCAACAAGGGAATTTAACTTTAATCATTAATGGGCAAAAGATAAATTTTGGAAATGCATATGCTTTTCCTGGTTTTACCGATTCGCATGTACATCTTCTCCATGGTGGCGAGTTTCTCTCGATGCCAGACCTTAAAAATGCAAAATCCGAGCAGGAGTGCGTCGATTTAATTTTGAAAAAACCATTTCATCGGGGAAATTGGATTTTAGCAAGAGGGTGGAATCAAGAAAATTGGAACAAAAAATCTTTTCCCACAAAAAAATCTCTTGATAAAGTTTTTCCAAATACTCCAATATGTTTAATTCGTAACGATGGACACTCCCTTTGGCTTAATTCAAAGGCTCTTGAAATTTGTAAAATAAACAAAAACACACCAGAACCAAACGGAGGGAAAATAGTAAAAGATTTAAACGGAGAACCAACTGGAATTTTAATCGATGAAGCCATTGAACTTGTACGTCCTTTTCTACCTCCCTACTCAAAAGAGCAATGCTTAAGTTTCTTGCAAGCAAGCACCCTCTACTTGGCTCAGTTTGGTATAACCACTATCCACGACATGGACGTAGACCCAGAGAGTCTCGATATTTACCAAGAATACTTTAATAATAAAAATCCAAGAATAAATACTTATATTCTAATCTCTGGTAAAAAATTTTCAAACAAAGTATTAGATGTATCGAATTACAATAATGATTTTCTCCATGTCGTTGGCTTGAAATATTACATGGATGGTGCTTTGGGTTCTTATGGAGCCTTGTTATTCGAACCATACAACGACAACCAAAATTCGTCGGGCTTGCAGCTACTATCTGAAGAAACTCTTCTTGAGATTTTCAACTTAGCTTCCAAATTTAATCTGGGTCTTTGTATACATGCCATTGGGGACAAAGCTACACACCTAATTTTAAAAAACTACGAACTTTTCGTCCAAAATGCATATAAGTTGCCAAAATTTTTGAGGATTGAACATTGTCAAATTATCCACCCCGAGGATGTACTAAAATTCAATCAATTGGGTATCGTAGCTTCAATTCAGCCTATACACTTTCCATCCGATTTCGAGATGGCAAAAAAGCGACTTGGAAATAGGCAAGCCCTTGCTTATCCTTGGAAATCTTTTCAAAAAAGTAATGTTCTAATTTGCAGTGGCTCGGATTTCCCAATCGAAACGCCAGACCCCATCATTGGACTCTATAGCTTTGTAAATAGAGACTTAATTGACCCTGATAAAATTTTTGGTTCCGAGAAATTAGACATTCAAGAAGCTTTGGCAACATATACCATTAATCCTTGGCTATCTATTAAAGAAAAGCCAAGCAATCTCGAATTGGGTTCCAAGGCTAATTTAACAATTTTGAGCGATGATTTAAACAAACTGCCAAAAGAGCATTTGAACGAAATAAAAGTACTTGCTAGCATAAGCCAGGGTGATATTATCTATCAAAGGTAGTTCGATTTAATTGATTTTCAAATTGCAATTTGAATAGTTTTGCATAAATCCCCTCTTTGCTTAGTAATTCCAAGTGGCTACCTATTTCCCTTACTTTACCTTTGTGCAAAACTATAATCCTATTTGCCTTTTGAATTGTAGAAAATCTATGTGCTATCACAATAGAGGTTCGACCAATTATTAGTTCATTTGTTGCTTTTTCAATTTGTTTTTCAAGTTCTGGGTCGACATTAGAAGTAGCCTCATCGAGGATTAAAATGTCTGGGTTTCGGATAATTGCACGGGTAAAAGCAATTAATTGCTTTTGTCCCGAAGAAAGGGTTATACCTTTCTCAATTACGTTAGTATGGAATTTTTCTGGAAGCTTGTCGATAAAATCGAGAGAACCTATTTGCGATGTAGCCTCGATTATTTTATCATAACTCATCCATTCACTCCCTAAAGATAGATTCTCGAGGATGTTTCTCGAAAAGAGGAAAACATCCTGGCTTACAAGGGCAATTTTTTCTCTTAAAGAAGCTAAGTCAAACTCATTAATGTTTATGCCGTCAAATAAAATTTCCCCAGAAGTAGGATTGTAAAATCGGCACAGAAGATTTATTAAAGTGGTTTTACCAGCACCAGTATGACCAACAATAGCCACGGTTTCACCTTTATAAATTTTGAAGCTAACGTTATGCAAAACTTCACACTGTCCATCGTAAGAAAAAGATACATTCTTAAATTCAATAACTCTTTCTAAACCTTTGAATTTTTTCATACCTCGAGAGACTTCAATGTTTTTCGAAGTTTCCAAAATCTGAAAAATTCTTTCCGAAGAAGCCATTGCATTTTGAAGGCTTGTGAACTTTTCGGATAAATCCCTAATCGGACGATAAAACATCTCCGCGTACTGGATAAATGCAAAGAAGGTTCCAATCGTCATTGCCTCGGACAAAATATTTTCGGCAGTGTACCAAATTATTAGTCCAAGAGAGACTGCACTAAGAAGTTCTATCGTTGGAAAGAAAATGGCGTAATAGTTAATTGTTTTTATCCACAAGTCCCTATTTTCACAATTGATTTTATCAAATTTAAGGTTGAATAAGTATTCACGGTTAAAGATTTTTATCGTAAAAATTCCAGATATGAACTCGTTTAAAAAGGAATTCAATTTTGCAACACTCTGGCGAATTAAACGAAAAACCTTTCGAACTTTGCTTCTAAAAACCCAAGTCACGATAAATAGCAAAGGCAAAACCGAGATTGTAATTAGAGCAAGACTAAAATTTAACGCAAACATAAAGACAAGAATCGCAACGATTAATATTAAGTCTGTAATAATAACTATTAAGCCACCAGAGAGAATATCCGAAATTGTTTCTATGTCGTTGGTAACTCTTGTAACAAGGCGACCGACAGGTGTCTTGTCGAAGAAACTTGTATCCAACTTCATAATGTGTTCAAAAAGAGAAATGCGAAGCCTATGAATTGCATATTGTCCAAGCCTTTTCATTAAGTAATTCGCAAGAAATTGAACGAATGAATGAGTCGCCAGAACCAAAAAAATCAACACTACAACTAAAACAAAACCTTTGCTGTCGGACGCAAGTACATATTCGTCTAGTGCGATTTTGGAAAGATAGGGTCGCAGAGGTCCAAGAATCGTCGTTATCAACATCAGTGCTAATGCCCAGAGGAAATGCGTTCTAAATGGCTTAACAAATGCAAATAACTTTTTGGTTAGCTGCCAGTCGAACTCTTTGTATTCAACCTCATCGGAAGAGAATTTCGTCATATTGTCAAGAGTATAATTTAATTTTATCAACTAATTTCAAAAAATCAGCAGGGTCTAATTCTTCGGCTCTTTTTGATGCAACTCCATAGAGAAACTCATCTTTTGATAGAATCTTTTCGTTAATTTTTAATCTACGAAATAAAGAATTTAGTAGTACTTTTCTTCTTCTATTAAAAGCTGTTTTAACAAGCAATTTCAAAAGTTGGTAATTTTCATAATCTACCATATCTTTGTTAATTCCCATTTCAATAACAGAGGAAAAAACTTTCGGTGCGGGGAAAAAGCAACTGGGGGGTACATCAAATAATTTTTCAGAATGTGTAAAAATTTGAATAAGAACCGAGAGTATCCCATACTCTTTTGTCCTTGGTTTAGCAACAATTCGATTGGCAACTTCTTTTTGCATCATCAAAACAGCTTTTTCATAATATCTCCTTTGCTCGAGAAATTTAAATAATATTGGACTTGTCAAATAATAAGGAATATTGCCTATCAATTTAATGTTTTGACTGAATTTTTCGCACCATTCGCCTTCATTTATGAGAAGATAATCTTGAAATAACACATTATGATATTTATTCTTTGTTTTCGATTCTATCTCTTTAAGCAAATTTTGAAAAGTTTTGTCGATTTCAACTCCCAAGTAATTTATTGGAAAGGTAGAGAGTATTCGTGTTAATATTCCTTTACCAGGTCCAATTTCTAAAACAAAATCGTTTTCATTCAGTTCGAGCGAATTGATTATCTTTCTTGCGATGTTAAAATCGACCAAGAAATTCTGTCCTAACGATTTTTTGGGGGTAGGTGGAGCAGAAATCATTTGCTACCGAATATTTTGAAACAAGGAGCTTAGCTTGTGATAAATTTCCTCCATCGATTGAGAGATAACTTTCGTATCGGATATCACAGATATAAAAGAAGTATCACCATTCCAACGTGGTATGACATGAAAATGTATATGCTCTGGAAGACCAGCACCCGCAACACGACCGATGTTTATCCCAATATTAAAACCATGTGGCATAAATGCTTTCTGCAAAACATTCGTGCTTAATCTTACAACTGAAATCAAATCCAACAAGTCCTCGTTAGTTAAATCGTCCAAAGTTGAAGTATGCTTTAAAGGAGAAACAAGCAAATGACCAGCATTATAGGGAAATTTATTTAGCAAGACAATGGTATGTAAGTTTCGAAAGACCACAAGCCTTTCCTTTGCCTCTTCGACTTTTTCAATAGCCTCGCAAACAAAACAAGAGGATTTATTCTCCTCATCTTTAAAGGAATCAATGTACTGTGAGCGCCATGGAGACCAAAGTATTTCCATAGAAACCCCAAATATGAATATCAAAAAAAACGCTTACACAAAAAATTGTGTAAGCGTTGGTTTTATGTGAGAGCATATTTTATAAGGAAAAACGTATATCCACTCCTGCTTGGATAGCACTCACTTTCCAAGATTCAACATTGTTAACGTTTGTCACACCTAGATTGTAGAAGATACCGGGAATAATGTCTATCTTTGTGCCAGTGATTATTTCGTATTGAACACCGAATTTCAAAGAAAAACGCACTGAGGATTCTTTTACATCGGGATTTTGATTTGTAGGTCTGGCTGGAGGCCCATCCCAGGAAACAATTGTCCTATCATTATTTTCATAGCGTTTTACTCGTGGGTCCTCGGTCCTTTTGAACTTCACGTTAGCTGGTTCGACAAGTTCCATTTTTTGAAGCAAATTGCTTTTCAAAACAAAATCGAAAGTTGGTCCACCAGTAACAACCAAGCCATAGGCAATATTAAATTTATACATTGCCTCTACTGTCAACATACTATATGTCACATCGAGAGTATGCCTTGTCGAGGATAGAACAGTAGTGAAACCACCTTTGCCATCTTCAACTAAGGAGGGGTATGTATCGCCTTCTTTGATAAATGATGAAGGCATAGAGTTGAATATAATTCTTCCAACAAGGGAATGCTTCGAAGTAATACCGCCAAGTATTTGCTCGTAAAATGCCCCGATGAAGAACCCATTTGAAGAACCATTGGTAAAGAAAGGACACAAAGGGTCATCAGCAAATGATGCTAAATTGGCAGAATGGATTGAACGGTTAAAACCCGAGACAGGTCCCAAATAAATTGCTGCACTTCCTTTTCCAGGTCCTAAGGGGGTTGGTCCTTCCTCTTCTTCTTGGGCAAATGCTAAGGAAAATGTACATAGAATAAGAGCCAAGAATATTGTAAAATACCTCATGATACACCTATTTTACTTTTAATACCATAATTAGTTTTGTTCTATTTTTAAAGTGCAATTTTACGAAATAAATTCCATTTTCAAAATTGTAGAAATTAATTTTTTCTCTATTTTTTCCAATATCAATGTCTATTTTCATTTTCTCAGTTATTGTATTACCTAAATTATCAAAAATTTGGATAAATGCAAAATCTTTTTTTTGTGACTCAAATTCTAAAATCAAGTAATCTTCAATTGGGTTAGGATAATAGCTTATCAACTCTGCTTCATCAATTAACTCAATATCTCTCAATGGATATATGCAGAATGGCTCAATTGGAACTCTCAAAGAGCTTTCATCCTTTAAAAAGCAAGAATTTTCTGCCACATATCCAGAAAAATCAACAAATAATTCGCTTGTTAAAAAAAGTTGAAAAGGTAGTTCAAATTCCCACTGAGTATTATCCTCGCTCGCAACCACATTCTCGCATATAACCTCTACCATGTTGTTTTTGAAACTACCCAATGCTGGCAATTTCCAGCTTTGCATCTTGCTTCTGAATTCTATTTCCAATGGAACACTCAGAAACTGAATTTGCTCCTTTCTTCCAGCAGAAATTATTAAATTTAATTCAAATGGAACTTGTGTTGAATTTAAAAACCTACCTTTTACCTTTAAACTACTTTTTTCTCCAACCTTTAATTTCGCCGTTGGAAATTCTAACTCAAATATTTGTCTAATTTTATTGAGATTAAATTCGATTTCTTTAAACAGTAATGAATCTCCACGGTAGCCGTAATAAATATACATTCTTACTTTTGCGTTCTGGGTGCTTGTGGAAAAACCAGTTAATGAACCTATAATCTTGTCGCCCGGAATAACAATACTTCCAGTAATAGAAGTATCAACATTTTTACATATGAAATTTTCAAATTCGAATTTTGTCCCAAATATAGGGAATTCTACATTTCCAGTGTTTTCAACAGAGAAATCGACTTTTACAAGATTACACAAGTAATCGGGGATATTTTTACTTACAATCAAATTAGCATCTAATGTATCCCTACGCTTTGCAAAGCCAGTCACATTAATATACGAAAGTAAAAGAGTATCGGATGGAGTAGCATCACTTACAAGCAAAAGTGTCATTTGATGTGCGCCTACAAACTTTGGTTCGAACGTGATAGGAATAGACAAAGAAGAGCCGGGAGAAAGCACCAAGTCTTTTAAATCAGTAAAGTCAATTTCATAGGAATTGATGTCCCCGGAAAATGGAATAATTTCTTTGATGTATAGGTCGGTTGTTCCGTTGGAGAGGGCTATTTCGAATTGTTTGGTAGCACTCTCAAAAACGAAAATTGTATCAAATTGAACATCGAAGGTTTCAACATTTGGCAAAATGCCCTCGCCTTTCATTTCGATAATTATCTCTGGATGGAGCTTCCAATCAAGAGTGAAATAGGCTTTTTGGGATTTTGTTCCTACAATTTTAGGAGTAAAGCTTATCTCAACTGGGATTGTATCCTTGAATTTAACATTTTGAAAAAATTCAAAATTTGCAGAAAAATCTGTAGAAAAATTTTCAAGACGATTAAAGTTCAAAATTGCATCAGTGTTGCCGTGATTAATCAAATAAATAACAGTATCCTTGGTTTTATTTAATCGTACCTTGCCAAAATCAATTAATACAGATTCCACAAGAGGTGCAATTCCCCTTCCAATTATTTCTGCACGTGTATTCACCTTTAACTCATCATAGAAAATCACGTAACTTGAATAATCTTTCCTCTCGTTTGGTGTAAACATAACATCAAAAAATGCTGTGTCCCCGGGTTTCAAGGAAAACTTTGGTTTTTTTAACAATTTGAACACATTTGGATAGGTTCCTATAGCAATTGAATCAAACGCAATTATGATATCACTTTCATTAACAATCCCAACCTTACCATAGGCAGTATCGCTTAGATACACTTTACCAAAATCATAACCAATTGTTTGAAATTTCCATTCTAAAAAATTAACTTTAATTGGGATTTTGTATGTCAGATTACAGTCAACTTTGATTGTAAGAGTGTCGATAAGTTCTTTAATATAACCATTAGGAGTCAAAGTGACAACAATTGAAAAGGTGTCTGCATTAGCAATTTCAAAAGGAATTTTTCTACGAACGTACCAATTCAATCTTGTGTCCTTGTTTGCAAAGTAAACATCTAAGATGTTTATTTTAAACGAATTGTTCCTAATAAGGATTGATTTTCTCAACGTATCGTAAGGTTTTACATTAGAGAAAACTACTTCATTCGGGACAGAAATAGATGGAGGTTCGTAAGTATAACTTAACTTTTTGGAATTGCCATTCCTATCTCGAACCTCAATAACGATTTTTCCTTTTCTATAAGGGTCTACAACATTAGCAGTAAAATATGCATAAGTGGATGTATCTTTCAGTTCCCCGAGCAAGTAGGTAAAGTTAAAAGTACTATCAGAAACAACATAAATGTAGTTAATTCCAGTGTTTGGGCTTTGAATTGGTTCATAAAAGTAACCTTGAAGACGGCCACAATCATCCGTGTAAGTGAGCTGTGGAGGAATCGAGTCTCTTATGTAAGGATTAATAAGACTTGCCCCAAGCACAAGCGCATAAGCATCAGCTAGACCAACACCATAGACAACACCGGCAATTTTACCTTTATTCGCTACGATTTGATACCTTCCATAAGGGATTTTAATATTAGCCCAGAAATAGGCATCATTGAATAATTTGAAAATGTAAATATCATTCGAAAGATTAATAATCTTTTCAGAGTTTATGTAGGTCTCATTCAAAGCATCTATTGTTCCAATAATGTTAACAAAGTGGGCTACAAACTGTGCCGGGTTCCAAGAAATATTTGCTGGAGTTTGAAAAGTAAGATTTTGGACAAATTGTTCAATTGGTGGTACAAGGGTCATTGCTGGGTCGTAGTTTGGGGAGTCCCAATCAGTACCAGAATGCATTAGGAATTGAGCCATTTGAATAGGTTTATCCGATACCCATTTTCTTGGTTCATCAACATAAGGAATTTCCAAAACATCGTAACTGCCACTTAGCACATATGTTTGAGTTCCTGATGCAGAAAAAGAGGTTACCGTTGTATTTGGGAAATAAGATGTAATCTTTATTAAATCTCCATAAGGACTAACAGAAAATGGAACCGTTACAAATTCTCTTCCCCACGATGTGGTGGGCATCAACATCTCGCAAAGATGATTTTTGGAATCCCATTTTGGAACAAGACCTTGAGGTATTGCCGTGCGAACGTGCCCCGAGACTACACCAAAAGGTTTATTGCCACGAACGACCGTCCCGCTCAAATCTCCATAGCCTTTTTGAAAAGGAAAAGACTTTACAAGGTAAGTTTGTCCTTTATTCAATATTACACTTTTAGGATAACCAACTTGTATTCCTTTCTCCGTTATTGAACGAGGATAAAAAGTAACTTCAGTAGAATCGAATGCAGATATAATTAAAAACTCGCTTTGCCTAGGTGTTTTTCGATATAATGAGTCTATTGGGTCCAAAACGACATCAGTGGGAGCTGAATATTGGTCATTGGGTATAGAAATAATTACATATTCTTTGCCCCATTTTTCAACTGGTATTGCAGTAAACGCATCAGAAGTAAGATATTGACTTGAAAATCCATATACTAGAATGGGATTTGTACTTAAGATTTCAATAGCTTTTTTCCTAACAACCTCCGACTCAAAGTTTTCAAAGTTAATAGGAACTCCAACTTCAAGGCTTTTCGATGGAGTAATGTTTGTATAATTAACAACGCTATCGTTGGGAAAAATTATTGTAATGTCGGTGGTCGAGGAAGGGAAAATAAATAACTTCAAATGCAAACCACCGTAACGAGGGTCTATTGTAATTTCGTTCTGCATAAAGCCAACAAAAAAATGCGTGCCTTCATACGAGGAGTACTGCATCTGGGAATAGATAAATTGGGGAAGCAAAATTAATATACAAATAAACTTATGTATTCTATAACGTTTCATTTTATTTCTAAATAATAAGCTAATTTAATAAAAAATATCTAAATTTATTTATGACTTGGTTTTTTAATCAAAAAATCTCTAGGAATATTATAAAACTTCTCCAAATTTTTTTCAAATATGCTTCTTGGAATAACTTCTCCATTCACGTTGCCCAACCAAGTAACAGTTTCAATTTCATTTTCAACAAAATCAATTTTCACAGAATCCGACGCATAATTTGCAAGTTGAATGGTTCCACTTTCTTCGTCTTTCAAAAAGTAACTTGTTTTTGCATTACCAATACCCAATACACAATCTACACGATTAGAGTCGAGAAATACTTTTATCGTGTCCGAGATAACTAAATTAATCCAATTTGTATCGAAACTACTTGGAGTGAGTATAGCAGAATTATTAAAAAATGCCAGAAAGTTTATCCTTCTGTCGTTAAAACTAAAAAAGAGAGAATCACCCCTGAGTTCAGTCGAGTCGAACCATAGAACTGGCTTCCCAATCAAAAAACCCCATTCACTTTTTTCGTAAATCTTGCCGAATTCTCCAATAGATGTCAAATCGCCTTTAAAAAGCTTTATGTTTTTCTGAAATGAGATTACCAGTTCATTATCTAAATTTTCCGAAACAAGTGTATCTGCAAAAATGAACAAAGTATCAAGCTGGATATTCTCAAATTTTTCCGTTGTCTTGATAGTGTCAATTAGAAGTAGAGATGGTGATTCATAATTCTTGGAATATCTCTTGGCTCTTTCGTAAAATAACTTGCCAGAATGCGTATGTATGTTTTCGTATTTTGCTTTTGTAATAACATTTGAACTTGCAAAAATCGTATTTTTGGACCTATTGTAAGTCAAAGTATCGCAAGACAAATTGAGCGAATCTGTTTCAACATTAACATTTCCGTAGCAAACAACTACTTGAGTGTTTCGATTATATTCTACCTTATTAGCAAAAATTGACATTTGCTTTTCTCTGTAAACTACACTATCAACGAAAACTGCAACTTTTGACTTAAAGTCGTATGTACCAAAATTTGCTCGCAAAAAATTTTGTTGGTCTTTAATCTCAATGCTCGAAGGAGAACTTGCAAACGATTTATTACCATCAAAATCGATATATTCGGAAAGCAAAATTAAAGTATCCTGAACGATACGTACAGAGCCAGAAAGAATCGCGCTATTTGATTCTAAATTTTGAACTGCTTTATTGCAAAACAAATCTATGTTCCCCTGACGGAGATGCACATTTCCAATAAAATCTCGAAATGAAACATTATTAATCACATAGCCTATTACGCTGTCGGCATTGACAAGAATTATAGAATTTTGACTACGAAGCGAGACGCTGAGAAAAATTAAAAAAGAAAAAGAGAGGAAGAGGATTCTATACATTGGAGAGTTTCTTCTTATAAATTTGATAATTCTCTTCGTCGAAACAGACGAAGATAACTTTTTCAATCTCTGGATTTTCTTTTAAGAATTCTTCTACAGCAGAGATTGCAATGTCGCTTGCTAACTCCTTTGGAAAGCCATAGGCTCCCGTAGAGATGTTTGGAAAAGCTATGGTCTTTATTTGATAATCCATTGCTAATTTCAACGAATTTAAGTAGGCCTGTCGAAGAAGCTGGGATTCATTGTAAAAACCACCACGCCAGATTGGTCCAACGGAATGTATAACATATTTACATTCCAATTTACCAGCCCCAGTAATAACAGCGTTACCTGGTGGACAGCTACCAATTCGAGCGATAATTTTTTTGCACTCTTCAAGTAACTCGGGTCCAGCAGCACGATGTATTGCACCATCAACACCACCGCCGCCCATAAGAGAACTATTGGCAGCATTAACAATCGCATCAACTTGCAATTTCGTGATGTCGCCTTTAAGCAACTCTATTTTAGGCATAAACTACAAAAAACAATAAACAAAATTAATTAAATTATCATTTCCAAACTAAAATGCTTGCAGAGGCATTAGCCCAATTAATAATTGGTGAGAAGTAGATACCAAAGAGTAATGTAAGAGCTGCAAGGATAAAAACAATTATTTGATTTACTGGTGCAACTCGTATAGTGGACTTATCTTTATCAATCCCACGAATGAACATATTTCTCATAATTTTAACATAGTAGTAAAGTGAAATTACGCTGTTGATTACGCCGACAACAGCGAGCCAGATGAGTCCAGCATCCAACACAGCAGCGAATATGTAAAACTTTGCGATGAAGCCAGCAGTTGGAGGCAATCCTATCAAAGAAAATAGCAAAACAGAAAACAAAGTAGCAATCAAAGGGGAGCGATATCCTAACCCCTCGAAATCTTTTATATCCTCGCTTCCAATTTCATTTGAAACAAGCATAACGCAGATAAAAGCGCCAATATTCATTAAAAGGTACATAAAGAAATAAACAAGCACAGAAGCAGTGCCAGTATCATTCAATACAGCTACACCCATTAGAATGTAACCAGCGTGTGCAATGCTGGAATATGCTAGAAGTCTTTTTAAATTATTTTGCCAGAGTGCGACGATATTTCCAAGTGTCATTGTTAGCACCGAGAGAACAGCTATCACCAAAGTCCAATCTATACTCGATACCATAGTCCAAATTGAATCGACAGTCTCGGTGTGAAGCGAAAGAGCTAACTTCAAGAAGCGAAGAAGAGCTGCAAAACCAGCTGCCTTGGAAGCAACAGAGAGGTATGCAGTAATCGTTATGGGAGCGCCCTCGTAAACATCGGGGGTCCAAAAATGAAATGGCACAGCAGAAATTTTATAAGCAAAACCAGCAAGAATTAACATAGTGGAAACGAAAAATGGAAATGTGTCGACTTTATTTATAGCAAGGAAATTTTTAATCTCATATAAATTCAGTGTTCCAGTCTGACCAAAAAGCAAGGATATACCATAAATCATCAAACCCGAAGAAATGGCACCGAAAATAACATATTTAAGCGAGGCTTCACTTGCACGGCGAATTTCCTTGGTATAACCCGAGAGAATGTAGGAGGATATGCTCATGGTTTCGATAGCAAGGTAAATCAGTATTAAATTGGTTGCTCCGGTGACCAAAAACATCCCAAAACTCATCCCGACAAGGAAAGTATAGAATTCACCAAGGTTACCACCTTTTTCAATTAATTCTTTACTTTCGAAACTCATCAAAACAATAAGTATATTAGTCAACAGGATTATGATTTTAAAGAAAAAAGAGAAGTTATCGGAAACAAATGAGCCAAGAAATCCCACACCTTCTCTTGTCTGGAATAATAAAAGTAAACCAGAAACGACAAACCCAAAGATAGAAACATAAGCATTGATAAAACGGATTTTTCGAAAGAGCAAATCAACAACAATCAATGTAAGCAAAGTAATAACAAGCACAAGTTCCGGTAAAAAAAAGTTGAGACTGCTTTGTAAATTGCTAATCAAATTTCCAAATTCTACCATAATTCACACACCTAAATCCTACATCCCCGAGAGAAAATTTCCTATTAGCACATAAGGTTTCATAAATTGGACGAAATAGTTCACAGAGGTGTTCATCAAACTAAGCATTGGATTTGGATATACGCCAAGGTAAATAATAATAATGGCAAGAGGGACAAGCGCAAGATACTCGCGAGCAATCAAATCATCACCGGGGAATTTCTTTCCCGTTGGGTCCCACGGTTTATTCCATCTATCTGGTAGGTTACCAAAAAACACTTTCTGCAATGTCCAAAGCATATAAGCAGCACCCAAGATTATCCCAAGTCCAGAAGCAATAGTAAGATATGGGTAGGTATTGAAAGCTCCCAAAAAGACCATCGCTTCGCTAATAAATCCACTCAATCCAGGAAGCCCAATGGCGGCAAAAAAAGCAACCATCATAATTCCAGTATAGACTGGCATTTTATTCGCCAGACCACCAAATTCATCCAATCCCCGAGTATGAGCACGGTCGTAGATTACACCCACAATCATAAACAGCATTGAAGTGATTGTTCCGTGATTAAACATTTGGAATATTGCACCACTTATCCCTTCGGGCCGCATCGAAGCTAAGCCAAGAACTACATAACCCATATGACTAACACTTGAATATGCAATCAACTTTTTAAAATCACGTTGCCCTACTTTATGTTGTCCTAATGCACACAGTGCTCCGTAGATAATACTAATCATACCTACCCAAGCAATAAGCGATTGGAAATAGCCAACGGCATCGGGGAAAATTGGGAATGCAATTCTTATCATTCCATATGTCCCCATTTTCAAGAGGACACCTGCAAGAATAACGCTTATTGGTGTCGGTGCCTCCACGTGTGCATCGGGCAACCAAGTGTGGAAAGGAACAGATGGTACTTTTATCGCAAACCCAATAAATAAAGCCATAAAAGCAATGTATCTTATGGTGGTATGCATTCCCTCGAAGATGGAGTTTGGTTTAAAGTTTTCTGGGTTCATCATATCGATTATGCTAAAGGAGCCAACACTGTAGTACAAGCCAATCATCACAAGCAACATAAAAACAGAACCAACAAGAGTGTATATGAAGAACTTAATAGCAGCATACTCTTTTCTTGGACCACCCCAAATTCCTATCAAGAAATACATTGGTAGCAGCATTAATTCCCAAAAGACATAAAACAAGAAGAAATCCAAAGCAACAAACACTCCCATCATCCCAGTATCCAAAAGCAAATACATAGCAAAATAACCTTTGACACCTTTTTCAATCACAAAAGAGGGAAATACTGCTACGAAACAAACAATCGCAGTAAGTAAAACCATTGGGACACTTAATCCATCGATACCTAAAAAATATTCAATTTTAATATGACCAATGATTGGGAAATTGGCATTAATCCAAGTTAATCTTTCTACAAATTGGAAAGTAGAAGCATCATTAACCCCAGGTAAACCTTTGTTGTAGTTCAAATAGATGACAATCGCAAGAATTAATTGAATAAAAGTGATGACAACCGTTATCCATCGCATTATAATATGGGAAACTTCGCGGCTTCGCTCATCTTTTCCAAGCGGCACAAGAAGAACCAAAAGCATCCCGATAATTGGAAGGAAAACAAGCCATGTTAAAATCGGAAATCCTAAACTACTCTGCATCCTTTATTTCCTCCATTTATTCAGTTAAAAATTTTCAAAACAAAAAGTAAACGAGTAAAATCAATCCTACAATTGCAAAAGCAACGTATGTTTGTACTCTTCCAGTTTGTAAATATCGAACCATCGAACCGAAAAAGCCCGTCAGATTCGCAATCAAATTGACTAAACCGTCGATAACTATATTATCGAAATGACCAATGAAATAGCCAAGATTTCTTGCAACCCAAGCAGAGCCATTAACCAATCCATCTATTATTTTCAAATCGAATAGTGCTGATATCTTTGCAAAACCAACAGTAGCTGCAACAACTGTAGCATTATAAATCTCATCAAAATACCATTTTTTGTAGGAAACTTTATAAAGCAAAGGAAATTGATTAACAATTGTATCTGGGTTTAATATTTTAAACTGATAGAACAAGAAAGCAAATAGAATTCCGGTTCCAGCAATTAACAAAGACAATATCATTGCTGGATAATGAGCATGATGCATTGCTTCTTCAAATCCATTGATATAATGATGTGATGCATGCTCTACTTGCTGAAATGTATGTTCGTTTTGGTTATAACCATTAATCAAAAGGAATTCCCATTGTTGTTCATCGGGGACAACACTTTTAGGTTGAACTATGGCTTTTGGGAACCAACCCTGATGCGCATCTAATGGATTTGGAGAATAGAAAAACCAAAATGAAAGAATTGACAACACAAACAAAGGCAGGAGAATAATCCAATTGTTTTCCTTTGTATGCTTTGCAACGTTGGTTTTGGGCTCGCCATGAAAAGAAAGAATCAAAAGTCTAAACATATAAAAAGCGGTTAAACCAGCAGAAGCAAAACCAGCGATAGGAATCAGCCAATGCCAACCGCCGGTTAACTGTGCATAGGCGAGAGTACCTGCCAAGATACCATCTTTACTTAAAAATCCAGAAGTAAGAGGCACTCCACATATTGCTAAGGTAACAAATAGGAAAGTTCTATAAGTCCACGGCATTGTTTTGCGAAGGCCACCCATGTTTCGGATGTCTTGTGGGTCGGTATGATGGTCGCCCAAATGATGTGCCGCATGATGCATGGCATGGATGACAGAGCCAGAGGCAAGGAACAATGCTGCTTTGAACCAGGCATGGGTAACCAAATGGAAAAATCCCATTGTATAAGCACCAACACCAAGAGACATTATCATGTAACCCAACTGACTAACAGTTGAATATGCAAGAACACGTTTAAAATCAACTTGTGTTAGCGCTATTGTAGCCGCAAGAAAAGCAGTTATAGCACCAATCGAGGCAATAAAGCTCAAAGCAGATGCAGTAAACATCGCATAGACTCTGGCAGTAAGATAAACACCAGCGGCAACCATCGTTGCAGCGTGAATCAAAGCACTAACGGGAGTGGGGCCTTCCATTGCATCGGGCAACCAAACATGAAGTGGAAATTGAGCAGATTTTCCAATTGCACCGCAAAAGACAAAAATACCAGCAAGCGTAAGAATGGTTTCGCTATCGAAAGGTAACCTGCCTTGGGCTATGCTACCAAATATATCGTCGAATAATAGTGTACCATAACTAAAATATAAAATCATTATGCCGATGAAAAAGCCCAAGTCGCCAACACGATTGACCAAGAAAGCTTTTTTACCAGCATCTGAAGCAGATTTTTTCTCGTACCAAAATCCAATCAGCAAGTAAGAACTTATTCCAACTAATTCCCAGAAAATATACATAAAAAGAAAATTATTGGCAAGAACAATCCCATTCATGGAAAAAGTAAACAATCCAAGATATGCAAAATAGCGAGAGTATCTAGGGTCGCCACTCATGTACTCAATTGAAAACAGATGAACTAAGAAGCTAATCAAAGCAACAACAACAAGCATTATAGCAGCAAGGTTGTCTATACCGATTCCAACTTTCAATTGTATCGTTTGAAGGTCTAGCCAAGTAAATTTGATTTGTAAAATTTTATCAGACACTTCCAGAAGTATGTTACCATTTTGTACTAATTTATTTTCAAAATGTCCAAAAACTTTTGAATAAAATATGATGAACGACAGTATAAGAACAACCCCAAGAATGGAAGTTGCAACAATTGAACTTGCTTTACCTATTCTTTTCCCGAAGAAAAGATTAATTACAAAACTTAAAAGGGGGAATAAAAGAATCGCTGTACCTATATAAAGCAAGACTTCACCACTCATAGTTCAAATCCCTTTTCAAACATTACTCTTTAAGACTATCGATTTCGTCGACATTTATATGTTTATAATTTTGATAAATATTGAGCACGATTGCCAAAGCAACGGCAACCTCGATTGCGGCAAGCATAATTACAAAAATAGCTGCAATGTGTCCTTCAATGTTCAACTTGTTGAACTTTGCAAATGCAACGAAATTAATATTTGCAGAGTTAAGTATCAACTCAACACCCATTAACACAAGTATTGCATTTTTTCTAGTAATAATGGCAAAAATTCCCAACCCAAATAAAATCGCACTAAGTACAATGTAATTAGTTAATCCAACTCCCATTTTACTTTCTCCTTGCAATTAATGCGGCACCAATGATTGCTATCAAAAGAAGAACAGAAGCGCTCTCGAAAGCAAGAAGATAATTGGTTAAAAGTTGCTTTCCTATTATCTCTATTGTCGAGTTAACCTCGTAAGCAGTGCTTTCAACTCTATTCCAATTGGTGGAAACTGCAATGTAGAAAAGCAAAACAATAATGAACAATGAAATTATCCCAGCAAAGAACATCTGTACTTTACCAGTCTGACCACTTTTTACATCTACCCCTGTTATCTTACTAGTCAACATCACACCAAAAATCAGCAAAACTAAAATCCCACCGATATAAATCATAATCTGTGTTACAGCAAGAAAATCCGCGCTCAGCAGTACATAAATACCAGCTACACCGAAAAAAGTAAAAAGCAAGGCAAATACAGAATAAATCATATTTCTAGACAGAACAACAACAAGTGCAGAACCAATAATCATTAATGCAAAAAACCAAAATACAATTTCTTCTAACATATATTCTACTTTAATTAACTTCTTTCGAGGATACTTCAGATTCTTGCTTCGCTTTCGCAGCTTTTTCTTTAGCGGTCCATTCAGCTAACAAGTTTTTTTTCTCTTCGACCTTCTCAGGGCTCATATCAGAGAAGTGGTAAATCAAGTCTTCTCTGGTGTAACTACTGTATTCAAAGTCTGTTGTGTGCTTAATGGCCTCTGTCGGGCAGACAGTTGTACACAACCCGCAGAAACAACATTTAGCAAAATCTATATCGTATCTGGGTACCCAAATTTTTCGGGGTGTACCATCAAACATTCGAGGCTTTTCGGGGTCGGTAGGTACAACTTTAAGTGTTTCGACTGTAATGCACTGGACTGGGCAAATTCTCGAACACTGCATGCATCCATTGCAACGGTCTGGGTCGAGCTGAAGTCTATTCCTTGCAATGGGTGGAATGGGGTAGCGCTCATTTGGATACTGAATAGTTACCTTTTTTGCAAACAAATGCTTCAAAGTAACTCTCATTCCAATTAGTATTGTATAGAACCAAGTCCATACATATTTAAAATAATCTATCATATTAGCCTCCAATCTATTTTATAAATCAATAGATTATTCTATACAAGCTGATAATTACAAAGCACACAAGTGCAAAAGGTAATAATATTTTCCATCCAAGATACATAAGCTGGTCTACTCGGACACGGGGCAAAGTCCATCGCAACCAAATTTGAATAAAAACAATAAACATTGCTTTAGAGACAAACCAAAAAATACCCCACCAATAGCCACTCATAAATGAACCAAACGGTGAAGTCCATCCGCCTAAGAAGACAATACTTAATATTGCAGCAACGATGAACATATTCGAGTATTCAGCAAAGAAGAACATAGCAAATTTCATCCCAGAATACTCTGTGTGATAGCCAGCTACAAGTTCGGACTCTCCCTCGGGAATGTCGAAAGGAGTCCTGTTTGTTTCGGCAAGAGAAGCAATCATATAAATTAAAGAGAGAAGCAACGTAAAAGGAAGTATCCAAATTTTAGAAAACCCACCGGGTCCACCAAACAAGAACCAATTCCAAAAACCACCCTCCTGAAGCGAGGTTATCTTTTGCATATCAAGCGTATTTGCTAAAACAGCAGCAGAGAGTATGACAAGGGCACCGGGAATTTCATAGCTAATCATCTGAGAAGCAGAGCGCATGGCACCGAGCAAAGAGTACTTATTATTCGAGGCCCAACCCCCCATAACTATTCCGATAACAGCAAAAGCACCAACGGCAAAAACATAAAATAATCCAATATTTATCTCAGCTGGCACAAAAGCTGCTGTAAAAGGAATAACAGCAAATCCAGCAAATGAACCAGCAAAAATAATGTAAGGGGCTAAGTTGAACAACAATTTATTTGCCCCGGCGGGGACAATGTCCTCTTTCTGGATTAATTTAATTACCTCTGCCAATGGCTGTAAAATACCATAAGGACCAGTACGCATTGGACCCAATCTTTCCTGTATCCAGGCAGATATTTTTAATTCGCCTAAAATTGCAATCAGTGCATAAATTACCAAAAATACGAGTGGAAGCACAACACTTATTAACGCACTAAGAAAGTTATTACCCAAAAGAACATCAAAAACATTAAATGTTTCCATAGAATAATTTCTTTGTCCTACCTATCAATTTCTCCAAGTACTATATCTATACTACCAAGGATAACAATTAAATCTGCAAATAAATACCCACGGGAGATTTCTGGCAGAACGCTCAGGTTCACAAAACTAGGGGCACGTCCCTTTACCCTATATGGTTTGTCCTTTCCGTCACTAATGATGTAGAACCCAAGTTCGCCTTTTGGATTTTCACATCGAAAATAAACTTCACCTTTTGGGGGTCGGACTTTTTTTGGTATAGCAGACTGGACATCTCCAGTATCGGGCATTTGAGCAATTGCTTGTTCGATTATCCGACAGCTTTGTTCTATCTCGCGCATTCTTACAATATTTCTATCCCAGCAATCTCCAACAGTTCCAACTTCGCCTTTACCAACTGGTATTTCAAAATCAAATCTATCGTAAATGGAATATGGTTCGGCTTTTCTCAAATCGAAAGGCACACCAGAGCCCCGGAGCATTGGTCCACTGCAACCATAATTAATGGCTACATCTGCTGGTAAAACGCCTATGTTTGCAGTTCTATCTATAAAAATTTTGTTATAAATAAGCAACTCCTCAATATCTTTATTAGTTTTCCGAACTTGTTTAACTATGTTTAATACATCTTCTTTAAAGGTTGGGTAGACATCATTTGCTAAACCACCGACCCAGAAGTAGTTAAAAAGTAGACGCCCACCGGTGGCTTTTTCAAATATCCAAAGAATATATTCTCTATCTCGAAATAAATATAGAAATGGAGTAAATGCTCCAGCATCCAAGCCAAAAGTTGCAATCGCTATTTGATGATTAGCGATTCTGTTAAGTTCAGCCATTATTACACGGATGTATTCCACTTTTTCTGGCACCTTTAAACCAAGCAATTTTTCGACTGCTATTACATAGGGCAACTCATTGTTCATCGAGGAGATGTAATCCATTCGGTCTACATACGGAATGACTTGCTGATAGTTCATATTCTCGGCTATTTTTTCAAAACATCGATGCAGGTATCCTATATGTGGAATGACATTAGTTACAACTTCACCATCGAGCTCTACTTCCAATCGTAATACTCCGTGGGTGGATGGATGCTGGGGCCCAACATTTAGCCGCATCCTGTCAGTGTCAATTCTACTAAAATCAATATCAAGAATTTTTCTTGTTGTCATTTTCAATACCTCAATATGGTACTCTCATACCATGATATGTTTCGGGTTCTTTATAATCCTTTCTCAAAGGGTATCCTTCCCAATCGTAAGGTAAAAGAATCCGAATTAAATTATGATGACCTTCGAAGATGATGCCAAATAAGTCGTAAGCTTCTCGTTCATGCCAATCAGCAGAGCGCCAAATTCTTTCAACACTTGGTACCTTTGGATTTTCTTTTGGGACAGTTACTTTCAAAACGATTTTGTGCTTTTTATTTAAAGAATAAAGGTGATATACCACTTGCAAGTTAGTGGGAAAGTCTACACCACTTAAACACATTAAATAGTCAAAATCAAATTCTGGATTATCTCGCAATTCTAGACAAATGTCGAAAAGTTTTTCTGGAACTACATTAATGAATGAGTCTGATGGTGGATTGTCGACCAAATCGATTATAGCATCTTTGAATTTTTCTCTCAACAACTCGAAAATTTCGGTGGTGTTCATTAGATACTCTTACATTTTATTCGACTTTATCAAATTTTCATTCTCGGCAAGTTTTTCTCGTTTTCTAAATATAGCTTGTCGGTCGATTAAGCTTTGTAATTTCATCATTCCTTCTTCCATTGCTTCGGGGCGAGGTGGACAGCCCGGGACATAAACATGAACTGGAATTATCCTATCAACACCCTTCAAAACGTGATAACCATATTGCCAGTAAGGTCCACCACTATTCGCACATGAACCGACCGAGATGCAATATTTTGGTTCTGCCATTTGCTCCCAAAGCACTTTTATCCTTTCTGCCATTTTTAGCGTTACTGTACCTGTAATCATTATGAAATCAGCTTGTCGAGGAGTTGCTCTTGGAATAATTCCAAAACGCATAAAGTCGAAATGAGAAGCATTCATCGACATGAATTCTATTGCACAGCAAGCAAGACCAAAATGCAGATACCAATCAGATTTGCTTCTACCCCAGTTTAATATATCTTCAAGTGTTCCCAGGATAATGCCTCCAGTTTCGTAAGGATTGTCTAATCTATCTAAGAGTCCCATAATGTACCTCTTTTATTGTTTTTTATAAATTAAATAATCAAGATTCGGTATAATGGGCTTCGAGCGCTCCCAATCTAAATCCCCTTTTGCCCAGACATAGGCAAAGCCAAAAACCAAAATAGCCAAGAAAACAAACATCTCTAAAAAAACAAAGAAGCCCAAACCAAAGGATTTGAAGTAATTAATCACCACAGCCCAAGGCAAAAGCAACACAATTTCAACATCGAATAGCAAAAATACAAGAGCAACCACATAGAATCGAACATTAAAACGAACCCAGGGATACCCAATTGGTTGTTCACCACATTCATAAGTAGAGAGCTTGATAGGATTTGGCTTGTGAGGACGGATAATTGCAGCGGCGAATAAACCAATTGCTACAAATAAAAAGCCAACAATGAAAAATAAAAGTACAATTCCAAATTCAGTTAGCATAATCTTCGAATAAAATAAAAATTCAAAATTAAAAAAATGTTTTTATAATTTTCTTAATATTTTAAAATAAGCGACTCCCAATTAAAGATTAACACATCTAAATAATTAATTTTTAATAGATTACAACAAAACAACAAAAATATACAGTAAATTATCAGGATAGATGAACTATGATTGCATTAAAGAAGGGATTCTTCCCCTTACCATTAATGAATAATGTTAGAAACAAAAAAACACAAAAGTAAGAAAACTACTTTGCTAGAATTCTTGCCTGTAGTTGATTTAGAATTGTAATTAAATTGAGTACTTTATTAACAATTACATAAAGATTTTCAATCAAGGAAATATATAATATCCCACGCTTCGTATTAGCACCTGGACGCTTCATTGCTTTCATATAAGTATTGTGAATTCTCTTTATTTCTTTGTGAAATTCCTTTTCGAAATTCACTACCTCTGTAACCAATTTTGCATCTGAATTTCTACTTATGGCTAGTATTTTATCAAACATTTGATTATAAAACTTAGTAACCAATCGAAGGTCGCTCACCTGATTATCCGTTAATGGCTTCTGATAATTGTCGAGGTATTCGAAACATCTTTCTGTGACTGTGGTTAAATTACTTGCTATAGTTGTCAAATCAGCCATAGCAGAAGCATAGGTATGGGAGTTCTCAAATAATGTATCATCAAATCCCTTTATACTTTTGGCAAAATCAGAAAAAATAACATCAACCTTGTTTCGAAGTGTTTCAGATTGCTTTTTTGCTTTCTTTAGTTCTTTAAATCTAAATTTAGATATGCCAGAAATGCAAAGATTAGTAATTTCCTTAACTTCCATTAGAAAACTTAATGTGTCTTGAACAAAAATTTTAAAGCTTTCCTTGGCGTTTTCTTTTTGCAATCTCAGTTTTTCTTCTTCTCGTTGTTTTTCCTTTTCTCTCTTTTTAAATATTATCGTGGTTCTGGCTAATGATAAAATTGTAAGTCCCACAAAGATTGCAACACCGAAAATCTTAGTGTAAAAAATTGTCAAAGTAATTACTCCCGATATGATACCACAGATTACTGCAGTCAGCAACCATCCACCGATTACTGTCAGGATTCCTGAAATTCTATAAACCGCATAATCTCTACCCCATGCGCGGTCGGCAAAGGCAGTAGACATTGCAACAATGAAGGTTACATAAGTCGTAGATAAAGGCAATTTCAACGAAGTGCCTAAAGAAATTAATGCAGAAGCAATAGTTAAATTCACCGTAGCTCTTATAAGGTCAAAGGAGGCATAAGTTCCATCATCACCCTTCAATAAAATGACCTTTGTAGAATCAAAGCGCTCGTTTACCTTTTGTACAAGCCACTTTGGTAAAATTTTAGATATATTGTTAGCAAAAGATGTAGAAATTCTTACAACAAACCTTGCGAAAGGAAATGTTTCGAATGCTTCGTATCCCTCGTATTGCCTTCCCAAATTGACTTCGGTGCTAGTAACATTTCTAGCTTTTTTAGAAAGAAAAAGAGTTATCACCATAACCAAGCCGGAAAGGAGCAAGAATTCGGTCGGAGCTACAATTGGATTTGCTAAAGCATCCATTTTCATATTTAGTGGGTCTGGATTATTTAGAGCAGACTGATATGCAAACAATGAACTAAGAGCTGGACCGACAAAATTTATGAGGTCGTTGGAGGCAAACGATAGGGCAAGAGCAGATGTTCCAATGAGCACAATAAATTTCAATATGTCGAATCGCAACCATAAACCTACGTAAAAAATAAATGTGAATAAAATGAACGCCAGACCCAAAAGCTCCCATCTATGCGAAGTTATAAATAACTGGGTTTCTTTAGTTATAAAGGAAGCGCCTTCTAACCCTTTGACAGAAATAAAAAACAGAATAAAAGTAAAAGCAAAAGCACTCCAGATAGGACCAATTTTCTTAAATGCCTCTCTGTAATCAAATGAAAAAATCAATCTTGAAAAAAACTGACCTAAATACCCAAAAACAAATGCAAAAATAATGGACAAAACAATGGACACGTAAATTGCTGTTAATTTACCTAAATTCATATAAAGAGATAAATTTTCGAGAGGTTGGTTTTCCCCTACAAGATGAACAAGTGTTATAGCAAGAGCTCCACCGGTTAGTGCAGATATCATAGACACAGTAGTCGACGTCGGTATACCAAAAGTATTAAAGAAATCGAGTAAAATTATATCGGTGAGAGCAGTAGCAAGAAAAATCACCATCACTTCGAAGAGTGTAAACGCAGATGGATTGAAAATTCCCTTGCGGGCAATTTCCATCATTCCACTAGATAGTGTTACACCTATAAGGATACCGACTGAAGCAAAAATCAATGCCTTACGGTAGCTAGAAACTTTAGAACCAACTGCACTATTTAAGAAATTTACTGCGTCGTTTGCAACACCGACAGACAAATCAACAACTGCAATGACAATGTTAACAACTAAGATTATTAAAGCAATTTCCAATTCTTTTTTTCTCTATTAACAAAAATTCAAAATTAAGAAAATTCTTGAAAGTATCCCGACAATCGTTCGAGGTGTGACTCGGTACTTTAAAAATTTCTTACTAATTTTGATTTTTTACATTTTTATATTTTGAATGATACCAAGATATACATTGCCCGAAATTGAAAAAATTTGGTCAGATGAGAATAAATTTTCAATATGGCTTGAAATTGAACTGCTTGCCGCCGAAGCTCTCGCAGAAATTGGATGGATACCAAAAGATGCGCCTCATCGGATGAGAGCATTAGCAAAATTCGACGTTCAAAGGATTAATGAAATTGAACAAAAAACCAAACACGACGTTATTGCCTTTTTAACAAATGTTGAAGAAAATATTGGTGAATACGCTCAGTATTTGCATTTCGGTATGACATCGAGCGACGTTCTTGATACTTGCCTTGCAGTACAATGCCAACAAGCTGGGAATTTGATTCTCGAAAAGCTCAATCAGCTTGCACAGATACTTAAGACAAAAGCAAATGAATATAAATACATTCCTTGCATTGGACGTTCACATGGAGTTCATGCCGAACCAATCACATTTGGGATGAAATTTGCTCTATGGTTCGACGAAACGAACCGTAATATAAGGCGACTCGAATATGCAATAGAAGAAATTTCATACGGTAAAATTAGTGGTGCTGTTGGAACCTATGCCCATCTGCCCCCATTCGTGGAAGAATATGTTTGTTCTAAATTAAATCTCAAATCTTCTCCTATTTCAACGCAGGTAATTCAGAGAGATAGGCACGCTTACTTTATTTCAACTCTTGCGATAATCGCCTCTATGCTGGAGAAAATCGCAACTGAGATTCGACATCTGCAAAGAACAGAGGTTCTCGAAGCCGAAGAATTTTTTTCACCCGAGCAGAAAGGTAGCTCTGCAATGCCACACAAAAGAAATCCAATAACAAGTGAAAACATCTGCGGACAAGCCAGACTTATTCGTTCATTTGTCATCCCAGCAATCGAGAATAACACTCTTTGGCATGAGAGAGACATATCCCATAGTAGTGTAGAAAGAATAATTTTCCCAGACGCTACTATTTCGTTGTATTATATTCTGTCAAAAACTATTGAACTTTTAGACAAACTAATTATTTACCCCGAAAACATGCAAAAGAACCTTGCACTAACAAAAGGTCTGATTTACTCACAAAAGCTGCTATTGGCTATCATGAGAAAAGGAGTAAAAAGACAAATTGCATATAAAATTGTCCAAACTTCGTCTATAAAAGCCTGGGAAAGCGAGAGAGAGTTCAAAGAAGTTCTTTTAGAGAATAATGAACTCCAAAAGTACCTTTCCAAAGAGGAAATTGAACAATTATTCACGCACGAAGAAATATTTAAAAATGTGGACTATATCTTTCAAAAGGTAGGAATTTAAATCCAATTACTAATGAGTTTCTTTAAAGGCTTCAACCTTTCAGCTATATTATTACTGCAATTTTTGGAAAGATTTTCCTATTTTAATGTTCTCATTCAATTGCCTATTTACATCTCACAAAAAGGAATAGAGAACGCTTTAGGTTTAGGGCAAGAAGTAAAAGGGTGGATTTTTTTTACCTGGGCGCTTGTCCAAAATGTAACACCAATTTTCACAGGCATTATTGCCGATAGAATTTCACAAGAAAAAACAATATTCTTAAGTATTATACTTATTTCTTTAGGCTATTTGTCATTTTCTCTAAGCCAATCAATACCGATTTTACTTACTTCTGTCATTCTGGTTGGCATTGGAAGTGGTGGTTTCAAACCCTCACTGCAAGGTTTACTTTCACAATCCCCTAAAAAAAATGTATGGTCAGTTTATCTTATCATTAACAATCTGGCATTTTTATTTGCCTTAGTTTTCTCAAATTATATAAAACAGTATGGTTGGAATATCGTTTTTTTGGGTAGTTTTATCACCTCTATATTGAATCTACTATTATCATATTCATTGTTGAAAATACCGAATAGAGAAAAAATATATTCTTCCCAAAAAATCGAAAACAGTAAAGTTAATATCACCGAGATTGCTAAGTTAATAACACAAAAAAGAATGCTTTTTATACTTTGTTTCACAACCTGTTTTGCAATAATTTATATGCAATTTTACGAAACCCTGCCCAACTACATCGTGGATTGGATTGATACCTCTAATATTGCTCAATTTCTGGGGCTATCGAAAGAGTTTACAATGCTAACAAGCTACGGAAGAGGAATTTCTTATGAATTTATATACATCCTAAATCCAGTGATTGTTATCGCTTTTGCTCAAATTTTCCAAAAAGTATTTTCTACTAAAGACTCCCTTTATTCGATATTTGTAAGCCAAGCATTTGTGACAATAGGACTTGCTTTTTGTTCCTTTTCCATAAATGGTTTGCACTTAATTCTTGGAATGATTATTTATACCTTTGGGGAAATATTATTTAATATCAAAATTTTGGAATTAGTTTCTAAAATTGCACCTTCTAATAGGAAATCGACTTACTTGGGTTCATTAAGCATTAGTTATACTTTAGGACTAACATTAGGAGCAGTTTCGGCTGGTTATTTATACAAAGGACTCGCAGAAAAATATTCACTTGCAATGAAATATTTAGAAATCCACAAAAACACAGAAATTAGCCACCAAGGTGTGGATAATTTCTTCATATCGAAAGAATCAACTCTCCTACTTTGGCATTATTTCAAACCGTACGTTTTCTGGACACCTTTTATTTTTATTGGCTTGGTGGGAATATTTACCGTTTATATGTTTAAAAAATATAATGACAAGATAATAGTCAATAAACAAGGTAAAAAATAGATTATAATGAATTGGTATACCGAGCAATCAGCTTTAGATTTAGGCAAACAAGAAGAAATTTTAAAGAATTACAAAATTCCAAGACACATTGGAATAATCATGGATGGTAATGGAAGGTGGGCATTGGAACACGGGCTCACAAGGACCGAAGGGCACAAACAGGGAATAGACAGTGTTCGTGATATTGTTAAAGCATGCGCACAACTTGGCATATCTTATTTAACCCTTTATGCCTTCTCTTTGGAAAACTGGAAAAGACCCTCCAGCGAGGTAGGAGTCTTGATGAATTTGTTAGAATTCTATTTAAAGAAAGAGCTCAAAGAATTACACGCAAATAATGTTCGATTACTTGCCATTGGTAAAATAAGTTCTCTTCCAAAGAAAGTACAAAGACTTCTCTTCGAGGCAATTGAAATAACTGCCAAAAATACTGGGCTAACATTGACATTAGCTCTAAGTTATAGTGGCCGCTGGGACATAGTCCGCGCCGTACAAATGATTTCCCACGATATTCGAAATGGAAAAATCTCTCCAGAAGACATTACCGAGGAACTTTTCTCGACATACTTACAAACTGCTCAATTGCCAGACCCAGACTTAATTATTAGAACCAGCGGAGAAATGCGCTTAAGCAACTTCCTTCTTTGGGAATCAGCATATTCGGAAATTTATATTTCAAACAAATATTGGCCAGAATTTCGTCGCGAAGATTTATATCATGCAATCAAAGATTACTCACGACGAGAACGAAGATTTGGCAAAATCTCTGCACAATTAAAAGAGGATGAAGTTAAAAACATAAACGAAAATATTTTAATAAAGAAATGAACAGATACGCTTTTTTGAGTCTATTTTTCTTAGTTTTTGTAAGTTTCGAGATTTTACCACAGACAAAACAAACATATTTCATCGCCGATATCACTGTCGAAGGGAATATATATTCCGACCCTCAAACAATAATCTCTATCTCCGGCTTAAATCGAGGAGAAGAGATAACATACCCTTTCGATTCAAAACTACAAAAAGCCATAAAAAATCTTTGGAGCAGAAAGCAATTTTCTGATGTTCAAATCTTGGTTGATAGGATATCTGGCAACTCTATATTTCTTACAATTAAAGTCAAGGAGAATCCAAGACTGAGTGATATTATTATTCAAAACAATAAAAAAGTTTCTCGCGAGGATTTGCTGAAAGTAATTAACAAAAATCGAGGTGAGATAATTTCGCCATACGAGGTCTATCAAATTCAACAAAGAATTAAAAGAAAATACAAAGATGAAGGACTTCCTTTTGCGAACATAAAAGCAAACTTGATACCAACCGACACACAAAACTTTCTGCGTCTTGTTATCGAAATTGACGAGGGGTTTAAATACAAGGTAAAATCTATCATTTTCGAAGGAAATAAAAATTTGACCAGCGACGAATTAGCAAGCGCTTTTGACGAAACCAAAACCAAAAGATGGTGGCAATTCTGGCGCTCTGCCAAATTTGAACCAAACGCATATGAAAACGATAAAGAGCTCCTAATTAAATATTGCAGAAATAAAGGTTTCATTGATTTCGAAATACTCGGTGATACAGTCATTTTTGATGACGAGGAAAAAGTTGTACACATTAAAATTTTCATCAATGAAGGGAAGAAATACTTCATTAGAAATATTTATTTTCTTGGAAACACCATTTTCCCTAGCGAAGCTTTACAGCGACGGCTCGATATAACTAAAGGTGAAACTTACAACTTAGAGAAGTTACAACAAAACCTTAATGGAAACAAGGAAAATACAGATGCGATGAGTTTATATTTCGACAATGGATACCTTTTCGCAAGGAATGAAGTCCAAGAAGTAAGAGTAGAACCCGATTCTCTTGATTTATTCATCAGAATATACGAAGGGAATAGAGTAACAATCCGAAGAGTGGAAATCGTTGGAAATAACAAAACCAAGGACAAAGTCATTCGAAGAGAACTTTATACCTACCCAGGAGATTATTTCAACCGCTCGGCAATTATCAAAAGTGTGAGAGCACTTGGCTTACTTAATTATTTTAATCCAGAAACATTGCGACCTGATGTCAAAATGGTTGACAACACGAAAGTTGATATTGTTTACCATGTAGAAGAGCGCTCCACAGATACATTCAATGCTTCGATTGGATTTGCTGGTTCTTTTGGATTGACTGGCGCTATTGGATTTTCTTTCAACAACTTTTCATTGTTAGAGCCATTAAAAGGTGGTGCCGGCCAGCTTTTTAATTTCAATCTTGAGTTTGGACAAGCAAATCGTTATCGAACCATTGCGCTTGGATTTACCGAGCCTTGGCTGTTTGACGAACCAACAACTCTTGGCTTTAATTTGTACGACACGAGGATAATCTTTAATCCAATCGATTTAAGAAGAACTGGGCTTGGAATTAATCTCGGAAGAAGACTTCGCTGGCCCGATGATTATTTCCGAATAGACGGTGGGATTCGCATTCAAAGAAACAACGTTGGCTCTGGGTATTCGAATTACTATCGTCCTGGTGTAACTACTGAATTTACTATTTCAGAATCTATATCTCGAATCAGCTTAGATAATATCTTTTTCCCAACAAGCGGTTCAAGATTTAGTTGGTCGAACGACTTGGCTCTTGGCTCTTTTGGAATTGGAACAACAGACTTTTTCAAGACCCAGCTTCGTTTTGAAATTAACCAAACAGTTCTGAAAATTAACGATTTGCCACGGGTTGCTCTCAATGTTACTTCAAGCTGGGGTTATATTACTGGAATAAAGTCTGACACAACTATTAACCCCATTGAATTGTTCTTTATGGGTGGGACTGGGTTAAGTAGTGGTTTCCCGGTAACGCCTCTTAGAGGATATCCCGACCAATCGATTGGACCAAGAGGAGGTGGAAAGGTCTTAGCTCGCCATTTTGCTGAATTACGATTTGCACTAAGTCTGGACCCAATGCCAATTTATTTCTATGGCTTTGCCGAAGCTGGAAATGTGTGGAATGACCTTAGTCGAACCGACCCATTTAATTTGAAACGCTCTGCCGGTGTCGGTGTACAAATATTTCTACAAGCTATTGGCATAATTGGATTTAGTTATGGTTACGGTTTCGATAAAACCGACGATACAGGTCAAATTTCTGGTTGGAAATTTCTTTTCCATATTGGTCAATAATTTTGTAATTTTGAAGTTTTATTGATTTAGTTATCAAATTTATTTGGAGGTTTTATGAAATATCTAAAGGTTTTATCGTTGTCCGTTTTCTTCGCTTTTAATGTTATTTTTTTAGCACATTCTCAACCAAAGTCCACCTCTCAAAGTAAACCAATGTTCGGTGTTGTGGATGTTAATCTAATTGTGGAACAACTTCCCGAAGCGAAAGAAGCCGATACAAAACTGAAAGAAATGCAGAAGAACTTGCAAGATACCCTCATGAAAATGCAGGAATCTTTCCAGAAGAAATTAGATAATTACCAAAAGCAAAAAAGTATGATGCCTGCAGACCAGCAACAAAAGCAAGAACAAGCTCTTTTAGAAGAACAACAAAAAATGCAACAATTTTACAACGAGAAGTTGAACGAAATTCAAAATAAACGCGACGAATTCCTCGAACCAATTAGAAGCAAAGTAAAATCTGCTATTCAATTAGTAGCTAAGGAAGAAAATTTAACAATTGTATTTGACAAGGGAAATCTTCTATTCTCCGAAGATAACTTAGATATAACGTATAAAGTTTTGGACAAGATTAAACGTGGCCTTAAATAATTTTGTTTTACAAATTCTTAAATTGTGCATTAATGAGTAAAATCTTTTTGTATCTGCTTTTTTTATTTTCAAGCATCGAGGTGCTTTATCCGCAAAGAGTTGCTTTTATTGCCTCGGATGTAATTAGAGAGAAGTTTCCCGAAGCCAAACAAGCCGAGCAAAGAATACGTTCCATCGTTGAAGAATGGAAACGCGACCTGGAAGACATGGAACAGCGTATTGAAAATCTTAAATTTGAAATCAACAAGAATCGTTTAATCTGGACAGACGAAGAGAAAAGACTGAAAGAAAAAGAACTCGAGGACTTAACAGTTGCAAAATTAACATATTCACGCAAAAAATTCGAACCTGGCGGTGAATATGATATGGTAGTTAAAACAATTATGCAACCAATTGAAGACAAAATTTATGCCGCTGTTCAAAAAGTTGCTGCAGAAAATGGTTTCGACATAATTTGGGATAAAAGCACAAATCCTCTTGCATATGTTAATTACAAATACGACCTAACTCTCAAGGTCCTACGAGAACTTGGTGTAGACGTATCACAGATGGAAAAAGAATTACAAGAAAAAATCTCGAAAGACCCTCGGAACCAAGTCAAAGTTGAAACTCCATCTACACAGCGTAAAAAAAGAAGAACCTCCAAACAAGAATTAGAACTAGAGAAAGAACAGCAAAAGCAACCAATGAATCCGAGTGAACAGGAGGAAAAATAGGTTCATATACAATCTATGGAATTAAACAAACCCACGACGTGTAATGAAATTGCTTCCATATTAGGTGGTGAACTTATAGGAAACGGTTTCTTGGAAATTTATCGTTTAAACAGGATTGAATATGCGGAAGAAGGTGACCTAACATTTTATTTTGATACAAGGTATCTAAAACACTTGCAAGCAACAAAAGCAACTTGCATCCTTGTACCAAGAACTTTTACACCAACTGAGCAAAATAATAAACAAGCTTTCATCAAAGTAGATAATCCCTATCAATCTTTTTATCAACTTCTTGTTCTAAATGATACTTATTACAAACAATTTAACTCCTTTGTACACCCAAGTGCCATTATTGGAGAAGGAACAAGCATAGCGAAATCAGCTTTTATTGGAGAAAATGTTGTAATCGGTAAAAATTGCATAATTGGGGAAAATACAATTCTCCTACCAAATGTCACTTTATACGATAATGTCAGAATTGGAGCAAATTGTTTAATACATTCTAATGTTGTATGCTATTACAACACGGTTATAGGCGACAATTGCATCATACATGCCGGGGCTGTAATAGGTTCCGATGGATTCGGATTTATTGAGAACAAAGATGGTAGTTATACCAAAATTCCCCAGTTGGGTAATGTTGTTATTGGGAATAATGTCGAAATCGGAGCAAATACAACAATAGATAGAGCTATTGTTGGAAGTACAGTAATCGAGGATGGTGTAAAAATCGACAATCTTGTACAAATTGCGCACAATGTGCACATTGGAGAAAATACCGCAATGGCAGCGCAAGTTGGGATTTCCGGAAGTACTAAAATCGGTAAAAGGAACAGACTCGCAGGCCAAGTTGGTATCGCTGGTCATATCGAGATAGCCGACGACGTGGTCTTGGAGGCAAAATCGGGTGTTGCAAAGTCCATAACAGAAAGTGGGGTTTATTTCGGAGCACCACCGAGGAAAAAAGTTGAAGCATTCAAAATTTTAATGTCGACCCAACAACTACCGGAACTTCTTAAAGAATTTGAAAAGCTGAAAAGAGTATTAAAGGAACAATTCGGAATAGATTTGTAATTTAAATTACAATTGAACTGCGACCTTATTTTACAGTATTTGAAATAGAAATGAAATGGATAATTAACCTAATTATTTCTTAAACTCATTTTAATACCTTCTTCTTTATTTAACTTTTAAATGTGTTCTTGGATAATGCTAAATATGCTCTTAATCTAAATACATTAATTCATTTAGAAAATTTGGTTTAGTTTATTAAACATAAATTTACCTATTAGCTTGAAATTATAATAATCACCAAGCTTTAATAAATTTTTAGAAGAACTGCCTCAATAATTAATAAATATAAATTCGTTAACTTGCAAGGAAAAGATTTTTTTTATATTTTTGTTTTAGACATAAAAAATAATTATGTGTAAATAAAGGCACAATTATGGTAGACAGTTATCGAGAATTACGAGAAATTAGCGACAAAATACTTCAAAAAAACGAAAAATTACTTAAAGCTCGGAAAGCAAGAGAAAAATATGAGAAGAAAAAAAGTGAGTTCAACGAATTTTTCTCTGAAAAAAAAGCAACCTATCTCATCTATGGAATCGCTTGTTCCATTGTTCTTGTGTTCGACTTTTTTGTCTCGCACCAAACACTACAATATCTTGCAAAGATTATTAGAGTTCCTCCCTCATCGCTAGCACTAATTTTTACCCTTTTTGATGCTACCATGGCTATTTTGGCTAGCGGTGGATTGTCCACCAACACATACAAAAGAGAACTGCAACGTAAAATTTTTAGGCCTATCTTAACATCCCTTGGTTTGTTAAAATTAATTCTTTTTGGATTTTATGTTTACGATTCCTACCTAATTGTGGATGCTTTTGGCAACAGGGTATTTCCCCTGAGTACATGGGAATTTGTTAGAGTACTTTTGCCACAAATAATTTTTATTTTCATTGTTTATTCAGTATTAACTTTCGCTGGGTTAGGATTGTTTTACATCTTTGGTGGATTAATCCTGATTGTTGCTGGCTTTTTGCTGGATAACCCGGACGAAATCGAAAAGAAAATTAGAGAACTTTTTAATCATTTTCGTACTATTTCTAACAATTCATTTGAAAGTAATTTGCAATCATATGGATTAAAAAGAATTTACGACGATGTAAGTCAAATCAATCCAATAAAAAGTAATTTTGAGGAGAAAAAATATGAACAAAATTAAGGTATTTGGTTTGCTCATTTTATTAGCACTTGCAGTGTATGCTATCTTTTTTTATTTTTCATCCCAACCCCCGTCCGAAATTAAACTTAAAATTTTAGTCCTTAATAACGATTATTTAAGAAATCCTGAACACGACAGCGCTTTCTCTCGAGAATTAACAACTTTTATAATGGAAAAGTACAATCCGACTTACTTGCAAATTAAAATTTATGGCTCAAGCAAATTACCAAAATCTGAATTTGAAATTAGGCAAAAACCAGGTGAAAATGAAAAAATTTGGAGAGAGGCAATCTATCGTACAATCTTTTCGATATTTGCAGACACAACAGATGTTAGCCTTTCAAATGAAAGCACTAATGATTTATTTATCGATTTTCTAAAAAAGATTGAAAAGGAACCAGAGGACCCGAGGTTGCTTTTCATTTTGGCTGGTTCTTTTCCAAACTGCTATAATTATACTTCAAAGAAAGAACTACTTGAAAGAATTAAAGATTTCACCAAAAACAAATCTCAAAAACCAAAACAAATATATTCTTACTTAATAAATCCTAGGGAGGGTCTGGAAGCCGAGATAATCGACTCTTTGAAATCTTCACAAAACTACAAAGTTGAAGAATTTGCAATTGCCCCCGATATTAGAAGAGAATGTTTCGAAGCTAAATTCCCAAGATTTTATGGTATGTTTTTCAAAAAATTAAATTATCAACAAAGTGGTGACTTTCTTGAATTTATTAAAGAAACCGGGGGGCATCAATTTATTTTCACTATTTGGAATGATGGTCCTAAGAACAACACAAATCTTATTTATACTGACGATAAATTAGATAGTGCCGATTTTGTAAATATTATACAGGGTGTCCAAGATGCAAATTGGACTTCTGTAAATTTTCTGCTTAAACAGGCATATAATCAGTTATCACTACTTCCCGACTCAATAAAAAAACATTGGATTTTCGTTGGAAGATTTCCCCCAGAAGGTGATAAAGCAAGCCTGGACCCAGACTTTTGGCAAAATTTGAAAAAAATAAAAAATCTTCTTATTTATCATTACCTACCTGCTGGATTAACAAGGAATTCCTACGAAAAGGCTTTCTTTAATGCACTTGAAAAATACTACGGAATTAAGTTAGTAAATCAGTAGGTTGCTTATGAAATATTTAACTATTTATTTTTTAATAATATTTTTCTTTGTTTCCTGCCGTACACTAGACATAATATTTCATCCAGATGATTATATCAAAAGAGATGAACACCCAACTATTACGGAGATAATTTACGACACTGTAAAGATAACCAATATCGAAGGTAATATTACCACGGCAGTCTCTGGTTTTCCTACAAAAAGAATCACGTTTACAAAAATCGGACAAAGCTATACATTTAAAAATGGAGAAACAGTCGAAATTTTACTCCATGAAGTTGATTTTACCAGGGCAACTTTCGACTTTGAAACGAATCTGGAAACCAAGGAAGTTACAATTAGACTTGTTGATAGAGATTTCTCTAAAGTTGTCTTGACATCTAAGTGCCAGATAATAAAAAGAATAGGCGCTTTTTCTGTTCCAAGAATAGAAGTCTCGCCAAATTTGAAACCAGAGCAAATTGTTATCACACCTCTTTTCGATAATGAATGCCGAGTAAATGGTTTTGAAATTAGATACGGTTCCGAGGAACGAGGGTGTAAAGATGTTGCCAAGAGAACTTTATCAGATTTTCGTAGGTGTTCAGATAATGAAAAAAAAATACCAAACCAAACACCACCACCAAAATCACCTTGCAGTTACTTAAGAAAGTTGGGTCTACCGTGTGATTAGGTGTCAATAAAGTATTTTTGTCGCTATCTTATTCAAAGATTAAAGGTTTACGGTTTGGCAACTTTAATCTGATACACCATATTTTCGCTCGATGCATCTTTTCACAATACTCTATTGTTGCAATGGTTAAAGACAGTCCTCAAGGTTCTTCCAATACCATTACAATCCTAAACCTATTATTGTGCGAAACAGGAATTCACTTTTGCCCTTGGAATTCCTGCTGTACATTAACATTGGTCCAGCAGCAATCCAAAGGTTATCTCTCCCATGAGAAATCACCCCACCAATATATTGAGCATCTCTGTCTCCTTTGAATTCTATTCCAAACCGAAACAACTTTGTAAATTCATATCTTAATCCGAGAGAATATGAAGGAACAAACTCCCAAATAGTTCCATCATTTTCGAACTCGAAAATTGAATTCAAAGCAATGTTGAAATTTCCAATATCTTTAGCAAGAATCAATTTGCCTTCGAACTTTGGTTTCGAAAGCTCAGCATTATTGCCAATTTCAAGATAAATTAAGGGGTCGAGCGGAAACTGATTCTTTTCTCCAATCAAGAACCGTGCTCGCAAGTCGAAACCAGCATATGTTAAAGTTTTACCTGGATGTTGGAGAAAGTTTTGATAGATTGAAAAATCAAAATGTTTTGTCATACCTACTTCAATCTCAAACTTATGCTCTACTATTGTCTGACCTTTAATATTATGCCAGTTAGGTGCTTTCAAAGTTAGATAATGTTCGAGCTCTGCTTGTCCAGGTTCCATTATCATATACTCGTAAGTCCATAAATACGAACGCATGTCTGAATGTGCTTTGAAATTAAACACAATTAAAAAGGCACATAGGTTAATTATCAGTATTTTTTTCATTTTACCTCCTTCTTATAAAAAAGTAAATGCAACTTAAATATTAATTTAGTATAAACAAAATAATTAAAATTATCTGTAATCCAGTTGTTGGTAACAAGGTACTTTCAAATTCTAATTTAAAATAATTTTAAAAGTTGTATGGACTAAGAAACGCTGTGAAAGACTTTGAAATGTTTATCGTTTGTAAAGTAAAGAATGGTTCAAAATTATTTTAATCTGCCCTGTTCCTCATCACTAAGATTTGTTGCAGGAAAAAAGCTAAAATGATAAAAAAGTTCACAATAATAAAAAATTTGAATAGAGAGTGGTTTAATAAAAAGGTAAAGAAACGCATCAACAATATAATCTGGAACGTTATCCAAATGGAGTAAGTATATTTGGGATTCATTTCCACCGATTTTCTAAGAACTACCGGGAGAATAATCCCAGCATGAGCAAAAACCATATTCATTACAAATCCTAAGAAAAAACTATGAATCAAAATATCGACATTAGGTAAATCAAACAAATGGGATAGGGCAAAAACTATCAACCAAATGTAACCAACCAAAATCGCCCAACCACGAAATCGATGAGGTTCTTTAGAAAGAATATTCTTCACCGCGATATCGTAACGCATCATTAAAGTAGAAGTTACAAGAGAAATTATACCAAAAATTAATTTAAATTGGATGTAATTTTTAGCAAGCAATATGACAACTAAAGTAATAAGAGACCCAGCTATTAACCTCTTAAAAAAATCAGGAACATTTAAATACTCAGTCAGCTCGAGTCGCTCAGCGATAATGGTAAAAAGAAAAAAAAGAACCCAGGCATACATACTTTCAATAAGAGACGTTGTGTAAAACCAAAAGCTCCAAATGTAAATAATGCCAGAAACCACAAACATGAAATTTATCAAACTCTTACGTTGGATAAAAAAAGAAAGGTAAATAGCAGTTAAAACAAATCCTCCAAGAATTAATGAAATTTGAGCAATATGGGGCATGTTTAACAAAAACAGCAAAATACTACTGCCATTGAGAATCGGAAGGAAAATAGTCCAAATGCGTTTTATGGTTATTACTCTCTCAAGTGTAATTAAAGTCCCAAAGAAAGAACCAACAAGTATAGCAGAATGGTGCGGCTGAAGATAACTGAAAAGAGACCAAATACCAATCCTAGTTACCCCAATTATTAGCCCAATAAACAGAGAAAAAAATGCTAGTATAATTATGAAAATTCGAAAGCGAAAGAAATTAGCCGAAAACATATTCAAAAATTCCTATGACTAAATCACAAAAATAAGAATTAAAATTCGGATTATGGTATTATAAATCAAATGAGTTAAAACTGATGTAAAGATTAGGAAACAAAGACACGAACCTAATTAATATTGTATCTGATATCAATTTCGAAAATAATGAACGAATTTTAAGCGTATAAACTACTCACAGCGTGCAATCACTTTACAACGGTCAAATCCACTATTGTGCCCTTTTTAACTAAATCCCCTGCTTTCAGGCTTTGACTAATAACAGTATTGGGCAGATATGTTTGGTTTTCAACATATAAAATATTCCCAACAATTAAATCTGACTCTCTAAGCAATTTGATTGCATTATCTATATTCAATCCCTCGAGAAAAGGAACTTTAACAAGGTCCACAGAACCACGGCTAACAACTAAATCGACTACTTTACCATAACTGACTTTAGAGCCAGGTATTGGGCTCTGAGCAACAATAGTATCAATTCCATAGTTTTCATCATTAATATAGGTAATATTTCCAACATCGAGGCCAATATTTTTTAACAGAACCCTTGAATTTCTTATATTCTGACCAATGAGATTTGGAACTTCTACTTCCTCCCTGCCTCGGCTTACAGTTAAGAAAACTTCTCTCCCTTTTTTAATGACTTGTCCAGCCCTAGGACTTTGATTAATCACAGTGCCGTTTGGATATTGCTCGCTGTAAAGTTCATTGACTTTTGCAAGTTTTAAATCAAGCGAAGAGATAGTTCTTTCGGCATCGGACAATTGCATCCCAATTAAGTTAGGCATTTTTAACGTATCCTCACTATGAACAAGGATTGGAAAAACTATCTTATCCAGTACCACAATAGCTAGGACTAAAGTAAGCAAAAAAGCCAATAAAACATAAACGTAGGGTAACAATTGTTTCAAATTTTCTTTCATTGGATAACAAAAAAATGCAAATTAAATAAAAATCAAGTTTAAAATTTTTTATTAATTTTGCATTTTGTCCGTTGGGGGTGCTCAATTGAACATTGGGCTGAGAGGATACCCCTGGAACCTGATCCGGGTAATACCGGCGTAGGGAAACGGACACAACCCTACATTCCAGGTATAATCCTCTTAAGTGCCTCCATACGGATAGTTTTATTGTTAAACTATTCGTGAGGTGAGGCTATGTACAAATCAATTGCTTTGTTCCTTTTTTGCTTTACTGCAAAAACAATTTTGCTCGCCTTTGAATCAACAGAGAGCAGCGACACTTTAAAAACATATTGGTTGCCTAGCATAACTGTTTCATCTACTCGTGCGATTCGTGGCTTGTCTCCTATCCCATTTTCCGAAACATCGTTCAAAGAATTCTATCCGATTTACACTACGCAAGATATTCCAAGATTGCTCAGCGAAATGCCTTCGGTTATCACATTCTCGCAAAGCGGTAACGACATAGGTTATTCAAACCTCACTATGCGCGGATTCAATCAAAGAAGAATTTCTGTCCTTATCAACGGAATACCCCAAAACGACCCCGAAGACCATAACGTCTACTGGATAGACTTTCCAGATTTTCTTCCCAATGTACAGCAGATTCAAATTCAGCGTGGCGCTGGACTTAACACGTATGGACAGGCTGCCATCGGTGGTTCGATAAACTTTAATACTGGAAACTTCCTTGATAAGAAGGGTGCCAAAATCTACACTGGTATTGGTTGGCAAGAATTTGGTTACAATGATAATACAACTAAATTACACCCAAACACAAGCAAATTTGCAATCGAATTCTCTTCTGGTTTAGTCGATAATTATGCATTTTACGGCAGAATTTCACGAATAAATTCTCTTGGTTATAGAAACCACTCATTTGCTTTTCTGAATAGTTACTTCTTCAGCTTTGCAAGATTCGACGAGAACATTTCAACACAAGTAAATGTATTTGGTGGTCCACTTAACGACGGGCTCGTTTACAATGGTCTTCCAAAAGATTTCATAAAAGATAAAGAGAAAAGACGCCTAAATTGGAACTACTGGACTTACGATTCCACAGGAAAACAAGTCGAATACTACTCTACAAGAAGGAAGCAAGAGGTAGAGGAATTTTCGCAACCACATTACGAAATTTTGAATGACTGGCAAATCAATTCGAGTTTACGTTTCTTGTCTGCAATGTTCTATTACACCGGAGATGGATATTTCGACTATGATGCTTCCTGGGCAGACACTTCAATGCTACGCCTTACTGCTCAGTATGGATATTCAATGGAGAAAAATCCATCCGGGACTATATTTCGTGCATTCGTAGGAAACAAGCAAGGTGGTTGGATACCACGAGTAGTATGGAAGCATGGAGAAAACGAGCTTATTGCTGGTGCCGAATTTCGTTTCCACCGTTCTGAACACTGGGGGAAGATACGTTATGCCGAATTTCTACCACTCGATTACGACCCAGATGAAAAGGTCTACTCAAACAATGGCGTTCGGGATATTCTTTCTATTTTCGCTCGTGAGAATTATTTTCTTAGTAACAAATTTTCAATTTTACTGTCTGGTCAACTCACTTACCAAAGATATGGACTTAAAAACGAAAAAGCAAGGAATAAGCCAGTCTATTTTACAAACATTGACGGGAAGTCTGTAGGGGGAGATAATTACCTCTTCGACATCAAATATTTGTTTTTCAATCCACAATTTGGATTGAATTATAAATTTAACGAAAGACTGTCCCTATATGGTTTTGTTGCTTATACTTCGAGAGAGCCTCGTATGCATAACCTTTATCGTGCAGAAGACTCTTATTTTGGTGCTACTCCACAATTTGAATTCAAAGAGGTAAATGGAGAAATCCGCTACGATTTTTCAAAGCCTATCTCCAAACCAGAGAAGATGCTGGATATCGAGTTAGGCATTAACACTGTAATCTTTAATGATAAACTGGAGGCAAATTTAAACTTATTCTGGATGGATTACAAGGATGAACTTGTAAAAACTGGCAGACTGGATATTTTTGGCAATCCTGTCGAAGAAAATATTCCCAAAACCAGACATATTGGACTGGAATTTGAGTTTTCTGCAAAGTTATTTGAAAACAACTCTACAAAATTTGAATTGAAAGGGAATGCAACTTTATCTCGAAATAGAATTGTTGAATATAACTTCGTCACTTACGATAATACAACTATTTCGTTTAAAAACAACCGTATTGCCGGTTTCCCAGATATTATGGGTAACGTCAGATTAAATTTTAAGCACAAAAACCTATTTGCATCTCTGTGGTGGCATTTCGTTGGAGACTACCGAACCGACAACTACGACAATCTAATAACTACAAACGCTGCATTAATCAAACACCTACGCTATCGCGGTGATTATTATTTCGATAATAAGCTGGATAGCTACTCTGTTTTAAATTTCGACTTAAATTATACACTTCGAAGTTTCTACTTCTTTAAAGAAGTGTTATTTAAATTCCAAATTCGAAACGTGCTTAATAATCTTTATGCTGCAGGAGCCGAAGGTGCAGAGTTTTTCCCCGCTGCAGAAAGGAATTATTTCCTTGGTATTGAACTTGGCTTTTAAACTTTTAATGATGGCTGCCTCGCGCTTTTTAAAAATTGCGAGGCGGCCATGTTTCATTAACTTTTACTCGATATTCTGCACCAACTCGCGGATTTTTTCTATTTCTTCTTTGGCTTGAACAACAAGTTGAGAGATTTCTGCGCTATCTGCCTTTGAACCAATTGTGTTAAACTCCCGATTTATTTCTTGAAGTATAAAATTTATTTTTTGGCCTACTGGCTCCTTCAACCTTAAGCTGTCTTTAAGGAATTTCAAATGAGATTCCAAACGAGTACACTCCTCGTTTATGTCCAACTTGTTTGCAAGTAACAATATTTCGAATTGAAGCCGATTCTCATCAATCTCGTCGTTTTCGAAGAGCATAGCAACCTTCTTTCGCAGTTTCTCTCTCTCCTCCTCTACACGATTGATACTTTTTTGCAAAATTTTGTTCAAAATTTCCTTCATTCGCTTTGCCCTTTGTGAAATATCTTTATAGAGATTCTTGCCCTCTTCGGTTCTGTATTTATCAATTTGAAGTAGTGCATCTTCCAGAACTGTTCTCACAAGACTCCATTCCAACTCCGAAACCCCATTGAAATCATCCTCTATCAAAAGATAATTCGGAAATGAAAGTATATCACTTATCGTGACATTATTATTTATTTTAAGTTTTTTTGTAAGATTTACAAGGGAATGATAAATCCCCATTGCATTATTCTCATTTAGTTTGAATGGCTTAATAGTGTAGTCATATTGTGTAGAAACAGAAACCGTAATTGTGCCACGAGAAATAAATTTCTTAACAATATCACGAATTTCGAATTCTTTATGAGCAATTGATTTAGGTAATTTACAACTAATTTCTAAGAAACGATTATTTAAGGACTTAATTTCTACAGAGGCTTTGATTCCATTTTCGTTTTTCTCCGATTTTGCATAACCTGTCATACTTTTCATAATAATCCGTCTTTAGGATATTAAATCCCAAATTTACAAAACATTTATCTTATAAAATTAGTAAAAAGATGGCAGTAGTAGCTATAGTTGGAAGGCCAAATGTAGGTAAGTCCACCTTGTTTAATAGGTTAACTGGGGAAAAAAATGCAATTGTCGAAGATATTCCAGGTGTTACTCGTGATAGAATTTATGGTGAAGCCGAGTGGAACGGCAAAAAATTTTTCGTTGTCGACACTGGAGGATTTATTCCAAAATCTGATAATCTAATTGAAAAAGCCATTAAAGAGCAAGTTATGATTGCAATAGAGGAAGCCGAGGCTATACTTTTTGTTTGTGATGGACGAGATGGTCAAACTGCTCTTGATATGGATATTGCTAATATTCTTCGACAAAAGAAAAAAAATGTATTTCTTTTAGTTAATAAATGCGACAATCCACAATTCGATTTAAATGCTTTTGATTTCTGTTCTCTTGGTCTTGGCAACCCTTACCCTATCTCTGCACTTTCTGGAAGAAACTCATGGGAATTTTTAGACGACTTAGTTGCTTGCTTGCCCGACAAAACCCAAAATGATACTGATACGAATTTAAAAATTGCCATTGTTGGTAGACCCAATGTTGGGAAATCTTCAATTGTAAACTCTTTGGTCGGTAAACAAAGGTCAATTGTAACTGATATTCCCGGAACTACAAGAGACTCGATAGATACGGTAATTAAATATTATAATGAAGCAATAACTTTAATTGATACAGCTGGTTTGCGAAAAAGAAGTAGCATAAAGGAAAGTATAGAATTTTACAGTGTAGTACGAACTATAAGAGCAGTTGAAAGGTGCGACGTTGCCGTGGTGGTTCTCGATGCAACACGAGGCTTGGAGGAGCAGGATAAAAGAATTATCAACCAAGTCGAGGAAGCAAGAAAAGGTCTTATGATTGCAGTTAACAAATGGGATTTGATTGAAAACAAAGGGACTAAGACCGCTGATGAATTCAGGGAGAAAATTTATCAAGAACTTCCAACGTTTTATTACATTCCAATTCTATTCGTTAGTGCAATCACAAAACAAAGAATCACAAAGATAATCGAAAAAGCAAAGGAAATAAAAGCAAATAGGATGCTTAGGATTCAAACATCACAAATTAATAGAGAGATTTTGCCCGAGCTTGAAAAAGTTCCACCTCCAGCAGTTAAGGGTAGAGACTTAAGAATCAACTACATTACGCAAACCAGAACCGAACCACCTGTATTTGTCTTTTTCACTAACTTTCCAGAATTGATACCAGTTTCCTACAAAAGATTTATTGAAAGAACAATTCGAGAGAAATACAATTTCGAAGGAACACCAATATCATTAGTTTTTAGAAAAAAAAGCAAAGCCAATGAAGAAGATTAGATTACCAAACTTCTGAATTTTTTAGGTATTCATCGATAGCTTTGGCAGCCTTTCTCCCAGCTCCCATAGCCAAAATCACTGTAGCGCCTCCGGTAACTATGTCGCCACCAGCAAATACACCCTTTTTACTTGTTTTCATAGTTTCTGGGTCTACAATGATATTACCCCATTTATTCACTTTTAAATCAGGGGTAGTTTTACTTATTATTGGATTAGAACCATTCCCAATGGCAATAATAGCTGCGTCTATAGGTATTGTTTCAATTGCACCATCAATTGGTACTGGTCTACGCCGGCCAGAGGCATCGGGTTCTCCAAGTTGCATTTTTTGGACTTTAACAGCCCTAACCCAGCCCTCATCATCTCCAAGAAATTCAAGCGGCGCACTGAGAAAAATAAACTGAACACCTTCTTCCTTGGCATGCTTAATTTCTTCAATACGAGCTGGCATTTCCGCCTCGGTACGCCGGTAAATTATCATTGCAGTTTTGGCACCAAGCCTTAAAGCAGTTCGCACTGCATCCATTGCAGTATTACCACCACCAAAAACGGCAACATCTTTGCCTTGCAAATTCATAATTGGTGTATCGGCTCTTGGAAACTCAAAAGCTCGCATTAAATTTACTCGTGTAAGAAACTCATTTGCTGAATATACACCTAAAAGATTCTCTCCAGGGACATTAAGAAAATATGGCAAGCCAGCACCAACCCCGATAAACACTGCATCATACCTTTGTAACAATTCATCCACAGTTTCAGTTAAACCAATAACATAGTTTGTTTGAAATTCTACACCAAGCTGCCTTAGGTAATCAACCTCTGCACGAACGATTTCCTTAGGTAGACGAAACTCTGGAATGCCATAAATTAAAACTCCCCCAATTTCATGTAGAGCTTCGAATACCGTTACATCGTATCCCATTGTAATTAAATCTTTGGCACAACTTAATCCAGCTGGACCACCACCAACAATAGCAACCTTCTTGCCGGTTTTAGGTTTCATCTCTGGTATGCGAAAACCAATATTCATTCTTTCCCAATCAGCCACGAACCGTTCTAAATGACCAATTGCTACTGGTGGATTCTTTTTACCAACTACACATACCTTTTCGCATTGTTCTTCTTGAGGGCAGACCCGACCACAAACTGCAGGCAGTGCATTATCCTCTTTCAAAATATCAGCAGCTTCTTTAAATCGACCCTCCGCAACCATTTTTATAAAATCTGGAATTTTTACTGCAACAGGGCAACCCTCCACACACACTGGCTTTTTACATCGCAAGCATCTCTCTGCCTCTGTTCTTGCTAGTTCTATTGTATATCCTAAATTAACTTCATTGAAGTTTCGAATTCTTTCCGAAGGGGACTGTTCGGGCATATGCTGACGGGGGATTTGCATTCGCTCTTTATTGCTAAGCTCGGGCATCTTCCTTCTCCAATTTAGTTGCCATTACATCAATACGACAAATAAAGTTCTCGAGGGCTTTTCTCTCATGTTCCAAGTACATTCTATTTCTTTTGATTAAGTTATCAAAATCAACCTTGTGTGCATCAAATTCGGGACCGTCGACACAGGCAAAGTATGTTTTATTGTCAACTGTAACGCGACATCCACCACACATACCAGTCGCATCCACCATTATAGGGTTTAAGCTAACTACTGTCTTGATGCCATAGGGTCTGGTGACCTCTGCAACTGCCCTCATCATCGGTATAGGACCAATTGCAAGTACAAAATCTATTTTCCTACCTTCCTCAAGTAGCTGTTGAAGTTTATGAGTGACGAAACCGTGAAAACCATACGAACCATCATCAGTTGTTGGATAGAGTTCATCACAAAATTGTCTCATTTCGTCTTCAAGTATTACAAATTCTTTCGTGCGTCCACCAATTATTCCAATAACATAATTTCCAGCTTCTTTCAAAGCTTTTGCAGTTGGATATGCAATTGCAGTACCGACACCCCCCCCAATACTAACCGCAACACCATAGTTTTCAATTTCGGATGGCTTTCCTAATGGACCGACAATGTCGTGAACATAATCCCCAGCTTCGAGCATATTTAATTGCTTGGTGGTTTTGCCGACACCTTGGACTATTATCGTAATTGTTCCATCATCAAGGTTAGAGTCTGCTATTGTTAATGGTATCCTCTCCCCTAATTCATCGACACGAACAACGACAAACTGACCAGGTTTCCTTTTCTGTGCAATTTTTGGTGCTTCGATTCGAAAAAGTTTAATTTCTGGAGCAATAAACCTTGCCTCTATTATTCTATTCATTTCAAAACCGTTAATTATAAAATTCAAAATTAACAAATTAATATAAAACCATTTTACTTAATTTTGTTTCTGTCGTTCTAAATTTTTTTTAAAATAAAACAAAATTTGTAATTTGGTATGTTTTAAAAACAGATGTTGGAGTACTATATGATGAAGATTTTTATTTTATCAGCAATGCTTTTGCTTATATTGTCTTTCGTACTTAAATCCCAAAATCAGGATGTTTCAAGAGCCGAGATTAAAACTTCTGCAGTCTGCGAAATGTGTAAGGAACGCATCGAAAAAGGCTTGAAAAAAATAGAAGGCATTATCTCTGCCAGTCTAAATGTAGAAACGAAAATTGTAAGTGTAGAATTCGATTCTACAAAAATCACCCTCGATGAAATTAGAAAAGGTATAACTAAATTAGGTTATGATGCTGACGATTTAAAAAGGGACCCTAAAGCTTACAAAAAACTACCAAAATGTTGTAGGATTGATGGTTAGCCTATATTAGACTTTCCAGTACAATTTCGGATACATCTTTTATCTGAACTACATCATCTTTATTTTTCGATTTTAAACCATCTTCGAGCATTGTCATGCAAAATGGACAACTTGCAGTAATTACGCTTGCATTAGTTGCAAGCAACTCCTCTATACGTTCGACATTCACCCTTTTACCCTGTGTCTCTTCTAAAAACATCATTCCACCACCAGCGCCACAACAAAGACCTTTGTCCTTGCTTCTTTTTGCTTCGACAAAATTCCCATCAAAAGCAGCACGTAATATATTCCTTGGAAAGTCATATATGTTATTATATCTACCCAAATAGCAAGAATCGTGAAATGTTGCCAAAATATTGAATTTACTTTTTAAATTAATTCTTTTTTCTTCGATTAAAGCAGCAATAAATTGAGTATGATGTATTACCTCTGCAGTAAAACCATAATCTGGATATTCATTCTTTAAAATATTGTAGCAATGAGGGCATATTGTTAAAATCTTTTTGACATTATATTTTGATAATGTTTCTACATTAGTTCTAATAAGATAATCAGCCAAATATTCATTGCCAGTTCTTCTGGCAACGTCACCATTGCATACTTCCTCTGGTCCTAAAATTGCAAAATCGATATTTGCCTTTTGCAAAATCTGGGCAAAAGCGCGTGATATCTTTTTTGCTCGCTCGTCGAAACTTCCTGCACAACCGACCCAGAAGAGGTATTCGAAGTTCGGATGTTCGCCAGCCACCTTCACACCCAAATCCTTTGCCCAATCGGCTCTTTCGGCAGAAGGGAATTGCCAAGGCGCAAAATTATTCTCTAAACTCGTAAAGACATTTTGAAGTAGAGGAGGAAATTTTGCTTCCATGAGAACTTGGGAGCGACGCATCTCTAAAATTGGATGCAAATGCTCAATATTAATTGGACACTCCATCATACAAGCTCCGCAAGTCGTACATTGCCACAGGGCCTCCCAATTCTGATAGTCACCAATAAATTTTCTTTCAAAAATCTTTTTGTCCTTATGTTGTAAATTATTGTCTTCACTTTTCTCAATCCGCAGTAAAAGCTTTCCCTTTTCGTAGGCACGCTTTCGAATCTGGATAATAATTTGCCTTGGACTTAATACCTTTCCAGTAATATTTGCAGGACATACACTATCGCAACGCCCACAGTGGGTACAACTAAAACCATCATGAATACTCTTCCACGAAAGGTCTTCAAAATCCACTGCACCAAATTTTTCAATATTTTCAGCTTCGAAATTTATTCTTTTCGGCTTAAAGAAAAAAACTGGGTCTCGGAAGAAAACATTTTGAACTGAAGTAAAAACATGAAAATGTTTGGAATAAAACAAGTAATTCATAAAAAAGTAAATCCATAGAATATGTACCCACCAGAAAATTTCATAAAAGACTTGAGAGTGCTCCTTGGTGAAGAATCCACTAAATACGATTGCAAATGGTTGATATGAATTTTCATCTATGAAACCGGATGCGATTTTTGCTGAATTTTGCAAAAGTAGAGCGAGAACAATAATAAAAATGGAGCCCAATACTACAAATGCATCAAACATTTCTTCTTTATCGCCTTGCAATCTTTTTACGCGGAAAACATACCGACGAGATAAAGAAATTAAAACCGCAAGAACAACGAGCACACAGAAAATGTCATTTGAAAAAGAAATAGCAGTATAGAGAGGACCCAGAAAAGACCAGCTAAAATTTTGATAAAATCCTTGGAATACAGACTCGGATGCCGAGAAAAGAAGAGCCAAAAAACCCCAAAAAATCAATACGTGAACAATTCCAGCAATCGGCTCTCGGAGTATTTTGCTTTGAAACAAAGCAACTTTTAAAACATTTTTTAATCGTGTGGCAAATTCGTCTGTTCTGTTGTCCTCTTTACAAAATTTTAATATCTTGCGAAATCTATTTAAGTTATATGCAAGAAAACCGAAAGCAAATAAAGTTATTAAAGCAAAGATTATCTCTTTTATCATAATATTCCTCTTTGCGTGAAAAGCAAATTATGATTTGATGACACAATAATGAAATCATAAATTATCCCAATTCTGCATTTGTATAATCATTGTTGCTAATATTTTATAATTATTTCAGAAGGGTTCACACCAACAGGCAACTTTGATTTCAAATAGGGTTCAGCTTTATCTAACCCGAATACCAAAATTTCTCCTTCGATTGCATAATTTTTTGCATTTCCAACTAAAAGAATATTCCTTTTCCAGTCGTATGCCACGGAGTACCAATTTTCAAACTTGGCTCTATTCTTTACCATTTCGGTTAAAGTACCATCAGATTGTCTTAAAACAGAAGCAGTCGAATCGGTTATAAAATAGACATCTCCAGAGGTTTCGTCCAAGAACAACCCTCTACAACGAACCTTCCATTCCCGAAGCTTTCTCAAACTGTTTAATTCAAACATTATTATACCACCAATTGAATCTTTGATTGATGGTAAATGATTATAAGCGACGTACAAACGGTTCCTTTCTTTGTCTATGAGAATTTCTATTGGATTTGGAGATACTTGGATAGTTTCTACTTCTTTTCCAAGATTTATGTCGACAACTGAAATGGTGCTTGCTTTTGGCTCATTGGCTCGGTAATCTCCATAACCAGAGTTTGCAACGAAAAGTTTTTTATCGTAATACTCTACAAATTCGGGTGCTGGTCCAACTTTTATACTTTGCTGAACTCTTCTTTGAGAAATATTTACGATGTAGACACAATCCAGATATAAATCCGTAATTGCCACAAGTGTGTCATTTACAAAAGTCATACGACGAGGTGCTGAATTGCCCTCGAAGGTTATGTATCCTAAAAGTTTTCCGGTTTTTAAATCAAAGTATTCAAGTGCTTTCGAAGTGGTTACAACTACAAAGAAAGTATCCCCTTTGATTAAAATATCATTTGCTGTGTCCCCTATTTTAAAGTTAATATTTACGAGCGATGTAAAGTCATTTACAATTTGTAATGTTCTCAGATTTAGTTTGCTTATGATAGAGTTGTTGTATCCCCAAAGCCCCTCACATAGAATCAGAGCTATATCAGAAGAAGTGGTATCTAATTCAAAATCTTGAGGATTTTGGGAATTTTCTCTGCAAGAGATAGTAATAAAAATAAAAATGAGAAAATATGTTATAAACTTTGTATCCATTTGTTATTTTCATTTTTTCAAACTTTTTAATATATGAAAAAACTCATAAAAATAGGTATTACAGTTGGGGACTTAAACGGCATTGGTTTAGAAATCTTTTCGAAATACTTGAGCACTAAATCGTATAGCAAAGTTGCAAGCTTTGTTCAATTTGTGTTATTTGCGAATCGAGACATAGTCCAAGAATACCTTATGATGTTACCAAGAGGAAAATTGTTGTACAAAAGGTTCAAAGAGCTTGTAACAGCGGGAAGTATAGTTATTAATGAAATAGAAGTTAATTGTGAAATTAATTTTGGAAAGATTACAAAAGATTCCGGAAAAATTTCGCTTAAATCAATTCAACAATCACTTCAGACTTTTACAGATGGGGGTATCGACTGCCTGGTGACCTTGCCCATTTGCAAAGAAGCAATTCAAATGAATGAGTCCGATTTTATAGGTCAGACGGAGTTTATTGCAAATTACTTTCGTTCACCAAATCCAGTGATGACATTTGTATACAACAAGTTCAGATTAGGTTTGGTAACTACCCACCTACCTTTGCAAAAAATCAGCCAAAGCATAACCAAGGACGTTTTAAAAAACAAGATAGAAGCTTACGTACGAAGTCTGATAATTGATTTTGATATCAAAAAGCCAAAAATTGCTCTCTTAGGACTAAATCCACATTCCGGTGAGAGCGGTTTATTAGGAAAAGAGGAGGTTGAAACAATGGTTCCAGTAATAATGGATTTTAAAAAAAAAGGTATAAATATTAATGGTCCCTTTCCAGCCGATGGTTTTTTTGCTTATCAGCATTACAGGGAATTTGATGGGATAATTGCTTGCTACCACGACCAGGGGTTGATACCATTTAAACTTATTTCGAAAGGGAGGGGAGTGAATTTCACAGCGAATCTACCTATAGTACGAACCTCTCCAGACCATGGAACAGCATACGACATAGCCGGAAAAAACGAAGCAGACTATCGGAGCTTAGCAAATGCAATAAATAGTGCAATTAGAATTATCAAATCAAGGTGGAAAAACCAAGCATCAAGGCGAAGCAAAGTGTGAAATCGAAATAATCATAGAATCAACATTGCATCGCCGTAAACAAGGAAACGATATTCATTTTTCAGAGCATGTTTTACCGCCTTCAAGTAAAAATCTTTACCAGCGAAAGCCATACCAAGATAAGTCGTGGGTGAATCGGACTCGTGAAAATTGGTTATCAATGCAGAGACAATTTTAAAGTCGTAGGGTGGATAAATGAATTTGTCTGTCCAATCTTTGTTTGGTTTTACAGTTCCAGAGATAAGAATTGAAGATTCCAAAGCACGAGCGACACTGGAACCAACAGCAAATACTTTTTTGCGCATGCGCAGGGTTTTGTTAATTATCTCGGCAGATTCGATTGGTATGAGGAAATATTCACTGTACATCCTATGTTTTGTTAAGTCTTCAACTTCAATTTTTTCATATGCCCCAAGTCCTAAGGTAACAACAACCTTTGCAATTTTTACTCCTTTCTTTTTTAGATTTTCTACCAAATTCTTAGTAAAATGTAACCCAGCAGAAGGGGGAGCAATGGAAGTATTAAAATTAGGATTTGCAAAGATTGTCTGATAATTTTGCTTATCCAAAGGAGTGTAATCGCGTTTAATGTAATTAGGTAAAGGCATCTCTCCGATTTTGTCCAAGATTTTATAGATATTTCCCTCGTAGCTTAGGCGCAGAGTTCTTCCTCGAGAGGTAGTATTATCCATTACTTCGGCGTAGAAATTATCCTCATTAAAAAATATTTTGTTTCCAATGCGAACTTTGCGGGCAGGTTCAACCAAGGCATCCCAAAGCCGTTCTTCATTCCTCAATTCACGAAGCAACAGAACTTCAATTTTAGCATTTGTTTTCTCTTTGCGTCCATACAATCGAGCTGGGAAAACCATCGTCTCGTTTACAACAAGGCAGTCGCCCTTTTCAAAATAATCAACTATATCAGAAAATACACGGTCTTCAATTAATCCAGAATTTCTATGCAAAACTAAAAGTTTCGAGGCATCTCGTGGGTCGGCCGGAAATTTAGCAATCTGACTTTTGGGTATAGTAAAATTAAATTCTGACAATCTCATATGCTTCCTTCAAAAAACATAACTAAATATTATGTATAAAAAGTAGTAACGTAAGTATCAAATTTTATTTTTAATTATCTTGTTTTATAATTACTTCTGTAATTTCTTTCAACAATTCATTCATATTTTTGACATATTCTGCGGGATTATCAATCTCACCCTCGAGAACTAAGGTTTGGAAAAATAATTGCTCTATGATTTTATCAATTGTCTGGTTTGTCTCATCTTTTTTTAGTAAAGCTGCAATATTCTTAATTATTGGATGGGAGGTATTAACCTCTAGTATCTTCTTACTTTTCTGATAGTTTTTATCTATTATTTTAAAGATTTTCTCAGAGTGGGGGTCTTGCCCAAAATATGGAGCGACCAATGTTACAGGCGATTCGACAAGGCGTTTGGATTCTTGAACATTTAAGACACGCTCTCCAAGTACTTTTTTAAACCGCTCGAAGAGCATATTGGCTGTTTCAGGTTCCAACTTATCAGTATCTTCTGTATCTTTTTTTATATCAACATCCACTTTGTCAATGGATTTAAGAGGCTTGCCATCAAATTCTCCTATAAGAGGTACAATTAAAGCATCAATTGGGTCGGTCATTATCAATACTTCATAATTATTCTTGAGAAAGTATTCCAAGTTCGGATTCCTAATTAAAGAATCGCGCGAATCGGCAAGAACATAATATATCACCTTTTGGTCTTCTTTCATTCTCGAAACATAGTCTTTGAGCGAGGTCATATCATTATCATTAAGTAAAGTGCTCTGGAATCGAAGGAGATTAATTATTTTATCCTTGTTCCCATAATCAATAGTAATACCACCTTTGAAAATTTGCCCAAAGTTTTGAATAAATTTAAAATACTTCTCCGTATCATTTAAAGACAACTCTTCTAAATGATTGAGTATCTTTGCAGTAAGTATTTGTTTAATTTTTTGAATGATGGGACTACTTTGTATTGTTTCGCGGGAGATATTCAATGGAAAATCGTCGGTGTCGAGGACACCGCGAACAAATCGCAAATACTCGGGAAGTATTTCTGGATTATCATCTTGAATAAATATTTTGTTTGAATAAAGTGAAATTGATTTTTCAAAAAAATTGTACCAGTATTGCGGCGGCGGGGTTTCTGGGATAAACAGAAGAGCAAAGAAGTTCACATTTCCTTCCACTGAGAAATGCATATAGCTCAGTGGCGGTTTATTGTCATTGGTTATAAATTTATAAAACTCCTCTACTTCCTCTTTTGTTACATCTTCTTTTTTCTTCCGCCACAGAGCATCAATTGTATTTACCTTTTCATTGTTAACGTAGATTGGGAAATCAACAAAGTTTGAATACTTTTTTATTATTTCTTTTACTTTCTCTGCATCCGAAAATTCTTTGAATTCATCCTTCAATGTGAAATATATCAGCGTTCCTCTATGGGGTCTTTCAATCTCTTCGATGTAGTATTTTTCTATACCATTTGACTTCCATCGAACACCTTTGGCATTCGGCAGGTAGGAACGAGTTTCGAGGATAACTTCGTCGGTGACCATAAAAACAGAATAAAAGCCAACACCAAACTTGCCTATTAAATTCAAGTCGACATTAGTGCCGTCATTTTTAAGATTCTTCAAAAAATTTGCAGTTCCAGAATGAGCAATGGTTCCAATTTGTGAAATTACTTCAGACTTGGTCATTCCAATTCCAGTGTCTTCAATTTTAAAGGATTTGGCTTGTGGGTCGACACTGATATCAATTCTCAGCTCTGCTTCTGGAGATAAAATATTTGGCTCCGTTAATCTTTTGAAGCGAATTTTCTGAAGCGCATCGGATGCATTGGAAATTAACTCGCGAATAAATATTTCTGGATGTGTGTAAAGTGAGTTAATTATAATGTTCAATAATTGCTTAATCTCTGCAACAAACTCAAATTCCTCCCGATGTCCACTTTCATTCATAGGCAAATTAACTGTATTTTAAAACATTATTAATAAATAAACGAAAAGAAATCTGATATATTTAACTTATAACATAGTTTATTTCAATGATGTCCATAATATTTAACGAACGACAAGCGACATGTTCCCGTATTTAGTTTTAAAAAATCAACCATTATAAAGTCATTCTGTTTTATATTTGAATTTATGAACATAACGAAACACAAGCTTTTTTTAAAATTACTTTTAGTTGTTATTATATTGTTAAACTCTTACTTAGCTATTAATTTTCTGCGAAGCGGTAGGTACTTGTCTATGTCTCAAGAAATCCCCTTTTCACACAAATCTCATTTAAAGTACAAAATTACTTGCTTATTTTGCCATTATGAAGCAGAAAACAACAGTTATGCAAATCTTCCAAGTACCAAAGACTGTATGATGTGTCACATAGCATTAAAAACTGAAAGTAAATTGCTGAGAAAAGTTATATATTCTTACGACAGTATATTTGCTATTACATACAAAAAGACATACGATTTACCAGATTACGTTAAATTTTCACACTCTGTACACATCAATTCTGGAATAGATTGTGCAACTTGTCATGGCTTCGTAGAGGAAATGGACAGTTTATACCAAGTTAGGAATCTAACTATGGGGTGGTGCGTTGATTGTCATCTCAATCCAAATAAGTACGTCATAGCTCCGAGAGAGATTTCTGGTATTGTATTCAGCCAAGGGATTTTAACAGCTTATGATAGTGCTCTCTTTTCATCTAAACATTTTGGATATTTCATTATGCCGAGAAAATTAGCGCCTGCTTCGATTGATTGTTCAACTTGTCATTATTGATATGAAGAGAAGAGATTTTACAAAGATTTTTGCTACATCATTTCTCGCTAGTGTATCGTGCAATCGTCCAAAGATTGATTTAACAACAAAAGTTAAACCAACCGAGCAACCTACATTTGAAAACATAATAGAATATTGCACAACATTTCCGTACTTAGACCTACCAATTCCATTGCTTATTGAGACATCCAATGGTATCCCTTTTGGAATAACTGGATATAATAACACCAAAACTTTAAACCTCGTAACTCCTGCATTTGCTTTGGCTTCAAGGTATGTATTATTCGACAAACATAGAATTACCTTCCCTACAATCAAAGGTAAACCCGTAGATAAACCGTTTGCTTTCAAATACATCTTCTCGATGATTGATGATACAATCGCAAAAAATAAAAAAATAGCAATAATTACAAATCATATTAATTCTCCTTATCTACAGCATTTAATCAGTGAAATTAAAGAAATAAATAGACAAATTCTCATCCTTGAACTGCCAATCTTTGAATTTTACAAACAACAAGTTCGAGCAAATAGAATTCTTTTTAAAAGGGACTTGTTTTTAATTCCCAAAATCGAAAGGAAAAAAATTATCGTTAATTTTGGTTGCGATTTTCTTTCCAACGACCCTTTCTCGGTTACTTTCGTAACTCAATTTAAAAAAAACGAACAAACGCTCTTTACATTCGAGGATGCTTTGACACTTACTGGGATAAATTCAGAAATCAGAGTACCTGCCTCAGAAAGTACGATTTTCAACTATGCCCTGACAATTTTAAAATTTATTTTGGAAAAGCACTCCGTTCCGTTTAATCACATAACATTCGAAAAATTAAACAAGGATAACCAAATCGAATTGCCCGAGCACATTAAAAGAGAAATATCAAATCATCTGGAATCAATTGTGTTCATTTGTAATCCCTACTATGCTATGGAGATTCAATTATTAACAAATCTTTTAAACTTCCTCTGTAGTGAAATTAACAAAAGCCATTTTGAAAAAAATTTTTCAATTGTAGACCTCGAGGAAAAATCCAATCAAACCTTTGATTACAGCTCTTACGTATCAAACATTGAAGACTTTGGAATGACTTTTTTCGTAAACTACAATCCTTACTTTTCGCTAAACAATAAGCTAATTAGATTAATAGAGGAAGGAAAAGTCAAAAATATCATTCAGCTGTCGTTATACCAAAATGAACTTACTAATTGGTGCTACATATTTATACCATTGCAAACCTTTATGGAACATTGGGGAGATTACCAGCAAATTGATGGTAGTATTCTGGCTCAACAAAAGCTTGTTCAACCAATTAACAAAAATTCAGCCGCCGATTTCGAATTCTTTTACGAATTAAGAAAACATCTAAAACAAACTAAACAACAAGATAACTACTCTACAGACTTAATGAATTGGTATGCAAGCCGTAATAATCCCCAAGAATTGATAGAAAATCTTCATACTGGTCTATTTTTGCCATCATCTTCTGATAAAAAACAGAAGTTGGAACTACAAAAGAGCAATTTAAATAAAGCCCTATCTAACCTAAACCATTTTGAACAAAAAGAAACGACTACTAGAAAACTAAAAATCTATCCGAGCCTTTTAATGTATTCTGGTGAATACTCGAAAAATATTTATCTTTACGAATTGCCCGACCCACTTTCTGCAGTAGTATGGCAATCTCCAATATTTTCATCAAACAGTATGAATGGACAAGGCAATTTAAAAGCAATAAAGATTAAAACTGAAAAAGGAGAAATTAAACTACCTTCTTTTGCATATAATGAACTTAACGTACAAAATGACTTCTACATTTACACAAATTATGATTATTTGAAAAGGTTTTTTAATATAGAATCCCCACATATAAATCCTTTTTTCGTGGAATTTGACAATTCTTATTACATCAAAATACTTGATTATCACTTTGAAAAAGGGACTGAATTGACAAAAGTGAAAAGAAATTCATTCCAAGCAACATTTGATATTCTTTCGCCTATGGAAGACGATGTAAAAATTAATTCGTATGAGAAGTCATTTTCCGATACAAACTTTAGCAACGAGCTTCAATGGTCAATGATAATCGACATTGATAAATGTATAGGTTGCAATTTGTGTATGCTTGCTTGTCAAATTGAGAACAATATTCCTGTTGTTGGAGAAAAATTCATAAGCCAGAATCGAGACTTGTATTGGATAAATGTCCTCAAGCTTTCCACCTCAGAGAAGGTTCATTTTCTGCCTTTAATGTGCCAGCATTGTGATTATGCTCCTTGCGAGAGTGTATGTCCAGTTGGAGCTACAAGCCACTCATCGGAGGGTATAAATGAAATGACTTATAACAAGTGTATAGGCTCGCGTTTCTGCATGGTTAATTGTCCTTACGACGCAAGGAAGTTTAACTTTCTTCATCCGGAGAAATCTCATATTCAATATATCCCCGAAATAATGAATCCTTGGGTAACTGTCCGAAGTCGTGGTGTTTCTGAAAAATGTACTTTTTGTATTCATAAGATAAATTTTGCTAAAAGAAAGGCAAAACTATTTGGCGAAGGGAATGATTTTCTTGTCCAGACAGCTTGTCAGGCAGCCTGTCCAGTTCAAGCAATAGAATTCGGTAGGAAGAAACAAATACTAAATAAAGAAAAAAAGCACCATTTGTTTGTACTGTTACAAAACTTTAATACTCATCCAAATGTATATTACAAAAGCACTCAAAATGAACAAGCAAAAAGTTAGAGCGTCGATACTCGCATTTGCAATACTGTTAGCAATTTTATTCATTTTTAGCTTTGTTTACACTCTCGTTTATGGAGTCGAAAGCTGGGGCATATCAAATAAAACAGTATGGGGAATTGCAATAGTAAACTTTGTTTTTTGGATAGGCAACTCTCACGCTGGCACATTAATCTCTGCAATATTTTTTCTACTACGGCAAGATTGGAGAAAATCCATTCACAGAATTGCAGAGACAATCACGATAATTTCAATTGTAATTGCCGGGCTTTTCCCTTTGATACACCTTGGTAGACCGTGGTTTTTCTATTGGATGCTACCGCTACCCAACCAGACCATGCATTGGTCAAATTTCAAATCACCTCTTGTTTGGGATGTTATCGCAGTGCTGGCATATACACTTCTTAGCTTACTCTTTTGGTTTTTAGGTATAATTCCCGATTATAGGTACATAAAAAGCAAAAAGATTAGAGTTCTTATTTCAAAATTTTGGGCAGGTTCAAACTATGACTGGAATGATTTTCGATGGACATATAATCTTCTTGCTGGAATACTAACTTTTGTTGTAGTGTCTGTTCATAGTATTGTTTCATTTGACTTCTCTGTATCAATTCTCCCACTATGGCATACAACAATGTTGCCAATTTTTTTTGTCGTAGGAGCGATTTATTCTGGAATTGCTTTGATACTTTTTTGTACTACACTTCTTAGCACCATTGGGTCTTTCTCTGAAGAAATACCACCCATATCACAAGAACAACTTACAAAGTTACTTTTGGCTTTTTCTTGGATTTTACTCTATTTCTATTTAGTGGAAATATTTTTCATTTTCTACTCACAAAACACATTTGATAGGGCTGTCTTTGATTTACGCTTAACAAAGTATTTCCTTCCGTTCTATGGTGCAACGATTACTCTTACAATTTTTATCCCACAGTTTCTATGGATAAGAAAATTTCGGCGTAACAAAAAAACTAATTTTATTGTTTCGTTGAGTGTGGTTCTTGGTATGTGGCTGGAACGATATCTTTTGATAATACCAGTCTTGTCTCTGGACTTTGTGAACAAGCAAATGGAAATTTACACTCCCACGATAATAGATTTTATGCTAACTTTTGGTAGTGTTGGCTTGTTTATATTACTTTTCTATGTTATAGGAAAGATAATACCTTTAATCCCTAGGTTTGAGAATTAATCAACAAACAAATATGGCTTCCATTCATTGTCTATCGCAGAACCAATAAAACTTTTGATGAAAATGATATGATTTGGTTTTCTTGGTTTAGCTAAAAGCTTCATACCAGCTTCCTCTGGTGTCCTGTTGCCTTTCTTATTATTACAGGAGATGCAAGCAGTTACAAGGTTATCCCAAGAATCGGTTCCACCTCTTGACTTTGGTATTATATGGTCAACTGTCAAATTACCCGATGTGGTACCACAATACTGACACTTAAAGCCATCTCTGCGAAGAATATTTTTGCGGGAAAGGTCGATTTTTTTATGTGGTATATTTATATATCGTGATAATCTAATTATACTTGGCAAGGGTACTTTCGAATGTACGGAATTAAGTACAATACCATCTCTTTTTGCAATCAGTTCTGCTTTTGTTAGAAAAAGTAAGAGGATAGCTTTTTTAACCGAACAAATACTTATTGGTTCGTAACTTTGATTTAGAACTAATACTTTGTTTTTTAGGGGGTTGCCCAAAAACTCTTTTGAATCTTTCGAGTTATTATTATCGAAATTTTTCCCTCCAAAAATTCCGTAAATAATTTTGCAAATTAAAGAAAAAGACGATTCGTTCGTCAATTTAATTTAACTTTGATTTGTTTATGGAAGAATATACACAAAAAGCAATTGAAACAGCAAAAGGAGCAGGCAATATATTGCTCGAGGGCTTTGGAAGCAGTTTTAAAATCACAAACAAAGAAGGCAAAAACAACCTTGTTACTGAATATGATAATCGTTCCGAAGAGTTCATAATAGAAAATCTTAAAAAACATTTTCCGGAGTTTTCTTTCCTTGCGGAAGAAAGCGGTTTATCGCTTAACAATGGCCAAAAAAATGGTTATTTTTGGGTAATCGACCCACTCGATGGCACTGTAAACTATGCACATAATTTGCCTATTTTCAGCGTTTCAATCGCATTAGTCAAAAACAGAGAAATTCTTTGCGGAGTGATTTACAATCCCATACTTGACGAACTTTTTTATGCTGAAAATGGCAAAGGTGCATATTTAAATGCATCCAAGCTAATTGTTTCTAAATGTGACAAGTTAGATAATTCCTTTTTGGTAACTGGCTTCCCATACAATATTGATAGCAACCCTGGTCATTGTGTCGACCAATTTGTTCAGATGTTGAAAAGAGGAATACCAGTACGTAGGCTTGGTTCGGCTGCTCTCGATTTAGCTTATGTCGCTGCTGGGCGCTTCGATGGCTTTTGGGAAATTAATTTAAATCCATGGGATGTTGCCGCTGGTGTACTTCTGGTTCTGGAAGCTGGTGGGAAAGTAACTCAATATAACAACGCTCCTTATTGGATAACAGACAACAATATTCTTGCAACTAATGGTCTAATTCACGAGGAACTTTCGCAAACATTAAATTCTTGCTATCTTGAGATAAACAATGGTATTTGAAGTTACAGTAATGTCTGGTGCTGGTAATATTTTTTCTGTTATCGATAATAGGAAATACAAACTTTCTGTTGATTTCTACTCGAAGTTTGCCGGTCAAATTTGTCAAAAAAGTTTTAAAGAAAAACCAACCGAAGGCCTGCTTGTTTTGGACAACCAGACATCGCAGAGTGACGTTGACGTGCTTGTTCGATTTTTCAATCCCGACGGTTCATACGGAATGATGTGTGGTAATGGAGGTAGATGTGCCGTTCTTTTCGCTTTAAACAATGGATTTATCAAAGATGCAAATAAGCAAATTGTTTTAGATGTTTGGGATAGTAAATACATTGCCAAGTTTGTCAACGATAGAGTAAAAATTGAATTTCCTCCCCCAAACAAAATTGAACTTAACACATTGCTAACAATTGAAAACAAACCAATCATTGGTGATTACGTTGATGTTGGCTCGCCTCATCTTTTAATTGACTTTTCAAATATAAAAAGTGAAGTCAACACTGGCTTTTATGATTTTGCATTAAAGGAATTTGCTCCAAAAATTAGAAATCATAATGCTTTTAAACCAAATGGAGTAAATGTCAGCATTTACTTATTGGAAAATGACAAGATTTTATTGAGAACTTACGAGAGAGGGGTCGAAGATGAAACTGGGGCTTGTGGCACTGGCGCTATTTCGGCTGCAGTAGTGAATTATTTGAAGAATAATAAAAAAAATCTGTATACCGTTGTACCCCCAAGTAGAGAAGAATTACTTGTGGAGATTGAAACTAATGCACAAAAGAACATAAGCAAAATTAGTTTAACTGGCTATGCAAAAACAATAAGTACCAACAAAATCACTATAGACATCTGATGTATTATATCATTAAAGGAGAACCCACCCCAATCCAATATTTAAAAGGTGTTGGACCAACAAGGGCAAAAGGATTTAACAAAAGTGGTATATATTTCGACGTAGACCTTTTGTTCTACTTTCCAAAAAATTATATTAGTAGAACTTCCCTTCTCACTCTCAAGCAAATTCAAGGAATGCTATTAAAAGATAATTATTTGTTGCAAGACAACGAGGAATCTTTGCTTAAACAAGAGGTTACTCTACTTTGTAAAGCCACAAAAAAAGAATTGAAAACCTCCCGAGGCAGAAAAAAATTTCTTGTCGTAGAAATTAATGATTTAAATGGTGATACAGCAAAATTATTTTTCTGGCAATATGCGGATTACTATGACAAACTTCTCGAAAAAGGGCAATATTTCATTATCTACGGTATGCCAGAGTACAATCCCTACAATGGTATAGTTTTTCATCATCCAGAGGTCGAGCGCTTAGATAAATTTGATGAAGTTGAATTGCAGAGAGGCGAGACACTACCGATATACTCAATAAATTCTTATCTAAAATCATCACGAATCAACAACAAAATATTACGGAAAATTCTAAGAGACGCTATTCCTTCTATTCTCCCAAAAATCGATGATTTTTTACCATCAGAGGTTTTGGCAAAAAATAATTTGCCCGACATCAAATTTGCATTAAAAAATATACATTTTCCGGAGGATATTGCCCAAGTGGCAATAATAAAGAAAAAATTCAAATTCGAAGAGGCCTTTTTATTTGAGACACTACTAGCTCATTACCGAAGAACAAATCAGGAAAGATTATCAGCACCAAAATTCAAAATTAAAAATAATATTTTACGAGAATTCAAAGACAGTCTCCCATTTGAGCTCACAAATGACCAAAAGAAGGTCATTTCAGAAATTTTCTCAGACTTACAAAGCGGAAAACCGATGAATAGACTGTTGCAAGGTGATGTGGGCTCGGGTAAAACAATTGTAGCTGTCTTTGCAATGCTCTTGGCAAAAGTAAATGGGCATCAATCTGCCATTATGGCTCCAACAGAAATCCTTGCAGAGCAACATTACCTATCTTTAACCAATCTTTTAGCTAACTTCCCAATTCAAATTGAAATAGTCGTTGGTAGTCAAACAAGCAAAGAAAGAGAAAAAATTGCAAACAAAGTGCTAAATGGGGAAATCGATATCCTTGTTGGTACACATGCACTTTTTGAAGGGAACTTGCAATTTTGCAAACTCGGACTTGTGATTATCGACGAGCAACACAGATTTGGTGTTGCTCAAAGAAATCGACTACGGGAACTTGCAAAAGCCTCCCTATCCGAAAAAAAAGTGCCCCATATTCTGGTTATGTCTGCCACTCCAATACCAAGGACCTTGGCTATGACTTTGTACGGAGATTTGGACGTATCAATAATAAGAGAACTGCCTAAGGGGCGAAAACCTGTTATAACAAAAATTGTATCCGAAGCAAATCTTCCAAAAATGTATGATTTTATTCGAGACCAACTGAAAAAAGGTTTTCAAGCATATTTTGTATATCCACTTATCGAAAAATCAGACAAGATTGAGGTAAAGTCTGCAACAGAGCACTGGGAATTACTTCAAAAAAAAATTTTTCCAGAATTTTCTTGCGGACTTTTGCACGGAAAAATGAAATCACTTGAAAAAGAAAATGTGATGAAGGATTTCAAGGAGAAGAAATATAATATACTCGTCGCAACAACTGTAATCGAAGTTGGCATTGATGTGCCAAATGCAAACATTATCGTAATTGAAAATGCAGAGCGCTTCGGCTTATCCCAATTACATCAACTACGTGGGCGTGTAGGTCGAGGAAGTACCAAATCCTTCTGCTTCCTTGTAACTGAACATAGATTTGATTATCAAGAAAATACAACCTTGTTCTCCGATTTTGAACAAAAAACAGCATATAGTCGTTTAAAAGCCATGGAGCAAACCACAGATGGTTTTCTAATAGCCGAAATAGACCTTAAACTTAGAGGTCCAGGAGACATACTCGGCATTCAACAATCAGGATTACCTCCATTTAAATACGTAAATATTGCAACAGATGGAGACATAATCAGTAGTGCAAAAGAATTCGCTTATGAAATAATTGAAGCAGACCCATATTTTCAAAAAAATCCTAAATTAAAATCTGTATTGGGAAAGATGATACAGTATAAAAAATATTTTGGGATTGGATGAAAAAACCCGTCCAACGATGGACGGGTTTTTTTGTATATTTCAGTAGGAACAATTACTTTTTCAAAACTACTTTTTCAACGGTGATTGTACCGCTCAAATTAATCATTAAATAATACATTCCATCGGAATAAGGAGTCAAATCAAGAGGTAGCTCATAGTAAGAATTTTTATTAAGATTGTTAGCTTTATAATCATAAACTTGATTACCAAGATTGTCTATTAGTTTCAACGTAAAGGATTCGCCCAAAGATTTAAAAATCACTCTCAATAATCCGGTTGTTGGATTAGGTAAGATTCGGATAGAATTAGAAGTATTTTCGGTGCTGGTTTCCTCTACACTTGTTGGAGCATATACTGTATTGATTGGGTCGTATTCTGCCCAAGGCAAGTCCCAACGCTCGATAAGATTTGGAGAGAAAGCTCCACAGTAAGGAACTTTTTGGAAGAAGGGGTCGCTTCCGAGCTTAATGTGACCGATATCTTGAAAAGAAGCAGAATTTAAATACTCCGCATTTTGCTTAGGAACTGGATTGATGATTCCCTGCTCGCCGAATGGGTCGATGAGGTTTGCTTTGTATGGAGAGGACAAATCAACACGATTGTTAAACTCTGGTTTATTGAACCAGTCGGTCGGGATAGAAGGGTTTGTGCCGTCTACATAGAAAAGAGCGGACTTAATGCCATAAACGTAATTATTTCTTAGCAATATAGAGTCGTTGGCAGCTGCTTTCTGCGAGCCGGGAGAAAGAATTTCAAGACCTTTGGGCCAGCCAAGCATTACAGAATTTACAATAGACAATCGGGCATTTCTACGGATTTGAACCATTGTACTGTAGCGAGGATTAAATTTGTTAGGACCTGAACCAGAAGTCCAACTCGTATCCTTGATTGGGCCAATTGCAGTGACATTTGAAAAAATAGCCCCAGTTAATGGAGCATTATAGGAACCTTGAGCATCGTTGTCAAACTCGAATAAATGGCTTCCGGAGACGTCTGCAATCTCTGGAGCGCGAATAGAAAGAGCAAATTGAATACGGCCATTGAAGCCGTTATCCCCATCGAAATCATCATCTAAACCGTTGTATGCTATTAGGTATTTACCATCAACACTACCACCAAACCACTCGAAGGAATCATCATTGGCATAAGATACCATAACGTGGTCGATTTTTGTTTTTCTTCCTACAGCCCCGAGAGTCAAGCCATTAAGTTCTTGGTTTGGTGCGGCAGCTATACCACCAAATTCAATTCTAACGTAGCTAAGAACACCACTGCTATCGTCATCATTTGGATTATTACGACCACCAAACCAACCACGAATGCGGTTTGCATCGGCAATACCCCCTTCGAGAGCGGCTTCGCCCCCTGGATGATTTGTCGATGCTAAGCCACAGATTAAAACACCACCCCAATCACCAGCTCTTCTCTGGCCAGGAGGTGCAGAGCTTGTAAATATGATTGGTTTTTCCGGTGTTCCTTGGGCAATAATCTTACCCCCTCGATTTACGCATAAAGCTGAATTTTGACCAACAGTATCCCCAACGATAATTGTTCCAGCTTCAATTTCAAGAACTCCAAGAGAGTCTACAAAAACATAACCATCAAGTCCGTAAAGCTTTTTAGAGGACAATTTCACTCTAGTAGTAATTGGATTCTTCAAAACTGAGTCTATTTTAATTGGCAGAGGCTGTTCAATCTCGAATGGTCCATCACTTACATCTGATACACTTTCGTTTAAAGAACCATCTGGATTTAACAACACCATGCGAATAAAACCAGTTTGTGTTCGAATTGCTGGGACTCTCCAGCCACCTTGAACTATACCACGAGTACGACCACTGTCCAAGACATTAGAGAGGTTTGATATGGTCGTCCAAGGTCCAGAAGAAGACGTTCCAAATTGAAATGCAAATCGCGAGCGATAAGTACCAGTGGTATCCCACCTGATATCTACAGAATATCCAGCACGGAATTTTTCCCCACCATTGGGATAAAGTAATCTTACGCTTTGTGGTTGGGATTTTAGTCCCACTGTTAAAATTAGTGAAAAAATAAGTACGGTTACTTTTGGTAAGAAATTCATAAATACCCCAAATTGTTAAACATAAAGAAGAGGATTTAAATTTTCAATTGATTACTAATTAAAATATGTTGTAGGACATTGTGAAAGAGAAAGTTGTTCCATATTTGATTATTGACCAATCTCTATTGTTTTGCCGATAAATCGTTTGAGCATTGAGGATATTTTTGACCGAAAGCTTAAATTCTAAAGTTCCAATTTTTTGACTGATAAGAGCATCAAGGTAGTTTTGCGGAATCTCGTACACATGGGGGTCGTTTGTTTGATAAACACCCACTTGGGAAACACGAACTATTCTACGTCCGTAAGTGTTGTAAGTTAATGTAAAAGAGGTGCCAGTATTGACGTTTTGGTAGAATAAGCCAAGGTTAACAGTGTATGGAGATTGACCACACATGGGCCTTTTATCTTCAGTACCAGCTCCACCTTGATTAACTTCAACAGAGGAGCTTATAATAGCAAGATTTGCAAGAATGGACAGATTATCAAAACCACTCCAAATGAAACCGAGACCTTTTCTCAGCTCGAATTCAATGCCTAAATTTCGAGCAAGACCATTGGCATTTGCATAAGTCCTGGTCAACTCGCTCTGCTGGGGATAAATTGTTTCTTCTATTGCGTTTTCAAAGGCTTTGTAGAAAATTCCTAACGAGTACAACTCATTAAAATTAGGATAATATTCATAGCGTAAGTCTAAATTCGTTACACTGGCACGTTTCAGATTTGGGTAACCCTGAACGAGAGCCATTTCGTAGTAGTCATAAAAGGCAAAAGGTGCGAATTCTCTAAATGAAGGTCGAGAGAGGGTCTTTGATGCAGAAAATCTTATATTAGAGTTCTTGTCCGGCATTGCAATTATATTCAAAGCTGGAAGAAAGTCCAAAGTGGGATAGTCTATGTTTACTGGTTCGTCGTTAATGTTGTGACTATTTAAATTCAGTAAATCCTTTTCCACACGCAAACCAGCAATTATTCTGAACGGCAGACTGATGAGGTCAAATCTATAATCAAACATAAGATATCCAGCAAGTAAATTCTCGCTTGCATTGTAAGAATCACTTAGTTTGGAGTCCTCTCCAATACGTAAACCATCTTCGAAAACAAAGTTATCAGGCGAGAGTAATTTGTCTAAGTTATTATAGTCGCTAAGCATTGAATATATTTCATCGCGCAAGTAAGGAGACATTGTTATAGTAAGTGAACGAGCTGAGAATGAACGCAATTTCCTTTCGAAATAAGCACCAGATTTAACTCTAAGAGTTCCAAAATTTCTTTCAAGATTCAGGTTAAATATCATGTTTTCTTCATTGAGGTTCGCAAAAAATCTACCCGCACGAGTTCCATCACCTTGTTGATTAGGTAGAAGTTCAAGAATGAATGGAGTGTTTGGGTCGTATCCAAGGTCCGAAAGCTGTCTTGAGAAGCGAAAACGCCTGTAATCGGGTTCGGAACGATTTAGTTTCGAATAACCAATGTTCCAGTCTATCTTTAAGTTTACTGGTAGAATCAAATTGTTTCCTTGTAATGCTACATTGTATAAAGTCTTTTGAGTATAGTGCATACTAATGCTTTTTAATTCAAGAAATTGATAACCAAGGTCCGCACCATCAAGCTTTAAAATTTCATCATCAGAATTGTTGACGATAGATGTTTTTAAAGAAAAAATCTGCTGGTCTGGGGTTTTGAGAGATAAATTAATCAAGCCACCTGTGTTAACGGTAAAAAGAGATTTTCCACCAGTAGTTTTATAGAGAGTATCGAAATTGGAAAGAAAAGTATTTCGAGTTATTGAATTAATTGAATTTTCGGCAGAATATAATCCATTTGCTGTTAATCCAAGAAGATAATCGCCAAACTCAAATGTGTTGGAATATTGAAGGTTAATATTTTTGTTATCTAATGGAGTAACAGTTTTAGTTTTTGTTTTTAGAGTCTTATTACTCAATGAACGTGCAGATTCTTCGAATCTTTGAACAGCATTAGTAGTATCAAATGGATTGTTAGCTGAATTTAAGAGCTCGTTAAATTCACGCCTATTTTTCGGAAAACCACTGGGTAGACTTCTAGCCCCGTCATCTATTCCCAGCCAATCCATTTTGCCACCTTCGTAACTTACAAAGGCATCTTTTCTAAAAGATGTAAGCGAATTGCTATTAGTACCAATAGAGATTTTAAGTGTCTTGGTTGATGGAAAGTCGACAGTGTTTAATTGGACCAATCCACCAGCAAAAGTGCCCGGAAGGTCTGGTGTAAAGGATTTGACAAGACTGACATTTTCTACAAAGTCCCCTGGGAACAAGTCGAAAGAGAAGGCTCTTTTGTCTGCTTCGGTAGAAGGCAAAATTACTCCGTTGAGAGTTGCGTTGTTGTACCTTTCCCCGACACCACGAACATAAATGAAATCATTTAACATTGTAACACCGGAGACCCGTTTCAAAGCAGAGGAAAGAGATTTGTCGGGCAATCTTTTCATTTCGGATATAGAAATCCCATCTACAAGATTTGCAGAATTCTTTTTTAAAGTCAACATTGCTGCTTCATTGTCCACAACGCGTGTTGCTTCGACAGTAACTTCTTTTGTCGACTTGATTTCTGGATATAAGAATAATGTTACCTCGTTCTCTTTGCTAAGGTCGATTTCGTTGAGAACTTTTGTTTGATAACCAATGTAACTAACCTTAAGGGAGTACTTTGATGGTTTGAGATTAGCGATTCTAAACCTACCTTTCGAATCAGTAAAAGTACCCTTCGCAAGTTCAATAATTTGAACAGTAGCTCCAGCAAGAGGTTCGTTGGTCTCTGCATCAAAGACTTTCCCACTAAAACTTAAAAATGCTTCATTACTAAGTGATAAAAAGTTCACAACGCACAAGAGTATTAAAGACAAGAGAACATTCTTAAACATAAGTTTTAAACAAAAAAGTTTTACATAAAACACTAATTTCCCAGAGTTTTTTAAGGAGTAAATAAAAGATTTGTTAATAATGTGTTAAATTTTTCATCTATAGGACTTAGAGCATTAAAATTAGGATTCTATGATAATTGAAAAAATAATTTTGACTAAATTTGTATTTTAGTCAAGTTAAAAGTTCTATGGATAATAAATTCTCTGTTTACATCGAAACTTACGGTTGCCAGATGAACTTAAGCGATACCGAGATAGTTTCACGCATAATTTTCAATGCTGGCTACGAAATTGTCGATACACCTAAAAAAGCAAACGTGATTCTTTTGAACACTTGTTCAGTAAGAGAAAACGCCGAGAGAAAAGTCAATGAAAGATTACTTCACCTAAAAAAATTCAAAGAACTTGAAAAGCCAGTTATTTTAGGCGTTTTAGGTTGTATGGCTGAAAGACTCCGTAGCAGAATTCTCGAAAAAAATTCAAATGTAGATATTGTTGTTGGACCCGATGAGTACCGGAAAATACCAGAGTTAATCCAAAATGCTTTTCTAGGGGAGAAGGGAATTGCTGTCAAGTTATCAAGGGTCGAAACTTACGATGATTTAGAACCGCTACGCAAGGAGGGCATATCCGCATGGATTTCAATCATGCGGGGTTGCGACAAATTTTGCACATATTGCGTTGTGCCATATACCCGAGGTCGCGAACGCTCTCGAAGAATGCAATCTGTAGTCGATGAAGTAAAGAAACTTTGTGACGAAGGGTTTAAAGAAGTAACATTACTTGGTCAAAATGTCAATAGCTACAAATGCCCCGAAACGAACTCCGACTTTGCAGACCTTTTGCGAGAATGCGCTCGGCAAGTACCTTCTATGAGGATTAGATTCATTACCTCTCACCCACAAGATATGAGCGACAAACTTATCGAAACTATTGCTGAGTGGGATAATATTTGCAAATACATACATCTACCCATTCAAAGCGGTTCAGATAGAATATTGCAGTTAATGAATCGAAATTACACTTACGAGCATTACCTTGGCAGAATTAATAAAATACGTTCGCTTATACCCAATTGCGCTCTCTCTACCGATATTATAGTTGGTTTCCCAACAGAAACACTCGAAGACCACCAAGCAACTTTGAGGGCTTTAAAAGAAATTAGGTTCGACGGAGCCTATATGTTTCGCTATTCACCACGAGAGCACACAAAAGCTTTCAAAATGGTGGATGATGTCCCAGAGAAAGAAAAAATTCGCCGCCTAAATGAAGTTATAGACCTACAGAACAAGATTTCGAAAGAAATCAATTTGGGAGAGCACAACAGAATACATATTGTTTTGGTCGAAGGACCTTCGAAAAAAGACAAAACATACTGGGCTGGCAGGACAGATACAAACAAGGTCACAATATTCAAACCGGGGAAAGACACAGCTGTTGGGGATTTCGTAAAGGTAAAAATTAAGAATTCGACATCAGCCACTCTATTTGGCGAAATAGTTCAGTAAACGAGTTTTACAGCTTTTACCTGCTTAATCTTCATTTTCAGAATTCTTTCTACACCATCGCGCAAAGTCATAACTGCACCTGGACAACCAGCACATGCACCGGATAAGTTAACGTAAACTACCCCGTTGCTAACTTTTTTCAATATAATTCTTCCGCCATCAGCCTCGATGAAAGGTCGAATATCTTTTTCAATTACCCTTTTAACCTCATTGAAAAATAATTCTTCGTCGGTGTGCATTATTATCTCCCAAATTAATAACTTTCATTTTGTAAAGATTTCATAATTTTCGCCCAACTGTCTTTAAGAGTAACAATTCGATTAAATACTGGTTTACCAAGTTTAGAGAGTTTCATATCTACATTAAAATATCCTAATCTTTCAAATTGAAATTTCTGTTCTGGTTTGGCATCTTTCAAGAACGGCTCGCATAATCCAGTTTTAATTAAAAGCGAATCTGGATTTAAATAATCTAAAAAGCTCTTGCCCTCTTCGACATCATTCGGGTCTTCTTTTATGAACAACCTATCGTACAGCCTAACTTCGGCTGGAAAACAATGATTTGCAGAAACCCAATGTATAGTACCAAGAACCTTTCTTCCATCGGGAGAGGTTCCACCACGAGTCTCTGGGTCGTATTTACAGTGTAATTCAACAATCTCACCAGTTTTAGGGTCTTTAATAACATCTGTGCAAGTTATGTAATAAGCATAACGCAGACGAACTTCGCGACCGGGGGCGAGCCTATAATATTTTTTAGGAGGATTTTCCATGAAATCATCACGCTCGATATAGAGGACTTTCGAAAATGGGACTTTGCGGGTGCCCATCGACAAATCCTCTGGATTGTTTAGCGCCTCCATTTCCTCGACCAAGTCCTCTGGGTAATTATCAATAATGACTTTCAGAGGATTTAATACAACGAGAGCCCTTTGTGCTTTTTTGTTAAGTTCATTGCGTATACAATGCTCGAGCACTGCAATATCAACCAAACTCTCTTTCTTTGAGACGCCGATGATTTCAGCAAACTCACGAATAGATTCAGCAGTGTAACCTCTTCGCCGTAATCCTCTAATTGTGGGCATTCTTGGGTCGTCCCAGCCATCAACTAAACCACGCTGAACAAGTTCGAGTAGCTTCCTTTTGCTCAAAACTGTGTAGGAAAGATTTAAGCGAGCAAACTCAATTTGCTGAGGATGATGGACGCCCAATTGGTCTAAGAACCAATCATAAAGTGGTCTATGGTCTTCAAATTCTAAAGTACAAATAGAATGGGTAATGCCTTCAATTGAGTCGGAAAGACAATGAGTAAAATCATACATTGGATAGATGCACCACTTGTCACCAGTTCGGTGGTGTGTTGCGTGTTTAATTCGATACATTACTGGGTCGCGCATATTTAAATTTGGTGAAGACATATCAATTTTAGCCCGCAAGGTTTTAGACCCATCGGGAAATTCGCCTTTTCGCATTCTTTCGAAAAGCTCTAAGTTTTCCTTTATGGAGCGATTTCTGTACGGGCTCTCTACTCCAGGTTCTGTCAATGTGCCACGGGTAGAGCGAATTTCTTCTTGAGACAAATCGCATACGTATGCTTTACCCATTTTAATGAGCTGTACAGCATATTCATACAACCTGTCGAAATAGTCTGAGGCATAAAATAATCTATCGCCCCAGTCGAAACCTAACCAGCGAACATCCTCGATTATCGCATTTACATATTCCTCATTTTCCTTTGTAGGATTGGTATCATCGAAACGCAGATTACACAAGCCACCAAATTCCTCTGCTAAACCAAAATTCAAACAGATGCTTTTAGCATGTCCAATATGAAGATATCCATTAGGCTCGGGAGGAAATCGAGTATGAACACGTCCCCCCCATTTATTTGTCTTTAAGTCGTCGATAATTATTTGGCGTATGAAATTTCTTGAAATTCGCTTTTTTTCCTCTTCTGTCATATTGCTGAGTTGCTTAAATAAAAAACAAAATTAACAAAGTTGAACCAACTTAAAATTGAATTTTCTACTACTTTGATTTATTAATTAGAAAAAAAATATTCATAATTGTTGCTACATATTGTTGATTCTTGTTATACTTGTATAATGTTTCAGAATAGGAATTTGTATCAAAACGATTCCAACCATTTTGGTGTAAGTAATTTGCAACACTAAAGATTGCATCTTCTAAATTAAATAAGTCTATTTTTTTATCTCCGTTTCCATCTATAGCAAACTGCAAATAACTAGTTGGTACAAATTGAGGTATCCCAAATGCACCAGCATAAGACCCATACAGCTCCCTAACATCAAAATACCCTCGTCTATGCATTTCTATCAATGCTTGTAGTTGTTGCAATGCATAACTTTCCTTTCGTCGAGCTCTTTGAATTATATCATCGTAACTTTTGTTATTTGTTCCATTTTTTAAACTATCAACCAAATACCTCTGTAAAAAAGTTTCGTGGGAGGACATTGCCATACTGAAAAATACGCTTAGTAAGTGATGATTTCCAAGAACCTCCCCAAGTTTTGTTTCTATCCAAAGAATTATTGCAATTATTTCCTTCTGAACACCAAAATTTTCTTCTGCTTTTGCAAGAATTAATTGATGCTCTTTTATAAATCGTTTAATTTGATTTATCGACTTTTGGCTTATCTTATTTGAAAATTCAAAATTTGGTTTCATACCAAAGTTTAATCTTGTATATTTTTCATTAAAATGAGTTCGGTGGTAATTAACTAAACTTAAAACTGTTTCGGTATCTATCCCATATTTAACCAAACTATCAATAACGGCTTTGAAAATTTTGATTTTTATTTCTTTCTTTCTCA
>CALBDO010000031.1 GCA_937927515.1 Candidatus Kapaibacterium sp. | reverse complement strand
TTGTTTAACAAAATGGGATATAACAATGAAAAAAATATATGTTTTTTTGTTATTTGTTTTTCTTTTTGGCTTTGTTGCGATGGACAAAGCCAGCGGGCAAAGTTGCGATAAATGCTTGCTAAATTCTGCTTGCATACCATTAACATTTGATCTACCCGGCTGTGACAGTGTTAAAGTAACTCTTTGTGTTCGGTGTGGAGTAACAAATCCGAGCATTTATTGGCGTAGTGTAACTTATGAGAGTATTTGTCCTGGTTATGAAATTGAAATAGAGCAATATGTGGAAAACTGGATAAGAGAGAATACTTTGGAGATATGTGGTAATAGACCCTGTCAAGAACCGCCGCCTTTTCAAGTGTATTTTAGCAAGCCTTTGTGTGGAGATGTATTCTGGGATGGAAGTAGGTATCACATTTACGATGCGGGAGTAAATTGCCAGAATTATTGTTTAGACGAGCGGGCCTGGTGTTGGTGTAATTGTGTGCCGGGAGAATGTTGGGATGATGAATGTGAAAGAAGAGGAGGGACCCCCTATTTCAACTATTCCCACATTAGTTATTCTGAAACAAATCCCGGTGCTTGTGATTTTGTACCGTATGGTTACCATCCTGCTACACCCACCAATTTAAAATTTGAGGGTGGTGCTTGGACAGAGCCACTTCGTTGTGTAAGGATTTATTGGTCGTGGTCACCACCTAGCCAAGAATGTAATGATTAAGACATTTTGTTGGAGGGATTTATGGAAAAGAGACTTATTGAATTTAAAATGTTAAACAACTTGGAGAGGGTAATTCCCCTCTCTAGGATTATTTTATTAATGATGCTTTATCTACTTGAATTTTTAATATGTCCTATTAGCTCAAAAGCCGTGAATTCTGAACTTAATTTAATTCCTCTTAATTTATCTTATTACGGTGTTGTATCGTCAAAGGGAAATATTATAATCTACGGAAATTTCGGCACATATTTAATTTCGAAAGATAATGCTAAAAGTTGGGAAAGAAAATGGATAGGGAACTATGATGTAATATTTCATCTAACCAATCACAATGATACTTTATGGGGTGTACTTGGAGGTGGATATTTAATATATTCTATAGATGGGGGATTAAATTGGTCTATGAATAAAATTGAATTGGACAGCGATGATAAAGCACTTCAATTGATTGTAACTGACAAGTCTTTTTACATACGAGGTATTCAGACAATTTATCGTTTTAGTAGAAACTTTCGGAGAACATCCTTTATCCGTGATTCACTTCTGAAAGTTTATTTTGATGCGGTAAATGACCCTGGTTATCCATACCCGCTAGTGAACTTTAAATATTATAAAATTTATTACATTTACGATAAACTTGTAATGTTGTCTTTGAAAACTTTGAGAAAAGGTTTCATTATAGTTGATGAAGATTTGTCTAATGTTAAATTGGTTAATCCGTGTCAATTCATTAAGGAATATCAAGATTCTATTTCTTTAAAAAGTTGTGGTGTGAACGATATTTTCTTTTACAAAAATAAAGCTGTATTTAGAGTTCGAGACGCTAATCTTTATGTCCCCGACAAAAACTTTACTGAATGGAAATATTTTTTTCAAGATACAAATTTTTTGAATTTTCAAGATTCTTTGAATCTTAAAAAATGGACAGAAATGGTTAGTCCTTTGGGCTATTATTCAGATAACCAAAATTTATTCAATATAAAAACCTTCGATTGGAAATATAAAAATAAATTCCTATCTGATGGGATTGTTTTGAAAAAATACAAAGATATCCCGAGTGATACATTTGTTACAATTGGAAACCAATTTATAGATCCATATATGATGACCAATTACTCCCCGGTAGTTGGTCGTTTTTCGTTTGGAGTAGCATATAATGCTTTGCAAGAGAGAAGGGTCGGTACATTTAACGACTCTATACACATATTTGTCAATGATAAAAATTATATATTTTTAACAACAAACAACGGAGAAATTTGGCAATTGATGTCATTCTTAAATGGTAAACCCTTCTCAATTTTAAACGATTCTACATATTTCTTTATATATCCAATCTCCGGAAATGCAGAAGTGTGCCGTACCTTTGATGGAGGTCTAACTTTTCTCCCGAACAAAAGATTTTTTCCAGGAGATACAACAGCCAAAGATGTAAAATATAATGCCATTCAGCTATTCTACGTCGATACGACTGGAACTGGATTCATAAGTGGAACTCAAACCATTGGACCTTATTATTCAACAATTACTGAAAATTTTTGGGACAGTACTATAGTTGTCCAAACTAATGCCATCAATAAATTATCCAACTTTACGAGTAATGTATGTAAAATTGGAAATGTATACTTATTTGCCTTAAACGACTCTTCACAAAGTTTGCCTAATTACTACCTCCTTGAATATTATAACCCCGCAGATAGGAAATTTCATTTCTTAGTTTATGATACTTCTGACCCTAAAACTACTGTGAAAGGTAGATTTTTCAATGTCTACCATCTTATTTCTAATGGGACAATTTCAGATTTGATTGCAGTTGGTTTTGCGCGTGATACTCAAAGTATTAATGGTATTAGTTTTCAAATACGCCAGATGATTGACAGTGGAAGGGCTTATTCAACATTGTATAAAATCGACAAACCATTTACCATTAACCAAATCTATGAACACAACCGTGATTCAATTTTCATCACATTCAAGCAACCCGACCAATTGTATTTATACGATAGAATCCGCAATACATTACAACTCCTCTGGCAGAATGAAGATGCCGAATCTCGAAATCCGCTT
>CALBDO010000030.1 GCA_937927515.1 Candidatus Kapaibacterium sp. | reverse complement strand
CTCCAAGAGTGAAGCAATAAGAAGGGAGAAAGAGATTAAGAATCGAAAAAGTAGAAAGTACATTGAAGAATTGATTCACACTGGAGGTCGTTCCGTTCCGAGTGTAACGGAACGGAAAGCCTCGTCGGCCCCGCAAGTATTAATTGGTATTATGTGGTATACTTATATACTCTATTCCTCTAAACTTAACAAATACTATACTGGATTTACACACAATTTAACTCTTCGCCTCGAAAGACATAATTCTGGCACAAGTAAGTTCACTAAAAGTGGAATTCCTTGGAGTTTGGTCTATTACGAAGCTTTTCTCTCCAAGAGTGAAGCAATAAGAAGGGAGAATGCAATCGTAAAAACAATACAAAACTACATAACTTTTAATTTAATCCTAACGAAAGACTTTACTCTTTGTACTGAATTATATTTCTTGCCATTCCCTCAAACACAAAGTAGTAGAATGGTAAAAGATAATACCAGAATAATCTTCCAAATAACCCGTTAGGACGAAAAGTTGCAATTTGCTGTATTTAATTTTTCTATGCCTTTCGACAATTTTAAACTCAAGCTAGGCTTAGCCGAAAAGTTCCATCTCTGCTTAAAGAAGTAATCTCTTATTTCGTTTATCAGCAACAAGTACCCGCCAGAAATCAAGAGTATTTCCAGTGTAAATTTCATTGTTATTTGTGCTGCCTCTTCGCAACCCAACGCAACCAAAGAGCTTATCGATAAATCCACAAATATGCCACAGCCAGTCTGCATTGTACCAACCACGTTCAACCCCAATTGACCAGATGTTATTGAGAACCTACTCAACACTTGTGGTTATTTCTTTTTCATCTTTATCAATAAAACATCCATTGTTTGATGCATTAATGTTCTCAAGCAATGAATTGCCCACACGACTCGAAACAAGTGAATCCTTCTAGCTTGATACAACATTATTTTGTTCTATTCTTAAAAACACTATTCGTAGTGCTTCTTTAAACGGTATTGTTTTTATATACTAATCATTTCCTCCAGAGTGTTGTCCTTTGCTCACAATAAAGAATAGGAGCATCGAAGCCAGTGAGCAGTTTTGATGTCTCGATGAGTATTTTAAAAAGTTGGTCAGGATTAATAAACGCTTTTCGTTTCTGGTGCTCTCTCAATTTGGAATGATGATAAGCTCTGAGCATTTTCTTAATTTTTTGTTTTATTTTCGCAATTTGTACTTTTTTTTAATTTTTGCTTCAACTCTTATGAAACTTTTTCTAAATATTAATTCAAACATTAAAGAAGTGGCGAAATCAAATAATCTCGACCTCGCAGAAATCGAAGAAGTAAAAATTAGCGAAAAACAATTGGCAAAGCCGAGAAAAATTTTAAAGTTGGTGCGGTCTGGATACGACGAAATACTCTTTGGTTGCTTAGATATAGAATTTCAACGCTTCATTCCATTTATGCTGCTTTACATTCTTTTGTCAAATCCTAAGCGTGGTCGCATTGTAGACGAGTTTGGCAAGTCAATCAAATTCAACATTTTTAGGACATTATTCGTTACCATACCACTTTTGGCTCTCGAAACTTTGCTAAGCATATTTATTGTAATGTTTTCATATATATATTACTTTGTATGGAGAAAAATAATAATCCGACGCTCCGCATCCTCTTTTGGCGAATAGACTATTTCGGTGCTTTGGCTGATGGGGGAATTAGTTCCACGGTCCGTAACTTAATAAAACAGTTTCTAAAGCAAGGGCATTCCATCTTCAATATCTCTGGTGGCAAGACAAAACTTCCTCCAGAAGTTCATAATTTCTATGTTCCTTTTAGTAAACTATTTCGTAACTATCCCGAAGTATTTTCCTTCCCTTATCAGTTTAAATCTACAAAGGAGACAAGTAGGATTCTCGGGAAAATTGGCAAAATCGATTTTATATACAAAGTTATCCACGACTTCAATTTCGCTGGTGCAATAGTTAAAAAACGATTTGGCTATCCTCTGTTCCTGCAAGTCGATGGTGTAAATACTTGGATTAAAAGGAACTGGGGGCGCCTTTACTTTTCGCATCTCCTTCGATGGGCAGAGGAAATAGAATGGCTTGCTTCCGATAGAATCTTCACCTTCTCTACTCAATTGAAAAAACAACTTGTGGATTGTGGGGTAAGAGCGGATAAAATTGTTGTAAATCCTTGCGCTTTCGACCCCGAACTTTTCAATCCAAATGTTGATGCTTCCTTAGTTAGGCAAAAATACAAGCTCGAAGGTAAATTCGTTGTCGGATTTTCTGGTACTTTTGGGTATTATCACGGCATTTCCTTTTTTGCAGAGTCGCTAAAATTAATTGCCCAAAGGATACCAAGCGCCGTTTTCCTATTTGTAGGCGACGGAGATTATCGAGCTAAACTCGACGAAATCATCAAGAGAGACAACCTCGAAACTCGCACGATAGTCACTGGTTTCGTGCCATACGAGACTGTTCCCAATTATCTCTCTGCGTGCGATGTTCTTGTTTCTCCCTGCATCAATAACGATGACGGAACGGAATTTTTCAATAGTCCACTCAAAAATTTCGAATATATGGGCTTGGCCAAACCGATTGTGGCAACTGCAGTCGGACAGCAGAAGGAAATCTTTGTCGACCGCTACAATGCCCTTTTGGTAGAGGAGCGAAATCCAGAAGCAATAGCCGAAGCAGTATTCGAGATTTACCAAAATCCGGATTTGGCGTGGTCGATTGGACAGAATGCATTACGCGAGGGGCTGGAGAAGCACACCTGGCAGCACCGAGCTCAAAGAATCTTGGACGAATTTTTTACAATCCACCGCGATAAGTAGATGTACCGCATTCCGAGCATTTACGAACCCTCCACTATCCTTATCTCCTCCTCCGTAAGCCCATAGAGCCGGTCTATTTCTTTTTCCCACGGGCGGTGACGGATGGATGTTTTTTAGAAAGATTTGATTAGATATGTACCAATACAGTGGAATTATTATTTTTTAATTTCCATTTAAGTCAAATCGTTATCGGATATTCGTTCCATATTTCTCCTTTGAATGTTCTTCCATTTGCTTTTTTATTTCTTTTTATTTCATCTGCTCCCCACGTGCCCCACTGTTTAAAAAAGAAAGCCACATTTTGTTCTTTACATTGATTAAAAATTTCTTCTACCCATTCTACTTTCATAGGTCTCGCATTTTTTCCTGATTCGCCACCAACAATTGCCCAATGTATACCGCTAAAATCTATTTCGCCAACAGAACCAATCAATGGT
>CALBDO010000029.1 GCA_937927515.1 Candidatus Kapaibacterium sp. | reverse complement strand
GCCAAGCTCCCTCAGACTTATACGCTCCTTCCCTTCGACTTTGTTCCCCATAGAATCATACACTCCATCTATCGCCTCTCGCAAATCGAAACTCCCGTCCCAATAGATTTTGCTCTTCACAATATTGCTTGCTGGCATCGGATATGGTTGCGTCGCATAAAAATGCGTTGTGTAGTAGCGAACATCAAGTGGATTATCTTCGACAACTGAATAGGAGATATCTTTCATTAAATAAACAGCGCTTATGTTTGGCCTAAGAGTGTCCCAAATATTAACTACAATAAGAGTTGGGTCGAAGGAAGAGCGAACGAAACTGACGGGGAAGATTCTTTCGTTCGATAAATCTATTTCCCTTATTGTTTTGGGTTCATCAAAAACTTTTAGCTTATAAACAGGTTTGGGATAAGCAAGCCTATATTCCAAAAGATAATATTTATTATTTAGCTTAAACATAGTTGAAGGTTGAAATCCTTTGCCAAGTGAGTCAATTAAAGATATCTCATTAGTCATAGGGTCAAAATGATAAAGGCATATGAAAGAAGACATGTCAATGAAGTTGGTATAATTAAATGTAATATAAATATTTTTATCCAACCCCCAAGCCCCAAAAGAAAACCCGGATAGAGAGGAGGAATAGCCATCCTTCTCTATCTTCGGAACAAGCAAAGAATCCCAGGATAAACCCCAATCACTTGATTTGATTATCCAATAAGATGATAACGAGTCTCCAAAAGTCTTACCAGGGGGAAGTGAAACCGAGGGTGCAATGATTTGACTATTAGAAAGCACTGGATATGATATCTGTCGATAAGGCGAGTAAGATTTCTTTTTGAATTCTAAATTTTGGGTAACCTCCCAAACAATAAACCATATTCCGTAAGTTGCTAATAAATTATTAGTAAAGACAAGCAATTGCTCGTTTTGGGGAAGAATAAAATATTTGTCGTTCAAGTAATTAAAATTATCTCTACGGCCAAGTTGTAGGGTCTCACCCCCATCTTCAGTATAAATAATGTTTGAGTCGGGTGTTTCAGTTTTAGAAAACACTGAAATTCCTTTCTGAGGGTTGAAAAAATAACGAAACACTTCGGCAGACTTTGGATTAAATTTACCTAATATCTTCTTTGGGAACAAACGAGTTGGCAGCCATGTAACACCACCATTAGTCGAATAATAAAAATTGTGATAAACATCAATCATCCGAAGGTTTAATGTGTCGAAAACAAAAAGATATTCTGAACTAGCGAGCATTCTTAAAAAAGATACAACAGACCAGGTTACTCCACCATTAGTACTTATGCAAATCAACTTATTTTTTCCAACCCCAACTACCAAGCTGTTATTTATAAATCTTAAACTTGTGAATTCTGAATTAATTAGTCTTCTGTCGAGGCCGCCGCTATTTATTTGTGCACTATTCAACGACAGACGATAAAAATATAGGGAGTCAATTCCTGAAAAAAATTTTGCAAAAACTTGATATAAGTTGCCATTCCAAAGTGCGAATGCTGTTTTTGTTGATTTCATAGTTCTTGCAAGCAAAGAAAAATTCTTTGTCGAAAAGTTGTAACGAAAGTAATTTTTTTCGTGTAAAAAGTAAAAACCATTTTCATCAGCAAAAAAGTTTGTTGGAAGTAAGCAAGTGTCGCATAGTATTGCTGTCTTCAAATCCAGCACAGTTTCTTGCAAATTTTCTACATTAATTAGCTTAATCTCCCCGTCTCTATTTGGATAGACTATTGTATTGTTTGTCACAACAAACTCATAATAATTGGTATCTATTGTGTAGTTAAATTCTTTCACTAATTTGAAATTCTCATCGTATGCTTTGAATTTATTTTTGGTCATATAATATAAGTTGTTCCGATATGCGAATATCTTGTAAATCAATTGCTCTTCCCCAATATCCACCATTTGCCAAGATTTTCCATTGTCGGCCGAAACAATCCCATATTTTTGATTAAGCACTCCCATATACTTTCCTCCAATGGATTCAATTCCCACAATATAATAGTTCCAATCCTCTGTAATTACTATTCGTTCCCAATTCTTTCCACCGTCGATTGAACGAAGAACCTCACCCGTATTACCCCAGACAAGAATCGAAGAACCATTGGATGCCACATCGACATAATCATAGGAGATTAACTTTTTGTCCAAATTGTCAAATAAATTAATTCTGGCGATGTTCTTCGTGGTAAAGGCAAAAACAAGTATTATACCTAAAAGTAATTTAAAGGTTTTCATATCTCCTCACATCAATTTATTTTATTCACAAAGTTAGAAAAAATCTATTTAACAATAGCTATATATTCATTGACTTTGACAAGGTTCCGCAAAGCATTCAGTTTCCCAAGTTTCATTCCAATCCTTTCCTGGTGGAGGAACCTGTGGCTTTGTAGTAGTACATTGCGGTGTACCAAACTCCTGAACAGAAATAAGCCAAGCGTGAGTCTCTGGTGGTGATGTATTCCAATCTGAGCAACATGCATAGGTATAAAGACAATAACTTTCTAAATCGCAAGCTTGAATTTCATCTATCCACTCGAGCGGTCGTCCATTCCATGTATAAAGCACTGGTCTGCTAACCCATTTATAACACTGATAAACCTTTAATACATAAGTTAAAGCCGGTACTCCCCCATCGCAAGGTGGGCAAACAAGAAAACAATTTGGGTCAGATTTTGCTAACTCGATAACTTTTTGATAAATCGAGTGAACATAGCTTTCCCAAAGCCAACCAGTATAATAAATTACACTCAAACAATCAGCATAATCCGGCTCTGTAGCTCCAAGGTTCTTTAGGATTATTTCTACCCGATGAGTTTCTGGATTCCATCGACAACAAAAATTAACCCATACATTGCAATAAAATACCGCTCCATTATATTCGTAAGTGTACGTTATCATTTCCCAATGTTCGAACCAACCATCTGGGCAAGTTGCTTTTGCTTTGTCCAATCCAACAAAGCCAAAAAGAAAAACAAATAACAAAAAAACATATATTTTTTTCATTGTTATATTCATTTTGTTAAACAAATTTAAATTAAAATCAAATTCTTTCAAAGAGCGTAAAGGAAACGGAAATGCAAAGAAAAAGTAGAAATGAAACTCTTCTCCATCTGGGGGTGCGCGGCATCTGCTGCAAAGCAGTTCTGCTGGCTGTAGTGCATCTATCCGATTGGAAAGTGGCTGTGTACCCCCGTGTGTAAGTTTTTATCTCACAATGAGTTGTATAAACAGAATAAGCAGTGAATGTGTTAACTTCCGCATCAGCGTTCAATAAGTATAAGCAAACTTTAGCTAAAAAATTTGCCATTGGAATTATTACCCTACCCATCGACAAAAATAATAAAAAAATTGAAATTTGCAATAGTTGTAGGAGTATTGCTCTTAATGCCTTTGTAGAGTCACAGTTTGCGATGCCAATACGTACGAAGATGCAGATTCTTGTCCACGGCGTGCCGTGCCACTACTGTATGACTACCGGTATCACTTCGGCTCGGCTATGGAAACGCACGACAATGAAGTAC
>CALBDO010000028.1 GCA_937927515.1 Candidatus Kapaibacterium sp. | reverse complement strand
TTTATACAACTCATTGTGAGATAACAACTTACACACGGGGGGGGATACACAGCCACTACCCAATCGGATAGATGCGCTACAGCCAGCAGAACTGCTTTGCACCAGATGCCGCGCACCCCAGATGGAGAAGAGTTTCATTTCTACTTTTTCTTTGCATTTCCGTTCCCTTTACGCTCTTTGAAAAAATTTGATTTTAATTTAAATTTGTTTAACAAAAGGAATATAACAATGAAAAAATATATGTTTTTTTGTTACTTGTTTTTCTTTTTGGCTTTGTTGGATTGGACAAAGCCAGCGGGCAGCCGGGATGTGAAGAATGTTTTGCTCCCTGGCGTTGTGCTACATTTTCTTTGCAGATTAATTGTAATGGTGTTGAGCGAACAGTGGAGTATACAGTTTGCTACTACTGTTATCTTACTTTGCCAAGGGTTGATGCAGAAATTACGTCGATACGAGGTATACCAGTTGGAAGTAACTGTTGGCAAATAGCTCAGGAAGCAGGTGAAAGGTGGATTTTAGAGCATGGTATGGAACTTTGTGGTACATTGCCTTGCCAAGAAGGAATGAAAACTTTTAAAATTTATTACCCAATATGTGCAGATTTGGTCTATCATCTGGATGGCACATATGATTTCTTTACAAACCCAGATTGTGATTTAAAATGCCACAAGACTTATGCGTGGTGTTGGTGTAATTGTATTCCTGGCGAATGCTTTTATCCAGAGACTTGCACAGAACCTGGCATTGGCAAAATTCACTGGCAGCTTATTTTTGGCCCGAATCAGGAAGGGAATGGACAATGTTCTTACGAATCTGTTAAGCGAGGTGACATCAAAGAATGTCAAAAATTTAAAAGCCCTTGCAATGAAAACGATGGATTCCCTCCATAGTTTTATGATGAGCCCATCAATACTATTATTGATGGGTTGTTAAATATTTTGTACAATATTATAAAGGGAGTTGAAATGCCAAAAGAAGGTGCAATAGGTAGGATACTCACAAATTGGATATTTAAAATATCCGCTTACCTTTTGACTTTTTTGATTATAAATTCAAATTTGCATCTATACTCTGCACATTTTGACCTAACACCGATAAACATTCATTTCTTTGGAGCAATTGTTGCAGGCAAGAATATTATTGCGTATGGGTCTAGTGGTTGTTATATGATGACAACCGATAAAGGTGTTACTTGGAAGCAATACTCCATACATCCCAATGGGAACATTTTTCACATGGTTGTACAACGTGATACCCTTTGGGGTGTAATAGACGATGGAATAGTCGTTTTTTCAACTGATTACGGACTGAATTGGGAAAAAAAATTTATAAACATCGACCCTCTTGAGAAACTTTATTATATTCTTCCTACAGACAACCACATATTCTTAAGAAGCACTTTTGGTATTTATAAACTTGATAAAAACCTAAACTTATTAGGGCAGATAAAGGATAGTTTGTTGGAAATAAGAATGGATTATTTATCTGATGCTGATGGTTATTTAATACCATCACTAATGTTCCAGGGTTGGGATTCAAAAGTTGAAATTCATTTGTTCCAAAATAAACTTTTGCTCCTATCCGATAGATTTTATGGATACATTATAATTGTAGATTATAATTTATCCCATATTGATACAATTGTCGCTAAAAATTATATTTACTACAATGTCCGAGGTTCTGTAAATGCACCGATAGACGATTTATACCCTTTCGATAAAATTTTGATTATAAATATAAAAGGTTGTTTGTATTATACAGATAATTTGTACTCTAAATGGAATTATTTCTTTTCCGATAGTTCATTTCTCAATCCCAATGACCCTAAAAGGTGGGAAAAATGGCCTTTAAGAGAGTACAGTTCTAATTACTTTTTTTGGAAAAACGAACTTTATATGGATGTCAAAGACTATGCCTCTGGAAAACATATTGATTTTTACGAGCTGACTAAATTTGGTGGAACCCCATTAAGATATTTGATAAAAAAATTTTATGTAGACGAATCTGGCACACACCTCGACTTCGTGAAATTTGGCAATCACTTCGAAGACCGAAGCATATCGCCCGTTACTAATTCATGGGGTATTATAGAAAATGCTACTCGGTTCATTTTTCCCAAAAGAAAAGCCATCTTGGATGACTCCATAATGGTTGTAGTGGGTCTTTTTAAAACAATTATTCAAACTCGTAATAACTTAAAAACCTGGGAGCTTATTTCTTGCAACATAAATAAGCCCGAATTTGTGTTAAATGATTCTATATTTATATTTTTTACTCGTGCTCCCCATGGCTTTAACACAACTTCTGTTTCGTTTGATGGTGGTCTAACCTTTAAACCAACCGAGTATGGTTTAGATACAGCGTATCGTTTAATCTTGAAAATTCAAAGGGATTCTCTTAACAATATAATCAAAGTAGACACTATTTATGTAAATTATGACACCGTTAGTTATTTCACTTCATTCGGTGAGACATCCGTTTTTCACATCGACGATAATGGTTCTGGCTTTTGGATAGGATTTCGTTCGGTAAAACAATCAAACCCGCGTTTTGCATATACAAAAAATTTTGGAGTTAAGTTCAAATTTGATACACTCTATCTGCTTGGCAAGTCCATCGATGATTATCCTCCGAGAGTTATTAAAGTAAAAGCAAATTATGTTTTTCCACTTTTAATTGCAGCTCCACCAGATTACAGTTATTCCTCTACAATTTATTTTATTGATACAAACTTTTCTAAATACAGTTTTATTAGACCGCAACCAATTCTACGCATAGCTCAGATTCACCAGGTCGACAGTAACCATTTCGTTGTGTTTGCGAACAAAAGCGATACATCTAATCCCAAATTTCAAAAATTTGTTATTATGGAAACCTTTGATAACTTTCAAACACTATCTTCTGTCGATTCCTTGGAATTTTATGTAACCATGACCCAATACTATGTACACAAACAAGATTCAGTGTTTTTCGTAAGCGACGGAACCCTTTTTCTATACGATGTTAAAAGGAAGAAATTAGTAAAACTTTATGAGAGATTCGATATAACTAATTTGCATTTAATGGTTTTGGACGACCGTTTCTACCTTGTCGGGCGGGAGCTTTTTTTGGAGAACACAGACCGAAGCGATTTAACCCAATGGCGTGAAGGGAAATGGGACTACGGCAAACCGAACTTCGAGAGTGTCATCTTCAAAGGCAATGTTGCAATTGCTGGCTTGAGCGACTCGCTCCGTCCGTTTAATTATTACAAAATCACACTGAAGAAAGACGTTTCCACTGGTGTA
>CALBDO010000027.1 GCA_937927515.1 Candidatus Kapaibacterium sp. | reverse complement strand
ATCTTCCACCGCTCGAGCGCATACGGATAGTTCCACCACCAGTACCAACCTGGTAAGTACCACCCGTATTATTTGTAAAGTTTTGAGCAAAGACTTCGGAAAATGCAAACGCAAGAAGAATTAGTGAAAAGAACAAAGAAGCGCTGAATTTGTGGTTTTTTCGAGACATCTCTATCTCCTGATTTGTTGAACAAAAACGATAAACTGATTTCATAACATTCTCCAATTTGTAAGACAAAATTACTGTAACAAATATAAAGTTCAAATGAGTATAAATACTTAAATTATGGCTGGTTACCAATTTCAATAACACCTTCGTTATAAATCGAAGCATTATTAATAACACTACCACGAACAGAAAGAGCATCGACACCAAGACTATTCTGCAAAGTAACCCCTACATTTATCAACAAATTACCTCGAATTAATAATGGTGAATTTGCAAATTTTGTGCCAGAGTTTGAAAGCCAAACATTTCCAAGCCCTCCAGTATTAGTAATAAAATTTTGAGTCAAATTTGTCGGTAAGTTTGTAAATATCTGATTGGTGCCATTGAAATCAATGGTGCTTGTAGTATTGATAATGTAACTTGCATAATTGTTAATTGCAGAGGAAAGGTCGTTTGTTCCTCCAACCAACAGACGTGCGTTTGCTGAAAGTTCGAAAGTACCTGTGTTACCAAAAGGAGCATTCATTGTAAAATTCTGCAAATCGAGAGTGCCATTTAGCACTCTTAAATCATTCTGCACAGTTATGTTCTTATCAATTGTAACTTTATTATTCGGATAGGTACCAGAATTGTCAACAATAAAAGAATAAACAGTGGATGGCAAACCATTACCAACAGATTGGTTTGTCGTTCCATTGTAGATGTAAATGCCATTGGTATTAAAATTACGAGTAGAATTAGTTTGGATATTTCCAGTATTATTACCCACAGTTGTAATACCATCGGGGGAAGCAATCTTAAGAGTGGAGTAATCTCCCAAGGTAAAATACTCACCATTTAATACATTAATACCCAAGTTTAATGTACCAGTATTACTTGAACCAGTTCCGACAGCAATTCCTACCCCAGTTGGACTTATAAATGGATTGGAAATATCTAGGGTAATTTCGTGATTTCCGCTTCCATTGTTTCCACCCCCGACAACAACAGAGTCCCCAGGGGTATTTGGAAATAAACCTATACCCGCAATTGGTCCGGAGTGGCTCGGGGACCAAGTCCAAGAATTATCACTCGACCAAAATCCAGACTGGCGAGAGTAAAATATGCGACGAAAAGCCGCAGCATTTCCAATTGTCCAATCCCCATAAAATTGATTATAACTGAAATTAGTAGTTGTTTCGAAAGTATTGTTGATGATATTTATACTGGATGGATTAAATGGATGCGCCCAAGAACCTGGTGTTATTTCAAACGAGGGTCTCCACCGACCTATTTTGGCCAATTCACTCTCGGTTCCAGCTACATCGTTGTCATTGTAATAAAATGTCCATTTTCCATTAATTGTTGTAGAAACACTATCCACAGTCCAGTAACGTTTCAAATAAACAGCAGCAGTACTCGGGGAGAATCCAATATGCCCCTCGGTTTGATATACGCTTTGCCCGTAAGAAGTACGAACACCAATTGTGCCGGAAGTACCACTCATAGCAGATTCAAAAACTGCTGGAGAATAGTAAGAATTCGAACCAACTGGGAATGTATAAGATTGATTTGGAATTATAGAACGAATTAATAGTCCACTTGACAAAGAAGTTACGACGTATCGGTCTGAACCAAAATTCTGAATTGCCGATGGGGAACTAGAGAAAATCTTCAAATTAACACCGTTTAGCAAAGTTATGAATGTATTAGGATTAGCAAAATTTAGAGTATTTGAAACAAAAGAATGTTGGGTGGAGCTATTGTTTATAACTGGCCGTAAAATATTTAAATTGCCTTGGTTGATAACTAAATCGTAGAATCGAATACCAGAATGATTTTTCAAGATTAAATACTTGTCGCCAGAGCCAGAGAATGTTACAGTTGCATTTGTTGGCTCAAATTTTCCCTCTTTTGTTACGCTGTCTAAAATAACAACCTTGTAAAGAGTCAAATTCCTATTTCCAGCATTAAAAGTACCTTGCTGAATTAATAATGTATCTGCAATTTTAAGTGTAGGAGCACCAGCATAATTCGATAGATAAACTGTATTATTCAATGTAGTAGAATTGTCTATGATTAAGGTTTTAATGGAATCTGGAAGTCCCAAACCAGTAACCAAGGCGGAAGCAATACTATTGTAATAGTAACGGGCAACACCAAACTCACGATTATTCGTCTGAACCGCACCAATGTTGCCATCGATTACCCTTGTTATACCATATTGGTTTTGAATCCCAAGAGTACAACTATCTTCGAGGACGAAGCGCTGTCCACTCAAATAGCCCAAAGTTCCATTTATCAGAAGAGTTCCAGGTAGGTTGTTTATGCTATCTTTCTCTACATATATATCCATTACATTCGGACTGAAACCATCGGGAATAATTACGGTTTTGTTATTCCCAATCCGAACAATGTCGTAAGTTTGATTTGGAATCCTAGTCGGAACATCATCAACGTAGTAACTTGTCCAAGACCAGGTATTTGGGTCGTTCCAAAATCCATTATTGCGGCTCCAGAAAGTAATTCCAAGAGGCAAGCCAGCAGTGAAATCACCAAAAAGTGAGATGCCCTCTGCTTTTAATGTAGTATCGGTTTTTTCTATAGTCGTTTGCCTTGTCCACGTCCCACCGCCGGTACATGTGGTTGGTGGGTCGGGACAAGGTGGGTTGTAGTTGAAAATTTCGAAGTTGTTTAGATTGCTGCCAGTTGTAAAATCATCAGGATTCAAGAATTGAACTTTTAAATTATATGTATTGCCAGGCGCAAGGGCAAAACCACTTGTTGTAATTTTCCAATATCTAATCAAAATTTTGTTAATATCTATTAATCCTTCTGAAATTCGTGGATGGACAATTTCTCTTGCCAAGACACCAACTAGACCAGCAGTATTTCCTGAACCAGTAGTTTCCAACCATACTGGACGATAACTATCTATAGTATCACTACCGACAGGGAAATAAACAATTTGACTACCTGCACCGAGGTACCGATATAAACGACCATTTATATGCCCTTTCCCATTTCGTATTATTGCGGGATTACTTCCAGTCATTGGACTAAGTTCTACGTATCGATACCCTAATGCAGCCGTGGGAATTTTAATGAAAGCATTATTACCAGAGGCAAATTCAAGATTATTCCGAACGACCAAATTACCGGAACCTATATCAGATAAGACAACTAAACCGTTAGATTTATTAACTTTTAAATTATATAAGTTTATCGATGAACTGTTCGAAAATAGATTTTGGACATTACCATTAAAAAGTTCAATTAACCAAGAGTCAGTAGTTGGTCCAACTGGGGTTCCAATAAAGTTACCAAAATTATCAAGATTACCTGCAAGACGTACAGTGTTTCCACTTAGGTTGAAAGTGTGATTAACATCGATTGTCCAGTTCCCTTTAATGGTAAAAGTTTGTTCGGTAACATAAGTAGAGACAGACCGAGATGGATTGTTTGCAAAATGTAAATCATTTATTTCGATAGTACCACCAATTTTTATCGTTGTGCCATTTGGAGTGAGGGAAGTATCCCCAGATTGAATTACTCCACCAGTCATTCCAATACCATTCTGAGCGTTAATACGCAAATCAAAAGAAGACGGCGAGGTTCCCAGTGCATTGCACACAACAATTCGCCCACCACTCATATCGAATGTTGAAGCAGAATTGCTGATATCAAAACCAAAACCAGAAGGTGGATATGTCCCCATCGAGACAGTATTCACTTTGACCAAACCCATAGGATTAAGTGTAAAAGTCACAGATGAATTTGATTGTGCTCGAGTAAAATACCTTGCTATCCAGAGAGTTCCAGTATCAATCTTAACTACACTTCCAGTATTATATAATAAGCTACCAAAGACAGAACTGTATAAATAGGGTTCACCAACATAAAAATCTCCTTTGCGAAGGTGCAGTATGGTATTTGCATTCATAGTTACACTTGAGCGACTACGAACAGAACCATTAAATATTGAAATACCCGAATATTGACCAAGAGTAATAGGGAATACATCCAAACCAGATATGTACAAATTGCAATTAGTATTTTGAACCAGCACCCCTCCTTTAAATTCAAAGTAATGTTTTACCGAGCTATTAGAGCCATTGCACAAGCCAATAGATTCAGAAAATACACTATCGGAAAGCCCAGCATCTTTCTCAATAACTATACTACGTATATTAGACCAAGGACCTGTCCCAGAAATCTTGGAATTGCCTTGACCAGCGAATTTTAACACCACATAGTCGCTATCCAAGGTTGAGGGATTAGGGAACAAAGCGAGGCCAAAAGGTCCGCCAGCATTATTAATTAAATTCTGAGTAATTATCAGTGTATCAATTTTTTTACGTGGAGCCAAAGGAGTGAATCCAGAAGTTGTTAATCTAACAGATTCATTGTCTAAAAACAATTGTCTGGTAAGAAGAATCTTGTTGTCGCCAATAGTATCGAAACGAAGCTCGCCAGGGGGTGGATTGGGATTGGTACCACCTATGCGAAGTGAATCAATTCGAGCTAATTGAACATCGTAGTAAATGACGTGTCCATCTATGTTAACAGTATCCTTTTCATAAAGCTGTCCGGGATAATACGATGAAGCTGGACCGTTGTGCTTTAAATTTGGGTCTGTGGACCAATTTATTTTATTGGACCATTTACCAGTGTTCCTGGAATAAAATACCCTACCATTGAAATACACCAAAGGTTCGCCGGCAGTGTAGTCTCCATCAATTTTGCTGCCATTAAATGTAGTATCATTAGTGATTTGAATCCTATATCCATAAGAAATTGGGGTTATCAATGGATTAGTCCCGAGATTGATTTCCCACCCCAAACTGGACTTATATCTACCGGGAATATACCTATTTAAATCTCCAGCTGTGTCTACTCCATAAAAATCAAACTGATAACTTGAAGCAGTAACATTAGAAATACCAGTGGATTTCAAGGTCCAATACTTTTGCAATATATTATCATTCAATCGATTAGGATGTTTCGAATTGCGTAATTTGACTTCGAGGCTTGGACTTCCACCGAAATTACCAGTTATTGAAATATTAGCTTGATTGAAAATTGTATCTATACCATAAGGGAAAGTGAAACTTCTTGTAACATTAGTTCCAGTTGCAAAGTTTTTCCCAATATATCCAGAATTTGCACTTCCAGATATTCTAATCATTTTTGTATTTGAAAATGATGACCCGGTGTATGTTAGGCTTCCATTCACCCCAAAAAGTATATCATTATTATCAGCCAAATCAATAATGTTGCTCGAATCTAAGCTAAAAGTACTATTAACCCTTAAAGGGGTCAAAACCTTAATAGTGTCTAAAGCCGGCTTTCGAGAATAAATATTATTAAATGTGATGAAATATGAACCTCTAAGTTTTGATGTACTTGGGTTCTGCAAAAAGACAGAAGCTGTGCCAGGGTCGAAACCATTTAATGTATCATTAACAAAATCACCATACAAAGTTATATTATTTGTTTGAGCTTGCAACTGACCGCTTCGAATTCTTATAGAGTCCAAAATTGTAATCGATTTGCCCGGACGCACAACGCTACCACTTCTGGGTGAATGAACTTCTAAAGAACGCAGAATAGCTGGCAACCCATTTCCACCAACCTGGGTAATAGTTGGAGTGTTATTAATTATATCTACAGTATACTCTTCGAATTCTCCTGTACCAGAATCAGTTGGTCCAAAGTCATTATTATTTTCCCTCATACCAACTCGCATTTGAGTAGAACCAGGAAGAGTTCCCGCTGGTACAGTGAATGTAGAAGTATTAAACAAAGTATTAGAATTTGAGGTGAAATCAACAACCAGTTCACCTGCATCAGTATAACTCCCATTTCGATTATAATCAATCCAAACACGATAACGCCTTTGTCCACCAGTATTCGAGGGGTCTATTTGTAAATAATAGCTCTGGCCTGCTACAAGAATGACTTTCTTGTGAAGATAAATATTAATACATTGAGAAGTTCTAGTTAAAGTATCGAGTGTGAGATTATCCATAAGGAGCTGATTGTCTGATGCTCTTCGAACAGAAACTCTTTCAAGATAGTATGTAGAGCCGTTCCTATTTGGTATAGGAGACAGATAGCGTGCCACATCGCTTGTGTATCCCTCGGCAGTATAGACAATAGAAATACTATCGCTATAACTTGGCAAAGTTCCGGGATAAAGGTTAATGTTTCCAGAATTACCATTTGTAATACCGGACGTCGAGCCAACAATTAACTTTCCACCACTGTAAATTCTAAAAGACATTCCGCGAAGGACGTGATAATTTAAGTCTAAAATTCCAGAATCTCGAACAACAACACTAGGACCAGCCAAGGCATTTAAAGATAAAACAGAGGATAATGTATTGGTTCCAATGTTAGCATCAAGTCGTACTTTCTTACCACGCCCAATAATGGCATTATCATATTGCCTACGTGGAAAGCCATAGATTGTTCGATTTAGCCCCTCGGAATTATCACTTGCAGCTTGATTCGTTGGGTTCAAAGTATCATCAAGCGAAACAGTTGACCAAGTTGAAGGGTCGGTCCAATCACCATCGCGAACACTGTAAAAATTATAAAAGCGAGCTATGGTATTTTGATTTCCAGAGACAAAATCCCCGAGTAGCAAATCGTTTCCAATATATTCAGACCAGCCAAATGCAGTATTAACATTTGCAACTTGGACAAAGGCAAGGCCAGAGGAAAGAGCGCCAGAGTAAGTAAAACTGGGGATTAAACCAGATTGCCGTGTGTCTGAACAACCGACAGTTCCATCGTTGCTCAAAGTTGAAACTGGATACAAAGGTTGCCAAATTACAGAATCAGTCCAGCGACGACAATAAGTTAAATCTACACAGCCCCAATAATCTACATAAGCATCATCTCCGGGAACAATAAAGTAGGCACGAACAGTAACATTTCTTGTCCCTCGCTGAAAAGTAGAACCTTGCGGTAATGTCAAACGCCACCATTTTGGACCAATCAAACGGCTTGGTGCTACTGGTGGATTATATGCTAAATCCATATACGGGTGTGTCCCGGGAAATACCTTGGCAGCAAGATAACCAGCTGTCCCATTATTTGTACCAGATGCAAAGTCCAAGTAAAATGGGGAGTATCTCAAACTGTCCCCTATTTCAAAAGTGATTGCTGGAGCATCCCCAGATGGAATGTATTTACGCAATTCACCGTTGACCCAACCACGAGCATCGCTTGCATTAGAAACTGTAGCGTTTGTTCCCATAATTACATAGGTTCCAGGTTTCCGTGCAGTAAGCAATGCTTTGTTTGTACCAGAATTTGAAAAGGTTAAATTGTTGTTGATACTGATTTTGGTATTGTCATTAAGAACTACCTCGCCAGTTCCTATATTTTTAGCAATGGTGAGATTGTAAAATTCGAGTGGATTATTTGCTAGATTTGTTATAGTATCGCCAGCTAGTCCAGAAAATGTTATAGTGGTCGTATTTGGATTAAAAACGGTTCCAGAATTCCTTCTTATATTTCCATTTATGGTCAAATTAGCTGTTAAACTTAGACTTCCAGATTGAATATATAAACTATCCGAAATCGTAAGGGTTCGTTGGAAGGTCAAAGTTCCAGAAGATTTGTTCACAGTTAGAGTAGCAATCGTAGATGCCAATGCCTCGTTTGTCTGAGTTTGATTACTAGTGCCAGAGTAAACGAAATGGCCACGATTGTGGTTCAGATAATTGAAATCGCGGGTGGTAGTTTGTACGCTTCCGAAAGCTCCGGTGGCACGAAAACCATTTACATTTGCTGTAATTACTCTTCCATCCTTTGCAAGTCTAAATTCGCCGGTTCCACTTATTACATAAGTTCCAAAATCTAGTGTGCCGCTAGAATCTACCTGCACAAAACCAGTGTTCGTCCCATTGGTATTAACCACAAGATTTTGATTAAGAGTAATTTCATTGTTATTTCCAATGAAAGCACGAAAATTATTTGTATTTTGCCCAGGATACTCTGGAGCTGCTGGACCACCGTAGCCAACGGTAGACCAGTTGGAAGCTACAGTCCAGTTACCATTTGCACGTGTATAAAAGGTTAATACCTCTGGTTCGCCAACAACAAATGTACCAAAATCAGCAAGGCTATCAAATTGAGTAGTATTCGAGGTCCTGTTTCCTATGAAAGGTATACTTCCAAAAGAATACGGAGCAATCCAATTGGAACCACTTCTTAATCGAACTTCAAAAAGATTAGGATTTGCCCCATTTCGCAAATCACCATTGGGTGCTGCAGTACCAATGAAGGTAAATGTTGCATTATATTTACGATAAGAACCTAGTGAGAATGTGCTTCCCGAGGGAACAACAACTGAATATTGTCTTGCAACATGTTTTGAAGCACTGATTGTACTACCAGAAGGTAATACATCCGTAGGTGGGAAAGTATTCCAACTCACCGGGCTCGAGGTCGTGTTTATGGTATCGCTTAAAACAGCAAGCAAGCCAGCCGTGCCCCCACCACCGTAAAAATCTAAAACTACTGGTGTATACCTATTTCCGAATCCAACTTCGAATGTTTGCGAGGTTGTTCCAGCTTGTACAATTTTCTGCAGCTGCCCATCGATAAAACCACCGCCCGGGCGAGAGAGATTGCCCAAAACCCTAACAAAACGGTAATCACTACCAGAACGAGCAACAATACCCCCGTAATTTAACGTAATATTATTATTAATTATTAGTCCATTGCCAATATTGCCTATTCCATAAACATTTAGATTTTCAGAATTATTAAGAATTAGATTGAAGAAATTCTCGTTTCCAGAAGCTTTACTAATATATTGAGTGCTGGTACCATTAAAAGCAACTGTCGATGTTCCGTATGTAAAAGTACCACCTTGATTCGTCCAATTCCCATATAAAGACATATAATTATTAGTCATAACAAAAGTAGCACCAGAGAAGATTGAAAAGTTCCCCTGCACTTTAATATTATCCAAAGCCTGGACACTTCCAGAGCCAGCAATGACAATATTGTTAAAAGGATTATCACTTGTATCGCGTGATGTAATTGTATTAGTAGTCAAAGCATTAGTATTTCTAAATATTACAGATGAAGTTCCAGGTAGAAAATAAGAACCATTATCGTTTGTCCAATTACCCTGAACTTCAATATTAAAATTATTGGAAGCAAAAGTAGCACCATTATCAATCAGTATGTTATTAAGAACTTTAAATGTACCACCTGCCGTTGCGGTTATTTGTTTTGTACCAGAACTATCGAGAATTAAATTATAATATTCCAAAAATACAACAGTGTCTGTTGGAGAGGCAGGCTTAAACGGTATCGCCTGGGTACCACCATTTTTGCAGAATCTGACGGTAGAACCATCAGTAAAAAATCTATAGGTATTGTTTGCGAAATTTAAGCTTGATATATCTAATGTATTATAAATTCTAATTTCTCCTAAAGAAGCAAAGGTTACATTTCCAGCTCGAGAAGTTCCAGAAATTTTTAAATCATAATACCTATTAACTGCTGGATTTGAAGCAGAACTGGGTATAGTCACGTTACCGGTACCATCAAAAGTAATTCTACCAGCAGAGAAGGTCGGTGGTGTGTAGTTTGTTGGGAAGTTCGTGCGAACAATAAGTTCGCCTCCCCGCATAATAAATGTTCTGCCTGAAGATTGGCCATTAATTGAGTAAGAGGAGATGTCCAAAACACCTTCGTTTATAACTAAAGAGTCGATAATTTGAATAGCTTTCGAGAGAGTTAATACCTGCAAAGCTGGCTTATCAACAACAAAGCCACTAACTGCACTTGGTATTCCATCGCCAGTTATCTGGTTTGAACTACCAGTAAAAATGTATAAAGCTGAGCTGGACAAGTCTCGCACATATGTCAAAATACACCCAGTGTTATTAGGAACAGCGGAAATACCATCTGTGTGACTTATGGAAATCGATGTATTTGGTTCAAGCCTAAAAGTATCACCTTGAACAGTGTAATTTCCAGTGAAAACCAACTTTCCGGGCTGGCGTCCTTCTGTACCGTTTTCAACAGAAATTATATTTACTTCTGGAACATTATCTGTTATTGTAACTGTATAGTCTTGAATTCTGACTTTATGATTCTTTTTGTTAGGAACTTTAGTCGATGGTGTACCACCAAAGCCCACATTAGACCAAGTAGAGGGAGAATTGAAATTACCATTAGCACGAGCAAAAAATGTAAGAATTGCAACATCTGGCTCACCAACAACCCAATCTCCAACAATATCATCTACTTGAAGCGAATAAAATAGCCTGTTACTTAAGTCAACATAATTATTATTACCAGGATTAATATACCAGCTTCCAGATGGATTATTGTACGAAGGAGTATAGATTAGAACAACATATGAGCCTTCGCTACCTTGTACTTCCCCAGAATTATAATAAAATTTAACAGAAGCTCCATCATTGCTGATGGTAATATCGTTTTTATCAACCACCCAATACTTTGTCAATGAACGATTCTGGATTTCTACTTCGGGGTGTTCCATAGGCACAGGCTTAACAGAAACCATTGGGCTGGCACCAAAAGTAGCCCCATTAATGTTGAAAGTGATAACTGCAGGGGAATAGTATCCGGGTGTTCCAACAGGAAAATGCAAATACAAAGGCAAAGTTGCACCAGTGGGAATTTCACGAATCAGTTTTGCACCACCAAGAGGATTTCCGTTACTGCCAGAATTAACTATGAATTTATTTGAATTGAATGTTATCACATCTTCGCTAGTTCCATTATCTGAATAAATGTGCCCATTAGGACCTATTGTTAAATCATTGCTATTTAAATCGAACAAAGTGTTGGACAATAAACGTAAGTTCCCTTCAACTCGAATTGGGATGTCTAACTCAACTTGCCCACTAGTTTTGTTAATGGTAAGATTATTAAAGTATGTGTATTGAGTTCCACCAATCGTCTGATTTGAAGACCCATTCAAAACCACTGTTCCAGTTCCAGGAGAAAATCCACTCGCGGTTGCACAATTGTTTATCCAATTGCCCCCGAGTGTAATGTTAAAATTATTTGCATTCAAACGCCCAGCACCAGAGCCAGCAAAAGTAATATCAGTAATTACTGTTAAATTATTATTAACAACTCTAGCAATAGGGTTGTTGGTTCCATTTACTTGGAGTTCATACACAGGAACAGTTGAATTTATATCAAAAGTCTGACCGGTTAAAGCCGAGTTTATTCTTAGAATACCACCCGTAACGTTGTAATTACTTGCAAGAACAACATAATCTGCCACAGTATTATTTGCAGTACGGCGAAGTTCTAATACACCACCGGACCAATTGAAAGAAGAATTAGATGCACTAATATCAAAAAGACCTACTGATGATTCAGTACTGTTTGAACCATTACCAACATTAATGTTACCAGCAGAAAAAGAAAAATCTAATAAATTCGTGGAATAAGCGCTTGGCGATAGTCGAGTCCAAATATTAAGTTGACCACCACGCACATCAAGTTTTGATTTACTCGGTGGGGTGTTATCGTAAATTATAGAACTTTCCCCGGTGGAACCAACATTAAATACTCCTTGAGAAACTATCAAATCGCCACGAAGATACAGATTACCTTGCAAAGGTTGCCCTAGAACAGTAACATTAGGATTATCCAGCCATAATCCACTTTCATTTTGAATAAAGCAGTTACCAGTCCCAGTTTGAGGCTTCAAAAAGGTATTTGAAATTGAGTAGTTGCCCAATATTTTAAAGAAGCCAGTGTCCAGAGTTAAAAATCCATTGGGTGCTGTAAACGACTTTTTAAAGAACACAGTATCGGACTTAGCTGATTTCCTTAGAATAACTTCATAAAATTCTGCTGTACCAGTGCCATCAAAGTCGACATTACCAGAATTAAAGAAGAAAGCAAATGCTTTTCCATTTGTTTGGTTGAAATTCAAAGTCCCATCGACAATCAAATCGCCGCCAAATTTAACGGTATCCACCGCCACCGGAAGATTATCGGTAACATCAAACACACCATCACTGTAAACAGTTGCATCACCATATATTAAAAGGCGAACAAAATTGGAATTGCCGAGACGGAAAATACCTTTCTGTATTTGTAACTCATTTAAAACATTTGTATTATTATCTAGCAATACAATTTGCAGAGAAGAATTTTTATTTACAACCAAATCATAATAATTTGTTGTAGTAGAACCAGAAATCGTTGAATTCCCATTTCCTACAAAAATTACAACACCAGAACCAGGGTAAAAAGTACCACCGTAATTTAACCAATTTCCAGAAATATAAATTGTCCCAGAACCACTTTGCGTCAAACTACTGCCGCTGGATAGTTGCAAATCAGTATCAATAAATATTGTACTGTTCGAGCCAATATAGACAGTTGCATTTTGATTTATATATAATTGTGAATGTGTAGAGATTATGCTGAAAATTGAAAGAACCAGCACAACCCAAATTCTTTTCATACTAATTCCCGAAATAATATTGTTCCACATAAGTCAAATCTTATTTAACTCTCATTATCCAAACAACACTCATATTTTTGGGCCGAGTTTCATCAGCAGTTCGCGGACTGCCATTTGTACCGTCGGAAATTGGGTCGCCTACAGTGATATTTGCTAACGGCGCATAAATCCCTAAACCCCAGTCATATGTCTGGTATGCAAGAGTGCGCTTACGCGCTCCGTCGGTGTCGATGCTGTGACGGTGCCCTTGAAATGCATCATTTTGTCCAACTCCGGAGGTTGTCCCGCCCCTCAGAAACATCTTTGCTTTTTCGTTCAAACCCGGTGAATCAGCACCATTTGGGTTGCCATTTAAATTTGGTATGACCTGATTATGATATGGGCTTGCTGGGTCGTTCAATGTTTGTCCATTGCATTCCACCCAACCATAAGGTAGCGAAGGTGTATTCGTAAAATCTTTGTGCCAAGCAATAATAGAGCCAATTGGTGGCACCGGCTGATAACTACCGGTTACGACCCAAGTTGAACCATTGCTTATCAATTCTATCGACTCCCTTTGTCGAATTACCATTGAAGATGAACCTTCGATGGAACCGCTAATGGTAACATTACCTGTATTAATATTCTTTATTACATAAGTCCTACCAAGATTTGAAGAGGAAGCACTCGGAAGCGTAATGGTTATGTCCGAGGTCGAATTCGCCAAAACTGTATGATGTGTAGCGTCCAAAGTAACATTAGAGGTGACAATATCGACTTTATTCGAGATTGAACCTTCGACAGATAGAGTCGAGTTTGGTGTGTTTGTCCCTACTCCAACGTTTCCAGTACTTGTAACTACGACTCTATCATTGTTATTGGTTTTAATCTTGAAACCGACATTATCAGTTGTACCAATGAAATTGGTTGATTCATTCAAACCAGAATTTCCGGTTGTTTTCCAAGCAATAGATGCAACTTCGTTTTGCAATGTACTCTGTGTAACGAACGAACTCCAATTTGAGCCATTGTAAACACGTAAGACATCATTGTTATTATCATAATACAATGCACCCTTGGATATGACACTAGGGATTGTATTCAAAGGTTGTAGGTAAATGACCTTAGGGTCTATATTCCCAGTAACAACCAAATCGCCATCTATTAAAACATCTCCGTTCACTTGAACAAGTAATGAGTCATCATTAATTGTCGATGTTCCAATACCCAATTTACCATTTGCAAGCAAGCGCATTCTTTCGGTGCCATTTGTTTGAAAGATTATAGGAAGATTTTCGTTTTGCTTTATAATGGCGTTGCCAGAATTATCAATTCCAATGTCGAAACCATCGTTGGACCCAGTACCGGTCGTGGTACCAGCAGTAAATTTGTGATAGGTTGCAGTGCTGGTGCCTTGGTCCTGGTGGAGCAAGGTGGCCGGTGTGGTGAAATTCAATCCAACTCGATTGTTTGCCACATCGTGGAAGATTAAATCGGTAGCTTGCCAGCCATTATTATAACGCAAGGTTTGCCCATTAGTTGCACTTGGCAAAGTTTGAATAATCTGCCAAGAAAGATTGCCGCTTGCATCAGATTGCAAAAATGCAGTAGTTGTTGGCAAAGAAGTAGGAAGGTAATAACTTATAGCAACGTTTTGCGTCGGACTGGTTCTAATATAATTAGAGCCACTACCTGAGTTAACTAATCCAATCGAATTTTGCACAACAATGGCATTTTCAGCATTACTCCATTGTAAACGGCTATCGTATGTAATTGAAGACCCACCACTCCAAATTGCAAGGTATGGCTGAGCGCCATTACCAGAAATTGTACCAGGAAATGTCTGACCAGTAGCAAAATTTATTACACCAGTCATTGTGCCACCTGCAAGGGGCAAATAATTCGAAGCAGTTATATTATCGGGAATATCCACATCTGTCAAAGTACGAAAAGTTGGAGTCCCCGTTCCAGATATAGGCCCAGCAAGAACTGTGTTTGCTCCTTGCTGGTTCCAATTTACATTTAAAGTACCACTAGATGTGATTGGAGAACCTGTAACAGCAAAATCGGAGGGCATCTGCAAAGCAACGCTTGTGACAGAGCCAACATCCGACGGTTCCCATTGGTTCGTTATTCCATTCCAACGATAAACTTGTCCTTGAGCAGGTACCGTAATTGCTAAAGGCCTGCCCAATAATCCGTCTACAGTAGGGTTGGGATACGTACCATTCAAATCTCCACCCGCAACGTCACCGTCGAAAACAATATTCGCAGAGGCAGCATTAAAAATTGGGTCTGTCTCTATTGTAGAAGCTGTAGCCCATTGTGGAGGATTACCAGCACCTTGAGAAACAAGGATTTGTCCAGAAGTTCCAGGGGAACCATTAGGCATCAAAGCACCAGAAAAAAGTAAATTCCCATTAACATGGACTTTTTCATTAGGATTCGTCGTCCCTACTCCAAGCCGTTTGTTCGTATTGTCCCACCATAAGTCATTATCGCCGGCAATCGTATTTGTTCCACTCCAAAAAGTAACTTGCCCGGCATTGCCAGAGCCAGTTACTTCGCTCGAAGCATTTGCATCCGATATTGTTATGGTACCAGCTCCATTGGTTATTGTTATACCATTACCAGCTGTGATTTGATTTAATGAAAATCCAATTCCATTGCCGATTAGCAACTGCCCTTGTCCCGGAATTGTACTGTTCCCAGTTCCTCCATTTCCTATAGGTAAAACTCCAGAAACCTCCGAGGTACTCAAATCTACCGCATCAGTTAATGAACCAGTACCTTTAAATTTATTCGCCTCAATATTACCTCCACCTAATACTATGTTTGCACCACTTCCTACTGTCATCGTTGCCGTTGTGTTTGTCCCAGTTGAAATTAAATTGAAAGGTACAGTGGAAATCGACGACACTAAACCTATCCACTGAGTACCATCATAATACTCAAATCTTTGATTATCTAAGTTGTAAATTAACAATCCAGTAGCGGGACTGGCAATAGCATTTCTTTGTGTAGTGGTAAGTCGAGGGACAAGAAATCCATGCGATGTGGAATACAACTCGAGTATGGCTGAATTGTCAGGGGTAGTTGTTCCAATGCCTACGTTTTGTCCTTGGGAATAAAGATTAAAAAATCCTATGATGAGTATAAGTAAAAATATACTGCTTTTAAAAAATACTTCTGGTTTCATTTTAATTTATCTCTTTTTTTGAACTTTCCTTAAAAAAACAAAAAACATACCAAATCTATACAGTAGAATTAATTAGAACTTCGCAATCATCAATCTGATTTAATATATTGCTTATTTCACTTGCCATTTCCGAAATTGATAAATTTAAATCTTCAGCAATTACGGGGAAGGGATTTTTTTTCAAACGCTTCGAAATAATTTTTTGTTGTATGGACGATAAATAAATTGTCTCATTTGAAACATATTCGAATATCTTTTCCATAGAAGCAAGTTTAAAAATCCCTTTGGAGTAAACCTTGTAGCCATCTAAAACACTTTCCATAGCATCAATGAAATCCTTTTTAGAAAGGCTTTTTAAAATAATGCCATCGGCATTTGAACAAAAAGCCAAATTAAAATCAACAAATTCTTCGACGGCAGTCATCAAAAGGGTTTTTGGTTTCACTGCGAGATTTTGTATTTTCTTTACCAAGGAAATCCCGTCGTTAATAGGCATAACAATATCGATAATGGCGATATCGGGCGAGAGGGTTTGAACCAAATCCCATCCTTCCAATCCATTGGAAGCTTCGCCAATAACAATAAATTTAGGATAAAACCCAATCAATGATTTTATACCTAAACGAACAAGTGGATGGTCATCAACAATTATTACCCTATATTCCTCACCATTCATAAAACATCCTTGTTTGACAACTATTAATTATGCAAATTAATTGGTTTTGAAAGGCAAGTAAATAAGTATATATACTTAATTTTATTTATTTTCTGTTTTGTGAAGTATATATTACTGCAAATCGAACGAGAGCAGCGGCGGTTTGTATTCCAAGTTTCTGCATAATGTTTGCTCGGTGATTTTGTACAGTGCGGACGCTCAATCCAAGAATTTCTGCAATCTCTTTACTTGTTTTCCCCAATGCTAAATAACTTAGAATTTCTGCTTCTCTTTTTGTTATTGAAACATTACTGGTGTCTGTTTCGCTACCAAAAGCAAGTGGTTTATCCAAGACACGTAAAATAGATTTCGAAAATACCCGCTCGCCTAAATATGCTCTGTAAATTGCCTCAACTAAGAAATTTGGATTAATATTTTTAGAAAGATAACCATCCGCACCAACTGAAAGAGCTTGTTCAACATTTTGGTAATCTTCGTAAGCTGTTAGCATAAGTACTATGGTTTCGGGGTATTGTTCCTTTACCATTTTTGCAAGTTCTATTCCATTTAAACGTGGCATACTTATATCAATCAAAACCACGTCTGGACGATATACCCTAATGAGCTCGAAAGCCATCATACCATCTTCTGCCTCGGCTAAAATCTTAAGTCGCTTCTCAGTTGAAAGTAAACGTTTTATCCCTACTCGAATGAGTTCGTGGTCGTCGGCAATTATTACAGTTATTTCTTTGGGCAGTAGCTCGTCGTAATCCATAAATTTTATAAATTTTCAATTTCACTTATCCAAAGTGCGAAATCTGCATCGCTTGGCATTCGCCAACTACCACGAGGCGATAGGTCCACATAACCAACTTTTGGTCCATCGGGCATCGAACTTCGCTTAAATTGATTAACGAAAAAACGGCGGTAATAATTTTGCAACCATTTCTTGATGACCTCAACTGAATACTTTTCTTTGAAAGCCAAAGAAGCAAGGAACAAAATTTTCTTTGGCGAAAAAGCATATCTATTTGAATAGTAGAGGAAGAAATCGTTTAAATCGAAGGGTCCAACAATTTCCTCTGTGATTTGATGCGGCCTGTCACCTTTGTTATCGAGGAGTTCGGGCGAGCTAGGCAATTCAAGTATCGACTGCAAAACCTTTTGCACGTGCTTGTCATAGTGATTAAGAGCAACCCAATCAATTATAAATCGAATTAAAGTCTTTGGAACTGTGGCATTTACATTATACATGGACATATGGTCTGCATTGTAGGTAGACCAGCCGAGGGCAATTTCGGACAAATCCCCAGTACCTACAACAATACCACCAAGGTGGTTTGCTAAATCCATCAGTATTTGAGTTCGTTCTCGCGCTTGTGCATTTTCAAAGACCAAAGAATTCACAGCAGAACTTGCGCCAATCTCTTTTAAGTGCAGGGCAACGGATTTTCGAATATCAACGATTTTAATGCTTACACCAAAAGATTTGGCAAGCTCCTTCGAAAGATTGAAAGTTCGTCTGCTTGTACCAAATCCAGGCATAAGCACTGCATATATTCCATCATAGGAATAACCTAATTTCTCGAAAGCTTTTAAAGATACAAGAAGTGCAAGAGTTGAATCCAAGCCCCCGGATAAACCAAGAACAACCTTTTTAAGATTGGTATGCAACAATCTTCTTGCCAAGCCAGTAGATTGAATGTTGAACACCTCGCGACAGACCTTATCTCTTGCCTGAGTTTCGCTGGGGATAAATGGATAGGGAGAAATATTCCTAAAGAACCGATTGGTATGAAGTTGAGGTACATCAACATTAATATATCTTGGGGATGAAATACGAGTTGGGATAAAAGTGTCGTTAATTGTAACAACTTTTTCAATTAATTCCAGGTCTATGTCTGCGATAATGTAAGTAGTTTCGAAAGAAAAATCGCGAATTTCTGCCAAAAGGCGACCATTTTCGGCGATAATACAATGACCTGAGAAGACCATGTCGGTTGTCGATTCACAAGCAGAGCTACCAGAATAAACGTAGCCACAATTAATCCGAGCTGATTGATTTAAAACGAGATTGTGGCGATAGTCGCATTTACCAATCCATTCATCACTTGCACTTAAATTAAATATAACTCGTGCACCATTTAAAGCCAAGAAGGTACTAATCGGTTCTACAGCCCACAAGTCGTGGCAAATCTCTACACCAAAAGCTATTTCATTGCATTTCTTATCAACGAAGATAAGATTATTTCCGAAAGGTACTTCTTCGCCAAGAATCTTTAAAATTTCACTTCTGGGGCGATTGAAAAACCACCTTGCCTCGTAGAACTCTCTGGTATTAGGAATATATGTTTTATGTATTATACCATAAACTTTTCCGAAACCAATAACTGCGGCACAGTTAAAAAGCTTTGCATCTACCCTCAAGGGTAGTCCAACAATGAATAAGACATTTATCCTTTTAGATTGCTCTACCAATTTATCCAAGCCTAATATAACATTATCCAATAAAGCATTTTGATAGAACAAATCGGCGCATGTGTATCCAGTCAGAGACAATTCAGGGAAAACTGCTATTTGGACACTTTCGAATTCAAGTGTTTCAAGAGACTTAATTATTTCGTCGACATTGTATTCGACATTTCCAATTTTCAGCTTCGGGGATACGGCAGCAACCCGCAGATAGCCATATTCGCTCAAATTCAAAATTTCACCCAAGTATTCCATTTTCCCAACAATTAATGTGTATTTGGCAAAAGAACTTTAATTTCTTCCATAACTTTCGATGGGAAAATATAATCCATGCAAAAGTATTCGGGATTGACACATTTGGGACTGAAAAAGCATTTGCAAGGTCTTTGAGGTTCAATAATCACGCCTCGACCAAAAAGTTCAAACTCATGCCGATTGAAAATATTATTAAACAACACAACTCGTTTCTTAAGGCCAATAGCTATATGCAAAGCCATAGTTACGGCGGTTACCACTAAGCTACATTGATTTACCAAAGAAATAAACTTTTTCAACGGGAAATAACCCAGATAATATGCACCTGTTGCTTCCGATAACCTTCGATTTTTTTCATCTTCAGACTCTCCCCCAAGAAGCAATGGGAAGTAATTGCTTTCTTGAAGTAATCGAATCAATTCAATCCAACAGTGCTCTGGCCAAAGACGAGATGTCCACCTCGCTCCACAACCAGTATTCAAACCCACGATTGGTTTATCATTATTGGGGATATTCCATCCTTCTGAATTATCGACATCCAAGATGTATTCCTCGCCGTTGTACTTCCAGCCCGCAATTTCGAAGATTTCTTGAAGATACGATTTAGTATTTTGTTGGTTGATGGGGTCGAAGATACCAGTTAAAAATTTATGGTAGCTTAAGTGATTCACTGGTGCTGGCTTACCATTTTCTAATGTAAAGCCAAATTTCTCTTTTGCTTTAAGGGTTTTAGTTAAAGCACAAGCAAACGGGTCTTTATCGAGGTTAATTACTTTATAAAATTCAGTTGCTTGAAGCAACAAAATCGACTCTAAATTCAACGGTAGGACGTTGTCCACACTAGAAGGCACAACCTCTGGAGTTAATGTAAGCCACCAGACTGCACTAAGAGGATGTTCTTCGAAAATTCTATACAAAAGTGGAGTTGTACGTATCACATCCCCTATAGCACCGAGTTTGATAATCAAAATAATATTTTCACGAGGAATATAATAAGAGCAGTCTGAGCAAATGGTTCCAAACTTTTTATGAGGTTGGCAAGGGACATCACCGCGAAAGAATTTACAATCTGCTTTGTAAGTAAATTTTTTCTTTAACATTAGAATTTGTAAAATATAGATACAGCAAGTTGAAGATTATAAACAGGATTTTCAGCAGTTTCGTAATCTGGTACTGGAGTAAGAAGTTCTCCGCGAGAATTATTTCTTCCCAGGATATTCACAAAATTTACCGAGACAAACATATTTGCATACCAAGGATGAACAATTTCGCCCAAGAAACCTAGCTTTAAACCAGCACCAAAGCGGAATACAGCATTTTTGTGGGAAACTTCATACACACGAGTAGAGTCCAATGCTTCGTAATCCACACGAAGTCGATAATTACTTTTACCAACGAAACTACCACGAGCATCTATTTCGGAGTACATTTTTACATTGGCGAATGGGAGTTTAAACAACGAATAACGAGCACCAAGAGACAGTGTTGGGACATCAATAAAATGCTTAAAATAAAATGTAACTTTGGACGCATAAGGCAATCTATGATATGCTCGATAAAAAATATATTCCAAGCCAAATGGAATTGAAAGATTTGTATTACCAACCTGCCAAACACTTTTAAGGAGAAAAGCATTTTGAAAACCAAAAAATCCACCACCAATTGTAGAACTTGGACTCGAAGGTGTAAATACAGCATTTGCACTATTATTGCCAAATACCGAAGTTGGTATCAAACCGAATTCCAAAGCTAAGTCCTCGAACTGAGCTACAAGAGGAATATTTATAAAAAACAATAATACAAGCATTAATTTTTTCATAATTCCACCTTTAAAATTTATCTTTAATATTATAATCAACTTTTTCAGCAAGCGATTTTGCATTCATTTCGCCGAGCAATCCAATCGATATGAGCTGTGCACCAAAGATAATTAAAGTAATTCCAAATAAAAGTAATGGACGATTGCTCAAATATGTTCTACCTAATAACCATTCAATAATTAAATACAAATTTACAATAAAACCAAACACAGTAATCAAAGTGCCAATAGTTCCAAAGAAATGCAGGGGTCTCTGCATGAACCGTGTAGTAATCATTACAGTTAGTAAATCCAGAAAACCTTTAATAAAACGACCCGCACCAAATTTTGATTTACCATATTTCCTTGGATGGTGTTGAACAGGTAGTTCAGTTACTCTAAATCCATCCCAGTGGGCCAGGACGGGAATGTAACGATGCATCTCGCCATAAACATTTAGCCTTTTAATTACAATTTTTCGATAGGCTTTCAAGCCACAGTTGAAATCGTGTAGCCGAATGCCACTAACAATGGAGGTTACAAGATTGAATAATTTCGAAGACCAAACTTTAATGAATGGGTCGTATCTTTTCCTTTTCCAACCAGATACTAAATCGTAACCCTCGTTTAGCTTTTTTATCAAATTGGGTATCTCCTCGGGTTCGTCTTGTAAATCGGCATCCATCGTTACGATATAAAGCCCCCGAGCAACTTTGAACCCTACCTGCAAAGCAGCAGATTTACCATAGTTCCTTCGAAAACTTATACAATGTATCTTTGAATTTCGCTGATGATGCTCCTTAATCTTTTGTCTCGATTTATCGGTCGACCCATCGTCGACAAAGATTATTTCGTATCTATTTTTTGTAAATGGGACAAGGGTTTTCTCCAACCTCGATATGAGTTCATCTATGGACGATTCTTCGTTGAATAAAGGTATTACAACGCTGACAACTACTTCATTTGATTGCCTTTGTATATGTTTAGCCGATTTTTGTGTGTTCTGTGTCCTAATGTTATTCTTTTCGTTCATAATAAACTCTTAGTAAATTACCATCTTTTTTACTTCTACTTTGTTGTTTTGCCTAACTTCTATGAAATAAATACCTTTTGTTTGTATTGGAAGAGAAATCGAACTACCTCCTTCGAGTTCAACTTTATCAATCAAATTTCCAAATATACCAAAAATTTTGAATACTATTGCATCATTACTTTTATTTATAAGTTTTATATTTTTCTCGAAATCATTGTAATTAACATAATAGAGCGATTCATTTTCAAATTTCACAGAATTAACATTTCCCAAAACTATCTTTATATAGAATTTGTCTAAAAATTCATTGTTAATATCTACATAATTAGTTCCTAACATATCTACTTGAACCAAAGTGCCAAGATATTCATCCACAAGCCGAGCATAACGAACCTCATCCGGAAGACTTTGCCACCAAATCCTCAACTTTATGCCAGATTCACGAATTACATAAAGCAAAAACTTTACCGTATCCGAGGAATATTTTGGATACGGTTTTAAGTCCACATAGGACCAAATATTGCTTGATTGAGTAGAGTCGTAAAAAATAAATACACCATACAAACGAAAGCCACTTGGTGGAATAAGCGGAGGTAGGTCGAGCTCGCCAAGTGAAGTATCTAAACCATTTGTGGCAAGTGAATTAAACCCGAAGACGAGCTTGTTAAAAACTATCGTGTCGTTGCCAATTAAACTAATTCTAAATTGCATTTGTTCTTGCGAAAATAACATACCCGAATACAAAATCACAGCTAATAAGTACTTCCAAATCTTTTTCATATTTATCTCCAATTTTTATATAAAAAGAAATGGGCAACAAAATTGTTGCCCATTTCAAATTGACTAATCGAATTGAAATGTTATTTGACAATATTGATAAGTACGACTTTCGTTTCGTTGCCTGCTTTCATCTTGCATAGATATTGCCCACTTGGAAATTCGTTGGCATTAATTACAAGAGTGTATTCTCCAGCAGTTAAGTATCCATTTACAAATGACCTAACTTCGTTGCCTAGTGCATCATAAAGTGCAAGGTGTATATTAGTATCTTCTGAAACTGTGTAATTCAGGACCGAAGATGTAGTAACGGGGTTCGGATAAACATGCAATGAATGAGACTTGTCTACACCTGCAACCAAAATCCTAATAGCATTGCTGGAGTTGTTTATAACCAGGGTTTTGTTGCTTGACGTGATTGTACCAAACACTTCGCCAGTTACAGCATCAACGAAAGTATATTCATTTGATGGGTCGTCCACAGAAATAGCCAAAGGATATTCAACACCAGACAACCTAACCACAGGATTTTCTGAAACTTCTAACAATGAATTGTTGGCAAACCGTATATCGAATAAATCGGCAAATGGGACGGGTGGAAGTTCAAACCAACTTGCATTGAGAGATTTGTCCAAGCCAAGATACAAGGTTTTTTCATGTTGTAAATTATCAGCAAAATTAATTTTCACGCTTCGCTCGAGAGCCAAATCTTTTTCGCTTGGGATTGAATTCTCGATAGACTTTTCAAATCGAGCAATCAATCTTAAATAGCCGTGGGCATCGGATTTAATCCAATATCCAAGACCAGGTCGAAGCTCTGAAACTTCTTCGTAGCCTCTGTTTGTCTTGTATGCCCAGATTCCATTTTTTCTAACTTCTGTTGGGTTTGGTGCTTCCAGTCCGAAGTTTGAGAAAGCTATATCTCGTATTGATAATGGAGCAGAGACACATCCAATAGTGTTCCAACCCGGATAGATTTTAACGCTATCTCCAGAGCCTACGACAGAAATTTCACTTATAAATGAGCCGGCGAATTTTTTATCGATTTGGTCACTGTATTTTACAAAGTATCCAACACCAACTCGTAGGAGCTCATCAAATTGATATTGGTTTTGTGACCAGAAGAAAGGTTTGTTAATTGCATTGGGATAGAAAACATTCCATTGGTTGTTAATTGGTCGAACTGGTAATGACAAGAAATTCCAGCCTTTCTTTATAATTGGATTGCCATACTCGTCGACGTAGTTAATAATTCTTGCTGGTGTATACTCAATCAAGAAAGAACGCACTCGATTATCAGTAATCTGATAGGAGTACAAAGTCCCACCAATATTTGTAGCTCTTCTCATATTAACTGCTGGGAAGAGCTGTCCATTCAAGGTATCACGTATGAATAAGTTGGCACCATCTGGAAAGTCCTGTATATCCCAAATGATTGTAATCGGATAGTTTGCATCCTTTGCATTAATTCTGACAAGAAATACGAGAGATTGTAGGGTATCATCACTACTTCTTATATCACGGGAAGTACAATATTTAGGTGTGCCGTCATTGTTATCATCATCGGGACTGAAGTTGCCAAAGCCATATGCTATTTCGGCCTTTAAATCGTTTGGGGCATTTGGTGGCGGGAAAAATCTTGCATCGAATTCATCAGCTGGCATTGGATACTCGTACTTATGTTCGCCAAACAATGTGTCGATACCCATCGTTGCTCTATGCCCTGTACCAAAAATCATTTTCACAACTTTGCCTGTTCCCTCTTTTGGTGTTAGCATAAGATTTATTCCAGCAGGTCTACCAGCAAGACCACCTTCAATCGGATTTCGGAAATAGATGAAAGTAACTTTTAATCGTACTGGAGAGATTTCAGCCGAGTGAGACTTAAAGGTTAGATACCCAACGTAAATCCCAGTTGGTTCAGGACCGGCATTATTCAGTTCTGACGGGCGACATTCAATCATTATATGTACCTCTGGGTCTGGACTAGTTTGACGGCCCCAAATCGGTGTTCCTCGAGCTACATCACCAAGAATTCCATTATCAATATATGAAATATATCCATTTCTAACTGAAGTTGGTATCGGATTCTTTGCATTTGCGCCCCTTGGGATAAACGTTCTAAACACTAACCAGGGTTCGCTTGATTCAATAATTATATCGAGTAGACGAGATGCGGGTACATCATTAATCAACCTAAAAGACCTCATCCCAAATGGAGGAGTTGAAAGCGAGGCAGAGTCGATAGTGATTGGGTCTTTCATTTCATAAAAGGAACCGTCATCACCAATAGGTGCAATTTGTGGTACTTGGCCAATTGCCCTTTCGAGAATGAAACCAAAACGTGGTACGTTGTCACTTATTCTTAAATATATCACACCAGGATAATATGGTTCATTATTCCAATTTGGATAAGCACTATTATCTATACCTGCTAGACCAGTAAACTTTGATGGGTCTGGATAGTCATCAGCAACAAAGCGACCTTTCCAATATGGTCTATACTTTTTAAATGGCGCCTCAACTCTTATGTTTAAATCATTATACATAATGGTGTCGGGTCCGATGATTAAGGGTGTATTTTGAGCTAAGCCAATTGGGGCTCCAGCCTTAGGAACCAACATAAATCTAATGTAAAGTAATACTTGGAATCCATCGCAATTTGGCAAAGGATTGGTTGAAATACCGGTTATCTTAATACTTCGACCTTTTCCTCTATCTGGCAGGGGTTTACCTGGATTAAGGAACGTCCAATAAGATATGTCCCTATCGTCCATCCAACTAATCTGGAAATCTTTGGCTAACGTGTGGTATTTGTATTTCTCATCGGAAAAATAATTTAATTCACGATAACCAAAGGTTTGAACACCTACGGCACGCAAAGCTGTTGAATCGTACTGAACTTTAAAACTAAAACTTTTGATAGGGTCTGCAATATAGATATCTTTTGTTGCTTCGTGTGTATACCATTTGTTTTCGATAAATACGGGAACCAAAATTTCACGTGGCTTGTTTGGGTCGATAGATGGAGGTACCCAAATTCGACCATCTGGATACCAGTTTGCATCCCAGTCGTTATCGGCACCAGTTAAAGATAAACGTGGGATTTCTGGCTTAATTTCTTGTGACTGCAAATATGAATTTGGAACAACGAAAACAAGCCCTAGGCCTATCAATAAACCTAGGATAAGTCTTGGAAACGGATTGTAAAACGATTGGTTATTCATAAAACCTCCCAATTGTGAACAATTAATAATTAACATATATTTTTCTTTCAATAATTTTCGAAAATTTATCTCTATAGATAACATAATAAATACCTCGATTTAAAGAAAGCATCTCATTTTCTAATCCTGAATAACTACTCTGAATGTCAATATTCTTGACTAACTTTCCCATTACGTCATAAACATAACATTTATCTATGTCGATATATTTTTTTTCTTCAGTTACGAAACTTGGTTCTTTTATGTGTATTACCGAGACTGAATCTGTCTTGTAACCACTTAAACATTTGCATGTCGAATCGTACTCTGGATTAAAATTAATAGTAGTAAAGTGATTTTCAGTCTTGATATTTAGATAAAATCGAATTTTCTGAGTATCACCAATATCGTTTAAATTTTTACAAAAAAGTCTAACCAGATTATTATTATAACTATAATCTTCAATTACAATATTATTTCCAAATGAAGTTATTGAGTCAAAACTTATTATATCGGGGTCAAAAGCACTTATAATTGAATAATTTGTTAATCTTGAATTTTTAGGAATTCGAACATTTAGTTCGACCACACCTTTATTATTTTCAAATTTTAAAGTATCGGGTAAAACACTGATTTCAAAAAATCTATCTCTCGAGTAAAAAGTTTCACCTATGAGTTTTGCAGGTTTAAGTGTGTCAATTATTATCTTACACTCATCGGTAAACTCAATATAATCAACTGTAAATGTGCAAGTATCTGGACATTGACCAATCCATAATCCGTTTAATGCTAACAATGGTCTATTGCCATATATCGGTTCCATGCTCATTGTAATAGCATATCCAATGACTTTCCCTTCCTTCGAATTTATGAAAACATTTTTATTGTCGAAGTACTCCGACAATGTATTTAGATAGAGTGCATCTGTGAATTTTACTTTGTTATTGTCATAACTTAGTTGAAAATTAAATCCAAATAGGCTATCATTTCTCATAACATTTCCTATACTCATTACGAGAATGAACCTTTTTTGATTTTCATTCCCGCACACATCAATTTTCAAAGAACCATAAATACTAAGCTCACAATTAGAATGTCTTTGTGTATAACTTGCCTGGCTAGCCATAATGGCCAGCCAGACAAGCAACACAAATCTACTTAACGAAGACCAATTTTTCAACAATATTTGTACCATTGCCAATTAAACGCACAAAGTAGATACCATTGCCAAGATTTTCTTGCTCGGCATTCCAGTTCAAGTTGAAGTTGCTAAACGATGTAATAGAAAAGTTGAAGGACTTGATGATGTTGCCATTCACATCGAGAATTTCAACAATGTAATTCCCCGGAACATCTAATCTCAAATTAATCTTTGGTGAATTTGTTCCGTTATCAAATATTTGTACTGCGTTGTCGCTTTGGGTTTCGGATTTACCCAACAAGAATATGGGATTAACTACATTTTCATTGAGTCGAACCAAATAATTTGAGAGAATCAAATTAGATTTTTCGAGCTGCAAGAAAGCTATCGGTTCATTGCTCGAGAAATCTCCACTTCCAGCTATGACACCACGATTATTTTCGAAGTCTATTTGTAAATTCGAGTTGTTATTTACTAAAATGAATGGCTCATTTAACTCGATAAATACCGAAAGCGGACCAGAATGCTCTCCATTGAGATAGATTGGGATTCTTGTTTTGTTGTTAATCACTTCGGGTTCACCAAAAATCAAATTGTTTGCTACCTCTACAGAGCTTAACTTGCCATATTGCGGAATGGTATCGTATATCCAGGGCAATTCAGGAATTCTTGCAGATATAAAATGTAATATCAATGCAGCATCATACTCATTGGCTTGATAGAATATTTGTTTAATAGAACCGATTTCGGCTGGTAAGCTATCGCCATAATACTTGTTCCTCCAACGAATTTCTTTTCTGACACCATTCTGGTCGTAGTAATATCTTCCATTATGGTTAACGTCAGCATGATAAGCCGCACGCCTGCGAACGCTGTCCAATGGAATCCCAGTTGCAACGCTTCTGAGTATTAGGCGAGCATCGTTTACAGTGACATAACGGCTTTGGGGCATATTGTAATGTTTGCGATTATACCCCTTTGAAAGGTCGACGTCTCCGTCACCCCAAAATTCTTCGACATTAAACCTAGCTAAAGCTCGGAAGCGAATACGATGGTCTGTACCCCCGGATGGAGCCCATTCATTCGTTAGTCTCATACTTGTTTTGGCAATTGCCACGTCTTTGCCATACTCTAGACCATTTAGGAAATCAGCCGGTTCGAAATCTCCCTTAATTCCAACAGATGCGTTTCTTGTTATCACGCGGGTATCTAGGGTATATTGATTCCCACCCACTTGACCATAAGCAAATTCAATATCACCCTGAGCTGAATATGGGTCTTGAGATTTGTAAAGCCTAAGTTGGAATGTAGCAATACTCGACTTAACATTGACATCATTAATATTTAAATATCTCCACTCTACTATAAACACTCCGCGGTCGGGGTCTGATTTGTAATAAATTTTAGTTGGTTTATACCCATTAAATCTTTCAACATCTGTATGGTAATAATGGTCGCCCCAAAATGGTGCCAATACATTCTTGGGATACGAAGAACTTGAATAAAACAACGCAGTTGGGTCCTTTGGTGGAACTAAAGGTGGTGGCGAGAAAGTGACAAAGCCATTGATACATACCCAAAGACGAGTATAAATTTCCCCAGCAAACTCAAATGGGAACCCAATCTCAATACCGTTTGGGAATGAATACCCATCATCAAGGTCTTGTAGCCACATCGGGGGTAAACCAAACGCAGAAGGTGGAATTTCGATGCCATCTTCAAGTGGCTCGTACGGGACATTTCGAATCTGTCTTACAGTATCGAAATCCCCGTAAACTTGAGCTTTTGCTGTTATCTGCAAGGACAACATTAAAACTATTGCTGTTGCTATCCCTACAGTAAGTCCGAAGATTTTTTTCATTTTACTACTCCTATTTATTAAATAATACTTACTTTCCATATCCCTTTTCGGGGCTTATCCCGAGCAGTTGCTCGGGATAAGCCCTATTTTTTACCTTATAATGTTAACCGGATAATTGTAAACTTTCGTTCCGCTAGTTAGACGCAAGAAGTATACACCGCTAGCTAACTCATTTGTAACTTCTAATGTTTCCGTGTATTGTCCAGCGCTGTAATATCCTCTTGCAACGGTTGCAACAACATTTCCTAATGCATCAACTAATTCAAGGCGTATGTTTCCAGTCTCGGCCAATCCGAACGATACCTTAGCATTGTTCATAATTGGATTCGGACTAACAGAGCTAATACCGAAGAACGCTGTCTCTTGTGTTTCTACGGAACTTACCCAGTCGTGGACAATTAAGAATCCAGTGATATTATCGCGACCGATTTGGATTCGCCAGTATTGTCCCTCATCAATAATCTTAATGTCGCCGTCAATTGGATAACCCTCGCCAGTCTTCATATTGTAGTTGAACACATTGCCATTCGATTTGTCATCTCTGATGAACCATTGCCCACCGGTTGGATTTCTTTGAGCATCGTTCTTATCGGGAATTTCGTTCTTTGCCCATCTAATCGATACGGGATAGAATACTGAAGTATTTCCAACGACTCCACCAGCTTGGAATCGACCCTTGTAAACTCTAATATCTGGGGCATTCTTTGCCCTTGGGAATATATTTCGGAGTGTCCCGTTGGTCAGTGATATAGTCCATCTGGCATCAAATACGTCGATGGGTGGAATCGAAGGCAATTCGTATTCGCAGTATGCAGCATCAAGAGTACCGATTGGTTCACCATCAAGACCCTCGCCAGTTGTTGCATCTGTCGGTGCAGTTCCAAATACTAACTCTTGCCATGCGCTCTTACCATCTCCAGGTATGTTTCCTGGGAAGGTATTTTCAATCTTTAGTGTGCATGTAAAGTCTGTTGGTTTCGAGATTTCAACTCGATAAATTAATGTGTCGCGTGCACCACTTGCGTCTGTAACTTCAACGAATATCGTAACTTTTCCATCTGGGTCGGGTGTATTCGGGAAGGCATTGGTCTTGATAAGTACTTTAACAGTGTCTTTGGCAAGGGTGCCACGAATCACACTGGGTTCAATTGTGAAACCAGCAGGTCGTATGACCCTAAGTGTCAACTCCTCTGTCACGGGTGTTCTCTTCAAATCGTAATCCCAAACGAGCAATGTATCTGTATATGGTTTACCAGCTTCAACGCAAACAACCTTGGGTGCATTTGTAATTCTTGGTTTATGATTTGTTGAATCCACGAATAAAGTTAGAATTTTAATGGCAGACAATTGTCGTTCATCATTTACAATATCCCAAACTGCAACGACAACCTGTTCAGTCTTCGGAGCATCAGTTACTCCGGGTTTACCATAAAGCAAACCACTTACTGGGTTAATTTTCAGCCATCGTGGAGTAGTCTTCAATCCGGTAAGGTCCCAAACTCCTGCTTCTGGGAAGCATGGGTCTCGCGGTATTTCATTTTCGGGATAATCTGGATATATCAGTTCAAACTCGTGTGCCTGACCGAAGTTCGGGTCGTACACTTTAATTGCCTTTGAAGAATCAATCAACTGTGGATTGTAATCAATGTCTTCTTTTGCAGGTGGAAGGGTTTCAGTAATAATTATTGGAGCAACATTCACAAATACTGGCATCGTCATAAAGTTTATTCCACCGTGACCATCATTGACTACTATCGTGAACACAGTATCGGTATTCAATGCTCCATGATATCGAATTGATGGAGTTATGTTCAACAAATTCCATGCAACTGCCGAGTCAATTCGGATATTGATTTGGCCTTTAGTAGTTAAATCTACGCCGAATGGGTCGGACTGGTCTTCTGTTCCATATTTCATCAAATATTGATTACCCATCCAAACAGGTCTTGTTTGAGTTATAACTTGCTCATTCTTTATACCATCGAAATTCTGGTCGTAGGTCGTTGTATCTATAACTGTAGTGTCTCCTGGATTGTTCCACCAATCACGGTTTCTAATAGCAATATTCATAAATCCATATGCAGTCTTGCCATATCTAAAGTCCCAGCCCCGTGGTTCCAATGTTTCAGCAGCCAGGTCTTCTAATTCATCATCAGTATTAAAGTCAACTTGGAATCGTAGCTTGTTTGTCAAGTTTGCTTTCAATTTGTTATCTTCTGTCATTCCACAAGTATATACAGATGGCTTATAGATGACATACGGAACTAAGTTTGTACCAGCTCTATCGATTCGCTTGTAGATTGTTTCTGCCATATTATCAGCTTCTTGTTCAGTAGCCACCCAATCCATAAATCTGGGTGTACTATCTATCACAAAGATTCTGAATGAATATTCAGTAAAGTATTGACCACCGTTAAGGATAGTATCTTGCTGTAGGAATCTTGCGTTTGCGACATCATACACATATGCATTTAGGTACGGTGCAAATGTGTAGATGAACTTGTCTATAGTATCCTGGGAGACACCGGCAGCCTTGAGTGAATCAATTACTCGGAATGCAGGAGGATAATTCTCGGCGCGTACGTTAACGTATTCACCACCAGGTACAACGTATGGGTTAATTGGCTTGCCACGGAATACTAAATACCCAAGTGCATTGTCTTTTGGATTTATCACTGTTTGGTCTCCTGCTGGTATTGTATCTACGAGCAACCATCGGGAAAGTCCAGATGTTGGGTCAACCCACCAGTGATATGTTAGTCGACTGTATTCATACGGGAACAAGAATGAACGTGGGTCGAAGAATTTATTTGTATCCATTGCTGTTACGCTTAAAATACTATCTCGGCCTTGACCTTCTTCTGGTAACAATCCCGAATATGTTCCTGGATATTGTGGATATTCTCTGTCCTCGGTCAAGAATATCGTGTGCAAGAACTCAACCAATTTTAATGTATCTGTTTTTCCAATTCGGCTTGGATATTCAGAAGGTACTATTTTCACAATAGTATCTGTTTGTAATTTTACGATGTTACCAGTAAAGACCGGAGGCTCTGTTGAACCAACAATCTTGAAGCTAATGCCTCCATCGTATGCTGGCACAACACCTTCTCTCCATAGCACAGTACGAGAAACAACTCGGACAATATCACCAGTATCAACTGGGAGTGCTCGGTATCTTTCGCCAGCATAGAAGGTTTGATTCCCTTGGTTAGATGGTGGCATAGATGGTCTATTAGAGAATAAGTTTGGAACTTTACCAAATGAAGTTGTCGTTGCATGATAACGTCGACCTGGTAATGCTCCTCGGTCTTCCTTTTCTGGATTCCATCTCAATTGTTGCAACAAATAAGCACCAGTTCCAAGGTTATACAATCCTTCTTCTGTACGGCGAATAGTGGTATTTGGATTGCGATTGGTTGAATCCGGTACTAATTCAACTCTTGCACGGAATATTTCACGATATGGTGCATTTTCATCGACTTGTTTTAAAGTTACACGGATGTAATCGCCAGTTGTTTCGTTTATAACAAAGAAAACAGTCTCATTCAGCAATCTTGGGTCGTGATTTGAGCGTTCTACTATTCCATCATAATTAACGTGAGCCTCAAGGAATAGTGGGTAACCAATCGGATGATAGTAGTTACCATTCTCGTCAGGTCTAAACTCATCTTGCATCGCAGCAATAAACGGATATTTCAATTGACCATTCTCATCGCGAGCTTCAGCTACAAACGGGTCTCGTATCCATCTTTTAACATACTTGTTAAACGATGGTTTACCTGGTTCATTAAATAATCTCAATACTGGTGGAATTCCAACCGCAAAATCCTCAATCGGTACCATTCTTCGATTTGAATAATCAGCTACTTTAATATCAGTACCCTTGTCGTACAAATCATATACAAGGCCGGACATCAAAACCTTTTCAGGAATGCTGTATTGTCCAGGAGTATTTTGGTTTGCTCCATTATCAAGAGGTATAGGTCTGTATGTAAATTTATGTGTAGATTCAAAGGGTCCTTGTTCCCTCGGGTCGGCTGTTGCAGGGAACATGAATTTCAAATATGTCTCATTCTTTGGATTAAAGTCTGAGTCTACAAAGAATGTTTCCATCAAAGCAGGCTCGGCGTAAATTGTATCATTTCCATTAATTGCAATGATTTTCTTTTGATATACGACAGACATTACAACATTAGCTTCTGTACGGCCCCAGTAGTTTCCACGCAAGGTGTCTGTCCCTCCAAAGCCTGCTTTAGAACCAGCAAGGACACCCTTGCTATTTGGCGCATCTGGCAATCGAATCAAGAATCGAGCTTTGTTATTGTAGATGGAGTTCGCTGCCTCTGGAGCCAGGGTGGATGGTAATGGTCCAACAATCTCTCCATAAAGAATTGCACCAGCCAAATCACTTGAAGCTGGATTCTCTATAATATTTCTATTATTATCTCTACGGACTGGGCCAGAGATTACATTTTGTTCGTAACCAATTTTAGAATACGCCTCATTGCCGGTAATAAGCGACCTATTGAAAACTAATCTGAGATTATAATTGTCGGAATAAACGGCAGCTCCGGTAAAGGCTTTGTTATTTTGAATCCTAACGCGATTAAAGAATATGGTATCAACTCTATTAGCACGGTTGTCGTCAATAACATCGAGAATGTAGATAGCTCCACCCAAGCCTACACCGTTCTCGGGTAGATATGTATCCCAATTTCTCCTTACAATATCAACATATCTTGCATCTGCTGGCTTAATGTCGCTCCAAGTTGCACCGGCATCCAATGTACGCTTCAACAAACCATAATCACCAGAAATAAAGCCCCATTGACCCGATGGGAATATTGCTCCATATACGCTATAGTTGCTTCCTATGTCCATTGGTGTCCAGTTCGCACCGCCATCAACGGTTTTCCACGCTATTCCATATTCACCGAATACATAACCAGTAGTTTGAGATGTAAAGTAAACTTTATTGAAGCTATATTGTGGGTCTTCAACAATCTTAACCCAAGTATTTCCGCCATCATTAGTCTTCAAAATTGTTCCCCACCATCCAACAATATATCCATTGTTAAGGTCGGTGAAGTAAACATCTTTCAATGGTGCATAAGTATTTGCAAACAATACATCCCAAGTTGTTCCACCATTGGTTGTAACAAGAATTGTTCCTTGAGCACCAACAGCAAAGCCTTTATTCGTGTTTACAAAATAAACAGCCCATAAAGTATTGGTAGTTACATTTTCACCAATTTGAGTCCATGTTTCTCCTGCGTCCGTTGTCCTCAAAATTACACCATGTGAACCAACAGCGTACCCAACAGCTGCACTTGGGAAGTATACATCGTTGAGCACATGTGGATATATTGCAGGTCGTACCTCTCTCCAGCTTGAACCGTTGTCTTCGGTCTTTAAGATAACACCCCTATCGCCGACAATGAATCCATTTGTACCTTTAAATGTTATTGCCATCAATCTATATGGTTGAGAATAATTAGTATATTGCCATCTGTCCCCGCCTTGGGTAATCTTGATAATTGTTCCATTCTGCCCTACTGCAAAACCTGAGCTTGGCTCGTAAAATGCAACATCGTACAAGTCGGAAACTGTCCTATCAGTTCCAGCCTCAATCTGGGTTGTCCCGCTTCCACTTTGAGTCTGTAGAATGTTGTCCTCTACTATAACCTCATTATCAAGGAATTGGGTTAGCATCCTTGTATCGGGCGGGTAGCTAAAGCTCTTATAAGTGAAGACATCATTTGTAGAAGTAAAGTCCACTGCAAGCAAGGTACCGGGGTCGACGGTCACATTATCTACATCTGTTACAAAATAACGTTTTGTATTGAATTCAGGATTGACCATTGCCAATGCACCGCCATTGCCGTTGTACACTCGGTTACGGATAAACTGGACACCTTTAACAACATTCAAATCCGCAGCAATTGTGTACATAGCACCGCCACCTCGAATATACGGTTTGTTTATCTCGGCGACGCCTTCGCCTACAACATTATTGATGAACTGTACTCTTCTCAACTCAACAGCTCGTTGCTGGGGCGGTAGCAACAATGAACCTTGTGGTATATGAATTTCGATAGCCCCACCACCGAAGCCGGCTTTATTGTTCTCGAATATAACTGGGTAATTCCCACCATAACCGATTAGTGCATTGGCTTCGACGCCACCAGCTCCAACAATGGACATATTTCTTGCTGTATAAATGGCTCCACCAAATGCAGTTGCAGTATTACCAATAAATTTTATATTAAAACCATAATCTCTTGTTATAGGAGTGACATCTGAACCACCGATGACTGGAGACATTTCCGGGTAGGTAAAACCATCGACAAAAATAGCGCCTCCAGAACCAGAGCGATTATTTACAAATTGCGTCTCGTTGCCAAGCGCATCCCTCTGTGGACCGCCACGGACCTGCAATCTTCCGTAAGTATTCTCGCAATAAATAGCACCACCTCGGGAGAAGTAACCACTATTCGTCCCAGTAATAGAATCTTGCAAATATTTGACAAACGTTTCATTAGAAATAAATTTACCAGCTACAATCAAAGAAGTATTAGCACCAACATAAATCGCACCACCGCGTGCACCATATGTATTTCCATTGTTTTGATAATTACTTGCATTATTCCCGCTTGCTTCGAATGTATCACCATTGGGGAAGACTACCGTTCCACGAGTTGTTGTTTTAATGGAGTTATTTATACCAATTCCAACTTCAATTCTTGTATCTTGGCCATATTGGTCATCTCGTCCAGCAATATAAATTGCGCCACCAAAGGCATAATTCCCATATTGCTGGGGATAAGCCGCAGGCTCGTCGGTTGCATCTGTCACAATTGGTATCGGTGGATTCCCAATTAACCGAGTTCTAACATTTGATAGCTGGACATAATTATTTATAAACTTAACATTTCGTATACGGCCAAGTAGCAATGCCAAACGAGCATCTTCGATAGCTTGCCTTTGAAAGCCTGTCAAAGGTTCATCAACTGCTTCATCAATAAGGTCGTATGCTTTAATTGGAAAGTCTTTCAATATCCTCGATATTTGTCCATCCTTCTCAACATAATTAGGGTTCTTATCGGGTGGGTAGTTCGGTAACGTATTCACAATATCATCTACAGGATAACCCTCTGGTGCTTGTAACAAAGCAAGAGCACCACCACGATGTCGAGCCATATTATTTCGGAACTCGCAGTTCAATAGCCATAAACGTGAAGAAAGCGATGTTATAGCACCACCAGTACCATTTGTCAAATTTGCTAGTGTTTGGTTAAGACTTGTCCAAGTATCTCCAAGGTCTGTACCATAAAATGGTTTGTTTCCAACAGTTATGTCTTTTCTAAATCCTTCGAAAGAGCAGTTTCGGAAAAATGCTGCTCTTGCACCTGGCAAAATAACAATATGACCCCATTCCCGGGAGAAATTATTCTCTGGTTGACCAATAAATCGGATTTTTGCTGGGACAATATTAACATCACGTCCACCGTAACGTTTCCAAGGATATAGCCATAAGTTGTGGTCGTTTGTCGGGTCGTTTTGCAAACGAGCTGCATAAAACATAATTGCATATTCAAATGGAAGACGAACTTGATTACCAGGTAATGGGATTGGGATTTCAGGCCAATTTGTAAACGTTCGAGTATTCTTATTCAAAACCACATCGAACATATAACTGTACTTGTTTGGATGGATTGTTAAATCGCGTTGAGTGCCTACGTTAACGACACCAGTGGAAAGGAAATAGTTAACATCGGAGTACCCATCCCATCCAGATGGGTTTTGAGGTGAACCGGGAATAGCCGTGGGATTAAACCCACCGGGGTTTGGTACATAAGTTGCAGAAGCAAAGCCATCGGCAATAATCCTACCTCCAACGGAGTCAATCAATCTCCCATTTGGGTAAAATTTGATTGTCGTTCCAGGCTCGATTATTAATGTTCCTCCGACAACATAGTCGCGGTTAATAATGTAAACCGTATCCTTAACGAACACACGAATTTCGTCCGGAGCTATTCGCCCCGAAACGAATGCTTGCGGTTGTGCATAGGTATTAAATGTAAAAATACCTAACAAAACCAAAAATAGACTTAGACGAAGCAATCGTTGCATAACTCCTCCTAATAATTGCTACTAATTAATTTAACATTATCTATTTCTTTGTTAAAAATTTTCAACACTTTTATCATTTTTTTCAAAATTCCATAAAAATTACTCAATAATTGTGCCAAGTCTAATCAAACCAGACTTCGCTAATCCAACAAATTCAGACTGATTATCTCCAATGATTGTCCTATACAATTTTTCTGCCTTTGCTTTTTCCCCAATTTTTTCTAAACAAAGTGCTTGAAAGTACAAATACCTATCTTTTACCCCAACAGGCAATGCATATGTAGATGCAATTTCGTAGTACCTCGCAGCTTCGGAATAATTCCCGAGGCTCTCGTAACAAACGCCAAGCCCTGAAGATGCCCCTTCGAGTACTATATTCGATTTTGAATCCATTGCAATTTTAAAATATTCTATTGCATCTCGATATCTTTCCAACTGCAGGTAGCAATTCCCAGCATAAAGTGCTGCAACATATGTTTGAGGTACACCTTTAAATTCTCTTACAATGTCTACCAAACCTATAACATCTTCGCCACGGACTTTTTTCGTTTTATCTCCTCGCAAAGCTAATTCATATTGAGCATTTTCAATGTATGGAAACACTCTCGATATTGCTACCGATGCCTTTCGCTCGTTTTCCGCCTCTGTTTTCAAAACAAAATATCGAACAACAAATACAACTATAACTATACCTACAACAGCAAGCGCAGAAATATTTATCCATTTCTGATTCTGTTCTATAAACAGCTGCAACTTACTTTTCTCTTGAATTTCTTCTTTCTCTATGTCTTTTATCTCTTTAACAGCCTTCACTGCAAAAACCCACCTTTTAATCCTAAAAACAATTTTCAGGGTTCAAAGAGAACCCTCCAAATACTAAATTACAAAGAAAGAAATACACTCTTCTGAAAAATTTACAAAAATCTTTCATTAATACGCCAAAATTAACCCCTTGTTGCCAAGAAAATGTTTACAGATAAAAACACTGTTGAAAAACTTACACATTTCATCGAGCGAATCGTAAAAACACAATCATTACAACAGAAATTGATAATAAAAAAAGAGCAAATTAAGATAAAAAAAACATTTTTCAAAATCTTTTTAAAGTAAAATTGAAACAAAGTACTCTTAAAATTTATGAACTCTAATCTAATTTCCGTTGCTTTCATTCGACTTTTTAATCCTTTTCTCTGAAATAGCCGTCACCAAGATGCTTATTTCATACAAAACAAACAAAGGAGCCGCAAAAATTAACTGGTTTATAGGGTCGGGAGTTGGTGTAAGTATTGCAGCTAAAATTAAAATCACAACAATGGAATGTCGACGATATTTTCTAAGGAACTTAGCGGTCAACAAACCAAAGCGTGAAAGCACAAAACTTACCATGGGCATCTCGAAAACAATACCAGAGGCTAGAACCATCATAGAAACAAAACCAAAGTAGTAGTTTACGTCGAACTTGTTCTCTATTAATTTAGTTCCAAAATAAGTCCCAAAATTTAGCATAAATGGAATCATAATAAAATATGAGAAAATCACACCAGCGACAAAGCAAAGGGTTGTAAAAAAAGTGACCAAACGAACTACTTTTTTCTCGTTTTGATACAATCCTGGTGCAACAAATTTCCAAAGTTGATATAAAATAAATGGTAATGCTAAAATCATACCCCCAATTACAACTACTTTAAAATATAGGAATGGCTGTCCAAAAGGCTGTAAATTTTGCAATTTCAAACCAATTTTAACAGCTGGTGCAAGCAAAATCTTTTCTATTATAAAGTCAATCTTGTACCCAACAAGAATGCATCCAATAATAATTGCAACGACGGAGTAGATTATCCTACGCCTCAGTTCATCTAGATGCTCCAGAAAACTCATCTCTCCTTGTTCTTCACCTCTATCCCTTTTCTTTTTGGACATTTTCAACTGTTAAATTCTTGCAACAACTACAAAATTTTTTTCACATTTTGAATAGATTCAACACTCAAATATAGAACATAAGAATTCCCAAAGAGGTTGAAACGTTTTTTTTCACAATTGATTATTTTTTTCACTCTCTTACTATTAACTCTCACCTTTTAAAAATCAATTATTACGTGCTTTACCATTTTAGTTACGATTTGCATCTGTGAGCAAATTTGCTCGTACTTAACAAAATTTAATTTTATACTGCAAGTAAGTAAAAATTGTAAATACTGAATTCACACATTAGTCTCGATAAACAACATCCAAGAGGCGAGCAGAAAAGGCACAAAGATGGTAATTGGAAACAAATTTCAAGGTTCAAGAATGTTTTTCAATTCTGTCTTTAATGTGTTCTCTTAATTCAATTGCTCGGTAATTATCTGGATAAAGTAATATTTCTCTATCGATAGAGGTCAAAGCTTTAACGAGGTCGCCAGTTTCCATCTCTGCGTAGGCTTGCATAAGGAACAAATTTGGGATGCCGATACCGTTTCTTTCACATATGTCTATAGCCTCTGCGATAAAAGGAAGAGAATTAACGAAATCTCTTTGTGCAAAAAAGTTTAGTGCATTTGTAACTGCGTTTTCGAGAGCAATCACCTCTGGTGATTTAATTTCCGAATCCCAATTGAAAAATTCATCCATAAACACCTCAAAATAAAAAAGGATTGACACAAATTGTGTGCCAATCCAAAATTACCTAATAAAAGTTAAAATTTACAAATGTTCTTAAATCAAAAGAGAAAATAAATTTAGATTCTAAGCAAGTGCTTCATATTTCTTCGAAAGTTCACGATAGGTATACGCCATAGCCCCATAAATTACACAATACATAATAATACAAACTACGATAATCAACAAAATACCTAAAGCATTTGGAGTACCAAGTCCGAAGAGTCCTTGGGATAAACCGTAATCTAATAATCCTTCTGGTTCGGAGCGGAAAATAAGCCAAATAATCAAAATGAGAACCAGTAAAATGAGATATAAAATAAATATTGCACCAAAAATTTCCCATTTGTTACCGTTCGTAGTTTTGTTTGATGCAGAAAGCGCTTCCAAAATGCCTAATTTTTTGTCTATCATAAAGTAGAAGGAATACCCCAAGGCAATTGATAGGACAATACCGGGGATAATCAGAAACACATAAGCCAAATAAACAGCGACGCTATATAATGCGTAGAGAATTAAAAATTCTGGCATAATTGCACGATATTCTTTATTAAATATTTCTCCAGCACCAAAGTTCTCGCCTCTTGCCATCTTAATTACAATCCCATAGAGACCTATAGTCGTCCCAACATTAATGTAGGGTATCCAAAAAGTTATTGCCCAGAGAATAACGCTGAGGATTAATACAAATAGATGTTTAAAGCCGAGCGAAAATCCATTTGCTATTATTGAACCGACGCTCAAATCATAAGAAGGATATGAAATGTCTTGGCTTTCGCCAGTTTGTTGGATTTGTTCATCCATTGGAACCTCCAAATGTTTTACATATAGTCGAGGGAGAAACCCTCATTTGATTTCTGAATTATGATTTGTAAGAGTACGGATGAACAAATGCATCAGCCCAAAAAGTTATAAACAACAGCAGGGTAACAAACGTAAAGTGCGGAAGGCGGGACTTGAACCCGCACGCCCTACCGGGCGCCACCCCCTCAAGATGGTGCGTCTGCCAATTCCGCCACTTCCGCTCTTATATACTTTAGGATTACAAAATTAATAAAAAAATGGTAAAGTTTTACATATTTAAATTTTTTTTCTCATTATTTTTTAATAATTTAGCCAAGTAATTTCGGAGGATTTAACAATGCTTAGACTGCTTATCATTTCGATACTAGGAATTTTTCTCTCCACAATTTTCCAAACATTTGCTCAGACCAACTACAACAACTGGGCAAAATTGTATGAAGAACCTCGAAGCGACGTACTCCACTACTTGCTACCTTTGCCAGACGGCGATATGATTCTTGGGGGTTGGACTAATGCTGATGTAACCTTTGGCGAAAACATCTTACTTATGCGAATAAACCAAAATGGAGATATTCTCTGGCAGTTTTCTATTGGTGGCTCTGAACTCGACTATGCACAAGTACTTGCTCGTTGTATTGATTACAATATTATTGTTGGTGGGCACACCCGCTCTTTTGGCGCTGGTAGTACAGATATCTTTCTCTTAAAAGTCGACCAAAATGGTAATATCATTTGGCAAAAGGCTTATGGCACCTTCGACGACAATGCAATTGCCACACTAATCCCTACTGATGATGGCGGATTTATTGTTGGAGGCTGGTCATACTTGGGAGCCGGTAAAAGCCACGACGCTCTTATTTTCAAAACAGATTCCAAAGGTAATATTATCTGGCAAAAACATTATGGTACAGAAAACTACGAAGGTATTAGGGACATTATAAAATCCACTGACGGTAATTACATTTTTGTTGGTTTGACTTCCTCGGAGCAAACACAATTCGACATTTTAGTCGCTAAAATCGACACAAATGGAAATATTATCTGGAAAAAATCCATTGCAGGTCCTCGATATGAAAATCCAGTTAACATTGTTAACAACAACGGAACTTATCTTATAATAGGAACTTCGGACTCTTTTTCTCCAGACAGTAGCAAAGATATTTTCGTAATCGCAATGGATAACGACGGGAATTTCCTTTGGGGGCTAAACTATCCAGATAATTTCGAAACTTCTCTTATCAGCTCGTGCAAACTCGAACCAAACAAAATTTTGACAATTGGTAATGCACATCCAAAAACGTCCTGGATTAGTGATATGTTGGTTGCTATTTTTAATTACGATGGAGAATTCATTAATGGGAAACTATTTGGTGGTATAGATAACGAACTTGGTTATGCTATAACTCCTTACCGTATAAACTCTATTCTTGCAGGGGGTTATTCTTATTCATTCAGTAATGGCAATTCCGATATCTTGTTGATTTCTACCGACGAATCTCTTTCCCTTCCACCAGGAGAAGTCCAAACAAGGGATTTCATCCTTACCAGCAAGCCCTTCAATATCCACCCAAATATTAAAAATCCAGATATTACTGTCGACACAAGCAGTATTTTAATTATATCAGAGGTAGAATTCACGACCTCGAACCCAAATTTAACTTCTCGAAACTTGAATTTCATAAGCTCTGTAGAAACGTGCGAAAAAAGCAGAAAAATCACAGTTAGAACAACATCGAATGGAATTTATATTGACTTATCATCTGAATTGCCACCAAGAGCCACGATTAAAATCTCGAATTTGCTTGGGCAAGAAATTTTAAACGTATCCTTCACAAATCAACGGCATATATGTGTTTCGACGAGTAATTTTAATCCTGGTATTTACTTCATTTACATTGATGAGTATAATTTTGGCATACCTTTTCTGGTCTACTAATTTTAATTAATTATTACACAAGTATCCGAAATATTCAGATAATCTTGAACAACAGCAGTAGAGATAGATTCTTCTACATTGCTTATTTTTCGAGTCAAACTCGCTTTTTGAAAAGGTATAATAGCATCTGTATCAACAGTAATAGCGGGATTGATTAACTTGACTTTTGGGGCAAGAAAAACTTTTCCTAAGTTTTTTCGATAATGTTCACCATTGAGTAAATTACTCAACCTTTGGTTCAACAGCGAATAATAAAACTTATTCCCATTTCGGATGAGGATATCCGTATTTGGGTTGAATCTTGATAAATTGTCGAACTTGATTATACGCAATGGCGTTGTTTTATAAACCAAAACTGGTGTGCCGATTCGAATTTTATTATACCAGCGTACACCGTCCTCGTTCGACATTCGAACACAGCCGTGAGAAGTTGGACGGCGACCCAAACTACTGTAGTACCCAGTTTTCTTCAGACCGTGGAATCCTATGTTTCCATTAAATCCAATCCAATTCAACATTTCAGTATTTTCAAATTGGCGTGATATTTGTATCGGTGCTTTATTCTGAACAGCAAACAGACCTCTTGGTGTTTCTATTGCTCGACTCAGGTATTTGTTTCCCGATGAGATTTTTATCGTATCCACAACTCCGCTCCGAGTTACGTGAAAAGCCAATTGATTTTTTAAGTCAATCTCAATGAAGTCCTCACCAGTGTAATAAATTGTATCTTTTAACGGAATAAAGTAAAATTCAACATCGCCATATAGACAAGTGTAAAATTTAAGTGAATAAGTACGAAAAATTTTGCTATGCTGGTCGGGAAAAATTCTACTTGCAAAAAAAAGACAGACCAATGCTGGAAAAAGCAACCAAAATTTATTGTTTTTATATCCCTGTACAAACACTTAATTTGCAAATTCTTTTTTTATGAAAATGCAAATTATGAAAAACAAGACTGATTACGAGGAAATTCATTCCGTAAGTATTGTTAGAACAGATAGACTTGGGGATATGATACTCACTCTTCCAATGTGTCGTGGAATAAAAGAAGTCCTACCTAAGTGTAAATTATCTTTGGTTGCAAGGCGATATGTCGAACCCCTCTTATATAAATGTGAATATATCGACGAAGTGATTTTCGTAGATGATTACAACAAAGATTTTAAAAAAATCTACAAGAACTTTCGACCCCAGGTTGTCTTTTTTCCAAGACCCAGGTTCGAAGAAGTGTATTACGCATTCAAAACCAATATCCCTATACGAATTGGTTCTGCCTATCGTTGGTATTCATTTTTATTTACCCACAGGATAAAAGACCATAGGAAGGTCTCGTTGTTTAACGAGGCTAAATACAACCTGAGGATGGTTGAAATCTTTTTTCAAAAGACTTTGGAATTGAAATATGTGAAAATCAATGTCGAGCCCGAAGCACTTATGAAAATAGAAAGTCTTTTAGAAACATTAAATATCCAGAAACGAGGGTTCATCATATTGCACCCGGGGAGTAAAGGCTCGAGCATAACTTGGCAAGCATACAAATTTGGGGAACTTGCAGAGATTTTAGTCCGTGCTGGTTATGACGTCGTTTTGACTGGAACCCCCCAAGAAGCAAGCTTAAATCAAATAGTACAAGATTACTCTTCCAGCATAAAAAATTTAACTGGAAGACTAAATCTATACGAAATCATCGCACTAATTTCTTTGTCAAAAGGGTTAGTTGCAAATTCTACCGGAATACTGCACATTGGGTCGGTCCTCGAGATACCTACTGTTGGCCTTTTTCCCAATACACCACATTTATCTGCAAAACGTTGGGGACCTATAGGCCCGTACTCAACTACAATTTCCCCAAAAGGTATCAAACCAGAAGATATAGACAATATGGACCTAATCCAGCCCCAAGAAGTTTTTAAAGAGCTTTTGAGTGTTATTTCGAGAAAAGAGAACGAATAACCTCCCTTGCCTTTTCCATATCATTAGACGTATCAATACTCAATAGGGTCTCGTTTGTTTCAACACAAAGAATAGAAACAGCGTTTTCCATCCAACGAAGTTGCTCTAATTTCTCTGCTTTTTCCAATTTGCCGGGGCGCATCTTTGCCAATTTTTGAACAATTTCACTAGCAAAACAATAAATTCCAATATGCTTGTAGAAGGTCGCAATCTCGTGCCAGGCGTCTTGGACATAATCTCGAACGAATGGTATTGGAGCTCGGCTGAAATATAACGCAAATCCATCCTGATTTGTTACTACCTTTACAGTCGAAGGCTCAAATATTTCTTGATTATTTTTTATCTCGCACACAAGAGTAGAAATCAAGGCATTGCTTTGAAAAGTTTTAATTAGCAAATTGTCCACAATCTCGCCTTTGATAAATGGTTCGTCACCTTGAATGTTAACAATATAGTCAAAATTATTCCCAAGAGTTTGATACGCCCAAAGCACTCTCGCGGTGCCAGATTCAAAATTTTTCGGAGTTAGGATGTAATCAAAGCCTAATGAAATGCAAAGATTAGCAACTTCATCCGAGTCCGTTGCAACAATTATCTCCCTCAAATATTTTGAAGTAGAGACTCCTTCGAGGGTCCATTGCAGAACGGGTTTACCTTCCAAATCGAGCAAAAGTTTTCTCGGAAGGCGAGTTGATTCCAATCTTGCTGGAATTATACCCACTGAATTTCTCACGTCTTTGGCTAAAAAGGCATCCATTGAAAATTAACAATAGGTACAACAAAAGGTTGGGTAAAGAAAGACAGCCCAAAATCGGCGATGAAACTGCTATTACAAAGTCGTATACCCAAGAAGAAAGCAGAATTTGTTGGTCTGGCAATATCTACGTTCCAAATTTCACCAATTACGTGCACATCCTTGTACTGTGGCAAGCGAGTGTCCAGTCCAAACGATAACCCAAATGAACCATTCGGATAAGAGAAGTCGATGGCATTAATTCCGTAGCGAAAAGTGTAGTAATCGATACTACCAAATTTGTAGAAAAGCGCAAACGAAATGGTCGATTTGTAGAATATAGAAGTCGCAACACCGTAAATATGTATGAATTTATTACTATTATTTGCAAAGCCAAGATTGCCACCAAGTGCAAATTGCAATTCCTTTAAAATATCCTCAAACTTTATCTTCGGAAGACTACCTTTGAAATTGAGTAAAGAAATCTGTTGATTTGAGTAGGCAAAAGGAATAAAAGACCGACCAGCCATTAAAGAGAAATAATCATCGACACCAAAGCCAGCATACAAGAAAAACATTTCAAGTATGCCAAAAAAATGATTGTTTCCAATACCTATCGCCGTTGGCAGAAGAAAATATTTATGACTACCTCGATAATATCTGTTGCATTCCCTCGCGTCAATTATCTGAGTATAATAAATCATTCCAGTACCTATTTCAGTTTCAAACTTAATACCATCACCCTCGAGGTCAGCAACGTAAGAAACCACCTCGCCTTCCAAAAGGTCCCCATTGACAAGCCGAATAACATAACACTCACCTACTTTGAAATTATGATGCTCTTTAGCAAGTACTAAATTCGAGAGCAGAAAACCACATAAAAAAATTAAAATTCGATTTACCATCACTCAAATGTTTAGTTTAATATTTGCAAAAGCAAGCTGACCACAAGCACCATTAATCTCATAACCGCTCGAAGAACGAACAAAACAGCGTATACCTTCGGACCTTAACATATTCCTAAACTCCTCGATTTTTTCCTTATTTGCTGGATTTAATTGTCTCTCGAAATCGTTTAATTTAACAAAATCTATTCTATGGAAAGGTATCAAATTAACTTTTGAAGGAACTGTTCGTGCGAATTTTACCAGACGGCGAAGTTCATCTTGATTATCGTTTAAACCTTCGAAGAGAATATATTCATATGTTATCGGGATTTTCGTCTTTCGATAGTAAAAAACAACTGCATCGCGGAGCTCTTTCAAGCTCCATCTTTTAGCTATCGGCATTAATTTCTCCCTTAATACATCGAAAGTAGAGTGCAATGAAACTGCTAGTTTCACAGGTCTTTCTAAATTTGCCAATTCATAAATTTTGGGTACAATACCAGAGGTAGAAACAGTAATATTTTTACGACTGAATAACTTAATTTCCTCGTCGGTAAGAATTTTCAAAGCATTAACCACATTCTTATAATTTTGCAACGGCTCGCCCATTCCCATAAAGACTATGTTGGTCAATTTAATACCAAGAAGCTTCTCGCATTCAAATATCTGGTCGATAATCTCCCCAGCCGAGAGATTACGCTTTAATCCCAATTTTCCAGTAGCACAAAAACTACAGCCTAGGGCGCAACCAACTTGCGAAGATACGCACAATGTCTTACGCTCTTTCAATCCTCTGTCCCATGGAATATAAACGCTCTCGACGGCAGAACCATTACGAAGTAGAAAGAGAAACTTTACAGTGCCATCAATTGATTGTTCTTTTTTACAATCAACTATTGCGTTGATATAAAAATCCTTTTTTAAACGTAACCGTAGTTCCTTTGGCAAGGTTGAAATCTTTTCAAAATCGTTAATTCTCTGAGAATATATTGCATACCAGATTTGTCTGGCTCGAAATTTCTCATAGCCAAGCTCTACTACGTAATTTGTAATCTCCTCCAAAGTCAAATCTTTAATACATTGCATAGTTCAATAATTTATCATTTCTCTTTGGGCCCAAAACAAAATTAACTTTAAATTAAATTAATCTTTCGCGGTTGATAAGCTGAAAACTAAAACTTTAAATTAACAAAGATTACAAGATTTATTTTAAATCCAGACCACTACCTTTAATTCTTAAATTAGTGGGATTAATTTGAAAATTATTAAATTTGCTTAATTTTATTTTTATTATGGTGGGAGTATGAGAAAATTTTGCCTTTTTTTAAGTATAACTTTTCTGTTTTTAATTTTCAACTCTTGCGAAGAAAAAAATACAACAGACATTCCCACTTTGGCAAACATCACAGCAGTAATCAAAGGTGCAATCGATTTAGAATACTCTGGCTCTGGAATAGTCACTACTTCGACAATTGGCAATGCACTCGTATTAAACCTCGGTACTTCAACGAAAATCAATAATAAATCTTACTTGTTAGGTGTTTTTATTTTCTTCGAAGATAGAGTGGAGAAAGTAGGCAAATTTCGATTCACAAGCGCCAGTGGAATTATACCTGGAGATTTTGCAGTAGGAACATTTGACATCGTCGAAGGAAACAACAAAAAGCAATTCCTTTCCGACTCTGGTTCCGTCGACATCACTATGCTCGAAGGTACCACGGTGCGTGGCACCTTTTACTTCCGAGCAAAAGAAAAGACCACAGGTGAGATAATCGAAGTTACAAATGGAACTATTTCATTTTAAGCATATACCGATGTGGTGATGAAAGTTTTCAAAGGCTTAATAATTGCAATTATTAGTCTTTTCATACTATTTTTGGTAGTTACCGTTTTTTTACCTTCTGAATATCACATAGAGCGAAAAATTGAAATTCAGGCTCCTCCACCGATTCCATTTTATTTAATCAACGAATTTCGAAATTGGAAATATTGGGACACTTGGTGGCACTTGGACACTAATCAAACACGAACATATTTTGGACAAATCTTAGATTTGAACTCAAAATTCACCTGGTTCAGCAAGAACAAAGACATCGGACAGGGATTTGTTCAATGTGTCGAAGCTAAACCATTCGAATCCATCAAACTTAGTCTTGGTTTTGGATATGAATTTCAATCGACCAACCACCTGAAATTTATGCATTTAGGTGATAAACTTCTTCTAACTTGGAGTATGCACGGCGATTTGCAGTTTCTCGGTAAATGGTTTCGCTTTTTCCTCGACGATGTCATTGGAAAGGACTTGGAAATAAATTTAAAAAATATAAAAGAAATCTCCGAAACTATCGCCAAGAACAAATTTGCTTTTTTTAATGATACAATACCCGAAACTAAAATAATTTTTATTTCGGATTCAATAAATAACAACTCAGCCAATCTTTCACAAAAAATTAACGCTTGTCTTTTGGAGCTACGCCAATTTGCTAATCAGAGCAAGAAGTCGAGTAATTCCGCTGTCGGCATTCTCTCGTTGAAATCTATTGACAACAAAAAATTTTATTTCGAGGTATGCCTCCCAGTGGCAAACATCGAAAATCTACAACCAAGCGAAAGAATCAAGATTGGAACAATTCCAAAGCAACATGCCTTACGTTCTGTTTACTTTGGTGCTTTGAACGAACAAGCTAAAATCATTGATGTTTTGAATTATATCACTTCTCAAAATAAAATAGAGCCAAAGGGCACTCCACTTCTAATCTACTACACTGGCTTGCTATCGGAAAAAGTCAATGAAAATTTGGCTATAATTTATATACCACTTTAAAAAATGTGGATGAATTTTACCATCCAAAACTTAAAACAAAATTAGCATCTTTCACTGCCGAAAGACAGTATTATCTATGACAATTAAAATGCTTTGTAATTATTGAAGCAAGGTACGCCAAAAGGTATTTTACCTCAATTATCCAAGGAAGATATGTTTTTGACTAACTGTATTAAGTGTTTTGTCGTATTTTTTCGAATGCTTGCTTTAAGATTTTCTTTTTATCGTTTGTCAAAGGCAACAAAGGCAAACGATAAACCTCTTTTGTGAAGCCAAGCAAAGACATAATGTACTTCACCGGGATTGGATTTGGCTCGATGAAATTCAATTCCATCAGCTCGAGCAACTGGTAATGAATTTGGCGGGCTTTTTCGAATTTGTTTTGAAGAGCAAGTCGGACCAGGTCGGAAAATTCCTTTGGAGCATAGTTGGAAATAACAGAGACTACACCTTTACCACCGAGAGCGATAATCGGTAGCGTCAAGGCATCGTCGCCCGAAAGGACGGCAAAATGCTTGGGTGCACTGGCGATTATTTGCATAATTTGAGACAAGTTGCCGGACGCCTCTTTGGTGGCGACTATATTGGGACAATCATTCGCAAGTCGAATCTGAGTTTCAGCGGAAATATTGACACCAGTTCTTCCTGGTACATTATAAAGAATTATTGGTATATCGACATGCTGAGCAATTAGCCGAAAATGCTCATAAAGCCCTTTCTGATTGGGTTTATTATAGTATGGAGCAACCAAAAGACAAGCGGAGGCACCATGTTCTTTGGCAAAAATCGTCATGTTCAAAGACAATTCAGTTTCGTTTGTTCCGGTGCCAGCAATAACCGGTACCCGCCCTCTTGCTAGTTCAACTGCTTTGATAATAATCGCTTGTTTTTCCTTGATTGTCAGAGTAGCACTTTCGCCAGTTGTGGCGCAGACAACAATGCCATCGACGCCATTTTCGATTTGGAAATCAATTAGATTCCTTAGTCTTTTGAAATCCACCTCGCCTTTGTTTGTTAATGGTGTAATTAGTGCAGTGAACGTTCCCTTTGGAGTAAAATTATTCATACATATCCTCTGAAATTACACTCAATCAATTTTCAAAATCTCTGTAAAAAACTTGGTAAAATTAACTAAATTTTTAGATAAATACAAATTCTTAATCATCTACAAATAAGAAAATTAAATTTACCATTTGACAGATTCGAATTTGATTTCTACTTATACACAGCTGAATTTCTTGAGCTACAAAAACAATTGTTTCGAAAAACCAGTCGCCACATTTAATAGTTTGCCACTTGGAGATTCACAAATTTAGCAAATATTTGTTAGTCAAACCTAAATCTAAAATTAGTTTTAGACAATAAACCTTAGCACTTATCGTTGCTTGCTTTTTAAATGGTAAAAATTATGAAATGCAAATATATTGTGTTGTTTTTTAATATAATTTTTACATTTTTTGCATTAAAAGCCCAAGATGCAGTAATTTCAATAGCGGGAAAAGTCATCAACAGCAACGATGGGAAGCCAATTCAAGGCGTCACAGTTTTAGTCGAAGGTACAAACAAGGGTGCATACACAAATAACGAAGGAAAGTTTCAAATCAAAGGGCTGGAACCTGGGGTCTATTCACTACGTTTTTCCTCAATTGGATTTGAAACGTTCGTTAAATCAAACATTTTTGTAACTAACGTCAAGCCAGTTTTCTTGGAAATAGAGTTGGTCGAGAAAGTAATAAACATCGAAGGAGTGGAGGTACGGGGTAAATATTTCGAACGCTTCATTGAGACAACAACAAGTACAAGCACCTTTAGTTCAGAGGAAATACGCAGGACCCCGGGTGTTCAAGAAGACATAGTTCGAGCGACTGCTTTGTTACCCGGTGTGGCTGTAACATCGGTTGGTCGTAATGATTTAATTGTTCGTGGCGGTGCACCATTTGAAAATCTTTTCATTGTAGATAACATAGAAGTCCCAAACATAAACCATTTTGGTACCCAAGGAACAAACGGAGGTCCACTTGCAATAATTAACATCGACTTTATTAAAAATGTACAATTTAGTGCTGGTGGCTTTGGAGCAAAATATGGGGATAGGACATCATCGCTCACCCAGATTTCATTATATAATGGCAACGAGGAGAAATTCGGCGGAAAAGCTGTTCTCTCTGCAACTGGTTTTGGTTTAAATCTCGAAGGTCCTGTAAATAGCCAAGGAAGCTTCTTCTTCTCTGCCAGAAGAAGCTATCTCGACCTAATCTTCAAAGCAGCAAACTTTGCATTTATCCCCGAATATTGGGATTTTCAGGGTAAACTTAATTTTAAATTCGATGACAGAAACTCAATTTCGTTCCTTGTTATTAGTGCTCTCGATTTTGTACGATTAAACAATGATAACAGTGATAATACATATTCAAATAGTCGTGTGGCTGTCCCAGAGCAAAAGCAGTATTTCTCCGGATTAACTTGGAAACACATCTTCGATAACGCAGTTCTTAATCTAACGCTTGGTAGGACCTACACAAAATTCAACACATTTCAAAACGACTCCAATCTTGTGTCCATCCTTAAAAACAATTCCGTCGAGGGTGAAACTTCTTTAAAAATTGATTATGAAATTAAATTATCAAATATCTTCAACTTATCTTTTGGTAATCAAACAAAATTTGGAACAAAATTGAAATACGACATTTTTGTTGATGGCCGTTATCGCCTCGACAACCAAGGAAACCCCAGTGAATATAAAGTTGATACAACTTTTCGCACAATCAAAAACGGAACCTATGTTACCCTTGCAACGTCGATTGGAAAACATAGAGTTTCAGCTGGTTTACGCGGGGACTACTTTAACTTTACTCAAACAAAGTACTTCGTCTCGCCCAGGATTTCTGTTTCTTACATGATTAATCCAGTTTCCACCATAGTTTTTAGTTTGGGTCGCTTCTATCAATCACCATCATACATATGGCTTGTTGGTGCACCGAATCAAAATCTTAACCCGATACGAGCCGACCAAGTAGTGCTTGGCTACGAACACACACCATTCGAGGACTTAAAAGTGCAATTTGAGGTTTATTATAAAAAATATGCAAATTACCCGGCAAGAGTTTTCCGCCCGCAGGCGGTTCTCTCTCCAAGCGGTTTCGACGATTTGAGCACGGATATTCCCTTTGGTATCGAACCTTTGGTCTCCGAGGGAACTGGTTGGTCCAGAGGTATTGAACTTCTAATTCAAAAGCGATTTAATCCAAAACTACCTCTGTACGGACTATTGAGTATAACATTAAGTCAAACAAAATTCGCTGGATTAGACGGTGTGCTACGTACAAGCACATACGACAATCCGCTAATTTTCAATATTGCTCTTGGTTACCGTATCAATCCTCAATGGGAAATAAGTTATAAATATCGTGCCGCAATAGGAATTCCAACAACTCCTTACCTTTCTAATGGTCAAAAGGACTATTCGCAATATAATCAAGGCGATAGGCTACCAATCTTTCGCCAAACAGACTTTAGAGTGGACAAAAGGTGGTATTTGAAAAACTTTAACATCGTAACATACTTAGACATACAAAATCTCTTCTCTACTAAAAACAAGACTGGGGTCCGTTGGGATTATCGAAATCAAAAAATTGAATACTTCGAGTCTTTTGGAATTTTGCCTAGCATTGGTGTTTATTTTGAATTTTAAACTCTCACACAATCTCGTCATCTATTAATAATGTAAATGCCTTGTTTTAAAATTTGAACCAAATAACAAATTCTATCTCATAAGCGAAAATTAATGTCGAAATCGCAGGCATTCTCCTCTTGTTTCGAGTGGAAATAATTTTCATCATCTCCAAAGTAATGTTAAAATATCAACTTTTTTAAATTTAGTTCATTTTTGGTAATATTACATTTTTGTATTTAACCAAAATTTAAAAGTTGTGGAATATGAAACATTATCAAGTGGCAATAATTGGAACAGGTCCTGCAGGATTAACAGCAGCAATTTACGCCAGTCGTGCTTTACTGACAACGGTTATTTTCGAGGGCATGCAACCTGGAGGCCAATTGACAATAACCACCGAGGTCGAAAATTACCCTGGCTTCCCTAATGGCATTAAAGGACCTGAATTAATGGAGCTTTTTAGACAGCAAGCCCAAAAATTTGGTACTGTTACACTCTTCGAAACTGTAAAAGCTGTGGATTTTAGTCAACACCCATTCAAACTCGTCACCGATGCAAACGAAGAATACTCTGCCGATGCTGTTATAATCGCTACTGGTGCCTCTGCCCGACGATTACACGCAAAAGGCGAGGATATCTACTGGGGATTTGGTATTTCTGCTTGTGCTACTTGCGATGGCTTCTTTTACAAGAACCAAAAGGTATATGTCATCGGTGGCGGAGATTCCGCTATGGAAGAAGCATTATATCTGACCCATTTTGCTTCCACCGTTACAATCATCCATCGTAGAGATGAATTTCGTGCTTCAAAGATTATGGTTCAAAGAGCCAAAGAAAATCCAAAAATCGATTTCCTTTTGAATACTGTTGTAGAAGAATTCCTTGGCGAAGAAAAGCGTGGAATTAAAAAACTGACGCATATACGAGTCCGCAATCTAATTACCAACGAAGAAGGTATCCTCCCAGCCGATGGGGTCTTCTACGCTATTGGTCATACACCAAATACTGAAATATTTAAACCATTTATAGAAACAGATGCAAATGGTTACATTTTGACGAAGGGCAAAAGCTCATACACAAATATTCCCGGTGTTTTTGCTTGTGGTGACTGTCAAGACCCGACTTATCGACAAGCCATCACCGCTGCTGGAAGTGGTTGCATCGCAGCCATTGATGCAGAAAGATGGCTATCTGAACATTATTCAAAACTAAAGTAGAGTGAAAATGAAAAGGGTTATTTCTCGTATAATCATTTTATATTTCTTAGCGTCAAATGTTAATTTTGCTGAACTTCAAAATTTTACCTTCATCGATGCGATGAAATTTCCGAGAATAATGCATCAAACAATTTCAGACGATGGTCTTTGGGTAGGGTACTCTTTGATACCAGAGCGCGGTGATGCAATTTCCTTCATAATCTCGACCGAAGATACAATGAAATTTAGATTTGAAAGAACAACTACTCCTATATTTTCACCAAACTCTCAGTGGGTAATATTTAAACTTCTTCCCAAAGCTATCGAAAAGGAAAATGCTGAAAAGGAACCACCCCCCGAAGGTTACTTATTGTTCAACATAAAATCACAATCGAAGTATACATTCGAAAAGACAAAAAGTTTTTCATTCTCCAACGATTCTCGTTGGCTTGCTATTCATTTCAAGGACAGCGAAGGAGCCACCAAAGACACTACAGTTAAAAAGATTGGCTCAACTTTAACTTTGTTCGACCTCGCTATGCTCAACCAGCTTGATTTAAACTATGTCTCGGAATTTTCCTTCGACACTCTATCTCAGTACCTCGCCTACGTTATATGCGAACCGACGGCTAAAAAAAATGGATTATATATTTTGAACTTGAAGGGTGAATTTGGCCTTCCAATCAAAGCTGATGTAGACTCTGGTGTTTACATTTCATCTTTATCATGGAACAAAGCTCGGCAAGGTTTAAGTTATATCAAATCCTTTGAAAGGAAAGGGACAAAAATCGACTCTGCAATGCTTTGTTATTTACCTACTCCCGTTTCAACCCCTCAAATCCTTGTTGATTTTAAACAACTTCCCGTGGGCTGGTTTTTACCTTCTAAGAATGAACTGAAATGGAGCCAGGACGGCGAAAGATTGTTTTTTGGAATTAAGCCGATGATGGATACAAGCATCGATAAAAGCAAAATCAAGTTTAATGATACAAATTTTTTCGATATTAGTACAATTTTGAAAAAAGCCGACTATACACTTTGGCACTGGAACGACCCGAAAATCAAATCGAATGAAAGAATTTGGTGGGAAAATAACAAGGACCGAAGATTCCAATGTATGTATAATTTTAATACCAATAACTTTATCCAACTTGCGGATTTTAATATGCCTGTGGTTGATTTTGTAGACAATCCACTATACACTATTGGCTACGACTCAAATCCTTACTTGAAAGAATCCACATGGGAAGGAACTTATTTCGACTTGTACTTAATAAACTTGAACACAGGAGAAAGAAAATTAGTTGCTAAAAGAATCAACGAATCCGCTAATCTCTCGCCACAGGGGAAATACCTCGTATTTTATAAAGATAAGAACTGGCATCTATACGACCCGAAGCTTGATACGCTTGTAAACCTTACCGGTAAAATGAAGTATGCATTCTACGACGAGGATTACGATATGCCTTCGCCTCCTCCAAGCTATGGATTTGCTGGCTGGTTCGAGAATGACAATGCTTTCCTCCTTTACGACAAGTACGATATATGGAAGTTTTACTCGGAAAATTACGGCTACGTTTGCCAGACAGTGGTCTTTGGACGAGACTTGAACCAATCGTATAGAATAATAAATTTAGACCGCGACAAAAAGTTCTATAGAAACAACGATACAGTTTTAATCTCTGCTTATAGTTACGACAAAAAATACACTGCCATTTATCTTCTTGAGTTCAAAATACTCGGTCCACTGTCTTTACTGGAAGAACAAAAAAATTTTAGAGTTATTAAAAAAGCAAAGAATGCAGACAAGGTCCTTTTTTCAAGAGAGAGCTACGATGAATTCCCCGACCTATGGGTTGGTAATTTTGCTCTCAATAACCTGAAGCGACTTACCGACCATAACAAAGAGTTGCTCTCGAAATATAAATGGGGTACGACTGAATTAGTGCGATGGACCAATAACAAAGGCGATACTCTGGATGGATTTATTATTAAACCAGCAAACTTCGACACGAAGAAAAAGTATCCTCTCGTGGTGTATTTTTACGAGCGCTTCTCTCAGCTTATGTACAACTTTCAATTCCCTTACATTGGGCACCGACCTTGCTTTCAAATATATACAAGCGAGGACTATATTTTCTTTCTGCCCGACATCAAGTATCAAATTGGTAGTCCCGGCAACTCTGCCCTTGATTGCATTGTCAGTGGCGTTAAACATCTAATTAACAAGGGTTACATCGACACAACCGCAATTGGCATTATGGGCCATTCTTGGAGTGGTTATCAAACTGCATATATAATAACGCAAACGCCTCTTTTCGCAGCTGCTGTCGCTGGAGCTCCAGTTGGAAATATGACCAGCGCTTACAGCGGTATTAGGCTCGAATCGGGCCTTGCTCGTCAATTTCAATACGAACGTTATCAAAGTAGAATCGGAGGCAATCTTTGGGATTCTTTAACAAACTACATCGAGAACTCTCCTGTTTTCAAAGCAAAAACTGCTTCCACACCTCTTCTATTAATGTTTGGAGACCAAGACCAAGCAGTTCCTTGGCAGCAAGGAATTGAACTTTATTTAGCTCTACGAAGATTAAACAAGCCAGCATTCTTTTTGCAATACCATAATGAAAAGCATTGGCCCGAAAAATTTCCAAATAAATTGGACTATGCAATAAAAATCAAAGAATTCTTCGACACATATCTAAAGAAAAAGACTCCAACGGAATGGATTCAAAAAGGAGAAAATTTAATCATCAAAGAATAAAAGGGTTATAAATGGAGATTGCAATCAAAGAGGTCTCGACAAGGCGAGAAAAGTTACAATTCATTAAATCCCAATGGAAATTCTATAGGAACGACCCCAACTTTGTCCCACCAGTTATAAGCGACCGATATAAATTGCTGGATACAGAAAAAAATCCGTTTTACAAGCACTCTGAACTTAAGCTTTTTATGGCTTTAGACCACAGGGGAGAAGTCCTTGGTAGAATCGCCGGGATTATTAACTATAATCACAATAAGACGCACAATGATAAAGTTGGTTTTTTTGGCTTTTTCGAGTCAATTGACAATCCAGATGTTGCGAAAAAACTTTTCGAGAAAGTTGAAAATTGGTTATTCGAACGAGGCTTCGATACTGTAATCGGACCAGAAAATCCATCGATGAACGATGAAGTTGGCTTGCTTATTGATGGTTTCGACACACCACCAGTAATTATGATGACCTATAATCCAAGATACTACATAGACCTTGTCGAATCGGCTGGATATAGAAAGGCTAAAGATTTATACGCATATTTATTGGAACCACACACATTTACATCCGAAAAAATGCTTCGATTGCAAGAAGTAATCCGCCGAAGATACGAGGTCAGTATTCGTCAGGTGGATTTCTCAAATAAAAAGAATTTCTGGCGTGATGTTGAAATCTTGAAAGAAATATACAACTCTGCTTGGGTACCAAACTGGGGCTTTGTAAAATGGACAGACGAAGAGTTCAATTACATAGCAAAGGACCTGAAACTTATAGCAGACCCAAGGCTTGCCCTCATAGCCGAGTCGAAAGGTAAAGTCGCTGGATTTGGCTTGGCACTTCCAAACATTAACGAGTGCTTGATTTACAACCGAAATGGCTCTACATTAGGAGCTCTATATCATATTTTGACTAAAAAGAAGAAGATTCAATTCGTGCGCATTATTGCCTTGGGCATCAAACCAGAGTTTCAAAGGACTGGTATCGACTCGGTTCTCTATTATGAACTTGGCACAAGAGGTATCGATATCGGATACCGATATGGCGAGGCATCGTGGGTGCTCGAGGACAATGAAATGATGAACAAAGGACTGACCTCGACTATGCAAGCTAAAGTTTATAAGACCTATAGACTTTATCAAAAGAAATTGAATTAAAGAGGTAATTTACGGTTGGTTATGAGCCAAAGAGAAAGATGGGCAACCAGAATTGGGCTAATTTTAGCAGCAGCAGGTAATGCTGTTGGGCTCGGCAACTTTCTACGCTTTCCAGTGCAAGCTGCGCAAAATGGTGGCGGTGCCTTTATGATACCATATTTCATCGCTTTCCTCCTCCTTGGAATACCTTTAATGTGGGTGGAATGGGCTATTGGTCGCTATGGCGGTAAATATGGTCACGGTCACTTGCCAGGTATGTTCGATGTCGTATGGCGTAATCCAATAGCAAAATACATCGGTGTACTTGGCCTTTTCGTCTCCTCCATCATTATGATATATTATTGCTACATTGAATCTTGGAACTTAGGATTTAGTCTCTTCTCTCTTTCCAAAACTTATTTCGGAATGACCGATTTCAACTCGATGACCGGCTTTTTGAAAAGTTATCAAGGTGTTGAAAAAGGCTTTTTCACATCGATTTGGACAGCTTACTTCTTCCTTATTATTACACTTTTAATTAATTTTTACGTACTTCTTCGTGGTGTTTCGAAAGGCATAGAACTTCTTGCAAAAATTGGAATGCCATTACTGATTTTGCTTGCAATCATATTGGCAATTAGAGTTATAACTTTGGGCACACCCGACCCCGTGAACTTTCCCGAACGGAACGTGGAGAATGGTTTTGCATTTATATGGAATCCAAATTTTTCGATGCTAACTGATGCAAAGATTTGGCTTGCAGCAGCGGGGCAAATTTTCTTTACATTGAGTGTGGGAATGGGAACACTCGAAGCCTATGCTAGCTATTTGCGCGAAAAAGATGACATAGCGCTCAACGGCTTGTCTACTGCATCAACTAACGAGTTTGTCGAGGTCATACTTGGTGGCTCGATTGCTATTCCGGTAGCTTTTGCTTTCTTCGGGGAAGTAGCCACTTTGGAAATAGCAAAGGGCGGAGCTTTCAATCTTGGATTTGTTTCTATGCCACTGATTTTCCAAAAATTACCTTTTGGCGAATTCTTTGGCTTCATCTGGTTTTTCTTGCTCTTCATAGCGGGAATAACTTCCTCCGTCGCTATGGTTCAACCTCTAATTGCATTTTTGGAAGAGCAGTTTAAAATTTCACACAAAAAAGCAACCCTATATGTTTTCATTGGAACATTTATTTCTGCGCATCTGGTTGTGTTTTTCTTTCAATTTGGTGTTCTCGACGAGATGGATTATTGGGCTGGGACTTTCTTGCTCGTATTAATTGGTTTCATCGAAGTTGTGATATTTGCGTGGATTTGGGGGATGGATAAAGGCTGGAACGAAATACAAAAAGGTGCCGATATTAAAATACCAAAATTTTTCTACTTCGTTATAAAATACATAACTCCTTTGTACATCTCGGTCATTCTTGTTTACTGGGGCTTTACAGACGCTGTACCAACTTTGTTGATGCACAATATTCCTGCAGAACAAATTCCATATCGTTGGGCGACAAGACTATTTATGCTACTCTTCTTCGCTTTGCTTTGCTTTCTCGTACATAAAGCTTGGAAGTTAAATAAACCAAGGTATGAATGATGGAAGGATTACGCCCCGAGGGTATTGCTTTTATGATTTTTGCTTACTCAATTATTATTTCCTTAGTAATCTTTTGCTTTTACAAGGTTTTCAAGAAAAATAGGGAACTATCAGAGTAAACCTTTCTTACGACGCAAGTACCACTCTATCGAAAAAATAATGACCGAAATAACCAATAGAGGGAATAGATTCCAAACTGCAATTTCTTTTTTACTTGTGACAATCCTATCTTCCAATTTTAGAGAATTTAAGTCATTAATAAACTTTTGGGTCTCGTGGCTAAAATAGAAATTTCCAGCAGTAGTCTTAGAAATGTAACGCAAAAAATCGAAGCGGGAGCGGAAGTCGGTTAATTCCAAATTGCTTTTTTCTACTGTAAATCTACCAATTACCTTTCCAAGCAGACGATTGGAAATATATGCTTCGCCAGTGTAAGTATAGTCGCCCTCGGCAAAATAACCTATTTCTCTCGAATATAAACCACTTGCAATTTGAGATAGAACTGTTTCGTAAATTTCTTTTCCTTTGTTGATTTTCACCACAACTTTTGCATTGTCGACTGGGTTCAATGATTCGTCATAAATTTGACCCAAAAACGAGACTTTTTCGTTTGTGTAAAATTTTGTCTTCGCAGGCTTAATTCTAACTTTTGCTTGTTCGTCTGTTATTGAAAGCCATTGGAAGAGCTTCATTAAGAATTCAGAACCAATGTCCTCTCCTTTTGTGCCGAGCAATTCTCGAAGCGAGTTGCCAAGCAATCTCCACCGATAGAGGCCATAACCAAGCAATGCAGATGTCTTTCTGTTTTGAAAATTGCTAACGATAGCAAAAGGTTCTTTCATCTCGGCATCATTAATTTTTATAGTAGCCAGTACCTCGCTTTCGGGTTTGGGACGTACGAAAAGCTCTGTCCTAAAAATTGGGGGTAGTTGATTTAAAAGCCGAAGATTGTCTACCCCGGGAATGATGTTTAGCAAGGGATTGCCCGATTGCCTTGCATCGAAGTTGGCAACGAATGTATACTCTCGAGCCGTGTTCCCAACTATAGTGAAAGGTAAAATGTCCTCGAAAGGTTTTAACTTGCGGTAATCAACGTTCAATTGCGGGATGAATAAAACAGATTTACCTTTTTCGAATTCTTGGCGAGTCCAGAAGAGCAATTGGTTATTACTCGTTGAAATTGGAAAGCCAAGCAGAATAATTATTTGTGCATTTTCGAAATCTTCTCGTTTTGGCGCAGGCTCGTAGAATTCAGCACCTTGCTTTTGAATAAATACAGAGATTTCGGAACCACTTTCTTGAAGAATTAAAGACTTTAAGTATGCAATATCTGGATTTGGATAACCCGATAGGATGATATATTTCTTTTTGCTTTTAATTACTTTGACCAAGACACTTTGTTGGTTGTTCTCGGTCGAAAATTCATCTTGAATTGGTTGCACTTTCGCAATTAATTTGGCAAATCCCTCGTTCTTTGGTGTAAATTGAAAAACAACGCTATAGTCTTCGTTTTCTTTCGAAAGCAAGATTGGTTGTTGTGCAACGAGGTTCTGTCCATCGAACAATTCTACATTCACTTGCTTATTTTCATAGCCAAAAGACTTAATGGACACCTTAACAGGTGTCGCCTTGTCGACAAAGGCAACATCGTTTGTTGTAATAGAGGAAACAATCAAATCTTTTGGGGCATTTGTATCGCCAATACCAACAGTAAAAACTGGAAGAGCAAGTCTTTCGATTGTAGGAATTGGATTTTCGCCAGCATTTTGAATGCCATCGCTAATCAAAACCACAGCCTGAATGTTCTCGGCAGATTTAATTTCCGAAAGTCTTTTAAAAGGCGAGTTTAGATTAGTTGCATCCCCTTCGAAACGCAATGAGTCGGGGTGAAATTTATCTATTAATTGAGTTGCAGAGCTAAATTTGAAAAACAAAGTTGAATATTTTTTGAAATTCAACAATCCTGAATTGTTCAAAAAATCGATAGTCTCTCTATATTTGTTTGTATTTTGCCATTTTAGTTTCATCGAGGAGGAATTGTCGATAATTACAGCAACTTTGGGCTCTTTGAACTTATTTGTAATGTAGTTTGCAACAGGTTCGACAAAGAAAAAAAATAAAAACAAAAGAGCAAGGAAACGAAGCGAGCCCAGAAGAAGCTTGCTCGAGGTATCTAATTCAGGATTTGTTTTACGATAATAAAGGTAAGTCATTATTAACGAAACAAGCACCAAGGCAACAATAATCCAAACTGAATATCCAAAAGTAAAAACGAATTTGCTCATTAAACTTTTTCTCAAAAAATTACTTAAACGAAATAGAGAATGAATTAGTAAATGTAAAAAAACTCTTTAATATTGAAATTACTGGTTAGTATGAAAATTCTTGTATTGTTGCGGGCATTGTATCGAAAAGCCTTGTTTATTGTTTTTTCATTTGGCGAAATAATTTTTTTACAAATTGCTCGGTTACACCAAGCTCTCTTGCAATTTGTTTAAACGATTTCTCTGAATTTTCCTTGATGTAGCGAAGTATAAATCTCTCCAAGCGTGCTATCTTTGGAATGTAGATGGACATCCCAGCACAATAACGAAGCAGCATCCGTACTGTATCGATTCCACAAGCATTGGCAATTAGCTTCAAGTCGTCTGTAAGGTCGTTTATTTCTACCTTTGTGAAAACATCCATCTCTTTTTCCATATTTTCATTTGCTTTTTTGTTTAATTTTTTTTATTTTTGTTTTTGCAAGAAATACATATCTTTTATGTATTTCTTACATCAAAATTAAGTAAATTTTACAAAAAAACAAAATGCAAAATTTGAACAAAGAAATTGGCGAGCGTCTAAGATTTATAAGGTCGATATTTAACGAAGGCGGAAAGCTCTCGGCTACTCAATTTGCTCGTCTCTTAGGAGAAACAATGCACAAAATCTTGAACTACGAGTTGGGTCGAGCACAACTACCGCCATCGTTACTTGTTACTTTGTATCGACGCGGAATTAATCCAATTTTTATTTTAACTGGAGAAGGTAGTTTCTTTGCACCAAACCAAGCTGGACGCGAACTAAAAGATAAACTCGAAAAATACATCGAAGCAAAGAATTTGCAGAACAATACTTTCGACTCGAATGAAATCGAGGATAAAATTTTATCCAGCAATTTGGAGTCGACTCGGATTGAATATTCCGAGCGTAACTTTGATGAACTAATCGAACTTGCACGAAAATACACAGCTGTTGCTGGCGATATCATTGAAATCATTAAAAAAAGGAACATAAATGACTGAAAGCGAACGGAAGAAAATCATAAAACAGTTTGAAAGAGAACTTCTCAAAGCTCATCTTCGTGGCAGTCTCCCTCCAAATTTCAATAAAACCCTCTTGATGCTCGAGGCTATGGGTATCGACCCCGACGAAGTACTCGACAATGCATTCTATAAGTTCGACTTATTAACTACGCTCTACTCGACCGGTCAAGCATCACCACTGCAATTGAGGAACATCGACATAACCAAGCTCGAGGTCACTGATATTATCTCCAACACAAAACCTGATGTAATCTCGACTGATGGTATGAAATCCTTTACAGTTTCGGGAGACTCGATGGTCGGAGCTGGTATTTGCAATGGAGACATTGTCTTGGCCGCTAAAGACGACTTCGAAGATGGTTCGATTTATGTCGTTCGCTACGAAGGTATGTACTTCGTAAAAAAAGTAGAAAAAACGGAGAGTGGTTATCGTCTGGTCTCGGCAAATCCAAGGTACCAAAGTGTTGAAATTAAAAATTCAAAGGACTTACAATTAATTGGTAAAGTAAAATACATTTTAAAGCCGATAAAATAGTATCGACTATTTCTCACGAATTTAAAATCAAAAACTTAAAACCCACTTACAGCGTTTATTAATTTTTATATAACTTCTTATGGAGAAAACACCAAAATCGTTAAGAATACAAATTGCTATAGTTGGAAGAACCAATGTCGGTAAATCCTCCTTTCTGAATTTCATCGCTAATCAAGATGTATCAATTGTTTCGCCAGTACCAGGTACAACCACAGACATTGTCGAAAAACCTATTGAATTGCTACCTATCGGTCCAGTTAATTTTCTTGATACCGGTGGTATCGACGACAGCTCTATTCTTGCACAAGAGAGAATAAAACGGACAAACAGAATTTTCGAACGTGCAGATGTTATTCTTCTTGTTGTTGAACCTAATATCTGGACAGACTTTGAGCAAAACATCGTAGAAATTACCAAAAGAAATTCGTTACCTTTGATAATTGTTGTAAATAAAACGGACATCTCAAAACCGAGCAGTGAGTTCCTTGTTCAAATTAAAAACCACACAGATTTAGTACTATTTGCTTCGAGTGTAGACAAATCTGCATACAATCAAACCTTGGAGGAATTTAAAAGCCTTTTGTCTAAAGTTGGATTTTTGGAAAGCCAGCAACCGCTTCTTGGCGATTTACTTCCACCGAATGGCTTTGCCATCTTTATTGTACCAATTGATAGCCAAGCACCAAAGGGGAGATTGATACTTCCCCAGGTGCAAGCTATTCGTGATGTCCTGGACAACAATAGTGCAGTATTGGTCGTAAAAGATACCGAGTACAAGCAATACCTCGGGTCCCTTGGCAGAAAGCCAGATTTGGTTGTATGCGATTCTCAAGTAGTTCACAAGATGATAGCCGAAACTCCAGAGGATATCAAATGCACTACTTTTTCTATTCTATTCTGTCGTTACAAAGGTGATTTGATGACGGAGGTCCTCGGCTCTGCTTATTCGGAGCAACTTCTTGATGGCGATTATGTCTTGATTGCAGAAGCTTGCAGTCATCATCCATTACAAGACGACATTGGAAGGATAAAAATACCACGCATGTTACAGCAGTTCTTAGGAAAGAATTTAAATTTCGAGGTCTGCGTCGGACGCGACTTCCCCGAGGATTTAAGGAAGTATAAGCTCATAATTCACTGTGGCTCTTGCATGCTTACCAAAAGAGAAAAGCTCTCGCGAATCCAGATAGCCAAGTCGCAAGGTGTGCCGATAACTAATTATGGGATAATCATATCAAAATGCCAAGGTGTTCTCGAGCGAGTGCTTTCGCCTTTTCCGGATGTTCTTTTGGCATACAAAAATTTATTATTATTTAAACGAAAGGTATTAACTTTGTAGTTTATGGGATTGTTTAAAAAGAATAAAAGGAATTTAAATTATCTCGAAATGCATCCATTTAGGCGTTACGAGTTTGAATTTCGTGGAAATGAATTAGTCGATGTACTTGTTCCAAGATTTACAAGCAAGTTTGCAGCGAAATACATTTTGCCTCGTATGAAAAATCCTTACATACGTGCAAACTTGGACGAACTGGGCAGTTACCTTTGGCTAAACATTGATGGCGAAACGAGCGTTTCAATTCTAATAGACAAGATGGTCGAAAGGTTTAGCGACCGCGTCGAGCCCGCAACTGAACGGGTGCTTTTATTTCTGACACAACTTTATCGCGCTGGATTTATTGGTTTTTATGAACTTACTAAAAGGAGTTAATATGGGAAATATTCTTGGAAATCTCGAGCCCAAAATAGTTTGGGACATATTTGAGGAAATCACACAAGTTCCACGCCCATCAAAACGAGAGGAGAAAATCATTGCTTGGGCAATAAATTTTGCCCAGAAACACGGCTTGGAGTACAAGCAGGATAAGCTTGGGAACCTTGTCATCAAGAAAAAGGCAACTTCTGGAATGGAGAATCGCAAGGGCGTTGTTCTCCAAGGACATCTCGATATGGTATGCGAGAAAAATTCCGATGTCGAACACGATTTCCTAAACGACCCAATAAAACCTTATGTTAACGGCGATTGGGTCCAAGCACAAGGGACAACTCTCGGCGCAGACAATGGTATTGGTGTTGCAATGAGCTTAGCTGTATTGGCTTCGCAAGATGTTGCACATCCCGATGTCGAAGTTTTACTCACTTTAGACGAAGAAACTGGGTTAACTGGGGCACAACAACTTGGCACCGACTTATTGGAGAACAAAATACTCATTAATCTTGACTCCGAAGAAGAAGGGACCTTTATCATCGGTTGTGCTGGGGGCATAAATACCTCCGGTAGTTTCTACTATGCTAGCGAACCAGTACAACCAAACTACCTTGCTTACAAAGTTGCTCTCAAAGGTCTTAAAGGCGGGCACTCTGGATTAGAGATAAACGATGGTAGAGGCAATGCGATAAAATTGCTTAACCGCTTCCTCTGGAATCTATCCAAAAATATTGATTTCAATTTGGCAAGTTTTGATGGTGGAAATGCACACAATGCAATTCCACGAGAAGCTTTTGCCACAATAACCTTCCACCAAGTCGAAGAAGTTAAGTTTCACACTTTTGCCGACAACTTCCGCCAAATATTACTTAATGAATGGAAGACAAAAGAACCTAATATCGAATTAGCTTATGAAAAGGTTGAACTACCTGATTATGCTTTGAATAAAGAAATCCAGAAGAAGTTGCTTGGCTTGATTTACGTGCTCCCTCATGGAGTAATTCGTTATAGCCCCGATGTAAAAGGTTTGGTTCAAACTTCTACAAATCTTGCTGTTATTAAAACAAGTAAAGATGAAATCTTTATCCAGACAAGCCAGAGAAGCTCGCTCGAAACAGAAAAGTTCGACATAGCAAACCAAGTGAAAATTGCTTTCGAGCTTGCAGGCGCATTTCCAAAGCAAACTGCTGGATATCCAAGTTGGCAACCGAATATCAACTCGCCAATCCTTGAGGTTGCTAAAAATACCTTCAGCAATTTGTTCGGCTATGAACCAAAGATTGAAATTATCCACGCCGGCTTGGAATGTGGTCTAATTGGGGAGAAGTATCCTGGTATGGATATGATATCCTTTGGGCCAAATTTAAAAGATGTCCACTCTCCTGCCGAGCGAGTGCAAATTTCTTCTGTAAAGAATATATGGAATTTCCTGCTCGAAGTTTTAAAGAATATACCAGCAAAAGATTAAGAACATCCAACGGGATAAAGAAACCAAAAGGCTGCCAAAAAGGGCAGCCTTGTTTTTTGCAACAAAAGTTAATAAAAAACAATTAGTCCTTTGCGTTGATATCTCGATAAAGGAACCACCAGTCGTAATTTTGATACTTTGCTTTCTTATATTCAGCTGCTTTGATATCGGTCGGAGGAGGAATAATTACTTTGTCTCCAATTAACTCGTTATTGGGCCAGTTGGCTGGGATAGCAACTTTCTGCTCGTCGGACAATTGCAGCCCCTTTAGCATACGAAGGAATTCATCGAAATTCCTACCTAATTCCTGAGGATAGTACACAATTGCTCGAATTATACCATTGGGGTCGACAAAAAAGACAGCACGAACAGTATTTTTCCCTTTGGATGGGTGGATTAGTCCAAGAGTATTTGCAACTTCGCCCGAGTCGGCTATAATTGGGAATTGAATATTAACATTCAAGTTATTTTTAATCCACTCGACCCACTTGATATGGGAAAATACTTGGTCGATACTCAAGCCCACAAGCTCGCAATTAAGTTTTTTAAATTCTTCATAGCGATTCTGAAAAGCAACAAATTCTGTGGTGCAAACTGGTGTGAAGTCTGCGGGATGGCTAAACAGGATAAACCACTTGCCAGCCAAGTCGTTTGGCAGTTTCATTGGTCCATGCGTTGTTTGAACTTGAATCTCTGGAAATTTGTCGCCGATTAAAGGCATTCTAGCTTCCATTTTAACCTCGAAAATTATTAAAAATTGAAATTTTAAAGAAGATTAACTTTAAATTTTATTGTAATAAATGCAATAATTAGAATTGCTTTAGATTTTAATATCCAAAAAACCTTTAGCGATTTGAGCTTGGGCAGTTGCTTGTGCTTGCTGAGTATGTTGCATTCCAGATGAAATAAGTTGGAGCAATTGGGATTGCAACGAATTTGGGGATGCTCCAATTGATTGGCGTAAGACTTCTTTCTGGATTTCAAACTGGGTATTTAACTGAAGATTTTCATTCTGATTTTGCTGTTGATTATTGATTGCCCCTACCATAGTAAATTACCTCGAATTTTAATAAAACCTGTTGACAAACTTAATAAAATTACGACAAAAAAGCAAATGTTTTTTACCAACTTTTAGTAAATTTGTATTTTGGTGGCTTAGCTCAGTTGGTCGAGAGCGTTCGCCTCACACGCGAAAGGTCACTGGTTCGAATCCAGTAGCCACCACAAGGTTAAAATTGAACCGCATATCTAAGTGCCATTTATCCTATTTTGTATATCTCATACCAACATACACTTTTCTGCCATCGATTGGTCCCCAAATCATAGAACCGTCAAAGTAATTCGAAAATGGTTTATCGGCAGCAATAATTGGGTTTATTTGTTTAAAATTACCAACATTTTCTGCTCCAAGGTATAACTCAAGAGCGCCGAATTTATAAGTAAATTGCCCATAAAGTACAACAAATGACCTGTATCTGTCGGAAAGTCTATATTCTGCAGGATAGCCCTTAGTACTTGGCAATCTACCTCCACCATTAAACTCTATTGTAAAATCAAGGAAAAGAGGATTTTTCGTAAAAGCAATGTTCAAAAAGGCTTTGTGGGGACTAATTAATGGTTTTCGTTGTAAGATATTGTTTGTAGTCATCCAAACGTCGTTTAGTCTATATGCTGCAAGTAATGTTAGATTTGGAAATACATCCGCAGATATATCAATTTGAAAGCTATTAGAGTACGACTTACCAGTTTTGTTGTAAATGTAAATCTTCTCGGCAGAGATATCTCTATCAATAATTATTTGATTGATAAAATTTGTATGATAATACGACAAGTTCAGAGTAAACAAGTCGCCAAAAATCAAAAAATTGTTTGAAACACTAAGTCCGAAATTCCAAGCTTCTTCAATCTTTAAATCTTCAGCAAAAAGAATCTCTCTCGAGGATGTTAATATGCTTTGATTTTCAATCAAAGGCAATGGGAAATGAAACCCTTTGCCAAAAGAGAGCCTTACAATTGTATTTTCATCTAAGTCGTATTTGATGTGCAGTCGTGGAGTAAAAAGTTTGCCAGCAAGATTATGAAAATCCAATCTACTTCCAACAACTAATAGTATTTGGTCAACTGGAGCTATAGACAGTTCTGTTAATACTCCCGGAACAGATTCTTCCTTCGATAGATTTTTCTGCTCGACGTACTGATGATAATTATTGTATGAGTAACTTAACCCTACGGTGAAATTGAACTTTGTCGAGTGATTTTGGTTTGTTGCAGCGGGAAAAGGATTTTCATTCGAAGACCAAAGTATCGAAGTAAATACTGAATTTTGCTCGGCATCGAAATCTCTATTCCCAAAGAAAGAGTTTTGTTTATGATGAATAAAACTGAAAATTGTACCTAACGACTTATCGCCTTCGAAAATAAATCCGTTTTTCGTTGCAAAGTTTATTCTTCTCGTGTTCACTTCTGCACCCCAAAATGAATTTGGTAACGAAGTATCAAAATATCCCAATTGTCCGCTCTTGGAATTATTATATACAAACTGCAAAAACGACTCATTTTCATAAGCATCGGTTTTAAAACCAATTTTTTCGAGAATATTGAACTGTATGTTTGTTGGAACGTCTAAAAAACCATCACTGTTATGGTCTATTTTTCTATTAAAGAAATTCCCGTGTAGAAAATTGTTTACAAAAAAATTTTTCCCAAATTCATGCTTCGTAACCAGGTTAAATTCGGCACGGGACAATTCGTTAAAATAGGCATTGAAAAGAATATTTTCGGGATTTTCAACCCCTTTTAATTGTACATTAATCTGACCAGTTATGGATTCATAACCACGCGTCACGGAAGCAGTTCCAGTTGAAATTGATATAGATTCCATCCATGCTCCAGGGATGAAAAGTAATCCATAATTAGCAGCCAAACCTTGAAAATTCGGTACAGCTTCGAGTAGAATTTGGGTATAGTTTTGCGCCAAACCAAGTAATTGAATTTGCTTCACTCCCGTTACAGCATCTGTATATGTTACATCAACTGTTGGATTTGTGACGAAACTTTCGGATAGATTGCAGCACGCAGCTTTTTTTAATCCACTTGATGTAATAATTTCGCTTTTTGTTATGCTACTTTTCTCAATCACCAAGCTTGGCTTATTTGCCTCCACAACCAATTCTTCGGAAGTTAGTTCTGGATAAAGTGTTACCTCGACAAATTGTTTCATCTCGTCGAGCAAAATCGTGTCTTTTCTGTAACCAATGTAACTAACTATAATGCTTTGGGGGACCAAAACTTCAATCTCAAAATACCCCTGAGCATTGGTCATAGTGGCTTTTTTGGACTCTTTAACTACTATTGTAGCAGAAGGTAATGGAATTTTCTCTCCTGTTTCTACAACTCCATAAACTTTACCTTTGACAATTTTGGCATTCAATAAATAATTGTTTAAACTTATAGTAATGAAGAGTAGAATAATGTTTATAAATGAAAACTTTATTGCTTTCATACTGCCCTCCAAATTTTCAAAAAAATATTTTAGAAAAATACTCTGAGTGAGGTTGTACCTCTTAGGGGATAATGGATAGAAATCAGAGGGCAGATTTATCGTTGTTGCTGATGCTTCTGGTAAGAATTCTAATAAATCTTATAATTTTTTTGATAGGGTTAATTACCTTAGTTTCGAGTAACTCTAACTTATTCCCAAGGTTTTCTGATACTGTTTCTTTAATGTATTCGATTGTTAAATAGCTTTTGAAGGACTCAAATATTTTCTGCCAATTTCTTTCACTTCCAAAGATTATGACCTTTTGGATAATTCTTTGCTCTTGGCAACAGTCATCATAAGGTTTTAATTCAATTCTATTCCATTTAGTTGCTTGCTCGGCTTTATGATTTGAAGATTGAACTTCGCAACAACTCGGTACCTCGTTGTGATGTAGACATATATTATGATATACGCCTTCAACTCCGACAAATACTCTTTGCTCCTCTTTGCAGAAATGATTTAGTATGGTTATTCCTGCAGACGAAGCCAGAATTGTAATTGAAAGTAAAACCCCTATAACTTTTTTAAAAAATCTAATCATACAAGTTTACCAACGTAGAAAATAAAAATTATTTTAGACAAAACATTATGAAGATGACGCTGGACTTTTACTATCGTCAGTAAAAAGTTTTGGTATCTTTCCAAGGAAACGGAATTTTTCTTGTTAACTTTTTTAATATTTAATAAATTTGTACTCCAACACAAAGGAAAATTTATGGGAATTATCAAAATCGAAGAAAAGGGTAAAATCAACTTCGTTCATTTAGAGGGGGATTTTGTAACGAATGATGATATTAACAATCTACGCTCTTCTCTTCGGTCGCTCGCAGAGAAAGACAACAACTTTGCTATTGTAAATTTAGTAAAAACCAACTTTTTGAGCTCTGCGGCTCTTGGTGTACTTCTATCGGCAAATGCTCTCTTTGAACGACAAAATGGTAAAATAGTGCTTTGTTCTCCAAACGACTACATTCTAAACCTTTTCAAAATCACAAAGCTGGATTTGATACTGGACATACTGCCCACAATTAAAGATGCCGAGAAAAAGCTGGAGGATTACCGAGCCAAATCGCAAAAGAACTAATCTAACTCGGCAGGATACAACTCTTTTTAACTTGTTTTACATAGTTTTTCGAAAATATTCGCATTGCCTTTTCCGTATTCCAATCGTGGCATGCAAAACAACTCCCAACCCGTAAAATTCTTTGAATCTGTTCTTGCATCAAAGAGTATGTGTTGGCTCTTGTCGACAGTCCTCTCACTTTGGATTTAAATTGTATCCATCCATCTTTTGCTATTTTACCATCGTCTGCTGGATAAGTTGGTATAAATTCAAATCGAGATGATGAACCAGCCAATTTCAATTTTAACTGCCCATCACCAAACCCAATAACTATTGGATTAAGATGGCACTCCTTGCATTTAGGGACATTCTTCGAAATCGTATGCGAAAACGTTGGTGCATATAGTCTGGCTTCTCTTTGAAATTTATCATTTGGGAACTTGCTACCATCGATTTTTAAAATCATACCAGGAATGAATGCTTTAACAATGTTCTTCCCATTGATAAAAACATTTCCCAATGTTGGCTCACTTGCTGTAAAAATACCAACATTTTCCACCCAGCAACCACGAGTTTCCACCTCGAGCAAATTATCCCAACCAACCTCTTCGGGGTCGTAATGGGTATGACAAGAGACACATCGAGGAACCCACTTCGTATGGCATGCAACACAATCTAAATTCGGATGCAATTTCCCGTGCTCGATGCATTTTTCACTCCGCCGCGGTGAACTCCACTTTCTGCCATTAGTTTTGCTCTGCACAATGATTTGATTATTCTGAAAGTAAACATTAACGAATCCCTTTTTGGTCTTTCCAATAACAACAAACATTGCATTTTGATAGTCCCCTACGCTGCGCATTCGTAAAATTTTCTTCGTCTCGTCGTCCAACAAAACAAAAGGAAGAACATTAGGCTCATTCGATGGATGGCAGTCTGCACAACCGATTTCTACCTGTTCTTCCTTGTGCTCGTATTCTATCCCATTGCCCATTAACTCGCGTGAAGTGTGGCAGTCTATGCACGAGATACCTTTTGTGAAATGCACATCAGGTGTGGTTTTAATAAACACTCGGCCGTCTTGCAACTGCACAAAATTTGTATCCAAGCCAAAAGGGGGTTCTGAAAGTGTTGTCTCCATCAAGCCTTGATAATTAGTCGAAATTCTCCCCGAGCGACTATGACAGCCAAAACAAGCAATATCCCGGACGTTCATTGATATTTCTGGATGGTATTTGGGAGCAAAGTCCCGTCTTGCCCTATATACTTTAAGTTCAGCAAAGGAAATGGAATCGTATAACAAATGGCAAGCAAGGCAACCCCCGCCCCTACTTACCTGGCTCAATTGAGCAAATTCATTCTTCTCTTTTCCTAAATGGCAAGAAGCACATAAATTTCTTAAATGAACATCTGCTGGCGAGGAGCCGATTTCGTTTATTTTGAATTTACCCGAGGGAGATTTAATCTCGCCAAAAGCATACTTATCAACCGAAACAACCCCCGACATAGTTGTCATAATGCTCTTCAAAACACGCTTGGATATTTCTGAATGACACTCTGTTCTACCGCACGTAAATTCGATACCTGCAAGGTTGCCAGGAAATCTTATAATTCCTTCGTGTGCAATCGCCTTCTCAAGTGTATTTGGATTCCCAAGATGACAACCAGTACATCCAATAACGTTTGGATTATGAAATTGGCTAAATCTGGACTCGATTACGTGACATTCCATACAATATTCTTTGATTACTTTTACCTTCGAGGCAAAAGTGGCTCGGACCAAATCCGAAATTTTGACAAATGCAGGCATTAAATTTTGTGGCAGAATTTTTGCAAAATATTTAAACTGATAGATAAACACTGCCGTTGCTACAAAAAATATGAGTAAGACAAGAACCGTATATATGACTTTAGGAATTACTTTGCGAGCCATTTTTGAAACAAATCCTGGAACAAATTGCCTACAATTTGAGGCCTATTGTAAAATCCATGCTCGTTTCGTTGTCTAAATGCTTCGTACAAACTAACTGCGCAAGCTACCGATATGTTCAAGCTTTCGACCATACCAACTTGTGGTATCCTGAAATTACCATCTGCACGAGATACTGCTTCTTCGGAAACGCCGGTGTGTTCATTCCCAAAAACTAACGCAATTTTCTGGCAAAAGTCAATCGAATACAATGAAATTGAATCTTTAGTCAAAGCAGTGGTGAAAATACTAAACCCTCGTTTATGTAGCAGTGAAAAGCAATCTTCTACACTGTCGAAGAAATTTAATTTGACCCACTTAACTGCGCTTGCAGAACTTCGCTTGCTCAAGTCTGGAAATTTTTGCCCGCTATGATAAATTAAAAACACTTCGTAAACTCCTACCGAGTCGCAACTTCTAAGTACAGCAGAGACGTTGTGTGGGTCGTGTACATTCTCTAATACGACAGTCAAGTCTAACTGCCTTCTTTCAAGTACTCTTCGAATTTTTGCCGTTCTTGCTTCGGTTCTATCCATATAGCTTAAACCACAAAATTAAATTTTAAATCGTCAAATTAGATATGGAAAATATAGAAAAAATACTAAAAAAAGATAAACTCGGGTTCGCAGATTTGGTATCAATCCTTTCTGCGGAGGCACCCCAAGAAATCGAGCTAATTAGAAGTCGAGCATACAAAACCATGGAAGAAGCTATTGGCGAAACAATATATATAAGAGGATTGATAGAATTCTCTAACATCTGCATAAATGATTGTTACTACTGTGGCATACGCAAAAGCAATAACAATATAAACCGTTACCTTTTAGACGAAAATCAAGTGCTGGAGTGTGTCGATTTTGCAGTACAAAACGGCTACGCCTCCGTTGTGTTGCAATCCGGTGAGAGGCGAGATAGAAAATTCGTTGATTATGTGTGTCGTCTTGTTGAAAAAATCAAATCAACAACTCGAAACGACGCACTTCCCGATGGAGTGGCAATCACCCTATGTGTAGGTGAGCAAAGTTATCAAGACTACAAGAGATTTTTCGACGCTGGTGCAGAGCGATATTTGTTGCGCATCGAGACAAGCAATCCAGAGCTTTTCGCAAAAATCCACCCGAAGAGTGTTTCCTTCGAAAATCGCAAAGAGTGCTTACACTTCTTGAAAGACATTGGTTTTCAAGTAGGTACAGGAGTTATGATTGGTCTTCCAGGTCAGACAATCGAAGATTTGGCATACGACATCCTCTTCTTCGAAGGAATTGATGCAGATATGATAGGCATGGGACCATATATCGTTCACAAAGAAACTCCATTTGCATTGTATTTCGACGAATTCCAACGCAAAAAGGAAAAGATTTTCAAATTAGCATTAAAAATGATTGCGGCAACGAGGTTGTTTTTGAAAGATGTCAATATTGCTTCCACTACAGCATTAGACGCAATTTATCCTAATGGTAGAGAAGAAGGACTACGATTTGGAGCAAATGTGATTATGCCGATGTTAACACCAGTAAAATTCAGAAAAGACTATTTGCTTTACGAGGGTAAGCCTTATGTAGAAGTAGATACAAACATACTAACACAAAATCTAATTGCACGAGTAACCAACACAGGCAGAAAAATTGGCTTCAATCAAATAGGAACCTCCAAGCACTATCAAAAAAGAAGTGCGGTAAACACCCAAGTTGCCAGTCAGACAAATATTCTTGAATAATCGTTAAATGGAGAGCAAATCAACTCTCCATTATAGAATAAAATGCAACCCTCAGAAATTGCAAATTAAGTTTAAAATTTCTAAAGATTTCCAAAATTAATTTTCTACGAGCCTCAAATACTTTGACGTTTATCTATAAGAATATTTAGAATAAATAGTTTAGCAAAATTTACTTAACATTAACAAAAGCGTGCTTAATTGACATGTAACCGACAGTGCCAAAACCAAGTAAGAACATTAATTGAAAAGGAATAGCAGCAATCTCAAGGTAGTAAATAGAGATTCCAATTCCAATGATGTAGTAGAAGGCTAGGAGAAGTTCAAAGATGACAGATGGATTTAGACGCCTTTGTACATATTTTTTAAACCGCCAATCATCTTTGTGGGAGACGATACGGTATTTAGGTGTTCGAGTAAAACCAGATTTTTTCCCTATTAGAGCTTCAATGACAGCGCGGGTGTTGTTTATTGCCAATCCCATACTACCAGCAAGGAATACTGGAAAGAGTAAAATCCTATTGCGCCAGTCGAAATGTATTGCTTTCTGTGAATATAGATAAAACAGAAAAGAAGAAATCGAAGCGAGCACAAAAACGCTCATTGCATTATAGTAAACATCAAAAGTGGAGAATGTATTTTTAATAATTACAAGAGGGACATTCAAGAGAGCAACCACAAGAATGAAAGGGAAGACGATGTTGCTTGTAAGATGGATAATGCCCTCGAGTTTGATTTTCCAATCGAGTTTAGCTTTCAACAACATTGGAAGTATCTTTTTAGCAGTTTCAACCGCTCCTTTTGTCCATCGGAATTGTTGAGTTTTCAAAGCATTTATATCGGCAGGCAATTCGGCAGGGGAAACTACATCACTTAAAAATACAAATTTCCAACCCTTTAATTGCGCTCGATAACTTAGGTCGAGGTCTTCGGTTAGAGTATCTGGCTGCCAATTACCGGCATCGAGGATAGTATCTTTTCGCCAAATGCCAGCAGTTCCGTTAAAATTAATGAAAAAGCCAGCCCTATTGCGAGCTTGCTGTTCGATAACAAAGTGACCATCGAGCGACAGAGCCAATGCCCTTGTCAAAAAGGAATAATCCTCATTAATATGACCCCAACGAGTTTGGACCATGCCTACTCGTGGATTTTGGAAATAGGGTATAGTCTTTTCAAGGAAATCTTCGGCTGGAATAAAATCGGCATCGAAAATTGCAATAAACTCGCCTTTTGCACGCTCCAAACCATATCTTAATGCGCCAGCTTTGAAACCTTCTCGATTGGGACGATGCAAATAGTGAATATCAAAACCCTTTGCTCGAAACTCTTCGACTAACTTGCGAGCAACTTCTTGTGTTTCGTCGGTCGAGTCGTCGAGCACTTGGATTTCCATCCTGTCCTTTGGATAGCGAATATTACAAACGTTACGTATCAATCTATCGACAACGTAAAGTTCATTGAAAATTGGCAACTGAATAGTAACCAATGGAAGCTCTTTGGGGAGCTCGTATTTTGGAAGCAATATCTTTTGCGTCTTATGAAAATAATACAAAAGAATTAAGCCGTGAATACCAAACAAGAACAAGACTGAGAGAGCAATAAAATAAAAAATGAGTATAACAAATTCCATAGATTGATTTAAACTCCATATTTATGGACATACCAGGGTAGTCATTTTTAAATCAAATTAATATAATTAAGAAGAGAAATGACGAAAGGAAAGAAAAGTATTGCATATTACCAACCCGAGACTGTGGATAATAAAATATCGTCTGCAAGTTTTGAAATTACATCTTCAATAGCTCTGTCGCGAGATGCAGGGATACCAGCCACGCTGTAGATAGCGTAGTTGGAAAAATTTCTCTTGTAAATACTTTTCCCTTTTACAGAATCGAAGAATTCCACTGCAACCTCCATCGTTATTTTTTTCTCCTTTTCCAACTCGCCAGGTTTGGCAAAAGCAGTTTCGTCTCGGATTGAATTTATAGTTACAGCCAGCCTGCTATCGCCAGCACCTTCTAAAACTTTCAAACTATTATCTCGTTGAAACTTTCTTATTAATTCGTTTGCAAGCATATCTCTGTACATAGGGTTACCATAATTACTATTGTCTACTATCGGTGCAAAAGTAATCGATTTAATATGTTCTGGCAAACTCCCGCCCTTGAACGAGTAGCATCCGATTGTCAAAAATATGAAAAGCAAACTTATAAAGTTTTTTCTAACAAAATGATTAAACAAAGATGAAAAAAAATTCATAATTCTTATGTTTAAATTAGCATCAAATATGGATTATGAATTTTTTCAAAACCAACCGAGGTTTCTTGATAATGACCAACATAGAGTGTGTAATTTTCGGGTAGTTCGCTCAGCAACCTATTGATACTTTCTTGCAATTGCTCTGGGTTTCCACCAGGTAGGTCGGACCTTCCGACGGAGAGATAGAAGATTGTGTCGCCCGCAAAAGCACATTCCAATTGGTCGCACACATACACAACGCTACCCTCTGTGTGTCCTGGAGTGTGAACGACGCGAAATGTAATAGTTTCGAATTCAAGAATTTCTTCGCCCTCGAGCAAAGTATCCGCACGGCAGGGTTCGATTTCAAAACCGATGTCGAAAATTGTGTGTTTCATAGGCTCTTCGAGTCGGTAATTATCAAGAGCGTGAACAAATACTTTTGCATCGGTGAGGGTTTTCAAAGGATTTGCATCTGCACTGTGGTCCCAATGGCTATGGGTCAACAATATTGCTTCGAGTTTGCAATTTTCTTGCTCCAAGTAACCTAAAATTATTTCCTTGCTCTCCGGCGGTGCATCAATCAATACAGCAGTACCCTTTTGTGTATTAACCACCAAAAAACAATTTGTATCTAATATACCAGCTACAATTGGTATAATTTTCATATTTATTGATATTAACCACTTCTACTACGAATGCAAAATTATAATATTTTAGATAATTTAGTATTTTGATTTCTTGGTTCATCTATGAAGCAGTTAATTATATTTCTAAGTTTTTGTTTCTTCTTCTGTCTTGCGAACATTCTTTTTTCACAAAATAGAATCTCGCTACCAACGGAGTTTAGACAACAGCCGTTCGATGTTCTGCACTACGATGCAACTATAGATTTGCGCAATGGTATGAAGAAGAAAATATCTGGAATTTGCAACATATATTTTCGATGGACACAACACCCAAAGAATAATTTCTTCTTTTTCCACCTTCGCGACCTGAATGTCGACTCGGTATTTTATCAGCATCAAAAAATTGATTTCTACTTCAAAGGAGAAGACTCCATCGACTATTCATATTACTTTTTAAAAAATCTCGATGGGAAAGAAAACGATACAGTAGTTGTAACAATTTACTATTCTGGAGAAGTCACCAACGAAAAGGGAAGCAACCCTTTTGGCGGAGTTTTCTTAAAAGATTCAGTTTTATTTGCAAACGGTGTTGGATTCCACAACGAATACGTTTCTGCGACCCAGCATTGGCTTCCTTGCTACGACCATCCATCCGATAAAGCAACTTTTCGATTCACTTTCCTGTATCCAAAAGGTTTTACACTTGCTACAAACGGAAAAACTGAAATAATTAAAAATCTTGATGATACAACAGAAATTTTGATTGCAAGCTCGAGATACCCAATTGCAACATATCTTATGACCTTTGCTTTGGGAAGGTTCAAAATGATGGAGCTCGACCCTTGGAACTTGCCTTCGAACTTGGAAAAGCTTGTTTTTTATTTACCAAAAGATGAAAAAGCTGTCCAATTTGCTTTCAACAACTTTGCCAAGTACTTCTACTCCCTGCAGAATAGGTTCGGAAGATATCCGTTCGAGAAAATTGGTTATGTTGTCGTCCCATTCGATAATGGAGCAATGGAACATCAAACAATGATTACATTCCCCAACAACTATGTCTATTATCTTTACCAAAGGAAAGATACAAATAATCTTATGGGATTGCACGAGCTTTCTCATCAATGGTTTGGCAATTCCGTATCGCCATTAGATTTTCGTGATGCTTGGTTCAACGAAGCATTTGCAACATACAGCGAGTCTGCTTTCTTGGAGTTGAACTTCGGTTTCGATGCATACTTGAAAGATTTATTGCAAAAGAAAAACTACTACATAAACTATATCGCAAGCAAGGAAGGATTGCTCCCACTATTTGGTTACCACCGAAAACCACCTTCTTCGAACTATCCCGCGACAATTTATTACAAAGGTGCTGTTGTTGTGGGTATGCTAAGATATCTTCTTGGGGATACGACATTTTTTGATTTGCTTCGTAGTTATTTAGATAATTTTGCATACACTTCCGCTTCGACAAATGATTTTTTAAACTATACAATTGGTCATACTTTGCAAAACCTCAATTGGTTCTTCGAACAGTGGATATTCCAACAAGGCTATCCAATCCTTGAAATAAAGACAACACAATACCTTGCCTCTCCGACAAAATCAAATGTCCTTGTAAGCATACAGCAGATTCAACTTACGAACTACGGTAGCTATACGAACATACCAGTTGAATTGAATTTTACCTTGAAAAACGGAAAATCGCTGGATACCGTGGTGATACTTGCTTCCAAGGAACAAATCTTTTGGTTTGATTCTCTTCCGCCTTTTGTATCTTTCAATACAAACCTGGGCAGAAAAGTAGTCTCGCTTTTTGCCTCGAGCGTTTACACCACTATTGATAGCGAGAATAGTGGAAAACCAATAGAATACTTCATTGAGGGAGACAAGATTTTCTTTAGAATGCTCGAATGCCAGTCCTTTCAATTTAACATTTACGACGTATTTGGCAGAGAAGTCAAATCTGGAAATGGTGGTTGCGATGGCTTGCTCTGCTATGTAGATATTTCAAATCTAGCAAATGGACTCTATGTACTTGTATTAAAACAATATGGTAATCTAAGAAGTTTTAAAATTATTAAAAATTAAAACCAAAACACTTTTAGTAGGAAATATTGTGCAAATTAAGTTTGTTTTAAAAGAATTTATTAAATTGTAAACAATTTATGGAGGTGATATAATGAAAAGAATTTTTTTAACTTTTTTATTATCTTTAGTCCTAACCTCATTAAATGTTATAAGCCAAACTTTGGACACAAAGGGCAAGGACTTTTGGTTAACCTTCATGCCCAATTATCATAATTATAAGTACCATTCAAATCAGCTATTTCGATACAGCGACTCTATCTACATCTTTATCTCCGCATCAGAACCAACTACTGGAACTATTGAATATTATGATATCAATGGCAATCCATACTCAACGAATTTTTCAATCACGGACCCAAGGGAACTTTATGTTTTCAAATTACCTTTCAATGACTTTGAACTTCTTGGATTTAACGATATGGGACAACCTTGGAAGCAAAATATGAGCGAAATCCCCGTTAAGTTGTCGTTTCATATAACCACGGACAAGTATGTGAACGTCTATGCCCATAGCCAAGGGAATAAATCAAGCGATGCATTTTTGGTTATTCCTACTCCATCGCTCGGGAAGGAATACATCGTTCTTGCCTACAAAAGCGACGGATATTTCTCATCAACTAACGGCCGTACACCATCACAATTTGCAATTGTTGCAACCGAAGATAATACTAATATCGACATAATTCCCTCTGTTCCAACCTATGTTAACGGCGACCTTAGACAGAATGTAACACTAAACAGAGGAGAAGTATATTTATTGCAAGCTAAAATTACATCTGAAAACCTACTCGCAGATTTAACTGGCACTATCATAAATGCAAACAAACCAATCGCAGTATTTGCGGGGCACCAACGCGCAACATTACCAGTGGAGGATTTTCTGGGCGCATCTTCCTCCTCGAGGGATTTCCTTTGCGAGCAATTACCACCCATACAAGCTTGGGGCAAAAGTGCTTTTATTGTTCCTTTCCCCCAACCCAAGCCAATAACAAGCATTGGTAAAGATATCTTCCGCGTTCTCGCTGCAAATGATAACACCGAGGTTTATTTCAACAACTCCCTTGTTGCACGGCTAAATCGTGGCGAGTACTACGAAAGTGGAATACAAACTGCTGGTACTATCACAGCAAATGGTCCCATTCTTGTCGCTCAGTACAAAAAAACATCTAACGATGGCGGGGCTACATATATCAGCGACCCATTTATGATGATAATTCCCCCAAAAGAGCAATTCATCGAAAACTGTAAACTTGTGAATATTCAAGCATTTGAAATACAAGACAATTTTCAATTTTCCAAAGTTTATCAAGAACATTACATTACATTAGTTGTGCCACAAGATGCCCTTACAAGCACGTATTTAGACAACAACCTTGTTTCTGCTGGATTATTCCAAGAAATTCCAAATACAAATTACTATTTTGCACACATAAAGGTACAAGAGGGCACCCACACAATAAACTCATCTAAACCCATCGGTGTTTATGCCTACGGTTATGGACCAGCAAACTCTTATGGCTATATTGGCGGTATGTATTTACGAGAAAGAGATTGGATGCCACCGATGCTTACCAAAGATTCCACCTATTGCTTCAAAAAGTTCTTGAAGTTCGAAGAATCTCGCGACTTAGATACTTGGATAGATACTATCCACCTTGGGAGAAATTCCTTTAATGTGAAAATGTCTATCGACCCAAATTTCAAAAAAGGGAACAAAGAGGTAAATCTTGAAATTGAACTTTTAGACCCATACAACGATGGAAATTTCGAACTTACTGTTGCTGATAGCTCTGGCAACAGAACCACTATAGTCCAGGAAATCAATGGATTTACTTTAAAACACCCCGCTGGAAAACCCAACAACTACTACTTACTAGTTGTGAATTATTCTTCTGGCATCCCCTTCCAACTAAACATACCAGTAAACAACTTCGGTCGTGGCACTGTTAAGATTTCCGAGGTTAAAATATTTGGAAATGTGGATTTTCGCTACAGTGGCACCCTTCCTCGCTCGATTGAGTTTAACCGAACCGACACGCTCTCCTTTGTTTTGAACGAAATCCCCTCTAAATTTGATACAGTTTTTATAAAACTGGCTAATGAATGCATCGAATCTGAATATGTTGCAATTGTTTTCTATCGCTCGGATTGCGATTTCACTGAATTCGATTTTCCAACTTTCGAGAACCCTACCAAAATCATATTCGTTGGAAACGCCACAAAAGTTTCAAACTACATTCAACTGAACCCATCGAGTGTTAATAAATCCGGAGCAATTTGGTACTCCGAGCCAATACCTGTTGTTTCTGGATTCCACAGTGAATTTTCATTCCGAATGCGCAATGGCTCGAACAACAATTGCGAAGATGGTTCAATTCCAGGTGCAGATGGCTTGGCTTTCGTAATTCAAAACTTTATCCCCTATGCTATTGGCACACACGGTGGTGGAATTGGCTACGATGGTATTCCAAATGCCGTTGCTATTGAATTCGATACCTACTCCAACGACTCCAATCAAATTGAAAACTTCTTCGACCCAAATGGAAACCATATCGCTGTTCAAACTGCTGGACAAAAAGAAGTCTCCTCGAAGCACCAAAAGCAATTCACCTTGGGAGTTGCCACAAATATCGTACCACTTATCCCCGATGGTACAATCTACTACTCTAAAATCGAGTACAAAGAAAGAGAAAAAAGTTTGCTGATTTACCTGGATACATTAAAAGATTTTAGTAAGCCAAGTCTGGTAATTAGAGACTTCGACCTTTCCTCTATAATTAAACTCGATAGAGGTTACCGCGCATACCTTGGTTTTACTGCTGCCACCGGTTGCGCCCAAGAATCGCATGAAATTCTCTCTTGGTATGTATGCCCAACACCACCAGACCCAACTCGCGATGTCGACGAAGAACTTAAACAATTCGATGTTGTGGTTTATCCAAATCCAGTGTATGATTTCACCTACTTAAATTCAGCTATCAATCCTCTGCGTATCACCTTGTATAATGCATTAGGAGAGCCTATTTTACAAGAAACAAACACAAGTAAAAACAGGATAGACCTACGTTCCATACCAACTGGGATTTATCATTTGGAAATTATTACAATCAACGGCACAATAACTACTAAGGTTATAAAACTACAATAAGTAAATAATCTATTGGATTTAAACTGAATTTTCAATTAAAATAAAACTCAAGGGTTATTGGTATTCCCTACCGAAACGATTTAAAGAATTTTGCATTAGTTCAAAGACAAATTAAGAGAAAATTTTACAAACCATTTATTATCATAAAATAGCGTGTCCGACAGGCTCGCAAACTTGATTTGTTTGGTGCTTGCAATTGAATGTGCCAGGTATTTCTTTACAGAATTAAGTATCAAACTTATTTTTATCCAAATCTACTTGATTTATCGTCTTTTGGTTTTGCAACAACAAATCTATTTTGGTTTCTAATATCTCAATCTTTCTCTCCACTTCATCATTGCTTTCAGTTATCATAGCATCGACAAATATGGAATTAACCAAGGATAGCCCTAAAATTCCACCGGAAACTACAATAAAAACAAAATAGATATAAACAAAAAATTTTGCATATGGACCAATATTTTTTGAAATCTGCTCTGGAATATCATACCATCCTTCTACCGTAAAAATTTTAAAAGTGGAGTAGATAGAGTTGAGAGGATTCCCATAATACTCGATGGAAATATCTTTGAAAAGGAAAAAAGAAATCATACCTACTATGAAAAGATAAATAATAAAACCAATTATTGCAAGAATAGAGTTTTTCAAAGCCCTTCGCACTCCTTCTAATAAGTGTTCGATACCAGGTATAAATTTCAAGAAGCGAAAAGATTTAAACACTCTTAGCATTCTGAGAACGAGCAGGAAACTTAAATTACTTGCATAATAAGTACCAAATAGAGTAATCAAACTGGGAATTGAGACGACAATCAAGACAAAATCGAATTTATTCCATTTCGATTCGAAATATTTTTTCCCATATGCTTGTAATTTTACAACTAATTCGACGACAAAAATTAATGTAATCAAATTGTCTAGTAAAAATATTACGTGATTGGCATTTGGCCCAAAATCGAAGCCACTTAAAAAGATAAGTAAAGAATTAACAACAATAATCCCTAAAATGACATTATCGTTGAGTAAAATGTTACTGAACATGTTCTATCTTTGAGAGTTAATAAAATCAAATTTAGTTTAATAACAAAAAAGTATGCACTCGATTAATCGAACTTCTTAACAAAGTGACTTTCTATTGTAGGACAAGTTATTAAAATTTGCACTATTGCATCGAAACACCGGATTTCTCAGCCCAGTCGTTTAAGAAAAGCATCAGTGCAGCAGTAGTTGGTACAGCGAATAGCAAACCAATTAAGCCAAATAAACCGCCAAAAATGTAAAGCGATAGAAACAACAACAGAGGATGCAACCCCACTCTTTTGCCTAAAATATTTGGTTCAATAAAGTACGCATTGATGAAATGGACAATGCTTATTGTAGCAAGAATTATTATTATTTGGAACCAAACATTCTCTGGTCCGACAAGTACTACAATCAAAGTAGAAATAATCATGCTCGAGATTAAGCCGAGGTATGGAATTGGATTCAGGAATCCACAGAGGATGCCAAGAATATAAGAGAATTCAATTTTAAAGATAGCAAAAGAAATAGAGCACAAAGTTGCGACCATAATTGCAGCAATTACTTGCCAAGAAACATAGATATGGAAAATTTGATTAATTCTCATCAAGTCATCGAGTAATTTTTGGTTTTTCCTTTCAAGAATAGAGCGGATGAATTGTTTGAATTTTTCGAAGTCTTTAAGGAAATAGAAGGAAAAAATTGGAATCAATATTGCATTTATCGCTTGCCGAGCAAGAGTTGAAATTCCAGTTAATAAGTTACCAAGAGAGGCAATGATTCTACTAAAAAGGTATTTCAGCTCTGGGAATAGTTCTTGCTCGACAAGGCTTTTGATGTACTCGTTCTTTATTCCGATTGAGTCAAGAATTTTCGAGGCTTTTTGATTTTCAAAATAACTTGTTACGGCAGTGACAACAGTTGTGATTTTTCGCGAAATTTCATCGAACTGATTCAAAATCTGTGGCGATAACAACACAAAAACAAAAGTGACGGAGCCAATTAAAATTAAAATAATAAACAAAGATGAAAGCCAACGGGGTACTTTTCTCTTTTCCAATAGAGATACAATTGGGGAGAGTAGGTATGCAATTACAAATGAAATTATAAAGGGAGTAATTGAGGAGCCAATAATAGAGAATATCCACAGTACAAAAAAAGCTACAAAAAGCATTATCAAACGGCGGATGAAATAAGAATCCTTGCGAAATGGACTAATAATAAGAAGACCAATGATGAAGATTATAAGTGGGCTTGTCAATTGTTGTGTGTAATATAAAAATGCAACAAAGGAAAGCACTCCAACGACAATAGCGGAGTTAATTGAAATTGTTTTAATTTTGGGGTCGATTTCTTTCATTTCAAAGCTTTCAATTTTCGGATTGTTTGCTCACGAAAGTCTGCAATTGTCTTCTCCGAAAGTACTTCCAGGATTCTCTGTCGAAGTTCTACCCACGACTTATGTATCGGACAAGGATTTTCCTCATTGCATTCGCTAAAACCGAGCACGCATTCTTCGAACGCTCTTGTTCCATCGATGCTTTTTATTATATCAATGAGTTTTATTTCCTGTGGACTTATGTTTAAAGCAAAGCCTCCAGTCTTCCCTTTTTTCGAAGTTACAATACCATAATGAGTTAGTTTTTGCAATATTTTAGCAACAAATTCTTTTGGGGCCCTCAATTCTTTTGAAATTTCTGTAGCATTGCGTAGGTATCCTCTTGGTTGAACAGCAAGATATAAAACGGCTTTGATACCCAACTCGGCTTGTTTTGAGAACAAAATTCTCATCACTAACTCCCAAAATATTATAAATTATAATGTCGAAGTAGTTCTTCCAAAAATGAAATCTTCTCGAGTTCTTCTGTACTTTCCAAGGAGCAAACATAAATTGGAAATTCTGGAAATTCAGCACGAAGATTTTCAATTCCATTTGTTGTTGCAAACACAGTCACCAATTTTATATCTATTACATTTTCAATTTGAAGTCGAGAGATAGCATTCCTCATCGATTGACCAGTCTTAATCATTGCATCACAGATGATAGCTTTTCTCGAGGAAAGATTTTCCGGCAAAATATACAATCCCTCGTCGCCCCCTTTGAATAAGTCTGTAGTCGCTGAATGCCCAACGTAACCAATGATTGAATTAGGAAGTAAATCCCCAAGCGCCTGAGCCATACGCACACCTGTTGGGAAAATCGAAACAATGGAAAATTGGTCCGTAAATTTGTAACCAACAAACTCGCCACTATCGTCGAAAGTTTCCGAAAGTTGTAAATCCTTGGTTACAAGCATCGCGACCAAGGAAGATATTTTGCTCCATGCGTATTTAAAATGCGTGTGGGATGGCTGATTTTTGATAATTGTTAGAAAATGCTCTAATAACGAATGCTCTAAAATATAAATCATAATTAATTAAATCAACAACATACAAAATTAACAAAAAGATTTATGGTCGATGAATCAAAATGCATTTTCAAGATGGTCAAGTAGGGGGGGATTGTATCGTAAATCGATAAAAATTGCATCGAACTGGCAAGCTATTCCTTTTATCCCGTTGATATAAAGATATCCCTCTGCCACTTTTCGCAATTTATTTTGCTTTGCTTGTGTTATCCAAAAATGCGAGTCCCCGAAATGATTGCTTTTTTGAACTTTTACTTCGAAAAAAATCAATTTACCATCCTTTTCGGCGATAATATCTATTTCGCCCAACTTACCAAAGTGGAAGTTCTTTTTAAGGATTTTGTATCCTTTTTCGATAAGATAATTCTCTGCGGTTTGTTCCCCTAATTTACCAATTTCATTAGATTTATTCACTTTTGCTTTTCTTTTTTTCGCTTGAAAGGAGCTGTTCTATTCTTTCGATACGCTCATAGGTATCATCCAAGAAGAAGCGCAACTCCGGGGTCAATCTAAGTCTAACCTTTGACCCAACGATTTGTCTGAAAGTCGATTTCTCTTCTTCAAGTAAATTTAAAAAAGTTTGAGGGGAAGTCTTCCCTCCATAGACACTTACATACACATTTGCGATTTGTAAATCTGGAGACATTCGAACAGAGGTAATAGTGGCAAGTCCAGCATTATTTTCTCGAGCAAATTCAGATACTGGCTCGGAGAGTACTTTTTGTACTTCACTGGCTACCCTCTCGGCTCGCACACTCAATTATCTATCCTCCTAAACCATTTAATTGTTTAGAGTTCTCTTTATTTCGACAATCTTATATGATTCGATTACATCTCCTTCCAGAATGTCATTAAATTTATCTATCATCAATCCACACTCGTAGCCTTGGTCTACTTCTTTCACATCGTCTCTACCGCGCTTCAACGAAGCAACAGAACCAGTGTGAATGACCAAGCCATCGCGCAGTACCTTCAAATGGTCATTCCGACTTATCTTACCGCTTCGAACGTAACAACCTGCAACTGTACCAACTTTACTAATCTTGAATACTTTCCTTACTTCGAGTGTGGCAGTGGTTACTTCTTGTATATCCGGAGCGAGCAAGCCCTCGACTGCAAGCTTTACATCGTTCAAGCAATCGTAAATTATCTCATAACGACGAATTTCAACGGAAAGCTTCTCGGCAAGTTTACGGGCACCTCCAGTTGTCGATACTTGAAATGCAATAATAACAGCATTGGAGGCTGCCGCAAGCGAAACATCAGACTCGTTGACATTACCAACCCCTTGGTGCAGAAGATTAATTTTTACTTCATCATTAGACAACTTTACAAGAGCATCAGAAAGAGCTTCGAGCGAGCCCATAACATCAGTTTTCAAAATTAAATTCAATTCCTTTATCTTGCCGAGTTGGATTTGCTTGGATAAATCATCCAAGGTAATTATATTTTCTCGTCTTAAGGTTTGCTCTCTACGCACCTGTTGACGCTTGGAAGCAATCTCTTTTGCAATTTGTTCATTTTCAACAACATAAAGCAGGTCGCCCGCTTCGGGCAACTCATCAAATCCAATGATTCTAACGGGGGTTGATGGTCCAGCTAATTCTATTTTACGTTCTCTCTCATCAAACATCGAACGGACTTTTCCATAAGTTAACCCTACGACGAATATATCCCCAATTTTTAAAGTGCCTTTCTGAATGATAGCAGTTGCAACAGGACCACGACCGCGGTCCAAATGCGATTCAACGATAGTTGCTTTTGCTGGTCTATTCGGATTTGCTTTCAAATCGAGCAATTCTGCTTCGAGTAATATTTTCTCCAAAAGAATATCCACATTCGTGCCAAATTTTGCCGATATTTCTACACATTGGTATGGTCCCTGCCAATCCTCTACCAAAATACCCAAATCGGCTAACTGTTGTTTAATTCTATCGGGATTAGCATCGGGTTTATCTATTTTATTTATTGCAACAATGATAGGGACATTTGCTGCCTTGGCATGGTTTATCGCTTCGATTGTTTGCGGCATCACTGCATCATCAGCAGCAACAACAAGAACAACAATGTCTGTCACCATTGCTCCCCTAGCTCTCATTGCAGTGAATGCCTCGTGCCCGGGTGTATCAATAAACGTAATAAAGCCTTTATCTGGTACCTCTACTTGATAGGCACCAATATGCTGCGTAATTCCTCCAGCTTCCCCGGCCACAATATTAGATTTTCGAATGTAATCAAGAAGCGAAGTCTTCCCGTGGTCTACATGCCCCATTATTGTTACTATCGGCGGCCTCGGCATCAATGTCTCGGGCGGGTCCTCGTAATCTAAATCTTTTAATTGTAATTCTTTCTCCTCAATAAATTCTACCTCGTAGCCATAATCCAAAGCTATTACAGAAATTGTATCCTTGTCCAATCTTTGATTCATCGATACAATCAACCCCAATTCAAAGCATTTTGCAATGATTTCCGATGGGTCGACTCCAACAAGTTTTGCCAATTCAGCTGTCGTAATAAACTCCGTAGTTTGAATATGTTTCTTTTGCTTTTCGATTTCTTCCAATACTTGCTGAGCTTTTTCGAGCTTCTCCTCTTTTCGTCTATGCCGTATTTTGGCTCGCTTCTTTACATCAGAGATTTCATAACTACTTTGTAATGTCTCGCGTATATTTTTATTTATCTCTTGCTCGCTTGCTTTTATAAACTCCTTGAAGCCTTTTTTCTTTGTTAATTTCTTGTCTTGAGGTGCTTTAAACTTCTCAAACTTGGTTTTACCACCACGCTTGCGTAACCATCTCTCTTGGACCAATGGGAAAATTTCCTCTTCCTCGTCGTGTATTTCAATGTGTTTGAACATTTCCTTTGGTTCTGGTTCCTCCACAACCTCTTGCTCTACCTCTTCGGCTCTTGCAAGCTTATCCTCCTCTGGCTCTGCCAATTTAATTTCTATACCTTCTAACTTTTGAAGTTTCTTTTCTCCTTTCTTTCTAATCGGTTCTGCTTTAGGCTCTTCCTTCTTTACTTCTTCTACTTTTGTTGGTATAGATTCCTTCTTTATTTGTTCTTCAATTTTCTGTGGAATTTCTACCTTTGTTTCTTCGGGCTTAACCTCGACTGGCTTTGTTTCCGCTAATGGTTTTTCTTTTGCTGGAACTACCTTTTCTTTCGATACTTTTTCTTTCTGAACTTCTTTAGACTTTGGTAGAGCTTTTGCAATTTCTTTTGCCTCTGCCTGAATTTTCTTTTTCTGCTTGTCCTTTACAGGCTTTGCTGTAAACTTATCCAAATCGATAATATCACCTACCTTGGGCTCGGAACTCACTTCTGGAACTTCTTTTGCTTTCAAAGTGTCTGTTATAAAGTCCTCCACAAAGTCCAACTTCCTTTCTACTTCAGCAATTTTGGGTAGCGTTTCTTCAATAAATTCAAAATCCTCTTTGAATCCAACTTGAGGCTTTGTTTCAACAGCGGTTATCACTTTCTCTGGCTGAGCTACATCCAAAAGAAACTTCTTCTTGAAACTCTCAGCAACTCTTTTCTCCCTAATAAAACCCTTTAAAAGGGATTCAATCATTGCACTAGTAATTAGCGATGTAGGTTTATTTGAAATGTCAAAACCATTTTTTGCTAGATAATCCACTATGGTATCTTTACTTACATTTAATTCAGTTGCAACCTGGTGTAATCTAATTTTCTTTTGCTCTACCATTAATCACAAAGCTCTAAATATTTATACAATACAAAATTATAATTTATTCACGAAATTATAGTTTAAAATTATTTATACAATGTTATTATTTGTGTCTGGATAATATCTTTAAAATTTACAATCGGCTTGTTTCCTCTTGTATTTGTCTCCAAACCTCATCAATTTTCTCGACGACTTTTGGGTCCTCTTCTTCATCAAATTCTTTCAACATTATTTCCCTCAGTTCGAGCAAAGTATCTCGGCTCATACCATGAATGCGAAGAATTTTATCTGGGTCGGAAGCTAAAAATTCTCTCGCTGTTTGAATTCCCATTTGCAAAAGTTGATTGTAAACCGAAAGCCCAAGCTCTTCCTTGAACTCACCAAGCTCAATGTCCTCGCCGCTTTCTTTGACAAGGGTGATTTGATACCCGGTCAATTTCATTGCAAGTCGGACATTTTGCCCATTCCGTCCAATTGCGTAGGGAACTTGGTCGTCGGCAACAATAACAGTTGCATGCCGTACTATTGGGTCGATTTGTACATCTTTTACAATTGCTGGCGACAGTGCACGAGCAATAAAGACTTTGGGGTCGTCGGAATATTCAATTAAATCTATGTTCTCATCGTTCAACTCCTTTACTATTGAGTTGATTCTAACACCCTTCATACCAACACAAGCCCCCACTGGGTCGACCCTTGGGTCGAGAGAATAAACAGCAACTTTGCTCCGCTGTCCAGGGTCCCGAGCTATTGATTTTATCTGAATTATACCATCGTATACCTCAGGTATCTCGAGTTCGAAAAGCCGAGCTAAAAATTCGTCGCTAGCACGAGAGAGTATTATATCTGGAATACCGCCACTTGTCTTCCTAACTTCTTTTATAATCGCTCTTATTGTTTGATTCTTTTTGAAACGATAAGGCTCGTTGGGTATCTGCTCTTCTCTTGGAAGTCGCATCTCAATTTTATTATGCAATACTAATATATCGTTCCGTCGCACCTGATAAACTTCCCCAACAATAATCTCGCCCTCCCTCGGTTTATATTCTGTATAAATTTGGTCCTTCTCAAACTCTCGTAGTTTCTGAAACAATGTTTGCATTGCAACTGCTACAATCCTTCTTCCAAAGATTTCATTTAAATTATCATAATTAATGACCTCGACATATTCATCTCCCAACTCAAGTGTATCGTCGTAAAGCTTGGCTTCATCAATCGAAATTTGACTAACTGGATTCTCAACTATGTCCACTACATCTTTGATTATATAAATTTCCAAGTCTCCCTTATCGAAATTCAGAACAATTTCATACTTTGTCTCTGGACCATATTTTTTCCTTACCATCAATGAGAAAACATCTTCGAGGATTTTCTGCAAACTTTCACGGTCGATTCCCTTTGCCCTAACTATTTCCTGGAAAGCATCAATTATTGCTTTCTTATCAATTACCTGTTTGGCTTGCTTCTTTCCCATTTTTTACTCCAATTTAATTTATTTAATAAAAAATGGGCAAATGCCCATTCTAAATCTATCCTAAATTCCTCATGCTACTCTGCAACTCCTAAACGTTAAATCTCCAAAACCAACCCGATTCTTGTTCGAACAATTTAACGAAATTAAAAAAAATATATTTTATTTTCAATTCACCATAAAAAAAGCCGCTGGGGTGGTTTCCCAGCGGCTCGATTTATGTGCTATTGCTCGATTATTTCACTATGTTAACGCTTCGTGTGATGGTCTCGTTGCCTATCTTGACTACCAGCGTGTATACTCCGCTTGGCAATTCAGTAACGCTTGCTCGCACCTTCACAACATTGCCGTTGCCAACTCCAGTGTATAGGCTCTTCAACTCTCGACCAGCCATATCAATTAACTTCGCT
>CALBDO010000026.1 GCA_937927515.1 Candidatus Kapaibacterium sp. | reverse complement strand
GTTCTGCCATTGCTCGAGTGTGGCAAAATCATTGCGATTGCCTCCACCATCGAGTATGTTGTCGCCTTCGTCTGTCTCGACAAAACGATATACCGCTCCACCACTACCATTGGCATACCAGAACGCATTGCGGTCGCTCGTAAATCCCATATCGCTTGGCATCATGCCTTGGTAAAATACGCAAGCATATACGGCATTGCTCGGGTCTACGTTCATGTCCAACAATGCAATGGCATTGTTCTTCAACAACGTGTTCTTCGCACTTTGGATACCAATACCTACAACTGGGTAGGAAGCAACAACGCCGGGATTGGGACTTATAACAACAGTGTTATTTACTATCTTGTTGTTTCTTGCATAGTAACCAAGTCGTTTTGGAGTGAGGAAATAAGTAAGAATATCTGGATTTGGCCGTCGAGCTGTCAATAGATGAATACCAGCTCGGTAAGCGTTGCCATTACCAACCGTTACACCCCAAACGATATTGTTGGCAATTTGAATGGACTCATTAACATCTGGATAAATAACCTCGCCCAAAATTGGATGTGGTAGAATATTGGCTTCTTGCTCGACTTTAATTCCAACGGCTCCAATGTTAGAGGATACACCACTAATTTCATTCCTGTTTATGGAGATTCCAATGTTGTTGTAACCCTTGTAGCTCGAGGAGCCTTCGCCACCGAGAACAATACCGTAAGCATCTTTGTTTCCACCACTGACATTGTAAATTCTATTGCCAACAACTTGGGAGTTTTCTTCATAACCAAGGAAGATTCCAGCTCGGTTCACATTGAAAATTGTGTTATTGGAAAACACATTGTTCTTGTTGTAATATTTTATGTAGTCCGTTTCACGCCAAAGCTGACCATAACCAAGTGAAATGATTCCATAGCCGAAGCCAGAGATTTCATTCCCCTCAATCAAATTATTATTTGCTGGAATTGTATCAAGTCCCATGATAGAAGCCATGTCTCGTTCAAGCTGGTCATATGGTAGGTGGGAACGCAACACAACACCAGCGGAGTAACCCAGTACCTGAGTGCCTTGCAATAATGTATCTGGGGTATAGGTGAAACCATATACGGGGCTATAAGAAGTCATCGGTAGCCAAGTTTTATCAGCAATAGAAGATGTCGCATTTTCGATAATAAGATTCTTAATTTGGATGTGATGAGAGCCTGGACCAAGATAGACAGCTTGCCCGCCGCCTCGAGAGTAGCTCACCAAGCGTAGTTTAATTGATTTTTGAGGTCCACCATCGAAGATAATGTAACCTGGGGTATTTACATATTTTCTGGAGATTGAACCTTTTTCCCTAAATTCATAATAAACAGAGTATGGATTGGATGGCTTGGTAGTTTGCCCAAAAGCAATACCTTTGCCTGTTGGAGCGACCAAGTCGATTGTGATACTACCTTTTGTCAATGATTTTTGGGTAGAAGGTTTCCAAGTAACGGTATAAGTAGTGTTCAAATCCGCGTTGTAGCCCAAGTTGAGAATCCAGGAGCGGAAGTCCCAAGCTGGTGCAGTTGGTTCAACCTCTGAACGCGCCCTAACTTGATAATAAGAATCGGTAAGTTCAAATACGACATTACCACTTACACCAAGTTTGTAAAGAGCATTCATAGCAGAGTCGATGGTCGGAAAATCTTGACCAACACCTACACGATAAGTACCAATTAAACCACCAAGAACACTAAAGTACGACCAAACTGTATCGTCGCTTCGTAATGGGTCTTCTGGATGGGCACAAATCAATTTTGCCATGTAATCCCCAGTAAGCCGAGGAATAAACACATCAAAGTCAACTGTTTTTGTATTATAAGTGCCAGATTGTATGTCTTGGACAATTATTGTACTTTGGTAAACAGAATTTATTGTATCGGGTAGTTTATAAAGAATTAGCTTTACAGGGAAGTCGGAAGCAACACTTACACCCATATTTTTGAACTCACCGCGTGGGATATATGGCCTATTGCCAATTATCTGTTCGTTCAATGCTGGCCTTACAACTCGATTAGCTTTAACCTGGAATTCATAAGCAATTTCGAATGTATAGTCTGGGTCGTCTTGACGCGGGAAGTTGTTGTTGTAGCTTTCTTGGTCGACAGCACTAGCAAGGCTACAAGTGACATACAGCTTGTAGACACCGATAGTGTTGGTTGAGAAAGCAGGAAACTCCATATCAATTTTTTGGCCTGGTTGCAATGGTGAATACCTTGGGTCATTATTTGCATCGAAATGTACAGTTCTATTGTAAATTTCGGTGCCATTTGGGTCTATAATTCTTGCTGTGGAGTAGAATTCAGTTATGTTGTTCATCCCAGTATTTTGATGAGTTACAATAACTCGAATTGTTTGCCCACGAAGATATTTCATGAATCGTGGAGCCAGATTAGTTCGGGGAGACACGGCACCAGTAATAGATAAGTCGTTATCCCAAGCTACGGTAAATGTAGGATTTGCTTCGGCTGGGGCGGCGGTACCACCTATTGTAACATTCAAGCGATATTCGCCTCCACGAGTTGGACGGAAACCAGCATTCGAGGTAGCAAAAGTGCCTCGTGCTCTTTGTATATTATACTGTCTATAGCCACCCATGTTGATGTCGATAGAACCGGTGGATGGGTCTAAGCCCTCGTAGACAACGTTTGTAGAAGGCTTGGGCCCAGTGATTCGATATCTTAAAATAGCACCACTGGGCTGGGGTGAACCCATTCGAACCATAGGTCTTGGATGATTTGCATCACTTCCGTCGTAGGTTTCACCAGCACGGAGAATATCACCATCGGCGGGGAAGGTGGCTTCGATATCGGGCATAAATTCCAAAACATAATCCTCTGCTTCACCATAAGCATAATAGTAGAAATAATAAGGAGGATAATCCCAAAGGTAATACATATAACAACCGGTACTGCCAGGTCCACCATAGTGTCCCCACATATTATGTAAAACTCGTAGTCGAGTTTTTCCTACTTGCTGAGTATTTGGTACAATAATGTTAAAGGGTCCATATGTACCCTCGCAGGTGCTCGAGTTCCAATTTGCAAGTTGAAGGGTTTGAACACCAAGAAACTCGTTGGGGTCATTAAATTTTGCGTTCATATTCCAATCGAGCCACGCAAGACCATAGCAATACATATAATAGCTATACTGGGTAATGTATTGGCAATACCAAGAATATGGCATATAAAACGTGAAGTAAAGTTGATATGATTTGCCAAGTTTAAGCTTCGCTTCTTGCCCAGTAAAGGTGTAGCAATTGTTATCGCCAGTTGTCCAATCAAGTACCCATGCACCAGAGGAAACATCCTTGATTTTCACGTTGATAATATACCCATAATACACAGGTCCGTAGCAATAAGTATAAGTGTAGCTATAGCCGGAAGGTATTTCTGGCGGATAGACCACGCAATATCCAGAGGGCTGCGAAGAAAGTTGAGCTGGAACAAACGCTAGGAAGAATGCAACAAGCATACTTCCTACAAAAGTAGTAAGTCTAAAAGAGGGTTTCATTGGAGAACCTCCAAGTTAGTGAAACATACATACGTTTATAATTATACTTCATTTTTTCAATAACTATTGAATGCAATAGCAAATATAAACCTTGAAATAAAAATTTTAATACAAAAAGTGTAAGAAAATTTACACTTTGAGTAGAAAATTGAACTTTTTGTTTTAAAAAGTGTGTAATTTTTTACACACTGTAAGTTTAATTGACAATTTTATTTAAGTAATTATTTTCATATTTTAGACATTTAAAAAGGAAAGGTTTTAAGGAATATGGTCGTAATGAAGATTGGCGGTGCTGTTTTAAATAAAGCCGAGAACTTCCATTTTCTTGTGGACATAATCAATAAATATTGTAATCAGCCTACAGTATTTGTTTTCTCGGCTTTTTCCACTCTTTCTCGAAAATTAAAACACATAGGGCAACTTGCTCGGACGAAAGGCTTGGAAATATCATCCCTGGAACTAAAAAATGTTAAAACAGAGCTGACAACACTTGCACGCTCTATAATGGTTGACCAAGTCTACCAAGATTGCATCGAAAGTCGCCTATCGCATCTATTCGAAAACATAGAGAAACTACTTTTTGGGATTGCTGTTACTAAAGAATTAACTTTGCGAACCCTGGATAGGCTTCTTTCCTACGGCGAATACCTTTCTTCGGTGATTTTGGAGGAGTATTTAAAGCGAGAGAACATAAATGTTCAATTCTTCGACTCTCGCAATCTAATAATAACCGACACGAACTATGGTAATGCTAAACCGATATTAGAAAAGACAATCCCAGCAATTAATTCCAACTTGCTTCCAGCCTTGAAAAAATCTAATCTCCTTTTTCTACCGGGTTTTATCGGCAGCTCGGAAACTGGCACAATTACAACAATGGGATTTGAAAGTTCAAATCTAACAGCGTTGCTTGTTGCAAGCATAATTAAGGCACGAGAAGTTATTTTTTGGACAGATGTTCCCGGTATCCGTACTGCCGACCCAAAGATAGTTGCCGATACTTTCCTCATTCCAGAGATTTCCTTCGAAGACACAAGGATTGCTTCTTTAAATGGATTGAAATTAGTCCATCCTACTATGTATCATTATTTCGTGCAAAACCCAAGCATTGCCTATCAATATAAAAGTGTTTTTATGCCCGAAGCTGGAGCAACATTCGTGAAAGAACATACAAAAGCTAAAGCCAAACTTATTTTAATCTCTGGACCTTTTACTCTTAAAGAATTCAATTATGAGGGAAGCTTCGAACTCCCCCCAACTGCAATTTTTACAAATTACTCTAAGGATGCTTTAATCGTTGTAGACGAGAAAATTGAAGAAAATGGAAACGAGGGGGCGACGGTTTCTATAATAACTTTAATGAATTTTGAATTGAAGGATGTTTTTGAAGCTGTAAGGCAGATAAATTCCCACTTACATTTCTTATATGCAAACCCGATGAATGGGATTAGTAAAATTATTGTAAACTCAAGTGAAGTAGACTACGTGGCAAATCATCTGCATAATTTTCTAGTACTTAAAAAATAAATAAACATTATTTAAATTCGTTTAACCAGATTTATTTTAATTTTTTTATGAATATATAGTTATGAAAATCACATTTCCAAATGGCGAGAGCAGAGAATTTCCCGAAGGAACAAGTGCAATAGAAATTGCAAGAACAATTTCGGAGCGGTTGGCAAAAGAAGCATTGGGTGCTTTTTTTAACGGAGAAAAAATAGACCTGTCCCGAAAATTATTCACAGATGGTGCTATACGCTTTGTTACATTCGACGACCCCGAAGGAAAGGAAATTTACTGGCATTCCTCTGCACATTTGATGGCAGAAGCAATCCAGGAACTTTACCCAGGTGTAAAATTTGGCGTTGGACCAGCAATTGAGTGGGGCTTCTACTATGATGTGGACTTGCCAAATGGACAAAAAATTACCAACGAGGATTTGCCGAAAATCGAGCAAAAAATGCTCGAACTTGCCCAAAGAAATGCTGATTACGAGAGAATTGAAATTTCGTGGGAAGAAGCCGTCGAGCATTTCAAAAAAGTAGGCGACGAATACAAGTTGGAACTTCTCGAAGGCTTGAAAGACGAAAAGATTACTTTCTACAAACAGGGAAATTTTATAGATTTATGTCGTGGTACACATATCCCAAACACAAGCAAAATCAAATATGTCAAACTACTTAATGTAGCTGGGGCTTATTGGCGTGGCGACAGTAGCCGAAATATGATGACCAGAATCTATGGTATTACCTTCCCCAAGAAATCGATGATGGAAGAATTCTTAACTATGTTGGAAGAAGCCAAGAAGCGCGACCATCGCAAATTGGGTAAAGAACTCGAATTGTTTTTAATAACTCCAGCAGTCGGTGGTGGCTTGCCAATATGGCTCCCAAAAGGTGCGATTATTCGAAGAATTTTAGAAGACTTCCTTCGCAAAGAACAAATTCGCCGTGGCTATGTCGAAGTAATTACTCCGCACATTGGTAATCTTGAACTTTATAAAACTTCTGGCCACTATCCATATTATAAAGACTCACAATACCCTCCAATGAAAGTCGAAGACGAAGAGTATATTTTAAAACCAATGAACTGCCCCCATCATCATCAAATATATTTAAGCAAGCCGAGAAGTTATCGTGATTTACCACTGCGATTATTTGAATTTGGAACTGTCTACCGCTATGAACAATCGGGAGAATTAACAGGTCTAACTCGGGTGCGCGGTTTCACTCAGGACGATGCACATATATACTGCACAGTGGAACAGCTTAAAGACGAAATCAAAGGCGTCGTCGATTTAATGCAATTCTTCTTTGGTTTGTTTAAATTGGAATTTACAACGAGACTTTCATTCCGCGACGAGGATACATCAAAATACGGTGGTAATATCGAGCTTTGGGATAGGGCACAGCGAGAAATCAAAGAAGTTGCCGATGAAATTAATTTAGAATATTTCATTGCCGAAGGCGAAGCAGCTTTCTACGGGCCTAAAATCGACTTCATTGTAAGAGACGCAATCGGTAGGAAATGGCAACTCGGCACTGTCCAAGTAGATTACGTCATGCCCGAGAGATTTCAGTTGGAATACATTGGAGCGGATAATCAACCACATCGCCCAGTGATAATTCATCGAGCTCCGGCGGGTTCTCTCGAAAGATTTCTCTCAATTTTGATTGAACATTTTGCAGGGAACTTTCCATTTTGGATTTCGCCAGTGCAAGTCTCAATACTTCCAATTGGAGAGGAACAACATACTTATGCAAAAGAAATTGCACAAAAGTTGGGCAGCCTTGGCTTTCGGCTTAATCTCGACATACGCAACGAACGAATCAATAAAAAAATAGCAGAAAGTGAAACCCAAAAAATCCCTTTTGCACTTATAATAGGAAAAAAGGAAGTCGAAACCTCGACAGTATCTGTCCGCCGCCACAGAAAAGGTGATTTAGGTAGCAAAACTCTCGAAGAAGTTATCACCCTGTTCAACGAGTTGAACCGACCGGGAATAGTTGAGTGAACCTTATGAAACGCACCATCGTCTTTCTGATTGAATACGATGGGACTAACTATTCCGGCTGGCAAAGGCAAAAAAATTCAAACTCCGTGCAGGAAACTATCGAGAGAGCAATCGAAATCGTGTCTAAACAGAGGGTTTTTGTAGTTGGAGCTGGAAGAACAGACGCCGGTGTCCATGCCTTGGGCCAAGTTGCACACTCAATAGTCGATGCTTCTTTTCCAATTCCCGAAAAAAAACTTGTTTCTGCAATCAATTCTTCTCTACCTCCGGATATCAGAATTCTGCAAGCCAAAATAATCGAAAATAAGTTCCACGCCACCAAGGATGCAATAGCAAGAGAGTATTGGTATTTGGTAACAACAAAAAATTCAGTTTTTCTTCGCAACAATGCGCTGTTCGTTCCATTTGAACTGGATATAAGCTTGCTTAACGAAACTGCAAGTATATTCATTGGAGAACACAATTTCGAGCCATTTGCAAAAAAAAATCCATCAACAAAAAACTACACATGTAACATAGAAACAAGCAAATGGCTAACTTTATCTACATCATTATATATATATATTATTAAGGCGAACAGGTTTGTCTATGGTCTAGTTCGCTCTTTGGTCGGTGCAATGTTGGATGTGGCTCGTGGACGCAGACAATTGAAAGACATACAGGAATCTTTGCGTAGCGGAAGAAAAAATTTCCCTAGCCCTTTGGCAAAAGAAAAGGGGTTGTATTTAGCAAAAGTTTATTACCCGCCAGAAAAGGATTACTTTCCGTACTCAAAAAAAAATTTTGATTTTCAGAATTTATTATTAATTTAGTGTCAGTTTCTTTCGACATTGTAAAAAATTTTTGACATATATAAGGATTGGGTATGCTATCTATAATATCTGGAATAGTGGTGGGAATAATTTTAGCATTACCGCCCGGTCCTGCAGCTTTGACAGCTGTTAAGCTTGGGCTGAGTAATAGCACACGCCACGGATTACTATCGGGACTAGGTACAGCTGTTATGGATTTCCTTTACTGTCTGATTGCCATATTTGCAACTTCTGCTATAATTGACTGGGCTTACAAATTTTCCCACGATTATCCTTTCATTGTGATTTTCGTTCAACTGTTAATCGTTTTGATGGTTATCTCTCTTGGTATCTCTCATATTAAAACATCAAAAAACTTTCGAAACAATGGGAATCCAAATACTCTTCCTTTTATAGATAAACTTTCTGCTCGTGGTCCTTTCTTTGTCGGAATTGGGATTGCTTTAACCAACATTATAAACCCCACCTTCTTGCCCTCGCTTGGCTATGTAGCTATAAATATTCAACACTTTGGATTAATACAGTCTAATGCAGTGAGCAACTTTTTCTTTTCCTTAGGTTTTGGATTGGGCAATCTTATTTGGTTATCGTTTCTTGTAAAAACACTTGTTTCATTCAAAGATAAAATGTCGGAAGCATTACTTGCAAAGATACATAAATTTGCTGGACTTACACTCATTGGCTTTGGGACTTTTCTTGGTTACCGAGTACTAGAAGTTGTAAAATGGTCCGAAATCTTTCGCTTTGTATTTGCTTTTTAATCTCGGTTTTCCAACCTAATTTTATCCCACAAATTCAGAGGTGCAATTTTGGTACAACAAAGTTTCGACAACCTTCCTCGGTTAGTCTATTCAGTTTGTTCAAAATATGGCAATCGAAAGCCAGCCTTTAAGTTCAAAAAAGACGGCATTTACACAGAAATTAATTATTCTGAACTATGGGATAATATCGAAGAGTTTGCGCTTGGTTTGATGAGCTTAGGTTTTAAGCAGGGCGACCGCATAGGAATAGTATCAGAAAATCGCATCGAGTGGCTTATTGCCGATGTTGCAATTGCATCAATTGGTGCGATAACAGTTCCTTTATTTCCAAGCACAACTCCAAAACAAGAGGAATATATTTTCAACGATTGCACAGCAACGGGCGTTGTTGTTTCAAACTTTTATCAACTAAATAAAATAAAAGGAATCCAAAACAACGTTCCCACCCTTAGGCATTTTATAATTTTAGACAATGTTGACACATCTCCCGAAACAGACCTTTCTATTAAGACATTTCAAGAAATTCTCAACATTGGTAAAATTTCTCGAGCAAGGGACCAAAGAGATAAAATTATTCAAGAAAGGATTAATAAAATCAAGCCAGAGGACATTTTGACAATAATATACACAAGCGGAACAACTGGCGACCCCAAAGGAGTCGTGCTGACTCACTACAACATAGTCTCAAATGTTTTGGCATCGGCAAAATCAATTAAATTTGGCGAGGAGGATGTATTTCTCTCGTATCTACCTTGGTGCCACGCATACGAGCATACGGTCATATACGCGGCTTTTCTTTGCGGAGCACTGATAGCTCTTGCCGAATCTATCGACACAATTAGCATAAACATAAAAGAAATAAAGCCAACTTTAATGACGACTGTGCCTCGTCTCTTGGAAATAATTCGCAAAAGAATTCAATCCCAAATAGCCAAGGAAAACAAGATTAAACAAAAAATATTTAACTGGGCATTTGGCATCGGAATAAAGTATGCCCTTGAACTTAGCAAAAAAGAACCCTCGACTTTTTTAATTAATAAATACAAAATAGCCGATAAGCTTGTATTTTCGAAAATTCGGCAGAAACTTGGCATAGATTCTATAAAATTTATCTCTGGTGGGGCACCGCTTAACGTCGATGTAAATTTATTCTTTTGGGCATTAGGTTACAAAGTCTACGAAGGCTATGGGCTTACAGAGGCGTCCCCTGTTGTTTCGGTTACTCGTGAAGATGATGTAGAATTTGGCACCGTTGGCAAGCCGTTGGAGGGAGTCGAAGTGATGATTGCCGAAGATGGAGAAATACTTGTGCGTGGTCCAAATGTAATGCGTGGTTATTGGAACGACTTGTCGGCAACACAATTGGCAATAGACGAGAATAATTGGTTATATACTGGCGATGTCGGGCATTTCACTGAACGTGGGAATTTAAAAATCACCGATAGGAAGAAATACATTTTTGTCAATAGCGGCGGAAAAAATATTGCACCACAGCAAATCGAGAACTTAATTACTCAGAGCCAATATGTCGACCAATGCATAATTATTGGCGACGGCAGAGAATACAATACCGCATTAATTTTGCCTAATTTCGAGGAGTTAAAAAAATTGGCAGAGGTTTTGGAAATAAAATACAATTCCATTTCGGAATTGGTTTCGAACGACAAGATTATAAAAATAATCAAAAACGATATCGACAGATTGCAGAAAGACCTTTCGAAGTTTGAACGAGTAAGAAAATTTGCACTGTTAACAGAGTCTTTTTCGGTAGACACTGGCGAACTGAGCCCAAAATTGAGTGTCAAGCGTCATGTTGTAGAAAGAAAATATTCCGAGCTTATCGACCAACTTTATAAAATGGAATAAAATTTTTGTAACAAATTTTAATTTATTTGTTTATTATTTATTAATTTTACGATATAAAATGTTATATTTAGAGGTGGAAAATGAAGGCAATATTTAAAAAACTTGTATTAATTGTGACTTTTATCATCACACACTCCCTTGTTGCATACTCATTCTTCAACGACTATTACGTGCGAAATATGGGGCAATGGAATGGGAAATTTCAATTCTTGGCTAAAGGTAATGGCTATAATCTTCTCGTTGAAGATAGAGCTTTGTGTTTCGATTATTATACAATCGAGAGTCGCAACGGCACAACAATCAAACACGGACACAACATAAAATTTGAACTTAAAAACTCTTCTTTCCTCGTATCAAACCTTTCTGAACCAAGCCCTTGGAAATTGTCTTTCTTCTACGGTAATAACTCAAAAGATTGGGTCACCGATGTACAAGGTTACAAACAAATAAGATTTAAAGACATTTACCCACAAATCGACTTGGTCTTGAAGTTTGAAATGGAGAACCCCCGTTACGACTTCGTAATTAAACCTGGAGGAAATCCCAAAGATATATTAATTCAAGTAAGTGGAGCATATTCAGTGACCACTGATGGGATGACATTAAAATACCAAACCCGATTCGGAGAAGTCGTAAACACTAATCTTTTTGCATATCAAAATGTAGATGATGCAATAGTACAAATACCTTGTCGATTTATCCAAAAGGATGAAACACTGTTCTCGTTTGATATTGGAAATTATGATAAAAGCAGAGAACTTATAATCGACCCAATAGTTATGATGAGTTACTTCGGTGGTTCCATCAACGATAGAATTATAGCAATTAAGGAGTTAACCACTGGTATACTACTTGCTACTGGCTGGACTGAATCGCTTAACTTCCCCACAACTGAGGGTGCTTACGACAACTCTTACAATGACCTACGAGACGTATTCATTTGTAAGTTCGATTTGCGCGGTGCAAAGAGAACCCTCATATATGGAACTTTCTTCGGTGGTGCTGGAACAGATTATCCTTCTGGTCTATCAGTTGATGAAAATAACAATGTATACATTGGTGGTACGACAAACTCCACAGACTTTCCGCTCAAAAATCCTATCAACAACGCTAATAATGGCGGCTACGATGCGTTTATAACTAAATTTAGCCCCGAACTAAACACCATTGTCTACTCAACATATGTCGGAGGCAACAAAGACGATATATCCACAACTTCACAATTAGGTCCGGATAAAGGCTTCTATGTTTGTGGCTATACAGAATCCACCAATTTGCCCGCAACTGGCGGCGCTATACAAACTAAATTGAAGGGAAGGAAAGATATCTTTATAATCAAGCTCACTCCTTCTGGACAATTAGTAGATTATTGTACATACATTGGTGGTGGAGACGACGACATTCCCTATGCTATGGCTATTAGTGAAGTTGGAAATATTTTTATCACTGGCACAACTAAATCAAGCGATTTTCCAATGGCTCCTTATCGCACCCAAAGAGTTGGCAATCAAACAATAGTAACTGAGTCGCCATATGATAGAACTTACAACGGTGGGTGGGATGCTTTTGCAATTAAGTTATTAGGCGACGGTGGCAAACTCGATTTCTCTACTTACTTCGGCGGTACTGCCGACGATATTGGCACCGCTGTTACTTACACATCAGACCAGAAAATTATTTTCGCAGGAATAACTTATAAAGAAACAACTAATCCAAGCTTTCCAATATCTCAAAATGCATATCAAACCACACACAAAGGCGGCGTTGACATATTTATTGCTGGTCTTTCTAATATCATAACTTCTACTGGGGGCTGGGGTTTAACATACAAACGGCAAGACCTTGATTTTTCCACTTTTTTAGGTGGCTCTAGTAATGAATACCCGACTTCACTATTGCTTTCTGGAAAATTCCTCCACATATTTGGTCACTCTAATTCAACCAACTTCCCAGTTGTGAATAATCCCGGGGGCAAAAAAATTGGAAAATACGATATATTTTACCTTCAAATGAACTCCGATGGAAGCTCTGTTAATTTTAGTGATATTTTTGGCACTACGAACGATGACTCTTGTTCTGCAACTTATTTTGCCCCAAATGGGGATTTTTACGTCGCTGGTCTCACAAATTCTAAGAGTTTGACATTGGTAAATCCTATACCTGGAACTTCATCTCAAGCACCCAACAGCATCATGCTTATGAAATATTCAAATCTCGACCTAAGATTTGACTATCCAGTCGGAAAAGAAAAAATTTGCCCAAACTCCAACTTAATTATAAAGTGGAATTCAGAAACTTTGACAAACAAAGATACCTTTGATATTGATATTAAAATTGGTTCCAGTGATGTTTGGACCCCGCTGGCTCAGAAAGTCGTTGGCTTTAGTTATACTTGGAATATTCCACCTACTTTCTTTGCCGATAGTGCTTGGCTGAGGATTTCTCATCTCCGTGGAATTATTACTACAACCCCCTATCCATTCACTATTTACGAACTTCCCACAATTGTCGAATCCAAAAGCATACCCACAAACACAATCGTTTGCGAGGGCGACTCTGTTGTTTTAATTATGAAAGGCAAAGGTTCTAATATCAAATACCAATGGCTATTCAATGGTTCACCTATTCCTGGCGCAACCGACACAATTCTAATAATTAGGAACATCGATGCAACTAAGAAAGGTCAATACAAAGGTATCATTTCCGGTCCCTGCCCAGAAACCGTCGAAACTCCTATTTTCAATGTTAATTTCCTGCCTTCAACCAAAATCCTGGCTCAAACAAACGACACAATTGTAAAAAAATCCGAAAAACTCCACCTTTACGTTTACGCAGTTGGCGATAATCTTTCATATCAATGGTACAAAGACGATGAAAGATTGATTGGTGCCAATGAAAGTACTTTCGAAATTCAAAGTGTTTCAATTCTAGACGAGGGCATTTTCAAATGCAAAGTCGTTGGTACTTGCGGCGAACTATTCTCCCAGCCAATAAAAGTAGAGGTCGACACAACTGTGATACCCTCGAAGGTTGACGAAAATCTGCTAATAAGTTCCTATGTTACCCATGATAATATTTTGATTATCAACTTATATCAAAAAAATGAGATACCATCATTTATCAACATATATAATGCTCTAGGCCAATTAGTTAATCCAAATCTTGTACAAAAAGAATACTCAAACGCCAGAGTATCATTGAATTTAGAAAATCTTCAATCTGGCATTTACTTTGTAGAGTTTGCTATTAATCAAAAAATGTTTCGCTTACGTGTACCAGTTGTAAGGTAAAACATTGCCCAAAAATAAAGCGGGATAAAATCATCTAAACCAATATAGAGTATTATTGCTGTTAATAACAAAAAATTCAAAAATTAATTTTTTCTCCGCAGATGCTGTATTTGTCGGATTTTAATTCAACTAAAACGATTGCAAAGTAAATACTAAACTAAAAGTTTTAGAACCTATAAAAATATTTTTAAGAAAATCTTTTAAAAGTTAAAACAATTGGACATCCAAGGTACCAAGATTTTTAAAGGTTTGAAGCAGGCAAAATGGTCGCCATTCTCGGTGTCCTACCTCGATTTTGATACCTTAAAGAATGAACTCCGTGTCGAATTCGACCCCAAGACCAAGATTGAAACAATAGATTTAAGC
>CALBDO010000025.1 GCA_937927515.1 Candidatus Kapaibacterium sp. | reverse complement strand
TTACTTGTGCCAGAATTATGTCTTTCGAGGCGAAGAGTTAAATTGTGTGTAAACCCAGTATAGTATTTGTTAAGTTTAGAGGAATAGAGTATATAAGTATACCACATAATACCAATTTATACTTGCGGGGCCGACGAGGCTCGAACTCGCGACCTCCAGTGTGACAGACTGGCGCTCTAACCATGCTGAGCTACGACCCCACAGTGGACCCAAGGAGATTCGAACTCCTGACCTCTTGAATGCCATTCAAGCGCTCTCCCAACTGAGCTATGGGCCCTTATTTCAATTTACGTATAATATCAAAAAACAAAATTAATAAAAAAAATCTAATTTTACAAGTTTGGTAAATAAAATTTATGTTACTATTTTGGTATTTATTTTTAAACCATTATATAAAAAGGTGTTTTATGAAGAGGTTTTTTGTAATCATTTTTTTATTCTCCCATCTTTCACTGTTCTCTGTCCTTTCCCAAGAAGCTAAACCAAGAGTTCCCAACCAAAGCTGGGGCATTGGAGCTGAACTTCAAACGAGCGACATTTTTGGTGGAACTCTCGCTTACGCAATAAATCCGGATATGCACATAGGTTTGAATTTTGGTTTTATTTTCGATGGCGGTTCCGAGGGTTCCGGCAGTTCCACCTATCTATCATTTGGTCCATATTTCAAATTTTTCCTTCCAGAGATGAGAATACGCAGCTTTTATCCATTTATCAAAGCACAATTCCTTGTTTCCACTGAATCAGTTTCTTACAAAGACCCATTCACTCAAACTACCAAACGAAGAACTGAAACCGAAACTAAACTAATTGGATATTTTGGTTCCGAATGGTTCCCAATCTCTTCACTTGGCATTTACGGAGGAATTAGAGCCATAGAATTAAATCTTGACCCCTTTAGCATTAGATTAGGTATTGGCTATCCAACAATTGGTATTGAATGGTTCTTTTAACATCTCCGTGGGTTATTTTTGTCTTTAGGAGTTAATTTCTATTTTTCACCAAAGGTTCTAATCAACCAATAGTCACTATATTTTTGCGCAACAAAAAAATATTCAATTATGTAATCAAATTCAATAGAAACGATATGTTCGTTTAAATTTAGAGTATCTACTTTATAAAATGTTACTTCGCGTTTAGAAATATTTCTTCCGAATCTTCTTAGTTTATCTTCTAACTCAAAAACATTTTCCAAGTTAATAGTGGTGGTGTCTTGCCGAATAAAAAGTTTGCTGGCACCGGTGATATTATTGTCCTTAACTTCTTTGATTAGAAGAAAAACTAAACCAATTGAATTTTTAGGATTAAGGTCGATTTTATTTTTTCTTTGTTCAGTGAGTTTGATAAGTTCACAACTATATAAAGAAATAATAATCCATAAAATAAAAACTAATTTGGTTTTCATAATTTCAGGAAGTTTATTGTTTCTTTAATAACCAATTCTAAAGGTTCAGTGGAGTGTGAAAAGGGATGTTCTACACCGAATGTGTGTCCAGTTTTTTCAATAACTTTTATTTCCACAAAAGGATTTTTGGCCAATTTTAATAAATCTTCTATTTCTCTCAATGGAACTGTTAAATCCTCGCGACCATGAATAAATAAAACTGGAACATGGATTTTTGATAAAAAATTTTCCAATTTATAATTGTTTTCAATCAAATCACAATAATACGAAAAACTTAATTTTAATGTTTGACCAGTTCGAGGATTGGAAAATGTCCAAATGCCTTCTTTTTTCCATAACTCTACTTGTCTTTTAGTATAACGGAATAAAGTGCCCACTGTTCCAATGAGAACTATTTTTTCAGCTTTGTCAAATTTCGCAGAAAAAATCATTGAAACAGCACCACCAAGAGATTGTCCAACAAGGTACAATTTTGAAACGTCAGCTTTGGATAAAGCATCTTTAGAAAAAATATTTTTCTTAGAAATGTTCTCTATCAGAATTGCCAGTTCATTTACTTCTTGGGATATGGTGAAAGTAGAAAATTTATCAACATCTACAAACCAATCCTGTACGGGGTCGATTAGGTCAGTGCTGAAGTTGTATGTAACAGTTAGAAAGCCATTTTTTGCAAGTTTCTCAGAAAGATATGGCAGAAAGCCCCAATCCTTATGTCCTGTGAAACCGTGGGTAATAACAACAACGGGAAACCATCCTTCCAAAGTTGCAGGGTATCTTACGTCACCAACAATTACATCGTCCCGCGTAATTTGGATTTCGAATCTTTCAGTGTTAATCATATGAGATAGATGGTGTTCATCTTGCAACTAATTTGACTTTGAAAGTAAGTTCTTTACCAGAACGAATAACTACCACATCGACTACGTCGTTGGGCTTGAATTCGCGTAGTATGTATGTTAAATCCTGTAGATTTTTTACTGTTTTCCCACCAAACTTTGTGATTATATCGTCCGTTTGCAAGCCAGCCTTTTCAGCAGGACTTCCAGCACTAACACCTGATATCCTCAAACCCAAGGGATTATCTTCGAAATTTGGAACAATGCCAAACCAAACTTTAGAATATCCAGGTCCTTTATCCGAAATACTACTTTTCTCGACTGGAACAACAATGTAATCAGGCTTTTCGTAAGAATTTCCATATCTTTCAAGTATCTTCATAGCAAAGTTTGCGACTTTGATAATTCCATCACAATTAATCTTATCAGCATCATCTGAAGGCAAATGATAATCACTATGAGCACCAGTGAACAAAAAGAGCACTGGAATTTTATGGGAATAAAAAGATGAGTGGTCGCTTGGACCGTAACCCTCTGAACCTTTTGTTAATAACAATGTATCCAAAACTGCAATGGAGTCTACAACTCTGTCGAAAGTTGTTGAAGAACCAGTACCAAACACATTTAATTTGTTGTCTTTCATTCTCCCGACCATGTCAAAATTAAGCATCAGCACTATACTTTCTAATGGAACTGGTGAGTTCTTAACAAAATGTGAAGAGCCTAATAATCCCTCCTCTTCAGCATTAAATGCGACAACAATTACAGACCTTTTCAATGGCGAGCGAGAAAGAAGCTCTGCAAGATGCAAGATAGCAGCAACCCCAGAAGCATTATCATCGGCACCGTTATGAATTTGGGGTACTTTTCCACGATAAAGTGAATTTTCTGTCCCCCACCCCAGATGGTCGAAATGTGCACCAATGACAATGTATTGTTTGGATAACTCCGGGTCTGTTCCAGGAATTATTCCAAATATATTGGGGACTTCAACAGTTTCTTTAGACATATCAACAGTAATGGTCACCTTTGTATCGGGTATGAGAAAGCTCTTGGGTTTTTTCGTTTTTTGCATTTCCATCTCCGTGGGATACAAATTAGCTTCTTTTGGAAAGAATTTTGCGATTTCTGTTCTTTTAGCCTGAACAGCAATGATACCAGAGGACCTTGCAAAAGTTGAAACTTTCAGAGGATAGAACACATTTGCAGAGTCGCTTTGAACTTTAACAAAAATGACCCCAACAGCACCATGTTCTCGTGCATTCATAACTTTATAATCAAGCTTTGAGTATGGTATAAATCTTTCATCTTTCGGTTGTCCTATTGCAGAATCGGAGAGAATAATCACGATTTTACCAGCAACGTCGATTCCCTCATAATCATCGTATCCAATGTCTTTTGCAGTAATTCCATAACCAACGAATGCTACATCTGCTGTCACAGTGCCATTTTCTGAAATAGACAAGGGTTGAAATTCTACACCAACATCCCATTTTTTGGGAATAACCTTCCACATCTCTTTTGGAAGCCCCGGTCTTTCAATGAGTTTTTCCCAAACCATTGAAGTTTTTTCAGATATTTTAAAGGCGACTGGGAATGGGAATGTTTGTCTATATGTTCCAGAAATTGTTTGCAAACCAAATTCATTGAACTTATTTTCAATAAAAGATGAGGCTTTGTAGTTTCCTGATGTACCAGGATAACGGCCTTCTAACTCGTCGGAAGCAAGAAAACGCACGTAATCGGCTAACTTCAAAGCTTCTTGGTTCGTTGCTTTTTGGGAAAATAAGTATGAGTAAAATAAAAAAAATCCTAAAGCCCAAAAAATAAAATTTCTCAACATTGGAAGCACTCCTATTTCATTTTTAAAACCTGATACCATTTTGAATTTCGTAAATATTCTTTTGAGTTCTCTACCAGAGAAATTAAGTAATCTCCAGTTGTAAAAACAAACCACTTGAAATCATCTTCGCCAAAAATTGAATTATCGATTCTTGGTGATGAATTATAAAAATTCACAATGTAGATACGATTATTGAAAACTCCAAAATCTATTGTGGTAAAATCAATGCCAAGAGCTGTGCATAGGTCCGTAGAAATTGTCTCAATTTCTTTTTTGTGTGTTGGGTTTATCCCAGAACTACCCCGAGAGTATCTTGATATAAGAGGTTTATCGATGTCGTAATGAAAAATCTTTACAAATCTCTTACCAATCACAAAAGCTCTGTAATAATTGTTAAAATCAAAAAATTTTTGGACAACCATTTGCCTACTTCCTGATGCATCATAAGCAGAGAAGAATTCACTTGGATTGTACACTTTATATGTGAAATGCTCGCTACCTAAAAGATTCACTCGCAGATACAAAGGAAAACCAATATAATCAAATAAATTAGCCCAATCCAATGGATATATAAGATTTTTAAATGTATCAGAAGTTGTTCCAATCGGATGGTCTTTTGTAGGTAATATGACGGTCTCCGGTACATTATATCCCAACTGTTTAGCAACGTAAAGCTGAAAAAAGTAATCTTCGAGACATTTAATAAAAGGATTATTAACAACGATAATGCCAGTGGTTGTTACAGCTTTTAAAATAGCTTGATACATTGGGACGCTGTGACTCACTCGGTCGAAAATTAAATCATAGCTTAGGTTTTCTGCAATCCTAAATGTTCCTATTTTAACAAGTTCAGCTTTGACGTTTTTGTTTTGAGAGTTTATGTATTCAATTAAAGAAGTCGGAAATAAGACATCCGCTCCACAAAAAATTCCAATTTTTTTCATAAATATTCCATGTTTTGAAAATTGCAAATTAAAGATTTTTTGCAACTATTCTATTGAATTTCTTTATGGATACTTGAAAACTTGGTCGAAACAAAGGTAAAATTTTGACTTGAACATGCAAAAGTTGTGATAAATCCAATTAATTAATTGGTTTCATACTTCTAAAAGTTGTTTAAATTTGTTATTTAAAAAATTTAATATTAATTATGAACCTTTTTTCAGAATTTGAGAGAACAGATTTCGAATCCTGGCAAAAAGAAGCCGAAAGACTCCTAAAAGGAAAACCTCTCGACTCGCTTTCATATCTTTCTGATGAGGGCATAAAAATTCATCCACTTTATACGCAGCGAGACCTACCTCAAGAATTTAAAAATGAATTTCCTGGATTCAAGTATTACCTCAGGTCCAACAAAGTTTGTGGATATAGGACTTTGCCTTGGAAAGTTGTTCAAAGAATCGATGTCGCAAGTCCAGAAAAAGCCAACAATATAATAACAAGCGAAATTCAAAATGGGATTAATGGATTTATCATAAAAACTTATGACTTTACCAGTGATAACTTAAATGGTGTTGTTATTAGTGGGATGAATGATTTTGAAACTTTGTTCGATAACGTAGACATAGCAAATACCTGCCTACACTTCAAAACGACATTCCCTATTGAATTTCTTGCCTTGTTCATTGCTTTCCTCGAAAAAAAACAAATTTCTGGCCAAAAAATCTTCGGTTCTATTCAATACGATTTTTACGGTAGTAATTTAAGTAAAGGTAGGCTCTTAGAGAAAAACTCCCTTAAAAACTTGTTTTTGGAATGCTATCAATTGTGCAAGAGCTACTTGCCAAACTTTAAATCTTTCGTTATAGATGGAACAGTTTTTCACGAATGTGGGGCAACTGCTACACAAGAATTAAGTTTTACTATCAGCAAAGCATTAGAGCTACTTAAAGGCTTATCCCAGCTCGGTGTCGTCGATATCAAAGAACTTCCCCAAAAAATTCTATTTAAAATTTCTCTTGGCAGCAATATCTTTTTCAATATCGGTAAAATTCGTGCTCTAAGGTTACTTTGGGCTTTTATTATTGAACAATTTAATATTGCAAACGACAGCTTTGATGTTCCAATTTATGCCATAACTTCTGAAAGGAATAAAAGTAAATTGGATATTTACGTTAATATGCTACGCAACACCGCAGAAACCTTTTCGGCAATTATCGGCACGGCGGACTACATCGAGGTTAAACCCTATGATTTCCTTGTCTCCGAGCCCAGTGAATTTTCCATGAGAAATTCTAGAAATACACACTTAGTTCTAATGGAAGAACACAACTTGCGCGATGTAATAGACCCTGCTGGTGGCTCATGGTTCATAGAGGCAATCACATGGGAAATTGCCCATAAAAGCTTTGAAATGCTTAAAAATATCGAAAGCCAAGGTGGTTTCTACGAAAACTTGCTCAACGGAAATATACAGGATGAAATAAGCAAAGCAAAAACAAATAGGATAAAAAAACTTTCCAATAGAGACATTGTATTAGTCGGTGTTAATAGATTCCCAAACCCACAGGACAAAAGTGAAAGCAGTGGACAAGAATCTAATAATTATTACCAAAATTTTAAAGGAATAAATTTCCAATGTGAAAAAGAGTTTGAGAAACTCAATCTTGACGATTTAATCCAGATTGTCAAGTCAAGGCATTCGATATTATCGTTGTCTCCTGTTTCGTACAATGAAAAAAACTTTTTGAAAATTGAACGATTGCTCAAATTTCGTGAAGCGAGTGAATTTGAAAATCTTCGACTTATGGCATTTAGATATCGAACGAAATACGGTAAATCCCCAAAAGTTTTGGCTATTACATTTGGCGCGTCTGATATTCATAGAGAACTTGTTGATTTTGTCAATGAATTTTTTCAAATAGGTGGGTTCGAAGTTAGTTTTAGTGGTGACATATTTAGTGTTGAGGAGGCTTTTGCAAAATTTGCTGCGCTATTACCACAAGTCGTAGTCTTTTGTTCTTCATTGGATAAATATGCCGAGTTTGTACCTCAACTTGCGCATTTAATTTTAAAGTACAAGCCTTTAACTGTTATTCTAATTGTTGGACAAATAAGAGATGAATTATTTTCCAAATGGAAAGAATTCGGTATCAACGACTGTATTCATCCGAAATCAGATACATTATCAATTTTACATAGAGTTTATCAATTAATTTCGAGCGTTGCTCCAACCTAAAATTTCAGTTCTTATCTTTCGTGTAGTTAATCTAAGGCGTTAAGAACATGGAATTAAAGAAAATATACACCAGCAAAAAATTAGTTTTTTATTCACCCTCATTTGAAACTAAGTTAGATATCAATTTTGCTGGGTTCTCTGTTCCAGCTGGTTTCCCCTCTCCGGCAGACGATTACTTGGAGCCTAAACTCGACTTGAATCAATTTTTGATTAAACATCCCTCCGCTACTTTTTTTGTTAGGGTCCAAGGAGAATCTATGATAAATGCTGGGATTCACAATGGCGACATACTGATTGTAGATAGAGCTTTAGAACCAAAAAATGGAGACATTGCTGTTTGTGTTATCGATGGTGAATTCACCGTGAAAAGATTGCAAATAATAGAAAACGAACTATATCTGGCATCAGAGAACGGGGACTTTAGCCCTATCAAAGTAACAGAATTTCAAGATTTCAAAGTTTGGGGTGTGGTAACTTTTGTGATTCACAAACCGTAGCAGAACGATGGTTGCGCTTGTAGATTGCAATAATTTCTATGTTTCTTGCGAGAGAGTCTTTAATCCAAAGCTTGAAAAGCGCCCCGTTGTCGTGCTCTCGAATAATGATGGTTGTATCATTGCCCGCTCCGAAGAGGCAAAGGCACTTGGGATACCCATGGGGGCTCCTCTATTCCAATTCAAGGAATTCTTAATAAAGAACAACGTTGTAGCATTGTCTTCAAACTACACCCTCTATGGCGATATGTCTGAAAGAGTAATGAATACCCTAGCGAAATTTACTCAAAACATCGAAATATACTCAATTGACGAGGCATTTTTGGACTTATCCCGTTTAGCATTTGTTGGAAATGATACGCAAAAACTATACGAATACGGAATGAATATCAGAAATACTGTTTTAAAGTGGACTGGAATTCCCGTTTCAATTGGAATTGCTCCAACCAAGGTGCTTTCCAAAGTCGCTTCGAAAAAAGCCAAAAAAAGCAGTGGTGTTTGCGTTTTAAACGAGCAAGATACAATCAAAGAAGCACTTTCTAATTTTGATGTGGAGGACATTTGGGGTATTGGCAAAGCCTATTCAAAATTTCTTAAAAGACACCACATCAATACAGCCCTGGAATTTGCTAATGCGCCAGACCAATGGGTCCAAAAGCACTTAACCATCGTTGGTTTACGCATAGTAAAAGAGCTGCGTGGAGAAAAGTGTATTAGTATCGATGAAGAACCAACTCCAAGGAAATCTGTATGCTCCCAAAAATCCTTTGGAGAGCCACAATCAGATTTCTTTGCACTATATAATGCTTTATCTACTTATATCGACTCTTGTGCTATGAAATTGAGAAATCAAGGAAGCGTTGCAAACATAATGGGAGTTTGGGTCGCTACTAATCCATTTAATTTGAGTGAACCTCAATATTTCCAGAGCAAATTCATAAACTTGCCTGTACCAACTAATTTCACCGGAGAATTATTAAGATACGGATTTGCTTTGTTGAAGGATATTTATCGCGAGGGATACAGATACAAAAGAGTTGGTGTCCTTTTTAGTGGACTAGCCCCCGATAACACCTTGCAATACAACTTGTTCGATAATTTACATAGGGATAAACTACTGCGTGTGATGGAAGCATACGACGCTTTGAATCGAAAATATGGCAAAGGAACAATCAAGTTCTCTGCTCAGGGCACTGATTATGGGTGGAAAATGAAACAGGAACACCTTACTGAACATTTTACAACATCTTGGGAAAACATTCTCACTATTCAACTCGACAAACAAGTTTTACCAAAATTAAAGGAGAAGTAATAATGAAAGTATTAGTCTTGTGTACTGGAAACTCTTGCAGAAGTCAGATGGCAGAAGGATTTCTTAAGCATTTCGATTCCACTCTCGATGTTTTTTCGGCTGGAACAAATCCAGCAACACAAATTAATCCATATGCAGTGGAAGTGATGAATGAACTCGGTATAGACATATCTTCCCAATATCCAAAAGATGTTTCCCTATTTCTCAATGATGAGTTTGATTACGTAATCACAGTTTGTGACAATGCAAAAGAAACTTGTCCAACATTTCTCGGAAAGGTAAAAAATCGTCTCCACATAGGATTCGAAGACCCTGCGGAAGCAAAAGGAACAAGAGAAGAAGTGCTACCTATCTATAGGAAAGTTCGCGACCAAATTAAAGATGCATTTTGGAAACTTTATCAAGAAAGATTACGTAGTTAACTTTTGTAAAATTATACTTTCTTAAATAACAACTTTGTGAAGCTTAGATACTTATTTTTTGGAATTTTCATTCTTTCTATTCATGTACTTATAAGCTTTATCTTATACCTTACAAGCTTCAGCTCAAATAATTTTTTGATTATATCTGATTTCCTTTTCATTTTTTTAATTTGCTTTTTAATTACACTTGAAATCGTCGATAGTAAACCACAAAAATTTACTTCCACCTCTAAATTTGGGGAAATATTTTTAAAGAATACAAAGACAATTTCGGCACTAATCCTAACCTTTTTAGGGTTAAACTTGGTATTTTACGTTAAGGACTTTTTTCTCTCTGGAAAAATTTTGAATTGGTTCGAGAACGAAATTATTTTCATCATTATGGTATCGTTAACTTTCACTTTTCTTTATTTTAAGGTTAATTGGATTAGTCAAATAAAAAGTCCTAAATACAGACACCACAATAGAGTATTTTATTTCATTTTAATACTTTATTCCTTAATTCTGTTTTTAAATTATTTCAAAATTGCACAAATAGGCAACCTAAGTTTAGAGAACATCAAATTTATACTTGCAATTTGCTTAGCACTAATATTTTTGGTTCAATTAAAAATAAAAACTTGGCTCCCATTATCTCCAAGACCTATACAAAAAAGCATTTTATGGTATTCTTTGCTAACTATGTTATCTTTATTAGTTTTATTGTCGACTACCCCACGCCTTCAAAACGAGGTCTTTTATTCCAAATTTTATTTCCTCGAATATGCGAATTTTCTTAGCATCTCGTTGTTAATTACATACTTGCGAGTATTTTACGTTTCAATTATTTCACTTCCTCTTTCAAGAGTACTTGAACAAAAAGTATACGAAATCAACTCTCTTTCTTATTTAAACAAGATTGTTAAAAATTTCAGCAACTTGGATTACATTTTCCAGACAATTGTTGAACTATCTTCCATTTCAATGCGTCAATCTTTTGCCTGGATACAGACTTACAATTCATCAAATCTTTCTTTACAAGATTCATTCTTTTTTCTTAACAAAGACTTTTTTGCTAACATAACTAACAATAAACATATACAAGACATTATCCGTAAAACGCTCAACCCAAGTATTATCCCTTCAATTACTGATGTTTTACAACAGAATCAACTCATTAAACAGGAAACGTGCTTCGAGAGTTTCTGCATTATTCCCATTAATTTTAGAGAAACACAAATTGGACATTTAGTTGTAGCAAATGAAAATTCCTATTTTTTTGATGATGATGACTTAAACTTACTAATATCCTATGTTGAAGCTCTTTCGATTGCAATTGAGGGGAATTACCTTTTAATTGAGAAAATTGAGAAGGAGAAATATAAAAAAGAGCTTTTAATAGCAAAAGAAATTCAAAGTCATTTTCTCCCAAAAGCTCTTCCAAATTTATCAAATTTTGAAATTGAAGTATTTTTTAAGCCGTCGGAGGAAGTTGGTGGAGACTTTTACGATTTCATTCCTATCGATGAGCACAGGTTTTTAGTGCTAATTGGCGATGTCTCTGGAAAAGGAATGAGTGCAGCTTTGTATATGGCTTTGCTAAAAGGTATTATTCTATCCTCTAACAAAAATCCGTTATCGTTACAACACCTATTCTCTCACGTAAATAGTTCATTATACAAAAAAATTGAACCACAGATTCACATAACTTTAGCAGGATTGTTACTCGATTTCGAATCTAGGAAATTTGAATTCATCAGAGCTGGGCATCCCCCTTTAATTTTTAAAAACTCGCAAGGCATTTATGAACTCAATCCTCAAGGAATAGGCATTTCAATTTCAGATACTAACTTTTTCGAAAGAAATACAAGCGTTTTTAGCAATAAATTCGAAAAAGATAACTTTTTCTTGTTATATACCGATGGATTGCCCGAGGTCTTGGGTCGGAAAAATTTAATATTGGGTATTAATAAAATGAAGCAAATTTTGGCAACGGGCCCTGATAGCAATACAAATACAGATAGCAATGCAAATATATTAAATACACATATATTAATGGAAAACTTTTTGAAAGAGATTCAAAAATTCGGAACAGAATTTGATGATGATTTAACGTTGGTTATTATCAAAACATAAATGGAGGAAATTATGGATGTTAAGTTCAAAGTTGAAAGTGAAAGATACGAGGATATTGAAATCTTCAAGCTTTATGGTATTCTTGATGCACACACCGCACCAACATTGGAAAAAGAACTAAACCAAACCCTTGCAAAGAACGCTTATAAAATCATAATCAACTTAAAAAATCTTGAGTACATTAGTAGTGCTGGTTTGGGTGTTTTTATGGAATTTATCGAGGAAATTCGAAATAACAATGGAGATATTAAATTCGTCGAAATGGACGAAAAAGTATTATCTATTTTTGAGTTACTCGGTTTTCATCTGATTTTCGACATCTTACCCTCTAATAACGAAGCAATAATTTATTTCAAAAACAATAATTTAAGAAGAAATGTTTGAAGTTAAAAAAAGCTTAATCATATATTCAAAGATTTCTGAATTGGACCAGATTCACAACTTTGTAAAGGATTTATCTCAAAGCATTCCCCTAAAAGACAACCATATTTATTATCTAACTCTTGCCCTCGAAGAAGCTTGCGTCAATATTATGAAGCACTCTTACCACAACGACCCTACAAAAACCATCTCAATTGAAGCAACCTTTAAAGGGAACGAACTTACATTTAAGATAGAAGATAATGGACCCAGCTTCGACCCAAGGTCCATATCTGCCACCGAAGTTAAAGAAATACAAAAAAATATCAAAAAAGGGGGCTGGGGAATTTTGTTGATTAGTCGCATAATTGATAAAATCGATTATAAACCAAAAAATCAAAGTACTCCTTATAATCAATTAATATTAACTAAGATTTTAGAATAAACTAAATTTTATAATTTAGTATTTTGATTTATTAACATTGCTGAATAGTAATGAAAGGTATAATAATTGGGACTGGCGTAATTTTAGGCTTAATTCTTGGTTTTGTACCCAAGCTCTATGAGAGAAAACCAAAATGGTGGAAAATTTCTGCTGTTATTTTTTTGCTCATTGCAATTCTGTTAACTTTTGTTCCTTATGTTGCTTCAAATTTTGCAACTTTTAAATTCATTGCTCAAAACATTCCAAATTTTTCGGCACCATTGTACTTCAAAATAGATAATATAAATAAACACCAAGACTCACTTGGCTCGAATTCATACGAAATTTTGGTATCCAATCCAAACAATCCAGCAGCTAAAGAAATCTTACTTGTACCCAACAGTATGATTGATTATAGTTTCAAGCCCCAGGATAGAATTATTGCTGAGGTATCCTATGATTCCCGAGGTAAAAAATTTATATATTCAAAATTTGTTGCGTCCAATCCCCTATTAGTTTTGCCTTACGTTCCTCAATTGGGTGAGCAAATTAGAATTATGAACTTGCATGTTCCTTGCGCTTGGGTTGCTGTAATTGCTTATTTGATATCAATGTTCAATTCTGTACAATTGCTCCGTACGAAAAAGTTTGAATTCGATGAGATTTCCGCTTCCTCTGCTTTATTGGGTTCTCTTTTTGCTGTACTTGCCACAGTCACTGGAATGATTTGGGCAAAAATCAATTGGGGTTCTTTCTGGAATTGGGACCCCCGCCAAACTTCAATTTTCGTATTACTGCTAATCTACTTTTCCTATTTCATTTTGAGGCAAAGCATTGAAAACTATGAAATTAAAGCTCGTTTAAGTTCTGTTTATTCAATAATTGCGTTCATAACTGTACCATTCCTTGTATTTATTATGCCACGGCTCCTAGAAGGTAATCACCCCGGTTCCGCAAACAGCCCTAATATAGGTCCTATACTGAGTTCTCAAGAAAATACTTTGAGCATTTTACAAACCCTTGGTTTTAGTTTCGGCTTTTTGTCTTTTACTATGCTTTTCTTTTGGTTGTTAAATATTCGTGTAAGGATTTCCAAAATTAGTAAAGTATTAGAACTTCGGAGGCAAAATGGTGGACTTTCTAATTAAAAATCAACTTTATGTTGTCTTGATTATTGCATTGATTATTTGGATTGGCCTTTTGTATTACCTTTTTTATCTTGATAAAAAAGTTACATCGTTAGAGAAGAAAACAAATATAATTTCAAATAAATCAGAGGAAAGAAAATGAAGAAATACATTCTAATTGGTGGCATTGCTATTATTTTTCTGACTCTTCTTTTACTTTCATTCAACAGAAATGTCATTGAATATACAGACTTTCAAAATGCTGAAAAATTAAACAAAAAAGTTCAAGTTGTCGGCACACTCGTTAAGGAAATGCCCATTAACTACGACCCAAATACTAATTACTTAGAGTTTTACATGAGAGACAAAAAGGGCAAAGTCAAATTTGTCCGTTTCAATGGACCTCAACCAAACAATTTTACAATAGCGCCAGAATTCGTCGTAAAAGGAAATGTTCAAGATACCTTTTTCCAAGCCAGTCAAATAATTACCAAATGCCCTTCGAAGTACGAGGGGGAATTAGAAAATTTAAAAAAGTGAGGTTGATATGTTTGGAAAGTTAATAATATATATATCCTCATTTGCATTTTTTTTGTCGTTTTTGTTATTTATCTTCGCAGAATACTACCAAAATCATAAATACCTGAAATACGCAAAAATTAGTTTTTTTTCTGCAACAGTGTGTATTTTACTTGCTTCATTATTCCTTGTTTCTAATATTTTATCGCATAATTTTACCCTAACTTATGTTTGGAGCTACTCATCACGAAATCTGCCCTTCTTGCTATTACTTTCGACCTTTTATGCTGGGCAGGAAGGCTCTTTCCTACTTTGGGCACTGTGGATGTCATTGGTCGGACTTGTTTTCTTTCTCTATCTCAAAAAGCATCAACTTGGTTATTTACCGGTATCCTTTTTCTCACTGGCTATCTTTTTCGTAGTTTTAATAATTATTTTCAAAAGTCCATTCGAAAATATCTGGGAATCATTCCCAGAAAGTGATATGCCTAAAGACTTTGTACCTCCCGATGGAAGGGGATTAAATCCAATACTTGAAAATTATTGGATTGCAATTCATCCACCAATTCTTTTTCTTGGCTACAGTTTAGTTACTGTTCCTTTCACTCTACTTTTGACAAGCTTCTTGGAGAAAAATTTTGAAAAATATACAATAGCTGCATCATTTTGGTCATTAATCGCTGCTGGTATCCTTGGACTTGGAATTATGCTTGGTGGTTTTTGGGCTTATGAAACTCTTGGCTGGGGCGGTTTTTGGGGTTGGGACCCTGTTGAAAATTCCTCGCTCGTTCCTTGGATTTTCATAACTGCTTTAATTCATAGCTTACTAATTCAGAGGATTAAGTCAACCGGTTTCAGAATTAGCTTTTTACTCTCTTGGCTTGCTTTCTTGGGCGTTCTTTATGCTTCTTATCTAACAAGGAGTGGTGTACTAAGTGATACTTCAGTTCATTCTTTTGTCGACCCTGGTAAAACTGTAAACATTTTGCTTTTAGTTTATCTTGGCGTTTTTACATTTTTCCCTCTCATTTTATTTATTACCCGTGCAAAGTTCGTTCCCGAAATTAAAGAGCGAATCAAAATCAATAGCCGACAATTTATGACCTATGTTGGTGCTGTTATTTTAATAATCGCTTCTATTGTCATAATAGTTGGAACAAGCTTACCAATAATTCAAGGATTTGTTGGTGCAAAAAAAGTTGCTCTTGAACCATCATTTTACAATCAATGGATGACTCCCATTGCCTTTCTAATCCTTATTTTCAATGGTATTTCATTGTTACTTCACTGGAGAGAAACGCCTACTAATACGTTTAGAAATAAATTAATTTATTCAATTGTTCCATCCTTAGGTATAGCAGTAATTTTCCTTTTTATACCGCGTAGTAATCTACTCTACAGTCTTTTAATTTTCTCATCCGTTTTTTCACTAATTATTAATGGTGAGAAACTTTTGAACAAGCTGAGTATGAGGAACTTAAAAATTGGTGCTCTTCTTTCTCATTTAGGTATCTCATTTTTGATTGTCGGTGCCCTTTTATCGGGAGGTTTCGAAGACACCCAAACAATCCAACTTCAAGAGGGAAAGATTTCGAGGGCATTTGGTTATGAGTTGCACTTGTTGAAAAAGGAAAGGATTGAAATTGAGAAACCAGACCGGGAAAAGTATCGTTTTAAAATTAAGATTGTCGATAAAGATAAAAATTCAATAGTCTATCCAATAGTATATTGGAGCAGTTTTAATAATTTCGAGCAACCATACTATGAACCAGATATTAAAACATATTTAACAAAAGATTTATACTTGGCACCAAAATCTTTTACGTTTAATGAATTTTACTCTCCTATTTCTTTCAAAAAGGGTGAGATTCTATCAGCCCCTTGGTCTGAAAAAGACTCCATTAGATTTGTCTCTTATGATATGAGCTCTATGCACTTTGGTAAAAGTCAAGAAAATTTTACGTTTGGAATAATTGTGGATTATTATATCGATGGTAATTATTATAAAGATACTGTCCTCTCATTGCTGAATATGAAATCTGGTTCATTTAGTCCCATATGGAAAAATGTTCCTACAAAAGATTTTGCAATTGGATTCACAAAGTTCACACCTGAAGAGAACTTAGAGAAATCTACTGTGGAACTAAGTTTTGGCCAGGAGATATTCATCGCCGACGTCACCGTGAAGCCCTTCATATTACTTGTTTGGATTGGGGTTATTTTTACCGTTGCTGGATTTATAATTGCTGTCTTCAAATATTCTATGAAACGAACACAAAAAGATGAACACAAATAAACCTTTTAAAAATTCGTTTAAACAATTTTAAGTATGGGTGTTCATATGAAAAACGCAAGTATATTAACAATTTTAACTTTTTTCCTAATCTTTTCTTTTTCTGCTTGCCACTCAGAGGTAAAAGAAAATCCTGAACCCAAAGACGAGTACGTTGATGTTTCTGAAATCTACCAGAATGTTCAAGTTGCAAACTCGGATGCAAACAATTCACCAGAGTTTAAACCACTGGTATTCTTTGCCAAAACCATTGTTCCGGCGAGACCTGGAAACATCGTTGATTTCATATGGGTTCAAGATGGAAAAGAAATTAAATTATCTGATTTCGTTAAAGGGAAGATAGTTTTGTTGAATTTCTGGGGCACTTGGTGTCCTCCATGTCGCAGAGAAATACCAGACCTGATTGACGTCCATCAGGAAGGTTTGGATAAGGATTTTCTTGTGGTCGGTGTAACTCTCGAACGCGACATTGAAAATGCCGAAACCAATGTTAAAGAGTTTGCAAAGTCAAGAGGGATAAAATACCTTAATATTATCGACAAAGACCAATCTATCGCAAGGGCGTATGGTGGTATAAATGCAGTTCCAACTACATTCATCATTGACAAAAAAGGTAAAATTGTCGAAACACTGGTTGGTGCAAGGACAAAGCAAGACTTCATTGATGCTATTAATCGAGCAAGAAAGTAAAAAATTATTTAATAAAAAAAGGCTGGTTTCTCCAGCCTTTTTTATTTACGTCGCTAAAACTTTATTGTGCTTCCGCATCACCAGAACTAATAATTCTTTTCCCGAGTTCATTATCAATCATTAGTAAGCCACCTTTCCAATCACCAATCATTTTGAGCTTTTCAACAATTTCATTGACTGTAGCTTCTTCCTCTATTTGCTCCGTAACAAACCATTGTAAGAAAATTTGAGTGGCATGGTCGCCTTCTTTTATAGCTAAATCCGCAAGCGCATTGATATTTTGGGTAACATATTGTTCATGTTTCAAAGCATCTTCCATTGCAGCTAATGGGCTATCCCATTGGGAAGGTGGTGCATCTATCGAGCTTACCTTGACGACACCTCCCCTGTCCAGTAGATAGTCGAAGAACTTTAAAGCATGGTTAGTTTCTTCTTGGGCTTGAGCCCTCATCCAATGAGCAAAACCTTTTAAATTAATTGATTGAAAATATCCCGACATTGCAAGATAGAGATTAGAAGAGTACATCTCTCTTGTCAGTTGAGCATTGAGTGCATTTTGAATTACTTCCTTTAGCATTTTCCCTCCAAATTTAAAGTAGTATCAACGACGAAATTGAATAATTATTACTATTTATTTTGGTAATGTTACAATCACCTGCGTGCCTCTCCTGCCTTCTGATGCTAAGTAAGAGGGGGACTTTATTAAAATTGTCCCACCTAATTTTGTTAAAATTTCTTTGACTAAAGCCAAACCTAAACCAGTCCCTTCGATATTTTTCTCTTTGGAAATGGAAGAACGATAAAATTCATTAAAAACTTTTGAAATTTCATCCTCAGGTATACCAATTCCATTGTCAGCTACAGAAATTTCAATCATCCTTTCTTTTTCGTTGATGTTGATTTCAATGATTCCATCTTTTTCATTATACTTAATTGCATTGGAAACTATATTGGAAAAAACCATATTTAACATTTCGATGTCCGAATTAATGATTACATCTTCTTTATTTGCTTTTACTATAAAATTAATGTTCTTGGACAGAATCAATATTCTATGTTTTTCAAGCAAATTTTGAAAAAAAATTCTCAAGTTTATAGGCTCCTTTCGTACTTCTCCAGTAAGTTTAATTTGAGAGATTTTAAGTACATCATTAATTAGGTCTATAGCACTACTCAACCTCGCACGTATTCGTTCAATAGGATTTTGCAAATACTCGGGAATTGGTCCAATTTCATTATTTGCTATAATGTTTACCCAGGTAAGACTTGCATTGATAGGCGTCTTCAAATCGTGTACTATTGTCATTACATATCTGGATTTTGCTTTTTCCGCCTCTTGCAATTCTTTGTATGCGACATTTAATTCTTTCTCTCTTTGATAAAGTACCCTTGCTATTGAATTCGCAAGATAAATTGAAACAAACACTACAATAGTCAATGTTGTAAAAAAAACTATTAAGTATATCGGCTCGTTGTAAAGTGGGTGTTTAATGATACCCTGGACTAAATAATGAGGGATAATTTGTTTTAACTCCAAAGATGCTAAAAAAATAAGTACTAAGATGCAAACCCCCATAATTAAACCAATAATTGAACCAGGTAGTATTAGGCTTCCAATTATAACATGGAACACGAAAAAAGTATTGAATGGAGATTCGACTCCACCAGTGTAGTAAATCAAGATTATCAAAAAAATCAAGTCGACTATAATTTGAAGCAAAGAAAAATGAAGACTATGTATTTTTATTTTCTTTGTTACTTCCGGGAATTTATACCACAAGATATGAAACAATACATTGTAGAAAAGAATGCAAAAAGATATTATTAAAATTGTTGTCGATTCTATCTTGATTTGAGTATAAAAATACTGCGCAACTAAACTACTAACAGCGAAACTTAAAAGTAATAGAAAAGCAAAATATCGCAGCTGTATTAACCATTTGTTCCTTTTTCTTATTTCCTCCCAGAAACTTTCAAAATTTACCCTTTCTGGCACCAAATTAAACAAATCTCCAATCATTTTTCTCCACGTCATTTAATGCTTTATTTGTAAATTGTAAATTAAAAAAATTATTGTTTACAAGAATGGGTAAAGTATCAGATAGTATTTTCGAAAGTAAGAACATCGTTCTCGGGATTTGCGGCTCAATTGCTGCATATAAATCTCTTTTTTTAATAAGAGAACTAAAATGTCGCAAAGCAAATGTATTTCCTGTTCTAACTCCTGCCGCTACTAACTTCATTACTACACTAACTGTATCGAATCTTTCTAACAATACCATTGCAGTTGATATGTTTGACCCAGATATACAAAAAAAGGGTGCCTGGCATATAGATTTAGTTCAAAGCTGCGACCTGATGATAATTGCACCTGCAACAGCCTCGACTATCGGAAAGATTGCTAATGGTATATGCGACAATTCATTAGTTACGCTTGCAACTGCTCTTCCAAGAACTACGCCTCTTTTACTTGCCCCAGCAATGGACACATCAATGCTTCAAAATCCAGTTACTCAAGAAAACATACAAAAACTCGAGAAACTCGGTTTTATAGTTATCCCACCGGCAGTTGGTGAGCTTTCGAGCGGACATTACGGCGAAGGTCGTCTACCAGAGACTGAAGTTTTGCTTGATTACATTGAAACATATCTATACTTCAAAAAATTTGGGCTGGATAAAGCAACGCAAATTAAAAAGAAATTAACAGGTAAAAATTTTTTAGTCACTGCTGGTCCTACTTGCGAAAAAATAGACGACGTGCGCTTCATCAGTAACTTCTCCTCCGGAAAAATGGGTTATGCAATTGCTGCCCAAGCCAACATACTCGGTGCAAACGTGGTTCTAGTTTCTGGACCAACAAAATTAGAAATGCACCATAAAGTAGAAACTTTTCGTGTTATCTCCTCCGCTGAAATGTTTGACGTCGTAAGCCAAAATTTCTATAACTCCGATGTCGTTATTATGTCTGCTGCTGTTGCAGATTGGACACCAGTGGAAATATTTAAAGGTAAATTGAAAAAAGACAAAAGAGAGACAATTAATTTAAAATTAAAGAAAACAACTGATATACTTTACAAATTAGGTCAAAACAAAAAGCAAACGCAAATTCTTGTTGGTTTTGCTCTCGAAAGTAAACAAAATGGCTTGAAAAACGCTTGGGAAAAACTTCGAAGAAAAAATTGTGATATTATAGTTTTGAATTATTTCGACGAAATGCAAAGTGGTTTTGGGTTCGACACAAATAAAATAACTTTGATTGGTTTTACCAATCGAGAAGAGATGTACATCGAGGAGTATCCATTAGCTAGCAAAAATATTTGCAGTTTGATAATTTTAGACAAAATTGCTCAACTATTAATGTGATTTACTTTTTTGAAAATTCTTCCAATAAAGACCTTAAGTACTCGAAACTATAAATTCCAGTGTCGTGTCCATCTTTCCAAATAACTTGAAGAGCATAATTGCCCACTGGTTCTATACTTTGAATTTCATATTTTGCTGGCGAAAACATTTCTAATTTTGCTGGTTGGTATTTTACAAAACCCACCTGTTCACCTTGGCACTGAGCACAAGGGCAATTATCCCTCAAATCTTTTAAGGAAATTTCTGAACTGAAGCCATCAATCCAAGAAATTCGCAATTTATCACTACCTACTTTTTTTATTTCAGTTGGTACCATTTTCTATCGGATTTTGTTAATTTTCATATTCCAAATTATTATGAAACCAATTGCTGTTACAAAACACATTGCAAGAATTATCCAAAATGCTTCATCAATCTCTGCAAGCGGAATACGAACATTCATTGAAAATAAACTTACCACAAATGTAGGCACCATTATTGTTATAGTGATAATATTCAATATTTTCATTAAGACATTTAGATTGTTTGCAATAATCGAGGCTCTTGCATCCATTAAACTTGCTAATATAGTCGAGTATGTCTCTGCTTGCCTCATACATTGATTGTTCTCGATTAAAATGTCTTCCAACAATTCCTTTTCTTCTTCCGTTATGTTTAGCTTTGATGCATTAAACTTTATCTTTTCAAGAAGGAACTGATTTGTCGTAATTGCGTTGTGGTAATACACGAGGCTTTTTTCAAGAGAGAATAGATGAAGCAAATATTTATTTTCCTGTGCCTGACTTAATTTCGCTTCCAATTCATCGGAAATTCTGTTGATAGTATTAAGATGGTAATAAAATTGAATGATAAAACTGTATATAATTTTGAAAAAAACATCTTTAATGGTAGAGACTCTCTGAAATGGCTTTGTTTGTAATAAATCTGTCAGCTGGTCTTGCGAAACCACCACAAGCTTATCCTTGAACAAGAACATTCCTATCGACTGGACGCGAAAAATAAGCTCTTCTTCGGCAATGTGGTGCTTTGGAGCCTTAATTATGAATGCGTAATGTTCCGGCTCAATTTCCAATCGGGCAAGTTCCTCAGGGTCCAAGGAGGACTGCAATGTGTGTTCATCGATTAGCAATTCTTCCAAAAGGTAACGCTTATCTTCTTCAGCAAGATTCGTAAAAAACATAAGATTTCCGTTGGGTCTTTGCACTAATTTGTCGGCCTCGATAGCGTATCGGACTACCATTGCTCCTCCAAAAATTTCAAAATTAACAAATTAATCCTTTTCAGAAACTGCTTGCTACACGATAATTACATCATTTCAAAAATTTTGTTGATTTTTTGTTTTGTCAGAATTTTGGTTAATTTTGTAATGTATAATAAAACTAAAGTATGGCAACAAAATCACAAACGGGACTCACTGCAAAAGCGGAAAAGAAAATCGAGCAAATCCAATTAGTATCTTTCTTCCTGGACAATGAAGAGTACGCAATTTCTATCTCCAACATCCAAGGAATCAATCGTTTGGGGGAAATAACTAAATTACCTAATTCCCTACCCTATGTCGAAGGCATCACCAACCTAAGGGGCAATATTATTCCTCTGATTAACTTACGTAAACGACTTGGCTTACCTACAAAAGAATTCGACAAAACAACAAGATTTATTGTTATAGAGTACGATTCCAAATTATTTGGTTTTATCGTCGATTTTGTTAATAGGGTTCTTAGATTGCCAAAAGACTCAATCAATCCGCCACCTCCTTCTTCTTTAAAAATAGACACAAAATACGTCACCGGTATTGCAAATTTCGATAACAAATTGATTATTATCTTGGATTTAACAAAAATATTTTCATCTCAAGAATACAACGAAATTTCTAATGTAAATAATCCAAACAGTAATGTCTAACTTACATAGGTGATTTATGAAAATTTCTTCAAAGCTTTATGTGTCCTTTGGTATAATCGTTGCTTTCTTTGTTGCTTTTGCTATTTTTGCTCCAATTCAAATGTCCTCGCTCTCGTCATACCTCGAGGGAATTAAAAACGAACAACTCAAAAAAGTACTCTTGCTAACGAATATCAAAGAAAATCAGAACATTATAGCACGTGCTTTAAGAAATCTTCTTTTATCTAATGACCCCAAAGTCATCGAAACAGAGTGGCAAAGAGTATTAGAGGCAAGGACCAATATTGGAAAATCGTTAGAAAGTTTAAAGCAAAATATTGTATCAGACAAGGAAAAGTCTATCTTAAACGATATCTTTACCTTGCGAACCAAGTATATCGATGGTCAAAACAAAGTATATGAATTTAAAAAACAAAACAAAGTCGATGAAGCAGTGAACTTCTTAATGAGTGAATTTAGAAATGTACAAAATGAATACTTTAATAATGTAAACGATTTCCTACAAGAGCAGTTAAAATTAGTTGACCAAACAATTAGCACTGGGAACAATTTAGCGGGGGTTTCCCAGAAGATTTTTATGATTGCTGGTTTTATAATTGTTGTAGTTGGAATTGTCTTTGCTGGTGTGCTTTCGCGTACCGTTACAAAACCTATTAACAAAGCCGTCGAAGCTAGTGATAAAATTTCCCGCGGGAATACAAATGTTGATTTAGACACAAAAAGCAAAGACGAGACAGCTGTTTTGATGGCTGCTATGAAAAAAATGGTTGCAAATATCAGCTCGATGGTCGACGACGTAAAAATGCTTGCAAAATCAGCTATGGAGGGCAAGCTTGATGTTCGAGCAGACGCCTCAAAATACGAAGGAGAGTTCCGAGAATTGATAGAAGGCTTCAATGGTACATTAGATGCTGTAATTGGTCCGCTCAATGTTGCAGCAGAGTATATCGACCGAATCTCCAAAGGCGATATTCCACCAAAGATTACAGATGAATACAAAGGCGACTTCAATGAAATTAAGAATAATTTGAATCAATGCATAGATTCAATCAATGAATTAATCAAAGATGCTTATTATTTGGCTGAAGCGGCTATTGAGGGTCGTCTCTATTCCCGAGCTGATGAGAACAAACATCTCGGTGCTTATCGTAGAATAGTTGCTGGTATGAATGAAACTTTAATCTCAGTTGTTAGTCTACTCGATAATATGCCAACGCCGTGCATGATTATAAATAAAGACTTTGAAGTTCTTTTTATGAATAAGGCTGGCGCTAGCTTAAACAATAAAACTGGTGAGCAACTTTACAAGTCTAAGACTCATTGTTGGGACCACTTTCGGACCGAGGATTGTCAAACTGACAAATGCGCTTGCAAACAAGCAATGATAAGAATTGGAAATGCATCTGGTGAAACTATAGCTCGACCAGGTATGCACAACTTACACATACAATACAGTGGGGTACCAATTAAAAACAAAATGGGCGATGTAGTTGGTGTTTTTGAAGTTGTTGTTGACCAAACCGCCATTAAGAATGCTCAAAGACTTTCTGAAAAAATTGCTAAATATCAGGACTCACAAACACAGAAAGTTACCAATTATCTGTTGGAAATTTCTAAAGGTAATCTTGAATTCGACCCAGTGACCGATATAGCCGACTCTGATACAATGCAGGTTAAGGAAAAGTTTGATATAATAAATAATGCCATTAAAACTAGTGCAACCGCCATCAAAAATTTAATAAAAGACACTTTAACGTTATCTCAAGCTGCTGTCGAGGGTAAATTAGACATTCGAGCAGACATCACCAAACATGAAGGCGATTATCGAAAAATTGTTGAGGGTATAAATGCCACCCTGAACGCCATCGTTGCTCCACTCAATGTTGCAGCAGAGTATATCGACCGAATCTCCAAAGGCGATATTCCACCAAAGATTACAGATGAATACAAAGGCGACTTCAATGAAATTAAAAATAATTTGAATACATTAATTGACTCCATAAATAAGGTGATTTCCGATACTCTTACATTAGGCGAAGCTTTAGCAGAGGGCAACTTGGATGTTCGAGCAGACGAAAAATCTCATCAAGGTGTATTCCAAAATATCATTGCAACAATTAACAAGGCTGTAGATAATATTGCAGAACCGTTGCAAGAAACGGGTAATATTATGAATTACCTTAAAGACGGCGATTTAACAGTCCGAATGCTTGGCCAATACGCTGGAGAACTTCAAAAGTTAAAGGAAAATATCAACAATATGGCTAATTCTATAAATAGCTTGCTTTTGCAAATATCCGACTCTGCCGACATTACTGCATCTGCAGCTGCAGAGATATCCGCTATTGCCGAAACTTTGGCTGCCTCTGCTGCCGAAAACAGTGCCCAGGTCGACGAAATTGCAACAGCCATAGAGGAGATGAGCCGAACAATTAGCGAAAATGCTATGGGCGCAACTCGAGCTGCCGAGGTCGCTGAAAAAAACAAACAAATAGCCTCCGATGGTGGTAAAGCCGTGCAACAAACTGTGAATAAGATGAATGAAATTGCCTCTGTTGTGCGAGCAAGTGCTGAAAAGATTGAAAAACTCGGCGAATCGAGCAAGCAAATTGGAGAGATTATCTCTGTAATCGATGAAATTGCAGACCAGACAAACCTCCTTGCGCTAAATGCCGCAATCGAAGCTGCTCGGGCTGGTGAGCAAGGACGCGGTTTTGCTGTCGTTGCCGACGAAGTGCGAAAACTTGCGGAGCGAACCACCGAAGCTACAAAGCAAATCGCCAATATGATTAAAGGAATACAAAAAGAAATGGAGGACGCCGTGCGTGCAATGAAGCAAGGTACCGACGAAGTAAATAGCGGTATTGAACTTGCAGACCGTGCAGGAAATGCACTAAGAGAAATTATGCAAAGCTCCCAGGAGGTGTGGGATATGATTAATCAAATCGCAGCTGCAACAGAAGAACAATCCTCCACCGCCGAACAAGTAGCAAAGAACGTTAGTTCTATTTCACAAGTTACATCAGATACAGCCAATAGAGTGCAAGATATTGCTAAATCTGCCGAAGACCTTGCAAAACAAACCGACATTTTACGAACCTTGCTCGAAAGATTTAAATTACAAAAAGAAGGACAAACTTCATATCTCGAAGGTAAAGATACTCGGAAACTCTCGGGTAAAGGCGGACGTTACCTCGGTAGCGGTAATTAACACATACAAAATTTTTCATCATACAATTTTATCGAAAAGAAGACCAGAGAAATTCTCTGGTCTTCTTTAATTAAATGTGATGAATCACATAATTATAACTAAATTTCAGGCAAATAAATTCATTAAAGATGATTTGTGGTTTAAAGATGGTCCACCCACGCCAAATTCGGAATGAGGTACTTCTTCATCGCTTCGGCAGTCAAGCAAGAATGAATCGGCAGAATTCCAATTAAATCCCCTACTCTATGCTGTGCAATAAATTCAGGAGTTGTTTTAATAACCAAATGTTCCTGATATAATGATTTTACAAATGTTTCCTCAATCGGACTAGTCCAAGTGTTTTCCTGAATATCGACGACCAAACCAAAAATATCCATTTCTTCGATTTTAATGAAATCTTTGGAAAGATGTATTGCCCCACCATGGCAAACGATTTCGTTTCTATGGGGATAAATCGCAACAATCGGGACAGCAAGACATACTGCTATATCATCCACCGAACAACTACCAATAGCAACCTGCATAACATCGTAAAAAACGAAATTTCCAGGCCTTAGTTCATCAATCCCTGTAAAATCGTCACAAATGCTTGCGGACGGGGTATCCCCAACTGAAAGCTGAATATTATAGCCTTTCATAATTAAATAGTTTTTTAAGTCAAAAAGTTTGGACAAAAATTTTTTATTTGATTCACAAACTTCTTCTGGGCTTCTACAACTATAAACATTACTATTATGCGCGATTATTCCAACTAATTTAATGAATTTCGACTTAGAAATGACTTTCAAAGCACGGTCGATTTCTGTTAAATTGTCTATGTCGAAACCAGAACGCACGGACCAGACATCAACTTCAAGATATATTTCAATTGGAAATGTAAGAACTTTCGAAAGAAATCCAAGAGCCTCTATATCAGAAATAGTTATTTTCAAATTAATTTGGTTTGCGTAAAGTAGATATTCATCTAGTTCTCTTATATTAATGGGGAAGGCAATGAGTATATCATTCCAACCAGATTGCAAAAAATACTTTGCCATTTTCAATGAAGAAACAGTGATTCTTCTTATTCCCAAATCCCAAAACCACTTACCTATGTATTTGGATTGATGAGTTTTAAAATGTGGACGAAAATCAATACCCATAGCTTTTACTTTTGAAAAAATTCTAGTTATATTGGACTTGCATTTCGTTTCGTCCAAAAGCAGGGTTGGCACTGAAATATCTTTTACAAACACACTATCCATAATGGTCCTCTAAAATTTTTAGGCAATACTTTTTGTAGTCGGACTCTGGCATCTTTTCCACCCAAGAAACATAGTCACTTAAAGTAATAAAACCAAGATTTAATGCTATCTCTTCCAAGCAAGCGACTTTCCTTCCCTGTCTTTGTTCTATTGCACGGATGAAAAGCGCAGCATCAATCAGATTCGAGGGAGTACCTGTATCAAGCCAGGCAACCCCGCGCCCTATTATTTCGACATTCAAATCACCTTTCTCGAGGTAAATCTTTTGCAAATCGGTTATTTCTAATTCACCGCGTAAACTTGGCTTTAGACTTTGAGCATATTCGTAAACTCTCTCATCGAATAGATAAAGTCCAGGTATAGCAAATTTCGATACATATGTTTTGGGTTTCTCAATTATATCAATTGGATTTTTATTTTTATCCAAAATAACAACACCATAATCTTGAGGATTTTCCACTTCGTAGGCAAAAATTGTAGATTTTTGAAAATTCTTGATGGCATTCCTAAAAAAATCCAACTTGCCATAAAACAAGTTATCTCCTAAAATAAGACAGACACTATTTCCATCTAACTTCTCTTTTGTAAGGATAAAGGCTTGCGCAATTCCCAAAGGTTGTTCCTGGATACAGTAATTCAAAGAAAGACCCCATTGGGAACCATCTCCAAGTAATTTTTGGTATTGTACGATGTCGTACGGCGTTGATATGACAATTATTTCACGAATACCACCAAGCATCAACGTTGAAATAGGATAATAAATCATCGGCTTGTCAAAAATTGGCAGGAGTTGTTTGCTTATGACATTTGTACAAGGATAGAGTCTGGTCCCCTTTCCACCAGCGAGTACGATACCTTTCATAGAATAGAAAAAAACAAATTTAACAAATATAATTAATTCTACAGTGCTCTATTTTGATGAAATTGAGGAAGTGAGAATAATTTAAATATTCGCAATTTTAATTATTAAAATTTAGTTTAATGTCCTTAATGGATAGGTAAATAGTTTTGATTAGATTGATGTAAGTAGTATATTTCATATTTCGTAAATTTGAAATTAAAAATATTGCCGAAATGGAAAATACATCTTTTATATTGTTATTAAGTACAATTGTGTACATTTTTCGTATTGCCTTTTTCATTACTGGCTTTTTTCGAGAATACAAAAGGACAAAAAATAGGTTGGCTGGCAATTACAGTCCAAAAGTTTCAATCATAATACCAGCAAAAGACGAGGAAAACAATATCGAAGATTTGCTTTCATCAATAAAAGAAATAGATTTTCCGAACGACAAATTAGAGGTTATAGTTGTAAACGACCGCTCAACGGACAAAACAGCAGATATAGTTAGAAAACATGCAACAAATCAAAACAACATAAAACTGATAAACGTCGCAAATGACTCCGAGAAATTTAACATCCCTGGTAAAGCTGGTGCAGTACACTTAGGTGTGGAATCCTCTCGTGGCGAAATCATTTTTGTAACTGATGCGGACTGTAAAATTCAACCTCAGTGGGTAAAGAAAATCTTGCCAATTTATGAAGATAAAAAAATTGGCTTTGTCACATCATTCACTAATGTCATTGGAAAGAGGTTGTTTGATAAAATTCAAGCTATTGAGTGGATTTACATGCACACCATGGCAATGGGCGGAATTGGATTGAACCAACCACTTGGTTGTTATGGAAACAATTTGACCTTTCGCAAAGATTACTACCTTGATTTTGGCGGTTATAAATCTATACCATTTTCTGTTACAGAAGACTTAGCATTACAAAAAGCTTTTCACAACAATAACTATCAAATTCATTATTGTATAGACAAAGACATATTAGTAGATACCAAGCCTTGCAAAAATGTCAAAGAATACTTTGCACAACACCACAGATGGGCACGAGGTGGCTTGAATCTTGGATGGAGAGCAGCAATCTTTGTACTTTCCTCATTTGGCATTTGGGCTGGTATGTTGTACTTTTTAGTTTCAGGAAATTTATTGTGCTTTCTATTGCTTTTAGTAATTAGGGTTGCTGGTGATTTTGCCCTTATCACCCCCGCACTTCTGATTCTTAATAAAACTAAATTACTCTTCTACGTCCCTTTATCAGTGCTTTTCTTTTTAATTGTCGAATTAGCCATTCCATTCGCAATTCTTAATAAGAAAGTTATTTGGAAAAATCAAGTTTTCAAAACTACTTGAGCGGTGTGAGCGAACTTAGAACCTTATCAAAAATTTGTCTGAAGTACGAAAATTGGTTTGAAGGTGCTTGGAAAAAACCATACAATAAAGTATCTTCCTTAGCAAGTGCCAATTCGTAACATTGAAACAAAAAAGAATTTTGCCAGTATTGAACAATGGTTTCGAACAAATTCCCAGTGTAATCACCGCGTGTAAACAGTTTTTGCTGCAAATATTTGTAATAATAATAATCTTGTGCATTTTTTTCAATACTTCCTCTCCAGAACTCCAAAATTTCTCCCGGTGTATGAACACTATATTCAACTGATATATTTGGAATAAACGCAATCTTTATCCCTATCGAATAGAAATCGTTGAAAGATGAAATATTCTCGGGTGTAATGATTATTTCAGACTTATTAGTATCACTGTTTTGTATAACCATCCAATGGGAGGGTACCGAAAGCTTGAAGCACTGCAATGAATCAGTTAGTTCGATAAATTCGACCTCTTCAATTGGTTTGAATAAATTTTCGTTTCCAAGAATTTTGGCTATTCTTTTCCTGTCTTCTTTGGCTTTTTCGTGCAATCCTAAATTTTCGTAAGCAACAGCTCTATTATTCAACGCTTCGGTGTCATTTGAGTCCAGGGAAATACATTTAGTATAATCCTCGATGGCTTTTTTAAAATTGCCTAACTTAAAATATGAATTTCCTCGATTATAGTAAACCTTAGAATTTCTAAGACCTAACTTAATGCACTTATCAAAATTCACAATTGCTTCTTGATAATCCTTTTTTTTATAGAAAACACGTCCCATTTCGTAGTAAGTTGAAATATTATTAGGATTTATTTCAATTGACTTCCTAAGGTCAAGTAAAGCATCATCAAACTCACCAATCTCAATATTTACAGTAGCGCGATTCGTATAAGCTTCAGCAAAATTAGAATCTTTTCCAATAGCGCTATTAAAGTCATCTAAAGCAAGTTTAAAATCGCCATTGTATAAAAAAGCAAGACCACGATTGTTGTATGCATCTGGCTTGTTGAAGCCTAAATCTATGGCTTTTGTAAAATCTTGGATTGCTTCGTCGAATTCGTTCATATAGAGCTTGCACAAAGCCCTATAATAATATGCCTCTGAATCATTACTTTTATGTATGATAAATTCATTCAAATTCTCAACGCAACTTTTATAATTTTTTTTAAAAAAATCAGTTATACCTTTCGATTTAAATTTATCTTGTGATGCTGACCGACAAAAAAATATAAAAAACAATAGAAAAGATATTAAAAGATTTTTCATTGCGGTTCCAAGATATATGAATTCAAATATGCTTTTACTTGAAGTTATATATTTTAACTATTTCTAAATATTAAAATTATAATTTGGAATTAAATTTAAAAATCATTGGAATTTAAACGAAGAAAGGCTTTTTTCAAAAATTGGTTTATAAAGAGGTTCTTCACCTACAAACCAATTCATTGTTATCCGATATAGTTTATTACTATGAATTACATAATAGACTCGACTTTTAACGTTTTGTATAGGATTGTATTCAAAGAAATAAGCATTTTGACCACCTATCTCAGTCCTTTTAGGCTCCACATTCTTATGTTTTGCTTTATTGTCTTCAACAATTTTTTCAAGTTTGCTCTGTTTAGACGCATCAAAAATATCAATTCTTATATCGCAATCAAGTCTCCTTTCTCCAATGTATTGATACGATTTAATTGCTCCACCAACATTGGGATTTCGAACATCAAAATTATCCGGTATTTTTATTGTAAATCCCTCTCCTTTATACTCAACCAAATTTGAACTTGGTGGTGGTGCTTCTATTACTTTCTTGATTGTATCCTGTGTTACTTGTGGAATGTAAGCAAGTTTGACAGAATTTAATATTTGCTCGAAAGATGGTTTATAGTTACCAAAAGTGCTACCAAAAGCCTCGAAGGATATGATTGTAACTACCTGAGGGTCTTTTTGAGCATAATATATTTCACCTTGGAAGATTCCATCGCCAAGTGGAAACTCGTAAGTTTGTTTGTAAGCTTCAACCCCATCAATGACAACTTTAACTGGAGTGGAGTAAGTTTCGGGTGTGAATTGTTTTTTTTCCATTATAGAATCCAAAGTCTGACCATCGGCAAGCTTAACTGCTAAAAGCTCAATTTTTGCTCCACTTTCACCTTCGGAATCAAATGACCTAAATCTTTTAATTACTGTTTTGGTTGTAAAGGCAAGGAATCGGTCGCCGGGGTATTTTTGAATCTCCCAGTTCGTTGGATATTTAATTGAAAAACCTAAAATAGGGTCCTCATAAGTTGCAAGCTCCTTGATTTCAACAATTTGCTTTTTCTCTCCGCAGGAATTAAGAAAAATCAAAATCAATGAAACGATAAAGAATAAAAACCTTTTTTCCATATGACACCTATAGAAAAATTACAAAATAATTAAAATTAGTTATTTTTTGCACCTTCTAAAATCCATTTTCTGATACTTCGGATATGATTTTGAGTTAACTTCCAGTTAAGAACGGGATTATGGGGTAATCTATTTTCGATTATTTGTACAAGAACACTGCCATCAGGATTACCTGGAATTATTAATGCACCATTATATGATGTAACTAGAGTGTAATAGTCGTAGATTTGAACACCACCTTGCGGAGCTACTTCACCATGACAATAGGAAAGCCCGCAAGTATTTTTCAAAATTGGTAGAATGTGGTTCTGAAAACTAAGATTATTTTCTGGTAGCTCATCGGCAGTAGTATTCGACAAATTTGCAGAACAACACGTGAGTAGAAAAAACAATATAATACCTAAAATCAATGGAATAAAAAATTTCATTTTCTTAAAAGAATATTTTTATGGTGTTTTTATTTGAATTGAATTCGCATTTAAATTCTCGTAAGGGTTTCTCGGCTGGTCCTTTGAGGACAACACCGTTGTTTAATAAGTCGAACTCAGAACCATGGCAAGTGCACACCACACGGCAAACTTTGTTACTACCTATGGTTTCAATTTTTAGTGGAGCCCGTACTTTGTCTTTGCCAAAGCATTGGTCGTGTGTACACATTCCAGAAAAGCATCTAAAATCGTCCTCCTTACCCTCCTTTTTAATTCTTACTATAATTAAGGGAATTCCATAGTTAATTTGATTGAATTGTTTGGTTACGCCAGAACCAACAAAATTCAAAACTGGAAGCCCAAGAACATCACTTTTTTCATTAGTCAGGTCCAACTCGATGTATTCTCCTTTTAAAGATGGTGAAATTACCCAATCTCTCTCGCAATTTAATAATGGTAAAAAGACGAAACTAATTCCTATTCCATTCACAAGCTCACTTAACTTTTTTAGAAAAAATCTGCGTGAAAGAAGAAGATTCATATTCCTTAATGCTCAACTATCAATTTTTTTGTAAAAAAGTGTTTTCCATCAACATTCATTTTAAGAATATAAGAGCCAGAAGTAAAATTAGAAACATCAAGAATAATTTCATTGATTTTTTCAGTACATAAACCTGAGAATATTTTTTGGACTACATTACCTTTAAAATCGACCAAAAAGATATCAACATTAGCAGGTTTCGAAGTGCCAAAAACAATTTTTGTTTTATCACTACATGGGTTGGGAAAGTTTTGACGTAAGTAAGCAAATTCTCTTTCCTCATTTAACATATTTAAAGGGTACAATGCAACTTCCAAATATATTGTTTTATCACCATCATATTCAAGATTCAATCTTTCCAAATCTCTTGATGCTGGTCCCCATACATATCTTCCAGTTACGTCGAAAAGTGTACCATGCCCAGAACACTCAAAAAGATGCAAATCAGGGTCAAGGTCTTTAACTGGATAACCCTCGTGGGGACATCTTTCGCATACAGCTATAAACTCCACACCATATTCCTCTTTAGGAACATGTACAATGATTACTTGTGGATAAAACATCAAGGTATTTTCAATTTTGATTCTGATTGAGCCCCATATGGGTAATAACTCGGGATAATTGTCAAGTGAAATTCCATAAATACCTTGAAGATAGTCCCCTTTTTTCAAAAGATTAGGCTTAATAAATCCTAATAGTTTATGTGGGTATATAAATTCCGTTATTGTGATAGTAAAAATCAATTCTAAAAAATCTCGCCTATCTAATTTCACGAGCTTAGTAAACATTTAATTATACCAAAGTCCAAACGAATTTAAAACGAAATTATTTAATATCCAAAGGACCTAAATCTGGTCTGATTTAAAAATTCCCAATCAGTTAGGGATTTTAAGAACTCCACCAGAGCTTCTTTTTCATATTGTGTCAAGTTCAACGGTCTTATCAGAGAATCCTTGTGAATATTTGGGAAACCACCCCGATTGTAGTTTTCTATTACCTCTTCAAGTGTTTTATAAGTTCCATCGTGCATATAGGGGGCAGTAACTTCAACATTTCTTAGAGATGGGGTAAGAAATTTATTCCTATCCATATAATTCCGAGTGACATAGAACCGTCCAAAGTCGAAGTAATGATTAGTAGTACCTGTATTGTGAAATTGCAAGTCGGTAAAAAGAAAACCACTGTGGCAAGCAGAGCAGTTTGTTTTTTTACTGAAAAATAATTTCATTCCATATTTTTGTTTATCAGATAGTGCTGTTGTATCTCCTCTCAAGTATTTATCGTATCGAGAGTTACCAGAAACTAATGAACGAACAAATGTTGCTATTGCTTTTGCGGCAAGATAAGGATGTGGCTTGACACCAACTCCAAAAGATTCTTCGAACATTTTAGGATAGAAGGGATGGAGACTTAACCTACGAAAAATTTCATTCGTATCATTATCAAAGAAGAGTGGACTGTGAAAATCGTGATAAATAGCATTTTCCAATGATTCCTCAACACCCGACCAGCCTAACTTGTCCCTGTATGCAACATTTACAAGCGATGCTACATTTCTTGGTAATGGAAACCCATTGATAGTAATTGGATTGGGTACATTATTAGAAAAAGAATATCTCGGATTATGGCAATTTGCACATGAAAATGTTGAATCTTTTGAAAGTATCTTATCAAAAAATAAATACCGACCGAGCTTTTCTTTGCTTGGTGAATAAGGATTGTCTGAAGGAAATGGTATAGACGGAAACCCTTTTGGTTGAATACTAAAATCTTTATCGTTCTCCTGAACGGTATCATTAAGATTTTTACACGAATGCAAGGTGAAAAATGAAGTAAGCAACAATGCAACACATATATTCCTTTTGTTTGTCATTTTTATTGTGCTTTAATAATTTTTAAATAATTTCATAGTAATTTATGCTTTACTTTGGTTCTGCAAAATCTGGATTTTTTAAAAATTCCCAATCAGTCAAAGCTTTTAAGAAATTTATCAGGTCCTCTTTTTCTTCTTTTGTTAAATTCAGCGGCTTAATTAAAGTATCCTTGTTGATGTTTGGGAAACCACCACGATTGTAATTTTCTATTACTTCTTCAAGGGTTTTATAAGTTCCATCGTGCATATATGGTGCCGAAACTTCAACATTTCTCAAAGAAGGTGTAAGAAATTTGTTTCTATCCTTGTAGTCCTTTGTAACGTAAAATCTACCAAAGTCGAAATAATGGTTTGTTGTCCCAGTATTATGAAATTGCAAGTCTGTAAAAAGAAAACCACTATGACAAACTGAACATTTGGTACGTTCACTAAAAAACAGTTTCATTCCACGCTTTTGAGATTCTGTTAATGCATTAGAATCCCCTCGCAAAAATTTATCATATGCTGAATTTCCGCTAACGAGACAACGGACAAATGTTGAAATGGCTTTAGCAACCAACCACGCACTTGGTTTAACATTTTCGCCAAAAGCGGCACGAAAAAGATTTGGATAAATTGGATGATTTTCCAAACGCTTCTGCAACTCGTTGGTATCTAAACCAAAAATGTATGGAAGAAACAAGCTTCTATATGCTGGCTGCTCTATTCTTGAACCCCTACCATCCCAAAAAATTTTATCAAAATAGGCAACGTTGGTAAGGGACATTGTATTTCTTGGCTCTGCAATTTTGTTTAGACCCAAACTATTTGGCACATTGTCTTGAAAATTATGAGCTTGTTTCATACAATGAGAACAAGACTTGAATGAACTATCTTTGACAAGTATTTTTTCATAGAACAAACGGCGTCCAAGTTCAAACTTTTCACGACTATAGGGGTTATCCGACGGAAAAGGTATTGGTGGAAATCCCACGGGCGGTTTTGAATAATCCTTTTGATTCATATTGGGCCACTCGGTACTCTCTTGGCAAGAAATAATAAGAGTCGAGGAAAATATAAAAAAGAGCTTTATTACATTTAAACTTACCTTAAAAGCCATCTCATGTCGAAGTGTAAAAATCAAATATATAAAAAAAATATAATAAAAAAGGCCGCCAAAAGTTGGCAGCCTGAGTAATTAATAATTTAAAATCTAGCTTCGTTCAAAGATTTTTTCTTTGTGCTTTTTAAGCTGTCTAACCATCTTGTCTGTGGCAGTGCGAAGACTTTTCATGAAATCTTCTGAACTTTCCTCTACAATTAATGTATCTCCATTAACAACAAGAACAAACTTCACTTTGCTTTGACTGTCTGCAGAAAATTCGACACTTGCTGTAGAAATCATATCGGAAAATCTTTCGAACTTTTTAATTGCATCCAATGCTGCTTCTTGGAGGTCTGGTCTGGATTTCAAATGCCGAAATGTTACTTTTGTTTGCATGACACACTCCTTATTAATTTGTGAAACAAAAGAAGAAACAATCAATTTAGAAAGAACGATTGGGTGTCGAAACTTACCCCTAAATTAAAAACGATTGTAAAGGGTAAAATTGTTATTGTATTTGGAATATTTTCAATTTCCGAAATGTTAGAGAATAAATTTACCCTTCGGTAGAAAAAATAAAATTTTGTCTCTAAAAAAAGTTCTCTCAAAAATTGTTCATTATTAAGCAAATCGAAACTTAACACATTTCTGATACCCATACAAAAAAATGGGGTTAGATTTTTTACCTCATAAATTTTTACACCTATCAATGGGTCATCAGTATATTCAGAGCTTATGTACTCTTTCCAAATAATTCTGTCGAAAGAAATACCAAATTGAAAATGGAGTAAAGTTTGAAATTCATCTCTAAAGGGAGCATAGAAAAAAGACAAGGATACTGGAAAGAAATTAAAATCAAAATTCTCGCTGTAGGAACGAAAAAATGAAGTGAAATAATATGATGAACTTTTACCAAAATCTGTAGAGTAGCTTAATCTTAGCCATTCAATATTTACAATGAACTCAGCTATCTGAGGAAGTTCCACATTTAGAGCCAAGCTTGGATAATTTCTGAATATAAATTCACTTCCACCTGTTTTTGAATATGTATTGAAGGCATCAAAAAATGAACTGGAAATTTGATTGATAGGAAAGTTATAACCAAGCTCGATGTTTCTGATAATCAATGAATTAAAATTGTTCTTTGCAAAAATCGAGGAACAACTACAAAGCACCAAAACCAAGAGTGATTTTAATTTTGAAACCATTTAAGAAGAATGGATAAAGTTTGTTTTAATTCCTTACGAGGGACAACAATATCAACAAATCCTTTCTCGAGAAGAAATTCAGCTCGTTGAAAGTTTGGAGGAAGCTTTTTCTTTATTGTTTGCTCAATGACCCTCGGTCCAGCAAAGCCAATTAATGCACCAGGTTCGGCAATAGTTATATCTCCAAGCATTCCAAAAGAAGCGGTAACCCCACCAGTTGTCGGGTCGGTCAAAATTGTTATGTAAGGAATACTAGCCTCGGCAAGCTCAGTAAGAATTGCAGACGTTTTCGCCATTTGCATCAATGAAAGTGCTGCTTCTTGCATCCTTGCACCTCCAGAGGCACAGACGACAACAAGAGGTAATTTTTTGTTTAGCGAAAGCTTTGCAAGCCTATAAAATTTTTCTCCTACAGCAGAGCCCATACTTCCACCGATAAAAGCAAAACACATAAACCCGGCTGCAACTTCAATCCCCTCTACTTTCCCTAAACCTGTAATTAACGCTTCGTTAAAACCTGTCGAATTTCGAGATTGTTCGATTCGCTCCAAGTAGGGTTTAGAATCGAAAAAATTAAGTGGGTCGCCCGAAGTGATATTGGAGTTAAATTCTTCGAAAGTTGCATCGTCCAAGATAATGTTTATGTATTCAAGCACACCTATTCTATAATGATGTCCACATTTCGGGCAGGTAAAATAATTCTCCTCGAGTTGCTTTTTGAAGATAATTTCACCACAAGATGGGCACTTGGTCCACAAGCCATCAGGCATTTCTTTGGGTTTATCCTCTTCTATGTTTTCCTTCGACCGCAAAAACCAACCCATTGTTCTTCACATATTTAAAAAACAAATATAAAACATTTGAATGATTATTACAAATTAATTTAACTTTTATTCATATTTCCGAGTAATAATATTTCGATAAATGTTCTGCAATAAACCAATAGAAATACAATTAATTATGAGCGCCGAACCACCATAACTTATAAAAGGCATCGGTAACCCTGTGGATGGCAAAAAACCGATGTTTACAAATGAATTTACAATCGTGAATGTTGCAATCGATATGAAAATTCCTGTAGAAAAAAAGAATGCAAAAGAGGTAGGACTCTTTTTGGCTATTTTATAAATTCTAATTAAAACCACAAGCAATAAAAGAATGACAAAAACAGCACCAATAAATCCATACTCTTCTGCAATAATAGAGAAGATGTAATCCCCGTATGATTCGGGCAGAAACAACTTACTTTGCTGAGTTTTTCCGATTCCAAGCCCAAAAATTCCACCATTTCCAATTGCTATCAAAGCTTGGCTTGTTTGATAAGTAAGATTACTTTTAGCTTCATAGTTATTCAAGAATGAGAAAAAACCTATTATACGATTAATCCTATAGCTTTCTGTTACAGCAAATATTGACCCTAAAAAGAGAAAAATTAGACTTGTTCTTAAGAGATATTTAAATTTTATTTTTCCGATAAACAATAAAACAATAGATATAACAAAAATAATTACAGATGTTGAAAAGTTCGGTTGGATTGCAATGAAGAAGCAAAATAACGCAACCCAAAACAATGCGGGTAGAAGGATAAAAATTGGCTCGTCTTTCAATTGCTCTCTTTCAGATAGAATTCTGGAAATATATAAAACTAATGCAAACCTAGCAAGTTCTGAAGGCTGAAAATTTAAAAAGCCCAAATTTATCCATCTGGCTGCCCCTTTGATAGTCGTCCCAAATAAAAGTACAATAATTAACAGTAATAAAGAAGCTAAAAGCAAAATAGTAGAGATTTTAATCCATTTCTTATAATCAAAGAATGAAAATATAATCATTAGAGTAAAACTTAAAGCGACATTTCTTAAATGATTCCAGAAGAATATGTCATATTCACCAAACTTATATTCAGCATAAAATGTACTGGAACTATACACCGCTAATACACTTAGTATTAGTAGTAATGAAACCGAGAAAAATAAAAACCAATCTATATTTAATTTTACCTTCTCCACAAAAATGATTTCTCGGTAATTTTGTACTTTAATTTACAAATTTATTAAAAAAGGAAAGTATGAATTTAGCAGAAAAAATTGAGTTAGTTGACTCTTTTAAGATGTTTGAACACTTGAAGGCTTTTCCAAATCAAATTTTGAAATCATTGGAGATATCCGAGAAAGCCCCAATTTTTAGGAATAATAATAAAAAATTTTGCATATTAGGCATAGGAGGTTCAGCTATTGCAGGAGACCTCCTTCAATCATACTTTAGAAATTCAAATTACGACAACGTAGAAATATTTGTGAATCGAAATTATATATTAACTAAAAACATAGACAATCAAACAAATGTCATTGTCAGTTCCTACTCTGGAGACACCGAAGAGACCATTGAGGCATATAATATTGCAAAAAGATACACTAAAAATATTATCGGTATTACAAGCGGAGGTAAATTAGCTGAAATCTTGCCAAACGAAGGTTACGAAATAATATTAATTCCTGGGGGCCTTCAACCACGAGAGGCCTTGGGATATTCATTTTTCACTTTAATGCTCGTATTAACCAAGTCCTTCGAAAATGATTTTGAAAAAAAACAACTGAAGACCAAACTTATTAATTTGTTTCATTTTTTAAAGAAGAAAGCAGAAGAATATTCTAATCTTGAAGCAAATCAAGCACTGGAACTTGCCAATGACATACAAAATAAGTTAGTCTTAATTTATTCATGCGAAGAGACTTTGTCCAGCGTAGCTACAAGATTTAAAGCCCAATTGCAAGAGAATGCCAAACAGCTTGCGTTTGCAAGCGTTCTGCCTGAAATGAATCATAATGAAATAAATTCATTTATAAATCCCAAAGACTTGATTCCCAGAATTGTAGCTATTTTTTTAAAAGATGTCAACGACTATCCAAAGAATCAAAAAAGAATTGAAGCAACCTTCTCAATACTGAGTGAAAACGTTTTTACAAAAATTTTGAAAAGCGAAGAAAAAGATTTTCTTTTCAGAATGTTTGATTTGTTGTATCTTCTCGATTGGGTTAGCTTTTATTCAGCTATACTCAATGGCATCGACCCTACCCCAATACCAATAATTAAAAAATTAAAAACCTTTATTCAAAGTTAAATTGAAGTCCTATAAAAAGATAATTTGGTAATATGCAAAAATTTTTGTAATTTTGTATTTGTTTTTTAATTTAAAATTATACCTATGCCGAGGGTTAAGAAATCGCGTAAACCTAAATACGTCACTGTTTACTCTCCTTTTGTGATGAAAGAAACTAAGCACGAGCTAGTTGGCGAACCAGTTGAAACTCCACAAGGCAGGATGCAATGGGCTCGTTGCACGCGTAGCCGGCAGATGCAACTTGTAAATCTAGATATAATTGAAAACGAGTTGGAAAAATCTAAAGCGGTTTTGAATATTTCAATCGAAGATGCCAAAAAATACGACATTCACGAAAACTATCAAATAGGAGATATTATCTATCACCCCATTTGGCAAGATGTTGGCATAGTTCGTGAAAAGGTGACAATTAGCAATGGAATGAACGCAATTGTTGTTCTTTTCCAAAAAAACAATGAAAAAAGGCTAATAGAAAACTTAAGAAAATAGTATGTTTAACAATTAATAAGGAGTGTATCACATTGATAGGTGTTATTTTACAATCCAATGAGAACATCGATAAAGCACTAAGGAGATTTAAAAAGAAATTTGAAAAAAGCGGTATCCTTCGTGAGTACAAAAGAAAAACAGCGTTCGTAAAACCATCAGTTGAAAAAAGAATGCAAAGACTGAAAACACTTCGACGCCTGCGCAGAGCCTCTATTGAAGAATTATAAATGTCTTAAATTTTATCAAATAGGCTGGCAAATTCGCCAGCCATTTTTATTATTCTTGCACTATTATGTTAATCACTACTTTTCAGCAATATTGTAGCATATCTACATTGTGTTCAATAAATTTTGATAAAGACATAAACAAAAAAGAGGGAGAATTAACTCCCCCTCCAATCAATCATTTTAAAAGATTATGATTATTCTAATTTGTTTTATTCCTTACTTGGGATGAAATTCAATATCATCAATCTTTGGATTCAACTCAATGGTACTTTCCGTTTCGATTGAAAACATTGGATTTGTACTTTTTGTTTTAGAAGGGAACACAAAACCATTTACGTTTTGCCACTCTTTGTAAAATGTTGTCACTGGAATTGGTCCTTGCGGTGTTTGCTCTGTAGTTTCAATCTTATTAATAAGGAATTTATTGTCATCGAAATAAACTGTTGCTTCGTAGCTACTACTGGACTTAAATTTTACAATAATATTGCTTTCTTGTTTTCCTATAACATCAATTTGGAATTTTTTCGAGAGCAAATCGAAGTCTTTTAAAATTGCCACATCAAAAATCGCTTTATCTGTTTCCTTTTCGCCCAGTTCCTCCAAATTTCCCTGAACTTTTGCCCAGGCTTTATCGGAATTCAGCCAAATTTCACTTTGAAACATTCCAAAATCTACTACCTGATGTCTTTGTAGAGGAGTGCGTATTTTGTCTATAATTTTACCTTCTAAACTTTGCCCCTGTACAGAGAGTACAGCTTTACTTTCCACGGCAATTGCCTTAATAGAACTTATTAAATCAACTCCACCACGAGCAGCAACATACTTATTTATAATTTCATCCGAAGATATAGAAATCTTCTCAACTTTGCCTTTCTCTCCAGATATAGGTTTTAAATCGAGGTCGTAGTCGAAGATTTTTCCATACTTTTCAAGCTTATTTCTAACTTCTGGATTTCCCACAACAACAATATATGCTCTATCAGGATGCATGTATTTCCTTGCAACTTTCTGGATATCGTATGGGGTAATTTGTTCAATAATTTGGGGATAAGCTTTTAGATATGAAATTGGTTTGCCATAAAAATAAGCATTTTGAATTAGGCTGGCAATGAAATCAGAATTTTCAAATGACATTAGATAATTACCCACTTTGATTTTCTTTATACGATTTAATTCGTCTTCGCTAGGTGGTTCTGTTGCAAGCAAATAAAGCTGCTCTTTAATTACATCGATTGCGGAGTCTGTAACTTGATTCCTTACCTCTGCACCGCATGCAAACCTATTTGCAAACTTGGAAGAGGTTTGATAGCCAAAAGGAGTGTAAGTATAAGAATATGTTTCGCGCAGTGTTCTAAACAATCTTCCTGCAAAGCCAGAGCCAATTATACTCGCGGCAACATCAATAACTTCATAATCTGGATTTGTAATTTCAACAGTTGGAGTAGCCAAAATAATAGAAGATTGAACAGAAGCTGGTCTTTCGACGAAATAAACTCCTAATGGCTCGGGGCGCGTAGGTGGCATCGAAAGAGTGGAAAGTTTACCTTTCGTCCATTTTGAAAAAACTTTTTCAAAATATGGAATGATTTCTTTTTCTTTGATGTCGCCAGTAATTACAAGAGTTGCATGGTCGGGTCTAAAAAATTTTAAATAAAAGTTTTTTACATCATCGAGAGAAATCTTTTCGACACTCTCTTCGGTCTTTTTCATTCCATAAGGATGCTTCTCCCCATATAATACCTTTTTGGAAAGAGCAGTTGCCACAGACATCGGTCTTGATTTCTCACTTTTAATCGCAGAAATAACCCTTTGTTTCAACTTCTCAAATTCATCTTTTGGAAAAGTTGGATTTGAAACAACTGCAGCCAAAACCTCTAAAAGCACAGGAATATGTTTTACAATACATTCCCCAGATATCACAAAATGGTCGGGATTTGCAGAAATGTTTAGTTCTGCTCCTACCCCATCAAGCTTATTTGCTATATCAAAGGCAGACCATTTACCAGCACCTTTGGTTAGCATTTCTGCAACAAGTTCTGCAAGTCCAGCTTTTTCACCATCATAGGCAGAACCTCCGGGGATTAAAATTCGAAATCCGAAAGTAGGTTGCTCGTGGTCTTCGACAATAAAGACTTTCATTCCATTAGAAAGTTTAGTCTCTTGATACTCCGGAAATGTAAATTCCTTGGCAGGCAGTGGTTCAGGTTTTCTTGTAACGTCTATTTTTTCTTCTCCAAACATAGTATATGCCAAAATTACAACAAACAATACAATTCCCAATTGTAACTTCATTTTTTCACCTTTTTTAATCCGAATAAGAATTAGGATGGTAATATAATACGACATAGTTTGCGTTTGAAAGAAACCTTTGAGCAACTCTTTTTATATCCTCGGCAGAAACAGAGAGATATTTTTCTAATTCAGTATTAATTAAACTAGGGTTGTTGAAATACGCTTGATATTTGGCAAGTGTCTCTGCTTTTTCAAGTACATTTTTCTTTCCAGAGATAAATTGTGATTCGGTTATGTTTTTTGCTTTCTTTAGTTCTTCTTCCGAAACACCATCTTGAGCAATTTTTTTTATTTCATCGAATATTATCTCCTTTGTTTTCTTCAGACTTTTATTTGGATGGGCAACAGCATAAAAAATTATGCCTCCAGAGTATTCTAATGAGAGGGGAAACATACTTGCTGCAAGTGCAATCTGTTCCTTATCAACAAGCCTTTGATATAGACGAGAGCTTTCTCCGCTTGCCAAAATGTCTGAAAGTATATTCATAGCATAGTAATCATCCTCACCGATTTTGGGTCCTCTAAATCCTATAAAAACAGCGGGAAGTTGGGCTTTGGAATCCTTAATAACCTCTTCAACATTGTTTTCCAAAGGAGAAATTGTGAAAGGATTCCTTGTAGGAATTTCGGAAGGTGGATAAATACCAAAATAGGAGCGGACAAGTTTCTTTGTTTCGGGTATGTCTATATCACCAACAATAACCAGAATAGCATTATTTGGTTTATAAAAATTATCATAAAAACCCTTGAAATCATCGATAGTGGCTTTCTCCAAATGTTCAATATAACCTATTGTAGCCCACCCATAAGAACTACCTTTAAATAAGCGCTCGGACATTTTCATAAGCATTGTACCATACGGTTGATTATCATAACGCATCCTCAATTCTTCGATTACAACACCTTTCTGGGTGTTGACACCAACACTGTCTACCTTCAGCTTTCTCATCCTTTGTGATTCAATCCATAAAGCTAAGTTTAAATAATTTGAAGGTAATTTGAAATAATAAACAGTCTCGTCATACGAAGTATGGGCATTTAGCGTCCCACCAGCCTCTTGTACATACTTATCAATAGATGCCCGTGGAATATTTTCAGTTGCTTCAAACATTAAATGTTCAAAAAAATGCGCGTAGCCAGTTTTCGAAGGATTTTCATCCCTTGAACCAACCTTGTAATGTACTACAGTTGCCACAATTGGAGCAGTTCTGTCTACACAATAAATAATTTTTAATCCATTATCAAGAGAATCAAGTTCAAATTTGATTGGATTGAATTTTGCTCTTGCTTCAAATGGGTTTCCACTCATAATACCAATAATCATTAACATTAAAAATGCAATTTTAGACATAACATTTTGAGCCATAAAATCAAGCCTCAATTTACTCTAAAAAAATTTACAAAGGTATATAAACAATTTAAGTTTTTTTTTATTTTACTTTTAATACAATCAAGGACAAATCATCTTTTAAATCTTTCGAATTACAAAACTGATAAATTTCCTTAATCAAATAATCACAAATCTCTTTAGCTGACCTAGGGTATAGGGATTTCATAATTTCTTTAAGTCTCTCTAAACCGAACTCATTTAAATCTTTGTCGCAAGCCTCGGTAAGGCCATCAGTATAAATTAGTAAAAGGTCTCCTTTCTCCAGTAAAAACTTGCCTGTTTCGTAATTGATTGAAGTATCTGAAAAACCTAAAAATATCCCTCCCTTAGTTAGGAAAGAAAATTCATCTTTTGAAAATTTGTATAGAATAGGTGGATTATGTCCAGCATTGATATATTCAAATTCTTTTGTTGAGGCATCATGCCTGCCAAGAAAAAAAGTAATAAAAGTGTCGGGAGAAGTGTTTTCAAAAATTATAAGATTCAAAAGCTTGACAATTTCGGAAATCGACAACCTCAGACTTGTAAGAGTTTTTAGTGCTGATTGTAAATTTGCCATTAATAATGCTGCTGGTACACCTTTCCCACATACATCAGCAATTGCTACATAAAAAGAAGTGTTATCAATTTTTACAACATCAAAATAATCGCCACCAACAACCCTTGATGGAATACTTAAACCCCAAACATCTATGCCCTTGATTTCAGGAATTTTTTGGGGTAAAAGATTTTTTTGTATTTCAAGAGCAAGTTCTAGTTCTTTCTCAATTTGCTTCTTTTCTACCTCCTGTTGAAAAAGCCGAAAATTTTCAATCGCTCTAATTACCGTAGTTCCCAAAGCTTCAACAAAACTAATATCCTCTGTTGTATATTGTGCGCTATTATACTTTTTCCCCAACAGGAATATTCCACGAGTTAAATTATGATATTTTATAGGACAGATTAGTTCAGTTTGATTGTTTTCGAAAAAAATACTGTATTTTTCTCCTCTCTCAAACTTATCAGAAACTCCATAAGATACAATAGAACTCAATGAAAATAGACCCGAAATTTGTTCTGTATTAAAATCCTGGTCAAAAAGATTTATTAGAACCTCGATTTTATCATTATCCTTGTAAAAAAAGGCAAACTTGCTGACGAGCAATTGACCCAAGATTCTAAATTTTAAATGATTTGCAATTTCCTCTTTGCTTAAGGGTAGACTAAAATCTCTGCTCATTTCGAAAATAGTTGATAAAAGCTGATTTCTCTTTTGCAGCTCAATATTAGCCTTTCGAATTGTATCGTAGCTTTCGGCAATCTCCAGAGCATTAGCTGTTAGATTACATACAAGGGAAAGATAGTGTCTCTCCTCGTCAGATAAATCCAAACCTCTAATTCTTGATTGCAAATGTATTATGCAAATCTTAGAAGATGAAATACTCAATTTGATAAAAACTCCTTCATTTGAGTAAATTACTTTGACTTTTTCCGAATTGGCCAGTGTTGAAATAATTTTGTCTAATTGCGCAAAAAGCTGTTTCTGTTCAAACTTCCCCTTGCTGATGATTGTCTCTATTCGATTATCTTCGAGAGAAAAAATCAAGCTTATACCCTTCTGAAAAGCAAGCTTGCCCATCAAGCTTAATAAAGAAGTGTTCAAAATAAATTCAATATCTCGACTTGAACTTAATTTATTACCAAGTTCAACGAGAGTATCAAGATTAATGAACAAATTTGAAGGATACATTATTTGGGAAAAACCAAAATTAATTCATTATTTATAGTAAACTTAGATTTTATAGCAGCATTGATTGGGTTTATCAAATATAATGAAGTTGTACTTCCAGCTCTTGATAATGCAATAATTTCGTCTCTTTTGTAATCATAGAAGATGTTGAAAAATTCACCAGCAATATATCTTTGAAATTGCGATGGATTTGCTAAACTAAATCTCAACAAACCCGAAAGAGTAGAAATATAACCAAAAAAACGACCAGAAACGACAATACCAGTGGGGACTAAAGAGTCTGAATTGATTTTACCAACACTAAGTTCAACTTCAGAGTCCTTGGTGAAATTCGCTACATCCAAAATAACCAACTTTGCCGGTGTTTTTTGCTGCGTAGAATCAAATTTCCCTTTACCAGCTACTAAAATGAAAACCTTGTTCAATTCAAAGCTCGAGGACAAGGCTAACGGAAAGTCACCAACGCTCTGGCTTTTGACAACAGAATAAGTTCGGGAATCTAAAACAACCAAATTTCCATCTGATGGTGAAAGAGCAATAACGTAATGCTGAAAATTATCAAGGAACGAGAGTTTAAAATTAGTTATGATAGAAAAAGGGGTTTTAAAATTCAACAAATCTAAGACTTTCACTATCCCGGTGTCTGCAAAAGAGATAAATCCAGTCGTGGCATTAACAAAAGCAATACTAGAGGGTGTTATCTTCTCTTGCATCCAATCGAGCTCTGCGACTATCTTCAAGTTTTCGGCCTTTACTATAGTGATTTTGTGATAATTTGGTTGAAGAAGGTAAATGTATCCGCGAAATTCAGCCATTTGGGTCACAAAGTCCAAACTTTTTCCATTTGCTGCGTAAAAAACATCTTCATCAAGAACTTTTCCAGATGGAAGCTCCATTAATTGTATTTTTTGGGGATTATATTTCGAAACAACATAAAAATACCTACCGGGGGTCTCGTTCTCAATTACTGCTTCCTCTTTTGAACAAGAATTCAACATTATCAACAAAACAAGAACAATTTCTATTTTTGAGCATTTCATAAATTAAATTTCTAATCTCTCAACTACTTTATAAATTAATTTACTTAATATCTTGTCGACCTGTTCAGCGGTCTTTAAAATCTCTTGGACATCGATTGGTGGCATAGGAACTGGATAAACAGCATCGGTAACAACTGAAAAGCCAAGAACTTCCATGCCCATTTGTTTTGCTACAATGGTTTCGGGAATGGTACTCATCCCCACAACATCGGCTCCAATCAAACGTATATACTTAGCTTCGGCACGAGTTTCCAATGTAGGTCCAGGAACAGCAGCATATACCCCTTTGTAAACCTTGACTTTCTCTTCTAAAGCAATTTTTTCAGTTAATTCAATCAATCTCCGTGAATACGGCTCGCTCATTTCAAGAAATCTTGGTCCGAAAATCTCCTTATTGTAACCAATCAATGGGTTGGTACCAAGCAGATTGATGTAATCATCGATAATCATGATTGAACCCTTGGGAATATACTGAGTAAGCGAGCCGCAAGCATTTGAAACTATTAATATCTTTGCACCGAGTAACCTCATTACTCTTACAAGAAATGTTACATCTTGAATGGAATATCCCTCGTAATAATGAAATCTCCCGTGCATCGCCACTATGTTTTTCCCGGCAAGTCTTCCAAGCAATAATTTGCCATGGTGGAACTCAACAGTAGAAACAGGACAATGCGGTATTTCTTCATAAGGAATTTCAGTTTCAATTTCAATATAGTTGGATAATTCATGAAGGCCAGTTCCTAAAATCACCGCAACCGAAGGCTCCAAATCACTCTTTGACTTGACGAAGTCTTTTGCTTCGTATACATTTTTTACCAACTCTTCCATTGAGATTACCATATCACAATAAATTTTGTTAAACAATTATGATTCTGGTAACAAAACAAATTTTGCAAAGTTGTCAAACTTAATGTACTTTTTAGCAATTTGTAATAAATCCTCAAGTGTGAGCTTATCAATATAATCCCACAATAACTCTATCATATTTTCGGGGTCATTATAAAAATAATACTGATAGAATTTATCTGCCCAAAAGTAGTTGTCTTTCAAATCGAGTTCCAATTCCCTTTTAAGAATTTCTTTAACCTTGGTTAGATAGATATCCTTTTGAAGATTCGAAGAGACATCTTTTAATACACTAATTGCATCGCCTATTAATTCTTCGACTCTATCTGGATTGCAACCAAATGTAATGTTCAAACTATAGCGTTTTTCTGGAAAAGCCTCTGTGGTAAACCATATTCCAACACCATAGGTACCCCCCTTTTCTTCTCGAAGCACTTCACGTAGTCTAATATCCAAAAGGTTATTCAATGCACGTATTAAAAACCTTTCGCGATAAGACCAATCAAATTCACCATTCATGACAATTCTTGCAAAGCTCTTTTTCTCTAAACCTTTTACAAAATTCTTTTCAATTTTACCTTTAAACATTCTTAAGCTATCATCTTTCCAATGTTCTTTTATACCGTTGGAGGGAATTGAACCTATGTATCTTTCTACATAAGCTCTCATGCTTTCTGTGTCAAAATTTCCAACGAAGATGAAAACGAAGTCGGATGGGTCCGAGAAACGCTCTGTAAAAATATCGTACATTTTCATCATATTAAAACTTTCGACTATGTCTTCGGTCAGTGGCTTTCGCCTTGTATGATAATTCCATAAATTGCAATTGACCGAATCTCTAAAAACCTTTTCAGGACGATTTTTTGAATCTAAAACATTTGATATGAATTGCTTTTTGAGTGAGTTAAATGCTTCTTTGTCGATTCTTGGTTCAGTGAAATAAAGATGAACCATTTCAAACATTGTTACTAAGTCTTTAGGGGACGCACTGCCATAGATAGCCTCGTAATAATCGGATATTGCCGGTCTTACACTTACTAATTTATCGGAGAGATACTTCTCTAATTCTGTTTTGTTAAATTTACCCAGACCACTTTCGGTAATAATTTCCTCGCAATAAACTGCATTGTAATAGTCCTCGTTTGCAACTTGGGAAGCACCACCAAAACTATATGCAAAGAAAACTACCTCTTCATTTTTAAAATCCGTTTTTTTCAAGACCACTTTCGCACCATTGTTCAATTCCAATTCAGTAGCATCAAACCCTTTTAGATATCTTTCTCGAATGATTTTACCTTCAGCAACTTGTTTGTCAAACAATGGTCTGGTAGGGGTTACATCAACATAAGGTTCAAACACTTTTTCGGAAAGCTCTAAAAACATCTGCTTAATATTCGCTTCATTAGGAATAATTACATCTGGTCGTTCCGGAGCACTTACCGCAATGAGTACATTCTCCTTTTTGATGTACTTTCTACTTAGGGCATTAACTTCATCCAATCTAATTTCGGGTAACCACTTCTTAACAAGCTCATATTCGTACTCTATTCCAGGAATGGCTTCACCTTCAAGAAAGTTTCTTGAATACTCGAATGCATAGTAAATTGATTCGGTTTTATCACGTTCATTAAATTTGCTTTCATACTGACGAAGAATTTCGTTTTTGGCTCTTTCAAATTCAGTCGATGTGAAGCCATGCTGTAATACTCTAAATGCTTCTGTCAACAGTGTTTCAACACATCTATCTACAGCATTCCCGATAGCTCCGGCAGACATGACATAGGCGCTATTCAATCGACCCAAACGATTTAGCCCAGAGAAGGCATAAAACTTGAAAGGAGGATTTTCTTTTCGGAGATACTCCTTCAATCGTTGGTTAAGCATTGTCGAAAAAATTTGGCCCAACAAACTCTCCCGGAAATTTCTAAATGTACCTTCATCTATTTTTCCTCCCTTGAAATATATTTCAACTCGGGGAAAGGAAAGTTCTTTGTCGGTTGCAACAGAAACAAACACATCTTTATGCGAAGGAATAGTTACATAATCACGCTTTCTTGGTTTTTTAGCCTTGGGTATCACTGAAAACAAATCTCTGATAAGTTTTTCAACTTGGTCAACATCAAAATCCCCGACTGCAATAACTGCCATTAGGTCCGGGCGATACCAATCTTTATAAAATCTTCTAATTACACTATATGAAGCATTTCGAATAATGTTCGTATCGCCTATGATATCATGTAATGCATACTTTGAATTATAAAATAGTAATTTATTGTGCTTTCGTTCAACTCTCTCATCTGCTCCACGACCTAGTCGAAACTCCTCAATCACCACACCTCTTTCCTTGTCAATTTCTTCGCTATCAAAAGACACGTTGCTTGCCCAATCCACCAGAACTTGAAATCCTTTCAAAAATTGCTCAGTGCTGTCGGTGGGTAATTGTAACATATAAACAGTTTCATCCCAACTGGTATAGGCATTAAGTTCGGGACCAAATTTCACACCTATCGATTCAAGATAATCAATTAACGCCTGCTTGGGAAAGTTCTTGGTTCCATTGAAAGCCATATGCTCGCAAAAGTGTGCAAGACCATTTTGTTCGGGGTCTTCGCATATAGCACCAGCATTAACTACAAGCATTAGCTCGGCTCGCTTTTCTGGTTTCTTGTTGTATTTAATGTAGTATTTTAAACCATTAGAGAGGGTCCCGATTCGAATTGCAGGGTCTTTTGGCATTTGTTTGTCGAGGGATTTGTACTGAATTTTAGGCTGTGATAGAAGACTTGATAGTGAAAATAAACTTAAATTAATGGAAATTAATACCACTAGTATATTTTTCATAGTTCGTCCAATTAAGTTTAAACAACTAAAATGCAAAAATAAACAAAAAAGTTGCAAATCATATTTAAAAATAAAATATATAGAATGTAGGGGCACGGAATGCCGTGCCCCTACGAGCTTTGTGTCTTATTTTTTTAGTGCGTCTGGCTAAACGCTCCTAAAACTTTTATGAATTTCTGCATTAACCCACTACTGGAGGATAACCGGTACTACTTCGGCTCGGCTATGGAAACGCACGACAATGAAGTACACACCGCTGGGTTGACCACTACACTCCCACACCATCTCCGCACTCGTTTTGCCAAGCTCCCTCAGACTTATACGCTCCTTCCCTTCGACTTTGTTCCCCATAGAATCATACACTCCATCTATCGCCTCTCGCAAATCGAAACTCCCGTCCCAATAGATTTTGCTCTTCACAATATTGCTTGCTGGCATCGG
>CALBDO010000024.1 GCA_937927515.1 Candidatus Kapaibacterium sp. | reverse complement strand
CTGTTGCGTCAAATCGTATCGTAGCTTCGTAAGATAAATCCTCTATTTCAACTCCATCGCTTCTTGCTCGCAATGGTATGCAATATCCTTTTGTCCCAATCACCCCCGTTGTATCGGGCAACCATACAAATGTCTTAATTCCTTCTATTTTACTAACTACTGGTATTTCAAACTCTTGCTGGCAAGGAAGTTCTACAAAGATTACTATTGTATCACGAGCCTCGAGCTTTCCTACAGCAGTGTAAATAAGTTCAAAGCTTGTTGCTTCGCCTTCGCCAAGCTCTATCGGGGTGCTCGCTTTAATTTCGAAAACGCTCGTTCCTCTCTTGAATTTTATTTCCTTTATCCTTATCCTGGTGTTAGAATGATTTTCAATTGTAACTTGCTTGCTAACAGCTGAATTTACCAATACTCTGCCAAAATCAATTGGCTCAATACCGGAGATATCAATTTTAAACTCATCTACCTTTTGCTCCGCTCGACCTCGACATCCATTCGTGTCCGTTACTTCAACCCAATATATCCCTGCACTGTTAACTCGTATGCTACTCGTTGTTGCTCCCGTTGACCATAAATATGAAACATAATTACCTTCAACCCATAGTTTTCCATCCTTCCCAATGCAAATTGCCGTATCTCCCAAAATCTTCGGAGCCGGCGTCTCGCGTTCTATTATCTCTATCCAAGCAGAATCTCTGCATCCATACTTATTTTCCACTAATAGCCAATAAGTTCCTCCCTGGGTTATCTCAATCTCAGGACTTGTAGCACCGTTCGACCAAAAATATCGATAATCTCCAATCGGTTCTGCGGTAAGTTTCAATTTCTCTCCTTTACAAAGGATATTACGACCGTTCTCACACATAATCTTTGCTTCGGGTTTAGAGTATTCTTTCACATCTATTGTGTCGTAACCTTCACACCCATTTTTATCTCTAATCCATAACCAATAACGACCTCCTTTGTAAATCTTTATCTGTTCACTTGTTTCACCGGTCGACCAAAAATATGTGTAATTTCCACCTCGCAGTGGCGCAGAAAGCTCAACAAACTCACCACTGCACAGAACACTGTCCCCTTGAATTGTAAATTCTAAGTTCGGTAACTCCTTAACTTCCACACTATCTATTCCCATGCAGCCAAAACTGTCGGTTACAACCACCCAATATAAACCTTCTCGATTTACTTTTATTTGGTTGCTTGTATCACCAGTAGACCATCTATACCGATATTGGCTACCCTTTGGGAATGCTTCCAAAACGGTAGAGCTGCCTCGACAAATTGTCTTCTCGCCAAAAATTTTTGCCGGAACATCGATAGCTTCAATAAACACTGTATCATAGCCATTGCACCCAATACTGTCGATTACTCTTACAAAATATCTTCCAGTCTCCCATACCTTTATGTTCTTTGTTGTATCGCCAGTTGACCAGAAGTAAGAAGTATACTTCTTGTCGACCTTTATCTCAATCGTATCACCTCGACAAAATTGCTTGGGTGCCAGTATTTTGGGAGGTATAGAATTTCCAACGTCAACCCAGATACTGTCCGTTATTTCAGTTCCACTGACATAGACGGTAGCTTTGTAAAAGCCACTTTGCCGAGCAAGCAAAGTTGGAGATTGTTTATCGGATTTGAAACCATTCGGACCCTCCCAAAGTATTTTCTTCGGTTTTTTCGTCGAGTCCGATAAAGTGACAGACAGCCTTAGACTATCACCGGCGCACAGGGGAGAATTGCTGGCTAATTCTAACCAGAGGTTATATCCGTTGGACATAGTCCATGGAAAGCATAATGCCTTTGCGTCACCTAAAAGTACAGCGGTATCTTTGTAAACTATATCTTTCGCATCTGCTTCTGGATTTGAAATTTCTGAAATATAGTTTCCTTCATAATGAAGAATGTAAATCTTACCATTTGGTCCTACTTTCATCTGTGAGAACCAAGTAGGTTGCACTCCGTCGGGGTCTGTGGGGGGTGGAATATCAGGAAAAACCTCGTAAACAAAGTAGTCGACTTTTGTCGGACCGACCTTAGATTTACTTTGCTCAATTTCTTTAAAATCAGTCGAATACGTAAATTGGTAAAGTTCTTGGATAAAAATTCCAAGTCCATAAACTGATGTAGGTCGCTTTTTAGTAACACCAACGTATATTTTTCTCTTCTCGGGTGAGAATATTGGATATTGAATAAAACAAGTATCACATACCTTGAAATGACCGACAAAGGATAACTTTCCAGTTGAAGAATTAAATTTTAATAAACCTAAATGACCTTCTTTGGACCCAAGACGCATTTCACCAACTGGTATAAGATTATGACGAATTACCTCTCTAGATTCCATTGGTATTAGGATTAAGCCCGAACCAGCACCATCTGCGTCAGAGGTTGTAGGTATATATGAGCCGAAACTACCCACATCAGGTATAACATCGAATTCAGATGGAAGACTTAAGTAGCTTACTGTGCTGTCAGTTATACCTTTATTTGTAAAAAGATATGATTTAAAATAAAATACAGGAGATAATAATTCAAAGCAAGGGCCCACAAGCCACCAGTCTATGTTATTGGAATGCTTAAAAATACCATCGATAAAGAATGAAGTACCAGATGCGTTATCCCAATAAAAAGTTTTTACTATCTCTCCAAGTCCGTTTCTCTTTGTTACGTCAATTAAGTCAAATCTAAGAGGAGCATCTACATTGCCCTTTCTCCACGAATCTCGTCTAAGAAATGGAGAGGTAATGCACATAAGTAAATTTTTTTTACCCGGGTAGTTAATCAGGAAACTATGAAAGGCATAAAAAATATCATCAGCTCTTAGGATTTTTGTGTGAGTCCTGTCAAAAATATCAAATTTGCGAAACATGTCGGTCGGGTCCTTAAAGCTAGCACCACAATAGAAAAGTAAATTACCATCTTTATCTGATATAGTTGATGGGTCAGGGTCATATTCATTCAATTTCGAGTCAAAAAGAGGAGCCGGCTCTATGTTTGGATTGTTGAATGTAATTGCACATTTATATGGAAAATACCAATTGTAGTCAAATTTCTGTGCAAACATATTCGAGATGTTTATCGATAACAAAACAATGATAAAAAGTACATACTTTTTCATAAATCCTCCAATTTTAAATATTGAGCCCCGTTCCGTACTGCAGAACGGAGCTCACTTTTTACTTTAAATAAATAAATTTCCCATAGAACAATACGGAATTACCATCGATTATATTAAAAAAGAACAGACCATTGGTAAATTTGGTATCACCCAACTCAACTTCATTTCTACCTTTTTTCACTTGGACTTCCTTCTTGTGAACTAAATTACCTAATGCGTCGAAAATTTGAATTGTTATTTGTTCGCTTATATTGCTTTCAATAACAAACGAAAAGTCATTGCAAAGAACCTCTTTTGCAACATTAAATGTTTTTGGCAAAATATATTTATTTTTAAATTTAACCATACATAATTTCGGACGATTTTATTGCCCTTTTTGTTTTAAATTTGTACCAAAGCTTTATCTCATGGTTTAAAACAATTTTAGAGGTACTTAAAAGTTATAATGAGCTAGTAATTAAATTACACTTAGTTCTTTGCCCACCTTGACAAAAGCATCTACAGCTTTTTCAATATGATGTTGTTCATGAGCAGCAGAAAGTTGTACTCTTATTCTATCTTTGCCTCTCGGAACAACGGGATATGAGAAGGCAATCACGTATATTCCCTCATCCAGCATTCGATTGGCAAATTCAACAGCGATTTCGGAGGAATTTGGAAATTTGCTAAACATAATTGGAACTATTGGATGGACGCCAGGAATTATGTCGAAACCAGCTTCGGTCATCATTTTGCGGAACATTTTTGTGTTGGCTTCAAGTTTATCACGTAAGTAAGTTGATTCTGATAGTAACTCCAGTGCTTTAAGAGTTGCGCCAACAACTGCTGGGGCTAGAGTATTGGAGAAAAGATATGGTCTTGCTTTGTTTCGCATCCAATCGATAATTTCTTTCCTTCCAGAGATACAGCCACCAGATGCCCCACCAAGCGCTTTGCCGAATGTTGTCGTTATAATGTCGATTCTCCCCAAGACATTGTGGTATTCGTGTGTACCACGTCCGGTCTTGCCCATAAACCCCGTTGCGTGGCTATCGTCTATCATAACAAGAGCATCATATTTTTCAGCGAGTTCAACAATTACGGGCAAGTTTGCAATATCACCATCCATCGAGAAGACACCGTCTGTTGCAATTAAACGAAAGCGACAACTTTGTGCTTCTTTCAAGCATCTTTCCAAGCCCTTTAATTCCTTGCCAGTTGCGGGGTCGATGGTTATTTCGTCGCTCATATTGTTGTGCGCGTAAATCCATCTTTGAGCTTTGGAGAGGCGAATTCCATCGATTATGGATGCGTGATTAAGCGCATCCGTGATGATAGCGTCTTCTTCTGTCATCAATGGTTCGAAAACAGCACCATTTGCGTCGAAGCATGAAGAGAATAGTATTGTGTCCTCTGTCCCGAGAAATTCACTGACTTTTTGTTCCAAATACTTGTGAATATCTTGTGTTCCACAAATAAAACGTACTGAGGAAAGGCCAAACCCTCTACTATCTATAGCCTCGTGGGCGGCCTTTATTAGTTCAGGGTGCGATGATAGACCGAGATAATTATTTGCACAGAAATTCAATACTGTTTTTCCTTTAACAACAATCTCTGGACCCTGTGGGCTTTCAATTATTCTCTCATGCTTATATAGCTTTTGCTCTTGCAATTTTTTCAATTCAGATTGCAAATAGTCACGAATCTTGCCGTACATATCTTTTGCTCCAAAAATTTTAAAAGACTAAATTAATTATCATAAAAAAATAATGCAAATATTTTATTTAAACAAAGTTTTAAAAATTATTAACCTCTAACTATCATTTTTTTGGAAAATCATTTTTAATTTAACTTTTAAAGGATTATAACAAAGTCAAAAGATAAATTATATAAACTTATTAGTTTAAAACCACAATATACCATATTCTTAAAACCTTGATGAAGTTACAACACAATAATTTTGTATGGAAAAGTTACCATATTTTGAATGATATTGTGAAAGTAATTAGAATATGTTAGAAAAATTTTAAAAATTTTTTTGAACACTTGCAAATGTTTTTTTTAAATTTGTATTACTTAATTTATAGGTAATTTATTGATTTGTTTTTACTTAAATGTTTTATTTTTTGACTTTTGGGAAAGAGAAAGTTTTTTTTCTACTTTAATCCACTGTGTTTGTTTAATTGAATCTAAAGTTTGCTCCTTAGGGGGCGAGAATCTATCCTTTCAATCTGAATTATCTTCTCGTAAGTCTATTCTTTGTACTACAGAAAAAATTATTTTTTCTTGCTTTTATGTTCATCCCACCTTATTTTGTGCAAATGTTTTATTATTTTTAACCAAACTCTTCACAACTGAAAACACATCTGCGTCTACAAATTTTCATTCACCACTCTGTGACTTTCAAAAGTCTTTTGGAATATTTAAGCGATAAGCGTACAGACTTATTCAACTCAATTTTTTTAAAAATATTTTCTTTTTCAAATTTAAAGGAGGGAAAAATGCGACCTCAATCATTAATTCAAAGGTGTCTCTTTACTCTTCCTTTTATATTTCTATTCTTAACATCATATCTTTTCTCCCAAATTTCTTCGTGCGGCTGGCCAATAACAAGTACTTCGTATTTCACATTTAGTAACTCGTCAAACACTCAAGTTTTGAATGGAACTTCGTGGGGTAGCGCTGTGGAAATTCCTTGTACAAGAGCTGATCTTGTTTGGCTTTCTGCAATTTTTCCTGTAACAACAAGGTTTTGGGAACCTCTCTACAATAATGGTGCTTGTTGGGTAAGTATCCCTGGGTGGGACTCTGCTGTGGGTAATTTCAGGAGAACTTTTCGACAAATAATTTCTCCAACAGTTAACTTAACCAACGTTCAAATTGACTTTTGTGTTGATGATTCTATTGCCGTTTACCTCGATGGAACCTATATCGGCAGCGGTAGTCAATTTGATCACTTGAACACAGTAAACATTGGCAATTTGTCTGCATCAACACACGAAATCAAGTTCGAAGTTTTTAACCTAAGGCCAACATATTTTGGTTTTATCTATGGACTTCGTGGGGATACATTGAGAAGCGAATGTAACTGGCCTATTACACGACACGACTACTGTCAAGATAGAACTACTGGTAGATATTTAATTTCAAATTCCACAAATACACAAATATGGAATGGAACGACTTGGGCTCCAGCAATAAACGTCCCAACAAATGTAGCTGACGGTATTTGGGGAACAGCGTTAGGGCTGCCCCCTCCTTATCCTTGGCAGTCTCTTTACGATAACGGTGCCTGCTGGGTATCAAGAAATAATGCTGGGAGAGTAATAGGAAATCCCGATACTTTATTTCTCAGACATTCTTTTTCACCTCCCTCTACAGCGGTAAATTGTTTATATAGGCTGACAATTGACTTTTGCGTCGATGATTCACTTTTTATCTACTATAATAGTGGGAGCCAACACGCTCCTGGAAGCGGAGTTTTAGTTGGCTCTGGAGGTGGTTTTGGTACGATAAATTCTGCCAGTTTTTTTGTAATTGGAAACATTATAACTATTGATTTTAAGATTGTAAGCACACGCCGTTCTTATATTGGTTTAATTTATGGAATAAGATGTGAAGAAATTTGTTCTATTTGCGATTCAATCCTCGTCAATGTTACACCAACCCGAGTAGAAGAAAACAACTGTTGTTACCAATTTAACATTTTCAATAATTTGAGGCTACCTTTGCCTATTAACGGAATTAGTTTTGTTACTACTCCTTCGAATTCTATTACATCTGCAAATGGTCCCGCTGGATGGATTTTTAGTAGTACACCTCCTAATACTGTGATAGCTTTTACTGGTACATCAATTCTGCCGGGAAATAACATTTTCACACTCTGTTTCAGTGGCTCAAATTCTAATCTTCCATGTACGGTCCATCTTTATTTTTATAATCAGTACGATTGTAAATATCCTCTTAATTTACAATGTCAGAGCTGTTGCGATTCTTTTCGAGTTAATTTAAAAAGTTATGCCTATCAATTAGACAATCAACGGATATTTCTCAACACAGAGTTTATTAATATTATCCCGAATCCTAATTTGGTAAGAGTATTAGCTTATGTTGCCTATGCAAAACGTGATACTTATTGGCCACATCTGTATTTCGATATTGAGAAGGCACGTAGTCTATATGGAATCCCATCTTTTTGGTCTGGTTGGCAACCACCTGGTACACCTCCAAACACAAGACTGGGTCAACTAATTTTGAATCCCGCCTTGGGTTTGAAGGGTATCTGGGGAAGTCATCAGTTAATTCCCGGCTTTGCTCGTGAGTTGATTTGGGGCAACTATGATTTAAGGAATATTTCTGAAATTGGTGTTATAAACAATTATCGTTTTCAATCTATTTTCCTACTACCTCCCCCAATCTTTCCACACGAGATAGTTAAGTTTGGGGTACGTTATATGTTCACCGATTCAACATGTTGTACTTGTGATACTTTGTTACATTATCAAATCAGGAGATTTCCTCGTCGAGACCCAATCTCAAGTATTATAATTTTAGAAACAGCTGAAAAGGGCAAATTTACCATTTATAACCACAGACCAATAGATGTAGAGGACAGTTCATTTATCGTATTAGGATATGATTTTCGAAGTGATACTTTAGATGCTTCGGTTTTACAACTTCGCCATTTAAAAGATGGGACAATAACCAAAGCTGATTCCAAAGGAGTTTGTAAGGTTCCTATTTCTTTACAACTTGGTGATTCAGCAACCTTCGAAATACTTTTCTCAAATCCTAAAAAGATATATCGTATTCCTTTCACAGCAACTGCTTATGTTTTGATTGAAGGGGACACAATTCCTATCGATTATTATATTACTGCAGTTCTTAAATCTGGCGGAGACGAAGTTGCTATCTCCGAAGGTGAGGCACCCCAAAATCCGCAGACTGTCGCAATTCTACTAAAAAATAATAATATAGTTAAAGAAAAAATTGCCAAAATTGTATTCAAGCCAAAAAACAAAGAAAAAATTCTTGCAGTAGGTTCCAATGCAATTAATATGAAAGCTCAATTAGGTGTATATTCGTCTTCCACAGAGCAACAAACCGCCAATCCAATTTTAATGCCAGATGCTGGGCCACCCCTGCTTAAAACAGAGTTGGATTATCAAGGAGAAATCAGACCAATATTTTTAACTTTTGAGTCTGAATCTAACAAAACCGCTCAGTTTATTTTTGAAACGTACAACAAAAACAACGAGATAATTTCTGATGGCGAAATTATTATCCCCTTAACTGGGGTCAGGGAAACTTTAGACAATAATGAATTAATATCAAATCTATCTTTATCTCCAAACCCTTGTAGTAGTGATTATCTTTCCATTTCCTTCCTCGCAAAGGAAGCACTAACGGACGTTTCAATAAACCTTTATGACTTTAATGGTGTTATATTAGACAAAGTGTTAAAAAATAGTCCCATTCGACCGGGTATCAATACTATAGTTTACTCTGTATCTCTATTACCAAGCGGAACATACTTCATACAAATTACTTCCAAAAGTTTCGAAGCAAAGAGTACATTTATTATAATAAGGTAGACCCAAAAGGGGTAAATACTAAAATATTTGTATTTACCCCTATGAAGATTAATAATATTAATTTTCCTCAGAAAGTCTTTGAGACTTGCTAACAATTCATATTTTTATAATTGGAAGTTTTGACTTTTTCAAATATTTACTCTTTTTTCTCTGGCACTTTGTTGCCTCAGTAGAATGCTAATTCATTTTTAAAAAAATTTACATTTTTTTAAGCTGTTTGCTACTAGTTTATTGCTAATATCATCGATGTTTATTAATAAAATTATGAATTTTCGAATAAATATTTCACATTAATGATTGATGAGCTCGTAGAAATGGAACAACATTTTCTTAGGCAATGTTTCTGTAAATTTTGTTTAAGTTATACTTAGAACAAATTTAAAGTTATTTTAAAATTGCTATAAATTATCTTTTTTATACATAGCGAAGTTCCAAAAAAGCAACCTATTTAAAATTTTTTGCAATTGTTCTTGGAAATTCCAATTAGTTAAAAAATGTTCTTTTACAGTTTTAGTAGGCTTAATAAGTATAAAAAATATTTTTCTTCCGATGCTCTAACTTATAATACGATAAAAACCTACCTTGGATTTTTATTACTATACATTTACGTTCCCTTTTCGCTCTTTGAAAGAATTTGATTTTAATTTAAATTTGTTCAACAAAATGAATATAACAATGAAAAAATATATTGCTTTATTGTTCCTTACCATTCTTTTTGGCTTTGTTGGATTGGACAAAGCCAGCGGGCAGAGTTGCGATAAATGCTTGCCAAACACTGCTTGCATACCATTAATATTTGATGTGCCCGGCTGTGACAGCGTTAGAGTAACTCTTTGTGTTCGGTGTGGAGTAACAAA
>CALBDO010000023.1 GCA_937927515.1 Candidatus Kapaibacterium sp. | reverse complement strand
GTAATAATTAAACGGACGGAGCGAGTCGCTCAAGCCAGCAATTGCAACATTGCCTTTGAAGATGACACTCTCGAAGTTCGGTTTGCCGTAGTCCCATTTCCCCTCTCGCCATTGCGTTAAATCGCTTCGGTCTGTGTTCTCGAGAATTCCTTGGTCAGTAAATAGGAAGAAATTCCCATCGAAATCAACTACAAAAAGTACATTACAACTGTCTGTGGTAAAGAGTTTAACTAATTTATTGTTTTTGCTATCAAGAAGGAATAGCGAGAGAGGATATCCAGCAACAAAGAGAATTGAATCGGGAGTAATTTCGCAAAACTGCAAGAAATCGAAGACATCGTCGATAATGTATTTTGGAATTTTCAAATTAGTGGGATGGTCCGTTTCAAATATGCAGGCAGTTTTTCTCCATGGCATCAATGAATCTTGAATTGTCGAAAAAACGAACAACCTATCTCTGTTTATCCATACATAATAAGGTTGAACAAATTTTATTGCCGTATCGAAATAGTAGTCAGTTAAAGTATCGATAGAATTATTTATCTCATTTGGAAAGATATAAAACATAAGCGTCCTAATAGTATCTCTTTTAATTGGATCTAAGTTAGAACTATAAAAACAAAGTTTGTTATCCCAAAAAAATACGTTGGAAAAATATCTGCTAGTTGGAGATATGTTTTTTAAACTTATAAATTTGATTGTCTGGAAAAAATCTAAGGTGATACCCCAATATAGGTAATTACGAAAAAATACATTACCAGAACTTCCCTTAAGGATGCCCTTGCCCGTGGTATCCACATAAAGTAATGGCAAAGATTCAAAAGAGGACAAATAAGAAACATTGTAAATAGTAACTACTGAATCAAGTACGTTAAAAAGCGAGTCCATAATGTAATTAGTTTGTATCTCTTGGTTAAGTCCGAGCTTAGTCGGTAAAAATAAAGTGCCCCCGTCGAAACTACAATCAATATCAAAAGATTTACTAAAAGTGTTTACAAATAAGAAAACTGAATCGTTAAGTATTTTGTATGGTTGGCTATTTAGACTTGATAAAAGTTCCCATTTGTTAAACTTATCATCGACACGCACAATAGTCTTAAAAGGACCTACAAAAATAAAAGTAGAATCTATTCTAACAAACCTTCCCGGTAAAAAATCTAATGCCATTGATAATCTGTCTAAAAACCTTCTATCAATAGGGTATGTGTAGTACTTATTTTCAAAAAGAGTCCCTTTTATCCTAAAAGCCTCCTTTTTTCCGTCATTGAAGTACACACAAACCCCAAGATTTTTTGGGGAATAGTCATAATAAAACCCACCTTTGTATGAATATTTTGAGGAGGTAATCAGAAATCCAACAAGTAATTCTCCTTTATAGAAAAAGTATGACCCAAAGTCAACTCTTTTTAAAAGGGTATCATTTATTATTAGCAGAGTATCCTTGAAAAAACATTTCCAACTCTTCAAATCAAAGTCAGTTTGATATAGAACTGGTGGATTACTTCCAAGAGTAATCAATAAACTTTCATTTAAAGTATCAACTGAACAAACATGACCAGGTTCGAAATCCAAAACTCTTTTTAAAACAATTGAATCAACATCAACAAAGCGAACTGTATCAAAATCATAATCAATGGCAAGGAAATGATTTATTCTCTCGCTTCCCGGTAAGGGATTGTTTATATTAGCAATTAAAAATTTAGGTGTTACAAACATTTCAGAATTTCGATAAACATCTAAAGCCGGTCCTTTAAAACTTCCTAAAACAAAAAAGTTACTTTTTTCTATAATTAATGAATTATCTTCGACAGAATCAACTAAATTCAACTTTTTATCAAATTTTAGTATTTTATTTCTTGTCCTAATAAAAAGATGGTTAGAATTAATAACCAAATTCGCAAAAAAATCATTGTCATTTAAGTCAATTTTGTGGGTCAACCAATTCAAGCCTAAGTTTGTAGAAACAAGAATTATTCCATCATCCATTATACCCCAAAGAGTATCGTTTTGACTAACAATCTTTCGTATTGTTCCAAAAGGATAAATTACTCTCTTTTCCCAAGAATTTCCTTTATCCGATGAGACCCAAAACACTCCTCCGGTTCCATAAATCATTAACTTTCCTTTTACCTCCAAACAACCAATAAAGTGGGTATGTACTGGTGTAATCTCGAATTCGACGGACCAAACATTAACAATATTAAAAAGGAGTAATTTAGCCGCCAATAAGAAAAAGTAATTTTTCATAGCAATCACCATATTTGTACAAAATAAAAATTAAAAAAGCTAACTCCAATATACATTAGAGTTAGCATATATTTACTATTCCCAGTACCAGCCGCTCGGGTCACAGAAGGTACCATTTTTTATACACCTAATCACAAAGGGAGTTCTTTGTTTAAATGGCTCGAAATCTATCCCCTGCGGTTCGCAGTTCCCAATACCAATCAGTGTACTTCGTACCACCGTGTAAGCCATATGTGGAGTACAATCTGGACGCGGGTCACAATCTGGGGTACAATTGCACCAGCAAGCCTGAATATCCCAATAACAAAAACGGTTGCATTCATTACTTGCTTGTATAGTGTATTTGTATGGAATGCCAGAATAAATTATATCGACACAAACTGGAAACTTCAGGTGGTAAGTCTGAATTGGTATTGTACCACAAGGATAGTTTCCACAAAATTTTCTTATGTGGTTTTCCACAATCAACCATCGTACAATTTGCTCGTCATATATATTAATGTCGCAGTCTGCTGGTAAGTTTTCCACACGGTTAATTCTTATACACACCCTATTGTTCGTAACGTTACAGTATGCACAAAATGTAACCTTTACTGAATAGGTAACACCATTACATACGTATGGAATATCCAGCACAAACCAACGCCACGGTGCATAGCATTCATTTATTGGGGGCTCGATATTATCGCAACCCATATCTTGCGAGAATAACGTCCCATTTGATAGTAACGATAGGATAATTGCAATGGACATTATAAAAATTTTCATTTTTTCCTCCTTTGTTAAAATTAATTTAACATAAAATCAAATTCTTTCAAAGAGCGAAAAGGGAACGGAAACGCAAAGAAAAAGTATAAATGAAACTCTTCTCCATCTGGGGATGCGCGGCATCTGCTGCAAAGCAATTTTGCTGGCTGTAGCGCATCTATCCGATTGGAAAGTGGCTGTGTACCCCCCCCCCCCGTGTGTAAGTTGTTATCTCACAATGAGTTGTATAAACAGAATGAGCAGTGAATGTGTTAACTTTCGCATCA
>CALBDO010000022.1 GCA_937927515.1 Candidatus Kapaibacterium sp. | reverse complement strand
CAACGGAATGTACATCATCACGATGGCAAGCGAACACTTCCGACAAAGACAAGAATTTGTAATTACGAAGTAAAAAACACCACATCTTGATTCCACAAGCCCGCGGTCAGTGCCGCGGGCTTTTTGCTTGTAAGCAAAAGTGAAAACTTTACCAAATGAATTCAGCAAAAATCAAGTTAAGCAATTTGCGTAGCTGAGGAAATTTAAATGAATATCATCGAAAGAAATCTGGACAGATTCAACGTCGCATTTGTCTGAAAATTTGGAGGATGCATAAAGGCAAAAAATGTTTAAGTACTATTTAATCCTATCAATCCAAAAATTTCTGAATCCCAAGTTACGAGCAAAATCTCTGGCTTCTTCTAATGATTTGTAGGAACCAATCCTAATTTTATAGTAAGGGACGTTTTTTACCTTATGAACTTTTTGATACACGTTAATTCCTCGTTTTTGTAGTTGAGCTATCCAGTAGTTTGCTTCCTCTGGGTCTGCAGTTGAGAAAATTTCAATCGAATACTCTTCTTGCGTGGTCTCTACAATCCTCACTTCCTTTGGAAGCACAAAAGGTTTACTTTCTTGTTTTGAAATGTATTTCGGCACAGTAGGTTTCGTTTGTGGTTCAGACTTTGGTTTCACTTTGGTTTCTTTTGCACCAAATTTGGATTCTACTGGAGTAATAGCCTTGGATTCAATCTTGGATAAGTCTTCTTTTGCCTCGTTTTCTTGTTTGCTTGGAGCAGGAATTTCCCCCTCTCCGGTTTGGTTCGAAGCGGTAGTTTCGGGCTTTGCTATCTCTGCTTTTTGTTCAGCTTTTTTCAAAGGTTCGGGCTTCTTGGCAATTTCCTTTTTTGATTGCTGTTTTACAAAATAATTTCGATAGACCAAATACCCACCACCGACGACAAACAACAACAGTACCAGTCCACCACCTAAAACTAGCCAAAACACGGGAGCTTTTCTTTTTCTCTTTTCTTCTTCAGCTTCTTGAGTTTCTCCAGATTTCAACTCCTCTTCCGTTTTTTCGAACCCGACAACTACCTCTTTTGCATTTTCTGTTTGTACCTGCTCTTTCTCTTTAGCAAATTTGACTTTTTTCTTCTTCTTTTTCTTCTTCTTATCAAGTTCGCCTGTCTCGATAAACTCCTGTGCGACAATTTGTGAGGGCTTTTCCAGTTCAATCGAACTTATATCGACCTCTACTGGCGTAACCTCTTCCACCGTAGGTACTGAACTTTCTTCGTTCAATTCTGCTTGAAGTATTTCTTTTTCCTCTGCTGATATGACTTCCTCTTGCTTGGCTTCTTTTTGCTCTCTTTTCTTACGGCTCTTCTCTAAGTCTTCTAATAAAGAATTGCGAAAATCTTTATCTAAAACAGCCTCAAGTTCTTCTTGACTTACCTCGGAAACTTTGATTTCTATCGGTATTCCCACAATACTATCAGATTCGATTAATATTGTCTCTGTCTGCGGCGTGCTCGCCAAGTCTGTTTTTATGTCCTCTGCTTTTTCAGTCTCTTCAGTAGGTGGCTCTTTAATTAACTGCTCTTCGTCTTGAGCTTGAATTTGCTCTGGCTTCGGTTCTATTACTGTCTGATTTCTCTCTGTTGTTTCAGAGGTAACATTTTCGCTTTCAACATCTTCGAAGATATCCCAAATCGATTTGGTTGATTTCGATACTTCCGCAATTTTGGGCTCTGCCTTGGGCTCCAAACCACTTCGCTCGAAAGGTACTACTTCTTCGTCCTCAATTAAACCTGATTTCTGGTAGGGTACTCTCTTTTTCTCTTCCTTGTCAATACCAGCCTTTTCGTATGGTCGAGCAAGCCTCTCCTCATTTTCAAACGATACATTTTGTTGTTTAGATGTATCGTCTTGGGAAACCTCTCCTTCTTGTTGCTTGGCAACTTCACTTGCAAAGTTGCTTGGTGTGATTTCTTCGACAGACACTTTCTCGTTGGCACCAGTGTCTGAAATCGAAGCCAAAAAGTTATCTTCAACCTCGAGGTTCTCGTTTTCAAAAGGCAAATCCCCAGGATACTTTTCTAATTGGTCGAGCAGGAAAGTCTCGTCGTCGGGGTCGGTGTATTCAAAGCCTCCGTAGGCTCTTTCTTCGAACAAGCCCTTATCGATTTTTAAGCCCATTTTATTCTAAATCAATTATCATCATAAATCTATGCCTATGTAAAATAATCTTATAAAAAAGTAATGTTCAAATTTAATAAAATTTTTGATTTTTAATCTTAAGTTCTTTTGTTTTCTGTGAGCATAAAAAATAAAACTGAAAAGGATTGAAATATTGTTTATTTACGATAAATCTTTCCATAAGCATTTTGTTATCATTCATTAATATCACCTATCTATAATCAAACAACACAGATAATACAGACCATTCAATATAACTTTCATTAAGTTAGATTTTATTTAAATTGTCTTTGAAGATATTATTTTGAGGTAAATAATGATTTATCAAAAGAAAGCAAAGGATATAATGGTTCCAATAGAGAAGTATCCAACCATTAAAAAAGGCTTCTCCATGCTGGATGCGATTGTTAAACTAAACGAAGCAGTAAAAAATGCTCCACCAAACATTCCACCGTTTCGTGCAATACTTGTGCTCGACGAGGATAACAAAGTTATTGGCAAGGTTGGTCATTTCGCTATTCTTAAAGGGCTGGAACCAAAGTATAATAATTTGTTCGACGTAGAAAAACTTTCGAGGGTGAACCTAAGTTCTTCCTTTATTGAAACATTGTACGAAAAATTTTCTTTATGGACGGGAATATCAGTTGATTTATGTCAAATTGCCTCGGAAACGAAAGTCGAAGATATAATGCAACCAATTGCAGAAAGTGTCGACGAAGAAGAAACATTGCCAATGGTGATACATAAAATCATTATGTGGCAGTGCCTTTCGGTCTTGGTGAAAAGAGGTAATGAAATAGTTGGAATACTAAGGACTTCCGACTTAATTAACGAAATTGAAAATCGAATTCTTAATGAATGTATAAAGTTCAACAAATAAACATTTCAAATTATGAGCAAATTACTGATTATTGATGACGAGGAACTTTTTCTTAATAGTATCTCCGAACAACTCAGACTGCGTGGATTCGAGGTTATAACTCGTACATCTGGAAAGGACGTAGAGAAACTAATCTCAAAAGACGATACTATCGAAGTTGTGCTTCTCGACCTGAAGATGCCCGATATGAGCGGCGAAGAAGTCTTGAAACGAATAAAAGCTACGAAACCAGAGGTTCAAGTGGTTATTCTCACTGGCTTCGGCGATACAGAAAATGCTGTCCAGATGGCACAGATGGACGCGTTCAACTATTTGCAAAAGCCAGTTGAAATTGAGAGGTTGATTGATGTATTGAACAAAGCAAAAACCAAAGCCAAGTATTTGATTTCCGAAAAGGCGCCCCAAAAAGGCAAATCGTTTAAGACTATTATTTTGCAGTTAACATTATCAATCGGTATTGGAGTTTTAATCTATGCTTTGCCTACACCTGCAGGTTTAACCCCAGAAGGACACCGCTTCTTAGCATTCCTAATGACAATAATTTTGCTCTGGGTAACCGAAGCAATCCCAATAGGTGTTACAGCTTTGCTTGTTGGTGGTGGATTACTACTGTTTAACATTCAAAAGCCTGATGCAGCTTGGTCTCCCTACGCAAGCCCAGCCGTTATGTTCGTTATGATGATTATTATGTTCGGGGTAATCATCAACGAGGTTGGGCTTACCAATCGTATACTCTTTGGAATATTAAAAATGGGCGGCAGAAAGATAATTACGTTTTCTCTTTTTCTCTGCCTTGTCTCTTCTGTCCTTTCTTCGGTTTTTCACGATGCCACAATTACAATCATTTTCCTCTTTTCTATGATACCTGTATTTAATAAACTCAACATTACTCCTCAAACAAGCAATAATTTTTCCAAGTTCTTCACGTTATTAATCCCTCTGAGTGCAAGCGCAGGGGGATTTGGAACCATATTAGGTGGAGGTCGTAATCCTATTGCTGTAGATTTCCTTGAAAGGCAATATGGGATTCATATTGGTTTCTTTGAGTTCCTTATATGCCACTTGCCTATTGTAATTTTTGTCTCATTAGCAACTTGGTTGATATGCTACTTGCTTTACCCCCCAAAAGTTAGTGAATTACCCGCAGAGATACAAGCTACAAAGCTACCACCGATGAGTCGTAGGGAAAAAGGTGTAGCAATTATCTTCGCAATTGCATTTTTACTTTGGTCTATCGGCGATTTAACCCATCTGCACGTAAGTGTAGTTGCTGCTTTTGCAATCATTGCAATTTGTGGGCTTGGTTTCGTCAAGTTCAAGACAATAATCGAAAAATTTGCTTGGGACGCTTGGTTGGTTTTTGGCGCTGGCGTTTCTCTTGGTGTTGCTATGCTCGACACCGGTGCTGGCAAGTGGCTTGCAGACCAATTTGCACCGCTGTTAATCGGTCAGGGCAAATTAGTTCAATATTTTGGAATTGGTATTTTTGCGTCTTTCATTTCAAGCTTTATGTCCAATTCTGCAGCTACTGCTCTTTGCTTGCCGATAATGTATCCTCTTTCAGATGCACTTGGACTCAGCATCAAACACATAACTATGGTTTTGCCTGCTACCACATCTTTTGTTTGGCTTGTGATTGGTTGCCCGCCAACTATTATTGCATACAGTACTGGGTACTTCTCCCAAGTAGATTTCATTAAAATTGCTATACCATATGCAATTGCTTGTGTTTTCGTTTATTCATTATGTATATCTATTTATTGGCCATTAATAGGTTTTTAATATGGAGGAAAGAAAAATTAAACTCCTTGTTGTCGACGACGAAGTTCAATTCCTCGACTCTATTTGCAAAAGATTAGAGTTACGTGGTTTCGATGTAAAAAAAGCTACCAATGGAACAGAAGCCATAGAATTGGCGCGAAATAATAAATTCGATATAGCTATAGTAGACCTAAAAATGCCAGGACTGGACGGCAAGCAAGTACTTGAAATTTTAAAAACTGAACATAAATTCATCGAGGTGATAATCTTGACTGGGCACGGCTCGCTGGATTCTGCGGTAGAGTGTACAAAATTGGGCGCTTTCGACTATCTTCCCAAACCCTATGAGCTGGAGGATTTAATCACGAAACTTAAAGAAGCATACAAAGCGCGTCTGGAGAAGAAATTTCAACAAGACAAAGAAAAAATGGAAAAAATTTTTCAAATTGCACTTGGGAATAGTCCTCTTGCTATCCTCGATGAATTGCGTAAACTGGATGATGAAGAAAAATAGTTTATGCAATCGGACAAACAAAGAACATCGCTCGGCTTTGAAATTGATGAAAATAAATATCGAACATTATTTCGTAGACAACTCGTTCGATTGATTCTGACCTATGTCCTACCACTATTCCTTTTGATTCTATTCTTCCAAGTAGAATACAACAAAATTAGTCGTGAAAGATTGAATCTCCATCTAAAATCAATCGCAGAGACGCAAGCACAGACCCTCGACCTTTTTTTACGCGAGAGAGTGGTGAACCTAAGAAATGTCGTTGAAACCCCAGCGTTCTTTACAGATATAAGTGAAAGGAATATTGAAAACTTCCTTGCGCGTTTGCAAAAAGATAGCGAGGCTTTCATCGACCTTGGAGTTTTCGACTCTTCGGGTGTTCAAAAACTTTACGCTGGTCCATTCTCTAACCTACGAAATATTGACTATTCCAATGAAGTTTGGTTTCAAAAATTGCTACAAAACAAGCAGAATTATATCATTACAGATATCTATCTTGGCTTTCGACATTTTCCACATTTTACTATTGCAGTAAAGACTCTCCTAAACGGTAAGTTCTTTGTTGTTCGTTCAACACTCGAACCAACAAAGATTTACGAGTTCCTTCTTTCTTCGACTGTCTTCCGCGACGTGCTACTAACATTGATTAACTCAGAGGGAAAATACCAACTAACAAATCCGAGGTTGGGTTCGGTGCTCGAAAATTCACCATTCAACCCTCCTCAGAGCCCAAAAGTTGGAATAACAACAGCAAAGATTAACCATAAAACATATCCCTACGGTTATTGCTGGTTAGCACAAACAGACTGGTGCGTGATTGTTGCCTCTGAATCCCCCCAAACTTTGTTTGTATCGACATTTCAAAAGACCTCCGTAGTTCTTTCCGCTCTAATTATTATTTTCTTACTTTTTGTTATCTACCTTCGAGCAAAAAAAATAGTCGAATACGAACGCGAGAAAGAAATTGCTGAGATGGAAAAAAATATTGCCCGCTCGCAACTCGAGCACGCAAGCAAACTTGCAACTGTCGGCGAGCTCGCAGCTGGTATTGCTCACGAAATCAACAACCCCCTTGCCATAATCGCAAGCGAAGCTGGATTAATCAAAGACCTTATTAATCCTAAATTTGGGCAAATCGTCTCTTTTGAAGATTTGATACCTCACTTGGACAATATCCAAAATAGCGCATTCCGAGCTCGCGATATCACTCGAAAGCTCATGACTTTCGTTCGCAAAGATGATTTGAAACTCGACTATCACGACGTCAATCAGATTATAAACGAGCTCCTCGAAGGGTTCTTCGAACACGAACTTTACGTCTCGAACATAACTCTTGAAAAAAAACTTGCACCAAACCTGCCAAAAGTTTTTGTCGACCCGAACTCTCTAAAACAAGTTATTCTTAACCTTTTAACCAACGCAAGAGATGCTATAACTCCACCAGGAAAGATTATCGTCTCCACCCGAGTCGAAAACAACAACATTTTGATTTCAATAAAAGACACTGGTTGTGGTATAACAAAAGAACAAATGGAGAAGATTTTTCTTCCATTCTACACAACTAAACCAGTCGGAAAAGGAACTGGCTTGGGGCTCTCCGTGAGCTACAATATCATTAAAAGCTTCGGTGGGACCATCGAGGTCGAAAGCCTCTATGGAAAAGGCTCCACATTTACAATTCGACTACCAGTAAAAGACAAAATCTAATACTTATAATGGATTTACAAACATCTTAAATTGTTTGTTCACATATCCAAATACAAATCAAACTAAAATGAGAATTCCTTTATTCCGTTAAAATTTGTATATCAAACCTAATTTTAGATTTAGCCCCCACTCCTTGTAGCCATACCAATGAACTATATTTGAATTTAACAAGTTATCGCCACTGAATGTTAAAATAAATGAACTGTTGATTTTGTATTCCACCACCAGCCCCAAGTTGCTAAAGCTTGACAAAACCACGGAATTTCCCAGGTCTGCATATCTTCTGCCAAAGTGCTCGAAATATCCCGCAAGCTTGGCTTTATTCCAAAATTCCTTGGAATAATCAAACCGAAATTGTAGCGTGGGTAAAGTTGGCACATCATTCTTATTGGAATTTTGCTTAGTTGTATTCAAAGATAAAGCAGCGGAAATTGTCCCAAATTTTTTTAATATCCAATAACCTTCGAAAGAGAGCGAAAAAATTGACGCATCGATATATGAAATGTCGAAATAACCTAATCGAGCAAAATTTAAAACAGGAAATCTTGTATTGAAAGAGAAAGTAGGAGAAAGCACAAAAGTCAATTCTTTATTGGGTTGATACTTAATCTTTGCTTGCAACTCTGTTGCATTGCAAAAATCCAAAGCAAAAGAGTCCGAAAGATAAGGATTAACTCCTAATAAATCTCGTAAGCTCTTGTTGCGCAATCCATTATCAAATCTTACCAACAATGAAAAGTTTTCGTTAATATTGGTCTTTGCTACGACATCCAGCAAAACCATTGCCCGTGTTTTTGAAAGACTTGAATTTGCGAATTGAAAACCAAGCTTTGGCTCGAGTCGAAGGTTTCCAGTTTCGAACAGACCACCTCCCTCCAACTGGAAGAAGTTTGTGGTTTTATTCCCGGTGGAACGAAAATCCAATGAAAGTCTACCACTTAATTTATTTTGGTGCATTGTGTTCAAGACTTGCAAAAAGCCACCAAGCAGGTTCTCCGAAATGCTGTTACCAGAGCTCGCAAGATTTATTGTATAAAATCGTGCACCTGTTTGAAAATCATACCCTTCATAGTTTCCAATCGACATAATCTTTGCCGAAAAGTCGATTTGATTTCTACTTGGAGCCTCGCTTAATGCATAAAGTCTATATGTTTTATAATCAAAATCAATATTTGTTGTCGTTTTGCTTTCCCCAAAAATGTAAAATTTCTCTGGGGCAATATAATCGGTTTGCAGACCAATGGCAAACTTAGCATAATTTGCATTTTCAATATGCCCCCTACTTAATCCAAAATTTCCAATGGTAAATACTTCGTAATCCTTAAAATAGGATTTGTATCCTGCGGAGATATTTGTTGTAAAGAAACTTCCTATGTTTCCGTCTACATACCCCGAAGGAAAGGCTTTGGAGATAATCGTATTAGGCATCCTAACTGGAAAAACTACGTAATTTCTTGGTTTACCTACAATTATTAATGAATCAATTGAATTGCGTGCAAGATAGGTCTGCAAAAGGGGGGCTTGCTTTATACCGACTTGAACGTCGATTTGCTCTTTGCCCTCGATTATAAAATTCGGTAATTCCAATGGTTGCGATGCTGTTTGAGAATACAAATTGAGATACACAAGCATTAAAACAAAAAGCAAAAGAAACTTTTTCATAAACCCTCGCTATTTTTTCATTTTTTGTTCAAGCAAATTTAGCCTTCGCTTTGCTGTTTGCGAATAGTCGTCCAATGGGCGAGTTGCAATAATCGCACGATAGCAATTAATAGCCTCTTCGAGCATGCCGAGCCTTTCGTAACAATCCCCGAGGTTTAAAAGGGCAAGAGTATGCCAATCCTCAATATCGGAGAATTTTTCGCGAACTTTATTGAATTCCTCCGTAGCTTTCGAAAAATCACCGAGTCTGTAATAAATTTCCCCTATTCGATACTGGGCTTCTGCAGACAGGTTCGGGTCCAAATTCATATTTGCTATTTTATAGAACTCCCGTATAGCCTCTTCGAAGTTTCCCGACAATCGATTATACATAGCAATACGATACAAACTTTGTCCACCAAACTCACTCCCTTCAAAGTTCTCTGCAATTCGCCTCCAGATATTCAAAGCAGTCGCAGTATCCCCAAGGGCAAACTTGATGCTCGCCTGCTCAAATCCAGCTTGGGCAGAGGATGGGTCGTCTGGGTATTTCTCCTGCATCAACCCAAACAAAGAATCGGCAGTTTGTATATTTGCCAACGACTTGTAAATCAAGCCAAGTTCCAAAAACGACTCGGGTGCGTATTCACTTTCGGGATATTTCTGAATAATTTCTTTGAAAATTATAATCGCATTGTCATTATCGCCCAGATTTTGATAACTTTTCCCCATCCAGAATAAAGCCTCGGGCTTTCTCTCGCTTTCTGGATATCTCTGTATAAAATTCTGATACTCCTCGATTGCCGATTTAAATTTCTTCCCAGTGTAAAACATCTCTCCTTTCTTCAATGCAAAATCCACTGCAAATGGTGAACTTGGATTTCGACTTACATATTCCTCGGCAATTTTCATCGCCTCGCTTTCCAAGCCCAAAGCAATGTAACAATATTGCAAACTTCGAAGTGCATCTGCTACAAGCGGGCTTGTCGGATAATCATCAATAATGTTTTTGTATTGCTGTGCAGCCTCTTCAAATTTATTCATGTTGTAAAGTGCATCTCCAATTGCATATTTTGCTCTTGGAACAAGCAAGCTATTTGGATAGGCATCGATGAGAAAATTAAAACTATTAATTGCTTCTGCATAATTCTTTTGCTGAAATCTAATCCAACCATTTAAATACAAAGCATTTGGAGAATACTGCGAATTGGGGTATCTTTTCACAAACTCTAAAACCTCGTTGTAGGCTGCATCCAAATTGCCCATCTTGTAATATGAGTGACATATTTGATAATGAGCATACTGTGCCTCTTCGCCCTTCGCAGAGATTTCCAAGACCTTTCGGTAGCTATCGATAGCCATCTTATAATCTTTAAGCACGAAGTAGCCATCACCTTGTCGCAACCATACTTCAATGCCATATTTGGAATTTGGGAATGCACGGACTAATTGAGCAAAAATTTCACTCGATTTCTTAAAGTTTTTTAGTCGAAAGTATGCCCAACCCAATCCATACAAAGCGTCTTCGAGATACTTGCTATTGGGGAATTTCGCTATCAGAGTTTCATACCTATCAATGGAATTGCGAAGCATATCGGAACGATAGTAAGCTTCTGCAAGCCAAAATAGAGCATCCTCGGCTTTTGCATCATTCGGATAATTGCCAATTACATAGAGAAGGTTTTGTATTGCCTCGCTGTTTCTGTGGTCTTGCACTTGCGCAATTCCTTGTTTCAATCGAGCTTCTGCGAGCATCAAGTCTTTATTTGGCAGCTGGACGTAGGTGGCTCTTTTGGCAAGCTCCTCGCTACTTTTGTATGCTTGTATCGCTTTGCCCCATTGTTTCAGCTCCAGATAAGTTGCCCCAAGCATTAAATTGATTTTAGCCGAAATTAGATTATCGTCGGACTCTCGCAAGGCTCTCTCCAAAGTTTTCACTGCACTTGTGAATTCCTTCCTCTCGTAGTATATCATACCCAATTCAAGCAATGCAATGGATTGAAAAGGGTAGTTACTTTTTGCTTGTAATTCAGATAGCAATGCCTGAGCTTCGGAAATTCTCCCCAGACGGCGTTTTGCCATTGCCCGATATAATTCTGCAAGATGCTTTTGTTTGCTTGATTCTTCTTCTATGTTACTGATTAGTGAATCAAGAACTTCAATGCTTCGGAGGAAGTCGCCTTTCTCTAAATATGCTAGCCCAATCCCGAGCCTTGCTTCGTTGCGATATTGTGAATTAGGATACTTTTGCAAAAAACGTTCGTAGGTATCGATTGCTTGGTCGTATTTACCGCCAATACTCAAAGCCTCCGCGCGAAGGAAATATATTTTCTCCTCGATGTTTTCAAGGTCGCTTTGTTGCTCATAAAGTAAACCAATCGTATCCCTTTTTTGAATTCTAAAGAGTAGGTTCTCGGCAAAATCCAAAGCAACAAGAGCTTGCACATCTTGTCGCAAGGAGATGTAATTACTTGCCTCGTGAACCTTCGAAGAGATGATAAAATTTGAGCGAGGATAATTCCTTTGCAATGTTTTAAAATAAGTTATAGCGGTCTCTTCCTCCCCCTTCATCTCGGAAATCAAGCCAAGATAGAAAAGAGCATCATCGGCAGATTTTGTGTCCGAGTAGTTCCTAAAACAATCTTCCAATGGTTCACGGGCAAGGTCCACTTTCCCTGCAAGCAGCAACCCTATACCACTCCAGAAAAGAGAGCGAGCCGAGAGTTCGCGATGCTCTGAATATTTTCTAATCTTGTATTCATTAATACCCGCTTCTACTGCTTTTTTGAAATATTTTACAGAAAGTTCATATTCCTTGATTTCGAAATAAAACTGGGCAATTTTTTCATATAAAAAACCAGTGTACAATGAAGTTGGGTTATTTTTTATAAAGTCCAAAAGGATTTTAATTGCAAATTCTGGTCTTCCGTCGTAAAATTCAATCTCGGCATAAAAGAGAATTAATTTCTCTTGCACAGGGAATATGTCGTAACTTTGTGTCTTGGATAGCATTCGCTCGGAAAGCTTCAAGAGTTCCTTATCAAAGTATTCCTTGCTTGAAAAGTAGCGCTCGGTGCCATAACGAAATTGATAATCTTGTAACTGGCAATAAATCGAAGGACCGAGCAGCGAAAAAAGAATTACCAGGGAAAAAACTATTTCTCTCACATTCAACTCTTTCGTTTAGTTATAAATACAAAATTAAGAATTATTCTTGGTCGATGCTTTGTAAATTGCTCGAATGCCAAAAGGTTTTATTTCTATCTCGAAAAATTCAACGAAGGGAACTATTAAGAATTGAAGAAAACCATCAAGGTTCGGATTCAATATTCCATATTCGAGAATAATGTTCAAAATGTTCTTTCCATGGGACATTTGGAGCGAGCGAATCCCGTTCCAAATGTGTAGCGAGCGAGGGATTTGGAGCAAAAAGAGTAAACTTTTCCCCAAAAATGATTTGCCTCCAAGAGTGGTACCACATTTTAGCAACCAATTTAAAGTAGAAGTCTGCTTTATCCGAGGTCAATGGTAGGGAATAAAATTTTGGAGTATTTATCCCCAACTTGGTTAATGCGAACCAAATCGAGGCGTCGTAATTTCTTTTACTGAAAGTTGCAAAAACTTTCTTGGTTTTTGACAGGGTATTCTTTGTGGTAAGAAACGTAAGCGTTGTAGAACCAACTTGCTCCCATAGTAGGTTATTGGAGTAAACTCGGTTGTGTTTGCCAAGTTTATGTATTTCCCAATTTAAATAATCCGGGTGATAGTACAGAGTTAAAAAATTTGGAGAATTTTGCAAAAAGAAATCAACTGTGGTCTCGAATGCATTTGGCAAATAAAAGTAGTCGTCCTCGGCAAGATAAATTAAATTGCTTTCTTGTTGTTCGAGCAATAGAGCTATTTGAATTTCAAATGTTTTAGAATTGCCAGCTTGCGATACTTCAACAACTTTTGCGTCGTGGAAGAATGACAAAAGCATTTCTTTGTAAATCTTTGGACAGGAGTCTAAAATCAAGTACAGTCGAGCATTTACTCCTCCGAGAGCATTAAGGAAGGATTTGAAAGCCAATTTTACCAGTTTGAACTTGTCTCCATTGTAAATTGCAAGGGGCTTTCCAATACCTGGATAAATTCTATAAGCAACAACAATATCGAATTTTTTCATTGTTATCCCTGTAATTTAAATGTTCCACGTGGAACATTTTATTTCCCAATGCAAAAACGGGAGAAAATGGAATTAAGTACATCCATGCTAAAGGTTTCTCCAATAATTTCTCCTAAAGTCTGAACTGCTTTTCGCATGTCATCTGCAACAAGCTCATTGCCACGATTTTCAAGCAAACTTTGCCGTGCTCTGCCAAGCTCCTCGCTTGCCCTTTTCAACAATAGATAATGCCTCTGATTTACAAGAACATCCTTTATATGCTCGGATTCCTTTCGGATTTGCTCACGGATTATCTCATAGATTTGATTCACCCCATCGTTGTTTTTTGCAGAAATAAATATTTCGTAGTCTCGCCCCTCGGGGTGTTTTTCAATTAGGTCGATTTTGTTCTGCACCAAGACAACTCTTGAAGTTTCGTAGCGCTCCAGAAGTTGATTGTACAATTGGTCGGAATTTGTTTGGCCTAAACTCAAATCGTTTATTACTAGTATCAAATTCGATTGTGCCAACAATGATTCTACCATCCTGATACCCTCGATTTCTACAATGTTCTCCGTTTCCCGCAAGCCCGCTGTGTCGATTAATCGTACAGCGACACCCTCGATGAAAATCGATTCTTCGAGATAATCACGCGTCGTTCCGGGAATTTCGCTTACTATGGCTCTCCTCTTCTTCAACAAAGCATTGAAAAGAGTAGATTTGCCAGAATTTGGAAAGCCAGTAATACCTACGAAAAAGCCCGAACGAAAAATTTCTGAAGAATGATATGATGATGATAACTCACGACAATAATCAATTGCCTCGTCTATGGCTTTCAAAATTAATGACCTATCAATAAATTCAAATCCTTCGTCTGCAAAGTCCAACTCCAACTCGAGCAAACTTGCAGCATCGAGCAGTTTCTTCTTCAACTCTGCAATGCGCCGGCTAAACTCCCCAGACAATTGCCTGACGGCTGTTTGATAACCTTGCTGTGAAGTGGAGTGAATTAGGTCTGCGACGGCTTCTACTTGAGTTAAGTCTAATTTCCCGTTCAAAAATGCACGTTTGGTAAACTCCCCCGGTTCGGCAAGGCGGCAACCATTCTCAATGAGCGTTTCAATTATTGCCTCTGCGACGAAATATCCTCCATGACAATTAATTTCTGCAACATCCTCTCCCGTGTATGAATTAGGTGCTCGAAAAACAGAAATAGTCACAAAATCAATTAGCTTGTCTTTATTACGAAATTCCCCATAATGAATCGTGTGCGTTTTTGCCTCGGTAATTCTTACTTTGCCTGAAAAGCATTTATCTACTATTTCAAAAACACCATCGCCAGAGGCACGAACAACAGCCAAACCAGAAACTCCCGGAGGAGTAGATAATGCAACAATAGCCTCTGCCATCTTCAAAGATTTTTGTGTGTACCGTCGCAGTAGGGCTTATTCGAGGTCTTCTTGCAAGCACATAGCCAAAACGTTTTCTCCTCTGTCAATTCAAAAGCCACTGGACGAAATTCTCCCTTGACTTTGTGCGAGCCGTCGCAAAATGGTTGAGCTTTCGACTCTCCGCAAGCACACCAAAAGTACTTCCCCGCCTTTAATTTAATCTGATACGGAGATTTTTGGGAAACTGTTGGTTCTGCCATGCATATCTCCAAATAAGTTTTTCACAATTCCCTTAAATTGGAAAAATTAATATACAACTCGGATAAATAATAAAAAAATTTTTACCGACTTTGTTAATTTGTGTAATGCAAAATTAAAGGACAAGTGAGAACTTCTCTATGTCTTGTTATGAAAATAAGATTTGGTAAACTCAAATAAACTACCGATTCCTCCGCCAAACAACGTAATCTCCAAAGTGCTTTGTCGGTGTGTATTTATCTCGTATATATTCATCTAATAGTCGTACACCACTGGATTTTCCGCTTTCATTAGCCTCTGTTATATTTTCACTACGCAAGACAATAAATTCGACCTTCGCAACTTCGATATCCTTTATAATTTCCTTCTGAATTGCACCGGTGGTAGCCAGACCGGGATGCAATTCATAGTACTTCGTTGCACTATGCCGATTTGTTAAGAAGTAGAACATAATGTCGTTTATGTAGATTCTATCGTGCCTCGTATTGCCAACAAATATCTTGCTTCCCTCTGGTACGGAGTTTTGAATATACATCAATGCTTCCTGGTAGTTTACTCCATTCTCGTCCCATTTGATATTCTTGGCTCTGGAAATCTGGAACTCGAACGATGAAGAACGAGAAAGGATTTGCAACTTTGTAGATATTGGTTTCACTGCAACAAATATTACAAACAAGCAGACCAAAAAGTATGCCAACAAGGAAAATTTTCGCATCTGTTTAATTTCGCTAAGCATCAAACCGAACAACACACTTGCTGGAAAGTACGTAGGCAATAGATGTGCAAGGTCTGCTCTCACAAGCACTTGCGTAAAGTAAATTAATCCCAACGTCGTGAAAAGGACTATGCTCCAAAACAAATTGGCTTGAAAATTAATTTTGTTTTTTCGCACAAGTCGAATTATCAACAAAACTGAAAAGATGTAAATTATTAACGGAAAATAAAAATGTACACGCAACAAGGCAGATTTAACAAATTGTAGCGCCGACATCTCTCCAGTTAAAACAGAAATTATGTTCGGAACCGGCATAGGAAAGGGCAACGAACGCACCCTCGGAAAAACTTTGGCTGGGAAGACAAATAGGTCGTTCCAAATCTCATCCAAAGGTACACTTACAACAAAATAAACAACAAAAGGAATCAACGCAAAGACATAACCCAATAAATATGATGTTCCCCTACGCACCGCGATGGCCAACTTCTTTAAAATTCGAGTTTCTTTCGTTTCGTTTGTATAATAAACAAAAAGAATAATCAACGCAAATTCAACCAAAAAAGTAACAAGCCCAATCTCATGCCGAAACAATGTTGCAATACCAGTAGCAATTCCAGCAAGTACTATGTATAGAGAAGAAGGCTTTGAACTAAAATAATATAGCAAGCACAGAGTTCCAACAAAGCTTAGTAGCAATGCCGAAGGCATAGAGTTTGCAAAGAATCTGTAATCTCCCAACCATAACACAAAAAACGCAAAAGAAAATAATGCATATTTCTTTGGTACAAATTTGCGAGCATTCCAAAAAAGTACCGAAGAAAGGAAGAATAATACTATCGTTGATGAAATTCGTTCGGTAAGTAATTCAGTGCCAAAAATATAAAATAACCCAGCAACGAGGTAAAATTGTCCGGGGGCATAGAGCGTCCAAAAATCCTTGTAGGGTAAATCGCCGTGCAGTATTTTGCTCGCCCCGTAGACGATTAGCCCTTCGTCGTAAATATTTAATCCTTGATTGAAACCAATAAGCAAATAAAAAAAAGCAAGTAGAAACAAAAGATAATTTGAAACTTTGCCTGGAAGAGAACTACACCATTCAAACATTAAATGTCTAATAATAACATATTTTTAACCAGAGTTCGAAGAAGTAGGGGACTCAGACTTACTCGGATGCACACTTCAATTGCTCGTAGTAATCATTTGCAATTTTACTCTTCGGATTAATTTGCAAAACTTTTTTCCATGCTTTACAAGCATTGGGCACATCTTTCTGTAATTGGTATGAAATAGCTAGGAATAGCCAAGCATTTTCGGCGTTTGGTTCTATCTCTGTCCACTTTTTGGCTGTTTTCAACAGCTCTTTGGAATCTTTCATATCGAGCAAAAGACTGCACATCTTTCCATAGGCAAAAGGAATATACCTTTTGTCGGCTTCCTTATTGCTTGCAGTGGTTATATTGATTGCTTGCTGGTAATCTGCTCGGGCAAGGTCTTTCTTATTCAAATTTGCAAAGGCATCTCCTCGATAAATGTAAACCAACGGATTTAGGGTATCGAGCACCAAAGCCTTAGACAAATATTCAACTGCCGAGTCTGGCTGATTGAGATTTAAATACGCATTCCCCAAGTAAAAGAGTATTTTGCCCTTTAGCGAATCGATACATTGATTTTTCAGATACTTATTATAAAACCGAATCACTTGGTTGTAATTTTTCGCTGAGTATGCCAACATACCCACTTGGTAATTCAGCACACATAATTTTGGATTTCGGTCAAAGAGTTCGTCGTAGATTTCAAGAGCACTTGTTGTATCTCCAACTCGCAAATAAGCACTGGCAAACCTTTCGTAGTCTCGGGTATCAAAAATGTTCTCCTCGGACTTCAAAGATTTGTAAACTTCTACAGATTTAGCAAAACTTTGATTGTCGTAATAACAACGAGCAAGCTTCAATTTTGCTTTCAAAGCAACAGAATCCAACTCTTTTGCCACTATTTCGAGATGCTCCACAGCGGAATCGCATTTTCCAATTTCTACAAGTGATTGAGCCAAGTACCACCTTCCCAATGTCCCACTCGGACGAAGTTGCACATACTGGTAGAAAGCTCGCGATGCATCCTCGTATCTTTGTGCTAAGAAAAGTATTTTACCTTGCTCGAACCAAGCTCGTGCATTTTTTGGGTCCTTTTGCGATACAATTTGCCATTCTTTTAAAGAGCGCGTGAACAATTCGTTCGAAAGCTCCTGGTCGGCTTCTCGATTGGCAAGCCAATAGTAGGCTGTTGCAAGTTTAATGCGTGCATCTATAAGATTTGGGTTAATTATCAATGCTTCTTCGTAATTCATCCTTGCCAACTCGTACACCTTCTGTGCGTAATACAAATCCCCAAGTGCTACCAGTGGCTCTGCTCTACCTTTGTTCAAATCTCTTGATTTGGCAATATAATATTCGGCTTGCTTGATGGAGTCTGCACGTAGGTAGACATAGCCAAGTTCAAGATTCGCCACCCAAGAGTCTGTGTTTTTCTTTAAAAATTCTTTTAAAATCGAAACAGCTTTGTTCGTTTCTTTGGTGTAGGAGTGCGCACGTGCCAACTTTACGACGACCTCTTCGTTGTCTCTGCGAATATCGTAAGCATATTGATACATTATCTTTGCAGAATCATACTTTTCAAATTCAAAATAAACATCACCGAAAGCCAAGTAAATTGCCTCGTCTTTGTATTTTTGGTTCACAAGGGAAGGCAAAAGTCCATAGGCTTCTTGAAACATACCATTGCGGTAGTACTGCCTAAATAAGCCAAGATTGTCTTGACTGAAAAGCTCGCTTACAATAAATAAGATTGCCAAGATAATTGTTACCTTTTTCATATCATTCTTCCTCAATTAATCGAAATTCTGCATTTGATGGAACAATACCATGCTCGAAGAAAAATTTCTGGGCAAACCCAGGATTGTACAAATACCTCGCAAATGTCATGGCATTGTCGTTCAATTTATCTAAGACGTAAATGTAGTGCTTTACAATGTATGGATATAACTCTCTTAGTATGTTTGGTTGGTTAACGTTGTGTGGAAAAACATATTTGCCCGTCGAATCGACAAAACTTACTGGCAAGGCACGAAGCTCTGGCTCGGCAAAAAGATGAGAAAGATAGCCTATTCCAATTGCATAAGGATTTGCCTTTACATAGTTTTTAACACTATCGTGTGTTTGGAAAATCTTCACAGGGCGTTCAATTTTTCCACCTCTTAGTACTAAGTAATTCAAATTTACCAATTCCGAAGACATTGGACTATTGACAGCAATTATAGGTTCGGATGGCAACTGTTTATAACGACGTTTTAGAGAATAATTTTTGTCGGTGAGGTAATTTTTTATTTGTTCATGCGTGAGAGTATCGAGTGGCGAATCTTTTGCCACATAAAAAACAAGAGCATCGTATGCAAGAGTAAGTCGTGTATGTGGAAAAACCCCAAATGCCTTCATTAAAGAGTCTTCGTAGAAAGTATAATCCCTAGCAATGATTATAGCATCTGTTTCTCTGGCAAGCAATTTCGCCATTGCATCCCAAGCCGTTGTCTTTCGGAAAGTTACTTTAACAACGCTACCAGTAGAGTCGTAATGCTTTACACAAGGCAACAAAAGATTGTATATTGCTTCGTCGCAGTAAACCAAAATTTTTCGTTCTTCTGTTGGTGCTTCTTTCGGTGTACAGGAAGCAAAAGAAGCAATTATTAAAAATATTAATCTAATCCTCATCATTTTTAGCATTTTCCCACTCCTTCAAAGCTTTCCTGTAAGAAAAGATTCGATAAATCCCCCAAACAATCAACAAGCCCCCGATAAATTGAAGTTCAAGCTTATATGGATGTTCGTAAAAAAGTCTACCCGTAAGAAAAAAAATCCCAACAAGTATTGTTATAACCCTTACAGCATAATTAAGAAAAACCACCGTTAGCCAGAATTATTCAAAAATGCAAAAGTAAAAAACAAAAGCGAAGAACCAAAATTTTGTTTTGGATTCTTCGCTTTCGGTTGAAAAACTCTCAGATTTCATCGCAATTTAAAGCGAATAGGTATGCTTACCCAGCAAACGATAGGCTGCCCATTTTGAATTGCTGGTGTAAAAGTGGATTTCATTACAGCATCGATTGCGGCTTGGTTCAACATTTGAGAATCTGAAGATTGAACGACAACTTTTTTGGGCTTGCCATTTTTGTCTACCAAAACACGAACAACGACTTGTCCCTCGATACCAGCCTTGCGTGCCATTTCGGGATAGACTATTTTTCGTTGCAAGTCCGCCAGGTCGATGTATGGTTCTTTTTCGACGGGGATGAATTCATCGATATCGGGTTCTTCTTCTTTTTGTTTAATTTCAACTTTCTGGTCGAGACTGAAATCTTGGGGTAATTGACTGATATCAATTTCTTGTCCTTTTTCTCGAGCAAGCGATTCGCTCAATTTTTCGAAAGATGCAAATTCTTTTAGGTCTTCTTTAATTTCAGCATCAGGTATTGGCACAGGTGTCCCAGCCTTTGCAGCTGTAGCAATTTCCATAACTTGTTGCGTTGGCGGAGGTGGCGGTGCATCTTCCTTCTGCTCTTCCAACTGCTGAATTGGACCACCGAGGGTAATTTTACTAATAGGTGCTCGTGGTAATGCCACTGCACTACGCTCGGATGCTTTTGCATATATGTAATAAGCCAGCAATAGCAAAAGGAAAACCGAAACCGTGATGATAAATCCCCTTAGTGTATTTCGGGGAATTAAAAGTTTAAGTTCAGCGAACCCATAAGTGGGTGGGGGCGGTAATTCAATCACTTTGTTTGTCATTTTCCCTCCCCTTGTAATAATTTTAAATCTTCTTCTGTCAGAGGTGCAATTGTGAATTTTCGTTGTCTTTTTACAGGCTCTCCTTTTTCGTCAACTTCTTTTGTAATGGCTTCGGTTATTGGGATTTCAGCTTGATTTAATTCATCGAGTATCTCTACAACGCGGGCATAATTTGCCTCGGGCGATATCTTCAACACTGTGATAAGTCTATTCTTTACAGTTGGTTCCAAGTTCTTCTCAATAGCCAATGCTCGAAGCTTTGATATTGATATTTCTTGAGGTGGATTATTCTGGTCGGCTATACCTTTGTACCAATACAATTTATTTTCGGGTGTAAGCATTAGGGTCAATAGTTCAGAGGCTCGAACCTCTACCTTTGCATACATTTCCGGAGGAATTCGCATCTCCATTATCTGGGGCTTCAACATTGTTGTTGTAAACATAAAGAATGTTAAAAGCAAGAAAGTTATATCTACCAAAGGAGTAAGGTCTATCCTAAAACCAATTCTTTTCTTTTTCTTTCTTCGAACTATTTTACCCCGCTTTTGTCTTTCCGGTATTTCAAGAGCGCCACCACCACCAGCCATTTTTTCTCCTTAATTATTCTTACCTAAATAGACAAAATTACTACTCAAAAAGTTAAACGATAAATAAACATATCTATTATTTCTTTTCCATTGATTTTTCCTCTTCGCCCCCGCGTCTTTTATCGGTAACGAAGTTGAAAACAAAAGCGCGATTCCTTCGCAGAATGTTCATAGCATCTTCGACCCATTTGAATCGTATACGCCGGTCTGCATCAATTGCAAATCGTGTCGAACTTCGCACCGAAAGCGTTGCCCGGATTAATTTCCCAAGCATTACCGTATCGACTTTTATCAAAGCTTTGTTGTAAAATTCTGCTGGTACCTCTGGAACCAATTGGTAAATCTGCTGAATATCCTTTGTGTTTGTCAAACCATAATAATAAGATGTATCGGTGGGCACTTTATCATCAATTGCTATATTAATTATAGCCAAATCGCGTTCGGGCAACTTGGTTGTGTCTGGGGAAACTGTGGGCCTACGAATTGTAAATTGTTTTTCGGCTTCGGCTTCGGATTTAAACTTTGCAGTGAACATTAAAAATGTAAGCAAAAGGAAAGTGATATCGACCAAAGGCGTTAGGTCGATAACAAATCCCATTCTTTTCTTTTTTATTTTTGGCACGACTGCCTCCTTTGCTCTATTGTTTCAATCTAAGCGTAAATATTTGAGTAACGTTTAAAATTGCTTCATCTATCATATAAAGATAATTATCCACTTTGGTTGTAAAGTAATTAAAGAAAATAATAGAAACGATAGCAGCCGCAAGACCACCAGCTGTATTGTACAATGCTTCCGAGATACCAATCGCCAATTGGGTTGCATCTACTGTTCCAGTCTCTCCAAATGCAGCAAAGGCACGAATCATTCCTATCGTTGTTCCCAACAGACCAAACAATACCGATACGGAAGCAATTGTGGAAAGAATAACAAGGTTCTTTTCCAAAAGTGGTGTCTCGAGGTTCGTTGCCTCGTCGATTGCTCTTTGAACCTCTGTTAGCTTTTTCTCAACAGGGAAGTTGGGGTCCTTTTCCACTTGTACAAAGCGCTCTATCCCCGCCCTTAAGATATTGGCAAGGCTGCCCCTTTGGTTATCACATTCTTTCAGGGCATCATCAAGTTCCCCTTTCGCCAGTTTATCCAAAACGTTCTTTACAAATACTGAAAGGTCGCCCTTGCCTTTCGCCTTGTTAATCGAAAAAGTCCTTTCAAACACAAAAGTGATAGATATAATCAGCAGGCTCATAAGAATTCCTACAATTGGTCCGCCAGTATAAATTGCCCCGACTACACTGCCTTTCTTGGGTTTCTTCTTCGTTGCTGGGTCTTCGAAATTATTCGGATTGCCAAAATAGAAAAAGTACACAGCGAACGCAATGATTAATGCAAGTGTGATAACGATTACATTGAATGCTTTTTTCATATAGTACCTACTTATTATTGATAATAAAATGCTAACTTAATTTTATAAATTTTTAATTGCCTCCTCGATGGAAGAATATATAGGAAAAATTGTTGATAACTTCGTGATAACAAATAAATTCTCTATTGATTTATCCAAATTACATAAGACTATTGTACCACCCTTTTTGGTTACACTAGCATAAGCAGAAATTAAAACACCTAGTGCCGTGGAATTCAGATATGTTACTTTACCCATATCGATTATAATTTTATTCTTCTTACTTTCGGCTAATTCTTTTAGATTCTTTCTTAACTCGTCGGTCTCTTCCCCTCCAATGAAATCACCTTTTAGATAAACAACAAATCCACCTATTTGCTCTTCGACTTTTATTCTCGACATTTTTTGATTTTTAAAAATTCAAAACTAATGAAAAAAAACAATATATATGTTAAGATTTTCTTAAGGATTAAAGCCTTTGAATGAAATTTGTAAAAATATGTTTTATAAAAAAATTAAAATGATTTCGCCACTTAAATGCATGATTAATACCAAAAACGTCGATGTTTGCTTATTGCCTGGAAATACCGCCCCCACCAAACATCAGTCGCAGATATACTCCATTTATACCAACACTCGGACCATTGGCTACTTTAATCTCATCAAATTTCCAGTCCCCCGCAACAGGTGTAAATGTAGCTCCGATTCGCAAACCAATCAATAAACCTCCACGAGAATCCTCTTGTTTGCCAAACGACAACAAATAATCTACACCTATTGCAAAATGAAGCAAAAAAGACCCAGTGGACAATTCTACGTGCCCTTTCAAACTATCTAAAACCTCGTCAAATGTAGGTATCTGCCTTTGTGATATGTTCAAACTTAGTCCAGCACCACCAAATCCAACCAAAGGATATACGCTTAGGCCTCCTTTTGAATACATTAAGTAGCCAAAATCAACCAAGCCGTAGCCAGCACTCAAACTTAGAGTCGACTTGTCGTTCGTTTGGTCGCTTCCAATAATCCCATGCCCCTCGCCTCCAATAATGAAATTCGAAATAACAGCATGGCCACCGCCACCGAAGGATGTGAACGTGCTCGAAAATTTCGGATAGCCCCTATTGGCAAGTCTTGTATTCAAAGAACTTATACTTAAAATGTGACCACCAGCCATAAAATAGCCCATACCACCGTTAATTCTTTCCGAGGCTTTTTGCTCCTGTGAATATGTTGTAATTTGAGCAAAAATTAGCAATGTTGCAAATAAAAAAGCAAAATTGACAGAACCTTTCATAAATCCTCCTAAAAAATTATGTGGTAATTTTTTATAAAAAATAATTTACCTCTCCCCTACGTACTCTTCTTGCTTCTCAATAAAAAATACAATCCAGCTATTATAAAAGGTATGCTCAACAATTGCCCCATGCTAAAGGGTAGGTACTTTTCGAAATCTGCCTGCGGTGCTTTGGTAAATTCTATGAAAAACCGTGCAGTGAAGACCAACAAGAAAAATAGCCCGAATGGTTTACCCGAGGATTGAAATATGTTTTTTTTGTAAAAAATAAAAAGCAGAATAAAAATTAACAAATATGCTATAGCTTCGTACAATTGAGATGGATGCACTGGTGGGGTAATCCCGACGACTTCTCTGCCGTGGAAAATATTAAAAACAATTGCCCAAGGTACGCTTGTGGGTTTTCCAATAATCTCGTGGTTGAAAAAGTTGCCAATTCGGATAAACGAAGCAGCAAGAGCAGTAGGGACAACTATTCTATCCAGCAACCACATCAAATTCATTTTCTTGTGCCTGCGCGTGTAAAGCCACAAAGCCAAAAGAACACCGATTGCTCCGCCGTGGCTTGCAAGCCCACCATGCCAGACCATTGGTATTTCCAGCGGGTTTCGCAAATAGTACTCCGGCTCGTAAAAAAAGCAATGCCCGAGTCGTGCCCCAACTACTGTACCAATTATCACATAAAAGACCAAGCCTTCCAACTCCTTTATCGGTTTGTTCTCTCGCTTGAAAATGTACAGCATTATTTGATATCCAACTATAAATCCAAGTGCAAAAAGCACGCCATACCAACGAATTGCAAAACTTCCTATTCGTAATATCTCGGGATTGCCAGTCCAATGAAAATATGAAGATGGGTCCATATATTAATCACTTTTTCGACATTTAATTGTTTCGTTGTAGACGTTTGCAGCCCAAAGAAGCTTCTTTCGTAGCAAGTCGTAATAAGTGCTATTGGTTGGTTTTACCAATTTAACCACATAGTCCGATTTTTTTATTCTAACGCTTTCGTTGTCTAAAATTCGGACAATAGTCCTGCCGTCGGCAACGAAATTAGCCTCGCCAGTGGGTGAAACTGTTTTCAATTCAATCTCATTTGTATCTGGTAGGACAAGCGGGCGGTATGTCAATGAATGTGGTGCAATCGGGGTTAAGCAAATAACCTTTGTCGAGGGCGAAAGTATTGGACCTCCACACGAAAGAGAATATGCTGTCGAGCCTGTCGGGGTCGTCACAATCAAGCCATCGCCTCGGTAATCTCCTATATAGTGGTCGTTTGTGTATGCCGAGACGGTTATCATTCTCGAGGAGCCTCGCTTTTCTATTACAAAATCGTTGAGGGCGTATAAAGTTCTACCTCCTACAATTCCCTCGAGAACGCTTCTGTCCACAACACGAAAGTTCCCCTCGACCAAATCTATCAAAGCTTTGTCTAAATCCTCCACAGAATACTCCGCAAGAAATCCAAGCTTTCCTACATTAACTCCCATTATTGGTATGTTAGATTTTAGCAAAAGATTGGAAGCAGAGAGCATTGTACCATCACCACCGAAGGAAATTAATACATCGATGAACTTTTCGAACTCGTTCTCTTCTATCTCTTCAAAATTCTTGGCAAGTTCCGGGTCGAGCTTCTCAATTAAATCTTTCTTCGCATAACATTGCACTTCCATCTTGATTAATTTCTTAGCCGCATAAATCGCGCAGCTTATAGCTTCGGGTTTGGATGCATTTTCGTAAATTCCTATTCTTTTCATAAAATTCCAAAATAACGAAATCAAATATAAGTAAATTATTTAAAAAAAAAGCCTTGCCATCGGGGGGGTGATAGCAAGGCATGCAGCATAACGAGGAAGTAGCGGCTGGGGAAACCGCTGAGCGGGAAACGGGACTCGAACCCGCGACCCCAACCTTGGCAAGGTTGTGCTCTACCAACTGAGCTACTCCCGCTTTTCAATCTATACTAGGGTTACAAAATTAACACTTTTTTTTCAAATTTCCAAATTTTTAAAATCTTTTTTCAAAGAACTCAATACATCGTCTCTTCACAAGATTGAAATCAATTTCCGTGCCAAGTTCCTTTTTAATCGAGGTCACTTCTTTGCCTTTTATTCCACAAGGTACAATGTAATTGAACTCTTCTAAATCGTTGCACACATTCAATGCAAAGCCATGCGATGTCACCCACCGCGAACAATGCATTCCAATCGCACATATCTTTCGCTTCCCTTCTATCCACACTCCTGTCATCCCATCGACCCTACCACCTTCTAGCCCAAAGCTCATTATCAAATCAATCACCACCTGTTCTATCTCCCGCAAGAACCAGTGCAAATCTGTTTTGTAATCATACAAGTTAAATATCGGATATCCGACCAATTGCCCTGGGTTGTGCAATGTTACATCGCCCCCTCGGTCGTTGTAGACCACTTTTATTCCCTTCTTTTCGAGTAGTTTGGTCGGTAACAATATGTTCTCCTCTCTACCAGCTCTTCCTACTGTTATCACACTCGGATGCTGGCACACAACAAAAACATTTCTATTACGCTTCTCGATTATCTCCTCGGCAATTTTTTTCTGCCTCTCCCATGCTTCGTTGTAATCAATCAAACCCCAATCTTGTACCTCTATCATCGAAATTTTTCTCGTAAAGTCTAAGTTTAAATAAACGAATTAAATCGTAAAAATGCTATTGGTTGTATTTAGGAATGGCTAAATTTCTCGTCTCAGCCTTGCAATTGGGATTTTCATCTGTTCACGGTACTTTGCTACTGTCCTTCGGGCTACATTGTAACCACGTTTCTTCAATTCCTCTACGATTTTTTCATCGCTATATGGATTGTCTTTCGGTTCTGATTCGATAATTTCTTTTATGACTTGTTTAATCACTTTGGTCGACACCTCCTCTCCATTCTCTGCTGGCAATGCTTCGCTGAAGAAGTATTTCAACTCGAACGTCCCAAACTCCGTTTGCACAAACTTGTTGTTCACTATACGACAAACTGTCGCCACATCCAAACCAGTATCCTCGGCTATATCCTTGTAAATCAATGGCTTTAATCTCGTTGGACCAAAACGGAAGAATTCCCTCTGCCTGCCAGCAATTGCAGTCATCACCTTTAGCATTGTTGTTTTTCGCTGTGCTAATGCTTGCAAGAGGAACTTCGCCTCGTCGTATTTCGCTTTCAACCACTCTCGGGCTTCTTTAAACTTTTTGCCAGAGGCTGCCTCTTTCTTCATTCTCTCATACATCTTGTTAATCCGCAAGGCAGGTATCGTGCTTTCATTAAGCATTACCATCAACTCGCCTGTCTCCAAATCTCTCTCTATGATAAAATCTGGTACTACTGTATTCATCTCGGGTTGGGTATCGTCTACGCCTGGTTTCGGATTTAGCTTCTTTATAAAATCGAATCCAATGCGTATATCCTCCGAACTCCAGCCAAACTTCTTCTGTATAGTTTGAAAATGCTTCTTGGTAAACTCCTCGTATGCCTCGGTCAATATTTTCATTGCTTGTTCTTTCCCAGGTGTTCCTTCTGGGTAGGCTTTGGTCTGCGCTACGAGGCATTCCTGCAAGTTCCTTGATGCAACTCCCGGCGGTTCGAGGTTTTGTATGATTTTCAATACACGCTCCGCATCTTCGATGGTTACCGCCGACAAGACTCTCTCTCCACTCGCTGTCTCTACGTTCGATAGCACTTTTTCTACCAAAATCTTCGCCTCGGGGTCGACTTTATATTGCGTTGCTGGATTGTTGCTTGCAGTAATACTTTGTGCTTCTCGCTGTCTTTCTAAATTTTTTTCCAGTATTAAATCATTCGTATCATCTACTATCTCCTGCAATGGTGTACGCAAATAGCCATCTGGGTCTACGTTCCAAAGTATTTGCTCGCCGAGTAGCAACTCCTCTTCCCTCAGTGGTATCATCCTAAACTGCTGTATCATCTCTTGTATGAAAGACTCTGTTTGTTTGATTGGTAGCGGTTCTTGGTCCTCGTCTTCGTAACCATCGACAAAGTTTTTCTTTGTCAAAACTTCATCATCTTGCCATGTCCTCTTGAAGATATCAAACGGGTCCCTCGCTTCATCTATTTCTTCTACCTCGCTGGTCTCTTCGTATGCTTTTTCTCGTGTATATTCCTCCGTTTGTGGCTCTTGTTCACTCTCTAAATCTACAGTTTCGTACTCGATGCTTTCTCCTGTATCCAATGCTTCCAAAAGTGGATTCTCTTGCAGTTCTTCCTCTATCTTCTGCTCCAATTGTTGTATCGGCATCTGCAGTAACTTTAGATATTGTATCTGTTGTGGTGTTAAGTTCTGCGTCAGCGTTACCGTCGTAGTCAGTCTTGCCTTCATATTGCTCCTCCCAATCTATCTGCTCCGTTTTTTTCTTCTTCAAATTCCTCTTCGATTAATCTTTTATACCAATTCTCACCAAATCTCCTAATTAATGCTTCTTTCAAAAATGCATACAGTGGTTTTTGATTCTTTATGCCATTAGCAATCGCTTCTTTGCATTCTGGTATCTCCATATACCTTATCTCCGACAAAATGAAAGAATTTTCCCTCAGAGGAAATAGATGGCAAGAAATCGGTTTCCTAAACGATATCTTACCCTCTCGGTACCTGCGCTCGATAGCGCATTTTGCTATTCCGTTCTCGAAATATGCAAATACGCATTCTCTTCTGCTTACTACATTCGTGTAAATCCGACCGTTTTGCCTTTTCCACCATCCTTCGCGCTCAACGACTTGTTTCGCTCTTGCGGGTATTAAATCCCATACCCATGGTAATATTTTCTCTATTTCTTTTAATTCGCTTGCTTTCAATGGTGCTCCAAATTCACCCTCGATAAAACAACACGCTCCCTTGCATTTGGCAAGGTCGCATTCAAACGGCACACTCAACTCCTTCTTGCTGTAAATCACCCCTTCAAGCACTGGCATAAATCTCTCTTACTTACTTCTAAAAGCAAATTTAATCATTTTCTTTTAATCTTGGTATAATATTTGATTAATTTTTTACTTACGATTAGTTAACCTTCTTGGTTGTTGGGAATGCTACTGCATCTCTTTTCTCCAGGCTTGTACAGTCGCACAATCGGGTAGTTTATTCTAACTGCTTGAATAAAAACAGAAGTGCAAGCATCCGTGCTTGCACTCCTGCCTCTCAATCGAGACTATTTCCCCAACCACGTTATCGAATTATTAATTTATGGTATTTGCTTTTGTCCACACGTACGAAGTATACGCCTCGGCTTAGCAATGGGATGTCCGCCGGCTCGTCTCTCCGTAGCACGATGAGTTCTCTGCCCATCACATCGTACAGCCGTGCCTCTTCTGCGAACACCAAATCCCCTATGCTTTCGTAAACTCTCTCGCTCTCCTCCACTCCGCTCGGGTCCTCCGTGTAGAAGTATCCCTCCACTACCGTTAGATTTGTGTCGCTATCGACTACTTCGAACTTGTAATCTACTTTCGAATTGACCATAAACAAATCTCGGGGCCACCAGACCAGAGTGCTGTCGTCGTCGAGCATAGTGAAGCTCCCCTCTTTTTCCCTTCCATTTTCTTTCACCACAAGTCTTTCGGCTCGTACCGGCTCGTTGAACTTCACCGTGATATAGGTCTTCGGGCTGACGCCGCTTTCCCCATCGCTCGGCTCTTTCCTAATAACTCGGGCAGGAACACTATCTTTTGGAACATATAAATTATTAGCTTTAATAAAGCAATCTCTTGCAATTGTTAAATAGGCAGGATTTTCATCTAATATTATTATTTCTTTTCTTGATGGAAAAATAACACTTAATTTATTATCTGGTATTATATAATAAGGCACGGAATCTAAAGGAATTTTTCTTGGAACATAATCTCTATCTCCCCATACTGCATTATTTGTTCCATCAATTGTTTCTGTAATAATATTTCTTCTGGTTGCTACTATTGCACTATCCTCCCATTTATAAACCCCATCTTTTGCTCTATTTGCATAAAAAATAAAAGTTTTTTGTTCAAAATAAACAAAATATTTTACTGAGTCTAATGGTGGGGGTGGCCTTGGATAATATGGGGGTTCAGCAGGAGGATAGGGGTTAGGGGGAGAGGTCAATTTTAGGACTTTCTGATAAAAATAAAATGTATTTGCATTGTTTGAAGAAGTAAAATAAATTGGACCTTGAGTTACTGCACCTGGGCGATATGGAAAGAATCTAACAAAGTAAAAAAAAACAGGTGGTGGGGCTCTAATATACACCCCTGGCCAAGGGTAGGACACATTTATGTCAGATCTTTTCCATTTTGTGGTATCATAATAAGAATAATTTTTTGAAAATTTAATATAAACCATCTCTTTTATTTCTTCTTCGTATATATCATTATGGTCATGTCGTGTATCTTCAAGATAGTTATATTTTTCTCCTACTCTAATAACTGCTTCTTTTGGAGTTCCAATCTCAAAGTCAGCAACTACGCCAGACATAGAAATCCAATTATAAATTTTTGGTGGTTCATCAGAAATCACCCAATAAGGTAAAAGCATATAGTCTTCTCCATATAATTGTGAATTATTTTCTAATTTAGGGTCATAAAAAAATTTTAAATGCAAATATTCATCCATGCTAACTGGTTCATAAACTGGGGGGTATTTTTCAGTTCTTTGTGCAAGAAAATTTAGAGGTTGTTTTTTAAACTCCCCAACTATTGCATTTAGATTTCTTTGATAAACCTCACCATAATTTAGATAAAGGTTTATCAACTTATAAACATCCTCTGCAATATTAAATTCTTTTTCAAATCCAAATTCTACTTTATAAATCTTTCCTTCTTTTTTAACTTTTAGTAGAGTTTGTAAATTCTCCTCAATTATATTTCCTCTTTTATCCTTTATGTTTATTTTATCCCCATTTATTGTTAGTGTATCTATTGCACAATACTTATCTAATGGATTTGAAATAAGTCTTAAAATAGTATCTTTTCCAACACTTAAATAAGCACTAAAACCCAAATTTGTTTTTTGTTCAAATAAATCCACTTTATTTTCATTTCCAGCTTCATAATCAAATTTTTGCTTTATTGTTAGTTTTTCTACTAAAACATTATACATTTGAGTTTTAACCTTTAGAGTTAGCTGAGTATTTTTTCCAAGTTGCTTAATAACTGTGCTGTCCTGTCCAAGATTTTGAGTATAAAATGCATCTTTGGCTGGAAGTCTTGATGTGGCACTGGTGGAAGCAAAGGGTAAAATCAAGCAGGCGAGAAGTAGAATTTTGGTTATGTATTTTAAGATTGGTTCGTAGAAACGGTGTGTGCTTCTCTGGTTGCGAGTCTGCGGTGGTGGCCGCTGATAGCAATCATAGATAATTTCTACCACTGGGTCGAAGTTCGATGGTATGGAGCATACATATGCGCCGAGCACAATTGGCAAATCGGATACTTGGACGAATGGACCAAGCGTTTCGAATATCCTTCGGGCAACGGCTCGTATGTGTCGGAAGAGCTTCTTGTTGTTGGGATTCGATAATCTGTTGTAACCAATTGGGGTGAAGCCACCCGCTGCATGTAACATAATTACCTCCAAATAATATGGACACTCTACAAATTAATATTTTTACTCAATTTTACAAAACACATAATCAAAAAATATGCTTTACGACAAAAAGTTAATTATTTGTGGATAGGTGGGATTTTCGCTGTGAATTACTTGTGGATTTCTGTTGATATTTTGTTAAATAATGGTGTAGGAAAATTCTTATCCAGAAATTTTAAAAAATTTATTAACAAAACATTGCTCTTCTGTAATGGAATTTAATTCTAATAAAATCAATGAATTAGAAAACACCGGAACAAACTTATCCACATTTCCACATACCATATGAATATTATATATTATTTAAAAAATAAGTTAATTATATCATCATAATCAACGAGGAATCTTTTGTAATCTGAATTGAGTTTTGCACCAGCAGTGGCAAGATGGGGCTTTCCGCCACCACGGCCACCAAACTTCTGAGCAATGAGGTTGACTAAGTTGCCAGCGGGGTAGTTTTGCACAAGGTCGTCGGTAACAGAGCAAGCGATGTAGAGTTTATCCTTTGCAGGGGCAAAGAGAAGAGCAATACCACTTTTACCAAAAGCATTTCTAATGGTTTCTGCCCTGTCGCGAAGAGCGTCCATAGTCTCGAATTCAACTTCCTTAACAAGCACTCTTATATTATTGAAGGAACGAGCCGAGGCTACCCATTCATTAGCCAAGTTTCGGAGCTTTGTTTTTTCGTATGCTTGCAATTCCTTTCGTAGGTTCTTGATAGTTTCTTCGAGAGAGGAATTGGTTAAATGTAATTTGTTCAGTTCATCCTTTAGAGAGTAGAGGTAAGATAGAACACCACTGCCGGAGACAGCTTCGATACGACGAATTCCTGCGGCGATAGATTGCTCGGAAATTATTTTGAAAGCCCCAATTTCGTTTGTATTGTGCACGTGCGTACCACCACACAGTTCCGAGGAGAAGTCGCCCATAGAGACAACACGGACAATCTCGCCGTACTTCTCTCCAAAAAACATTTTGGCTTTTGTCTTTGTTCTTGCGTCGTCTAACGACATAATTTCGGTACGTACGTCCAAGGCTTCGAAAATTTTTTCGTTCACCAGATTTTCAATTTCAAACAATTGGTTTTCACTTGGCTTTTCGAAATGATTGAAATCGAAGCGAAGATAGTCGGGAGCAACAAGAGAACCCGACTGACGAACGTGGCTACCGAGGACACGCACAAGCGATTCATGGAGCAGATGCGTTGCAGAGTGGTTTCGCATAATATTTCGGCGACGCTTAATGTCCACTCGCAAAAGGACATCATCCCCATCCTTGCCAATATATGGCTTGTCCAGGTGATGTACAATTATATCACCGACCTTCGACATATCCACGACATTGTAGACAATGTCGTTTGCAATGATAGTGCCAGTGTCTGAAACTTGACCCCCGCTTTCGACATAAAAAGGAGTGTGCGAGGTAATTAATTTATCGTCTTCGAAGTGAATTACTTTCGAAACTGTTTCGAATTCTTCGTAGCCAGTAAAGACGGTCTTTAAATTTTTCTCCGTGGTGATGATTTCTATATTTTGGAATTTTGAACTTTGCCTACTGCGTGCCCTTTGCTCTTCCATTTTTTTATTAAATCCGTCGATGTCTATTGTAAAACCAATTTCGCGAGCCATAAGTTGAGTTAAATCCAAAGGAAAACCAAAGGAATCGTAAAGTAGAAAAGCGACTTCACCTGGGATTATATTAGAACCGATGTATTGTTGCTTTTGGACAATTTCGTCGAACTTTTGGATGCCCCGGTCGAGTGTTTGGATAAAGTTTTCCTCCTCGGCGCGGATAACTTTCTCAATCACATTTTGGTGCAATTTCAATTCGGAGAAGAAGTCGCCCATAATGTCTATTAAAGTTGGGACGAGTTTATAAATGATAGGTTCGTCGAAGCCAAGTTTGCGAGCAAAGCGAGAGGCACGGCGAAGGATACGGCGTAGGACGTAGCCACGACCTTCATTGCTTGGAAATGCACCGTCGGCAATTGCGAAGGAAAGTGTGCGAATATGGTCTGCAACGACGCGCATGGCGATACCATCGGGGTGAGCAACTTCGCTCGGATAATTTTTACCAGACAATTCTTCGAGTTTGGAAATCAAAGGACGGAACAGGTCGGTGTCGTAGTTGGAGTTAGTACCTTGCAGGACAGCAGTAATTCTTTCCAAGCCCATGCCGGTGTCGACGTGGCGTGCTGGTAGCTCGCTTAGAGAGCCATCTTCGTTTCGATTGTATTGAATAAAGACGAGGTTCCAAATTTCGATTACATCCGGGGAGCCAGCATTGACAAGATTTGCACCAGATTTATCCGAAGTTCTATCGAAATGTATTTCACTGCAAGGACCACAGGGCCCTACTTCGCCCATTTCCCAGAAGTTGTCCTTTTCATCGAAACGGAAGATACGGCTCTCGGGGAGAAACTTTTTCCAGATTTCGAACGCCTCGTCGTCTGTGCGAAAGACTGTGGCAAATAATCTATCTTTTGGCAAGCCCCAAACTTTTGTCAAAAGCTCAAATGCCCATTCAATGGCTTCCTCTTTGTAGTAATCGCCAAAGCTCCAATTTCCAAGCATCTCGAAAAATGAATGGTGGTAAGTGTCGACCCCAACCTCTTCCAAATCGTTATGTTTTCCACTTACGCGAATGCATTTTTGAGTATCTGCTGCACGAGTGTAATCCCTTTTTCCAATTCCAAGGAAAACATCCTTGAATTGGTTCATACCAGCGTTAGTAAACAAAAGAGTTGGGTCGCCTTGGGGAATAACTGGACTGCTTGGAACGATTCTATGCCCCTTTGAAGCAAAGAAATCCAGGAAAGATTGTCTAACTTCGTTCGATTTCATGCCATTAAAGTTTAATAATTTAAGTATTTAAGAAACGATTAGAGTAAACAATTCTTTTAATTCCCTGGAAGTCTTTCTTGATATCGACGTCGAAGCCAGAGTTTGCGAAGATTTCGGCTACTGCCTCTGCCTGGTTCCATCCGACTTCGAGGAAGAAGTTTCCACTTTCATTGAGTATCTTCGGGAAAATCTCAGCAAAGCGTTTGTAGAAAGTCAGCCCGTCGCTACCATCGGTCAGAGCAAGTTTTGGCTCGTCTAGGACATGTTTGGGTAATTCATAATACTCTAAAATGGGAATGTACGGGGGATTGGAAACAATTAAATCAAACTTTTCACTGGGTACCTCCTTTAAGATATCCATACGATGTAGCTGGATATTTTTTAGAGAGTGGCGTTCGGCATTCTCCTTTGTTTGTTCTATGGCATCCTTGTCGACATCGATTGCAAGAACTTTAGAATTTTTGAAAAAATCAGCAAGAGCAATGCTTATTGCGCCGCTACCACAGCCAATATCCAAAATACTGAGAGGCTCTTCCTTTCTATTTTTATATTTATCCAGGGCGAATTTCACCAAAATTTCAGTTTCTGGTCTTGGAATGAAAACTTTTTTGCAGAGAAAAATCTTGTAATTTAAAAACTGAGTCCAACCAAGGACAAATTGCAAAGGTTTTCCGCAGAGCAAGGCTTTTATTTTCGACTTTAATTCTTTAAGCTCGCGAGGATTAAGGGGCTTGTCGTAGTTTAAGTATAAATCGAGTCGGGTACACGAGAGTATTTCGCAAAGGAGCAGTTCGATTGAAAGGCGAGGAGATTCAATCTTGTAATCATGCAAATAGTTTGTGCCCCAAGAAATTAGTTCAGAAACAGTCCAAACCTTTTTATTTTGCTCTCGACTCATAAGTTTTAACAAGGAGAGAAAGTAAAGCCATACGAACGAAGACACCGTGGGTGACTTGGGTTTGAATCAATACGTTTGGGAAGGAGGGCGCTTCGTATTGTAGTTCAATTCCATAATTGACCGGACCTGGATGAAGCACGACAAGTTCGGGCTTACGGCTGATTCTTTCAACGGTCAAGCCATAAAGACGAGAGAATTCAGATAAAGATGGGACCAATCCGGAGTCCATTCTTTCGTTTTGCAAGCGAAGAAGCATGATGACGTCTGCCCAGTCGATAGCTTCGTCGATAGTTCTGAAGAAATTAACATTCCAAATGGAGAAGTGTCTTGGGATGAGAGTGCCGGGGCCAGAGAAAGCAATTTGTGCGCCAAGCTTCTTCAAAAGTATAATATTAGAGCGAGCGACGCGGCTGTGTAGTACATCGCCTACGATACAGACCTTTAGACCATTGATGTAACCAAAATGTTTTAGAATTGTGTATGAGTCCAGTAATGCTTGAGTTGGGTGCTCGTGTTTGCCGTCGCCTGCGTTGATAACGATTTTGTTTGTATTTCTTTGCAAGAAAAGAGGAACACCACAACCAGAGTGGCGTACGACAAAAATCTGGACATCCATAGCTTCGATGGTATGTAAGGTGTCCAGAAGAGATTCTCCTTTTGTAAGACTACTTGTGGCACTGGAAAAGAGAATGGTATTCCCCCCAAGCCTCTTTGCTGCAATTTCGAAGGAAATCCTTGTTCGTGTGGAGGGTTCGAAAAAAGCCAAGGCAACTGTATAGCCATTTAAATCATTGAAAGTAGCGCCGAGTGAGTAATGATATTCAAAGTATTTCACTCTGTCGAAAATCAGGTTAACATCCTCTATAGTAAGGTCATCGGAACTTAACAAGTATGGTTTTGATAGTACTTCTTTTTCCATAAACAATAAAATTAAAGTCTTGCAAAATTATGAAATGTTTAGAAACGAAGGTGCAGTAAAAAGGAATAAAAGTAAAAATTGAGTAGAAATATTTTTTAATTTGCATTTTTAAATGAAATTGAGGGAAGGAACGATGTTGTTCGATTTTGATTTAATTCAATCAGTTTATTCAACATTTAAAGAGAGAGTTAATCGAGCAAAAGAAGTTTTGAATCGGCCATTGACACTTGCGGAAAAGATTTTGTATGCACATTTATACAATCCAGAGGAAATCAGTGATTTCAAGCGAGGAGTTGATTATGTAAACTTCAAGCCGGATAGGGTGGCGATGCAGGATGCCACTGCGCAGATGGCTCTTTTGCAATTTATCTCTGCTGGTCTGCCAAAAACTGCTGTGCCGACAACAGTGCACTGCGACCATTTAATTATTGCTCGCAATGGCGCTAAAGACGATTTGGAGTATGCGCTTGGATTGAACAAAGAAGTGTACGACTTTTTATCATCGGTTTCATTGAAATACGGTATTGGTTTTTGGAAGCCCGGAGCTGGGATAATCCACCAAGTGCTTTTGGAAAATTATGCATTTCCAGGCGGAATGATGATTGGTACCGATTCGCATACTGTCAATGCTGGTGGCTTGGGCATGATTGCTATTGGTGTCGGAGGAGCCGATGCTGTCGATGTTATGGCTGGAATGCCATGGGAGCTTCGTTGGCCCAAGCTAATAGGAGTGAAGCTAACTGGCAAATTGCAAGGCTGGGCTTCGCCAAAAGATGTGATTTTGAAGGTGGCTGGAATTCTTTCGGTGAAAGGAGGTACTGGCGCTATAATCGAGTACTTTGGAGAAGGAGCTCACACTATCTCCTGCACTGGTAAAGGGACTATCTGCAATATGGGGGCAGAGGTTGGTGCTACAACTTCGATTTTTGGCTACGACCAAAAGATGTTTGATTACTTGTTTGCAACCGAACGGCGAGAGGTGGCAGAGTTGGCAGAAAATTTGAAGGAATATTTAACTGGCGACGAGGAAGTGTATCGCAATCCCGAAAAGTATTTCGATAGGTTGATTGAAATAAATCTCGACGAACTCGAACCGCATATCAACGGACCTTTTACACCCGATTTGGCTTGGAGTTTAAGCAAGTTCAAAGAAGCAGTGGAGGAGAACAAATGGCCCGAAAGGCTTTCAGCGGGGTTAATTGGCTCGTGTACTAATTCTTCGTACGAGGATATTTCTCGCGCTGCTTCCATTGCAAAGCAAGCACTCGACAAGGGATTGAAAGCAAAGTCTTATTTTTTAATTACTCCCGGTAGTGAGCAAATCCGTCTTACGATTGAAAGGGATGGCTTTACGGAAATATTCGAAAAAATTGGTGGCGTTGTACTGGCAAATGCATGCGGTCCTTGCATTGGTCAATGGCAACGAAGCGATATTGGCAAGGATGAACCAAATTCGATTATGACTTCTTTCAATCGAAATTTTGCTAAAAGGAACGATGGCAATCCAAATACCCATAGTTTTGTTGCTTCCCCCGAAATTGTCACAGCTTTTGCTTTGGCTGGGACATTGAAGTTTAATCCTATGACAGACAAACTTGTAACCGAGCAAGGCGAAGAAATACTTCTTTCCGAACCCAATGGCTATGAATTACCGACGAAGGGCTTTTCAGTTGGTGAAATGGGATATCAACCCCCTGCTGAGGATGGCTCTGGAATAGACATAAAAGTGGACCCAAAATCTGAACGATTACAACTGTTGCAACCATTTGAGCCATGGGACGGCAAGGATTTACTCGGACTGCGTCTTTTGATTAAAGTGAAAGGGAAATGTACAACCGACCATATCTCTATGGCTGGGCCTTGGTTGCGATATCGTGGCCATTTGGATAATATCTCGAACAACTTGCTTATTGGGGCAACGAACTATTTCAACGACAAAACGAACCTGGTCAAAAACCAATTAACTGGCGAGTATGGGGCTGTCCCAGAAGTTCAAAGGTATTACAAAAGCAAAGGTATCGGTACAATAGTTGTGGGCGACGAAAACTATGGCGAAGGCTCTTCGCGGGAGCACGCAGCTATGGAACCACGATATTTAGGTGTTAAAGCAATTCTTGCCAAATCTTTTGCACGAATACACGAGACTAATCTTAAAAAACAAGGAATGTTGGCACTGACCTTTATGAACAAAGAGGATTACGATAAAATTCAAGAGGATGATATCATCGATATTGTCGGGTTAAATGATTTTCAACCGAATAAGCCATTGAAAGTGGTATTGCATCACAAAGATGGGTCGACGGAGGAGTTCTTGGTCAATCATAGTTATAGCGAAACGCAGATAGAGTGGTTCAAAGCCGGCTCTGCTTTAAATTTGATAAAGCAGAAATTGCACGTAAATCGTATTTAATTTGAACGTGAAATTTTTAAAACAAAGAATACTTATACTCAAAATTAAAAAGGCGGTTTAGGACCGCCTTTGCTACTAAATTTATATGTTTCATGGATGATTATCCTTTGGTTTCCCCTTTAAAATAGTTAACATTAACGAACCTTGCGGCACGGGCGTCGTCTACACGACGAACTGGGGTATTATGTGGGGCAGTTAAAAGGATTTCTGGATTTGTTTCGGCTTCTTTTGCTATTTGAAGAAGAATGCTTGCAAAGTCGTCCAAGCGTTCCTTTGTTTCGGTTTCTGTTGGTTCGACAAGCATTGCCTCGTGTACAATTAATGGGAAGTAGATTGTGGGAGCATAGAAGCCAAAATCAAGTATTCGCTTTGCAATGTCCTTTGTAGTTACGCCAAATTTCTTCTGATTATCCCCGGTAATTAGGAATTCGTGCATACAGTATTCTTTAAAAGGCTGATGGTAAGCTTCTTTCAATTTGCTTAAAAGATAATTAGCATTTACAATTGATGTTTGGCTTACTTTTTTCAAACCTTCTGTGCCATTGATAAGGATATAAGCATAAGCACGAACGAAGACCAGGAAATTACCGAAGAATGCGTGTAGTTTCCCAATAGATTTGGGCAAGTCGTAGTTCAAGTGATATTTATTTCCATCGAAAGTTATTTGTGGGATTGGCAGATAGGGTTCAAGTTTTTCGTTTACACAAACGGGACCAGAGCCAGGGCCTCCGCCCCCATGTGGTGTAGAGAATGTCTTGTGAAGATTAAAATGCATACAGTCGAAGCCCATATCCACGGGGTAAACCACTCCGAGTAAAGCATTTAAATTTGCCCCATCCATATACATCAATCCGCCACAATCGTGGATTGTTTTGGAAATTTCGAGAATATTTTTTTCGAAAAGACCACAGGTATTGGGGTTGGTGAGCATGAAACCAGCGGTGGTTTCATCGCAGTATTTTTTGAGTTCGTCGAGATTTACTCTGCCATCAGTATCGGATTTAATAGTTACAACCTCAAAGCCAGCAATAGTAGATGAGGCTGGGTTTGTTCCATGTGCAGAATCCGGTATCAAGATTTTTCTTCTTTTGGTATCGCCCCGGTCGAGGTGATAGGCGCGTATAAGAAGTAAGCCAGTCAACTCGCCTTGGGAGCCAGAGGCTGGTTGTAGTGTAATTCCAGTGAATCCAGTGATTTTTTTCAATGCTTCGCCTAGTTCGTACATTAACTGTAGAGCGCCTTGGCAGTCCTCATCATCGAGATGAGGATGTAAGTTTGCAAAACCATCGAAAGAAGCGATTTTTTCGTTGACCTTTGGATTGTATTTCATTGTGCAAGAGCCGAGCGGATACACATTGTCTTCGATGCAATAATTGAGTTTTGATAATTTTACGAAATGGCGTGCTACTTCAACTTCGCTCAGTTCAGGCAAGTTTAGCTCTCGCTTGCGATGGTATTTTTCTGGAAGTAATTTTCGTGTCGAATATTCTTCTAATTTGGCTTTTGGCAGTGTGTATGCTTTTCTGCCAACAACACTTTTTTCAAATATAAGTTTTTCCATTTTCACTCTCTTTGAAAAATTCAAATTTAAGCAAAGCGTTCTTAGCCGCATCCTGTTCAGCTTCTTTTTTGCTTTTGCCTTTGCCTGTGGCAAGCAATTTGTTTTCTACGTAGACACCGACAAGGAAAGTTTTGTCGTGTGGTGGACCGCTTTCTTCGAGGACTTCGTATGTAGGAGCTGTTTTGCCACAAGCTTGCACTTTTTCCATCAGTGTACTCTTGTAGTTTGTATCTCTAATAACATTTGCCTCTTCGAGTAGTGGTAGGAGTTTGTTTAGAACGAATTTTTTCGCTTCGTCGAGGCCCGAGTCTAAGTAGATTGCAGCAATAACAGCTTCGAGAGCATCGGAAAGTATGGTCTCGCCGGAGCGTTCAAGCGTTTTGGCAGTCCCGAAACTAACAAGGATAAGTTTGTCGAGTTCTAATTTTCGGGCGACGACAGAAAGAGAATGCTTATTAACAAGCCACGAGCGTATTTTGGTCAAATCTCCTTCTGGCAAATCTGGGTACTTATGAAATAAGTAGTCGGTAATGATAAGTCCAAGCACGGAATCACCCAAGAATTCAAGTCTTTCGTTGGAGTTGTATTCGCCTTTGGGGAGAAGATGTAGATAAGAGCGATGGAGTAAAGCTTCCTCGTAGTATTTATAGTTTTGTATTCGTATATTTAAAGTATTTTCGATGAAAGATTTTCTTTGCTCTCGGAGAAATTCGATTGAGGTAGGATTTTGGGCTTCGAGCCGTGAGCTTGAAAATTTTTCTTTCGGAGCAAATCTGAGCAAGCCATAGTAGATAAAATCGAAGAAATTTTTCACGGCTCGAAGCCAAATTATTTAATCTTCAAAAGCTTTAAATGCCAAGGTTGCGTTGTGTCCACCGAAGCCAAACGTATTGCTCAACGCTGCACGAATCTTTCTTTCAACTGGTTTATTAGGGGTGTAGTTAAGGTCGCAATCTGGGTCTGGGGTAAAATAATTAATTGTCGGCGGAATAATTCCATATTTAATTGCCAGAATAGTGATGATTGCTTCTACGGCACCGGCTGCCCCAAGTAGATGCCCATGCTCAGATTTGGTAGAACTTATGTTTATTTTGTAGGCATGCTCACCGAACAGGGATTTGATTGCTTCTGTCTCGTTTTTGTCGTTATACGGGGTAGAAGTGCCGTGAGCGTTGATATAGTCGATGTCGTAGATGGAAAGATTTGCGTCTTCGAGAGCAAGTTTCATCGAACGATAGGCACCTTCGCCTTTGGGAGCGGGCTGGGTGATGTGGAAGGCATCGTCTGTTAGACCAAAACCAGCGAACTCGCAATATATTTTAGCTCCACGGTCGAGTGCATGCTCGAGAGTTTCGAGGATAATTACACCGGCGCCTTCGCCCATAACGAAGCCGTCGCGGTCTTTGTCGAAAGGACGAGAGGCGGTCTTTGGGTCGTCGTTACGGGTGGATAGTGCTTTCATAGCATTGAAGCCACCAACACCCATTGGACAAATTGCAGCCTCGCTGCCACCAACTACCATAACATCGGCATCTCCACGTTGAATTAACATCAGTGCATCGGCAAGGGAATGCGAAGAGGTTGCACAGGCAGAGGTGGTAGCGTAATTTGGTCCTTTAAATCCCCAGCGGATAGCAATGTGGCCAGCAGCGATGTCGGATATCATCATCGGTATGAAGAAGGGCGAAATTCTATCGGGTTTTCCATCGTTTTGATACACAAGTTCTTGTTGGTGATGATAAGTCCACATTCCGCCTATGCCCGAACCGAAGACGACACCGACCCGATTTTTGTCGAGTTTGTCCAAATTTAAGCCAGAGTCGTTTAAGGCTTGTGTAGCAGCTGCAATTGCAAACTGTGTGAATAAATCCATTCTCTGGACTTCTTTGCGATTTAGATATAGTAGCGGGTCGAAGTTTTTAATTTCGCAAGCAAATTTTGTTTCAAAATGTGTCGTATCGAAACGTGTAATATAGTCGGCGCCGCTGGTTCCTTCGAGCAAGCCTTTCCACATCTCTTCCACTGTATTTCCAATGGGAGTTACTGCACCAATTCCCGTAACGACAACTTTTGGGTAATTGTATTTAGCCATAAAGCTACAAATTTATTAACACTTATTGTCCAACTTTTTCTTTCAAGAAATTAATTGCATCGCCGACAGTTTGAATCTTTTCGGCATCAGAGTCTTCGATTGTAATTCCGAATTCTTTTTCAAACTCCATAATTAATTCAACTGTATCAAGCGAGTCTGCGCCAAGGTCTTTGATGAAATTTGCTGTTTCGGTAACTTGAGTCTCTTCGACACCGAGTTTTCGAACAACGATTTCTGTGACTTTTTGTTTGATATCTGCCATAATAACTCCTTTACTATTGTTAAACAAATAATTTATGAATTACATAACCAAACCGCCGTCTACATTTAAAACTTGACCGGTAATGTAGCTTGCATCCTCGGATGCAAGGAACAGCACAACTTTAGCAATGTCGGAGGGTTCGCCTTCTCTTTTAAGGGGTATGTTTTTCAAGAACATTTCTCTTTGCTCGTCGCTCAACTTTTCCGTCATAGCAGTGCGAATGTAACCGGGGGCAATGGCGTTGACGAGGATATTTCTCGAAGCAAGTTCTTTGGCAAGCGATTTAGTGAAGCCAATCAAGCCAGCCTTCGAGGCAGAGTAATTTGCTTGCCCGGCGTTGCCAATTTCTCCTACAATCGAGCTAATGTTGATAATTCGCCCCCACCTCTGGTTCATCATCGAGCGAACGAGAGCCTTTGTGCAGAGAAATGCACCTTTTAGATTTGTATTCAATACCGCATCCCAATCGGCTTCGCTCATTCTGATGATTAGGTTGTCTCTTGTAATACCTGCGTTATTTACCAAAATGTCCACTTTGCCAGATTCTTCTATTGTTTTCTGTGCAGATAGTTCAACAGATTCGCTAGATGTTACATCGACTTGAATAACTCGAACATTTTGCCTAAGCTTTTCATCTTCGATAAAAACCTCGTCGGGAGTTGGAACTTTATAGTCCCAGGCATAAACCGTGGCGCCTTCGTTTAAGAAAGCTTCGACTATTGCCTTTCCAATTCCTCGACAACCACCTGTAACGACTATAACTTTTCCGTCGAATCTATTCATAAGTTTAGAAAAAAATACAAATTTAAGAGTTTTTTATATTATTTCAAATTTATAAAGAAATTATTTATGTCTTCAACTTTATCTAATCCAAAGATTTCACAATCGGTTACAGTTCTTTTCACAAGGCCCTGCAAAACATTTCCAGCACCAACTTCGATAAATCGGCGGATACCATCGTTGTACATATTTTGTATTGTTTGGGTCCATCGAACGGGTGAGGTGAGCTGTTGAATAAGAGCTTCTTTAATGATTTCAGCTTTTGTTTCAGGTTGGGCAGTAACATTTAAATATACTGGAACTTTTGCATCGCGGAAGGAGGTTTTTGCTATAGCTTCGCCAAGAGCCTCTCGGGCTGGTTCCATTAAGGGCGAGTGAAATGCGCCGCTTACAACCAACTCCTTTACGATTTTTGCTCCAATACTTTTAAATGCTGATATATTTGCTCGAAGATATTCTGCTGAACCAGATACAACTAATTGGCCAGGGCAGTTGTAGTTTGCCGCAACGACGACACTTCCATTGCCGGAACGGGTCAGATTTGCGCAAACTTCTTCGACAGCTTTGTCGTCTGCACCAATTACAGCAAACATCGTTCCCTGCGCATATTCACCAGCTCGAAACATTAAATCGCCACGTAATTGCACCAAGCGAATTGCATCTTCGAAAGAGATGACATCGGCAAAATATAAAGCGGCATATTCACCGACGGAATGCCCGGCAACCGAATCGAATTGTATCTTGTCTCTGATTAATTCAAACACAGAAGCAGAGTGCAAAAACAGAGCTGGTTGTGTGTATTTAGTCTTTTTTAGTTCATCTATTGGACCGTTGAAACAAATTTCGCTCAGCTTGTAACCAAGGATAGCGTCTGCTTTGGCTATCAAGTTTTGGACAGAGTTGAACTCGTCGAATAAATCTTTTAGCATACCTACATATTGAGAGCCCTGGCCAGGAGCTAGTAATGCAGTTTTCATACTACAAACTCCATTTCATATAAACAGCGCCCCAAGTAAATCCAGCACCAAAACTGGCGAGGATGATTTTATCACCTTTTTTAAGTTTTCCTGCTTCCCACCATTGAGAGAGGCAAGAGGGGATGGTTGCAGCTGTGGTATTGGCATATTTATCAATGTTTACCATAACTTTATCCATGGGCAACCCCATTCTTTGAGCAGTTGCAGAAATTATCCGTAGGTTTGCCTGATGTGGGACAAGCCAATCGACATCGTCTTTTGTAAGGTTATTTTTTTCCATTATTTCAACAGATACATCTGCCATACCCTTCACGGCGGCTTTGAAGACAGCTTGACCCTCTTGATGAATAAAATGTTCGCGGTTTGCAACAGTTTCGTAAGAAGCAGGCTTGGCGCTACCGCCAGCGGCTTGATACAAGTATTTGCCGCCTTCGCCATCGATGTGCAAGATGTGGTCTATAATGCCAAGTTCAGGGTCATCAGACATCTCTACCAAAGCAACGCCAGCACCATCGCCAAAAAGGACAGCTTGTGCACGGTCCTGAAAATCCAAGATTGCACTCATTTTGTCTGCCCCACAGAGAAGAACATTTCTTGCGCCACCTGCTTCGACCAACTTCGCCGCAGTAACTAAAGCAAATAAAAACCCTGAGCAAGCAGCCGAGAGGTCGAAGCCCCATGCATTGGGAGCTCCTAATTTCTGCTGTACAACGCATGCGGTCGCTGGGAACATATGGTCGGGCGTGACAGTCGCCACTATTATGCAATCCACATCTTCTAATTTCATGCCACGGCGCTGCAAACATTCTCTTGCAGCTGGGACGATTAAATCTGAAGTGGCACCATTTTTGGCAAATCGACGCTCTTTAATTCCAGTTCTTTCGGTTATCCACTCGTCTGATGTTTCGAGGTATTGCTCGAAATAGTGATTTGTATAAACATCAGGAGGGAAGTAGTGCGCAATAGATGTGATTGTTGCAGGCATACTTATTAAGATTTTTTCTCGACAAAATTGATGTTCAATGCTCTTTCAATTTTTTTGTTGATATCTCTTTTCACTTGTTCGATGGCAGTAAAAATCATGTTTTGTATTGCAATCGGACTGGATTTGCCGTGACCTATTATTACAACTCCATTGACACCGAGTAGAGGAACCCCGCCGTATTGTTGATAATCCATATCTTTGAGTATGTTGCGCAGGGCTGGTTTCAACACTGCCACTTTCAAAGCATTAACAATGCTCTTCTTTGCATAATTACGGACTTTGGATTTAAACAATCCAAGGACACTTTCGGCGAACTTGAGTACAATATTGCCAATAAGCCCATCGCAGACGACAACATCTGCAGTCCCCAAAAGGACATCACGCCCTTCGATATTTCCGATGAAGTTCAAAGATGAATTCTTTAGAATTTTATGGGTAGTAAGCAATATTTCAGAGCCTTTAGTTTCTTCCTCGCCTATATTCAATAGCCCAACTTTTGGATTTTCGATGCCGAACATATTCTGGAAATAAATTGTACCCATAACAGCGAATTCATACAAATATTTTGGCTTTACATCGATATTTGCACCAACATCGAGGACAAGAGTAGGAAACCTTCCGACTGTCGGGAAGAAAGAGCCAATTGTGGGTCGGCTTACCCCCTCGATTCTACCAAGCAGAATAGTTGCGGTCGAGAGAGTTGCTCCGGTATTCCCAGCAGAGACAAAGGCGTCGACATAGCCATCGGCTAAAAGTTTAAGACCCTTGTAAAGCGAGGAATTCTTTTTTCTTTTAATTGCAGAAGTTGGTTCGTCGTGCATGGTGACGACGTCCTCGGCGTGGACAATCGAGTAGTTGAAATTTTTGGGCTTGTAATTTTTTATTGCTTCCTTGATTTTATTCTCATCGCCAATCAAGACAATTTCGAAGTCGGTAAAGCGGTCTTTATTCTGGTATGCGAGGATGGAGCCATTCACCTCGTTTAGAGGCGCAAAGTCGCCACCCATTGCGTCGACTGCGATTTTTGTATATTTCTTTCGCAGCAAATCCATAAAGTCTATTTTGATTTGTTGATAAAATTACAATTTTGATAAAATTTTTCTACCATTATAATATCCGCATTCTGGGCAAGCGCGATGAGGCAATTTAACAGCCCCACATTGTGGGCAAACAGAAAGGGTCGGTGTTGCTGGCTTGTAGTGTGCACGTCTTTTATCTCGCCTCGATTTCGACATTCTTCGTTTTGGATTTGGCATCGTTAACCTCTTTTAATTTATTAATTAAACTTAAGTTTTTTCAATTCATTCCAACGTTCGTCAATCTCATCTTTGTTGATTTTTTTTGTTTTTTTGGGCTTTGCGTCGGCAGAATACTGTGGATAAATCTCTTCGAAACTCTTGCCTCTGAATTGCGGTGCAATTCTTTTCATTGGAAGATGGAGGGCAAGCTCTTGGCGTACATCTTCGGAAATATCTATGTATTTATCGTCTTCGTGGATTATATGCTCGGGATTTTGTCTTAGGTCTTCGCTAATATCCTTTGTTTCGTAGTAGAGTTCGTTGTTTGCATAAAAGGAAGTGCTTATCTGGGCGCTAATAGTTTCGGTGAATTCTTCCAAAGACAGGTCGCACACAAGTTGTGCCTCGCATTGGGCTATACCTTCGACTGTATATCTTTTCCCAAGGATTCTCAATTTGCCACGAAAGCGCACTTCACCAAAGAATTCGGGGAAGAACCCTTCGATTTCTTCGACGGGAGAAGAGATGTCTATGTCGTACTCTCCGTCCTTGACCCCTTTGACTAATATTTTTAACATTTTCGACCAATTTAGAGTTACAAAATTAATGAAAAAGGTAAAGATAAAAAAAAGTGAATAAATTTTAAATTACGAGTTATTAAATATAAGTGCTTTAACTATCGATGTAATTTTGAATTTGGTGGGTTTATTTCTGGTAAATGAAGTAATCATTTTAATATCATAATTTTTTGATAAATTAACTTTTTTGTTTAAGCGGACAATGGAACAAGGTTTAAATTCTCAGACATCAACTATATACGAAAGGGTAATACAATTTTACTATACTCCCCACTACAGTGGAAATATTCAAAAGGATAAAGAGAGCTTTTTCGATTATTGTCGGAAAAAATATCCGGAGCATTTTACGCCGAATGTTTTGAATAAAATTGAATCAGCAATTGATTTTATGTACAAATATTTCAAGGACGACCGCCGTGGCGACGGGACGATGTTTTATACACATTTTTTCGAGACTGCACATATTCTACTGAGTAAGTTCAAGATAACAGACCTCGACACAATAATCTCTGCCTTTTTGCACGATTTGGTAGAAGACAAGCCAGAGGTAAATATTAAAACGATTAAAAATATGTTTGGCCCTAATGTTGCAGGGATTGTCGATGGTGTAACAAAAATTACAAATTCCTCCGAGCTTGAGAAGGAATTTCAGGTTGAAGTTAACAGGGAGTTAAGTTACGAAGACCAAGAGTTAGCCACTATACAAAAGATATTTAAATATGGAATAAAATATCCTCAGATTTTCCTTGTAAAATTTGCCGATAGATACCATAATGTCCAAACACTCTATGGAATAAAAAAGTCGGCACGAAGGCGTGAGATTGCGAACCAAACAATAAACATCTATGTTCCATTGATAAAAATGTTGGGCTACGAGGAAGTTTCCAAAGAACTTCGAGATATGTGCCTTTTCCATATCATAGCCGAGAACCCAAAAGAAGCCGAGCAGATGTATCAAAAGCTCAAGGAAATCCACAAAGAGGAATTTTACAAGTTTATCAAAACAGCTCAGGAGAATAATCTTGAAGAGACGTTAAATTCAATTGTGACCTCGAAATCCGACCAGATTCACTTAGTCGTTGCACACAAGACATTATTCGACCTCCACGAAGCATTGGTCTCTAATTCTTGGCAAGTACCGATGACTTATCAACACTTTTATTGGGTTGTAAATATACCCGCCGAGGTTTACGATAACAACTTGATAAGAAGTATAGACAGCAAGCTAAGAGACGAATTTAGATTTATTAGTATGGAAACCCTTACTTTTCTCGATGAAAATTTATTAAGTGGGGTTATCTTATATTTGCCGGTATCAAAGTACAACTATGTTTTGCCAAACGGCGATGGCTTCGAAATAGTCTTCAATATCGTCTCTTCCGAAAAGAAATCCATTGATATAGAGAAGACTTTTCTCAACAAAAGTGCTTACAAATCCTACGACGAGAGAGAGTATAACGCTTTTTTGGAATTAATTGAATATCTATACAGCCAAGAAATAAAGGACAAAATGCAATTACTTTTGGAATTTGCTAAGCGGATGTTTCCGACCGAATTTGTTTCTATCAAGAACAATGTTCAGGAGACATTCTATGTAGTACCAAATGGATTTACAGTCTTGGATGCTGCTTTTAAACTTATGCCAGACGAAGCCTTCAAAGTTATAAGCGCAAAAGTTTATAAACCAAATCATGGCTGGCTGAGCAAGTCCTTAAACTATGTCTTTGAAAACAATGATGTATTTGAATTTATAAAAGCCAGCAATCCAATCTATGAGTTGGATGATTTAAAGCCTTTTTCGCTCGTAGCAATTAACGAAATAAGAAAAATTAAACAAAAAATTGAACGAAAAGAAATCAAAACACAGCAAAAGTTTGTTAAGACTATTTCCTTAAAAGGCATAGATAAACTTGGTCTTACTTCACTCATATCGAACGTAGCTGTGGCGCTAAATGTCTCCTTTACAAAAGTATATTTAAATGTAGATAGGGTGAATCCACAACAATTTAATGGGAGTATTGCAGGAAAGTTTTCAACTGTAGAGAATTTAAATTTCTTTGTGCTTGGACTCGGCAAAATAAAAGACATTAAAGAAATAAGTGTTGTTTAGTGAAACCCAACGAAGAGTTTTAAAATAAGTAGTACTTTTGTTCATTGTAAATGTAGTAAAAAAGCAAAGATTAGCATAATTATTTGGTTCGGCGTATATGAAATGTGAGCAAACTTTTGCCAAGAAATTTGCCATTGCCAAGTGCTAAAATAATTTTAGGAAAGTGTGCTTGATTAAACATGGATTCAAGACTATTTAAGAAACAGGATGTTACCTCTGAATATCAATTCCCTTAAATTTTTTGGCAAATTATATTGAGCTAATAAGGGTATAGATAATTAATGCATTTATATAAGTCTAAGTAAAACAAAAAAGCAAATACGTCGAATCATAGAAAATATCAAATTTTGTTAAAGTTGTGATAAATAGTTAGAAATTAATCGCTACTATTGCTAAGAATTAGCAAGTCAATAGCGGGTTGCTATTTAACTAACATTACCGGGACTATTTTTTTTCTACCTTGAAGGCTAGCTACGACGAAATAAGAACCCTGCGAAAGGTTCTCCAATCTTCCTTTTACTTCGATTGAGTGGTTCGTTAAAGGTATTTTTACAAATGCATTATTTCCAGCAACAATTCTACCCATAACATCGGTGACAAAAAAGTTTATCTGTTCAAAATGGTAATTAGAATTGAAATAAACCTTGAAGTTAAAATATTCATCAGTTGGATTTGGATAGGGCTGAGTTACATATATTTCGGAATTGGGAATCTCCAAAGAGTCTGCTTTTATTGAATCAGCCCACATAATGGAATTAGGTTTCAACTTTGCCAAAAAGACAACCGGTGTCTTGTGGTAATTATCGAATGTCTGGATAATAAGTGTGTTTTCCTCCATTTCAAGAACGGGTGTACTTAAAGATGTCCCAATGATTTTATTTGCGAAGGGGTAGAAGACTGTCGGATATCCTTGAACATAACGAGGATTGAGAGACAGTTCACGCCATTCTTCTACTGATTCAAGATTCTTTGCCAACAAAATTTTTTCTTCTAATTTGTTCTTCTTAAAATAGGCACCATATAATAGATAGTATTTACCTAATTTTGATATAATGCTCATCACAATTAAACTACTATCGAAAGCTACGAGTTCTTTAAAAACTCGTTCTCGGAAATTTAAATAGTAAATACTTTCAAGAAAATTATTGTTCGAGTCATACACATCTTTTCTGAAACCAACATTGAAAAATAGTGTATCAGCAAATTTACGGAATCCTCCTATGCTAAATGGTTGCGTAGTGCGCCGCTTAACAATTATTGGATAAAGTGAATCCCAAGTTTTTGCTCCATCATAGGAGGCATAAACAAACAACGTATCCAGAAATGAAAAATTCCTTGCCAAATTTTTCTCAACGATTGCGTATAGAGTGTCGTTAATGTTTGTAATGAAAATAAACTGAACAGTAGTGTCTATTGAAAACCTCTCCAAGAGAAATTTCCCTTGTGTTATACTTAATTTTATAAAAGAGTTCTTTATTTTCCATACACCTTTGATTTGTAATTTCCCAGTTGTTTTTAGCAAATAATCATCTTTGTACTTTACTATTATTGGACTTCCAAGCGCATAAGAGTAATTCGTATCGAAGGAAAAGGAATTTCCACCATCGGTAGTGTAGGCAATATTTGGTTCTGTAATATTTAAAACGTCTGCAATATAGAACCCATTATCCTCGGAAATATAAGTTCCTAATGAGAAGGAATATGATAAAAAATCATCGTTGTTTATGAAATCGATTTTCATTGGCTTTGGGGGCAACCAAATAGTTCCTGTGTCGTTGGATGAAAAAAAGTGAAGGTAGTGACCTAAGGTTCTAATATATTTACCTTTTATAAAATAATATGGTAAGGTAGGATAAAACTTTCGGGAAAAATTGAAAAGTGAGTTAAGTGTCCAATTTTTTCCGCCATCGAAGCTTATCATAATGAGTTTGTATAAACCAACCACAACCATTGTATCTTTATTTTTGCATTTTAGATTGGTGAAACTCAATTCACAAATATGCCTATCTACATTTGAATTAATTATTTCAAAGTTTGAGTTAACTTGAAACTTACCAAAGGTGAGCGAGTCTATATTAAATCGTTTATCATAGTGGTTGCATAACATAAAAACCTCGTTCCCAAATGTGGTGAATACTCTGGAAAATGCAGATGGTAAAGAGCTTACGTATGTGAGGTTCTTATTTTCAAGGTTTAGTTCGTAAAAAGATTTGTTATCTAAATACAAAAAGACACCATTCGAATGCCGAATAACTTCCCTAACAATTGCATTTTGTGGTAATGTTACTTTAAAGATTTGATAGTTTGCTTCTTTTACGGAAAGTAGGCACATTTCGTCGCTACTATATTGAAAAAGCAAATTATAATCAACCAATACAACTCTTTCTAAATATTCATCTCGATAAAATTTCTCTTTTTTGGGAATTTCTATTTCCTTCGACAGCACCAGGTCGTCTTTGAAAATCAAAACTTTACCTCGTGTAACACCGATTAAATTGTTATCTATAACAAATAGTTTATAGAAACGAGTGTCTTTTCCAAAATCTTTCAATTCCCAAGTTAAGCCATCATCGGTCGAAACAAGCATGTATTGAAAACGAGATATACCAAAAAATTTATTATTGAAATAAACCATGTCCATTATACGAAGCGAGTCGTTGAGACTTATTTGTTGCCAATTCTTGCCCCAATCGGTACTACGAAGAATAACTCCTCCATCTCCATAAACCAAAAGGGTGTTTTGATTGAAACAAGACCCATAAAAATTCGCTGATAAACGTTTTAATTCAAATTGTTCAAAGAACTCGTATGATGATAATTTGATTATCTCGAACAAAAATATAATGCTGACGAAAAAATACTTTTTCATAGTTCACCTCCTACATTCATTTGTATTTAGAGGGAGGGCGATACTTCTCGCCCTCCCAATGTTTTTAAGGACAACATGGCAGTGCATAGCATTCTGTTTCCCATGGTTCTTCAAATGTTTTACCTGGTGGCGGAAGAACCGGCATTTCAAATGAGCAATTATCATTTCCAATCATATTACATCCTT
>CALBDO010000021.1 GCA_937927515.1 Candidatus Kapaibacterium sp. | reverse complement strand
GTTATTGAATTACAAGGAGTTACATTGCAATCTCTAACAAGAGTAAATTTTTCACTTTGGAAAAGGGAATTGAAAAAAGTCATTTTATTAAAATCAAACATACCATTTTGAAAATTAGCAAATAGTAAGCTTAGAAAAATTTTTTTAATGTGCAAGAGGGCAGATAAAAAAATTTTTTGTTTCTGTCATTCTGAGCGAAGCGAAGAATCTTTTGCAGTGCGTCTTTTAGATTCTTCACTTCGCTACGCTACGTTCAGAATGACAGAGAGTAAGAAGTAAGGGGAGGACATGCAACCCCTTGGTTAATGCTTTTCCGTAGTTCTAGACAAATTAAGGAAGCTCCCCACCAAGCCACACTAAATTAAATGAAAAATCTTTTCCATAATCCGTCAATCACATTCCTTGTTAAGCATACAACGCAAATACTAATAATAACCAAAATGTTGATTGAAAACTGCAGCTCAATAAAAGTTGGGGGTACACCAAAATGTACCCCCCAAAAACATACGCTAACATTAGTACCATGCAAAAATGCACCCAATAATATCACTTAAATACACCCTTCTTAACTGACCTTTTAGTTACCAAAAAGGTACCTGCACAAAAATCGAGAAAAGAAAAAACCACCTATAATTGCTAAAAGGTTAATTCCAGTAATGAGTATATAATATTTTTGTGAAGGTCCTGTATCTTGTCTTGCCATCCTTGTTCTGAAAATGCCAGGGAAAATAAATAGTGAAAGAACATAAAATATCCACCAAAGTATTACTATCGAAATTACCTCAATCGTTAAATTCAAGATAAATGAACATTTCACCATCCCTTCTCCTCCATTGTAGAATTTATTAATCAAAAAACCATTTCGAAATTTTGTCAAGTACTTTTATACCAGCCTTGCTTGCAAAGAAGGTACCTGCACTGCCTACTACTGCTCCAATGGCTGCTTGACCAGCTATTTTCCATCCGTTTCTTTCTCCTCCAAGGTAGCTACTCGCAGCCATTCCAACTGCCCCTATAATATCATTTGCTGCAATGGGTGCCAGGGCCACTAAAATTTTATCCCCTTCTTTTGAAATGTACTTATAGAAAATACCTATACCATTGTAATTGGTCCAATAATTCATCGACCCCTTCCCAATATTGACCCCTATTCGAACAACATATTTGATATATGAGGAATAATCACCCGTTATGATGGTATTTAACAAGGAGTCCAGTTTATCCTCATAATTTTCCACTCTGCAAAATCCAAGTATTGTCTTGATTATATTAACCAATGTGTCGTTTTGGTATCATCTTCTCCATCTGGGGGTGCGCGGCATCTAGTGCAAAGCAGTTCTGCTGGCTGTAGCGCATCTATCCGATTGGAAAGTGGCTGTGTACCCCCGTGTGTAAGTTGTTAGAAAACGGATGGTTATATTAAAATTACTTACAAGAAGTTGGTTTTCCCTTTAGAGAAAAGGTACAAAAGAGCTAATTTATAAAAGAAAACATTCAATTTGGTAAAATACTCAGATTGCAGAACAATAAAAAACTCAAAAATGCAAAAGTGAAAAAAAATTATTGGTTTTCCTTCCTGTCCCAGAATGACAAGAAATGCAAAGCGAAACGAATCCCGTTCCACAGAACGGAACAGCTCCTTGTAACCACTGCTTGTTGAGTTTATCGCCAAAGGTGATATATCGAAACAATCATAAACTTCCGCCATGGCGGATGGGAAAGTTAACTAATATAGATTAACAACAGACTTTTGTCTTCGTTAAGGAATATAAGGTTTAATATTTAACAGCAGACAGAAAAAACCAATATGTTAGTATACAACAACAGTATTCGATGAAGCTTTCCCATTTAAAGTAGCAACCACCACGTAAACCCCTGGGGACAGACCCACTGTTCTCCAATCTACCTCAACAGAGTAACTATTCAGAGGCGTGATACTAAAGGAACCGGCATCGGAAACTTTTCGCCCCAATAGGTCATAGGCATTAATAAATAGAGTTTCAGAGCCTTCACTTGAATTGAAGTAAATGCGAAACTTCGTCGAGCCCTCTGCTGGATTAGGATATGGGCGAGAAATATAAAAATCTTTGCTATTAGTTCGTGGAACTTCTAACTCAACACAGGGGCGAATTTTTGCAAAATAAAGTGCTTTACTACCAAAGAGGTTGTCGTTTACAACAAAAGCAAAAACAGAATCAGGGGGGTCGAAATTTATTGTTTGATAGTATGGGTTGCTGTTCTGGGAATTTATAATAAAGCGGTTAATTTCAAACTCTTGAAAATTCAACTTTTCACCTTCCCATTTATCAAAAAACAAAACTCTTTGCTTTGCATTTAGCCCTTCAGTCTTAATGTATAATAGGTAATAACCATTACATAGTTTTAAAATCATATCGCCCAAAAGAAATGGTTTAACAAAGACTTTACTGCTCCTATTCTTTAAATCCAAAAAAACTAATAAAGTTTGGACATTTGGTGGGTTGGAATTCGATACCTGGGAAAAAAGTAAAAATAGAGAATCTTTATATTGGGAAAAAGTATTCATCGTTGTACTTGGCCAGTTTGGAATCTCAAAAGAAAACGACTTTTGCCAAGTAATGCCAGTATCTATTGAAAAACAAACATTTACTTTGTTATACTTAAAGGGTCGGGTATAATCTACTAAAACCGGAGATATAGCCCATAGTGTATCTTTATATTCAAAAACACGAGCAAAGAAAAGAGAATCTATAAAGATTATCAATGAATCCTTGAACTTAGGCTTCCCTTTACTTTCATGTAAAATTTGTCTCTTAATCTTTAAGCTATCATCTAAATAATAAAAATAAGCTGGAGAACAGGCAATTAGACACTGGTTAAACGGCTTAAGTAATGTAATGAACTCAGTAAGAAAATTTATTGTATTGCGAATTTCATAGTCTCGGTAATTAACTGTTTCGCCGCCGTCAAAAGTATAGAACAGTCTTGGGGGAATTACTATTTTGTTATTCGGCAGCAACGTTGCGGGATCATCAGAAAAAAAAATTCCCCTCAATGAATCTAAAAATACTCCAAAGTCAAACAACATTCTTCTCTTTTTTGGGAGGAAATTTCTCTGAGGTAACCATGTTGTTCCACCGTCATTTGATGCATAGAATTTTCCAGTTTCGGTTATAATCCTTGCTTTTGATTTTCCAAAAACAAAGACTGGTGCCCTAAAATTACTCGAAATAAAATCATTAAACATTAAAAATGGAATATTCAACAATGAAATTAAATTCCAATTTTTCCCTTGGTCATAGGAAAGATAAATTAATTTTCCGAGACCGACAGCAACGAAAACCTCTAAACCATTTATTTTATGAATTGATAAATTGGTAAAAAACAAGTCACTAATTGAACGGGCGTTTTCTATTTCTTTAATGTTCACAAACTTTTTGCTTTTAGGTTCGATATAACCAAAATAGACTGAGTCGAGATATGGGCTATAGCTATATGAGTCCCAATTTAATACTTTGTTGGTATAACTAAACAGAGCGTAAATCGTGTCATTTGTAGGCAGAAAAACAAGTTTCTTCGGATTTATTGTATCGGGTATTCTATATATGTAATCTAGACTATCTCGATAAACGTTAAAACTTAAAACATCGTGTTCATAAACAAAAAAAATTTCGTCGCTGCCTTTTTGTAATATGTCGGTATGTATTAATAAATCGATGTTATCTTTAGGTGTGTAATTTTTTAATATGATTTCAGATACTTTGCCGGTTTCAAGGTTTAAAAAACCAAATTTACCTTTTTTTGAGTAAAATACTAATCTATCGTCGAATAATTCCACACAATAATACCAAAAACTTTCTTTAGATGGCTTCTGGTAGGTCCAATCTAAATTTATCTTTATCTTTTGAATAATGGAAATATTCGTGTCCACCAGAAGTACGTTATCACGAGTAATACACAACACATTCCCTTTGTAATTAAATATTTTAATAATTTTGTCACCCAAATGATGTAAATTCCAGGTTTTTCCATCGTCGAATGATTTAATAATCCCAATTGAACCATTTCCATAATAAGTGTGGTTTATATTGAATATTTGCCTTATGTCCATTGAATCGTTCAAATTAATCTGCTCCCAAGTATTACCTTTATCAGTGGACCGAAGGATAACGCCACCATTGCCATATACTAGAATCGAGCTACCGTTCGAGGCAGAACCATAAAAGTCTGCCGAAATCCTTTTCATTTCAAAAAAATCGCTTAGCCATAATTGGGGGAAAAGTTTCACTTGGCAAAATAATAGCACTAACGAAATTTTAATCAAACTTCTTTTCATTTATACCTCCATTCTGTTAAGTAACATAATGTAATACTAAATTAATATTTTCTTTCGTAAAGGGACGCTCTGCCAGGAACCGCTGCCCTGGCAGAGCTATCGTTGCTCGTCATTGCGGCATACAAGGTTTAGCAAAGCAGTCTGTCCGCCAATACTCTTCCCAGGTTTTGCCGGGCGGTGGAAGTTCGTTGGGTTCTTCAGTTGTGCAATTTGGTGGACCCTCGACAATCCACCGCTCCTCAACAACAATAACATCCGTTCCTCTCCTGCAAATTTTAAATTCATGGATACACTTTAAATCCCCTCCCTCGCAAGGTCTCATTACAAAAAGCCACTGATGTTCATATTTCGTAAACCAAAAATTTTCATAATACCAGCATTGAGAGCGATATTCTTTTATTTGGACAATAACACCTTCATCGCAGTCTGGTATCCAGCTTGCGCATGTGTTAAAAGCGTCATCTTTGACAGCCTGGGAAATTGCAGCCCAAAATGCTTGTCTGTTATAATAATAACAAGTATAATAACATGCCCACCAAGAATAAGGCTCTCCAGTACCTAAGAAATCAATTCTTTTAATTTTAATCTCCAACCTTAAGTTAATATCATCGAAATAACAGCAATAGACAACCCTGAAACGGCAACCCGGCAATGAAAAGCAATCAGAAACGAAGGTGACTTCGCGGAGTGTGGCTCCTTCTGGACAATCAGTTTCACCTTGTGCTTTTATATTATTATTAGTTGCAAAGCCAAGCAAAATGGTTAACACCAAAAGAATAACATATTTTTTCATTTTTATATTCTTTGTTTGTGGAACAAAATTAATTATATAACAAAAAATTTAATTACGAATTTCCAGTAGATAAATCCTCGAATACTTCAAAGAACGATTTGCTTCACGCTCGATTTCCTCCTACGCTGGAAGAAGGGAAGGGAATGCGGTATTATCTTTTGCATCTGGCGGTGCCCGAAACCTCGAACAAGACCGTTTCGTAGGATAAAATGAATCTATTGGATTGTGTAGAAACCCCCCTGTAAGTTATTGAATTATAAGGAGTTACATTGCAATCTCTAACAAGAGTAAATTTTTCA
>CALBDO010000020.1 GCA_937927515.1 Candidatus Kapaibacterium sp. | reverse complement strand
CAAGGTACCAAGATTTTTAAAGGTTTGAAGCAGGCAAAATGGTCGCCATTCTCGGTGTCCTACCTCGATTTTGATACCTTAAAGAATGAACTCCGTGTCGAATTCGACCCCAAGACCAAGATTGAAACAATAGATTTAAGCCATTTTTCCAACTTCCCAACAAAAGACTTAACGAAATTCTACGTTTTGGAAAAAATCGAGGTAAACCTTGATAAATGAGTACCTTTCCAAAATCGAACACACAAGCGACCAGCAAGATGAGAAAAACTCGAAATTCACAATAAGCAAAGAAGCTCTTGGCGAAAGTAATACTCCCTTCGACAATAGCCTACCCGAAGGAAGATTCCTCTCTCGGACTGTTGAAATTATGATTGAATATTAATTATTCCTAAATTGTTAATTTCGTGTTTGTAAATTTTAAATTTTATGTATAAAGGTCTTGTTAACCATAGAAGAGAGACTGTTTCGGTACTTAGCATAATAGAGAAGCCATTGATAAATTGGTTCGTTGCAAGATTGCCCAAATATATAACTCCAGATGTATTGACAATAATTGGAATCATCGGTGCAATAATCACTGGGCTCGGCTATTCGATGACATATTTCCACAAGGATTATATATGGCTTGCAACTTTTGGATTATTCGTCAATTGGTTCGGTGACAGTTTGGATGGTTCAGTAGCCCGTTATCGCCAAATCGAACGCCCTCGCTATGGCTTCTTCATCGACCATACTCTCGATTCAATAAGTATGATACTCGTTGGAGTTGGTGTTGGTTTATCGCCATATGCAAGATTGGACTTCGTCCTCTTTGCCTTAGTTGGATATTTGCTGATGAGCATTTTTGTTTACATAAAAACTATGATAATTGGCGTTTTCAGTATAACTTATTTTGGTTTCGGTCCTACCGAGGCTAGAGTATTCATTGCAATTGGAAATACTTTAGTGTACTTTTTCGGTGCTGGTGAAATTCCCTTGTTTGGAGAGGTTTACACAATTTTAGATTTATTTGCTCTTTTCTTTGCTGTTCTTATGTTGTTCTTGTTCATCCTCTCTGTGATTGTCGATGGCAGAAAATTAAAAGCCATTGATGAGAAGGGAAAAGAGTAGGGATTTTTCAAATTTCCCACAGTGTTTCTTGCCCATCTAATATTTTACGCAAAAATGTCTTACGATGCAAAGGCGAAGGTTTATGATGCAAAATCTGTTCTATATGTTGTTTGGTTCCATAGCCTTTGTGTTTGTCGAAACCATATTGTGGATACAATTCATGTGCAATGTTTTTCATCCATCGGTCTCGTTCAACCTTTGCAATAATTGAGGCAGAAGCGATGGAGAAACACCTTGCATCACCATCGACAATAGTTCTAAAATCGAATGAGCCTTCAAAACGGTTCCCATCAATCAAAGCAAGCGGATTTAGTTCTTTCAACTTTTCCAATGCCTTATTCATTGCCATGTAAGTTGCTTTTAAAATGTTTGTCTCATTTATGATTTGCACATCTGTCATTTCCACAGCATAGGCTAAGCAATTTGAAATAATTAGTTCATAGAGTTCTTCTCTTCTTTTGCTAGATATGATTTTAGAGTCGGAAACCTTAAAATTTGGTTCGAAACCAATGGGAAAAACAACAGCCGATGCAAAAACTGGACCAGCAAGTGCCCCGCGCCCTGCCTCGTCGACACCAGCGACAAGACGTCCAAGCCCCCAAAAATTTTTTTCAAGGCTTAAATCTGGATAGAACAACCTACCGAACGTAACCCATACCAATTAAATTTAAAAATTCATTACGTAAGTTTAGGTCTGTGAGCAAATATCCACGCATGACGGAGGTAATCATAAGCGAGTTGTCCTCGTTACCTTTGACACCTCGGGCAATCATACAATAATGTCGTGCACGAATTACAACACCCAGAGCCTTTGGCTTTATCAAGTTCTCGATGTAGTCTGCAATTTGCTCGCCAAGCTCCTCTTGAATTTGCCCGCGCCGACAAAACCAATCTACTACCCTACTTAACTTGCTCACACCAAGTACATATTTATTAGGAATATATCCAATCGCACAATCGCCAGAAATTGGTTGCCAATGGTGCGAGCAAACGCTCATTACAGTAATCCCCTTACTAATGATAAGTTCGTTGACTTTCTTGCGATTAGGGAAGACTGTGCTTTTTGGTGGTTCTTGAAAACGACCTGCAAAGAGCTCTTTCACCAGCATACGTGCTATTCGCAACGGTGTTTTGGTTGAATTTGGGTCGCGTCTTGATATTCTCAATATCTCCATCACTTCGATGAATTTCTCTTCCAAGCGTCTTATCATCAACTCCTGCTCTTCGTTGGACAATGGTACGTTGCCATTTGCGTCGAAAAGCAACTCACCCCAACGGTTGTGAGTCGGCAAGGTGCTTAATATTTCGTCCTCTTCGCTTTCGAAATCGTCGAGATGATTATTTTCAAAAATATTTCCCATTTCTACTCCGTGGATTTCCACACATTCAGTTCTATCGGAGCTCCAAAATATTCCACCACATTATTCTCTGTTTCGTAAATTTTTATTTTATAAAGTTTGCAATTAATTAATTTATCCTCGAGTTGCCTCCAAAAAGCAACAGCAAGGTTTTCAACAGTAGGGATAATCCCCCGAAGGAAATCTACATCCAAATTCAAATTTTTATGGTCGACCTTCGAGATAATGTTTTCACGTATAATTTTCTTCAATTGCTTCAAATCGATGAGATAGCCTGTGTTTGGGTCTGGTATGCCGCAGACAGTTACTTCAAGAACATAGTTGTGTCCATGCCAATTTGGATTATTGCATTTGTCGTAAATCTTGTCGTTTTCCTCATCAGAGAAGGTGGGATTGTACAACCTATGGGCAGCAGAAAATACTTCGCGTCTTGTTATGTAAATCATACTAAAATTATATGTTAATTTGCAAGTCTAAAAAACAAAATACGAAAAACAAGGTTAATAATTTGAAGCAAAAACAAAATAAGGTTTTCTATGTTGTTGATTGCGATTTCCATTGTATTCCTTTTACTCGACCTTAAAGCGCAAGAAATTCCAGAGCAAGTGTTTCAATCGAAATTAAATTCCAAAACACCTAGGGTAATTTATGCAAAGGGGAAAATCAATTTTGCACTTGAGAACTTTAATTTCACTGCTCAATTTGAAGCCAAAATAGTTGAAGAAGACTCAGCTGTACTTTCCCTCTACGGTCCGATGAATGTGCTTGTTGGCAAAGCATATTCTAATCGAGAGCGTTTTATTTACTACGACATTCTTGGCAACTGGGCTGCGATAGGAATCCCTACAGCTGAGAAAGTTTTCGAAGCAGCTCAAATACCACTGGGCTTTGTCGACCTTGTCCGGCTCTTTAAAGCAGAATTGCTCTACTCCAATGATTCTCTTAAATACACTTTACTGGAGAATGGAAAAACCCTTCTTACGTACAAATCCCAAAGTTTCGTCGATTTCTTTCTTTTCGACCAAGACAATAAACTGGTGCAATATCAAAAGAAGAATCTTGAAGGCAAGATTGTCATAAACATAACGTACCCAGAGTTCCTTTCAATTGAAAATTTTACTTTCCCTAAAAAATATGTACTCTTAGTCGAAGCCAGAAAAGGATATATATCCATTGAAACAGAGAAGGTAATTCTCGATTTTGATATGTCTAAACCTTTTAGTTTTCAAGTGCCAAAGTCTGTGGAAATTTTCCGCTATGAATGAAACAAATTCTCTCCTTTTGCATAATATATTTAATAATTTCATATAAACTCGGGATGTCGAAGCTTTTGCTAAATACATTACCTTTTAATTTAATTTCTACAATTGCTTTTCTATTTGTTAGCTTTGTTCTCCTCGCTAATGCGTCCGATTATAATTTTCTAAACTTAGCCCAGAATCAGCCCGAAGCACCTAAACGTCGAGTCGCCACAACAAAAGATACCTCCAAAATCATACCAAAAGATACATTGTCTCACCCCGTTTTGCCCGAAATTATATCGCCCGCAAAGGACACACTTGCAAAGAAAGAAAGCCAATCCATGGACAAACAAGAAACAATCGATGATATAATTAAATTCAAAGCATTGGACACCATCCGTTTAAATGTGAAATCCAAACATCTCTACATGCGAGGCAAATCGCAAGTCGAATACAAAACGCAAAAATTAGAAGCCGAGATAATAGAGTTCTTCTTTGAGAAGTCTTTGCTCAAAGCACAAGGAAATGTAAACTCCGAAGGTAAAACTTACGGCTATCCAGCCTTCACAGACAAAAATGATGTTTATTACGGCGAGCGAATCACTTACAACTTTAAGACCAAGCAAGGAACAATAACGCTCGGGGAGACTCAACTTGGCGAAGGATACTACTTTGGAAACAAAATTAAAAGAATTAATGATAATGAGTTTTTTGTCCAGGATGGTTGCTACACCACTTGCAATGCACCACATCCACATTACTATTTCGGTTCACCAAAAATGAAGGTCATTGCAGGCGAGAGTGTCTTTCTCGACCCATTGATTTTTTACGTCGAGGATTTACCAATATTTATTCTTCCTGTTGGTTTGTATTTCCCAAATCGAAGTGGTCGGCAATCTGGCTTGGTAGTTCCCTCTTTCTTCTTTTCGCAAATCCGCGGTGTGGCTATTGAAAATATTGGTCTATATCTTGCATTAAGCGATTACTACGATACTCGCTTTTCTTTAGATTTCTACTCGAAGGGTGGGTTCCTTGCAAAAAACTTTACTCAATGGAAATATAGAAATACACTCTCTGGTAGTTTAGATATCTCCTTCGGTAGGGTACGCTTCGCAGTCGACCAGCCTTATCAAAAAACTTGGTCGCTGAGCCTACAACATAACCACAAGTTAAATCCTTTCGAAAGTTTCACTGCAAATATCCGATTCTATTCACAAGATTATTTTCGAAACACTTCGTTCGACATTTTCACTCGCCAACAACAAGACCTAACCTCCAATGCATCCTATACAAGAACTTTCGAAAACGGCTCGAACCTGTCGATTTCATACTCGCGCTCGCAAAATATTCTAACCACTGCATACACCGAGACACCATCAATTGCCTATAGTCTACCTCAAATAAATCCATTGCGCTCGCTTTTCCCAAGCATAGAATTCTTCCGAAACATCTCATTCCAGTATTCAATGCGTGCTTTCCACAATAAAGTCAAAAAGGAAACAGATTCAACATTTGCTTTTGATTATTCCACAAAAATTACCCATTCTCCTTCCCTTTCTTTCCAATTGCCAAAAATTTCTTATTTCTCCCTCACTCCCTTTTTCAGTTTCTCATTTAATAATTATTTCAGAAAGGTCTCCAAATCTGTAAATATTGTTGATACAACTATTCTGGAAACAATCGAAAAAGGTTTATTTACTGAATACAATTACTCTTTGGGTGTTAATGCATCGACGAAACTCTACGGAATAATAAAACCAAATGCTTTTGGTGTAAAAGTAATTCGCCACACTCTTTCGCCCTCGATTCAATACTCCTTCACACCAGACTTGTCTAAACCAAAATTTGGTTTCTACGATAGGTATTTCGACCCAAGAACCAACCGAGAAGTTATTTATTCCCGTTTCGAAAAAGATGGTGGTGGCTTGGCGTCGCGCTCGCTCTATCAATTGCTCTCATATAATATTCAGAACAATTTCTCTATGAAATACAATCCCACAGACACTGGCGAGGACAAAACTATAGATTTTTTAAACCTTACCCTCTCCGGCAATTACAACTTTGCTGCAGATTCGTTGCGTTTCTCGGACATCGCCATATCTATTTACACCACCAGCATACCCTCTGTAAATTTAAATTCCTCTCTCGGGCTCACTCTTTACGACCAAGAACCCCTACTCGATGCCAACGGAAACCCAACAAATACATACCATAAGGTCAATCGATTTCTAATCGCCTCCGGCAAAGGCTTTGCCCGTCTTACATACTTTACCATCTCGTTGAGTACAAAAGTAGCTGGCGGAGAAATGCCTGCTCTGGCTTCGCAATCCCAAAAACCCTCGGACTCTCTCACACTCGGCGAACGATTCTCTCTACGGCGCAATTTCGAAGAACGTGAGTTTGACTTTTGGGGTGAAAATTCGCCCGGCTATCAAACTTTCCGAGCATTATGGAGCATTTCAATCGACCTAAACTATAACTACCGTCGTGATTTAATCAACCAAAAGACACAAAATTTAAACTTAAGCCTCGATGCATCTTTAAAATTCTCACCCACTTGGAATCTCTTCCTTTCCACTCAATACGATGTAATAAATCGGGAAATTATCTCTCCAGTAATTCGCATCGCCAAGGATTTGCATTGCTGGGATTTGTCCTTCACTTGGTACCCCTACGGCTCTTTCACCGGTTTTTACTTCCGATTTGGAATTAAATCGTCTATTCTTCGCGATTTGAAAATTGAAAAGCGTAGCTCTCCCCTCTACTAATAGTCATCAAATTAAAAAGTACTCTCCGATTTCTCGGCGATACAAAAATGAATTATCACACCATAGTAAGCGCTAAGATTACAATTATTTGTTAAATTTGCTCTGAATTTTGGAACTTAAAGAATGGAATTAATAGACCAAAGAGTTAAGAAAATAATGGAAGAGTGCAAGGAACGCGCTCGCTCCGTAGGCCTTGAATTTGAAAACGAGACCCTGGAATACATTGTCTCAAATCGTGATTTACTCGAACTATCCCCAAAATTTATGATACCCACTCTTTACGACTACTGGGTCCACGACGTAGAAGTGCTGAAAGAGTATGGCAAATACAAACTCTATCCCACAAATCCTTACGAAACTGTTATAAACTCTCGTCCTGCCATTTCATTCTACAATAGCGACAATCCCGACTGGCTTAACATAATGATTTTCTATCACGTGCTGGCTCATATCGATTTTTTTCAGAACAACACCAATTTTAAGCATACTTGGGGCGAAGATTTCGTAGGACTTGCTCTTGCAGACAAGAGGTTGATTGAATCTCTGCGCAATCAATATGGTCGTTGGGTAGATTACGTCATTGAATTTGCTCGTTCGCTGGACAATATCGTAGGCTTTTACGAAACACTATACCACATAGATTATACTTTCGAAAGCCAAGCACCGTCGCAAATCGAGTACTATTTCAATAATTTTCTCCAAGAAGAAGTTGCAGTTCCCCAACATCAAATTTTTGCCGAACTTGGAAGATACAATAAGTTGCTCGAAAAAAATAGTGAAGATGTTGCCACAAAAATATTTCTTTCGGATATTTCGATTCGTTACCCCGAGTTTGCTATCAAATACCAAAAGTTTTTGGAGAAAAGGAAACAACCTGCCTCTGATTTACTCGAATTCATTCGCGACAATTCTCCTTTTCTTAAAAAAGAAAATAATCAATGGATGCAAACAATTCTCACTATCATCAGGAATACTGCTTTGTATTTTGCCCCTCAGGTGCGCACTAAAATTCTTAATGAAGGTTGGGCAAGCTACTGGCACGACGAACTTTTCCGCAGCGACGAACGTATAATTTCCCACGAAGTCGACTACGCTCGTGTCAATGCTAATGTTACTTCTATATCTCGCCTTGGTTTGAACCCCTATGCTATTGGTCTAAGGCTAATTCAATATGTCGAAGAACTCGCTGATAAAGGTAAACTAAACTATGAGTTCCAAAAAATTGAAAGCATCGAAGAAAGAGAAAATTACAATAGAAAGACTGGCGAAGGCAAGAAGGCAATTTTCAACTTACGTAAATATTTTTCCGATTTTACTTTGTTGAACATTTTCATTACACAGGAATTTGTCGATAAACACGATTTATATGTTGTTGGATTGCGCCCAAATTTGGAAAAGCAGACCGTCCAGTATTATGTTAAAAGCCGTAAAGCCGAAGATTACAAAAAAATGATTATCGACTCTTTGTACCATCCACCATATATCACTGTGGATTTAAACAAGACAAGCGAAAAACTTCTCTACCTCGTACACAATTTCGAAGGGAAACAACTCATAAAAGAATTTGTACCAGACGTTCTGATTGGAATAGAATTCCTCTGGGGTGGAGAGGTAAATTTAGAAACTACCGAGTTAGTAGTCGATAAGCCTGGTAGCCCAACGTACCGCCGCCAAAAAGTCCTTTGGATATGCAAAGATAGGAAAGTATCACGAAGGAATTTGTAGAGCCGACCATTGGCTCTCTCACAAAGTAGAAATTTTGTCCGAGTAATATTTCAAGAGATTTACTTAATTACCCGAAGAATTATTTAATTTGGTTGAGTAATTGCTCGACAATTTCGGCAGTGGAGACATTTTCTGCTTCGGCATTAAAGTTGGTCACAAGCCTATGGCGAAGTACGGGAAGAGCAACCGAGCGCACGTCATCGATATCGGGGGTTGTCCGCCCTTGCATCGCAGCCATTGCTTTTGCACCAAGAATTAAATACTGCGAGGCTCGTGGTCCGGCGCCGTAACGAACATAATCATTTATTATCTTTGGTGCTTCGCCATTTGGTCTAGTTGCTCGAGCAAGCCGTACAGCATAGTTAACAACATTCGGAGCTACGGGAATTTTTCGGACTAAGTCCTGAAATTCAATGATTTGTGCTGCCGAGAGTATTTTTTCTACATTTGGGCTATAAAGCGTAGTTGTTGAATTTACAATTTGCACTTCCTCTTCGAAATTTGGGTAATCCAACCAAAGATTGAACATAAATCTATCCAATTGTGCCTCTGGCAGTGGATAGGTCCCTTCCTGTTCAATAGGATTTTGTGTAGCAAGCACAAAAAATGGTTCAGAAAGCTTGTAAGTAACCCCTGCCGCCGTCACTTCGTGTTCTTGCATCGCCTCGAGTAGTGCCGATTGGGTCTTCGGTGGAGTTCTGTTAATTTCATCAGCGAGGACGATGTTTGCAAATACAGGTCCTTTAACAAATTTAAAACTTTTCGTTCCAGTGGTAATATTCTCTTCGATGATTTCAGTTCCAGTAATATCCGATGGCATCAAATCTGGAGTGAATTGAATTCGACTAAATTTCAAATCCATTGCAGAGGCAAGAGTTCGTATCATTAAAGTCTTTGCCAAACCAGGAACACCAATCAGAAGACAATTGCCTCGGGAAAAAAGAGCAACAAGTAATTGATTGATTATCTCTTTCTGCCCAACGATAACCTTTTCAACTTCTTTGTGGATTTCCTTTATTGCTTTGGAAAACAACTCTAATGTTTCTAAATCTTTTTCTTTTACGTCCATAATCGACTGAATTTAAAGTTTTATTGACGATAGATACAATGTAAAATTGAAACATTTCTCCGGTGATTTTCTTTAAGGTAATATTTAGACTCTTGCTTTGTACTTGCTTGCTAATAACTGACGTATTTCTTTTGGATAATTTGTTACAATAGCCTTTACTCCGTGGGAAATCACGTAATCAAGTTGGTTTTCAAAGTCGACTGAATAAACCCCAACAAAAAGATTGCATCTTTGAGCATCATCAATAATCTCCTTTGAAATTTCTTCTATACTGCATACAAAGCCTTCGCAATCGAGTCTTTCTTTTAATTTCGACGGTAAAGTAGTGTCCTTTGGGAGCCTAATCGGAGCAATAGGGATGCGCGGATTAATTTTTTTTGCTAATTCTAATTCATTGTAGTAAAAAGAAGAAATCACGACTTTGTCTGAAAAGTCATACTTTTCGAGCAGGTGGAATATTTCTTCCAAAATAAACTGGGACTGTGTGCCCAAATTCTTAAGTTCGATGTTTAACAATATTTTTCCAGATAGAAAGCTCAGAACTTCTTCGAGGGTGGGGATGTGCTCGCCTTTGAATTCATTACCAAACCAAAAACCACTGTCGAATTGTCTTAAATCATCATATTTCAATCTACTTGCCAACCCACGACCATTTGTAGTTCTGCTAATTCCCTTGTCGTGAAAAACGATTGGGATACCATCGGCTGTTGCCTGCACATCCATCTCGATGAGGTGTGCACCATCTTCAATGGCTTTTTGGAATGATGCAAGCGTATTCTCTGGGGCAGTTCCACTTGCACCTCTGTGGGCAACGACTAAATAATCAAACAATTCATAAGCTTCTTGCAAACTTAACATAATCTCACACAAAGACTGTTTTAATTCCTCTATCCGGAAGCCTTTGGCGGTGGAATCACGTAAACAGAAATTACATTAGGTATAAGACCTGCCTCGGCTAAATATTTAATATTATCCACCAACACTTCATCAAGTTTATTGTCTTGTCGGACAATTAGAACCCCGGTTTTTGTCACAACGTTCTGAGCTACAATCATCCCAGGCTTCAATTTTTCAACGCGTATTTCCCTTTCGAGCGTCTGAGGTTCTTCGGCAGCTGGCTCGCTTTTTTCTTCAATTTTATCTTCGAACAAAACATCCTCAGCTTCCAAAGATTTATATGTTCGCAAATCAAAATTTCTCAACACTAAGTTAGTTTTGGGGAATATCAATTCTGGGATGGCACGTTTTTTTACCATGTCTTGGAAAGTGTTGATTATGTCGTTTTCATACCAATTTGCCCTGCGATAGAAAAATTTAATTGCTTCGTTGTGTCTCTCGAATGTTTCTTCTTTTGTTTGCACCACCAAGCCATCTTCTTCGAGCTTTGGGGCGTGGAAAGGTTGTATTCTATAGACTTTATTATGGTAGAGATTTGCAATTGAAATAACCTGAGCTTCGGGCAAAAAATTGATTCCCTCAATCTGCTTGGGTCCCCCGCTACCAGCACGATTCTCCCAAATTTGCGAAAGGATAGTTACCGAACCTTTAATAGTAGAAACAGTCTCCAAGCACCCGATTGTTTCGGTAAAAAGTTTGTAATAGAATTTCCTGTCTGCCTGTTCCAAATCGTATGGGTCGTACAGATGAAATCGTTTTGGCATAGCTAAAGTTGTAATATTAATGAGCGAAGCAGCAATAACAATCTCCTCGATTGTTCTGTCGCTGAACTTCAACGCCTCTGCCAAAGCTTTGGATATAGCAACAACATAGGATGTATGGTTCGTAAAGTAGTATTTTTCAGAAAAGGAGAGAATTTTTTGTAGAGCAGAAACGAATTCTGTTGCTACTTTTTGGGCAATTTGCTGCTGTGGGCTCTTTGTTATTACTTCTACTTCTTTTGCCTCTGTAATGCCAATCTTTTTTAATGTTTCAAGTAGTTGGTTGTTCCTAACAATTAAACTATGAGTCTCGAAAGCATTTTTTATTATTTGAATTAATTGTAATTGGTCTACAGGCTTCATCAAATACATATAAGCGCGACTTTGGTTAATAGCAGATATGATTTCCTGTGGATTAGCATAAGCAGAGAGTATGATTCGAATTGCGTGAGGAACATACTTCATCGTTTCTTTCAAAAATTCAATTCCGTTCATAATTGGCATATTTAAATCGCTGAGTATTACTCCAGGGACAAACCCTTTTTGAATAATTTCCAAAGCTTCGGGTCCACTTCGTGCACAAACTATATTGAAATGCTTCTTGAGTTGTACCTCGAGAAGTTTTAAGAAATTGATATCATCGTCGACTATCAAAAGGTTTCCTTTCTTTGCGTTTTCTTGTTTTTTTTCCATATTAATTACATTTAAGTTAATAATTATGCAAGGCAAGAAACTCAGCATAAAGCAAATCGCTTGGAGTCGTAATCTTGATATTCACTTCTTCGCCTTCGATAAATTTCACTTTATGGCCATAATTTTCGACAACCCCAGCGTCGTCGGTAAATATCTTGCCATCATTAATTGCTTTTTCGTAAGCCAACAAAAGCAACGATGTCTTGAATGCTTGTGGCGTTTGTATAGCTACAAGTTTGCTTCTATCGATTGTTTTTTCAATCATCCCTTCGCTATCAACTTCCTTCAAGGTATCTTTTATTGGTATCCCCGGGGCTACTGCATTAAATTTCAATACATTGTCGTATAATCTTACTAACAAGTCTTTAGTTACGAACGGTCTAACAGCATCGTGCACAAAAACAAAATCAGTCGATTTAATTTTATCGTTCTTTAAAGCATTTAAAACTGAGTGGAATCTTTCGATGCCACCTTCGATTAGTTCAATATTGTTGAATTGGTATTTTTGCAACAAATGAAGCATTAATTTAAAATGTTGCGTTGGATAAGTTATTGCAATTACATCGAATGCAAAAAAATTGGTCAATCTTTCGAGTGTGAATAAAAAGATTTCTTTCCCTTTAATGCTGTGAAATTGCTTAGGAATTGGTGTTTGTATTCTTTTCCCAATTCCTGCCGCTGTTAATATTAATGCAAATTTCATCTCAAAGTAAAATTTGAACTTCAAAATTAGTCAAAAAATAATTTTTTTCTTAATTTCGTTTTTTGTTTTACTTTGCACTAAAAGAAGTGGGCTGGTTATATTTTTTCTTTGGGATTTTATCCGTTTTAGCAGTTGCAAGCGCAATTGTTACAATTTCAAGTCGTAATCCCGTACGAAGCGCATTCGCTTTAATATTTCATTTCTTTATGCTTGCTGGCTTGTATTTAACATTGAATGCTCAATTTGTTGCAGTAATTCAGGTCCTTGTTTACGCTGGTGCTATAATGGTTCTTGTTGTTTTTGTGATTATGCTATTAAACTTATCCAACGAAGAAAGACTGAGCGAAAAATTCGATGTCCGCAAGGCTATTGCTATAACATTGGGCATTGCTTTTATTATTCAAATCATTGTGGCTATTCTCATTCCAAATAGTTTTAATTCTAACCTTCACCAAGATTCAGCTGTAATTGGTACAGCCCAGTTCATTGGCAAAAGCCTATTTTCGAACTATTTAGTGCCGTTTGAAATTGTTGGCATACTTCTAATATCAGCAATAATAGGGGCAATTGTCCTTGCTAAAAGGAAAGTTGAATAGGAGTGGATTATGAACACTATTCCTTTAGAATTTTATTTAATTTTATCTGCGATTTTATTCTCGATTGGAACAGTTGGTGTACTTACTAGGAGAAATGCAATCGTTGTTTTTATGTCGATAGAATTAATGCTTAATTCTGTGAATTTAACATTCGTTTCCTTCTCTGCTTTCTTAGGGGATGTTGCTGGTCAGATATTCGTATTTTTCATTATGGCGATTGCTGCTGGCGAGGCTACTATAGGATTAGCCATTGTTTTAGCTCTCTTCCGTCAGAAACAGACTGTATACGTCGACGAAGCCAATAGCTTGAAATGGTAATACAACCTCTTAAATTCAAGTTGATTGTGGAAGTTGTTGCAGAACGTAATGTTAAGATTTAAAATTTTAGCTACTAATACAATCCTTCCTCTGCAAGTATTTCATCAACGGTTTTTGTTTTATAAGTAACTTCGTTATTTTGCAAAGATAGGACAACCTCTCTTAGTTTTTTTTCGCGATTCATGTAAAGCGATAAATTCGAAAGTAAGCGCACCTTTGCAATTAGCAATTTTTCTTCTATTGGTTTGCTCAGAAAATCATCTGCTCCGCTCTCTATTGCTTTCACTTGATTTGGGACATCATTAAGTGCAGTTACAATCACGATAGGAATAAATTTCGTGTCGGGATTTTCTTTAAGCCTTTTCGCTGTTTCGTAACCATCCATTCGGGGCATCATCACATCGAGTACAATGGCGTCGGGCTTTTGCTTTTGTACAAGCTCTAAGCACTCCACACCGTCGTATGCTTCGCCTACCTCGAAGCCATTTACTTCAAGGTATCTTTTCATCAGCTTTACAGTTATTTTATTGTCGTCGACAACATAAATTAAAGGTTTCCTCATATCATTCCTCTATATTTAGTTTCGACATCTCTGAAATTAAAACCTTTTCACCTCTTCGCAATGATTCTTTAACTGCGAAGGTCGATAGTGTTACAATATATATGCCAAAAAAATCAATAGGGCTTTTCCCCATTTGAAAGTAATTTATTGCCAAGCTAATTTCCTCTTTATGACCTTTGCGTCCATCAAACTTTTTTTGTTCAATTTTGTTATATTTATATATCGACATCTTTTCGAAATTATTCAATATAGCAGTGTTATTTTCCCAAAAAATTTCCAAATATTCCTTTTCTAATTTCTTACTACCATTGGCAAAATATTCAACGACACCAACAGAGCCATCTCGAAATTTCATTGTTATTGCAACAGTGTCTTCTATCGGTGAATTTGACATATTGTGAGAGATAGCATCGGCAAATATGGATACTGGCTCGCTATCGGCAAGGAACACCATAGTATCTATGAAATGACATACCTCCCCAACAATTCTACCACCACCGATATTGGGATTTTGTATCCAATGGTCAGGTGGTATTGCACCAGCATTTATGCGATAATGCATCGCAAGCGGCTGTGTCCTATCAGCGATAATCTTTTTAATGTATTGAATTGGCTCGGCGAACCTACGATTAAAGCCAACCATAATGGGAACTGGGCTTCGCTGGTATGCCGAAGAAATCTCCTCGAGTTCCTCTATTTTAATGCAAAGTGGCTTTTCGACAAAGACCGGTTTTCCAGATTTAATACATTCCAATACATAATGTGAATGTGTATCGTGCCTTGTAGCAACAAAGACAACATCTATCTCCGGGTTTTTGATAATGGATAGTGAATCAGTTGTTGAGTATTTAAAACCAAAATGCTTTGCTACCGAGAGAGCATTTGCCGAAGTCGCAGTGGAGACAGTATGTAAATCGACATCAAGATTCTTTAATGCTGGTAACAAATAAAACTGAGCAAAACTCCCAGCACCAATAAAGCCAACTTTTATCTTCCCATCTTTTGGGACGCGATTCGTTACCTGAACGGTTCTTTCTAAACTTTTCTCTCTTTTGTTGTATTCTATTAATATAGCTATGAGTTTTTCATTTGGATTCGACAGTAGGTCGTATGCTTTTGGAGCATTCTCAATTGAATATCTATGAGTAATTAGTTTTTCGACGTTAACTTTCCCGTCCTTTACCAATTTCAAGAAAGCTTGCATATTTCTATTTTCTGTCCATCGAACATAGGGAAAAGGATAATCAATACCATATTCCTCGTAGTTTTTATCATATCTACCTGGTCCGTAGCTACAAGCAATAGTATACTCAACTTCTTTTTCGTAAAACGGAGTACGCGGTATGTTCATCGAAACATTTCCCACTACCACGACCCGCCCTTTTTTTCTAACAATTTTCAATGCAAGCTCGGTGGGACTATTGCTAAGTGAACTGGCAGTTATAATAACAGAATCAAAACCCATACCGTCTGTAAATGCCATTAGATTTGGGATATTTTCTTCGTTTGCCAAATAAGCTGAATTGCAACCTAATGAACGCACCAATTCAAAATTATCCTCTCTAATATCTAAACCAACAACAAAGCACCCATTTGCTTTGAGCAATTGCACAGTTATAATTCCTATAAGACCCAACCCAATCACTGCAACGTTTTCTCCAATCCGAGGGTTCGCCTGGCGGACACCTTGCAAAGCTATTGCGCCGATAGTTGTAAATGCAGCACTCTCGAATGAAACACCATCGGGAATTTTACAAGCAAGATTTTGTGGAATTGCAACAATTTCACTATGCGTTGCATAACCAGCACCAGCGCAAGCTACATAATCACCGGGAGCGAAAAATTCACTGCGCGATTCGATAACAACGCCAGCACAACTATACCCAAAAGTCTTGTAGGAATCAAGTTTCGACGTAACTTTATTGATTGTGGATTTCAAGCCTTCTTTCTTTAAATTATCGATAACTGTCTTAATTGCCTCCGGCTGGCGTCGTACACGTTCTATTAGAGATAATTTTGCGGTTTCAACAGATGCTTTCTCCGTTCCAGAACTTATAACTGAGCAACGATTTTCGACCAAGATTCCTTCATCGGGACACAAAGGTGCGGGAGCTTCTGCAACAATAACTTCCCCAGTTCTCTGATGTTGTAAAACTTGTAACATAAAATTTATTGATAATTCAGCAAAATTAAATAAGTGTTTTGTAATTGAATATAGCCTTTACCTTGATTTTTTTGTAGTGCTTTATACTACAAAAATCAAGCTCATTATTCTACAAAAAAATCAATTTATTTATTATTTTGTAGATTTTTTAAACGATTTAATTTGCATTTTGTTTAATTTACTTATTTTGATTTATAATAGTTGTTAGTTAATTTTGCAAAAGTTAATCAAGAATTTATAAAAAGGTGTAAAAATGTCTGCTAAAGGTGGCGGTGCCGGAAAAGTTTATTTTATCTTGTACCTTGCTGTCGTACTTGAATTGCTTATTATTATTGTAGAGCGAGACGAAGCAGAAGAAGGATTATTGAAGAAACAGCGAGAAACTATGCGAATAGTAGAGAGTATTCTTTCGCAACTTCAATCGGGTTCGGGCACAGAGGGAATAAATACTCGACCGCAGGACGAAATTACCATACCACCTCCGGGTATCAATATGCGAGAAATTATGGGTGCCGACATAAAGTCGTCTCGAAAATATATTGTTGAGGTTGGAGTTACCGATGTGTCCGCAGAATTGAAACGCAAGGAAGGGGAAAGCGAAAAAGAATACTTTGAACGAATGAAAGTTGCAGCAAAACTTGCCAACGTTCAAGAAATTGAATACCAAATTTTTTACAATCCAAGCCAAGACCCATTGAATGCGCCTCCATTCTTAACCGAAGATGAAATTCGTAAAAAAGGGATTGATTTTACAAAACTACAGCCTGGACAAACAATCACAGCCTCCGATGGAACTACCTGGGAATTTCTATCTCTTAGGAAACTTAACCTTGATTATCCACAAATTGAAAAAACATTGACGGATAATTTAAACAACCTATCTCTACAACATCTTGAACCGTATTATCCAAAAAATTTGCACGTCGCTATTGGTCCACCATATTCACCCAACAACAACGAAGATAGTGTATTCTTTTATTCACCAGAGATTTCTGCCCAAAGGGGAACCAACGTCCTTGCAGATTTGAAGAAAAGGGTCTTTATTGTTAATTTTCAACCACCTAACAGAGCAGGATGGTATAAGTTACGAATTTACTCCCGTACCAACAGAATTCTTGGCGTCGTCAAAGATACTCCAGGACGAGAAATTCCAGAAGAAACAAGAATAAATATTGGAACTGTAACCTTGACTGTAAAGGACCTCAACAAAGTTAAGAAAGAATTGGAAACCCGACTAATCAAATATAATCTACCGCCATCCGAATTGCTATTGAATGCACAATCGACAGACGACATAGAAAAATTTGACCAGATGTTAGAAAATTCTGTCAAAATTGCTGCTGGAGAAGAAAATGCTGTCGAAACTATTAGTAAAATTAAACTTTATGGTTACATCACAAAGCTTTTAACTCCTGGTCTTTCTGTTTTGTTCCCACAAAATGCAAACAGTATCGCCTTTGATGTTCGTGTGATAACACCTAAACCCTCTGTCTCCGAGCCCACAATTACAATCGAACCATATTTTGCACAATTCGACGAGGTAGAACCAGTTTTTAGCTTTACTATTAGCCCGTACCAAGGGACTAATGCAAATTTAGTCGAAGGACGAGTTTTAGATGAGTCCGGCTCCTTGGTAGCGAAAGTTATTTGTCGTGGCGAAGATGAATTTGCTGGTACAATCGTTTCGAAACCCGTCGTCGGCGGTAACCGATACTATCGTGGCATTGTAGAGAGACCACTAAACCCCGGAAAATACAAAATTGAAATTACCCATAGACTTGCTGGACGAACAAAAACGGAATACTCGGAATTGGAAATATTTAAAACTGGCCTGACAGAGGAAAGTGCCCAGCTGATTAAATCAAAATTGGCAAGCGCTTACTATGGATACAACATTTACTTTAGTGTAATTCCGAACTCCGGGGCAAAAATCAAGTCCGACCAATTCAGAATCTACCTTGCCACGGATTTAGACCAGCAAAAGCCTCCATATGTTGGTTTGTCAATCCCACCAGAACAAAAAGTCTTCCTCGATTGCCGCGCTAATAAACTTTATGCAAAAATCTGGTGGATTCAGCCAATCACTGGCAAAGAAGTCGAATTGCTGCCACTAACAGAAAATGAAATCAAACAAGATGAACCAAAGATAAACCTTGCCACAAAATCTGAAAAACGTTCCCAAACTGGCAACAAAATCAGAATTCAGGTCATAAATGTGACAGTTATTGAACCAGATGATGGTTCTGGCGGGAAAACCAAGCCAGAAGTTTCATTAAGCATTGGAAAACCCAAGTTTGAAGGCGGTATCGAAGGTATCGTGGACCTGGCATCGGACCCAATAATCGACAAAGAAGAAAATGGCTACTCCATTACTTTTGATTTCGTTGTTAATACAGCACTAATACCAAGAACTCAAGACGAATTGAGTGGTGTAGTTAGATTTCCAGTTACTGCAAACGCAAGAAATCTTTGCAATGGAAAGACCTCGCAAAGAACAGCAAATCTTAGTGTATCATTCCTTTACGAGCGAGAAAGAGGAGCCAAAAGAACAACCCCCACAAAGAGGCGATAATAAAATAAATAATTTTATATGAAAGCAATTATTTGTTTATCAAATGGTGATAAAATATGAGAAAAGGAAGATTGAGGTTTTTTGTATTGTTCCTTGGAATTGTATTCATTAGTACATTGAAAGCACAAGACGAAGCTACAAGAACCGAAATGGAGCAGATATTAAGTAGGTTCTCAAATTATCGATTCGGGAACATATCAATTTATCGATTAAAAAACATAGGAGAAATTCGGCGCGCAATTCAATTGCGACAGCAGAAATCCGCAGGTGTCCAAATTAGTGAGGAAATTTTAAAGTCCATACCAAATGAAATACTTACAATTATTGAGGATGGAGTTCGAGCCGACGAAAGTTTAAGAGAAATTACAACTGCAATTGAAAACCGCGGCTATACCCCTCCGGAATCGAGCATCCTCGAGCAAGCCTACCAGTTTTACCGCTTGAAATATCAGGGCGCTGCAGAGCAAAGGCCCGAAAACGCCTACTTGATAACAACAAGAACAAAACCCGGCGAAATACCCTCTCTAATCATTGCACTGTTGATAAGTTATTCACAATCCCAGGATATTGAAAAAAGTTTAAGAACAATCGGTCCAAACGACATTTATACATACGATGAAATGAAAAATTTCCGTTTAGATAATACTTTCTCTGCAGATAACTTATACGATTTGATGATGAATTCAATTATCCAAAGAAATGTCGAGAATAAAACAATCGAAGCACAAGGCATCGGCAATCCACAATGGTTCGCCCGCAAAGTATTTGGTAATACTGAAAGTCCTTTTTTCAACGAAGCAGATTTGACTTCTTATGATGTCCAGAAAATTCTCAGAGTCTCCGAAGGCGAACCATTTAATTTTGGACTAAAACAAAACGAGGTTATCATTAGCCCCGATTGGATACTGTGGCGACAATTTCCAAAACCCGGTTATTACGACGAAACAGGTAATTTTGTTGTCGACCCAGATATGCACTCAAATTCAGACTTACCTAATTTTGGATTAGAACTCAAATACGGAATAGATTGTATCAATTACATTTCTTTCTTTAGCGAAAGATTAACCGTTAGCGCTCTTTGGCAGAATGTTAAACTTGGAATAATTTTACCCACAGATGGCTGGGCTTCCATGGGCAAAAATGTGTTCGATATCGACCGCCGACTTACTTTTGCTAGTTTTGGGCTGGCTGGCTCTTTCGATTTTCCAATTAAGGTAATACCAAAAAGCGGTGTATTTCATTTCGACTTTGGTTACGTCGTCGGTGATGCTAAAGAAAGCAAATATAAATCAAGAAACATCGACACTTTAACGTACCAACCTAGCATTGCAATCGCAAACTCCGATTTTGATTATCTCGTACGTGGCAACGCACAGGCATATTATACATTCGGAGCACAAATAGACAATGATTATCTCTTTCGCTTCGGTTTAGGGGCAACATTCTACCTCGTTGAGAAATGGTTCTACGATTTAGATACTGCTGATTTTCGCCGTAGTCTTCTTTTTAAAAAGTATGACGAAGTTGCAGTAGGCGATATCTCAATCCGAATTGATTTTATGGCACAAAATATTGCGACCCCATTCGGAGCAAATCTACAATACTTCAATGGCGGTATTGGTGGTGGCGTTTGGTTGCAAGTCCCAATAGTTAAAAATACTTTCTTTTTAAGAATTGATGGTCGAGGATACTTCGTCCCATTTAAAGATAAACCCGAAGAATGGGAGAACAAAGGCTACTTCCTACCAATGGTTCGTTTTATTGTTAATTTTTAAATTGTAAACAATAGTGAAAAGAGATATGAAAAAGTTATTTGTTTTAATAGGAATTTTGGGTTTGATTATTTACTATTCTTGCTATACGCAACAAACAAACATAAACCCCCGAGAAATCATAGAGTCGATGACAACAATAGACCCAGAAATCCGAAAGTATTTCCCTCGATGGAAAGTATGCGAAACAGATTTGCAAATCCAAATCTACCAAGCCTTCCGTATTTTGGGGTACGACGAAGCAAAACTAAACAAAACAAACATTGAAATCCTTGCCGCTCCGAGGCGAAACGAATACGAGCCATTCGATTTATTGCACTTAACTTGCGGCGAAGTAAGTATGTCTGCTTCCGAGATGCAAGTCAATCTAAGCGAAAGATTGCTAAGTATCCTCGCCGGTGGCGACCCATTTGCAAATCCAAACACTTGGGTCGATGGTAAACGAGATTATTGCTACTCCGAAATTCCCCCAGAGGTCCCGGTTACTGCTTCTCAAGCACAAGCAATTATAAATTATCTCGAACCGACAAACGTCACTCATTCATTTACAATGTCTTTCTTTGAACAAACCTTAAAATTTGGAGATTCTGGCTTCTGGCTCAAAAATTCGCTCGGTACTGATGATATTGGATATGTCTTCTGGTCGTCCGGCTCTTCCAAAATCACCTTAAAAAGACCTTTGTATGTAAATCGTGATTCGAAAACAAGCGACAAAATCCCTTACCTAATCAATGCATACCTCGGTGGAGCATACAGAATTTCAGGTGGTTTAAACAACAAAGGTACCATTTTTAGTTGGGTCCCAAGTCAAAAACTAAATCAAGGTCCCGGCGGAAAGTTAATAGCTGGATTGGATTTTCATATGCCATTTCATCCTCAGTTTGGTGTTCATCTAAATATGGAATTCCCATTGACCTCTCTCAAAGAAGAAAGTGTCGACCCAACTAAGTATTTTTCGTATAAGAAAATAAACGAACTAAACTTGGAAGAATACAAAGTTGCTCCATTATTGCGTTCCTCTGGGCAATTTACTTTCTTTTACAATCTCTGGCTGACGAAAGCTAATCCAGAAAACTATTTCCGATTTGATTTGGGAATAAATTACTTCGAAGTTCGTGAGGTTTATTTCAAACCTTCTCAATTTACACATTACTTCTTGATTCCTACGCCCGAAGACGAGAGCATTGTATTAAATACACATAAACCCAGCGAGTTTGCCGACTGGATTTATGCTAAATTTGAGTATCGGAACCAATCGGTATGGCCCTTTGGTTTTAGTTTACAATATTCTAATCAAATCTTTTTGGGCAAAGTCTATTTGCCATTGTTTAATTGGCTTTATGTCGAGGGGCGAATTGCACAAGTCCTGAGGACTGCTAAACCATTTGAAAATAAAACATTCTTTTTAATATCGCCTGTTTTAAGATTGACTTTGTAATGCAGAAAATCTCTAACAACTTGGCCCTCTGACTTTCGTTAGAGGGTTTTTTGTGAAATTTTGGGACACAGTTTATGCTGAACGTGATAAGATTAATTCTGGTTATATTAGTTTTTGGAATAGCTGCCAATTGTCTACAATCCCAAGAGCCCTCGGTCGATTCGATTAAAAAAGTGCAAGAATTACTTAGGTCGACAGAAATAAAAGCCGAGAAGAAACCTGTAGTTTTAATAATTAGAAATGTAGATATTTCACACTTCCCCGAAATCAACCTTGTTGTCGAGGCTTTTAGCTCCAGCGGCTTTCCACTCGATACTTTAACTACCTCGGATGTCATTGTAACTGAAAATGGTGTCGAGAAACAGGTTATATCAGTGAATAAAATTTCAGTGCGCGAAAGGATACCAGTAGATTTTATCTTCATTGTCGATGTTACTGGTTCAATGCAAAAATATATAGATGCAATAAAAAACAATATTTCCCGATTCCTATCCTCCCTTTTAAGCAGAGGAATAGACTATAGGATTGGGTTAATTCTATTTTCCGATATTGTTGAAAAGGTATACCAACCTACCGATAATGTAAACAACTTTATCTCTTGGATTTCTTCTGTGAAAGCTTTCGGAGGTGGCGATGAAAAAGAAAATGCCCTGGAAGCGTTGAGAGCAACTGAACGAATTTCATTCCGACCGTCGGCGAATCGTGTTGTTGTATTAATTACCGATGCCCCATATCATCAGTTAGGCGAAAAGGGAGACGGAGTAACTTTTGAGACTACAAATTCTATAATCGATTATTTAAATAAAAATGATATTCGATGCTTTACAATCACCCCACCGAAATTAAATGAATACAAAACCATTTCTACTAAGACCCGCGGCTACAATTTTGATTTAGAATATCCATTCTCGACTATTTTAAACAACTTCTCAACCCAACTAACTAATTTATATACAATAAAATATCGGACCGACTTGCCAGCCATTCCCGACTCTATCAATATTGCCATTTATAGCTCCGAAAGAAAAGAAATTGTTCGTAAAACTATACCAATTGTAGAGCTGGGAAGGAAATTAATCATAGAGAACTTATTATTCGAAACAAATAGTGCAGAATTGCCAGAATCTGTAAAAGAACTTGAAGTCCTCTATCAATTTATGAAGAATAAACCAAATGTTACAATACTTGTCGAAGGGCATACAGACGACAGAGGAACTCATCCCTACAACGACAGGTTGTCTTTGTTGAGAGCAGAAGCAGTTAAAAACTATCTCGTCTCTCGTGGCATCGACCCGAACAGAATAAAAACTGTAGGCTTTGGAAAGCGAAAACCAGTCGCACCAAACGAGACTGAATTTGGTAGGCGATTAAATAGACGAACCGAGATTGTAATACTTTCAAAATGATTACTTTGCTCTTACAGTAAAGAAAAGCAAAAGTGCCAGCGTTGTGGATGCTATTATTATTAACGGCTCGAAATATTTTTTTATAAAATTCGCCGGTTCTTTGGGCTTTGGTGCTGTAAAAGGCATACCATCCTTCTCGATAGCATCAAGTTGGTCCGAAGTTAATGTATCTTGAAAGCTTCTACGAAACACAAATGTTTCTACAAAGGAATTTGGTGGCTTTATTAAAGCAGTAATATTCAAATCAACCTTTCTAATGATTAGATTCGTTGGCCTCTCTCTTTTTATTCTTTCGTAGTTAATTTCAAAATTGTCCACTGAAATTGAAAGATTAATGCAACTATCGCAAGAGTAAGTGTAAAATTGTAGCTCCTTTACGCTTAAATTCGAGATGACATTAGCTTCGAGTATAGCGGACAATGGGTTTGAACTTACGACGAGCCAGTATTTGCCCTTGACAAGAGATTTACCTAATGAATCGGTGAATTCATCTACGAGTCGCTGGGTAATTTCCTTATTAGATGGTAAATATATTTCACTGATTAGATTTGTGACCAACACTATACAGAGGAAAAGTACGAGAGATGTATACTTCATTTATTGTATATTTTTTTGAATTGAATTAATGATTCGGTAAGCTCCTTGTCGTTCCAAAAAGAACTCGGACGAACTCTAAATGGTTTCTTTCTAAATGTAACAAAAATTTTAATTATACGCATAGGTCTTTTCAAATTTGCAATAATTTCTTTTCCAATAAGAATCTTTGTTATTTGATTGGCTGGTATGGTAATTTCCTTGAAACGAGTCTTGAAAGAAATATAATCTTTCCCTATAATTATCCTTGGAGATTTCCAGATGCTAAAAAGATATCGAACAAACGAAAATAATATAATCAATGAAAGAAAAATTACCAACGGGTCGTATACCTTGAGAGTTAATGTGCCTTCCTCGATGCTACCTCTGATTAAGGAATAAAGTATTAGAACAACGCTATAAATAGCAACAGATTTCCAATAGAAATCGAACCTTTTTTCGAAAGTCTGCGTTTGCTTTCCCATTTACTCTAAAACATTTAGAAATTTAAATCAAAATTAATCATTTATTCAAAAAATTCAAAATTTCCTTGGCTACAATTAACCCAGCCTCTGGTTTGGAATGCTTTTTCACATTCACTGACAACTGATGCAACTTCTCGGGCTTGTCCAATAGCTCGCATATAGTCGGAACTAATCTCTCTCTTGTCTCGCTATCTAAGACAACTACAGCAGAACCCGTGCGTTCTAACTCCCTTGCATTAATAAGCTGATGATTTGCCGTTGCATATGGATATGGTACAAGTACAGCTGGCTTCCCCAAAGCTGTAATCTCTGCCAATGTGGATGCTCCTGCACGACTGACTACTAAATCGGCAGATGCATAAGCAGTCGGCATATCATCTATAAACTCGAAAATTTTAATATTGCCATGCTTTGGAAGCTCATTGCGAAAGTTTTTTCCTATTTGCCAAACTATCTGATATCCCCTCTCGAGTAAAGTTGAATAGTTTTCCCAAATAACTTGATTCAGAGTCGATGCACCCAGACTACCGCCAAAGACAAGAACTGTTGGCTTGTTGGGATGCAAATCCAATTTCCTTCGAGCATCTTCCGCCGAGGAAGCAGAGAGAAGACTTTTTCGTACGGGAGTACCTGCAAGCTTAAATTTTTTTTCAACACCCGGCGGTAGATATTTAATACTCTCTTCGAAAGTTCCGAAGAAAATCGAAGCTCTTCTCGACAAAAGCAGGTTTGCTCTACCGGGAACAAGATTGCTTTCTAAGAGAAAAAAAGGTTTTGCCTCGGAATGCAATGCAACACCGGCTGGATATGTAACGTAAGCCCCTGTTCCAATTCCGAAATCTATTCCTTCTTGTCGAATTAATTTTCTTAAGATATTAATAGATTTGATTGTTTTGAAAAAAAATTCAAAAAACTTAAATCCAAAACCAGGAAAGCCCACCATTGGGATTGGCACAAATGCCCAGCCTTGCTCCTTGGATACCTTTGCTTCAATTTTTTCGGGATTCCCAACAACCCATACCTTCAACTCATCTTTTGAACCGAGCAAATTTCGAAGTTCCTCTATCACAGCCAACGCTGGAAACAAATGACCACCGGTACCGCCAGCTGAAACCAAAACTTTCATTTTATTCACACAAAATATTATTAATGTTTACTTAACGTTTAATAACCTAATCTGCAAAAGCGAAAGAACAAGCAAAATAAAGAACACCACGAAAGCAATTGCAGAAGCGTATCCCATAGTATCGATTTTCACAAATGCATTCTCATAAATTGCATAAACTAAAGTAGTTGTGGAGTTCAGTGGTCCCCCCTTGGTCATAACATAAATTTCAACAAAAATTTGAAAAGACTTGATTGAATTTAAAACAATCACAAAAAGAAACATGGGACGAATAGAGGGAAAGGTGATTTTCCAGAATTTCTGCCAAGAATTTGCAGAGTACAACTCTGCTACTTCGTAATACTCATTTGGTACCGATTGCATTGCAGCAAGAAACAGAATCATATAGTAGCCAACACTCATCCAAATATCCATAAGCATAATCGCTGGTAGGGCAGTAGCCTCGTTCTGCAACCAACCTAAATTTGGATAAGGCAATTTTAAAAGTTTAAGTAAGTTATTTATGTAACCATCGCTTGAATATAAATTGATGAATATGATAGAAATAACAACAATTGAAGTTATTGAGGGAACAAAATAAATAGATTGAAACAAGTTGCGGAGCTTTGTACTCTTAAAGTTCAGTATATTAGCCAAAAATAGAGAAACTGCGGTGGTTATTGGTACTGTTACAAAAGTAAATACCGTTGTATTTTTCAAAGCAATAAAGAAAATTGGGTCGGAGAAAATACGCCGGTAATTTTCAAAGCCAATGAATCTTGTTTTCGAAGTCAAAGTCTGATAATCGCACAGTGAAAGGTAGAAAGCGTAAATCAATGGATAGAGCCAAAAAATGGTAAAAACTATAATCCAAGGAGACAAAAGAAGTAGATTATTGAAGTATTCTTTCTTTTTCCAGTTCATCTAAGAAATTCCTAAGTGAGGTGTAAAAGGATTCCAAAGGCAAACCAACTATGTTGTAGTAACAACCATTTATGGACTTTACAAAGACTGCACCGAAATCATCCTGGATGCCGTAAGCGCCAGCTTTGTCCAAAGGTGAAGCAGACTTTACATAGGCTTCGATTTCATCTTCGTGTAGTTTTCGAAAAGTCACTTCAGTTCTTCGAAAACATGTCTTGTATTTAAATGATGGATAGTGCATAATAACAATGCCGGTAAAGACAATGTGTGTGCGATTGCTAAGCTTTTTCAACATTACAGTTGCTTCGTAGTCATCGATTGGCTTTGTAAGGATATTTCCGTCGAGGACAACGATAGTATCGGCAGCCAATATTATCGATTCGTAATTTATTTTCTGCGCTACACTCATTGCTTTCTCTTTCGAAATACAAACAACCTTCATGGAGTAATCGTAGACATCTTTGCACAGAGTGTCTTCATTTACCTCTGGAAATACCACTTGGAACTCGAATCCGAGCATTTCCAACAATTTTTTCCTTCGGGGCGAACTACTAGCCAATATCAACGGACATTTCAACTTGATAAGGTCGAATATTTTTACCATTTTAAAGTTCCTCGATGGTAAACTCTGTGTTTGTGTAAATACAAATTTGAGATGCGATTTTCAAAGAGACTTCGACAATGTTGCGGGGGTCGAGCTTCGAGTGCTGTACGAGTGCTCGAGCTGCTGCCAAAGCATATGGGCCACCCGAGCCTATTGCCGCAAGATTGTCGTCTGGTTCGACCACGTCCCCATTACCAGTCAAAACAAACATTTTCTCTTTGTTCATTACAATCATCATAGCTTCGAGCCGACGGAGATACCTATCAGTTCTCCAATCCTTAGCAAATTCAATAACAGAGCGGTTCAATTGGCCCCTCGACGATTCCAATTTCTCCTCGAATCGCTGTAAAAGAGCAAAGGCGTCTGCAGTGCCTCCAGCAAATCCAGCCAATACGGTTCCATTGTACAACTTTCGGATTTTCTTTGCTGTATGCTTCAATACGGCATTTCCAAATGTTACCTGTCCGTCGCTTCCAATAACAGCTTTCCCATCTTTGATTAATCCAACTACTGTTGTTGAATGTAAAATTTTGATAGCGCTTCTTTCCATTGTATTTTTGTAGATTTAAAAAGTCAAAATTAGTAAAATAAAACACAATGAATTATAAGCAAATCATTGTAACAAATTGGATGTTGTTTATTAAATCTAAAAGAAATATATTTATTCTGGCAATTTCTTTCCTCTCTACTGTTGTTATGTTGCATCTAATAGCAAAGTTTATCACGAAAATAGAATACCGACCTGGGTTCGCCTTTGATGACCCAGTTCTGTCGCTTTTTCAACCTATAAACTTAAGCTGGGTAATTTTTTTCTTCCTTTACGTTTCTGTGTTATTTTCCTTCATTATCTTACTTCAATACCCCGAAAAGCTTATACTTGCATTCTTCTCCTACGCTTTCTTATTGCTATTGCGAACGACTTGTATGTATTTGCTTCCTTTGGACCCTCCAAAAGATATTATTCTTTTAAAAGACCCAATAATCGAATATTTCGGAACAGAAAGGACCTTGACCAGAGATTTATTCTTCTCTGGTCATACATCCCTAGTGGTTCTTTTGTTCTTACTCGTAAAATCGAAACCAGCTCGACTATTCTTATCTTTATCCGTATTTGTTGTTGCTTTGGGTGTTTTACTTCAAAAAGCTCATTACACTATTGATGTTCTTGTTGCTTTTTTTGCTGCATATTGTTCGTATTCTTGGACAAAATTTGTACTCCAAAAATTTAAAATCATCGATAACGCAGATTACTAATGACCACCATCTTTTAAATCACTTTCGTTTATCGCTTCAAGTTGTTAGTCTCTGCCAGCATAACATCAGTTACAGTAATTGTTCGAGCAGCTGCTTCGTATGCACGCTGAGTAGTAATCATTTCTGTAAATTGCTCTGCTAAATCCACATTCGACTGTTCCAACGCTCCAGAGTAGATTCTACTCGACGCAAAACTCTCTCCAGCAGTTCCAAGAATTGGCAATCCGCTATCTGGGGCAACGGAAAACATATTATTCCCTTCTCTAACTAAAGCAGACGGATTTGCAAACCTTGCCAATGCAATTTGCCCCAGCAATTCAGTTCTACCATTTGTAAACGAACCCCAAATCTTTCCATTATAATCAACACTCAAGTCTGCTAATTCTCCCAAAGTGTACCCATCTTGATATTGAAACGAAACAGTGTTCGTCCCAGAGAACTGTGTAATTCCTTGTAAACGATTGGAAGAGGGTGCCATCTGAATGGTAATGTTTTTGGGAGTGGTTGCATCAAATACGTTGCTACCTATTGCTGTGTTTAAATCGCTTGCATTTATAGTTATTTCCGTGGGAGTATTAATTGTTCCATCTTGATTAAAAGTAATTGTTGTCGTGGCTAATGTGAAAGCATTTCCGTCAATTTCAGCTGCGAGGGACCATTCGTTTGGATTAGCAGTTTTAGTAAATGTAAAAGTCAAAGTATGTGCAGCTCCCAAGTTGTCGTAAAGTGTCACACTTGTTCGTGTTGTAGTATTTACGGCAGCATCAGCATTTAGGTTACCACCCATGATTACGCTCTGTGTTTGGCGCGGCGGATTTACTAAGTTGTTAGGAATTTGCAAATTAGTAAGAGTTTTGCTCAAAGTACTAATACCATTATTATCGAGTATTATGAAACCACTCGAGTTGCGAACGACGTTATACCCTTGAAGTACTGCTCCAGTTGTTGGGTCTATCAAGAAGCCTTCACTGTCGCGAACTATTGGAGCAGAGCGGGAGAAGAATTGTCTGCCATTTAATTGGTAAACAAAAAAGCCATCACCCTGGATAGCCATATCCAAGGGCCTACCAGTTGCTTCGATAACACCTTGGCTAAGGTCTGGGGTAATCGAACCAACTCGAACACCCAATCCATATTGTATTGGGTTCAAACCACCAGAGCCACTTGAAGAGGAGACATTTGATGCTCTACCTCGATTATAAATTTGATTGAACTGCTCAACGAAATTGATGCGAGAACTCTTGTAGCCAGTTGTGTTGATGTTGGCTATATTGTTGGAAATGACCTCGAACCGACGCTGATGACTGCGAAGAGAGCTAATTCCTATCGATAAAGACCTTGAAATTGCCATAAAACCTCCTATATTAATTAATTAATTTTACAAAATATCATTTAAATTTTCATCGGGCGGAGCTTCCTGCCAACTTCGGGCGAGGTCCGGCTCCATCAAAACCCGAAAACTACACTATCAATATTAGTAATAACTTTTTCCTGAAGTTTATCATTTGCAAAAGCTGTTATAACAGTCCGATTTGCCACAGAAACCAAGAATGATTTATCTGGAAAGATAACTAAGCTCTCTCGGCAACCTTTCGCGTGGACACTATTGACAGCTTTTTCCAATTTTTCGAGCTCTGCCACAGACAAATTAATTTCCCGGCTTGAAAGCCTTGCTTTTGCATGCGAGGAGAACTTTAAATTGCAAACAGCTTCTTCAAAAAGCTCGATAAAATTATTTCGGGGATTAGATATTCGCTCGTAACCAACTTTATTTATCCCGCCAATCGGAACAAAGGGAACTCGAATACCATCGATTTCCATACTTCACCTAAACTTTAGTCCTAACAGCAATTAAATTTTTCAACGGAATTTCAATATTATCAATAACCAAGAAAGTGCCGGCGGAGGTGAACCTTATTGCTTCAATTTTGCCAGAGCAAAATGTAGAAAGGTTGAAGGTGCTACCATTGAAATTCGACACAACAACTTGTACGTAATAATATCCTGCGGGGAGAATGTTGCCGTTGTTGTCTTTACCATCCCAAAGAAACATATGCTCGCCTGCAGTTAGCATATCTCTGCTCAATTGAATTCGTCGAACTTCTCGACCAGAAGAGTCCTTAATAATTGCTTCTCCACTTTGTACATTACTATCCAAAGTGTAGCCAATTTTTGGCTCGTTTTCCCCAGTAAAATGAATCTTGTTTGTATACGCAGAGGCATACTCGCCCAATACATTGGACATCGAAACCCCTTGTAGTATCTGAGTCAAAGAATCGAGCGAGTTTGTTTGATTTTCCAGCAACTTTCTAATATTTGTTAACTGCTCAAGTTGGGAAAATTGAGCCAACTGCGACGCAAATTCCATGTTATCAATTGGTTTCATAGGATTTTGTGATTTCAATTGTATCAAAAGCAATTTCAAAAAGTCATCTTTTCCAAGATTCACTTCCCTACTTGAATTAACTGAAGTAGTATTCCCAATATTGGATATTGAATCAATGCCTGTAAACATTTTCCCCCCATTCATTTATAAATGAATTACTATCAAACTCTTTATTTCGAAAGAAGGAATGTAAAAATTGCCTTCGAAGAGCTTCTTCTTCTTGCTTATGTTGTCTGTCGCTTTTTGAATTAAGGAAGCTTTCTCCCCCTTCGTAATGCTGTTGAAAAGTAAAATACTGCTTCTCGAAACCCAAATTTTGAAGTTTTTCGCGTAGTTGTACCAAATTGTTCTCTATCAATTGCAAGGCTTCCTTATTCTCGCACTTAAACATAATCTCTATGTTGTCCTTAACAACATTTATTTCAACAATTACTGTACCAAGCCACTTGGGTTGCAAAACAATTTCGGCTTTAACCGGATATTCCCGGGCACTCTCCACTATTGTTGCTATCTTTGTAGAGATTTCATACACACGTGTTAGTTTAGGAACCTCCTCCGACCCTCGCTCCTCTATTCCCTCGACTACTACATTATCCCTCAATGTGTTACTATTATGTATCACCTCTGGTTTCTCTTCTCTTTTGATTACTACAGATTTGTTCGTAAATTCCTCCTTTGTATTCTTTAATCCTATCTCTTGCTTATTATTTCTCTGCTCATTATTATTCTTTTCTAATACTACTTCCTCTGCCTTATTCTTCACTTCAACTCTCCAATCCTGCTTCGTGTATTCTTCCTCTACTGTTGCTACATTACTCGATACTTCATTTCCTCGCCTCTCCTTTACAACTCCCTCGAACCCTGGCTCCTCTATTCCCTCGACTACTACATTATCCCTCAATGTGTTACTATTATGTATCACCTCTGGTTTCTCTTCTCTTTTGATTACTACAGATTTGTTATTAATCTCTTCTTTTGTTGGTTTTAGTCCACTCTTTTGGCTTTCTTTGTTAATGTGTTCAATATTATCTTTATGTTTTAGAAAACCTAATTTTGGCTGTATTTCTTTTGAATTGTCAAGAGGCAGAGTTTTTGCAGTATTTTTTTCTAATTCTCCTTGTTCAAGAAAATCCAAACTCGCGTGGGGTTTTGCTTCTGCTGAAAGAAGTAGTTTCTCTTGCTTCCTTTGAATCGATATTTTACCGGAAATAAGATTTGGAAAGTGTTCAGCCATTTCAAAGGAAGTATTCTGCTTGAATTCGCCATTTGTCTCTTTGGAAATTTTAACAAAGAAATTCAATTCCTTTAGCGTTTTCAGTTCGTTGAAGGTCTTCTCGTCTTTTCGATTGTCGAAAGCAATTGAGTTCGCTTGTGCTGGCAATTTTGAGTTCGGGTAATTGCTCTTTGCAGTGGAAATGAATTTTGCTCCCTCAAACTCAAGTGCATTTGATTGGACATTTACGCCAGATTCTATTACCTGGTTAGGTAAAAATTTATTGAATGATATTATTGTTAGAATTTCTTCGAGTGAAGCAAGAAAACTTGTGGTCTTATCTACTTGTTGTAGGAATTTCGACTCTGGTTGAAATTTTCTACACCCGAGTTGTCGAATATTCAAACATAATAATTTTTGCATCCCTGCTACCATTGTGGCATCCTGCCTATCTCCAAGTGAATAAAGAACTTAAAATTTATTTGAACGAAGCCTCGAGCAGTTTTGCGCTTCGTTCTGGTTTTAACTTATCAATTACCTTGCCAGCTTTCTTTTTATTCATAACTTTTAATATCGCAATTGCATCTTTGTCGTCAAGTAATTCTATGATTTTTGCAACTTCCTGGGCATCAGCATTTTCATAAATTTTAGCAAAGGTAGTATAGACAACCATTTTTGCAGAGTCGGTCAATGCCTTCCCGCTTGCTTGTTGTTCTTCTATAAGATTACGCAAGGAGAGAATTTCATTCTCCTTCTCAGATAATTCTTTGAACATTCGAGAAATTTGTTTATCCTTTTCGCTCAGTAGTAAATTCATCCTGCCAAGGCTATCTTGACCCCGACTCAATTCCCTTTGCAATTCCAAAAGTTTAGAATTCAATTTCGCCAGTGAATCTTTTAAATAATTACTATAATTTACAAGGAACTGATTCTCTTTTTGTATAGTAAATGCATTGTAATATTTTTGCAACCACTGGTCATATTCCACTTTGGAGAGTACCACCTTTGGTTCGCTTTTAAATTCTTCAAACTTTTCAATTTTCTCTTCGATTGGCTTTTCTTTTTCTTTTATACCAAAAATTCCTGGCGCAAACTTGTATATTGCAAACAATATACCAACTAACAACACTAATGAAACAAGAACTACTGCCAAAATTATAAGTGCTTGTTTTACATTCATCCTATTCTTTATTTCTATCCCTGATTTCTTTTTGTATGGAAATCTCGTCTAAAAGTTTTGTTTCTTCTTGATTAATTAAAAAGACATGTTCTTCGTATTGTCGCTCTTTAAGTTTCTGCAGAACTTTCTCTTCTTTCATTGCCTCGACAAGCCTTGTTCTCAGAAGATTTTCAATTTCAACAATTCGAGCAAGCTCGTTGCGAAGTTCTTTAATTTCTTCTTTGATATAATCTTTGTGATAATTTAGCGCTTGTATTTCCAATGCTTTATGATAACCATTTGGGGTAGAATTCAGCTCTCGAAGATACTCTTCATTTCGGCGAATCTCATCCTCGGTTTGAACCTTATAATACAAAACCTTTTGTATGCTTTCTTCTATCTCCTTTACTTTAAAGGATTTAAGATTCAAAAGGCTTTCAAGTCGATAAATAAACTTTTTTGCCATTGCTAAGCCTTCGAGGTTATTTCAATTAATCGTCTGATTGTCTCCTCGTATGAATGGGTTTCGTCGATATCTTGTTTTAAAAAAGACATCAAAACATCGTAATTTGCAATCGCACGGTCTATCTTTGGATTTGTGCCTCTTTGATAAGCTCCAACGCTTATCAAATCCTCGGCGTTCCTGTAAGTTGCCAAAAGTTCAATTGCTTTAGCAACTGCATTTTTATGCTCTTTTGTGATGATATCGTTCATCACACGACTAATACTTTCTAAGACATCAATTGCCGGATAATGCCCCATCGCAGCTAATTTCCGTGATAGTACAATGTGCCCATCGAGTATTCCTCGTGCAGTGTCGGCAACAGGCTCGTTTAAATCATCGCCTTCGACCAATACTGTATAAAGCCCAGTAATGGAGCCAACAACACTGGTCCCAGCACGCTCCATTACTTTTTGCAACAAAGCAAAGACACTTGGTGTATAGCCCTTGGTGGTAGGTGGTTCTCCAATTGTCAATCCAATTTCCCGCTGTGCCATCGCCAACCTTGTCGAGGAATCCATCATAAGCATCACATCTAAGCCTTTGTCGCGAAAATACTCTGCTATGGTTGTAGCTACAAGTGCGGCTTTCACTCGAACTAATGATGGCGCATCGCTTGTTGCTACAACAACAACAGAACGATTTAACCCCTCCACGCCTAAATCTTTCTCAAGAAATTCTCGAACCTCGCGGCCACGCTCACCAATAAGAGCTATGACATTGATGTCGGCACTTGTTTTGCGAGCAATCATTCCAAGTAGGGTCGATTTTCCAACACCAGAGCCAGAGAAAATTCCTACCCTTTGTCCTTTCCCAAGAGTTAAAAAAGCATCTATTGCTTTAATTCCAGTTGCAACTGGTTTGTTAATTCTTTGTCTTTGAAGTGGATTCGGTGGTGATGCATAAATCGAACGACTCTCCTCTGTATATATTTCACCCTTCCCATCAATTGGATTGCCCAAGCCGTCGAGCACTCGACCAAGCAAAGCATCACCAACGTTAACTTTCAACATCTCGCCAGTAGCAATAATTTGCGTACCGGGCTCGATTTCGTTTAAACTACCAAGCACCATCGATAAAATTTGATTCCCTCGAAATCCAACTATTTCAGATTTACTTATAATTTTACCTTCTTTATTGACTAAATTGCAAATCTCTCCTATTTTGGCTTTTGGTCCCTCGCTTTCGAGAACCAATCCAATAACCTTTGTAATATTTCCGATTATTGTCAACGGATTAACATTACTAATAAACTCAATCAACTTCTTTGCCGATGGTGTAATTTCAAACATCTTGGGAACCAAAACTAAAAGGATAATTTTTTAAAGATGCTTCAATCTTGGCTAATTGAGATTGTATCCTGGCATCTATCCTACCAACTTCGGTTTCTAAAATACAACCACCCTTCTCTACATTTGGGTCCTGGATAATTTTCACTTCTTTCAATTTAGGGTCTAAAATAAATTTGCTATTCAACATTTTAAGTATCTCGATATCAGCGGGGTTTAATCTAATTTTAAAAACTTTTTCATTATCAATAATTTCAAGCGCTTTTTCAATTTGCCTCTCTACAACTTTTGGGTCGATATGTATCTCTGCTCGCAAGATGTGCTCGGCAGTTTTAATAGCCAATGGAACCAGAATCTCCTTTAAATCCTTTAATTTTCGCGCAAACTCAATTTCCAAGTTCTCAATCACGCTATCTATTCTTTTCATCCATTCTTCATATTTATGAAACTCTTCCGCAAGAGCCATTTGCGTAACTTGCTGTCCGTCTTCGTAGCCTTTGTTGTAGGCAGATTGAATTTGTTGTTGCAAGTCGTCGACAGTAGTTTCGACCTTGCTGATTTTGGATAAATCTAATTCGATTAGTTTATTGAAATTTCTAATAGTATAATAGGTAGCAAATGCTGGACGCTCAACTTTTTTTTTAGGGATTTTTGTTCCTTGCTTTTTTTTAGACTGTGGTTCTTCGTAGAAATTACCAAAATAAGATTGGGTATCTAATTCAGCGGGTTCTATCTCTTCGGAACTAAATTCTTCAAACTGATAATACTCGATTTCAGGGAGTATATCCTTTATAATAGAGCTTTCCTTTGTTTTTTCGTCTGGGACTTGAAACTTGGGTATCTTTATTCTCACAGAGTGCATAACAACAAAGCAAATTTATTAGACAAATATATCCTCTCTGCCTCGACCGCCTATAACAATTTCCTCTTGCTCCTCGAGACGCTTAATAATGTCCACAATTCGCATCTGTGCAGCCTCGACTTCTTTCAACTTCACTGGTCCCATAAATTCTAACTCTTCTTTGACTACTGCGGCAGCTCGCTCGCTCATATTCTTGAATATTTTTTGTTTAACTTTTTCGTCGGCAACTTTCAAGGCAAGGGCAAGGTCTCGTTTGTCTACATCTCGCAAAATTCTCTGTATGCTTCTATCGTCGAGAGTAACAATATCCTCAAAGAGGAACATAAGTCGTTTGATTTCCAATGACAAGCCGTAATCTTTCTCCTCTATATGCTCGAGCAACGATTTTGCAATTGTGGCGTTGCTCTTGTTTAGAATATTTGCAACCAACTGTGCGCCGCCTGCAGTAGCTAAATTCTGAGACAATGTTTGCTCTGCAATTTGGTCTACAACGTGTTCGACTTCTTGAAGCAATTGTGGAGAGACTTTTCCCAACTTTGCAATTCTTAAAACAGTTTCGATTCGTAATTGCTCATTGAATTCTGCCAATACCTCGGCAACCAAATCTGGTGGAAGATGTGAAAGTATCAATGCAATGGTCTGTGGATGTTCTTTCGCAAGAAAATTGGCTAATTGCTGTGGGTCGGCTTTCTTCAATATGCTGAAGCCTCGAACACTTGTCAATACACGTATCTTCTCTACTATCTCCTTTGCTTTTTCGTACCCGTAGCTCTTCTCGAGTATTTGCTGAGCGTAATCCAAGCCTCCCTCGAGCATAAAACTCTGTGCTGTCATCAAGTGGTAAAATTCTTCAAGTACTTGGTCGACTATGCTCTGTGGTAAATCTTGAAGATTTGTAATTTCGAGTGCTATTTGTTCAACATCCTCTAAACTCAATTGCTTGAATACCTTGGCACTTGTATCGACATCCAAGGACATTAGCAATATTGCAGCCTTTTGTTTCGGTGTTAGTTCCTCGTATTTATACTCTTTTTTTTTCACCTTGTTTATTCTTTTTGTTTATAAAACGAATTGTGAAAATTATATTTTAACTAATACAATTCCCTTCTCACTGGCTCTTCTTGGGATAAATACATACGAATAAGTTTTGCAGCGTCGGTTGGATTCGTCTCGATATACTCTTTTATTCTGTCGCGTATTTCTCGCTTCATTAATGCTTCCTCTGTTAGTGCAGGAGACTCTGCAAGTTTAACCGATGGCTTTTTAATGATTGACAAATCTAAAGCCTCTTCGGGGATTGAAACCCCTTTTGTTTCCTCGGTCAATAACAACTGCTCTGGCATTTCAGTAGGAAGAAACAGCAATTGGTCTTCGGTTGTTCGCAAGCCTTCCAACTCTCGTTCGATATCTTCTTTCTCTTCCTCCAGCATTTTCCGGGGCTCGGGCAGAGCCATTGCAATTCTTGCTGTCTCTTTCACCTGTCTTGAGTAGAAAAGCAAAGAAATTAGGATTACTGTAATTAAAATCGCGGCAAGCAAGCCCCAAAGTCGGAGAAAATCTGGTTGTAGATACCAGGGCGTCGGCGATGCAAGCACTTCTGGCTCTGGTACTTGTGTATCAAAGGGTACATTCACCAGGCTTATTTGGTCGTTTCGATTTGGGTCGAATCCAACAGCATTTTTGACTATCTCTTCGAGTTTCTTCAGCTCCTCCTCGCTTCGTGGTAGATATTCAAATTGCTTTTTCCCATCCTTTTCCACCACCCTGTAAGTGCCATTAACGAGAGCTCCGACTGTAATTCGTTTTATTGTTCCTACGCTATTGACAATTCTTTCCACAGTTTGAGGTATCTCATAATTTGTTATTGTATTCGACTGCTCGACAGTCTTATTCGGAGCAGGATATTGTAGTGAATCTACTGTTTTGGAATTTTGTGTTATTGCTTGCTCGGAGCGGACCACTTGCTTGTCGGGATTAAAATCTGTTATCGTCCTTTCAATTTGTGTAAAGTCTAATTCGGCAGAGACTCGAACCTCGGAGTTTCCAGGTCCAAGCACCCCGTCGAGTAGCGATTGGACCTTATTAGTAAGATATTGTTCAACACGGATTTGCTGCTCGTGTTGGCTCTGTGTCTTGCCCAAAACAGAGTTTGGGTCTAATTCAGTCTCGGAGAGAATCCGCCCTCGATGGTCGACGATGGTAACATTGTTTGCAGAAAGACCTTCGACGCTGGATGCAACCAGGTTTTGAATCCCTCGAATATTTAATTTGCTCAATGAATTATCACTTGCAAGTTGCAAAGTCACAGAAGCAGTCGGTTGTTTTTGCTCTGCTTCGAACAGCGCCCTCTCTGGAATTACAATATGTACACGTGCTTTCTTAATCCCATTCAAAGAACTTATTGTTTTGGAAAGTTCCCCTTCGAGTGCTCTTCGATAATTGACCTTTTGCACAAACTCTGTCATTCCAAGATTGGTTTTATCAAATATTTCATAGCCAACAATTCCACTCTCGGGCAACCCTTCAGCCGCAATTGATACCCTTGTATCGTATACTTTCGTCTTGTCTACCAGAATTGTAGTACCATTGTCTTCTAATTTATATGCAATCTTCTTTTCTTTTAATTTCTCAACAATTTTCCCAGCTTCGCTTGGGTCGAGTTGCGTAAACAATGTTGCATATTCAACTTTGCTACTCGTTTGAATTATAACATAAACCAGACCAAACAGCACTGCAAAGGTGAGACCAAATAGAATTACCTTCTGGGGAAGCGAAAGTCGTGATAAAAAATTTGATATTTGAGCAGATACACCAGTCTTTGCCATAAAATTCCAATGTTACACTTGTAAACGGATAATTTCTCGGTAGAAATCTATGAATTTATTCCTTATTTCCATAAGAAGCTGGAAACTCGTTTTTGCTTTTTCCGCAGCTATCATAACATCGTGGATTTCAATAGGTTCTCCCTTGATAAAAGCTTCTTGCTTCTCTTTCGATTCATTATGCAGTTGATTCACCTCCTCTATCATTTGTTTCAATGTATCTATAAACGAAGGCTCCTTCGAATACCCATCCTCAATTTGCTTAAGTTCTCCAAGAAAGTTAGAATTGTTTGCGAAGCCCAGCCTTTGGGTGCGTATTAATTCTTGCTGAAGCTGCCTTTGTAAATAAAGTTCGTCAACTCTCATAACCACAACCCATAAAATTCAACAAATTATACTCTTGCGTCGATAATCAAACCTTTGGCATAGGAGTAGGACTGTATCTTGCCATTTCTATTAAACAGAATGTGGTTTTCAATCTTTTGAGCGCTCTCGGGGAATCTCTTAATAAAGTATTCACGCTCTTGCTGAGTAATTATATTATTTTGGTCTTTCAACTGCAACGATATGTTGTCTTTCTTCTCCTGCTGATTTTGCTTGGGAACTACCTTGGATACACTTTCGTTAATCAGCGTTTGAATGTTATCCGCTTGGGTTTGATTTCTAACCTCGTATCTCGAATAAACATTCAAAGGATTAACTCTCATATATGCCCCAATTTATTATTCTTAGTTAAATTTCCAAAGAGTCTCGAGCAACGTTTTTGCTTGCTTCTATCACAGAAACATTTGCCTCGAAAGCTCTTTGGGCAGAAATCATTTCTACCATTTCTGTCACTACGTTAATGTTTGGGTACCGTACGTACCCTTTCTCGTCTGCATCTGGATGCGAAGGGTCGTAAACAAGCCTATAACTATTATCCTTGAAAACCTCAGCTTGTAGATACGACTCCTCCTCGGCAGTGGTTTTAAATCCTTGAAAGTGTCTTTCATCGCTTTTGGCTAAGTTTAATACATTTTCAAAAATCTCCTGAAATCCAGAATTTGCTACCAAACGTGCTACAACAATTTCTCTATTGTAAGGAGTACCAGCGGGCGTTCGTGTTGTATTTGCATTTGCTATGTTCTTTGCAATAGCAGACAACTTCTTCCTTTGGAAGTTTAACCCCTGGCTTGCAATTCTAAAAATTTCAAATATTCCTACTCCCATATTAAAAAATAAATGAAAAAAATTTAAAGCAAATAAGTAAAAATACTCAATTTATTGTTCTCTGATTCCAGTTATTGCCGAATTTAAGCTTGCAAAATACCTTCTTAAAAGACGCGAAACGAAACGGAATCTAATTTGAGTTTCTGCAAGTTGAGCCATCTCTTTGTCTAAATTAACGTGCGATTGCCCAGAGATATATTTCTCACTTTCGGGTATCTCTTCTTCTACAACTACAGGCTCAATAATCTTATCGCTTTGAACTTTATCTCGACCGTTTCTTTTTATATCAAAGAAATTCTGCACTTGGCTAATATTCTGCTCAAATAATTCTTCAAAAGCCACCCTTTTTGGCGAATATCCAACAGTGTTTGCATTTGAAATGTTCTCGGCAATGGTTGTCATACGCAATGAATAAGCATCTAATGCTTTATGCATCAAAGGGACTCGCTCTTTAAACAACATAACATTTATGGGCATATTTCTCCTCCAACTATCAAAGTCAATCTATTATGCTACAATTTTAGTGCCAAGCAAAGAGTTTTTGCTGGGTGGAACTAAAAAACAGAAGTTGAAGGTTTGTATCTAATTAATTGCAAAATTACTTAGTTATCTACTGAAAACTTTGTAAGAGTTTATACAAGAAGATAACCCTATTTTTTTGTATGATAAAATGCTAAGTTCAAAATCTTGTAAACCAAGCGGGCGGTTGTCAAATTTGGATGGTGAAAATCGGTCATCGGCGCTAATTCGACAACATCGAAGCCAACGATTTTTCTCCCCGAGGAAACTAATTCCCGAATGATGTTGAGTGCGTCATTATAAGAAAAGCCGTCTGGTTCTGGGGTACCAGTAGATGGAATTACCGAAGGGTCGAAGAAATCTACATCGAAAGTAATGTAGACCTCTTCTGTAAGATTTCCGACAAGCTCTTTGCACCAATTTTTCCCGTATTTTCCGGCTTTAATTTTTGAAGCATAGTATGTATGAATTGGACTTTCTTGAATCCAATTTGCTTCTTCGACGCTCAAAGCCCTAATTCCAACTTGAACAACTCTCTCTGGTGGCAAAAATTCAACTATACGAGCCATCACGCAAGCATGCGAATATGGATTGTTTTCGTAACTCAACCTCAAATCTGCGTGTGCATCGAATTGTAATACACTCAAACGAGGGAATTTTCGGTAAAATCGCCGTACGATTGGCAATGTTATAGTGTGTTCACCCCCGAGACAGACCAAGAATTTGTTGTCCTCCAGAATTTGAGCAACATAAACATCGATTAATTCGAATGACTGTTGGGTTGTTAATTTCTTGAATGAAAGCTGTTTCAATGTGGCTATACCTTTTTCAAAACAGAGTTCTTTTCCTGTCTCATCATCATAAAATTCAACGAAAGCACTTGCGCGCAAAATCTCCTTCGGCGCAAATCTTGTCCCTTTTCCGTAACTTGTTGTCTGTTCGTATGGTATTGGTAAAATCACAATGCTCGAATTTTCGTACGAAGAGAATCTCTCTTCGATTGCTAAAAAATTCTTTTTTATACCTAAAACCTCCATCTAAACATACCAAATTATTGATATTTTTGCATTTTTAAAATGTAGTTTCGATTTTGAATAATAAATATTTTAAACATTTCCTATTTTTCCTTTTTGTTATAACTCTTGCAAGGCTATTAATCTCTGTCAACTTTAATTTAGTTCCTCAGGAAGCTTACTACTGGTTGTACACAAAGCATCCCGCTTTAAGTTATTTCGACCACCCCCCAGCTTGTAGCTATACTATTTGGATTTTTTCTCGCATCCTCGGCGACAGTGAATTTGCCGTAAGAATTGGCATGATTCTCTACTCAGTAGGTACATGCCTGTTTCTATTCTTCCTATCCAAAGATTATTTCTCCAGTGAGGAAAAAGCCTTTAAAACCATTCTTTTGCTGAATCTCACAATATTTTTCAATCTTCATTCCATCGTTGCCACCCCCGATGCACCTTTGCTATTCTTTTGGTCTGGTGCAATGTACTTCTTCCATAGGGCATTGTTTTTTGGGGACAGATGGAGGGATTGGATTTTAGGCGGAATATTTTCCGGGTTTGCTTTGCTTAGCAAGTACACCGCCGTATTCATTTTCTTCAATCTTGCATTATTCCTAATCTGGAGCAAGCAATGGAAAAAAATTCTTAGTTACAAGTTTTTTGCATCGGTTGTCATTGCTTTACTTGTATTCTCTCCAGTAATTATTTGGAACATACAAAATCATTTCGCATCCTTCCTTTTCCAAACCTCTGGAAGAGCCAAAGGGTTGAAAAAAATTGGTTTCAATTACTTATTTCAGTTAATTGCAAGCCAAATCTACGAACTTACACCACTATTCTTTTTCCTCCTTTTTGCCGTTTTATTTAAATACTTAACCAATTTAAAAACCGTCGGAAGAAGCGATAAATATCTATTGTGCTTTGCATATCCAATAACTATTTTCTTCTTCTTAGTTAGCCTTTCTACTCTCGTAAAGATGAATTGGATACTTCCAGGATATTTATCATTCATCATTCTTGCATTGAATTTTTACGTGCAAAGCAAAGAAAAAACGAAAAAGATTATAAAGTTTGTTGGTTTACCAATAAGCTTTGGGCTTATAGCTTTAAATTTTGTATTAATAATTTTACCCATTGCCCCGATAGAGCGAGGCGATAGTTGGACCGGCTGGAAAGAACTTGCTGGCAGAATCCAAGAACTAAAGCAGAACTTAGACAGACAAAACAAAAACTTTATCTTTTCGAACGAATACAAAATTCCAGCAGAGTTGGCTTTCTACACTCCATACAGGGATGTTATTCTCGCCGAGAATGTTTATGGACGGCCCGCTTTGCAATTCGACTTCTGGTTTGATGTTCAAAATTTTGCTGGCTGGGATGGGATTCTGGTTTATTCGGACTACAATCCTTCGATTGACCTGGATGAAGTGAGAAAATATTTCCAGCAAATAAAACTTATCGAAGAGTTCAGAATTATAAAAAATGACAAGGTATTTCGTAAGTTTTATATTTACCATTGCATAGGCTACGCCCCTCCACAGAATAATTAATAGTTTTTAATTGAAATTTTTAGAAATATAATTTAATTTAGTTTTTTTCTGTAAATTATGAAAAAGGTACTCGTTCTCGGAGGATACTCTGGAATTGCACAAGCAGTTTTGGACATACTTGCCCAAGAAGATACAACTCTATATCTTGTAGGTCGTAGCGAGGAAAAACTAAACATTGTCAAAGACCATTTGCAATCAATTGGCAATCCATTGGTATTCACCAAAAGTGTAGATTTAAACAGCTTGGAAACACACAAAAGCCTACTCGAAGAAGCCATCCACCAAATGAAAGGCCTCGATACCCTTTTTGTTTGCTACGGGATTCTGCCGAACCAAAAGGAATTGGAGCAAGACCCCTCGAAAGTCGTTGAAAATTATTTTACAAATGCAATCAGTACGATTCATTTCGTCTCGCTTGCCTCGAACTATTTCGAGGAGAAAAAAAATGGAACAATAGCGGTTGTCACCTCTGTCGCCGGAGACAGAGGTAGAAAAACAAACTACTACTATGGTTCTGCAAAATCCTGCCTCGATACCTTTTTAGAAGGACTTAGGCACAGATTATTCAAAACGAACGTAAAAGTAATTACAATCAAACCTGGAGTTGTCGATACTGCAATGACCCAGAACATAGACAAGAAAATACTAGTAGCCAAGCCCGAAAAAGTCGCCCGAGATATAGTTAATGCAATCAATAATAGCAAAGAAGTCGTATATACACCATGGTATTGGAAGTACATAATGGCGTTCATAAAGGCTTTGCCAAGGAACATCTTTTATCGCACAGAATTTTGATTTGGTGGTAAAAATGTTTAAATTGCAACTACTTCACGGGGGGAAACTATGAAAAAAATTCAGTGGTTATTATTAGTCTTCCTTTTTGTCTATTTTTCGAATGCACAAACGAAACTTAGCACAAAGCAAATAAATATATTTCCAGACGAATATTCAGAGTTAGATGACGTCCCCGTGTCTAAAATAATAGATGACCCTTTTGTTATGAAAGCGCTCGAAAGAGCAAGAATAAAGTATTTACAAGCCTTATCTTATATCGAAAAGAAAGATACAACACGAGCAGAGCAGAACTTCGAACAGGCGATAGATATATTGAACTCTATCAACTATTACCCAAATATTAATAGATACCGAGACTACACCGACCTTGTGCAATCTATATTAGAAGACTATGAGAAATATATTCGTAATATTGACCATTTAGACGAGAGCTCATCTTTGTTCCTGATGCGGGAAAGCTTATCGAAAGAGTTGGATAAAGCAAAAAGGAGCAAACCAAAACCCCAAATTGGGTATTTAAAACCAGAGACAGTGGATACAAACAAAACCGGCGAAGCCAAATTTGCTACGTTTCAAATCCCTATGGATGACAACGAGTATGTCAAAAAAAGTATCGAATTTTTAACTCAGAAACCCATCGGAAGAAAATTTGTCCGTAGTAGTTTAGCAAGAAGTACCCTCTGGGGTGGTATAATCAAAAAGATAATCGACGAAGAAGGGATGCCCCCGGAACTTTTTTACCTTGCGATGGTAGAAAGTGGCTTCAATCCTTTTGCAATTTCGAGAGCAAAAGCGGTGGGGATTTGGCAATTTATGAACCAAACTGGGCAGTTGTATGGCTTGAATGCAAAAGGCTCTCCATGGGTAGACGAGCGACGCGACCCAATAAAATCCACTCGCGCTGCTATGCGTCATTTGAGAGACCTCTACAACGAACTCGGTGACTGGCACCTTGCTATCGCCGCATACAACTGTGGTATCAATGCTGTACACAGAGCTATCGCAAAATTCAACAATCCAGACAGCGTAAACTTTTGGAACATTATGCAATTTCTGCCGCGTGAAACTCGAAATTATGTGCCTCTTTTCATTGCTGTTGTAAAAGTTGTAAATAATCTCGATGCCTATGGCTTCAATCATTCTGAAATACAATATCAATCTGAGGTAGAATTTGATAAGTACACATTAAAAGAGCCTGTAAATTTGGCTGCGCTCGCTAAATGCGCAAATACCTCCATCGACCAGCTGAAAGAATTAAATCCAGAACTGACTTTCCCGCTTACTCCCCCAGATGTTGCCGAATACGAAATTAGAATCCCATATGGCTCGAAACAGTCTTTTATCGCAAACTATTTGAACCTATCTGATGAAGAAAAGCGACCATTCGTTTCCTACCGAGTGGAGAAAAAAGAAAGTATAGATAACATTGCGAATAAATTTAACCTAACACGCAACGATATTTTGCTTGCCAATAAATTGCCATCTACCACCAAATATCTACACAAAGGTACTGTGCTAAAAATCCCAGTGCTGGCTAATTACCTAAACTCTACCGAAAACGAAGTGGAAACCGAAAACAATAATTCCCTATCAACAAACAGCACGGGAATTCCACCATCGAATAATACTGAACACAGAACTAACCCAAATCCCACCTCGTCGATAAATGTTATTCGTTATGTAGTGAAGGAAAATGATAATCTCGTTAAAATTTCTCAAAAATACAATGTCGAGGTAGATAGCATTATCTCTTGGAACGAATTGAGAACAAACACTCTCACCCCTGGGCAAACCTTAAGAATCTACATGATGGAAAATCCTAACAATACAACAAAACAATCCAAGAACCCAACAAGCGAAAACTCCTACTATAAAGAGCCTACTTCTTCCTCCTCCTCGAGTAATTTAACTCGAGAAGTGCCTAAAGAACAAACAAATCACAAAAGAACTACGATAAAATATCACAAAGTGCAAAAAGGCGAGACCCTTCAACTGATTGCAGACAAATACAAAGTCGACATCGACCAATTGCTTGATTGGAATCCTTCGTTAAAAAAAAGAAAGCACAATATTCTTGCTGGCGAGAGAATTAAAATAGTTGGCAATGATAACTATGGCATAACTGAAAATAATACAGTAAAATCTACAAAATCAAACCAAAAAAGCCAAAACAAGTATCACATCGTACGCCGTGGCGAAAATCTTTCAACAATTTCGAAAAAATATGGAATTTCTGTACAAAAATTAATCTCATTGAACCCAAACCTAAAACTAAACAAAATCAAAGAGGGTGAAAAAATTAGAATCGATTGAATGCAATTCGCTTTTTCGTGTTTTTAATTAGAAGATTTCAAAATTCATTAAATTATCTGAGCTAAAAAAACCACGTATATTCCCAAAAGAATAAGGATTTAATCCCCACATGAATTTAAAGTAAAACAAATAGTTAACTTTCATATTTTTGTAATTTTTGGAGAGAATATGAAAAGGCCCAACTGGGACCAATTGTACATTACATTATGCTATTTGGTGGGTATGCGCAGTCGCGACGATATGACCCACGTAGGTGCCGTCATTACCGACGAGGATAATGTGTTGGTATCGACCGGGTACAATTCTCTTCCCCGTGGAATAGAAGTAGATAAGGATGGTAAAAGAGTAAGTCGAGAGAATGGAGAGAAGTATTATTGGATTGAACACGCTGAACGAAACGCAATATACAACGCTGCTCGGCGCGGTACCCAACTGAAGGGATGCAAAATTTATGTTCCCTGGCTACCATGCACAGACTGCGCCCGTGCAATCATTCAAACTGGCATTTCCGAAGTAATCGTTCATCGCAATGGTCAAGATTTCTACGATAAGTACACAGACGGCAAGTGGGTCGAACAGCACCGTAGAACAACGGAAATGTTTCTCGAAGCTGGAGTTCGCCTTCGTTATGTTACTTGCAATATAGTCGTGCCCGAGATTTATATGAATGGAATAATACACAACGCTTACGAATATTTAAACCGTGAAGAAGACGAAACATGAAAAAATTGCTCATAGTCGCATACTACTTCCCGCCATCGGGTGGTCCTGGTGTTCAAAGAGTATTGAAGTATACAAAATATCTCCCAGAATTCGGTTGGCAACCAATTATTCTAACAGTTGAAAACGGAACTTTCCCAGCTTTAGATTATTCGTTACTTGATGAAATACCCAAAAATGTTGTAGTCGTTCGAACAAAGATTTACGAGCCATACGATTTATATCGAATCTTCACTGGAAAACAAAAGTCTACAGCAATCGATGTTAACGTTATCCGAAAAGAAGGACAAAAATTATCATTACAAGAGCAAATAGCAGAGTTTATACGGGCAACCTTTTTTATTCCCGACGCACGTGTTGGATGGCTTTTAACTGCAAGGAGCAAGGCAGTCGAAATCTGCAAAAAGTTCGATGTGGATGCAATTTATAGCTCCTCGCCACCATACACATGTTCTTTAATAGCAAGATATGCAAAACGAAAACTTGGAATTCCCTGGATTGCGGGATTTCGCGACCCTTGGACTGGCTTTATTTCCACACCTAAACGCTGGCTTTTGCCTGCGATGATAGACAAAAATTTAGAGTATTCAGTATTTTCAGAGGCAGACTTAGTCGAGGTCGCTTGGCTCGGCATTAAAAAAGATGCTTTGAGTAAGTTCCCCAATTTGCCAGAAGATAAATTTATTCATATTCCAAATGGATACGACCCTGCCGATTATCCAAATGTTAAGTACGAACCAAATAGTGTGTTCACTCTTACATATACTGGCTCGATGTATGGTCGCAGGAATCCACAAAGCCTATTTAAAGCTTTGGAAAAGTTAGTCGAGGATGAAGTGCTTAAATTAGATGAGTTCAAAATCAAACTTATAGGAAGATTTGGTGCAGAAGTTCATCAAATGATAGAAAACACTTCTATTAAAAGCTGTGTCGAAGTTGTTCCTTACCTCCCTCATAACGAAAGTCTTTGTCAATTGATGAAGTCCGATGCTTTGCTATTGATTGTCGACGAAGCAAAAGAAAGTAGTGAAATCGTACCTGGAAAGGTTTATGAATATTTAGGAACTGGTAGGCCAATACTTGCAATTGCTCCAACTGATGGTGAAGTCGCAAAATTGATTTCAGAAACTAAATCTGGTTTTGTGGCTCACCAAAGCGAAATAGACAAAATTGGAAAAAATTTCCTCAAACTCATCAACTTATGGAAAGAAAACAGAGAACACAAACCAGATTTATCGGAGATAGCCAAATACTCGCGCAAGAAACACACAGAAAAACTTGCAGACTATCTAAACTGTCTATGCAGTAATGCATAGATTTCTAACCATCGGTCGATTCACTTCCTATGCACAAGAATAACACAAAATTCATTGGGTATTCTACCATAAATTCTCTCATATTCTACTAAATCCGTGAGAAGAAGGATTTTACTTAATGGGACTCGAAGGGAGGACGAAATTTTCTCTATCAGCGCAGTAGGTTTGCTTTCAAAACGACCTAAAATTAAAATCTCCGAAATGTTTTCTTCAACAAGAGAGAGAGATTCAAGCATTTTTTTTATGTCCACTCTATTATCAATATCATAAAGATTTGTATAAAAAAATATTCTTTCATATTGTTTTCCTCGAAAACCTATCATCTTTCGGTAGGATAGGAAGGTCTTATTTAGTATTATTGGGTAGCTGGTAAAGTAGTTATTCCCCAATGTATCTTCTGCAATCAAATCTATGTACAAAGAGTCTGGATTTAGCAAGGATTCTAAATTGTCTTGGGTCAACTCGATAGAAGCAAAAAGAGGGACTTTGCTCCCCGTGCGATAATAATTTGTACCACGGATGGCGTATTTATACGTCGTAAGCAATCTTTCTGGTCTGGCATTTATAGAGATTTCGAGGACTGGAGGCTCGTATGTATCTTTTGTTTTTCCAATTTTGACCGGATTGAACACACTATCGTTGTCGCATTTCACAACAATGAAATCATTGCCCGAGTACTCAAATTCAATTAGTTTAATAACTTCTGGGTGCATGTTTGAGAAAAATTTCAAGCCATCGAGGACAAATTCTCGAATTCGGTAATCAGTAGTATCAAAAACAAATTTGGTCGGGACATGATAATTAACAATTCTTTTAATTAAAAGCGAAAAGTAAGACTTTTGAAAATCTTCGAAAGAGCTAATCCGAGACTCATTAGCATACAAGTCATTAACACTTCCCAATAAAAAGGCTTTGCTTACAGTTTGCGGGAACAATGCCATATCGTATTCAAATTCCTTCAAAAGGCGAACAATCGGGAGCTGCACCGAGATACTCAACTCCAACTTTGTTTGCATCGTCGTGGTCAACTCCTTTCGGGTCGTTCTTCGGGCTAAATATAAATCCAATCCTCCCAGACCTTCTGTGTTATTCGAGGCATAAACTGCAAGCGTATCGTTTACAATCACAAAGTCTGATTCATCGAAGCGTGTATTTAAATGCGACAATGGAACAGGTTTATCCCAATAGTTTCCTCGTCGGATAGAAAGGAAAATGTCGAAACCGCCCGGTCCTCCAAGACCATTACTGGCAAAATAAAGAGTATCCCGAGAAGCAAGAAATGGGGTAATTTCATCCCCCTCGGTACATAGTTCCTCAATCTTCTCAATATTCCCCCAGATACCGCTCTCGCCACGATAAGCAATGTACAAATCGAGCTTTCCCGGGGTATCTTTATCAGAAGAAAAGATTATGAAATCCCCGCTTGGGGAAACTGTCGGATGTAGGACAAAACATTCACATTGGAGGCTGTCCAAAGGAATTGGCTTTTGCCATTGTCCAGCTCTTCTCTGAGAATAAAATATATTTAAATACGCTTGAACTTTCCCCTTGCGAAAAGCATTTAATACAGCTTCGGTCTCGGAAAGAAAACTTATGTAAGAGACATTCTTTGTTGCTTTGTTCAAAGGGTCTCGCAACTCGCTAGCCTTTACAAAATCATCCGTGGTAAAAAATTTCGATTTTCCAACTCTATCCGAAGCAAAATAGAGTCTTTTCTCGAAGGGGTTCCAGCTTGGGGCAAAATCATCTTTATTAGAATTTAAATCTCTTAAATTCAAGGGACTGCCCCACTCGGGTTCAAATGCAAAAGAGAATTGTATAAGCAGGCAACAAAGGATGAGAACTACATTGGGTTGAATTCGAATTAATTTCGATTGCATATTTCATAAATTCAAAAGATTTTTAACATCCTCCTCTTTCCCGAAGAGCACCATAATTGTTCCTTCCGATAAAACAAGGTCAGCGGTTGGTACCCCCACAATCTCGAACTCCTCATACTCGCCCAACGAAAGTAAACCTTTTTTCTTTTTAAGTTTTTTAAGTGTTACCAAGTTCAGATTGTATTTGTTTCGAAGTTGAATTTGAGACAAAGTTTTGTCATAAAATTTTTCAGGGGTTTCTATTTCAAAAATTCCATACTTTTCAGTGATTAAATAATAATTCAAAACGCCTGGAAGCATCAAACGATTGGCAAGCTGCTCGGCAGCCATCGCTTCGGGTATAAGTATCTCGGTGACATTCATCATTCTAAGCAATCGCTCGTGTATCGGGGAAGTTACTCGATTGTATATATTCTTTACTCCGATTTCTTGCAAAATTGCAGTCGTCATAATTGAACTTTCAAATCCCTCGCCAATTGCTACAATAACTGCATCCATATCCTTTAAGCCCAGACTTCGCAGAGCCCGTTCGTCTGTTGCGTTCATACAAACTGCGTGCGCTACACGGTCGCTGATTTTGTCAATTACATCTTGATGATTGTCGATGACCAACACCTCTGCTCCCAACTCGCTCAACCGAAGCGCGAGATTCATCCCAAAGTATCCCAGCCCAATGACACAAAACTTCTTTGTCATTTGTTTTCTAACATTTGTAAGCAACAAAATTAGCAATATTTAGGAATTTTTGTGCATTTTTTCTATGGTATTTTTTAATTTGCTTTTTTTTATTTAATATTTGCAATGAGTGTTGAAAAATCAAAATCCACAGATTTTTATGATTATGAAATCTATGTACGTCGTCGAGGTGAAAACGACTATGCATCTTACTGCCCTCAGTTGAACTTAATGATAAACGGTAGCGAACACGAACAAGTAGTTATGCTAATGCGCAAAGCAATCGAAAAGCATATTCAAGAGTTGAAATCGATGCAGACCCCCAAAAATACTGATGGTTAGTTTTAAAATTCTATCGAAAGTCGCTGCTAAACATAACTGGTGGGGCGCTTTTATTATTTTTACCTTGACCTTGTTTTTTCTTTTGTATATTGTCTATGCGCTAAACCTTTCCTCCTCGGAGCTTATTCCAATAACCATTGCATTTAGCTCTTTTCTAAGCAATTTTGTTGTGATTGTCTTTAAAAATTATCGACCTTGGCATTTTTTTGGTTTGCTCCCGAATAAATATACTCTTCCACATTTTATTTTTGGATTTTTTCTCCCGTTTCTTTTGTTTTTACCAGTCTTCTTTGTGGTTTTTATACATGGAATTAAGCCAATAGAAATATCCATTGGGAAACTCCTGAAATCTGCTTATTATATTGGCTTCCTCAGCTTAAACGAAGAACTAATCTTTCGTGGTATTCTTTTTCAATTGCTTGTCGACAAGAAAGGCAACGTTTTGGGGATATTCGCCAGCTCGATTGTCTTTGCCATTGCCCATATATTCAACCCAAACATTGGTGTCGTTGCATTTATAAATATCTTCCTTGCTGGGGTTATCCTCGGACTTATGTATGTAAAGACTGGTCTACTTTGGCTTTCTATAGGATTTCACTTTGGTTGGAACTTATGGCAAGGATTGCTACTTGGTTCTCCAATGAGTGGGATAAACACTGGCACATCAATTTTCGAAACAAATATAACACTACTCGAGCCAATATTGTTTGGTGGAAGTTTTGGTATCGAGGGTGGCTTGGTTGCAACTATTCTGCTATTGATATCAGCCTATATCGTTTCCACAAGGTTTGTTCCTTGCCCCGAGATTGTCTCTAAAATGTTACGAGAGAAATACACTTGTAAATTTGAAGTAAATCACACAACTACATCTTCCAAGTAAACAATTTTGCCGGCATCTGCATCAAATTCTGCTCTTGCACCGATGGCAAAAGTCGCCTGGTCGGGTGTGTGCCCGATGCACAATCCATAGCAGGATGGCTTTCGCAATGGCGAGAAATAATAATCGAGGACCTCCCCAAGCGACAAATCCCAAACATTTGCCGAGGTGGCAATACAATCTCTGCATTCACCAAAAACCAAACCATTAACCCTTTGAAGGATGCCAGCCAATCGGAGTTGGTTCAACATTCTATCTATACGATAGGGCTCCTCTTGGACATCCTCCAGCAAAAGAATTGCATCGTCGAATTGATATTGATATGGTGTACCGAGTAAAGAGGAAATAATGGAAAGATTGCCTCCGATGACTACTCCCGTAGCTTTTCCGGGGTTAATTGTTCGTATGTAATGATTTACCCGAAGTGCATTGGTTTCAGTTGGATTTTCAATTATTGGCTTTTTATTTATGCCAAATAAAATTGTGTACAAACATTCATAAGTGTATTGCGAAAATGGGGATAGAAGGACTGGTCCGTGAAATGTAACTAAATTGGCGAATTTGTTTAAAGCAATATGCAAAGAAGTTATATCGCTGTAGCCAAGGAAGATTTTAGGATTGTTTCGCACAATCGAATAGTCGATTTTGTCCAAAAGCTGAGCAGAGCCATAACCACCGCGAATCGTAAAAATTGCCCTAACATCGCTATCGAGGAACATAGCCATAAGTTCGTCCACTCGCTCTTGAGCCGAGCGAGTGCGATAGCCACTTCCTTTTGCAATACTTTGAGCAAACTTTGGGCGTAGCTCCAACTTTTCGAGTATTTCCTTTGCACGAAATAAATCGTCTGGGCTAGGGACAGCAGTGCCAGGAGCAACTACCCCGACAATGTCGTTCTTCCTTAATGCATTTGGTTTAATCATCGGTTTCGTAGATTCATTTTGGACATATTTTTTTATGCTTTTTTCAAAAGAGAAACTGAACAAACTTAATCCAAAAATACCAAGAAAAGTCCTCCTCGAATTCATAATAATGCCATTTACAAAAAGCAAAATAAAAAATAAAGAGAAATTTTGATTGTTTTAAATATTTCACCAAAAAACAACGAAGTCCTTGCATTTTTACTTTGTTAAATCCTTAATAATTATTAATTTTGTTGTCTATTTTTTGGGACCAAAAATGTTTGAAACGCTTCCAGAGAAATACAATTTTTCTGAACTTGAGCACGAAATTCTTGAATTTTGGGAGAAGAATAAAATCTTTGAAAAATCTCTTGAACTTAGAAAAGATGCTCCATTTTTTAGTTTTTACGAAGGACCACCAACTGTGAACGGCAAGCCCGGCTTGCACCACCTTATGGCAAGAACCATAAAGGATACCGTTTGCCGTTATAAAACTATGCAAGGCTATTACGTCCGTCGTCAAGCTGGTTGGGACACACACGGCCTACCGGTCGAACTTGCCGTAGAACAAATGCTTGGTTTCAAGACCAAAGCAGATATTGAAAAGTACGGAATAGATAAGTTCAATCAGAAGTGCAAAGAGTTTGTCTACTACAACATTGAAATGAACCAAGGCTGGCGCGATTTGACTCGACGTATGGGCTATTGGCTCGATATGGACAAAGCATATGTGACTTGCACAAACGAATACATCGAGTCTCTGTGGTGGGCATTGAAGCAATTCTTCGATAAAGGACTTATCTACAAAGGCTTCAAAGTCGTACCTCAGTCCCCGACAATTGAAACTCCTTTGAGCAGTCACGAGCTCTCTCTTGGTTACAAGGAAGTACGAGACCCAAATCTTTTCATAATTCCCAAAATTCTCAACTCACCTATTCCAGAGATTGTTGGCTCCCATTTGTTAGTTTGGACAACTACACCTTGGACACTGCTAGCAAATGTTGCTATGGCAGTGGGCGAGGATATCGATTATGTCCTTGTCGAAAACAAACGAAAGGTAAAAGATATAGAAGAAGTCCTACGCTTGGTTCTCGCAGAGAGTCGGCTATCGGTGCTCGAAGGCGAAACTCAAGTGATTATGAAATTCAAAGGGAAGCAATTGGTCTCGACTGAATACGAGCAGATTTTCCCGTATGCCAAAATCGACAAACAAGCATATCCACAGGCATTAACAGTATTACCGGGCGATTTTGTTTCCACAGAAGAGGGTAGCGGAATTGTCCACATTGCTCCAGCTTTTGGAGAAGACGACTACGAAATGCACAAAAAGTATAAAATTCCATTTATTCAGCCCGTCACACCAAACGGACATTTTACCGAAGATATGGGCGAATTTGCTGGTCGTGCAATAAAGGATTTCGTTTATCCCGACCACAAGGAAGAGGGAGCAGACCGCGACATCATCAAGGCACTGAAGCAAATGGGCAAGGTCTACAAAGCAAGTTTCGATTATGTCCATAGTTACCCACATTGCTGGCGAACTGGCAATCCAATAATGTATTACGCCCGCGAGTCTTGGTTCATTAAATCGCCCGTATACCGCGACGAAATGATTGAACTGAATAAGCAAATCTTCTGGCAACCACCAGAGATTGGAACTGGTCGCTTCGGCAATTGGCTTGCTGAAGTAAAGGATTGGTCCTTATCTCGCGATAGATATTGGGGTACTCCACTGCCAATCTGGGTCTCCGAAGATGGAACAGAAAGCTTTGCCGTTGGTTCTATAGAAGAACTAAAGCAAGGATTTCTTCTCGACGAGAGAGGAAATCGAATTTATATAAAAGATTCGGATATCGAAATAGACTTGCACAAGCCCTTTGTAGATAAAATCTATTTCGAACGAAACGGGAAAATTTTCAGACGCGTCGCCGAAGTTATCGACGTATGGTTCGACTCTGGGGCTATGCCTTTTGCACAATTTCACTATCCTTTCGAAAACCAAGAGCTTTTCGAGAAAAGTTTCCCCGCTGACTTCATAGCCGAGGGCGTCGACCAAACTCGCGGTTGGTTCTATACACTACACAATATAGCCACTGCAATCTTCGGCAAACCAGCATTCAAAAGTATCGTTGTCAATGAGTTGATACTCGACAAAAAAGGCGAAAAAATGTCCAAGTCCAAAGGCAACGTAATCGACCCATTCGAAGTTATGGAAAAGTATAGCGCCGACGCCGTTCGTTGGTACTTGTTGGTAAACAATCCGCCTTGGAAAGCAACTCTTTTCAACGAAGAGGACATTGAAAAAACAATTCTTTCCGATTTCTTTCGCTCCTTGGTCAATTCTTACCTCTTCTTTTCTCTTTATGCTAATATAGACAAATACTCTGGCGAGGAATCATTGATACCAGTTGAAAGTAGATTAGAAATCGACCGATGGATTATCTCCCGACTCAATACATTAATCCGAGAAGTTCGCAAAAATATGGACGAGTACGAGCTCACACGAGCGTTCAGAGCAATTCAATCTTTCGTTATCGACGAACTTTCAAATTGGTACATCAGGCGAAATCGTAGAAGATTTTGGAAAGGGGAAAACGACGAAGAGAAACTCTCTGCATATCAAACGCTTCACCATGTGCTTTTGAATATCACGGCTCTGATGGCTCCTGCTGCCCCATTTCTCTCGGAGGTACTTTATCGAAGACTTCGCAAACCAGACCAGCCAGAATCTGTGCACTTACTTACCTTTCCAGTGTACGACGAATCTCTTATCGATATCGAATTGGAAGAAAAAATGTGGCTTGCCCAAACAATCGTTAAAATCACGCGCTCTCTTCGGGAAAAAGCAAAAATTCGCACTCGCCAGCCCTTGCAAAGAATTTTGGTGCCAGTTCTGAACCCACAGCAACGGAGAAACATACAATACTTCGAGGATGTAATCAAGGAAGAAATCAATGTCAAAGAAATAGAGTATGTCTCTGCCGATACTGAATTTGTAAAGAAAAAAGCAAAACCAAACTTCAAAGTAATTGGTAAGAAGTTTGGCAAATTGACACAAGCAGTTGCAGAATTAATTAAAAATTTGTCGCATCGGGAAATCGTCGAGCTCGAAACCACTGGCTCACTCGAAGTCGATGTGCAAGGAACAAAACAAGTATTGCAAATCGAGGATGTTGAAATATTCAGCGATACACTCGAAGGTTGGCTTGTTGGAACAGAAAATAACATCACAGTTGCTCTCGATACTCATATCAGCGAGGAGCTCCGCAACGAAGGAATAGCCCGAGAGTTTATCAATCGCATACAGAAACTACGCAAGGATTCTGGGTTCGAAGTGACAGACCGCATTGAAATTTATGCATGCGTACCCGATGACTTTCATCAGTCTCTTATCGCTATGAAGAAATATATAATTACCGAAACATTAGCCGAAAAAATGGAGTTTAAAGACAATATTGAAAATTCAGTGAAAATCGAAATTGACGGGAAAGAACTAAATGTAAAGATTAACAAATTATCAAAATGATTCAATACATAAAATTTATTATATTGTATTTTCTTAGAGGTTACTATGCCAGCAAAAAAGAAAATTGAACAAGAGAATTTACCGAAACCTAACAAATTGGAACCAACAAAACCAAAACGAGTTTGCAAGCCACGCAAAAAAACAACACAACCCGATACAAAGGACCAGGAAGAAAAAACCTTTAAATATGATTCCTCTAATGCAATGACTTCTATTTCTATCCAAGAAAACAAGAGCCCAAGCAAACCAAAAAAGGGCAATGAAGAGGAAACAAAAGCCAAAAGCAGCAAAACTGCAAGCGATAAAGCAAAGAAAGCATCACCAGCCGAAGCCAAAAAGACTTCGAAGGAAATACCAACAGAAAAAGATAAAAGTTCTGTATCAACCAAAAGTACTCGAAGGAAATCCGACGCAGTAGAAGTCTCTACGTCGAAGAAAGAAAATAGGGGCAAGACTACAGCTAAAGCAAAAGAGGAAAGAATTGCAACCAAAGAAGAAACCAAAATCGACGAGGAGCAAGTTGTAAAAATCACTAAACCGAGTGCAAAGAAAAAGCTCTCCGAAGCCGAGAGGAAAAAATATGAGCAACAATTAGAGGAAGAGAAAGCTGCGGAAGAAGCCAAAAAAACAACCCCACAAAAACCCAAAGTCCGCTACTCCGACGAAGAACTCGAAGTATTTCGTAAAAGAATTCTCGAAGTCAAAAAAGAAGCACTCGAAGAACTTAATATGCTCCGCGAAAGACTCGAGGACTTGAATGCATACGATTTAGCCGAGGAGGGCTCCATTTACTCTATGCATATGGCAGAGCAAGGCTCTGAAATATTTGAGAAAGAAAAAGTTTATGCTCAAATCCAGCGAATAAATGAATACATAAAAAAACTCGACGAAGCTTTGAAACGTATTGATGACAAAACCTATGGTATCTGCCGTGTATGTGGTATTTTAATTGCAAAGGAAAGACTACTTGCAGTTCCAATTACGACACTCTCCGCCTCATACAAAATACATAAAAAATGTCCAGAAGACGGGATTGATAGAATTGAGCCTGTTATTAAATGATTTATCAAATTATCAAAAATTGTTTACTGTGTATAAAGTCGACATCCAGTTTGGAATTTGCCATAAATGTGAGTTTAAATTAACCTTTCGATTTTTTGCAATTCTTTATCACTTTTATTTCTAACTACTATGGCACGAAGCACTAAAATCATATTCTTTATATCTTTTGTTTTAATTCTTCTCGACCAAGTATCCAAACAAATGATTTACAATTACTTTCAGGTTCAACACATCAATAATGAATACTACGTTATTTCACAAGAAAAGCCAGAGATAAAAATCATTGGCGAAGTAGTAAAATTCGTCTATGTCGAAAACGCTGGAATGGCTTTTGGAATTCAGTTTGGCGAGTTCAAAATTTTTCTAAGCATTTTCTCCATCATTGCAAGCATTTTAATTGGGATTTTGCTTCACAAAATTTCTGAATCTCCTTTTGTTATCCAATTAGCTTTCGGCTTGATTTTTGCTGGTGCCGTTGGAAATCTTATCGATAGAGTTTTCTACGGTGTAATCTTTAACTATGCACCTTTGTTCTATGGTAGGGTTATTGATTTTATTCAAGTAGATATACCAGACATACGCATTGGCAATATCATAAATTATACACACTGGCCAGTTTTCAACGTCGCAGACTCATGCGTTTCTATCGGTGTCGTTCTTCTTCTTATTTTCAATAAACATATCCCCAGCTTTTCCTCACTCTTTCGGCAAGGGAATCCTAAAGTCGAACCCGGCGATGGAGCAAACTGAGAAAATTATTGAAACCGAGGGCGATTTTTACATCGTCGAGCATGAAATTATTGTCCCACCTGGAAAAGTCCCAGAGAGAATCGATACATTCCTCGCACGCCATCTTCGAAATGTCTCTCGGAACAAAGTTCAAAAAGCAATAGAAAATAAAGATGTCCTCATCAACAATAAAGTAGTCAAGGCAAATCAAAAAGTTAAACCAAACGATGTAATCACTTGTCGCTTGCGAAGACTGCCACCTTTGAAGCTCATCCCCGAAGAAATCCCATTGAACATAATCTACGAAGACGAATATTTAATGATTGTAAACAAACCTGCTGGAATGGTCACACACCCCGGCTATGGGAATAGAACTGGAACACTTGTAAATGCAATTTTATTCCATCTTGGCTATCGTCGGGAGATAGAAATACCCGGCGAGGAACTAGAAGAATTGGAAGAAGAACAAGACGAAGGCAAAATCTTTGCAAGTAGTAGGATTCGACCTGGTATTGTCCATCGTTTAGACAAAAATACCTCCGGTTTACTGCTCGTCTCGAAAGACCCAGCAATACATCAACAACTCTCGGAACAATTTTCCAAAAGAACCGTCGAACGATATTACTACGCTTTGGTCTGGGGAAACTTTGATGATGACAATGGCACCTTCGAAGGCGATATCGGCCGCTCCCCACGCGATAGAAAGCTCTTCGCTGTCGTACGCACCGGCGGCAAACCAGCAGTTACAGACTTCTGGGTCGTAGAGCGCTTCGACTATCTCACTCTCGTAAAAATTAAACTCCGAACCGGCCGCACACATCAAATCCGTGTCCATTTCTCCCACTATCGACATCCCGTATTCGGAGACCCATCTTACGGTGGCAATAGCATTGTTTACGGCGGTCACAACCCACGTTTTAAAAACTTCATCCTTAAAATCCTCCAAGAAACCACAAGACAGATGCTCCACGCAAAGACTCTCGGCTTTTACCATCCAATACTAAAACAAAAAATGCTCTTTGAAATAGACTTCCCCGACGATTTCAAAGGCTTGCTCAATAAGCTTAGAAATTACAAATCGGTGAATTAAGTGTATAAATATTTCCAACATCGTAAGATTCCGTTTAAAAGATAACTCTCAACCCTTGGGCACAGCAAGCTTTCAACGGCACTTCATACAATACCCTCCCTATTGCAAATTTAATTTTTTTTATTATTTTTGTAATTGGGTAGGGTGATGATTCCAATGGCGAGTTTTTGGGCTAAAATTTGCTCATACCTCTTGAATGCTGATGCGAGAATTAACATTTTGGCTTCTTGTACTGTTTGTGTAAATCATTGTGAAACAATAACTTATACACGGGGGGGGTACACAACCACTTCCCAGTTGGATAGATGCTCTACTACTTGCGCAACTGTTTTGTTCCAGATGCCGTGGCCCTCCTAATGAAAAAGTTGTTTATTCCCTTGGTCTCTTTATCTGTCATAGTAACCTAACAATAAGCATTGTTCTTTGAATCACTCGAGCATTTATCCAAAGAAAACTCGTAATTGTCTTTCCCTTTAATTCATTTTTAAATAACTTTGTTTAACAATGAAAAAGGAGAAAAAAATGAAAAAGATAATATTATTCCCATTAATGTTATTTTTAATTTTTTCATGTAGTGAAAACAGTACAAGTCCTTTGCTGGACCCATTTACAAAATCTTTGTTG
>CALBDO010000019.1 GCA_937927515.1 Candidatus Kapaibacterium sp. | reverse complement strand
ACTACTGTCTTCTTGGGAATTCTGCCACCCGTTCTATTTATTATTCTAATGATACCTTTTTGCTGTAATCCATTAAGTATTTCTGAAAGATTTTTTAGAGGTAGTCCCCTTTTCAAATTGCTTAAAGTTGTCGATGCTTTTCTATTCGATAAATATTCAATGACTTTTTTCTCTGAATTCGAGAGTAATTCTTTTTCAAATTTCTGGACACCAATAAGTTCAACAAAAGTGCTTTCTATTTTTTTGAAACCGATTGGTAAGATAGACTTTAACACATCACCTAAATTGGCAACATAATATTCGGATATCCATTTGCAAAGCGTAAACATTTTTGGTGAAATGATTGGTTTATCATCTAATATTCTAATAATCCTTTTAAGCTTATTTTGGTCAAAATTCAGTTCATTGTTATGTTTTCCTACAACAATACCGACTAGCTGTCGTTTTCCAAACGGTATTAATACTCTATAACCAAAAACGTCCTCTATGGTAGGTTGTGTAAATGTCAAAGTGTCCAATAAGTATGTATAATAATTATCGACGGGAGTTAATGGTATCACATCTACCACAAGATTTTCGTTTTTAGAACTTGTAATGTTTTTATTGCTCATTCGTATATTGCTTTTTTAAAAAATTTTTTCATATGAATGCTAAATTAATTATCCCGATTTTATTTATTTTAAATTTGTCTATCAATACTGCCTGTACAGCAGAAGAAACAAAAGAGTCGAAGCAAAAAAAGACAAAAATTTATGAAGAGAGTTTCGCCTCCTCTACCGATTCCATCTCGAAAGAATTATATAATTCTCGGCATAATGCAATTACAAGAGCGGTTGCGTTAGCTACTCCTGCGATTGTTGGTATTAATGTGATTCAGTATATTGAAGTCCCTTATACGTATTACGACCCTTTTATCGACCCTTTCTTTGAATTTTTCTTTGGTGGACGACCGAGAGAATATTTCACAGAACGCTATAAAGTACAAGGATTGGGTTCTGGCTTTTTAATTTCACCCGATGGATATATTTTAACAAATCATCACGTAGCGGGCAAAGCATCTAAAATTATTGTCACAACGACTGAGGGCAAAAAATATGATGCCAAATTGGTCGCAGCAGACGAGGTAACCGATGTTGCGCTTTTAAAGATAGAAGGTGAAAACTTTCCGTACCTGAAACTGGGCAATTCAGACGATGTTATTGTTGGAGAGTGGGTTATTGCTATGGGCAATCCATTTGGTTTGTTCGACTTGAACGCCAAGCCAACAGTAACTGTTGGCGTTGTTTCCAATATCGGGGTAGATATAGCTCAGGATAACAAACTTTACAAGAATATGATTCAAACTGATGCAGCTATTAGTTCTGGAAACTCTGGTGGGCCACTTTTAAATTCTCTAGGCGAAGTCATCGGCATTAATACAATGATTTACTCAACTGCAACAAGTAGTCGTGGTGCTGGCAGTATAGGAATTGGATGGGCTATACCAATAAACCGCGTTAAAAAAGTTCTTAATAAATTCGTAGAAGTTGGCGAAGTTCACAGGAGCTTCGACCTTGGCATAACTTTAATTGAACCTAATTCCACTCGTGCAAGAAGATTAAGGATTGAATTCGACGAGGGTCTTTTTGTAGCAGAAGTATACAGAAACTCCCCTGCTGCCAAAGCTGGAATAGAACCGGGTGATATTATTCTTGAAATAGATGGCAAAAAGGTTAATACACTCGAAGAGTATAAATATGTACTATATGATGCATTTGTAGATGATGAATTAAACTTTAAAATAAAGCGTGCTGATTCAATTATTAGCCTAAAATTAAAGGTTAGCTATTTTAAACGAAGATGAATAATTCTCACCTTGAAGTTTACGAGCTTGTCAAAAAATTTAAAAAGCGAACTGTGGTCCGAGGTGTTTCTTTAAACATCAAGCAGGGTGAAGTTGTTGGTCTGTTGGGTCCAAATGGCGCTGGAAAAACAACAACTTTCTATATGATTGTAGGAATGATAAGACCCAATTACGGGCGTGTAGTCCTTGATGGCTTAGAAATCACTACATATCCGATGTATAAAAGGGCAAGAATGGGTATTGCATACCTTCCACAAGAAACCTCTATATTTCGCAAATTATCAGTCGAAAACAATATTATGGCTATTTTGCAATTGCAGAAAATGTCGGACAAACAACGAAAAGAACGACTTGAAGAACTTTTGGAGACTTTCGGTTTGCAAAATATTCGAAAACAAAAGGGATACATGCTCTCCGGTGGTGAACGACGCAGGTGTGAAATTGCACGATGTTTAGCTGCTAATCCTAAATTTATCCTGCTCGATGAACCTTTTGCAGGTATCGACCCTCTTGCTGTCGAAGACATAATGAAAATGATAATAAGCCTAAAACACAAAGGAATTGGTGTTCTAATCACCGACCACAATGTTCACGAGACATTAACAATTACCGACCGTTCGTATATTTTAATCGATGGAAATATATTCTGCTCGGGTACTGCAATGGAAATAGCAGATAATCCTGAAGTTAGGAAATTATACCTCGGCGAATCATTTACACTTGAGAGATATCAATTAAAGAATTAATTACTTGTAAGTACAATTCTTAATTTTTCAACAATTCTCTTGTTCGCAGAAACCACCTCTATGTAGAATTGGTCGAAATAAAATCTTTCCCCTTTCTGGGGAATTCTTCCAGACAAAAATGAAACCAACCCACCTATGGTTTCGTACTCTTTTGATTTTGGTAAATCTATATTTAATGTTTCAACAATTTCATCAATGGTGGTAATTCCACTCAGTTCAAATTCTGTATTGCTCAATTTCCGAATCAAAGGTTGTTCTTCATCAAATTCATCTTGAATTTCCCCAACGAGTTCTTCTAAAATGTCTTCAATTGTTAATAAACCAGCGGTACCTCCGAATTCATCTATAACAATTGCAAGATGCACTTTTTCCTTTTGCATTATTTTTAAAACTTCATGTATTTTTTGAGTTTCTTTTACGAAGAGAGGTTTTCTGATAATTTTTAAAATATCTAATTTCTCTCCCGTTTTTGCTTTCATTTGCAATAGTAAATCCTTTGCATAAACAATGCCAATAATATCATCAATTGTGGTGTCGTAAACTGGTATTCTTGAGTAGCCTTCCGATTCAAACCTTGAAAGCATTTGTTCAAGTGTTATACCTTTGTCTACTGCAACAATTTTGTTGCGTGGCACCATCACTTGTTTTACTGTAATTTGGGAAAAATCAAAAACATTTTGCAAAAGTTTTTCTTTACCTAATTCTATATTTCCAAATTTTAAACTTGATTTCACAATCTGTTTCAACTCTTCCTCTGTATGAATTTCGAGCGTATCCTCGACTTTAATACCAATTGTTTTCAAAATCAAGTTACTCATTTCATTTAGTACCCAAATGAATGGCTTGAAAATAATAAAGAATATGCGTAAAGGAATTGCTACAAATAGCGATACTTTTTCAGCTTTCAGAATCGCTATGGATTTCGGTGCTAATTCACCTAAAACAATATGTAAAATCGTGATTGTTACGAATGCGAAAGGTAAAGATATCTTTTCAACTGCATCATACCCGATGTCTAAATCCAGAGCTTGAAAAATACTGAGAAAAATTTTTGAAACAACGGGTTCGCCTATCCAGCCTAAACCGAGACTTGCAATTGTTATTCCTAATTGACATGCAGATAGGTATTCATTTAAATGAGATACGAGGTGGAGAGCAACTTTTGCAGGGAAAGAGCCTTTCCGCCGCTTAATTTCGATTTGAGTGCTACGAACTTTAACAATAGAAAATTCCGCGGCAACAAAAAAAGCATTCAAAAGAACAAAAAATAAAGTAACAACTATATTAAATAACATTGTCAAATAAGTATAATATATTAATCTTAATGGTTTTACCTAAATAAAATGAAATGTAGTATTCAAAGAAAATAATTAATTCCCTGATATCTAATGAAATAACTTCAATTGCTTTTAAATTAGACAATTCCAATTCACTGACCAAAATTAGCAAATCAACAGTATTTTTACTAATTTTGGGAAAATCTTCTTTTTGCAATGCAACTTTAATTTCTCCATTATTGATATTAAAACAAATATATTCAAAATTTTTATACTTGTACTGATTTATTTTTTCTATTATGTCGATACCCAGGTCTTTTGTGAGATTAATAATGAAATAAATGATTATTAAATAGGGATTTATACTTTTGTACTTTAAGAATTCAATACAATTTATACTTAAGTGGTAAATGTATTTATTTGGATTACCGTAAACTTGGGTGTATTTAATTAATTCCAAAATTGCCAAACCAATTATAAGTGTGGTCTGTGAACTAAGCAGTTGTTGATAAGAAGATATGGTCTCGGCTTTTGAAAGAAGAAATAAATCTTGGGTTGTCTTTTTATAAAAACTCAGATGAATAATATTCAACGGTTCAAAAACACCAAATACTTTAGTCTGTTTACGAACACCTTTGGCAATTAACGCAACAACACCATCAGATTCGGTAAAGACTTCTATTATTTTGCTAGTATCTTTGTAGTTGCTTGTTTTGAGCACTATACCATTTGTGGAGACAATCACATTTACTACACAAATAACACTTTAAAATAGTTGTCAATACAAATTTACGTCTTAAATTGTTAATTTGCACATTAATTGACAAGAATAATATGAAGAAAATACTTGTTGTAGATGATTCAGATTATATTTTAGAAAGCACTTCCGTTCTCCTAACGCTTGAAGGATATGAAGTCTTTACGGCGAGCAATGGACAGGAGGGATTTCAAAAAGCACTGGAAATCTTGCCCGACTTAATTTTATGCGATATTCAGATGCCAGTTATGGACGGTTATACGATGTTGGAAAAAATTCGCTCCAATCCCCAAACCGAATCAATTCCCTTTATTTTTCTTACAGCGTTTGGAGAAAAGCAGAATATAAGGGAAGGAATGATTCGAGGTGCGGATGATTACATCACGAAACCTTTTACACATCAGGAGATTGTTGAGGCTTTGAACACACAATGGAAGAAGCAAGAGTTATTGCACAAACAAATGAAGGAGAAAGTTCAAACTGTCGGGAAGACAATAACATCCTCGTTACCACACGAATTCCGAACTGTATTGAACGAGGTAATTGGTTCTGCTAAAATTATTTTATCCTCATACGATATTCTCAATAAAGAAGATATTCTCGAGATTGCTTCCGATATAGTCAAATCTTCGAACAGATTAATAAAAATAATAGAGAACTTCATTATATACACTAAAATTGAGGCATTCGCCAACAATCTTGAAATGATGTCTCAATTGAGAATGCATCACACAGATGAACCGTGTGCTATTGTTCAAGATATTGCTACCATGAAATCTATCAATTATTCAAGGGAAACGGATTTGATTATTGAAGAATGTCATGGAAATATTTCTTTGGAAATTTCCTCCGATAGTTTTTACAAAATTGTTGATGAGTTGTTAGATAATGCTTTTAAGTTTTCTAAAAATGGGCAAAAAGTAAGAGTTTCATCTGGTTTAGAAGGGAACTTGGCATATTTTATAATATCTGACCAAGGAAGAGGAATAAGCCAAGAAAAACTTAAATTAATTGACACTCTTACTCAATTTGAACGAGACGTTTACGAACAGCAAGGGTTGGGTATGGGTTTGATAATTGCAAAAAGGTTGGTAGAAGTGCATGGTGGAAAGTTTGAAATAAAAAGCGAAGTAAATAAAGGAACTACTATTAAATTTTGGCTGCATTGTATTATGAAAGGAACTTTTTAAACAATTTTAGGTGGGAAAATGGCTTTTCATATCTTGTCAATTAATCCTGGTTCAACCTCGACAAAAGTTGCCATTTACAAAGATTTGGAAGAGGATTTTACCTTAACAGTTCGACACTCGGTCGAGGAATTGAGGATATTTAGTAGAATTTACGACCAATACGAATTTCGAAAACAAGTAGTCTTAAAAGCCCTAGAAGATGCAAATATCAATTTGAAAATAGTTAACGCAGTTGTTGGACGAGGCGGACTGGTGCGTCCTATTTCAAGTGGTGTTTATAGAATCAATCAAAAAATGCTCGATGACTTGAGGAATGAGGTCTATGGCGAACACGCTTCCAATCTTGGTGCTATACTTGCTTTTGAAATTGCCAGTACGATTGGTCCAAATATCCCTTCTTTTATTGTCGACCCGGTTGTTGTCGATGAACTTGATGATATTGCACGCATTTCTGGACATCCAGAGTTACCTCGGATAAGTATATTTCACGCATTGAATCAAAAAGCAGTTGCACGTCGTTTTGCAAGGGAGCATTCTAAAAAGTACGAGGAGTTAAATTTAATTGTAGTTCATCTCGGGGGCGGTATAACAGTTGGGGCTCATCACAATGGTCGTGTGATTGATGTAAATAATGGATTGGATGGTGAGGGTCCTTTTTCACCAGAACGTTCCGGTACATTACCTGTAGGACAACTTGCAAGATTATGTTTCTCGGGTAAGTATAATTACACTGAAGTGAGAAAGATGATAACAGGTCGCGGCGGGCTTGTCGCATACTTAGGAACAAATAGCGCATTAGAAGTAGAAGAGCGTATTTCTTGTGGAGATGACTACGCTGAAATGATTTACAAAGCTATGGCTTATCAAATTTCGAAAGAAATTGGTGCTGCTAGTACAGTCTTGAAAGGAAACGTAGATGCTATATTGATAACTGGTGGTTTAGCAAATTCACCAATGCTTGTGAAATGGATTCAAGAACGAGTATATTTTATCGCTCCTGTTTATGTTTATCCTGGTGAAGATGAAATGTTGGCAATGGCTGAAGGTGTCTACTATGCTTTAAGAGGCGAGATTCCAATTTTTGAGTATTAAGTATACGTACTAATTTCTTCAATCTAAATACCTTAAATTTGCTTTTTACAATCACCTCTGTTAAAGAATGTAATAGACACCTTTCATAATTGTTTTCTTTACTCCTAGCATCGTGTTTTATTCTTGTGTAGAAGAGTCGATTAGATTTGATGTTCAATTAGAAAATTCAAAAAAATTTTGCCATATTTGCCCGCCTCTAAAATGATTAAAATTTATATAAATGAAAATCAATTTGATATAGAAGTATAAAACCGATTCCATGAAGATGGAACCAGCTTTGTTAATGCAAGATTTCATAACAAAAAATCCCGCAAAATCAATAATAATATTTAAATTATTTGATGTTATAATCAATTATTTTACTTTCGTTTCCATTGAAGCTTTGTTCAAATAGTAATACATTGAATTTAAACGGGTCTAATCTTCGCTGTATTACTCCAATTCCTAAACCATACCAAATGTGTTGAACAACATCGAATTTAAGATTGACAGGCATAGGTACATTTGGTATTTCTAATTTAATATTTAGTTTAAATGTAATGATAAATTCCTGTGATTGAACAGCTTTTCCTTTTACTACCATTTCTCCTTTACTACCTTTACGTCCTGTAGCTCCAACCGTTGGAGTCATCTTGCCAATACCGGGTAAATCTACCTGTTGAAATGTAGTGTCCTTTAAAATTGTCCACTGATTTGCATTGAAATCAGAGATAACAATCCATTGGTTGCTTTCGCCTATAGGAATAAAGTCGTTGTCGAAGGCAGATAAAAATGTGTAGACTTTTTCGTTTTCATATGCAAGGAATGAAGTATCTGTAGAGGCTTCCTTACTATAGCGATTAAGAAAAATTGTTGCGTTCTTTCCGTTAATTACTTGATTGCCAATTATGGTGGTCAACACAGTGTCTTCGGTTTCAGGAACCTTGATGCCCAATGAGTCGATATCATATTCAAGATATTTCCAGAAAGAACCAACTGATGTTGGAAAATATGTTTGATTTGTTGGATTGGTATTTGTCGACGAGTCGTCATCGGAACAAGATGTTAAAATGAATACAAAGAAAAAAAGAAGATAACTGATTTTTAAAAATTTAGACATGGAACCTCCAAATTTTACATATATAAACAAAATTAACTAAAATCTTATATACAAAATTATACTTTTTTTGTTGAAATTTCAAAAAGCAAATTTTTTGTTAATTCTTGTATCTTTGTCGCGATTTGATTCGGCAAAAGCACAATAGGTTCAATCACAGAATTTATGAAAGATTTGGGTAAAGTTGGAGCAAGGGCAGTTGTTGGTTCTTGGCAAATAATTATACCATTATGAGATTTGATATGGTAAGCCCCTTGTACACCATCGCTTCCCAAACCAGAAAGTACAACAGCAATAGAGAATTTCCCAAAATAATTTGCTAAGCTTCGGAATAAAGGTTCTGCAGAAGGTCGTTGATAGTTTTCTTTAGGTCCGCTATCGACTACAAGTTCATAATTCTCATTGAAAAGGATGTGATAATTATCTGGAGCGAAATAAACGCAATTGGGTTCTGGTTTGGAAGTTTCTTGGAGAATTAAGACCTTTTTTAATAATTTTTCTTTTAATTGTAAAACAATATTATCTAAAAGATTTACACTTCCCTGGAAAATGACAATGTAAACGATGTTTTCGTTGAAATCCTTTAAATCTTCAAATATTTGTAGAAGTGGTTGAGAGCTACCATTCCCCGCCAGGATTGCAACTGAAATGAAAGGAGGATAGGAATGTTCTTTGATTTTATAAACGTTTGTTAATTGAGTATGCTTTTCTATGATATTTTTGACAATTTCCAGAAACTTTTTAGTATTTATTGGCTTTTCAATAAATTCCACTGCACCAGATTTCAAAGCATAGTCTTTTGCCATTTCGGCAGTGAGCGCAGAAACAACAATTATTGGGGGCGGATTCTTTAAAAGTGCTTTGACACGATAGATAAACTCAATTCCGTCAATGTTTGGCATCATCCAGTCTGTTATAATTAAATCGATTTTTTCTCTGTTTAGCACTGCTAAGGCATCTTCAACATTGTCGACCGCTATGGATGTGTATTTTTCCGCGGAAAGTATTCTTTTGAGCACTTGTAGTGCCGTATAGTCATCTTCGACAATTAAAATGTTATAAGGTTTCATCATTTTTAAAAAAACATTTAATTGAAAAGACAAAATATCGTTTGGGCATTGGATAATTTACTATTACTTCATATTTGGTGTTAAGAACATTACAAATTTCAAAATTAAACACAATCGAATATTTTTTCAAATTTATTGTTTTGCTTGTTACAATATCGAGCAAAAAATATGACTTGAGTTCGGAATTCTTTGAATTGTCCGCCAGGAAATATCTTTTACCAACAAAATTTGAACGAAGTGTAAAAGAAAAATTGTTTGGTATTGGAAAGTTTATCAGAGTGTTAGAAATGATATTTGGGGTGTAAATAAGTTGCTTGTTGTATGTGGGGGAATCTTTTGTTTCATCTAGTGTCGATAAAAAAGACAATGAAAAGAGCGCGTTAAAAAGTTTATTTTTGGTGCTAAGTGAGATCTCCAATCCTTTTGAACTTGTCTTGGAGATGTTCTTAGCCGACCATTGTAAGGGAGATTTTGGTATTGAAATGATTTTGTCAACAGTTGAGAAGTAAAACGCGCAGATGGAGGCTTGGAATATGTTTTTAATGGAAAAGTCAAATTCAAGATTGAAACCAGAGGTCTTTTCTGGTAACAAATCCTGGGTTCCGTAATTCAAAAAATACAGTTCGTTGAAAGAGGGAAGGCGAAAATTTTCAGAGTAATTAACTTTGGTAATTATATTTAAAGAGGTGTCTATTAGAAAAACCCCAAGATAGTGCGAGAATTTATGAGTTTTCTTGGTAATAAAATCAGTTCTGAAACTTGCCTCGATACCAATGAGAAATCTGTTTTCAATAAGGTTTCTTCTAGCCAAGGCACCCAGAGCAACATTATTTCTGTTAATTTTTGCATTTTCGGGATTTTCCAACATATCACCTTGCACAGAGCTGGAGTTTGCTTCTGCATAGGCGTAAACATCGACAAATCGTGTTGGGCTCTCGTATATAAACTTTAGCGAGTTCTCGGTATTCAAATAATTAACTGTTTGTTTACCAGTTAAAAGTGGGTTCATTACAGGGTCGAAGAATTTATTTCTTATCATTACGCTGCCTAAAAGTATTTTAAAATTTCGGGAGAAAAAAGTTGGTATCAGTTTTAAGTTCAAAAACAAAAGCTCATCATATAATTTTGTTTCTTTGTTTTCGATTCTGTTTTGAACGACTGCACCTGGCACTCCTCGTACTGAATTAGTGTAAATAATATTTGCCGAACCTATGAGGTGCGATAATTCGATGTGATTAATTGAAAAAACAGAGATTCTACTAATTTTATTGTTATCTCTATAAACGGTTTTCTTAGTATCGAATTGGTAAACATCAATTGGGTATCTGCCATCGGAGGAATAGTAGTCCAAGACTATTAAACTTTTTTGGAAATTTAGTAAATGAAATGGTAATTTAAAGTTTAGTTTTAATTGTTGAAAAGAACCATACGAAAAGAGTAGAGTGGACTTATTGCTTTTGGATAAAGTAAAGTTCAAATACCCAGAGGAGGTGTTATTGCCGTGAATGAAAGATGCTCCACCACGGGTAAGTTCTACTTGTTCGAAGGCATCTAATGGTATAAGCGAGAGGTCGACAATTCCATTTTGTGGGCTATTGATTTTAACTCCATCCAAGAGAACTCCAACGTCTGCTGAAGAGAAACCTCGTAAAGATACCGTCTTGAGACCGCCAATACCGCCATAGTCGCGAACGTAAATACCAGGAAGAATAGAAACAGCCTGGGCACTATTGTTAAGTGCCCAGTTACTGAGTTCGAGTTGTGATTTAGTTATGCTATGAACTTTTACATATTTTTCCTTTACACTTTCGACCGTAACTCCTTTTTGGACTTTGTATTCAAGCGTATCATTCGAAAAGCAAGGTAATAAGAACAACGCAGCCCATAGTAATACAATTATAGCAAAAGCCATCAGCGAATTATACTAAAAGGAATTGCGAAGTTTTTGCCATCGTATGAAATATGTACAGCATAAGAACCGATAGGCAAGTCATCTACTGGAACCTTGATTCCATCACCAGCAAATTTAAACTGATACTCTTTAACGGTCTGTCCCATGACATTAACTATTGAAAGATGTAAAATATCCGCATAAATTTCTTCAAATTTCAAAGAAATATAATCTCTTGATGGATTTGGGTAAAGTTTCACTTTAGTTTGCAAACTTGATTCTTCAACGTTAGAGAAGTTGACAAAAAGATAAACTTTATCGTTAGGAGAGTAATCAAGAAGGAAAGGGCTAGTTACAGCAACAATATAGTAATTTAAGACTGGATTTAAAGAGTAGGAAAATATTCCTTCTAATTTTGAATTCAAAGATATTTTGGATAGCTGGTTTCCGTTGAAATCGAAAGTATAAAGGTTACCGTCGTAAGCCGAAACTACTATTGCGTTATCTCCAACTACATTAGATTCCCTCGGACCATCGAAACCAGTTGTTGGTGTTTTAATTGTATCTTCGATTTGAAGATTAGGTATATCTAAAATAAGAATTTCATGAGAGCCATTCATTGTTATTAATAACTTGTTGTTTTGATAGTTAAAGATATGATTACCACCATCGCCAATATCAAATTCTTTTGCGTAATTTAAATACAAACCTTGAGTATTGTCAATCTCATAAACCCAAAGTTTTGAATTGTTTTGTCCGAATGTACCTTCAGTAAGAATAAATAAGTACTTTCCAGCCACAATGGTTTGTATGGGATAAGGGTCGGTATTTGTATCAACCAAAATCTGGTTAGTATTTTCGTCAATAATGTAAAGTTTATCGAATTCGGTTCCATGGACGGTAAGGAAGATTAAGTTATCCATAAGGTAGACAGAAGTTATAATTGCATCTTCTGGTAGTTCCAAATTTTTGAAAGGATTAATAGTGCTTATGATGTTTCCAGTTTCAAGTAATATCTTTTTTAGGGAGAGCTTGCTTGGTACGTAAGCAAAATTCCCAGAATTGTCAACATAGATACGTGTTGGAAAAGGCAGAGATGCAAATTCAAGCTCGGTTAGCATATCACCTTGGTAATTCCCAGTTAAAATTTTATTGAGAGAAATTTGGTATAAGGCTGGTTTTACATCACCCGAGTCTTCGATTCCGTTAAAATTCGCATCGATTCCAAGTGTTGTTACGATTAATTTATAATCATTTTTTGTGAAACTAAAAAAACCGTTAATATAGGTTGGACTTGGTCCGACTGTTATTGGAATTGGCTGAAGGGTTTGAGAGAGTGTAGGATAAAGTGAAAGTAATGTAAGAATAAGCAATAAAGAAAGTGTACGATTCATAAACACCTCCAAATTATTCAATTAACAAAAAAAGTAAACGTCTTTAACCATTTATTATTGCAAATTTGCTTATATTACACTTTTGAAAATTCTTTGTTAAATATGGAAAAAGCAGTAATTATGGCTGGAGGCTTTGGAACTCGTTTGCGACCATTAACAATTACTGTTCCAAAGCCAATGGTTCCCATTTTAAATGTTCCAATTATGGAACACGTTCTAAATCTTCTGGTTAAGTATCAAATTCGCGACATTGTTACACTATTGTATTTCCAACCCGAAGTAATTACAGAATACTTCAAAGACGGAAGCAAATTTAATGTGAACATGAAGTATGTTCACGCAACAGCGGATTATGGAACGGCTGGCGCTGTGAAAAACGCATACGAATATCTTGATGATAGGTTCATAGTGATTAGTGGGGATGTTCTTACTGATTTCGACTTGGAGAAAGCTGTTGACTACCATGTTTCGAAAAAGGCTATGGCAACAATTTTGCTTACGCATGTCAGTGTACCTCTTCAATATGGTATTGTAATTACCGACCAAGAAGGGAAAATTGTTCGATTTTTAGAGAAGCCATCTTGGGGTGAAGTTTTTTCGGACACAATTAATACTGGTATATACATACTCGAACCCGATGTGCTGGACCTAATTCCGTATCAATCTGAATTCGATTTTAGTAAGGATTTGTTTCCGCTGATGCTTAGAAACAAGATGCCGTTGTATGGTTATGTTGCCGATGGATACTGGAAGGACATTGGAAATTTGGAGGAATATCAAAATGGGATTATTGATGCTTTAAAGGGCAGAGTAAAAGTAAAGATAAAAGGAACGAGACAAGAAAATCTTATTTTGGGTAACAATTGTACAATTTCTCCAAATGCCAAATTCAATGGTAATGTTGTCATTGGTGATAATTCTTTGATTGATGATTACGCTGAGCTGACTGATTGTGTTATTGGTTCGAATGTAAAAGTTGGAAAAGGGGTGAGGATGAAGGGTACGGTTCTTTGGGATAATGTCAAAATAGGTCCTTTTTCCGAATTGACAGATGATGTTGTATGTTACGATTGTACAATCGGAGAATCTGTTACAATTGGTGAGAATGTTTTTATTTCTGTCGGATGTACAATTGGAAATGAAGTTACAATTTCACCAAACATCAAGATTTGGCCAATGAAGTTTGTCGAGGATGGTGCAAAACTTTCTCGTTCGCTCGTACAAGAGGAAAAATGGCAAAGGGAACTCTTCACTGGTGCGAGAATCTCTGGAATCTCGAATTATGAAATTCATCCAGAGTTTGGAGCAAAGCTCGGAATGGCTATTGGTATGTCCTTTGGTAAGAATGCCAAAATAATTGCAAGCCGAGACCCTGATAGGGTATCGAGGATTATCAAAAGGTCTATAACTGCTGGCCTTGCTTCTGTTGGAGTGAACGTAAATGATTTGCAAACAACCTCAATTCCACAAACAAGGCAGGAACTGCGAACAGGTAAGTACTCTGGTGGTTTCCACGTCCGTCGTTCCCCGAGGAACCCCGAGAAAACAGATATTATAATTTTTAGCAATGATGGACGAGATATTAATCTTTCCAAAGCCAAAACTATCGAAAGATACTTTTTTGGCGAAGATATTAAAAAAGTGCATTTCTCCGAAGTTGGACAGTTGTACTACCCGGAAAGGACCAATGAAATATATATTAATAGATTCCTCGATTCACTTGATATTGAAATAATAAGAAAAAGGCGATTCAAAATTTTGATGGATTACTCATATGGTCTTGCATCGACAATCTTCCCAATTATCTTGGGAAAGTTGAATGCCGAAACACTTTCGTTACACGATTACGTAGATGCAATGAAACATCAACCAATACCCGAGGGAAGTCTGCCCGACAGCCCCGAAGCTTGCAAAATCATGAAGTCGCTCAGCTATGAACTAGGTTTTATAATCGAGCCTGGTGCTGAAAAGATTCTTGTAATTGACAATCGTGGTGTTTTGTATCCACCTCAAAGACTTCTTACAATGGTTACAAAACTCTTTTTAGAATCGAACAAACACCAAGAGCCCTATAAGATTGCTGTTACAATTGTTGCTTCAAATGAGATTGAAAAAGTTGCCAGTGAATATAATGTAGAAGTTGTAAGGATTAAAAATTCCCACTCTGCCATGATGGAAGCAACACGGGATGAGTCGATTAAGTTTGTTGGTGGAGTTTGGGGTGGATTTATTTTTACTGAATTTCTTTTTGCAAGCGATGGAATGTACTCCATCGGTAAAATTCTCGAGATGCTTGCAAAAACCAACTATACCCTCCCTCAGTTAAATGAAATTTTACCACGTCGGTTTCAAAATGTCTTAAAAGTTGAATGTCCTTGGCATAGTAAAGGTAAAGTGATTCGAAAGGCTTTGGAATTTTCTAAAGATTATGAGCGTCAAATGGTCGAGGGTGTGAAAATTTTTATGAATGACGACTCTGTCTTGCTTTACCCAGACTTGGAAAAACCCGAGTTCTATGTCATTGGTGAGAGCGATGAGTTTGAAAAAGCCGTAACTTTAAGTAAAAAATTCCTTTCGTATGTTCAAACTTGGATGCAGGAAGATTTTTAGGTGGCTGGATGATTGGATTTGGTTACGACTCTCATAGAATTGCCAAAGGTCGTAAACTTGTTTTAGGTGGTGTTTTAGTCGATGAAGAATTTGGTCCGGTTGCTCATAGCGACGGCGATGTTGTAATTCATTCCTTAATTGATGCAATTTTAGGCGCAATTGGGCTGGGTGATATTGGTGAACACTTTCCAGACTCGGATGAAACGTACAAGGATATTAGTAGTGCTCTTCTCTTGACCGAAGTTGTCAAAATGTTAAAGGAAAGTAATCGAAAAATTGTTAACATCGATTTAACTATTGTTTTTGAATTGAAAAAAATTAGTCCTTTTAAACAACAAATTAAAGAGAAACTCGCCAATATTTGTGGTTTAGATAAAAATCAAATTAATGTCAAAGCCAAAACTAACGAGAAAATGGGTTTTATTGGGAGCGGGGAAGGAATTGCTTCGTTCTGTGTTTGCCAAATTGAGTAGAATTCTTCTAATCTTTCTTGCATTTACCCTTAGTTTAATTGCCGACGAGACTTATCCTTTCTCATATAATTTAAAAGAGTATTTTCTTGGTGGAAAGTTATTTGTATTCAAAAATAAAGATTTTTATAAATCTTTCTTTGTAAAGCCGACATTTGGCGATTTTTCCGAATCCATTTTTCATTGGAACGGAATCCGAAGGGATAGTGTCTTTGGAATTCCATCTATACCACCATCCGTGGTTGCTGCTTGTAAGTTTGTAGGACGATTGTTAATTCTTTCCACCGAATCCAAAAGAGTTTTTGTTTCATTGATTAATTCTGATTTAAATGTTGAAACTGTTGGAGAATTGTTAAATGATGATGGTTTTTACGATTTTAATAATATCAAGTTTGCAACTGCGGACAAAAATAATGAAATCCTCATTCAGATAAATGATTTATTGTACTATATTAGATATAACAACGGAAAACTTTACACTGCTCAAATTGCAAAAGGTGTACTAACCTTTTGTTTTTTAAATCACTACACCTATCGTTATGGTATCGTTAAATTTGAAGAAGGAAATGGCTTTGTGTACCTAATTGATAGTATGCTTAGTGAAAAAATTCTTTGTAGAGTTGATTTGAGCGATTTCTTGACTATCCAACAAGTGCAAGACAAACTTGTCGTTATATCATCTTCAAAGTACTACAATAGTTCTCTTTTTCAAATAGCAAGTTTGGACCAAGGAATTATAAATAAGTTTTGGGTCGAGACAAGGGTCTCCAACATCGTTACAATCCCATATCAAGATAATCAAAATATATTTTACCTTCGAAATGTAGATAGATGTTATGTTCTTACTAGTATTGGTTTCGAAGGCTTTAAAAATAAAATTTTTGAGACAAACGTAGAACTTCCAAAAGAACTCTCAGAACCGTATGGATTATACTTACTCGATAACAAACTGTTTGCATTTTTTCATAATGGGCTTTCTGTTTTTGACCTTGAGGGAAAAATTTTAGCTAAAGACTTTCTAACATTAGGTGAGTACTTTCAAGATAATTTAGAAGTGGAAAAGATAGATAATTTACTTTTACTAACTTCCAAATCCTCCTCTGTTGTTTTAGAGGAAAGACAACATAAGTTTTGGTATTTTACAAGATTTTTAAAAAACTTTGGTAGTATATTGCTACCTTTAGTGTTGGCTTTGGCTTTGATTTATGTTTTAAGAAAATTTTACAAACAAAAGAGATTGCTCAAAGCATTAATTGAAGTTCCAACAACGGGGGTTGTATTTGTCGTGGATAAATACGGTCGATTACTTGCTGCAAATAACAGCGGCAAGGAAATGCTTAGTATTACCGAGAGTGTGCCGCTTCGAAGAATTTTTAAATATTATTGTAGGATGGAGCATTTAAAATCGCTAAATGAACTTGTTGAAAAAGTCATTGCTTCTCGGGCGTCTTTTGTGCAGAAAATAACTTTTGTGAAAAACAAAATTGATTTTGAATGGTTATTTACCTTATTGCCATTGAAGAGTATAACTGGAGCCTTCAAGGGTGCTGTTGTCACAGGAATAGATATAACCGAAGTTCTTGGACGACAAAAATTAAGTAACCTTGCTCAGCTTGCCCATGATATGCAGACAAATCTCTCTACTATTCGTTTAAATGCTGAACAATTGGAAATTAATGGCTCTACGAAAAATGAAGAAAGGCGACGAAAGATTATTCATCAAGTTGGTCTGCTTATGCAACGAGTTCGCGATATTGTTACTGTCGGGAGAGGGGAAATTGTACGACAAAGCACTGATGCATACGACTTGTGCTGGGAAGCCAGAATGGAATTTGATGATACGATGTTTCCAAATGTTGAATTTGAACTCGATTTGCAACATTTCGAAATTCTCTGCGATAAACCCAAAATGATTCGTGCAATTAGAAACGCAATTGAAAATGCAATAAAAGCATTTCAAGGTAGACCCGGTAAAATAATTATTAAAAACTGGAAAGATATTCGAAATGCTTATTTTTCTATCAAAGATAACGGTCCCGGAATGGACAAAACAATGCTTGAAAAGTTTTTAAAACCCTATTTTACAACTGGTGGTACTGGAATTGGAACAATGATTATTCAACATGTGGTTGAACTTCATGGAGGTACATTAAAAGTTGGCTCCGAAAAGGGTAAAGGAACAGAATTACTGTTTATTATTCCATTTTTGTCTGAGCAAAGAAAAGCAAAAAGTTTGAAAAAAGAAGCAACTTAGTTTATGCTTAAAGAACAACTCAAGGGTAAAAAAATCGCTTCAGTGGATTTTGGATTCAAACGGCTTGGTATCGCTGTTTGCGACGAACTGCACATATCCGTCACACCAATTGCGGTATTGGATTATTCAATGGATAACTTTTGGGAAAATTTTGCAAAATTTTTGAAGGAAGAAAAAATTTCTGCATTAGTTGTTGGTGTCCCGTTTCGGGATGATGATGTCGAGACCGATGTACTTAAAGAAATTAATAAATTCATAATTAGGTGCAAGGAGATGTTTAATTTGCCAGTATTTTCGATAGATGAATCATTCAGCACTGTGAAAGCCCAGAGATTAATATTGACTCTTGGGAAAAAAAAGAAGGCAAGGCGCAAAAAGGAAACCAAAGACCTAATTTCAGCAGCATTGATTTTAAAAGAATTCATCGAAATACACAATTTATAAATACTTGGTAGGTGCTATGGTTAAAATCTTTAGATTAATATTATTGTTTATGTTGATAAATCAGATTTTTGCTCAACAGGAATTTGAGAAGAATTACTTAAATGATTTTAAAAAGTATTTTACTTTTCAACCAATTAATTTTGTCTCCACTAATGGGGACTCAATTGAGGTTTATGTACCATTTCGCTTTTCGCTAAATTGCTTAACTTTTGAAAAAATCTCCCAAGGGGACGACTTGCACGCTAAATTTGTTTTGGAGTTCATTCTCCGCGACCTCGGAGGTGTTATACGCAAATCAGTAGTACATCGAGACTCGATTTCTGTTTCTTACAAGGAAAAGGACTTAATTGAAGAGCGGTTTTACCAAAATTTCATTTTTACAAAGCTTCCACTAATGGATTATACACTTGAAGCATATCTGTACGATAGAGAGAAAACTAAGGTTAAATCTCAAACTACCGAGTTAAAAGTTAAACAAATCGGTAGGGTATCGATAACTTCACCAATTTACGCCACAAGGGTAGGCAATAATTCGAATACTTTTGCTTTATCTTTGATGAATAATGCATTAGATTTTAAAAAGAAAGACAAAGTAATTATTATTCCAGTTTTTTCTCCTTATAACTCTAATGAAAATTTAAAGTTTCAAATAAAATCCTTGCCAAATACTTCGGCTCAGTTATGCTGGGAACAAAAGGTCTTTTTCGAGCCCCAATCAATATTGCTCTCTAGCTCAGTATTCCAAGTTTCTTGTGATACAAATGATATTGTTATCCATTTCGACCAAAAGACGTTGGCTGGTTCTTCAACCAGGCTTAATTTCATATTACTTGAATTTCCAGAAGATATTGCTTATTTACAGAACTATACATTAACGCTAACTGAAATGAGAACAAAAGACACTATAAGTTTTGCTTTCAAAATTCATTGGAACAATCCTCCCATATCACTACGCTCGTTGAAATATGCAATAGAGATGATGTATTATATCCTGCCCGATGATACTTATAATAATTTATTGAGTTTGAAAAAAGAACGCCAATGGAAAGAGTTCTTTGAATTATGGAGAGAATATGATACTGAACCTTTAACTAAGTTCAATGAGGCAATGGATGAATATTATAAAAGAGTGGATTACGCTTTCTTGAATTTTCAAACAGTTTACGAAACCGATGGTGCAAAAACAGAACGAGGCAAAATTTTCATTCTTTATGGTAAGCCGTCGGAGGTACAAAGAATTTTAAGTAAAGATGGAGAAGTAGTTGAGATTTGGACTTATTATCGACTAAATAAAAGATTTGAATTTGTCTCCAAGTTCAAGAAATTCGAGTTGGTAAAAGTTTCAGATTTATGATTGAATGCTTTTACATCGAGGATTTGTCTTTTGGAATTTCAGAAATTAAACTAACTGAAGAGGAATTCAAGCATTTCAAGGCCTTGAGAGTATTAAAAGGAGATAGAATTTGTCTAGTAAATGGAAAGGGACTTGCTGTCTTTGCTTACGTGACAAGCGTGAACAATTCCTTTTGTGTGGCTAAAGTATTAAATTTTGTCGAAAATCTCGGAGAAATTAAACAAAAGATTGATTTAGCACTTGGTATTCTCGACAATAGGGAGAGATTTGAGTTTGCTTATGAAAAAGCAGTTGAGTTACGAATTTCAGAGTTTTTTCCAACTATCACAAAGTTCACTCAAAGAAATAAAATTGATGAAAGTAGGTTAACTCGCAAAGCCATTTCGGCGATGAAACAAACTATGAGGAGTAGGCTTCCAAGTATAAATCCTCCCATAGAATTGAAAGATTTAATGAATAGATTCAAAGAGTACGATAAAGTGTATGTTTTCGATATTTCAGGTAAAAGATTTTCGCCAATAGATAATTTTGAATCAGTCCTTTTGGTAATTGGTCCCGAGGGGGGATTCTCTGAAAGTGAATTGCTAACGTTATCGAAGAAAAAAAATGTTGAAATAGTAAAAATTTCTGAATTTAATCTCCGCGCTGAAACGGCTGCAATATCTGCTTTGTCAATAATTAATAATTCTTTAAAGAATCTGTAAAATTTTCAACATTTGGGTGATTTTAACCAATAAAGTGTAGAAAAATAGCATTTCGATAAATAATGCTATAGTAATATTTGCTTAACTTCTTGATTCGCAATATATTAGCCTATTTCATTTTGTGGTATATTTATTGAAATCCTTCACTATTTACAAAAGATAATCTCGTGGATATACCTAAATTATACATTGGGCTGTTTTTGTTCATATTTTTTCTACTGCTTGGAGTTGGGCATCTCCATTCCCAACCTTCTACGCAAAAACAAAGTGGGGCTCAAATACAGATACCGCAAGTGAATATCACCATTGGTGGCAACGAGAAAAAGGATGAGCTATCAGTTGCTCTGCAAATTTTAATTTTAATGACTGTTCTAACTCTTGCGCCATCTATTCTGATAATGATGACTTGTTTCACCAGAATAGTTGTAGTTCTACATTTTTTAAGACAAGCACTGGCAACACAAACTCAACCACCAAATCAATTACTGATTTCGCTCGCACTATTTCTTACTGTTTTTGTCATGCAACCAGTAATTGAAAAGGCAAACCGTGAGGGCATTCAACCATATTTAAGAGAAGAAATTAATCAACAGCAAGCATTAGAAAATATTGTCAATCCATTTAAAGAATTCATGTTGAAATATACACGGCAAGAGGATATTGCATTGTTTTTAAAATTATCGGGTGGTAAAAGGCCGCGGGATGCCTCGGAGCTATCAATATGGACAATTATCCCTGCTTACACTTTAAGTGAATTGAGAATTGCCTTTCAAATTGGTTTTCTATTGTTTGTTCCTTTCTTAGTTTTGGATATGATTATAGCGAGCGTTTTAATGTCCTTGGGTATGTTTCTTCTTCCCCCACAACTAATTTCATTACCTCTGAAGTTACTGCTTTTTGTGCTTGTTGACGGATGGTATCTTGTAATAGATTCACTTTTAAAAGGATTAATAACAATTTAGGTGAAATATGACAGACCAAATGGTTTTGAGTATAGTACGAGATTCGTTTTATTATGTTCTTCTCATAAGTGGACCGATTTTGTTGGTTTCTCTAATTGTCGGTTTGCTGATTTCTATTTTTCAAGCTGCAACAACAATTTCGGAGCAAACATTAACCTTTGTCCCCAAAATCATTGCTGTATTTATCACAGTTGTTCTTTTAGTTCCTTTTATTATTCAGAAGATGAAGCTTTTTGCTACTCAAATAATTAACATGATAACGGTTTTGAGATGAGCGATAATGGTGTAGGCATTTTGGATTTTTTTCTGGAGAAATGGATAATTGTTTTCTTAGTATTTGCAAGAATTAGTGGGCTTTTTTTGCTGTTTCCGCTCTTTCGTATGCAGGTCGTACCATTTATGCTTAAAATCTTTTTGGGAATAATTTTTTCCTTTGCCATTGCTTTGACTTTGAACTTAAATCCAAATTTGGATATAAATTTATGGAGTTTAACTTTTCTTATTGGTCGTGAAATTATTATTGGCTTGCTGATTGGTTTTATTTTCAATTTAGTCTTTTGGGGGATGAGGTTAGGCGGTGGGGTTATTGATTTTGAGCTAGGTTTTCAAGCGGCAATGTTGTTTACATTTCAAGAAACCTCACCAACTCTTTTTGGTCAACTTTTGGAAATGATAACTCTTATGCTGTTCTTGTTTTTGAATGGTCACCATCAAGTATTCGAGGCGCTATATTTAAGTTATGCAAAGATTCCAATAGGCTCGGGGACTCTCACACCGTCTACAATAGCCGAGTTGGGTAAGTTTTTAACAAATGTGACAATAATAGGATTGAAAGTTTCAGCTCCTATCTTTGTTTCAACCTTCCTTGTGAATATTTCATTAGCAATGCTGGCAAGGATGGCACCGCAGACAAATATTTTTGTAATAAGCTTTCAAGTAAAAATTGCAATTGCTTTGTTGGTTTTCTTTCTTGCAGTTTCATTCTTTATTCTTGCAGCTAAGCAATTTTTGCAACTATTTCAGTCTCAAGTAAATCTAATACTAACATTAACATAGTGCAAAATGGCTGAAACACCTGAAGGAAGGGAAAAGACAGAACCAGCGACACCGCGTCGATTGAGTGAGGCACGCCAGCGCGGTCAGGTTGCTAAAAGTATCGATGTTACAACAGCCGTTATGTTGACGCTCGGTGGATTTATAACTTTGCTTTTTATGAACTACATTGTAATGAATCTTCAAGGCTATTTCAAAAGCTCTATTTCCGACTCTTTTTATATCAAAATTACCGAAGAGGAGGTTAAAAATATCTTTGTCGGGGCAGTATGGTTCCTTGCCAGAACAATTTTACCTATGCTTGGTTTGATTTATTTTTTCATATTAGCATCAGAGATTTCTCAAGTTGGATTTCATATTGCCTCTAAAAAGTTCACAAAGGGATTAAATTTTCGGACTATTTTCAATCCTTTATCTGGACTGAAAAGAATATTTTTTTCTGGCAGAGCTTATTTTGAACTAATCAAAAGCCTTTTTAAGCTTCTAATTTTAGGTTGGGTTGTTTATTCTATTCTCAAAAAATACATTGTCTGGGACCTTAATTTAGTGAATCAGCCAATTTGGCAAATACCGAGGTTAATGTTTGCTGTCACTTTCGAGTTGATTTCAAAAGTAGGCGTGATTTACCTTTTAATAGCTATCGCTGATTTTTTCTATCAGAAGTATCGTTACAAAGAAGATTTAAAGATGACAAAGGAAGAAGTTAAAGAAGAAGCAAGGCAATCCGAAGGCGACCCAATGGTGAAATCAAGGTTGAGAAGTATAATGCGACAAAGAGTGAGGAAAATTATTTTAAAAAATGTCCAAAGGAGAGCTGATGTAGTTGTTACCAACCCAACTCACTTTGCAGTTGCTTTAGAATATAAACCATACAAGATGCACGCACCAGTAGTGGTTGCCAAAGGTGTTGATTATCTTGCTTTAAAAATAAGAGAAGAGGCTTTGGAGAATGGTATTCCTATTGTTGAAGAGCCGCCCTTAGCACAGGCACTTTACTATTCAGTAGACGTCGAAGAACAAATTCCAGAGTTCCTTTTTAAAGCTGTTGCACAGGTGTTGGCTTATGTGTATTATTTGAGAACTGTCAAAGAACACAACAATTAGTCTGATATATGGGAAAAGCAGAGGATTTCATAAGGAGAAATATTGGTAATAATTTCTTTGGAAGAAGTTTAATTTACCTTTTATACAACAAGGATATCTTGCTTTCATTAGGAATTTTGGCGATTGTAAGTCTGCTAATAATTCCCATTCCGTTTTTATTGATGGATTTGCTTATTGCACTGAATTTGTCTTTTGCTGTTTTGATATTGCTCGTTTCTTTGTATTTAAGGAATCCATTAGAGTTCTCATCTTTCCCTACTGTGTTGCTTGTAGCAACATTGTTCAGGTTGGGCTTAAACGTTGCTTCTACAAGGTTGATTTTAACAGAAGCCTATGCTGGAGAGATTATACAATCGTTTGGGACTTTTGTCATTCGTGGCAATTACATTGTTGGTTTAATTATTTTTCTCATTTTAATGATTATTAATTTCATTGTGATTATAAAAGGCTCGTCACGAATCGCTGAAGTTGCTGCTAGGTTTACTTTGGATGCATTGCCCGGAAAGCAAATGAGTATTGATGCAGATTTGAGTGCTGGATATATTGATGAAAACGAGGCAAGGATTAGAAGACAAAATCTAACTAAAGAATCGGACTTTTATGGTGCAATGGATGGTGCTGCGAAATTTATTCGTGGAGATGCTATTGCAGGGTTGATTATTACTGGAATAAACATTTTAGGTGGAATTGCTATTGGTGTGGCACAGAGAGGGATGTTAATTACTGATGCCTTATCAACTTACACAATTCTTACAATAGGGGACGGTTTAGTTTCACAAATTCCTTCTCTATTGATTTCTGTCTCTGCTGGTTTTGTTGTTACTCGTTCAGCTTCGGCAGATAAACTCGACATTGAATTAGAAAAACAAATAGTTGGTAAACCCACAGCAATTTCATTGGCTTCTTTTGCAATGCTTGTATTGGCTTTCGTTCCAGGATTTCCAACAATTCCTTTTCTCATTCTTAGTTTATTGACAGGTGCGATTTCTTACGTTAGATATAAACAAATTAAAAAAGAGGAAGAGGAAAGAATACGTCAAGAACTAGCCCAAGCAGAAGTTACAAAAAAAGTCGAAGAACCACCTGTTGAGGAATTGTTGAAAGTAGACCCCGTTGAAATAGAATTGGGATACAATCTAATACCACTTGTTGATGAAACACAAGGGGGTGATGTGTTCAAAAGAATTATGGATGTACGAAAACAACTGGCTTTAGAGTTGGGTATTGTGTTGCCACCAGTACGCGTACGCGATAATTTGAATTTAGAACCAGAGGAATATGTTATTAAGATTAGGGGCAATGAAGTTGGTAGGAGTACATTACAGCCAGGGATGTTACTAGCTGTAAATCCTGGCACTGCATCAGGTGAATTGGCGGGTATATTAGTTAATGACCCAGTCTTTGGGCTTCCAGCAGTTTGGATTTCCTATGCTGAACGTGAAAATGCAGAACTTCTTGGGTATTCAGTTGTAGGGGCTTCCACTGTGTTAATAACCCATTTAAGCGAGCTTTTAAAGAGTAATGCAGATAAGCTTTTGACAAGACAAGATGTTAAAAAACTTATAGAAAATCTTCAATCCGACTATCCAGCATTAACAGAAGAAATCACCCCAGAGAATTTGCCATTGTCTGTTGTACAAAAAGTCTTGCAAAATCTTCTTAAAGAGAAAGTCCCCATCAGGGACCTACCCCTAATTCTTGAATCTTTGTTAGAATATTACAAAGTTACCAAGAATGTAGATGTTTTGACCGAATATGTAAGACATAATCTCTCTGAAACTTTGAAAAAATTATACCAAGATTCTAATGGCGTAGTACATTGTATTGCATTAAGTCCAGAGATTGAGCAAATGATATCTAATGTATTGCAAACGAATGTTCAAGCAACTTCGATGCAGACTTTGGGTCTTTCGGTTGATATGATTAAAAAACTGCAAGAATCATTATCGAAAGCTATAGATGAAATAAGTATAATGGGATATACGCCACTGGTCATATGTTCTGCACAAATTAGACCATACTTTTATCGAATGGTTCGCACACAATTTCCGATGATAAGTGTCATAAGTTATACAGAGCTTCCACCGGAAACTGAAATTGATATTGTGGCAACAGTTTCGGTTTCATAGTCTGAAGATAATCAAAAGTTGTAGATATGAAAGATTACTACAAGATTTTAGGAGTAAAAAGGACGGCAAGTCCATTGGAGATTAAACAAGCATTTTACAGCCTTGCAAAGATTTACCATCCAGATGTTTCGAGAAATAATCCCATAGCAAAAGAGATTTTTTATGAGATTAATGAGGCTTATCAGGTATTAAGCAATTTGGAAAAAAGGTTGAAATATAGTGTAGAATATCAAAAGTATCTAATGAAAAATACAAATGGAACAATAAACAACAAAAGTCGGGGCGGCAGGACTTGAACCTGCGACCTTCTGCTCCCAAAACAGACGCGCTAGCCACCTGCGCTACGCCCCGAAGTTTCAAAATACAAAATTCGCAAATTTTTCACAAATATCAAAAAATAATACAGATTTTTTTTATTTTGAATTTTCTGTTTCGAATAGATGAACTTATGTTGCTATATCCAGAAAAAGAATCAAGGAAAGCCGAAACACCAAAGTTTGGTAAAGGAGAAGCAAAAGATTTGGTATCCTTTTTGAATTTTTGTAAAAAATTTAGTTCTAATCTTGATGAAACTTTGATTAAAAAGGCATTTCAATATAATGTTGAAGCGAATAAAAATCTTTATAGGAAATCTGGTGACCCATTTTATACCCACCCACTCGAAGTAGCTGCTTTTCTTATTGAGAATATAATGTTCGACAATGAAATGATAGTCGCAGCTCTTCTTCACGATGTAATTGGTAAAAACGAATTCTATAAGCTTGAAGATATTGAAACAGAGTTTGGTAATGTAATTTCATTGATTGTAGACAATGTTCAAAGAATAACTAACCTCGAGCGAAGAGAAATAGGCAACATTGAGTATTTTAGGCGCTTAATGTTGGCTTTGACAACCGACATCAGGATTATTTTTATTAAAATAGCAGACAGATATCACGATATGAAAACGATTTCATACTTACTCCCCGAAACTCAAAGGAAAATAGCTGAAGATACAATGCAGATTTACGTTCCACTTGCACATCGTTTTGGATTGTATTTAATCAAGAGTGAATTAGAAGACCTTTCATTTAAAGTTCTGGATAAAGAAAACTACGAGAAAATTGTTCATAAGCTGAAAATGACAAAAAAAGAGAGAGATGAGTATCTCCGGAACTTTGCAAAGCCCATAATTGAAAGATTAAAGGAAATGAGAGAACTAAATGAAAATAATATAAATTTCGAAGTTCATGGTAGGGTTAAACACATCTACTCTATTTATAATAAAACTTTACTTCGTGGAAAACCTATAGAGGAACTTTATGATTTAATTGGTCTAAGAATAATCTTAGATACCGAAGAGGAATCTTATTGCGAAATGGTTATGAATGAAATTAAACATATATATCCGTATATTCCCGAAACGTATAAAGACTACATCAAGAATCCAAAACCCAACGGTTATAAATCTATTCACTGTGCTTTTATCGGTGAGCGAGATGAGAAAGTAGAGATTCAGGTAAGAACTATGAAAATGCATTCAGTAGCAGAAAAAGGTATAGCGGCACATTATCATTACAAGAGCGGATTTATAACAGTTGATACTATCTTCAATGACCCACAAATTGAAGAATGGGCAAACGATATTCGTGATTTGCTTGCTCGAAAAGAAGAAATACCACTTGAGAAATTGATGGAAAGTTTTAAGTATGATATTTTCAGTGATGAAATATATGTTTTGACTCCTAAGCAGGAAATTAAAATATTGCCCAAGAATGCCACAGTTTTGGATTTTGCGTACAGTGTGCATACAGATGTTGGGAACCGCTGTGCAGGAGCCAAAATAAATGGCAAAATACAAAACATTTTCACAAGTTTGAAAAACGGAGATGTTGTGGAGATTATTCTCGGAGAGAATCTCGAGCCAGAGCTTTCTTGGATTGATAAAGTAATTACCCCAAAAGCGAAACATTCAATAATTAAGTACTACAAACAAAAAAGAGCTGAAAAACAGACACAGGGCAAAGAACTCTTTGATGAAATAATTGAAAAGCATAATTTAAATCAACACAGAAGCCTGGTTTTGAACAAATGTTTAGAACTACTAAAGTACTCGAATTCTGATGAATTTTATTTGGAATTATTCAAAGATAAAGAATTGCAAGAGATAGTTGATTTACTTGTATCATACTTAAAGCAAAACAATTTTAAATTTTCATTTAACTTGCAAAAGCATAGTAAAAGTCTGAAAAGGATATTAAATTTTGCCGAGCGAAGAGTGTTGATTGGAAACAAAGCTTTTGTTATAAATCTTGCGAGCTGTTGTTCACCAGTACGAGGCGACGATACTGTTGCTTTTACAAAATTGGGAAATGTATATATTCATCGAGCTGATTGCAAACATAGCAAATATGAATTTGCAAACATTGAAACAAGAAGGATTGATTTCTCTTGGGACATAATTAATTACGATATCTTTGATATGGGATTAAAATTTACCTATCACAGTTTCGATGAGATTTTTAGTTTGGTCGAGCGTGCAATTGAAGGGAGAAATGATGTTCAAATATACAAGCTTGTCAAAGAAGATAATGGATTAGAAAATAAAGTTTTAAAATTATTTCTGAAAGTTAAGAACAACTCTATACAAAAGAAAATAGAAGAAATTTTACAAGAGAAAAAAGTGCCTATTAAAATCACTAGAATCGGTATAGAGGAAGCTTAGTTTTTTTCATTCCCAAGCAATAAATAATTTTTTCCTGATATTTTTTAAAAATTATAGTTAGTAGCAATAAAAAAATTTTTTAAACGTTACTAAAAATTGATTATTTAATTAAAATATGGACAGAAGAAAATTTTTTAGTAATCTACTATCTCTAAGTGGTATTTTTTGGCTAAGCTTATCGAAAAATATAAATGCCAAAAGTTACATGTTCAACAATTTAAAGGAGAATTATATGTCTGGAAAATTTGAACTACCGCCCTTACCATATCCTTACGACGCACTGGAGCCCTACATTGACAAGTGGACAATGGAGTTACACCATACAAAGCATCATCAGGCGTATGTTAATAATTTAAACAAAGCTATCGAAGGGACCGAACTTTCGGGTAAAACACTTGAAGAATTATTAAGAAACGCTTCAAATGTTCCTGTCGCAGTTCGTAATAATGGAGGTGGGCATTGGAATCACACCTTTTTCTGGAATATAATGAAACCAAATGGTGGAGGAGCACCCACTGGAGAATTGTCTGATGCTATTAATTCAACATTTGGTTCATTTGAAAATTTTAAAAAAGTATTCTTTGATGCTGCCATCGGACGCTTCGGTTCTGGCTGGGCTTGGTTGGTGATTTCTAATGGAAAACTCGTGGTTTCTTCCACGCCCAACCAAGATAATCCTTTGATGGATGTTGCCGATGTTAAAGGTATTCCAATTCTTGGTGTTGATGTTTGGGAACATGCTTATTATTTAAAATATCAAAACAGAAGAAATGAGTACATCGAAAATTGGTGGAATGTAGTGAACTGGGACGCCGTTGCAAAATTATTTCTTGAAAATAAAAAGTAAGCATTTTTTAAGATATTTATTTTAGCATTCATTTGGCTGGTAATTTACCAGCCATTTTTATTTTTCTAAAGCTCAATTTGCTTGAAACCAATCTAATATGAAACTTTATAATGTAGATTCCTCATTTGAATTCTGAACATATTTTTTTAAGTATAAATTACGACAAGCTAACAACAAAAAAATTTACTTGTTTATTATTGTAGAAAACGGAAATGAGCTAAGAAATTAATAACTAAAATAAAAATTGTGGATGGCTAGGAAATAAACAAAATTGTGGTTAAAATTTTGTTAATTTTGTGTTTTTTTAAAGTTAATCCTTAGTTCATTATGAGAAGCCTTACAAAAATCGTTTTAATGTCTTTTGCTTTGTACCTGATAATGAGTTTTGTAAATGTTCTATCGCAACCAATTCCAAATTGGAGAGCAAGGTTACAGCTTAGTGATAGTGGCTTTGTTGAATTTCTCCAGTATTTTCAAATTTGGAACACAATCACATTGAAAACTCCATTTTCATCTTCTACCCCCAGATTTGATACCTACATTCGTAGGGCAAGATTTGGTTTAGGAGGTCAAATCAGTAGTAAAGCATCATTTTATGCAAGCTTCTACTACGACGGTATCGGCAAGGACTCATTAACAGCCTCTCTCGGCAATCCTAATCCCGAGGACAATGGAAAATTTTCCGTTAGAGATGTTTTCTTTACATACAAATTTTCCGAACTACTCAATCTTACGATAGGTTATTTTAGACCCCGCGCAGGTAAGGAGTCTATTTACACTTCCGCATTTAACATTTCACAAGAAAAGGGTCAACCAAGCTTTCACCCGCGAATTCACATGGTTGGTAGAGGTATTGGTCGAGAAACTGGTATCAATTTAGGCGGACTTGCGTTAGGAAATAAATTTAGCCTTTTGTACGACTTAGGAATATTCGACCCAAATCATCCTTCTATTGTCGGCGACAACTCAATTTGGTCTCCGCTTTTTACAGCAAGAATTCTGTGTATGATTGGGGACCCGGAAATGAATTCATATCAGTTGGTTTATAACCAATCTGGGATGATGAATAGAAAAGGACTTAGTATTGGAGCTAATGTAACTTTTCAAAAGAGAACTAGTTTATTCCGAAACAATATGGTCTACGGGGGAGATTTTCAACTGAACTATGGTCCATTAGATTTACTCGGTGAGTACCTCTGGCTTTACAGAGAATCTGTTGTAAATAATACGTATTTTATCACTCGAGACAATTCCTATGTTATAAAAGGCGCTTGGAATTTCGATTTGGGAAATGGACAATTACTACAATTTTCAATTATGCATTCAGCCACAACCCCAGACAAAATGTACAACAATACGGGTTTTAATCCTCATACCAAGGCTTCGTTGCATAAAGATTTTGCTATAGGAGTTAATTGGCTAATTGTTGGTAATCGTCTAAAGCTGGGTTTACATTTCGTAGAGAGCAAGAGACATTTTAAAAATAATTCTGGAGTAGATAGCCAAGGTATTTTTCGCTACATTAATCCATCAATTCAATGGATGATGTAATTTGTCGCTCAGTCTTTTTGTTGCCAGTGTACTTATTGTTTAAACCCTTACACTTTAACTTGAGTAATAGTTTAAATTTCGTTAAAAGTTTAAAAATTTATTTTGTTTTTAATTATTTTCCTAAGTGATTTTAAAAAGGACAGTAACCAGTTTGTATGAAAAATTATAAATACTCTTCACAGGAAAAAATTTAATTTAAAAATTTTAGTGAAAAAATTGCAAATTGATTGAAAAAACTAAGAAATGGGAAAGTAATATGCTTAACCAAGATTCCCTTGCTTATAATAACGATATGAAACCAGGAGAACTGAAAAAGCAAAAGAAATTATAACAGAGAATAAAAGCAAAAGTTGTCGATTTGGAGATGAGTGTGACTTAGGTATGGTGGGGCTATCCAAAACGTCCACTCCGGGTATTTCAGTCGATTCTTGTATAGTTTCGGTATATTTTTGAGTTTCAAGGAATATTGTTACTTGTTCCAAAATTTTTTGTTTTCTCAGTAGATTTGCGTATTGACGAACTAAGCTTGGGACTTGCTCTAATGGTATGGTAAAAGCCTCTGTGCCAGTGAAGCCACCAGTTTGCACCTTAGAATATTGTTGTCGAAGATTTTGGATTTTGTCCTCAAGAGCTTTAATAATCGGAGAATTTGGTTCGTATTCGTTCTTATAAAGAGCAAGTTCAATTTCAGCCTTTGCTAACTCGCTCCCAATATTAATTGCTGTTGATACAATTGCTTTGCTTTGCTCGTCTATTTCAATTACTTTATTTTTTCTTTGAAATTCTTCCAAGGCTTCTTCTATGGAGTCTAATTCAAGTTTTTTTTCAGCAAGTAAATTTTCTATCAAAATTCTCTTTCTTTTAGAACGAGTTGAAATTCTGGTGTGTACAAGAGTGTCGAGTGCCTCTAATGCAAGTTTCACAATTGTGGCAGAGGCAAACGCTGCCTCATTCTTTTCTTGACGGTTTGGAAAAAGACCAGTAGATACTTTTGCTGTGATGATGAATAGACCCGATTGCTTTAAATCGACGTTCAAAGCTTTATAAATCAACCTTTGCAATTTTGTAGAGTCGTATGTTTTAAAGATGTCGAACTTGCGAATTTCATCTTTGCTGGCAATCAAATTTGCAAGCTCATTACTTCTTAACATTTCGTAGTATAATTGAATTTTTGTGGCTCGACCGGAACCAAAAGTAGGAAGATTGGAGAAAGCCCTTAAGAATTCAGTTAAATTACCACCAATTATTTCTTCTGGAGGTAGTAGTGTAGCTTTAGATTCATACTTATGGGGGAAAAAATATGAAATACCCACTACTAAAATTGAGGAAACTAAGGTAAATGCGGTGATAAACTTGTAATGTTTTAGGGCATTTTTTAAAAATTTTAAAAACTTAAACTCAATTTTTGTTTCCATATTAAGTTATCTAAGTCTAATAAATGCTAAAACAACGCCAGCAATTGTCAAAATCTGAGTTGTGATAGTTAAAGTAGTGGTAAATACTTCGAAAAAGGTAAGTTCATCTTCTGGTGGAACGAGGATGTTGTCCCCAGGTTCAATTTTGTAGTTAAAATCGATTGCACGGAATTGTTCTCCTTTCGATTTAACAACAAGAGTAGCTTTCTCATCGGCTCGGAATCCGAAACCCCCAGCAAGTTGTATATAATCCAGATAGTTGTATCCAGGTTTGTAAGCAACTAAACCAGGATTATTGACTCGACCTTGAATATTTACGAATTCATTTTTTTTCGGCACAAAGATAGAATCTAAATCTTGTAAAAGTATATTATCGTCGCTTTTAGGGTCTTCTAAAACTCTCTTAAAATTAATTGACATAAGGCCTCTCCTCTCATTTACGCGCGAAAGGAAATATCGGTATTCATTTTTAGACATTTCCGAGGGTGGAATACGAGAAAGTCGCTCCATTTCGGGGTCAACAACGTTGAGAAGGGCTTGCCTAATAAATCGGACTTTTTCAATGTCTGCTTCATTTGTAAAACCACCACATTTATTGAGTATATCCGAGATTCTTATCGTTTTTTCATCAATTGCATATCGACCGGGATAAGTAACTTCGCCTTCAATAACGACTGACTTTGGCTTTTTCCAATTGAGAATTTTTCTAACAAAAACTCTGTCGCCTAATTTCAAAGGAAAGTCTCCTTCAAAGCTGGTGTTTGTAGAATTGATAATGTCTTTCCAATGACTTAAGTTTAGTATTTTTCTTTCAATTGCACCATCAACTTGGTTGCTTACAAACTCTACCGAATCAAGCTGGGCTAACTCTGTAAATCCTTGGGCAAATCTTATCAAGGTCGAGAGAGAATCACCCTCTTTGTATTCATATTTTCCAGGTTTGACTATTTCTCCTTGAATTTCGATGTATTCGTCTTCGTTGGCAAAGGGAACGAGGATATGGTCGCCACCGGTTACCAATGGATTTGCATTTTTATCGTTTAAAAAGAAAAACCTTAACAGGTCGACTTTTATAATTTCCTTTCCATCATTTCGATAAAGTAAAATTTTTCTCAATGATGCTTTTTCTCTGAATCCACCTGCTTTATCAATTATTTCAGATACACGGTCTGTACTAGTTGCAGAAACTATGGCAGACTTTTGTACTGCACCAGAGATAGATACTTTAAATTTTCTTATATTACGAAGCAGCACATTTACTTCGGTGGCTTTTAAAACTGTTTTAATTTTTTCAATGATTAAGTTTTGTGCTTGTGCAAGCGTTAATCCCTTGACGGTTACAACCCCAACTTCTGGTATTGAAATCTTTCCTTCAGGAGATACTTCGACTAAAATTTCCCTTGCTCGGGTTGCGACAATTGAGATTATAAGCTCATCCTGTGGACCAAGGAAATATGTCTCTGGGTCAATTTCTTTTTCTAAAAGCCCTTCGGTTTCTTTTATGATTCTTTGTCCAGTTTGGTATGCTAATGTATCAATTACATTGCCTTTGACACCAGTAATTATGTAGTTTTGAAGAGGTTCTTCCTTGGGCAAATTTTGACCAAAAGCCAAAAAACTTGCAGCAACTAATGTAAGTATTAAAATAATTTTTTCTTTCATAGAAATTGATTAAAAGCTCTAAATTAAAAAAAATTAAGCATAAATTATTTAGAGATTTGGAAATTTGTTTGGCAATTCAATCACAAAAGTTGAGCCTTTGCCAAGAGTGCTTTCTTTGATGTAAATTCTGCTGTTATGATAATCTTCAATAATTCTTTTACAGAAGGTCAAACCAATACCCCACCCACGAGTTTTTGTTGTAAATCCTGGCTGAAAAGCCAAGCGTTTTTGCTTACTCGTCATGCCTTTCCCATTATCGCTTATTAAAATTTGTACTTTTTTTCTGCTTTCTTGTATTCTTATTTCTATTTTCCCTTCTTTGTTCTCTATTGCTTCAAATGAATTTTTGAGCAGATTCTCAATAGCCCAGGAAAATAATATTGGATTTATATCACAAAATATTTGCTTATTGGGATAATTTTTAATGATGTTAACTTTTTTACCAAGATGGGGCATTCTCTTCGTAAAATATTCTACAATGTTATCAATTAATTCAATTAGGTTGATACGAATTTTCTCTGTCTTGGAACCAATTTTTGAGAATCTTTCGGATATTGTTTGTAGTCGTATTATATCTTGTTCCATTTCACGAATAATCTCTTCCTGCGGTAATTCCTTAATTTCAGGGGACTTTATTATTTCCAACCAAGCTAAAAGTGAAGACAATGGGGTTCCAAGTTGATGTGCTGCTTCTTTTGCCATACCTACCCATAATTTAGATTCCTCGCTCTTTTTGATGTTCTTGTAAGCAAGATACACAAAATAAACAAAAGCAAATGCGACAAGCATTTCAATTAAAGGGAAGTATCTCAGTCTCTCAATCAATGAAGAATGTGTGTAGTAAAATTTTGCAAATATCTCGCCATTTTCATTGTAAACCACAATGGGAGGATAATCTTTCTTGATATCCTCAATCATTTTTTTTAAGTAATTTCTCTTTTTCTCGGTAGTCCATTTAGCATCGAAATAAATGTTGAGAGTGTAGGATTCAAACGGATAAATTGGCTCGTCGTTTTCGTCGGTCATTATCATTGGAAATTTTATCAAATTAGAGAGTTTAGTGACCAGGAAATCAATATCCTCTGGGTTTGTGTTCAAATTCGTATATCTTCTGTAAACATCGGCAAAGAGTTGAACAGATTCCTTTTCCCTTTGAATTAATTCTGAAACCAATTTGTTTGTGAGTATTAAAATGAGAAAAACAATTAGAGAAGCAACTAAAATCAGAATGATTTTAATCTGCCACTTGTTTGTGTGTGTTACTATCAGCAAAGACATTTTTTATTTCTCAAAGGTATTCTTTAGATAGATAATAGCTGAATCCATAGGGAATTTGTTTTGAGTGCCATCTTCCATGCATTTGATTGAAAGATAGTTGTTTTCAATCTCTTCTTCACCTATGATAATGGAGTATTTTACACCGAGTTTGTTTGCTTCTTTTAATTGCGCTTTGAGCGAACGACGATTTAAGTCGAAAACAGTTGAAAATCCATAACTGCGTAGTATTTGAGCAATTTCAATAACCTTGTAAATGTATTTCCATTCATTAAAAGCAATATAAATTTTTGGTGGTTCCAATGGAATTTTCAAATTTTGTGTTTCTAAGATTAGAATTATCCTCTCTATGCCAAGTGCAAATCCAGTTGCTGGAACATCATTTGAATATCCGAACTCTCTGAAAAGTTCGTTGTACCTACCTCCTCCCCCAAAAGAATCTTGTGCTCCGAGGACAGGACTTTGAAATTCGAAAACTGTATGAGAATAGTAATCTAAGCCTCTAACAAGGAATGGATTTTCAATATATTGAATATTGCTCAATCTAAGTAGTTCTTTGGTCAGTTGGTAGTGTTCGAGACTTTCTTCGTCAAAATAGTCATAAATTATTGGGGCATTCTTAATAATTTCAATGTCTTGCGGGTCCTTGGAATCTAAAATTCTCAGTGGATTTTTCAACAGTCTTTCTTGACTATCTTTGGAAAGTTTGTCGGCGTAACTTTTTAGATAATCAACAAGTGCTTTTTTATAATTTTGTCTCGACCGATTATTGCCAATTGAGTTTAGATATAAATAATAATCCTTAATGCCAAGTTTATTTATGATGGAAATCGCAAGAGAAATAATTTCGGCGTCCGATTCTGGATGCATAGAGCCAATCAATTCAGCACCGTATTGATGGAATTGGCGCAATCTCCCTTTTTGAGGTCTTTCATAGCGAAATAATGGACCATAGTACCAAAGTCGCAAAATGGAACTTTGTGATAAAAGATTATTTTGTATAACGGAACGCATAACACTGGCTGTCAATTCCGGTCGGAGAGTAATAGAGTCGCCACCGCGGTCAGAAAAGGTGTACATTTCTTTATTTACCACATCAGTATTTTCCCCAATTGAACGTTGAAAAACTTCCGTTTTTTCAAAGATGGGTAAACGAATTTCGTTGAAACCAAAGATAGTCGATACTTCTCGAAATGTTGACTCTAAAAAAAGCCAAATAGGTATTTCTGCAGGTAAAATATCTTTTGTTCCTCTTACTGAACTTATCATAAGGAGTAGGGTAAATTATTTAACAACGCTGATAATTTCAGAATATTTTTGATTCGGCAGGAATATATCTGTTTTATAAATGCCAGAGGGAATTGTTGTCAAAGGAATAATGATTCTTGAATCTAATTCTGTGTTTACATGGTAAACCAATTTTCCGATGATATTGTAAAATCTTATGTCTGCGATTTCTCTCGATGATTGCTTTATTGGGAAGAATTCAATTAGGAGTTCATCATTGACGATTTGGTTAGGTATTGCTATATGGACATAATTGGGGATGAAATCAACTAATGACAAGTTTGAGTTGCATATGCCAAGAGTTTTGATTGTAGCATTCGTTCCCTCAAAATTTACTCCTTCCGTTTCGCATTTAATTTCGGATATGGTAACATTGGTTGTGTCTTGTTCAGATAGGAAAAGCCTACCGGATAGATATGTAATTGACTTTGTTGCTGAATCAAAGGTTAGATTTTGGACCTTCATCTTATAAGATAAATATGTTTGATTAACCTCAATTTCAGTCAAAGTACTATTTTCTCCTACACTATCAACAAAGAAAACTCTTCCGTTTACAGTGACCGTAAAAGAAAGGTTTACAGTAGTGGCTTCAACTAAATTTGGGTCTCCTTTCACAAATATTGGTATTCTAAAGTTTGGGGTGCCGACAAACCCGAAAGTGTCCAACAAAAATAATTGGTTAAGGCATTTAGAGTGGCCCTCAATTGGTATTGAGTAAATGAAACGAAAAGGCTCCTCGAAGTAAATTAAGATTGTGTCGTAAAAGGAATTTATCCTATTTGGTAGAAAGTTTAGAGTTAGGTTTATTATTTGATTCGGAGAGATTTGTACTGGAACTGTTGGATTAGTAAACAAAGAGAAGACACCAAGTCCACCTTCTTGTAAGGTTACTTTTTCAATTAAATAAGATGAAGTTCCGGAATTTTCAATGCTAATACTCTTGCTTCTCAGTTGACCAATGTTAACAAAATGGAAGTTTATTGGTTCATTGGCAAGTGTGTTTTTAGTTGTATTAATGGCATATCCGTTACTAAGATGTTCAATTGACAAAACAGTCGAGGAGTAGAAATGTATTATCAAAAGAACATTTGCAATGTAGAGACAAAATCTCATTTAACTACTTGTAAAATATTTGTTAAAATATTATTAGGTGTACGTAAAATTAACAAATAAATACCAGTTTCAAAACACCTAAAATCGAATTCAAGCGTGTATGTACCTTTGTTGAGATATTCATCCATAATGCAATTTACTAAACTACCTGTGTTATCATATACCTCGATTTTTGTCCTTCCATCTTCTGGAATAGCAAATGATAAATAAGTGGTTCCTTCCGTTGGGTTTGGGTAAATATTGCCAAAGTTAAGTATCCCATCTGGTTCGAAAAGTCGAATTCCACCTTCTTTGCAAATGCCATGCAAGACAAGTTGTCCAGATTTTTCTTGTATAACAAGTTTGCCTTTGCCAAGTGGATAACTATTTGATATTTGAAGAGGTGTGATTGTATCGTTCCCAAGCCCAACCCGAAAACGTAGGGTTGTTAAAATCGAGTCCTCGACAAGGTTTTTCTCAACGAACACTTTCAAGGTTCTGCTGTCGTTTTCTACATAAGAGCTAAATGATTTATCTAAAGGTTCAAGTATGGTTTTGTTGAAAGTTAAATCAAACGAAATACCACGATATTCGGAATTTTTGTTCAAGAATTTCTTACTATCAATTTTAACAGGAACTTCGAGAAGGTCCCCGGGTTTTGCGAAGTGATTGCCAATAGATATTGAAATTGAGTCGTATTTTGGAAAGATACCATCTCCTAAAACGTTCATGTACTGTGCCGAAGAATCAACATCCGCTACCAATTCAATAAGTATGTTTCGTTTTCCGCTTGTATCTGGGGTAAATCGAATTGTTATTGGATGATATCCTTTGGGCGGAATTAAAGAACCTTCGGCACCATCGATAATTGTAAAAAACAATGAGTCTGGTCCTATGTTTCGGATAGAAATTAAATTAATATTTTTTGATGATTGATTAGCTATGTTGAATTGAAGAAGAGTATCCTTAAATTCACCGACTTCAACTTCGCCAAAGTCAATCAAATTGGGATGAATTTGCAATGGGCGAATCGTTCCAGTACCATTCAATTCGACATCAACCTTGCCCCAACTAAAGTGAAATACTATCTTAGATGTTCGTAAACCAATACCGATTGGGGAAAAATTCATCAAGAGCTTAAGCGTATCGCCTGGCATGAGTATGGTCTGTTCATTTTTGTTTAGGAGTTTAAATTCTTTTGCATTTTCTCCTTCTATCTCTATATTGCGAATAAATACTTTTTCCTTAGAGAGATTTACTATAACTGGAGAAATAAGTGTGTCTTTCGATTCTTTTAGATAGACGTTACCAAAGTCAATTTTTGATTTAAGTATTATTGGTTCAATGATTGAAAAAAAGCCATCTGTCGTGTCGATTTGAAGGCCTAGTTTAGTCCTATTAAAAATCTTTGCTGTGCTATCCCAACTTGATGTTAAAAGCATTGCATCGTCGAAGCTGAAAAGTGCAGAGGTTATGGCATTCGAATGTTCTGCAATAGCTATAGAATCGATAAGTTCTCCAGTATATGGATTCCATCGAAGGACTCTCGAATCGCTACCAGCAGTAATCAGCCAAGTTCCATTGGAATTGAAATATACAGTGTTGATTGCTGGATAACTTATAGTGTCGTGAGCTAGTACATACGAAGGGTATATTGTTGTGCTTGGGTCTTCTGGATTATAATCAAAGACAAAAATCAAACCAAGATGTGAAGCGGCAGCAAGTTTTTTATTTCCAAGGTGGATTGTGAAATGATGTATGTGATTGTTTCCGAATTTGGTTGAGAAAGTTTTTGTTACTTTTAATTGTTTAATGTCGAATAAATATATGTTTCCATCGTAAGAGGCATAGGCAATGTAATTCGAGTCTGGGGTGAAATTAGCGTAATAAATTGGATTAATTCCAGTTGAAATTCTTTGCACTATGTTTTTGCTACTTAAATTCCAAACGAGGCATTGACCATCTGTTCCCGTTGTAAGTAAATAATTTCCATCAGGCGAGAAATTTGCAGATGTCACTTTGCTTTTGTGAGCTTTAAATGTATAAAGAGAGTCACCAGTTTTAATGTCGTAAAGAATTGATGTGGAATCGTCTGATGCTGTTATTAAGTATCTATCTTGTAAATCAAAACAAGCCCAATTAACTTGCTTGGTGTGACCTTTTAAAGAGTAAGTCTTTGCTCCTATTCCGGGATTCCATATAGAAACGAAGTTACCTGGTTCATTGGTGGAGGTTACAATCAAAGAGGCATCTCGATTGAAATTTGCAGAATTTATAGAGCTCCGATGTCGAAGTTCAATAGTCTCTCCAGCATTATTAGGCCAGATTTGTATTACTCGTACAAGGCAGGAGTCGGATGTTTTAATTCTTTGCGGGTCGAGATAGAATTTGTACTCCAATCCAAGTACATTTATTGCAAGGGTGTCCCAGGCCTCGCCTCCATTTGTGGAATATTGAAGTTGAACTACGTCGGTTGGAAGTACCCCATCCCAATGAATTTTGATTGTGTCGCCAAGGAAGTACTTTTCGTCGGGTTTTGGAGAGAAAACCGACAATGTCTTTTCTTTGGGTTTTTTATTTGGGAAACCACCAGTGATATTTACCTTATTAGTATGGCAAGCATTTGAGTATATCACCAAGCTGTCGAAAACTATAGAAGAATCCGTGGGAGTGAATCTAATGGTTAATTTATGGGTAGAGTCTTTTGCCAATACAATTGGATTAGTTATTGCACCATTAATTATTTTAAAGTGGGGGTCGGTTAATTTAAAACTATCAATTCTTATGTCGAAATTTTTTGCTACTAAAAATAAATCCAAATCTTTAAATTGGTTTGGTATTACAGAGCTGAAACGTAAAAATGGTGGAATAGCCAACAATTGAGGTGTATTAAGGGGTTCTACTTTAATATCAAAAGAGGTTGTGTCGCTGTTTTGATATATGATTTCAATTTCTCTATTTTCAGAGCACAAAGGTAAATTGTTCCAATAAATTTGAGAGGGTTTTCCTTCTAAGAAAAGAAAATTTAAGATGTCGATTTTATCCGAAACATTTTTTATCTCTGAAATCTCGAAAATGTAGCATCCAGTCTCTCTTGAAAATTCTTTTAATTCTCTGGGAGCAATGTAATTAATAAGAAAGAAGAAAATATTGATTTTGGCTCGAGCTAAGTTACTTTTCAACAATTCATAGTTGAAGTCACGGACTTTATCCGTAAAAAGGAGAATATTTGTAGGGAGAGAAAAATTTTCGTTGAAATGAAAAGCACCTAAATTTTCTGAGAAAAATGCTGTATCAATGTCAGAGCCAGAGCTTTTAAACTTTTTCAAAAACTTAAAAGAGGAGAAAAGCTTTTCTGTATCGGTTGTAAAATTGCAAAACAAGTAATTTTGGAAATCAAAACCGATTATACTTGTAGAATGATATGGTAGGGATTTCAAAAGGGTATCGATAATTTCTAAAGCAATTAATTTGTTTGTAGGATTTATATTGCCAAGGGATAAGTCGAAAAGAATAATAATGTTTGAATTTGCTGCAGTTGTATTTTGTATAGGTTCAAATTCAAAACTGTTAATTTTTAATGAGTTTTCAATTACAGAAAAATCTGACTTTTGGTAATTGCTGATTATTTTATTCGTGTTGTTTATTACAAAATATTTGAAAAAGGTTCTCCCATCAAGCGTGTATAAATCTAATGGGATAATTTTTGGATAACATATTAGTGGTATAAAAAGCAAAACAATAAGCGTATTAATAAATAATTTCACTACTCCCCCCAGAGAAACACTTCAAAATAACAATTGCAAAATTAAACATAAGAATCAACTTTTCCCCCGAATATTTTGAAATTCTTTCAGAAAGTTGATATCATTTTCTGTTAAGTTTTCGGGAATTTTTGCTATAAGTTTCAAATATAAATCGCCACGTACGCTTGGGTTATTATAAAGTGGCATGCCTTGTCCCTTTAAGCGAAGTATGGTGCCATTTTGTGAACGTGGTGGAATTTTGAACTTAATTAGACCTCCAAAAGTACGAATTTTAGATTCGCCTCCAAGTATCAACTTGAAAATATCTATGGGTACCTCCACGTAAAGGTCGTTCCCTTTACGCTCGACCTTCTTGTTTGGTAAAACTCTTACAGTAACGAGTAAATCATTGTTATAATTTGAGCCAAAAACATTTTGAAGAGGTATTCGAAGTATTTGACCGTCGACAATACCTGGCTTTATTTTTAATTCAATTTTTTTGCCATCCAAATCAATTGTTTTAATTGTGCCTTTGAAGGCTTCTTCAAGGGTCACATTAATTTCTGTATGAATATCTCTGGATTTAGTTTTTGTTCCAGTTCCTTTCGGTTTTCCAAAATTTCCTAAATCAAAGCCGAAAATTTTTTCGAAAAAGTCCGAGAAACTCCCACCGGAACTTAGTATTTCGTCTAAATAGGAAAATCCGGTTTTTTTCGAGCGTTTTGCACCAACTGGTTCGTAAGCGAACCAATCTGTCCAATTGAATTGGTCTGCTCGTCCACCTTGTTGTTGAAAGTTGAACCATGAGGTGCCAAGATTATCATATTTACTCCTTTTATCGGGGTCGGACAAAACCTCGTATGCTTCGTTAATATCTTTGAATTTTTCCTCCGCTTCTTTGTTGCCCGGGTTTCTATCTGGATGGTATTTTTGTGCTAGTTTTCTATATGCCTTTTTAATCTCATCAAGTGTGGCGTTCCTATCGACACCCAAAATTTTGTAGTAATCCTTAAATTCCATACCCTTAATCACTAATTAATAATTAAAATTAGACGAAAATTAAGTAAATTTCTTTAATTTTTATAATTTTGAATTTTACTTTTAAAGTAGATTTGTGAGAGACAAAACGGATAAAATAGGAATTTTTGATTCAGGGGTTGGCGGCTTAAGTGTTTTAAAACAATTTATTAAATATCTTCCCTTTGAAAACTATATATACTTGGGAGATACTGCGCGTGTTCCTTATGGGAATAAGTCTGCAGAAACAATAAAGAAATACGCAGAAGAATGTACGGAATTCCTGATTTCAAAAAAAGTAAAACTTATAGTCGTGGCTTGCCATACTGTTTCGTCCGTTGCAATTGATGTAGTTGAAAGCATCTCTGATGTTCCTGTTGTTGGCATGATTAACCCAGCAATAAAATCTGCTCTTTGGACCACCCGTAATAAAAAAATAGGGATAATCGGAACAAGGGCAACAATCACGAGTATGGCATATCAAAATGCTTTACGAAGGGAATCAAAAAATGGTGATTACGAAGTTAGTGCGAAATCTTGTCCGCTCTTTGTACCATTAGTTGAAGAGGGCTTCATTAATCATCCTGCCACAAAGCTTATTGCAAATGAGTATCTTGCAGAATTTTCTTCCTCTGGTATTGATACGCTAATTCTTGGTTGTACACATTATCCATTACTTTCGAAAGTCATATCAGAAATTCTACCCGATGTGGAACTTATAGATTCTGGTGAACAAGCAGCTATTTTTTCACTTAGGTTATTGGCAGAGAAAAATTTGCTTCTGGATGATAATGGATTTTCTTCTGTGCGCCCCAATGTTGAATTTTATTTAACTGATTTAACGATTAATTTTCCTGAAATTGTAAATATATTCTTGGGATTTAAAGTCGAGAATGTTCAAGTTGTAAAATTGACTTAAGATTGTACATGGAAGAAAACCATAATTTTAAAAAAGAATTTGACGAGAACGAACTAACAACTATTAATCAGCAACTAAATGTACAATTGAAAGAAAGGCAGGAGAAAATTCAAGAATTGGAAATTCTTATCGATACCATTTCTACAAAATTTGCAGACAGTATTTTTCGGTTCGTTGATGTTTTATCTGCAATTGTGACTTTTCAAGAAAAATATTACGAGACATCCCATTCACGCTTTGTATCTAAATACTCAGCACGTCTTGCAAAGGAATTAGATTTAGGAGAAGAAGCCATACTCAATTGTCAAGTTGCTGGATTGCTTCACGACATTGGTAAGGTAGGATTTAAAGATAGTATAATGATTAAATTTCCTCAGGAATTCAATGAAAAAGAAAGAATGTACTACAATACTCATTGTGAATTGGGAAGAGATATATTAAAACGTTTCTCAGAGTTTGAGATAATAGCAGAGATAATTTATCAACATCACGAGTATTTAGATGGGTCTGGTTTTCCACAAGGATTACGTGACAAACAAATCCATCCAGAAGCAAAAATTATTTCGATTGTTAACACTTTTCACAATTTGGTCTACAAAGTTCGGAAAGAAGTGGACCCAAGAACTATTTCGCTTGTAACCCAAACTACACTGCCCCCAAGCAAAGCAGATATTGGAGGGACACGATTCCTTTCCGCCATGAAATTTTTGCACGAACGAGCTGGTGTTCATTTCGAAAAACGATTCGTGGAGGCATTCATCCAGATAATGGAGGAAGAACGAAAAATGATGGGACAAAAAGTGATTAGTAGAGTTCCAGTTCACAAATTGCAATCTGGCATGATTATTTATCAGAATTATTACACTCCATCGGGCTTGCTCATTGCCTCCAGCGGTGATGTAATTGATGAGGACTCCAAAAGAGCTTTGATAAGATTTGCGGAATTTGGGGTTTTACCCTCAAATATATTAGTTTTAAAATAACTTTAATTTGTTATGGAAAACACAAATTTCTTGGTATTAATTCTTGACGATGATAATCTATTTAGGCAATTTGCAAAATATATTATCGAAAAACATCTCCACGTAGAAGTTGTTGGCATTAAAAATCCCGATGAATGTTTTGAATTCTTAGAACATAGAATTCCAGACTTGATTCTACTCGATATGGAAATGCCAGTTATGGATGGCTATAGCTTTCTGAAAAGACTGAGAATTGACAAAAGATTTGAAAGCATTCACGTTATACCTTGCACAGCCTTAGCATCGAAAGAACTTTTTGCTTCTCTTTTGAAGCTTGGAATAGACGATTACATTTTAAAACCGACTACCGAGGATGTGCTGATTACAAAAATTGAAAAAGTTCTAAATTTTATAGCAAAGAAGAAACACAACAATTCTGGTCCGAATAGCCAAATTGAGGATAGTGGAAATTCTCAATGATAATCTCTCCGCAAGAAATTTTCAAGAGAAAAAATATACCATATTGCTATACAATATTTGGAGAGGAAGATTACCTGGTTTACCAAGCATATTACGAATATCTTAGTCTTTTCCAAAACTATTTTTCGAATATAGAGATTGAAACTTTTGATTTCGAGGATATTAAAAGTAACGAGGAATTAGTCGATATCATTGACAAACATTCGGTACCGACCTTTTTCACCACCACAAAACTTATTACTTTTAAAAGAATCGAAAAATTTTTTAATAAAAAGGGCAAAAAAAGCAAGATTGAGCCTGGTGAAATTGCTCTTAAAAGATTACTTTTAAATCCCTTGGATAATGTTTTCCTTTTGTTTATCTCTTTTGAAGAAAGTTTATGTGGATTTACTAAAAAATTTCTTAAAGATAGAAATTCGACTGAGTCATTAATGTTTCCATTTAGTGTTTTGTTGAGTAAATATTATTGGATAGAATTTCCCAAATTATCAGCAAACCAGATTCCAGCTTGGGTTAAGAGCGAACTTAATAAATTGGGTTATACTATTGATAAAGAAGCATTGGATTTCTTTTTGATAAATACTAATCCCAATCTCTGGGAAGTTCACAATGAGTTGGAAAAAGTATGTGCATACCTTGGCGATAAAAAGCACATCACATTAGATGTTCTCACAAGTGTACTATCTGGTAACAAAGAAATTAATATTTTTAAAATTACTTCAATGATTGCAAGAAAGGACATTGCAAATTCATTTTTATTTATTGATAAAATTTTGAGTGTATCAAAGCAAGAACTTCTCTTATTGAATATAATTTTTAAATATTTTAGAAACTTGCTGATTTTGTTTGAAATCTTCAAACAAACAAATGACAAAGCTGTCCTTGCGAAGTCAATCGGTGTAAGTCCATATTTTTTAGATGATTACTTAGTTGGGATTAAAAATTTCACAAAAGGTGAAGTTGAAAGTGCTTTGATTGAAATTGTAAAAATTGACCATCAACTGAAGATTAGCTCAAAAGACTCTAAGTTTTTGTTTTTTACATTGCTGAAGAAGATATTAACCCCCAATAAATCTTTAAAAAATCATTAAATTTGCTTTTTTTATTTGTCAAATGCATAACAAGATTTTATCAATATTTCATTTTTTTTTGTTTTGTTGTTTTTCTCTTTCTGCCCAGTATACACAGAGCTATAATTTGGATAGTTTAATAGAGTTATATTCAACAAAACCCAAATACGGTTTTTTTGCAAATTATGGATTGAACTTACATTTTACAAACTTCAATAAGCTTCCAAATGTACCTTGTTGTTCTCCAAATTTCAGATTTGGAAGTGCTTTTGCAACGGAGTTTGGTGCTCTTATCGATTGGTTTTTAAAGGATGATTTTTTTATTTCTGGGAGGATGTCTTTTTCTCAAAATGATGGCTCATTTAAAAAGCAAGAGAAAACAACAGTTATCTTGGATGGAGTTTCAAGAGAGGGTGTTTTTGAACATCAATTGAATACATATTCCAACTATTTTAATCTTGATTTCAGAACATATTACACTTGGAACTATTTCTTCTGGGTTTCTGCTGGGTTGGGTTTCTCTTTCCCGACTAAGTTTAAATTCTCCCAAAGAGAAACTATTGTACAACCAGCCGATAGAGGTACCTTTAGTAATGGACTAAGGGTTAGGAATGCTTACACTGGTGATGTAAAAAATACACGAGAGTTTAATCCTTACCTATCTTTAAGTTTTTTAGCGGAGTTGCCAGCTCACAAGCGATATCTTTTCTTCATTTGTCCTGAGCTGAACTTAAAATATATGTTCTTTAATCCCATAGTGGGAACAAGTTGGAACAGTTTGCTGATTCGTCTTGGTTTAGCTGTAAAGTTCAGAGAGCCAATACCTCCTCCACCGCCCCCTCCACCCCCAAAGGAACCTCCTGTATATGAATTCCCAGCGCCAGTGGAACCCCCTCAGATTTCTGTTAATCTTTCATACAAAATAATTGATAGTACTGGTAGAGAAAGAGCAACACCGAAAATTAGCACAGAGGATTTTGTATCGTACAATATGAAACCATTGTTAAATTATGTATTTTTCGACCACAACTCCGATGTGATTCCTGAAAGGTACATCAAGTTAACACCCGAGCAGGCTAATAATTTTAGCCTAAAAAAATTAATCGACCTTGATGTAATTCAAACCTATTATCACATCTTAAATATTATTGGAAAAAAATTAAAAGAAAACACTGGTACAAAAGTTTTGTTAGTGGGAACAAATTCAAACAAAGCAGAGGAAAAAAACAACATTGATTTGTCTTTTCGAAGGGCAAATGCTGTAAAAAATTATTTTGTTTCCGTTTGGGGGATAGAACCAGATAGAATTTTTATAAAAGCAAGGAATTTACCAGAAGAAGCATCAAATCCCAAGGAACCACAAGGTGATGAAGAAAATCGAAGAGTTGAAATAATTACAGATGATTTGAGAATTCTCGAACCAGTCTTTACGGTAGACACAATTAGAAAAGTTGAAAAGCTCGAAATTGTGTTTTATCCAAGAATCAAATCCCAAATTGAAATAAAAAGATGGAAAATTGAACTAAAGCAAAAGGGCGAACTTGTCAAATTATTCGAGGGTGAGGGAAATCCACCCGATAGCATTGTCTGGAGAATAAATGATAAAGCATTTGATAAAGTGCTTTTTGGGGGAATATTGGATGTAGAATTCGTTGCAATCGACAAAATCGAGCAAATGGGAAAATCTACGGCTAAACCTCTTACAATTAACAAGGTTACTGTGGATAAGAAAAGAATGGAGGGTATAAGTGATAGAGAGTTTGAGTTTTATAGCTTAATTCTATTTGATTTTGGAAAATCTAAGCTTGAAGTTCAACATAAAAATGTGTTGGAATTTATCAATAGGCGAGTAACGCCCCAATCACAAGTAACAATAGAAGGTTTTACCGATAGCATAGGCGATGAGAAAATAAACAAAAAGATATCAGAAAAAAGAGCAGCAGAAGTAGCAAAATGGTTGGGGCTACAAAATGCAAGAACTTTTGGGGTGGGAGAAAGCTATCTCCTTTATGATAACACTTTGCCAGAAGGTAGATTCTATTGCAGAACTGTAAAAATAACAATCGAGACACCAATTGAAGCTAAAAATTAATTCCGATTAAAATAATCGGATTTGATAAACGTTTCCCTTTTTTTAAACAGTAGACAATGGTAAAGTTTTCGAAAAAAATAGAGTACGCATTAGTAGCTTTACATTATTTGAGTAATAATCCTGAAGCTTACTTCTCTGCGCGTGAGTTGTCTGAAATTTTAAATATTCCATATGAATTTTTATCAAAAACTTTAGCAAAATTGGCTAAGTCGGAAATTTTAATATCGAACCACGGAGCGAAGGGTGGTTACAAATTAAATAAATCACCGAGAAAAATCACTTTTTATCAAATTTTCGCCTCATTAGAAGAACACTTAAACGTTGTTGAATGTTTATCAAATGAAGATGAGATATGCCAGAGAAGTGCAGTTTGTACCATAAAAACCCCAATGTTTCAATTGCAAAATAAGATAAACGAACTCATAGGAAATATGACTTTGGAGGATTGGTTGAAATTTCCAACTTTTGATAATGCAATTAATGTCTAATTTTTGGGAGATAACAAAATGGAAGATAATGAAATTTTGAAGGAAATTACAGATAAGGAATATAAATATGGCTTTGTTTCATTGATTGAACAAGAATATGCTCCAAAGGGCCTTGATGAAAATATTATTCGCTTCATTTGGGAGAAGAAGAAAGAACCTCCTTTTATGTTGGAGTGGCGTTTGAAGGCTTTCCGGTATTGGAAATCTATGCATGAGCCTCATTGGGCGAAGGTTAGTTATCCACCGATTGATTATCAAGATATTCATTATTATGCTGCTCCAAAAAGCTACAAAGAAAAACCAAAATCACTCGATGAAGTAGACCCAGAAATACTTAGAACCTTCGAGAAACTTGGAATTCCATTGCGCGAAAGAGAGAAGCTCGCTGGTGTTGCCGTAGACGCTGTTTTGGATAGTGTTTCTGTTGCGACAACTTTTAAGGAAAAGCTTGAAGAACTTGGAATTATATTCTGCTCAATTAATGAAGCCATAAGAAACTACCCCGAGCTTGTTCAAAAGTATCTTGGGAGTGTAGTTCCTTATACTGATAATTTCTTTGCAGCATTGAATTCTGCTGTATTTAGTGATGGTTCCTTTGTTTATGTTCCCAAAGGTGTTCGATGCCCAATGGAGCTTTCTACGTATTTTAGAATAAATGCCTCCGAAACTGGGCAATTCGAGAGAACTCTTATCATCGCTGATGAGGGAAGCTACGTCAGTTACCTTGAAGGTTGTACTGCACCCATTCGAGATGAAAATCAATTGCACGCTGCTGTTGTCGAGTTAATTGCTTTAAAAGATGCAGAAATTAAATATTCTACTGTACAAAACTGGTACCCCGGGGACAAAGATGGCAAAGGTGGAATTTACAATTTTGTAACTAAACGGGGTATTTGCTTAGGAGAGAATTCAAAAATTTCTTGGACACAAGTTGAGACTGGTTCTGCCATAACTTGGAAATATCCTTCTTGCATTTTAAAAGGGAATAACTCTGTCGGAGAGTTCTATTCCATCGCTGTGACAAATAATTATCAACAAGCAGATACTGGAACTAAAATGATACATTTAGGGAGAAATACAAAAAGTCGAATAGTATCAAAAGGGATTGCTGCTGGTTTTAGTAATAACAGTTATCGTGGTTTAGTTCAAATTTCGAAGAAGGCCGAAGGCTCGAAAAATTACTCTCAATGCGACTCTCTTTTACTTGGTGATAAATGCGGTGCTCATACATTTCCCTACATTGATGTCCAAAACAATAGCTCAACTGTTGAGCATGAAGCTACAACTTCAAAAATAAGCGATGAAATTCTTTTCTATTGCAATCAGAGAGGTATTTCAAAAGAGGATGCAATCGGTCTTATTGTTAATGGTTTCTCAAGGGAAGTATTGAATCAACTTCCTATGGAATTTGCTGTAGAAGCGCAGAAACTTTTATCCGTAAGCCTCGAAGGTAGTGTAGGTTAATTAAAAAGGAGAAAACAATGGAAATTTTGAGAATTGAAAATTTAAAAGTTGCAATCGATGGGAAACAGATAATTAAAGGTCTTAATTTAACAATTCATTCTGGTGAAGTTCACGCAATTATGGGACCCAATGGAACTGGGAAAAGCACCCTTGCAAATGTACTTGCTGGCAAACCAGGTTATGATGTTATCGAGGGTAAGATAACTTTTCTCGGAAAAGACCTTTTAGAATTAGAGCCGGAAGAAAGAGCACGGGCTGGAATTTTTCTAGCTTTTCAATATCCAGTGGAAATTCCAGGGGTTACAAACGCTAACTTTATGAAAACTGCAGTAAATGAAGTAAGAAAATACCGACAGTTGGAGCCTATCGATGCATACGATTTTCTGCAGATGATGAAGGAAAAGGCTTCTTTAGTTGGTTTAGATTCATCATACTTAAACAGAAATGTCAACGAAGGTTTTTCGGGTGGAGAGAAGAAGCGTAATGAAATTTTTCAATTGGCTATGTTGGAGCCTACGCTTGCCATACTCGACGAAACAGACTCTGGATTGGATATCGATGCTTTGAAAATAGTTGCAAATGGTGTAAACACTCTTCGAAATCCCGAAAGAGCTTTTTTGGTAATAACTCATTATCAAAGATTGTTGAACTACATTATCCCAGATTTTGTACATGTAATGTACAATGGTCGTATCGTGCTCTCTGGTGGCAAGGATTTAGCCCACGAATTGGAAGCCAAAGGTTACGATTGGTTGAAAAACGGCAACAACAATGGTGTTAATTAAAGGTGTCTTATGAAGTTCTATGAATGTATTCAAAAGTTCTTTGAACATAAATTCGAAAACAATCAAAGTTACGACATAAATAAAAGGCGAGATTTTTTAAATAAATTTTTGCACCTGGGCATCCCAACTACTAAGCACGAGGAATGGAAATACACGAATCTGACCTTTTTAGACGATTTAGATTTTAACTTTGTTCACGATAATCAAAAATTTTTAAGTAACAACTTGCTAGCTGAACTTGAATATCACGATTTTTCAGAATTTTACTTTGTTCCTATTGTGAATGGATTTTATCTCGATAGTCAAGCTACACTTAATGGTTTCTTCGATGTTCAACGAATCAACGACGAATCAGTATTTTCGAGTAATGGTTCATTATTAAACTTCGAAAGATTTTTTAACGGAAATAATCCGTTTAGTTTTCTTAATTTGGCCGCATTTTCGGATTCAGTGTTTTTGCAAATCAAAGATAATACCGTATTGGAAAGACCCATAGTTTTGCAATATAATTACATCTTCGAAACTTCTTCTCTTTCGAATACCCTAAATTTTATTGAAGTAGGAGAGAATAGTAAAGTAAGTATCATTATTTTGTTCAAAAGCAATAATGCTTCAAAGGTCTTTGCTAATGAATATATCAATTTGCATCTCAAACAAAATTCAAGTATTGAAATAAGTTTCCTGCAATATGACCTATCTAATTTGATTCTCTTAAATAATCTGAATGTTGTATGCGATATTGGAGTTTTCTTTAAAAGTAATTACTTTTCTTTTGAAACACAATTTGTTCGAAATAATGTAAATTTGGCATTCGAGGGGATAAATTCTACTGCTAAACTCAACGGAGTTTATATTGTTTCTAGCAATAATTTTGTAGATAATCATACAATGTTGTATCACAATCAACCATTTTGTACGAGTGATGAAGATTATCGTGGTATAATAAACGAACAAGCCCGCTCAGTTTTCAATGGTAAGATTTATGTTGCAAGAGGAGCTCAGAAAACAAATGCTTACCAATCCAATAAAAACATTCTACTTTCGAACGAAGCTCGCGTTTATACAAGACCTCAATTGGAGATTTATGCAGATGATGTTAAATGTACACACGGTGCAACTGCTGGATTTCTCGACCAAGATAGCTTATTCTACCTTACTACAAGAGGGATAGGAAAGGAAAAGGCAAAAGCTCTACTACTAAGCTCTTTTGTTTCGAACAACTTAGAAAGGGTAGAACAATCTGAATTAAGAAATATCTTAAAAGAATTGGTTGCTAAGAAACTTAACTTGGAAAACATTTACTTCTGTTCCGCTATAAATGAATTATCAAAAGTTTAATTTTTTAAAATGGACCCAAAAAACCTTGAAATACGCGTAGAGAAGAAAAAATCATTTAACGTATACAAAATACGCGAGGACTTTCCAATACTTCAACGAAAGGTTTGGGATAAACCTCTAATTTATTTTGACAATGCAGCAACTACACAAAAGCCCAAACAAGTGATTAAAACCATTGAAAGTTTTTACAAGAATTTAAATAGCAACATTCATCGGGGTGTTCATTATCTAAGCCAAGCTTCGACGACGGAATATGAATGTGCCCGAAAAATTGTAAAGGTATTTATTAATGCAAAGTATGAGGAGGAGATTATTTTCACTCGTGGTGCTACGGAAGCCATCAATTTGGTAGCGCACTCGTATGGTAGTGTTAATCTTCGACCAGGTGACGAAGTCTTAATAACTTTTATGGAACACCACTCGAACATTGTCCCTTGGCAAATTATTTGTGAAAGAACTGGTGCAAAGTTGAAAGTGGTGCCAATCGATGACAATGGTGAAATTATAATTGATGAATTTGAAAAGTTGCTTTCGGATAGAACAAAGATTGTCTCTGTCGTGCACGTATCAAATTCGCTTGGAACAGTAAATCCAATTGAATATATTATTTCGAGGAGCCACGAAGTAGGAGCTGTGGTTCTTATCGATGGAGCCCAATCCATACAGCATATCCCAATTGATGTTCAAAAACTTGATTGCGACTTTTTTGCCTTCTCTGGTCACAAGATATATGCTCCAACTGGTATTGGGGTTCTTTATGGCAAGCGAAGTTTACTCGAGGCTATGCCACCCTACCAGGGCGGTGGCGACATGATTCTATCTGTTAGCTTCGAAAAAACTATTTATAATGAATTGCCCCATAAATTTGAAGCTGGAACTCCTAACATCGAGGGAGCTATTGGCTTGGGTTCTGCAATAAGATATGTTCAAAATATTGGTTTAGACGTTATTTATAAGTATGAAAAGCAATTACTTGATTATGCTACTGAGCAAATTTCTCAAATTCCAGATGTAGAGATTATTGGAAAGGCACGAAATAAAGCAAGTCTTATCTCTTTTGTTGTGAATAATGTCCACCCTCATGATATCGGTACTTTGTTAGATAGAGATGGCATTGCAATAAGAACTGGTCATCATTGTACTGAACCCGTAATGAGAAGATTTGGTGTACCAGCTACCTCGAGAGCTTCTTTTGCATTTTATAACACATTCGAAGAAATTGATGTACTTGTCAAATCTCTTAAAAAGATAATTGAGAAGTTTAAATAAAAAAGGTTAGTCGTGGACGAAATTGACGCATTATATGAGGAAGTAATACTTGACCACAACAAGAATCCAAGAAATTTCGGAGTTCTTGAAGAGGCAACTCACAAAGCTGTGGGACATAATCCATTGTGTGGGGACCATATAGAAATTTATCTAAACGTTCAAAATGGTGTAGTTAAGGATGTAAAATTCAAAGGAGTAGGTTGTGCAATTTCCAAGGCATCTGCATCTATTATGACAACCGTTTTGAAAGGTAAGACATTGGCTGAAATTCAGAGTCTTTTCGATGAGTTTCATCGCACATTGACATCTAAAGTAGATGAGCCAGTGAACACAGAAAAATTGGGCAAGCTCGCGGTATTTGCAGGGGTTCGCAACTTTCCAGTTCGTGTAAAATGTGCAACTCTTGCTTGGCACACTCTCATTGATGCTTTGGGCAATAAAAAGTCGGATTAAATAAGGTGAACAAATGGACAATAATCAATTCAATCCATTAAATAATCCTATACCCGAGGAGAAAAAGGATTTGTATGAGAAAGTAATTAAAGCTATTAAAACTGTGTACGACCCCGAGATACCAGTTGACATCTGGGAGCTTGGATTGGTCTATGATTTACAAATTACGCAAGAAAATGAAGTGGTTGTGCTAATGACATTGACTGCGCCCAACTGTCCAGCAGCTGGAAATTTGCCAGAAGAGGTTGAAAATGCTATCAAAAGTATACCCGATGTCAAGGATGCGAAGGTATTTATAACATTTGACCCGCCATGGGATAAATCTCGTATGAGCGATTTAGCTCGTTTCGAGCTTGGCTTGCTATAGTTTTGTTGTTAAATCTCAATGTCTGGTGGAAATGGTAAATAATGTTCATTTTGTCAAAATAAAATTATACGGCGAAATCAAAACAATTGAAGTAGAATCAGATGAAAGTATTCTCCAAGCAGCATTCCGTGCTGGTTTGGACCCACCTTTTAGTTGTCAGGTTGGTGTCTGTGGTAGTTGTATGGCAAAATTGGAACGTGGAAGAGTTTTCATGGATGAAAGGGATGCTTTGACTGACGAAGAAATTGATAAAGGCTTTATTTTAACTTGTCAATCCCATCCCCAGGATGATGATTGTTATGTCAATTATGATTATTAAGTTTGTTTTTTGAAGGAGGCAATATGGAAAATTTAAATCAGGAAATTGAAGTTACAGTGGAGAGAATTCCGACAGGAATAGAAGGTGCAACAGAAGCAGACGACATCTTTATTTCGACTCGAGCTCTGGAAAAGATAATTGAGATTCGAAATCAAAATAATGTTCCCGAGAATTATTTCTTGCGTATGGCTGTGCAGGGTGGCGGATGTTCGGGCTTCAACTATGCATTGGGTTTCGATTCTGACTTCGACCCGCTTAACGACATGGAAACTAATGTTCAAGGTTTGCGAATTGTTATAGATAGAAGAAGTTTGTTCTTTCTGATGGGCGTAACTTTGGATTTTATCGATAATGCGCAGGGGAGAGGATTTGTCTTTTCAAATCCTAACAATCTACCAACTTGTGGTTGCCAAGGGTAGGTTAAACATAAAATAGGAGTTTGCGATGGCTTTCGAACTTCCATCTTTGCCATTTCCAAAGAATGGGTTAGTCCCATTCATGTCGGAAGAAACCATTGAATATCATTATGGTAAACACCATCAAGCGTATGTCAACAACTTAAACAATCTAATCGTTGGGACAGAATTTGAAAATTTATCTCTCGAGGATATTATTGTAAAATCTCAAGGTCCTATTTTCAACAATGCTGCTCAAACATATAACCACACTTTTTTCTGGAATTGTCTTTCTCCAAACGGCGGTGGTTTACCACCCTTAAATCTGCTTGTAGAAATTGAAAAAAACTTTGGAAGCTTTGAGCAATTTAGACAAGATTTTACAAATGCTGCTGTGTCGCTCTTTGGTTCTGGTTGGGTTTGGCTTGTCGAAACACCAAATGGCAGGCTTGAAATCCTACCAGCAAGTAACGCTGGTAATCCTATTACATTAGGCAAGAAGCCACTGCTCACACTTGATGTTTGGGAACACGCTTATTACATTGATTATCGAAATGCCCGTCCAAAATTCGTAGAAGCGTTTTGGAGTATTGTAAATTGGAATTTTGTTTCAAACAATTTATAATAGACACTCTTCAAAATCTGGTAGTTTAAAATTTTCATTTAAGTTACTTGTAGAAAATGAAGCATATTATATCCGTAAGTCGACGGACAGATATACCCGCTTTTTATTCGAGTTGGCTTTTGAATGTTTTAAAGTCTGGATATGCTACAGTTAAGCATCCATTCAATCATAATTTTTTGCGAATTAATCTGACACCAGAAGAGGTCTTGGGATTTGTTTTTTGGAGCCGTTATCCAAAGGGACTTATTTCTGTCTTAGATGTCATAGACAATTCTTTTGGGTCTAATCACTACATCAATTTTACAATCAATGATTATCCAGAGGAAATTGAACCTCGTAAAGCTAATTTGAGTAAAGTTTTGTATCTGGTAAATTTCCTTTTCGACAGATATGGCGAAAATTACATAAAATGGCGGTTCGACCCTATTATCATTTCAAACTTAACGACGAAAAGTTTTATTAGAGATAAATTCACTTCACTTTCCAAATTACTTTCTGGGAAAGTTCGCACATGTATTGTTAGTTTTTTGGATTTATACGGAAAAGTTAAAAGACGGATAAGCAATAATGGTAAGGTTATTTTAAACTTCATTGAATTTGACGAACAAGTTGAGTTGATAAGTCAGTTGATGCAAATTGCATCGTCTTACAACATTGAACTCAAGCTTTGTTGTGAAGGCTCTCTTGCAAAAGCATTGAATATTAAAAAATCAAGTTGCGTCAATCCATACCAATTCACAAACAAGGAAAATGAACTTTACAAAGTCGTACCAACTCGGAATGGTTGTACTTGTTTCAAAAGCTTAGATATAGGTTTTTACAATACTTGTTTGTTTGATTGTATATATTGTTATGCTAATACAAGCTACGATAGTTCTTTAAGGAAGTACAGAATTATAAACAAAAAAGCAGAATCACTCAGTTCTAATAAGTCTTGCAGCGAAAGCTCCATCGATAAAGTGTTTGAATGGTAGTGTTTTTAGAAAGCCATTTTGGCAAAGTTTTTCGGGAAGATAATTTTCAGCTGGTTCGAGTGTAAAATTAGGAAATTCATTGAGAAACCATTCAATATTTTGTTCATTTTCCTCAGGTTCTGTTGTACAAGTGGAATATATAATTGCTCCACCTATTTTTACGTTTTTAGTTGCATTCGCAAGAATCTTTTTTTGAATTTCCGCGAGTTTATAAATATCTTCTCGTTCTTTTTTCCATTTAATATCTGGATTTCTCGAAATAGTACCAAGGCCGGAACAAGGGACATCGAGAAAAACTACATCTGCTGGAGTGTCAAATACAAGATTCATTGCATCACCACTTAGAGTTTCTATGTTGGCAAGGCCAAGTCTAGTCGCTCCCTCCTTAATAAACCTTAATTTTGAATGATACTTGTCGATTGCAACAATTTTGCCAGAGTTCTGCATAAGTTCTGCAAAGACAAAAGTCTTCCCACCCGGTGCAGCGCACATATCATAAATGAGATAATTTGGTTGTGGGTTTGCAAGCAACGAAGCCAATGTTGCACTAGTATCTTGTATTGTCACAAGACCTTGGGTATAAATAGGATGCGAAGTTATATCAAACCTTGGATTTCTAATTACAAGTGAATTAGGGTAGTACGGCGAAATGAAAAAAGGCAGATTAAGTTTTTTTAACTCATTTATAACAAACTCGGAATTTGTTTTGTAAGTGTTAACTCTAAGGGTAATGTAAGGTTTCCTATTGCTGGTAAAAAGCATTTTTTCAGTGTTTTCCTCTCCAAAATAATCCAACCAGCGTTTTACAATCCACCTTGGATAGGAATACATTACAGCAAGGTGGTAAATAAGGTCCTCTTCTCTTTCCGGGTAGCGTATATTGTCAATATTTCTTGCAATATTTCTTAAAACTGCGTTGACAATACCAGCAGTTTTTTCCCCTTGTATTCGCTTTACATATTCGACAGATTCATTTACTGCGGCATACAAAGGAATTCTATCAAGGAACATAATTTGGTAAAGGGCTATTCTCATTGCATTTTTTACAACATTTAAGCATTTAAGATAATCACCAAAATAGAAACCGACAAGTACATAATCAAGTTTGGCTTTCCATCGGATTACTCCATAAACCAGTTCTGTCAATAGCGCTCTATCCATCTCATTGAAATTATTTTCTTTGATTGCTTTATCGAGTAGTTTCTCGAGATATGAATCACTTCGTTCGAAACGATTTAAAATTTTGATTGCAGTAGCACGAACACCATTAATAATATTTGATATGTCTTTGTTGTTTTCAAAATGATTATCACCTTTACTATTTAAACTATTATTGTCCATAATTTCGTTTTTAATTTTTTTGGGCAATATGAATAAAGTTTCAAATTTAATCATTTTTTTGTGTTTGTTTTTACCCTCGCTAACCATTTTCTCTCAAGGAGTTGAGGAGCAACCATCACCATTGGGTCCCGGAAAGTCCCGTAAACAAACCGAATTGGGTATCTTTGCCGGGCTTGGTCCAAACTGGCAAACTGGTGAATTATTTGCCAGTTGTGACTGTCCAAGTTTTAGGGATGGTTCTGGTCTCGCCTTTGGTTTGGGTTTATTATTTCAAAAAGATTTGACTTCCTTTCTACAATGGGGGGGGGTCGTAGGTTTGTCTCTATTGAGTAATACTTCTTCTTACAAAGAGAGGGAGCTTCTTGCATTCGAAAGTCAAACTGGAGAGAAATTCTACAACGTTCCCGTCCTTTTCCGCCAAAAGACCCAAGTAGGTTTTTCAAATTTTGATTTGATGCCTTTTTTGAATTTCAACCTCTGGGATTTTTCGTTTATAAGGGTGGGGATAAAAGCTAGTTTGCCTTTTTATACACATATTATCCATAAAAAAGAGTTGTTAGACAGGAGCGTGCGTCTTGAAAATGGTGAAAAAATTGATATTTCTATCGGAAATGGTGATGTGGTAAAATTAGAGGATGGGGTTGTTGAACGGGTAAATTCAATTCTGTTTTCATTTGCTCCTGCAATTGGCTTTAGTTTTCATCTTACTGGAAATATATTCTTCGGATTTGCTTTTACGTATCAACTTCCGTTGAATAATTATAGTGAAAGAGGTAGGAATTACAGATGGCATTCCTGGCTATTTTCGTTAGAGTTGAAATATGCTCTTGTTTTGCGTAGATGGCTTGAATAAAATTTCAAGGGGCACAAGTAAGTAAATAAATTTTATTATTGATTTCACCGAGAGCCTCGTATCTTTCTGCTTTCCAATTATAAATAGGATTGGTTATTTTATCCACCATCAATCCAGCGTATTGGATGTTTAGATAATAATCTAACATTACGAGATGGGAATAATTTGAAAAAGCTATTGAGTTTGTTCTTGGTTTACGAGCAACATTTGATAAACAGCTTGTGCCGCCAGGGAGTGTAAATCTTTTACCATCAACATAAAAATAACATTCTATGTCGCAGTAACAGTAATATAATTCAGAACCGTCATAGGAGAAAAAAGGTTCCGCAGAGAAATTCCCTAACGAATACTCGACATTACCATAGACAATGAAATTATTTATATCTTTAGTAGCATGGAAAGAAACCAGAGGTTCTTCGGGATGTAACTTCACATTCGAAACATAATTGTATGATTTGGAAGTTATTGGTTCAGCAAACTTTTCGGAAATTAACACGACAAAAACATCAGATGTATTTCTTTTGATTGCAAATACTGCATTGCTTCCGAGGTTATTTATTTTCATATCAATGAGTTGCAGAAATTCTTCGGTTAAAGGTTGATGGTTTTTGAAAATTTGCCAAAGACTCCCTATCTTCCCAGCAAAGATTACTTCATCGTCGAGCCAAAAACCAAGGGGGACAATTGAGTCGAACCTTTCACTTTCAAAATATTGGGGAATTATGAGCGAAAACATTTTACCAACTTGCAATGTTAGTGCAATCTTGCTACCATCATAGTTTGCAAATATTTTCCCCCAAAAATTTGTAAACTTTATCACTTTATTATCGTAGCATATGGTTGTTTCAACTCCATTTTTGAATGCATAGAAAACTTTCTCGGAGTTGTTGCTAAAACCTATTGCTAAAACCTCTTCGGCGAAAAGCGGAATAATCGTATCGCTTGAAACGAAATTCCAATTTGTTGTTGTTTTACCAAAAAATGCCCATTTCTTACCATCTGGAGAAAAAGTGAGATGTTTAATTTCTTTAAATACTTCAGTTTTGGTCCCCGAAATTATCAGCCTATAATCATTCATATAGGGTTTGGTCAATATCCACCAGTTTCCGCTAGTGTCTATCCCAAAGGTTTGCACTTTTTCAACATCATCGTATATTAAATAGTCCCTACATTTCTGTGACCATGCTAAGTGTGTGAGAAAAAAAATTATAATATATGTTGATAAAATTTTCATCATATGAATTTTGTAGTATCAAACATTACAAATTAATATTTAATTTCATTACAAAAAAATAGTTTATGATATTATATTTTTTCTTATAATTCAGAGTTAATTTTGAGTGGTGTTTTTTGTAACTTTTTAATTGATTTTGTTATAAATAATATTAATAAATGGAGGGCAAAAAATGAAACGTTTGATTTTAATTTCAGTGTTTTTATTAATTATTTTATTTAATGAAGTGTTAGCACAGTCTTTTAATTTATATTCTATCGACACTAGTAATTTCCCAAATATGAAAGCACTTTTTTATGCTAGAACCCCTATGGGTGTAGATTATCCGAATATAACAACATCTGATTTTGATTTTTATGAAAACGGCGTTAATCTTAATCCAACTCTTGGTATCGATTGTAAAAAAGTCGACTTTTATCCTCAATTGGCAGTGGTCCTGGTCTTGGATGTCTCCACATCTATGAATGACCCAGTCGAGGGTGGAGAAAAAAAAATTGACTGGGTCAAGCAGGGAGCCTTTGCATTTCTCGACTCAATCAAATTAGACCCACCATCTGTAATTGCATATGTTCTCTTTGCTGGCGATGTTTACAAAACAAGTCCTTTGTACGATACAAAACAGCCCTTATATGATTGGTTAAACATTAATTTAACATACGCTGCTGGAAGCACAGATTTTTATCCACCTTTTGTAAAGGCTTGGCCACCACTTGGTGCTTTGCCCTTATTAGAAACTACTCCTAAAGATTTACGAAGAGTGGTCATATTTCTATCAGATGGACAACCCGAAAGACCTTTTCAAGATTGGAAGAGAGATACAATAATTAACTATGCAAAAAGAATCAAAGCACAGGTGTACTCTTTGTTCATTAAAAGCTCTATAAACTATTCAATAGACCTAATTTGTCAAGCAACCGGTGGTAAAAGTTTTGAAATAAACACAAAACAACAAATTATAAACGCTTTTCGTCAAATTGTCGGTGATATTCAAAGTCGTAATGTTTGTTATCTGACGTGGGTTTCACCTTTTGGTTGTGACGAGCAGAGTAGAACCCGAAACATTAAAGCTATATTCAAACGAATACCCGATTCAGTTTTGACCAATTACTTTGCTCCAGAAAAAAGTTTAGCAAAACTTGACTTGTCTGATACGTTTTTACTTTTTGGTGCACCTGGCATTGGCACTACAAAAAGGCAATTAACAATGACTGCAGTTAACACTGATTTTACAATCAACTCCTTTAATATAAATTCAACAAATAAGTTCACTATTGATTGGAAGGGTAAAACACCTCCTTTTAACCTTTTGAAAAACCAGTCCCACACTATTGAAATTAATTACATTGAATCTCCAGTGGGAGCATCCTCCGAAACTGGCTTTCAAATAAATGCAGTCCCTTGCCCTCCTCCAATTATCAGGCTTATTGCTCCTTGTGGTGGGGAAGTTGTTTCGAAGATTGATTTTGGAAAGGTTCAAATTCAAACTGTTAAAAACCAAAATGAAAATTGTGTATTCAAGAATACCACTGCAGTGCCTTTAACATTTAATTTATCTATCGAGGGGGTAAATTCTTCGGAATTCCTTGTCTTACCCGGTTTAGGACCGTTTACTTTGAATCCTGGTGAGTGTTTAAATATAACTGTACAATTTAGACCTCAGTCGATTGGTTCTAAGTCTGCTCGGATTAAGTTCAATATACCAAACCATTGTGGAGAATTTTTTACAAATATAACCGGCGAAGGCATTCCATCGGCTCTTCCAATTCAACCTATAGATTTTGGTGTTCGACGAATCTTGACAATAAATGATACTATTGTCACCATCAAGAATGTTACACAGGCACAGATAGAAATTCAAAAGGTCGAACTTGCAAGCATTAATGACCAAAATTTCTACATTAATCCGCCCTCAGGCTTACCATTGATGATTGCTCCTGGAGAATCTTTTGACTTGGCTGTAAGATTTAATCCACAAACTGAAGGGTATTTAGAAAATCAAGTTTTATTGTCCATCAAAGATTTTAGTGAACCCGCTGAAGTGCAGATAATTGGCATCGGTGGTCTACCAAAAATAACTGCCCCCGACGTCGACTGTGGACGAACTAAGGTTGGGAATACAGTTACTGCCGATTTAATTATCATGAACCCGAGTCAAACAATGGATTTATACGTAAGAGAAATTATTTTACCTTCTTCCTCAGAGTTTAAATTTAGCTCTGGCGCCAAAACAACCGACATTGTTATTTCTAAAAACAATGGGCAATTTGCTGTGCCAATTGATTTTACTCCATCAAGTGTTGGAACAAGAAAAATACTTGCTCTAATCAAATCAGACGCTGCACCAGGACCAAGTAAAAATCCTATTGTTAACGACACTATACTTATTTTTGGCGTAGGGACAGGTTTGATTGTGTACCCAGACCCAATTGATTTTGGTGAGGTCTCCACTTGTGCTACAAAAGATTTAAGTGTTGTTATTGACAATAGTCCATATGATTCGGATTTGCAGATTTTGGGATTGAATTTAACTGGACCTAATTCAAACAATTTTCAAGTAGTGAATTTTCCGACTGTTATTAAGCCAAAGGAGAGTGGAGTAGTTACTCTACGATTTTTACCCGAGCCTGCTACACAAAATTATTCTGCAAATCTCGAAATTTTTACAAATTATGAAAATAAAATTATACCAATTATCGGTAAGACTTTTACGGAAACTGTTTCAGTCGATTACAAGAGCGATGATAGTAAGCTTGTTGTCTCAAAAGATTTAATACTTACATTCGAGGTTAATATTCTTCGTGACCATTCCATTGAAATTGGAAATGTTGTCTTTGATGTTAAGTCGTATAAGAAAAACTTCATTTTAAAGAGATTCGAATCTAAGCTTTTGGGATGGAATTGGGATATCAATCCTACAAATGACGGCTACCAAGTAGCCGGAAAAGGGACCCCATTTCCAACACCTGCCTCATTCCAAAACACCTTAACTTTTGAAACGTTTCTTTCAGATGTATCTAATCCAGATATTACAATTAAGCCAATTTTCCCTGGTGCAGAAAATTGTTTAATGCCTAAGGAAAATAAAAAAACTATCAATTTAGTTACGTGCTTTACAGAAGGTAGACTTGTTGAAATATCCGATAAGACCTATTGTCTCTTTGAAATACAGCCAAGCCCTGTCGAATCTAGTTTTGACATAAATATTGAAATTGCTTTCGATGATTTTGTGAATCTAACTATTTTTAACTCGATGGGATTAAAAGTTTTGGAGTTAGTAAATGCTGAATTAAAAGCTGGCAAGTATTCTTTTCATGTTGATTCAAAGGAGATTAACAGTGGTGTTTATTTTGTAAAAATGAACACAAGAGCATTTACATATACTAGAAGTTTTGTTATAGTTAAGTAATAATAAGGTTTCTTAATTGATGTTCCAAGTCTTAAATTTGTATTTATGAAGAAAATATATTGGATTATAATATTTTACATTTTTGCATCTTGTGCAGAGGAAGACCCAAAGTTGGTGAATCCCCCTCCACCATATCAAAGTATAAGAATTAGATTGCTCAATGCTTTTAACTCAAATGATGTAATATCTTGGGGATACAATGGAAATGTTTATTCTAATTCAGTAGAATATCTTGGTTTAACCGCCTCGAGTATGCCTCCTCCTTACGACTCGATTAAGATTGAATTGTATCAAAATAATAAAAAAGTCCACTCCCCCGAGAGAAAGATACGGCTTGTTAGAGAAACAAGGTATTTAATTATTGCTGGACGAAGTTTAAAGGAGGGCGCTGATGTAGATACATTTATGGTCCTTGCAACTACTTTTGGGCTACCTCGAAAGCAAGGCAATGCACATTTTAAGTTTGTCAATTTGGTTCGGGATTCAATTTTAAAAGTCTCAATTGTAGAAGGCTGTCCTAATGGAAAGGTACTTATTTCCAACGTTCCTTATTTTGCATATCCATATTTGAAGACAGTTCCTTTCGGTAATTACACAATTTCTGTGGTAGTAAATAATGGGGTTAATTCAAATTTAATTGATATCTATTCTGTGAACTTTTTGGAGGACAATGAATATACTCTTTTTTTTGTTCAAAAAAAGGATGGAACCTATTCATTATTCCTTTATAATGACTATGATTCCTTATCTACAAATTTAGTTGAATTATCCCCAGTCGAGAATAAACATTCTTTCATTCGAGTAGCAAATTTTGCTTCAGAAAATGTCACTTTAACTAAATCTCCCGCTACAATAATTTCAGACAATTTAGAAAGTGGCTGGGTGTCCCCATACTTTAGGTTGTCGGCTTGTACAAGTGATTTTCCTGATACTCTTGAAATAAGCTATTCTTCTAATCGCACTGTTTATGTCTATTCCTTTGAAGTTTTGAAAAGATATACTCTTTTAATTTTCGATAGTACGCACCACGATAAGAAGTTATTAATGGTGCCTCCATTAAATGAAAAGGTGAAGCAAAGTGGTTATGCAGCAGTAAGAGTTGTAAATGCCATTGATACAAATTTTGGTATGACCTTGTCTGTGGGTACTAGAAATCTAAGTAGTATTAAGACTGGCTTCGCATCGGGTGAAGTTTTGGCAGCAAATCTAAAAAGCAATAAAATAGGTTCACCAGTTTTGGTAGAGCCAGGATATCTCCCCCTAACTTTGTTTTCAGCCACAGAACCATCAATTTTATTAAAATCCTTTTATTCTGCTGTAGAAGCTAATAAGTCGTATTTGATTGTAATTTATAAATCACGAGACAAAGGAATTGAATTGAGTTTAATTCCAGAAGAGAGCCAAGATATCCGAATTTCAAATCTTGCTCGTGGTATTTTTATTCAATTATTGAATGGATTCCCATACGCCGAATTTTTAACCTGCTCTATCCCAAAGCATTTTGCAAACATAAAGTTGGCGTACAAAGAAAGTTTTGCTACAGTTTTACCTCGAGATATAAACCAAATAATAATTAATGAGACCGCTTACTCTTTGTCGTTGGATGAAAACAAGATGGGTTTATACATTGTAACTGGGTCGAAAGACGAAATTGAGCTTTTCGACGCTTCCATTTCTTCTATGGGAAAAGAAATGAATTCGTACCGAAGGAGGTTTTTTAACGCTAGCCCAGAAGCTCGAAATATTGGAATTTTTTACGATAGCTCGAAAACAAAAACTATTGTTAATGAATTGTCGTACGGTAGTTTCAGCCAAGTAGAAAAAGTTTTTTTAGAAAGAAAATTTTCTTTAGTCATATTCGACAATATTTCTAATCGAATTATTAACCAGTTCAGCGACATTTTTCTTTCCTTTGGTAAAAATTACACTCTTGTTTTCTTGGGTACGAAAACAAAAGGTTATTCATTAAATGTTGTTCAGGAGTATTAGTTTATTATGTCAAATTAATCTGTTGATGGGTATGAAAAAATTAGTCTTCCTTTTGCTTTTGATTACTTTTAACTATTCTTTTTCGACCGTTTTTATCAATTCTCAATCGAAGTCTTTGGAAAAGAATGTTGAATATTATTTATCAATTGATGCCGAAAATCAATATGGTAAAGCTAAAATCGTTCCAATCTACCGTGTTCCCGAGGAGTTCTTGATTAAGAAAGCTATCCACATTAAAACTAAACAAATCGTCGAATATGATAAAAACTATTCGAGAATTTATTCGAGTAGCATATCGACAATTCTATCAAAGTATAATGTTGCAAAAATCCGAGCCCCTTTTTTTGATGGCACCACTGCTTCTCCATTGTCTACCAGTTCCACTGGTATTGAGAAAATATTGGAAATATACTTTTCTGATGAAATAGACCCATATGAAGTTTGCAATGAACTTAACCAATTGCCAGATGTTGAGTATGCGACGCCAATCTACATTCGCAAGACATTTGATTACATACCTAACGACCCAAGGATTAATCAACAATGGCAGATAAACAACATTAGTTTACCACGAGCTTGGGATATTACGAAAGGCTCTAAGAATGTTGTGATTGCAATTGTTGACAGCGGGGTCGATTGGAACCATCCGGACCTATTAGCAAATATTTGGACAAACCCTAAGGAAGTGCCCGGAAATAATGTAGATGATGATGGAAATGGTAAAATTGATGATGTTAGGGGTTGGGATTTTGTTGGGAATGTGACTACTCAACAACTCATGAGCGGAATTTATCGTGAGGATAATGACCCAACCAATATTCAAGGTTTTCACGGTACGCATGTTGCCGGTTTAGCATCAGCTGTAACGGACAATGGCGTCGGTATTGCCTCTCCCGGATTTAGTTGTTCCATTCTTCCAATAAAATGTTCTCCAGATGTTGGTGGTATGGGGATTTTTCGTGGATACGAGGCAATAGTCTACGCTGCAAATATGGGTGCTAAAGTAATTAATTGCAGTTGGGGCGGTCCCGGTTATAGCCCAGCTGAGCAAGATATAATTAACTACGCTCTCGAAAAGGGCAGTCTCGTTGTTGTTGCTGCTGGTAATGATGGTATGTACATTGATTATGGTGGCCAATACCCAGCTGGTTATGATAACGTATTGTGTGTTGGGGCTTCAAATAGTGCTAACAACGTCACAAGTTTTTCCAATTGGGGGATTAAAGTTACAGTTTACGCCCCGGGACAAAATGTCTACTCTACTATGCCCAATAGTTCATATTCAAATCAAAATGGTACTTCAATGGCGGCTCCAATAGTTGCTGGTGTTGCTGGACTAATTGCATCTATTCACAAGGAATGGTCTCCTAAGCAAATTTTACATCAAATTCGTTCAACATCAGACAATCTGGTAATTTCACAGCCAAATTTAAAACCTTACTATTATGGCAAAGTTAATGCTTACAAGGCAGTGTATTATAATTCCCCTAGTGCTCCAAGTGTGCCAGGAATTGAAATTATCTCTTACAAATTTGCTCAAGGTAATGCCATTACAGATTATAATCCCAAAGTTCTACAACTGAAAATTAAAAACTTTTTAGGTGCTGCTGGGAATGTTACTCTAAAAATTTCGCCATTACAAAATATAATCTCACTTAGTCAAAATGAATTTGCTCTTGGTACGCTCGGAACTCTATCTGAAAAAGATGTGAATCTAACTATTACATTACTTGAAAACAACCCCTGGTACCTTGGTAATGTTAATTTGTTGTGTACATTCGAATCGGGAAATTATATAGATTATCAAATTCTTTCCTTACCTATTCAAATTAATTCAAGTAATCGTTTAACAAAAGTTTTTACTTTGCCAGATGCTTATAAGCCTACTTGGTATGGAGCTTCCTCTCCACAATTTGATTGCCTTTGGGTGGTGGGTCAAGGAGGTATGTTTGGTTCTAATAGCGGCTTTGTCTTGCTTCGTTCGGGGACAAGTTCGGCGAATTATATAGCTAATCAACCAATTTTTTGTATCGAAGGTGTTAGCTCAACTATAGCTTTTGCTGGCAGTGGTAGTCAAAATCAGACCACTGCATATATTTATAAAACTGGCAATGCCGGACAAGTTTGGACCTCATACAATGTTTCAAGTATAACTGGTTTTGTTAATGCAATCTATTTCTTTGATTCAAAAGAAGGTATTTTTCTCGGCGACCCAAAGAATGGCAATTGGGGAATTGGTCGTACAACCGATGGTGGCGATTCGTGGCTACCAGTACTTGGCATTCCCTTGCCTCAGACAAACGAAACCGGTTTCGTTAATTCAACTACTCGCTGGAAAGACTATGTTTGGTTTGGAACAAGTACTGGAAGAGTGTTTATTTCTTCTAATCGTGGTAAAAGTTGGTCTTTCTCCAATATTCCAAACGCTGCTATTGTAAACTATATTACCTTCAGGGATAGCTTGGTTGGAATGGCTGTATACAAGGAAACAACAGATGCAACTGCTCCTTTTTATTTGGCAACAACTACTGATGGTGGCAAAACGTGGAGGGTTCGACAATATAATTTTACTCAAAATGGCTTGGTGCCGGTTTATCTATTCACTCCAGAGAATTCAAAATTGATGTATATCTTGTGTAACGGAGGACAAATACTTGGCACATCCGACCTTGGAGAAAATTGGGTGACTGTATTGAACGAATACACCGGACAAATTGAAACGGGAGCAAACATTGTCATCAGTAAATCGATTGTCAGGTTGTGGCAAGTAGGATTGGGCGTCTCTTATCTCGATTTTAACCTGGTTCCTTTAGAAACAAAAAAAGAAATTCAGTTAATTTCCGAAAACACACTAAACTATGATACAGTATTAGTCGGCTCTAATAAGCTTAAGACAATAAGTTTGAAAAATACTGGCAATGTGCCTGCTAACATTAATGTGCGTATTGATACAATTTCGTCTATTGCCGACGAATTTAAAATTTTTGGAAGTGTTCCAAATAGCATTTCCCCAGGTGAAGAAATTCAAATTAGAGTTCGATTCGTTCCAAAAGCCGAAGGGATTCGAACGGCAAAATTAATTATTGAAAGCGATGCTGAACCATTTACAATAGCTGTTAATTTATTGGGTGTTGGAAAGCAACAGATTTCTGGGGTGGAGTATAACGCGAATTGTTTGATTTCGCTCTATCCCAATCCAGCTGAGGACAAGCTCTTTTTCTTTACCGAAGATTTTCAACTTCCGATGGAGGTGACGATAATTGATGTTCTTGGTAAAGAAGTTTTAAGTTTCTCATATCCTTCTGTCAATTGTTCAAGTGAGATTGTAATTCCTATAGGAAGTATACCCTCTGGAATATATTTTATAAAAATCTCGAATTTAAACAAGATTTATATTAATCAATTTTTCAAAAACTAAAACAATGGATGTATTAGTCACTGGAGCTACCGGCTTTATTGGTAGTTTTGTAGCAGAGTATTTTGCATCAAGGGGTTTTAATGTTCGTTGCACAATCAGAAAGTCGAGCAATTTACAATGGGTGAGAGATAAAGGTTACGAGCTTATTGAGACTGATTTTAGCTCTGCCGATAGTTTACGAAAAGCAGTAGTTGATGTAGATTATGTTCTTCACATAGCTGGAACAATAGCAGCACCAGATTATAATGGTTACTTAAAGGGGAACAGGGATACAACATTTTATTTATTGAAAGCGGTTGAAATGTTCAATCCACATCTAAAAAAATTTCTATATTGTAGTAGCCAAACTGCTGTTGGTCCTGCAAAATCATTGAATGAACCTGTTGATGAAACCACCGAATGTCATCCAGTTACTAGTTACGGGCAAAGCAAATTAGAAGCCGAGAAGGAAGTACTCAATTTTAAAGATATTTTTCCAATTACTATTGTGCGTTTACCAGCTGTATACGGACCTCGAGATGCGGCTTTGGTGGATATGTTTAGATTGGTAGACAAAGGAATTGTTCCTTTGATTGGATTTAATGAAAAGTATTTGAGTATATTACATTGTTATGATGCAGTTGAGGGAATTTTCTTAGCAGCAACGAATGAAAAAGCCAACGGTGAGATATTTTTCCTATCATCGAATGAATTTTATTCGTGGAGTTATCTCGCTGATTGTCTTGCGGCTTCTGTGGGAAAAAAGGTGATAAAATTAAAAATACCACACTTTTTAGTTTATACAAGTGGCTTTGTTGCAGAGATTTTGGGAAAAATGTCTGGAAAAATGCCGGTGTTCAATCGAGAAAAAGCTCGCGATTTTACACAAAGTTATTGGATTTGTGATGCAAAAAAAGCACAACAAATCTTAGGATTTCAGCAAAAAATGCTGCCTTTGGAAGGCTTTAAAATGACTTACAAATGGTACAAAGATAATAACTGGATTTGACCAAATTTAAAATATGAAGTTTAGGTACAGTAAATTTAATGTTTTAATTACGTTTTTTGTCCTACTCTTGTCGTTTTTTCTTTTTCTACTTTTTATTTTAGACCTTGCCGGAATTTCAATTTTTGAAGGAAACTATACCAGCGAATGTGAATTCATAAATACAAAAGTAGAAATTTATAAGAATCAATATGGTATTCCGCATGTTATGTCCGAGAATATATCGGATGCATTCTTTGGAATTGGTTTTGTTCAGGCATCAGATAGGCTCTGGCAGATGGATTATCTCCGTAGAGTAGCTAAAGGGGAACTATCCGAAATACTTGGTAAGGATGCGATTAAACTCGACCAATATTTTCGCTCATTGCAACTCAAAAAATCGTCGGAAATTGTTTTAAAGAATTTAGACACATTCTCGCTGCGTTTGCTCGAGTCCTTTTCAAATGGGGTTAATTTCTACATCGAGCGCTTTTCGAATAAACTGCCAGTTGAGTTTCAAGCTTTGAACTATAAACCAAATCGATGGACACCATTGGATTGTATCTTGATTGGTAGATTAATGGCTTTTACTATGAGTTTTTCCTTTTGGTTGGATTTGACTTTCTTCGATATTGCTAATAAAATTGGTTATGAAAAAGCTTTTTTACTTTTGCCAAATAGATTTGAGAATTTTGATGAATTTCTTTCTGATACATTCCAAATTAAGCAACCTCAATTCGATAGCACCTCAACAAAACAAATTTTCGGATACAAACTCGACCATGATGTTCTCTCTACAGTAGAGCGCTTCTATCCTTTCATCTGTGGACAAAAGGGAAGCAACACTTGGGCTATTCAATCTAAAACGAATAGTGGAACAAAAGCGATACTTGCTTCCGACCCACATCTGAAACTAAGTCTTCCCCCATTTTGGTATCAAATACATATTACAACTTCAAAATTTAATGTTGTGGGATTGTGTTTACCCGGCGTACCCTTACCTTTGATTGGTAGGAATGATTACATATCTTGGGGAATTACAAATGGGATGCTCGACGATTGTGATTTTTTCGTTTATAGTTTGGATTCAACTGCAAAATTTGTAATTGATTCTGTAAGAACTTTAAAAATCAGCTACAAATTAGATACCATTAAAGTTAAGAATTCTCCAGATTTTATTTATTATCAGAGGTTTATTGGAGAAGATATATTAATTTCAGATTTTTTGTTGTTAAAGGATTCAATTTCAGCTCCGAAATTTTACGATATCAGTAATTCTCCCAAGCTGCCCCCAAATTTTGCTTTTACTTTTAAGTGGACCGGACAGTTTTTTAGTAATGAATTTAAAGCATTGTATCTAATATGTAGCGCCAAAAATTGGAGTGACTTTTTAAATTCGAAGAAATTCTGGGGCTCGCCTGCATTAAACTTTTCTTATGCTGATATAAGAGGAAATATTGGTTTGATGCTTGCTGGATATGTGCCCGTTAGAAATAACGTTCATCCAAATTTTCCGACCTTCCTTATCCGTCGTAATAGTTCTTGGGTTGGAGTGGAAAAATTGGATAGTGAATTCAATATTTATAACCCGAAGGAAGGTATCATATTTAATGCAAATAACAAAACCTTTTCGCCATCAATATATTTAGGAAATTATTGGAGCGACCCATCCCGAGCATATAGAATTCTCAAAATGCTAACTCAAAGTAGACCAGACGACGTGCTGAATATGCAGGTTATGCAAATGGACCGTTTTTCAGAGCAGTCTGAATACGTTCTTCGAAGGATTTTGCCGATTTTAAATAAAAATGTGAACTCTTTGAACAATATTGAAAAACTTGCTTTAGATAAGCTTAAAAGTTGGAATTACGTTTTTTCTGAGAACTACGTTGCCCCTACTATTTATCAGGTATTTTTGGTTACATTTCTCGAAAATTTACTGAAAGATGAGCTGGGAGAGCCTATTCTGAAACAATTACTTTATTTGGATTTTATCGCAAATAGGAAATTTTTGGAATTCATTTCGGATTCAACCACTGTTTTCTATGATGACTTAACCACACCAGAAATTGAGGACAGAGAGCAAATAGTTATTAAAAGTTTCAAATTAGCAATACAAAAGATATCTAAATTATTCAATTCAAATTTTGTTGATGATTGGAAGTATGGAAAAATTCACAAAGTAAAGCTTGAACACCCTTTTTCAATTATTAACTTTCTCGAACCAAGTTTCTCAATCGAAGAAACCACAATTGGTGGTCATAACTCGACAATAAACTATGCTGGCGGTAAACTATTTAAATTGGAAAAAGTTGAAGTGGGACCTTCGGCTCGTTTTATTGCCGATATGAATGACACCGTTGTTTTCACGATACTTCCTGGTGGAAACTCTGGGCAGAACTTTAGCAAAAACTACTCGGACCAATTTCAATTATGGCTTCGGGGAGGTTACATCACTATACCTATGTCTAAAAAACCGGATACTAGGTTCAAATTGTTTGCAAAGATTTCGGCGCCCAGAAATACAATTAAGAATTAATCTTCATTCTTCAAATTTAATTTTCACATTAACTTTTCTAAGTAACAAATAATCCTCATTTTCATTGATAACACCACCACTGCGTATTTCCCACTTAATATTATTTTCTACAAAATTTTTTCCAAACTTACTTATCATCAAATCATTCAACTCTTTCGCAGTAAAGTATGCTCGCAATTTTCCAAGATGGTCGTTTGTCATTTGCATTCCTTTTGGAAAATAAGTACCAAACTCGTCGTCGCTAATTGATTCTTCGAAGAAACGAGCGTTTGGTGAAAACTGTCTTGGGTCTGCATATCCGATTATTTCAATTATAAATACTTTGTCTTTCGAAATACAGCCTTTCTCAAACAAATGAGCAAAGTATCCGATGTGGTCCACTATTTCATCAAGAGCATTTTTTACTCGCTCAGAGTAATCATAATATTGATGGCTGGGATATTCTACGTAACTTGTAGAATCATCAAGCCCTATTAAGTTATAATCAAAAAGTTTTTTCAATTGATTTAAGTTATTTTTTGTTATGGGTTTGTAATATCCAGTTAAAAAGAATGGTATGTTTTGTTCTTTAGTTAAATTGTTGCTCACCTCGTATTTAACGACATACTTTGTGTAAGAAGTGTCATTACATGATGTTGTAAAGTTTGTAGAAAAAAAAGACTCATTGGTACATTCATTAAAAATTTTAATCGAATATGCCTTATTTGGTTCTAAGTTGTACAAAAGACTTGATTCAATTCCAAGATATTTTTGTTCAATGACATTTTGGTTTTCCTCTAAAATTATAATTTTATCGAAATTGGAAAATAGCTTAATGCTTTCTTTGAAATTTATTTGGAGTAAAACTGGTAAACAAAGATTTGCTACGAAAATGTCGAAACCATTTTTATTTCTATCACTTGCAAAGAAAATTTTATTATTGTAAACAACGGGGGATATTTCATTATACTCGGAATTAATCGGAGGTGGGAGTAATCTTGGTTGACCCCAAAGAGTATCATTTATCCTCTCAGCTTTATAGAGGTTATAGTTAGTTGAATCCCATCTGGCAAAGTATAAATTACCGCCATCATCCATAAATGGAGTTATTTCGTTCTCTTTAGTGTTTACAATTGAAAATGGCTTTGGAGCAACAATTTCTCCATTTTCAAAAGTAGCAAAGAAAATGTCTATGTTAGGAATACTATCGGCTACTTCCCGAGAATATAGAACCTTTGCTCCATTATTTACAAATTGTGGATAGGAATCGAAAAGAGGTGTGTTAATTTCTGATTTCCTAAAGAGTTGAGCTTTATTATTAGATTTTTCGACCAGCAAAAAAATGTCAAAGTCTTGTTTATTTCTCTCTTTGCCAGAAAATAAAATATAATTCTTGTTATCTGTTTCAAAAATTGATAGAAAGCTACCTTTGAGTCTTTGATAGTGCTCTTGAATTTTAAATTTAAAAACTTGGTTAAAGTTGTTTAGATGGAATGAAAAAGGCGTAAATTGTTCATCCTTTTTTCTAATGAAAATTAAATGGTCTTTAAAAATTGTACAAGGGTATTCATCAAATTTGGAGTTAATTATTTGTGGTAGTGCTGATATTTGAAGGTCACTTGTGTAAATTTTTGCGCTTGATAATAGAATAGTAACTAAAATTATACAAACTAGTTTCATATGATGTTATATTAAATTTTCAAAATTAATGATTTAGAAAAGGAAATTGCAAATTTTCTTAATTTAATATTTCTTCTAAACTGTTTTTCTGTTATTTACCAAAGTTTAAGAGAACTTTTTAATTTAAAGAATGGATATTGAAAAACTTATAAGTAATTATCGAGAAGAAAAAGATGTAGCGAAGAAGATTTCTCGTCTGCGAGAGATTATCTCAATTTGCGACCATCACTATTACGTCAAAGATGAAAGCTTAATTAGCGATAGAGAATACGACCAATTATTTGCCGAGTTAGTAGAACTTGAGAAAAAACATCCAGAATTAATTACTCCGGACTCACCTACACAACGTGTCGGAGGAGAGCCTTTAAAAGAATTTAGAAATGTTGTACACAATAAGCCAATGTTATCATTGTCGAACACTTATTCATTTGATGAAATAATTGATTTTGATAGAAGAGTTAATGATTTACTTGAGGGTGAGAAAGTAGAGTATTTTACGGAATTGAAATATGATGGTGTAGCTATAAGCATACATTATGAAAATTTGCTTTTTAAATTGGCTGTAACAAGAGGAGACGGATTTTCTGGTGACGATGTAACTTTAAATGTAAAAACTATAAGAAATCTTCCGTTGAGGGTTAACGAAGTAAGCTTTAACGGTATCTCACTGAGAAACTTCGAGGTGCGTGGCGAGGTGTATATGAACTATAATGACTTTTTGAAAATCAATGAGGACAGAATTGCCAATGGGGAAAGACCGTTTGCTAATCCGAGAAACCTTGCCTCTGGCACTTTAAAATTGCTGGACCCCAAGGAGGTTGCAGAACGCCCTTTACGTGTTGTTTTGTATTATCTTGATGTTGAGGGGGTACAATTAACAACCCAAAGTGAAAACATTGAGATAATGCGAAAAATGGGTTTACCCGTTTCCCCTTACTCAAAGTTATGTAAAAACATACAAGAGGTATTTAATTTTATTAATTATTGGGAGAATCGTCGTCACAGTATTCCATTTCAAATTGATGGAATTGTAATAAAGGTTAATTCTATTCAACAACAGGAAAGGTTGGGGACCATAGCAAGAGCTCCTCGGTGGGCAATAGCTTTTAAATACGAAGCAGAAAAAGCCACCACAAAGCTTAAAAACATCATTCTCCAGGTCGGTAGAACTGGAATTGTTACTCCAGTTGCCGAGCTCGAACCAGTTAAGTTAGGTGGTTCAACAATCAGTCGAGCAACCCTTCATAATGCTGATTATATTGAAGAGCTTGATTTAAGAATTGGGGATACTGTTGTAGTTGAAAAAGGTGGTGAAGTTATTCCCAAGGTTACTGGGGTAATTTTAGAGGAAAGACCAGACTGGGCAGTAAAATTCATTTTCCCAGAATACTGCACTTGTGGATTAAATGGTCGATTGGTGCGATTGCCAGGCGAGGTTGCATATTTTTGCGAGCATCCTGAGTGCCCTTGGCAAGTGCGTCGTCGTATAGAACATTTTGCCTCGAGAAATGCTATGAATATCGAAGGTATGGGCGAAAGAGTTGTAGACCAACTTGTCACTCTTGGATTTTTGAGAAATATTGCTTCTATTTACGAGTTGCATCAAAAAAGTCAGGATTTGATAAATATCGAAAAGTGGGGCGAAAAAAGAGTTCATAATCTTCTTAAATCAATCGAGGAGAGCAAGAAAAGGCCTTTAAGCAAATTAATATTTGCTCTTGGTATTCGACATATTGGAGAAGCAACTGCAAAGATTTTGGCTTTGAAATTTGGCTCCCTTGATGCCTTGATGTCTGCTTCAGAGCAGGAGTTGATGACTATAAACGAGATAGGGGAAAAAATTGCCAAATCAATAGTGAATTTTTTTAATAATCCCAAAGAGAGAGAGATTATCGATAAACTCAAATTTTATGGATTGAATTTTGAGGAGAAAGAGACACAGTTTTCTGAAAAATTTTTAGAAGGTAAGACATTTGTATTCACTGGGGAGTTGAGCTCATTAACCCGAGCCGAGGCAAAATCAAAAGTTGAAAGATTGGGTGGAAAGGTTATTTCCTCTGTGAGTAAAAAAACGAACTTTGTAGTAGTTGGTGAAAACCCTGGCTCTAAGTACCAAGAAGCCAAAAAGCTTGGAGTTTCAATACTTTACGAAGACGATTTTTTGAAATTATTGAACGAAGTCCCTTTAGATAGTAACCAGATAACTAAAACTGACCAACCAACACTTTTTTAGTAAATGGATTGACATATGGATTTGTCCAAAAAGGGGAAAATTTTTGTTACATTATTTTTCATAGGGATAATTATTTGGATTGGCGGCTCTATAACGAGAAGTTCAATCGCTTACGACATTTTCGAGCTAAGTAATAAACAAACAATAGTTTTGCGTCCTTGGGCAGATGAAAAAATTGCATTAATAACCGTTCGAAACTTTGCTGTCGGTTCTATTTATACCATTACAGGATTTTTGCTAACCGTTGTTTCATTTTTCTTTCTTTTACCAAAGATTAAATCAAATTTCAAGAAAGAGGGCTGGTTGTTAATTTCCACATTTCTTTATGTCCTTGCTTTTGTTTCCGAAATGATTCTTTCGTACTTCGACGTTAGGTTAAATTTGTATGTGTTTTTTTCTTCGAGTGTTAGTTATTACTCTCAGGAAATTCAAAGCTTTTTCTATGATAGATTTAAAAAATTCTCCTTTTTGATAATATACAATTGGCTTGCAATTTTTACGATTGTATTCTTATTCTTTTTTAAACCACTTAGAAAAAATGAAGAGCAAAGAATTATTTAATGAAATGTTGGAAGCTTTAAAATCTATAGGGTTTAAAATTCGACGTGATAATGGTAATTTTGCTGGTGGGGCTTGTCTTTTTAAAAATGAAAAAATCATTGTGCTCAATAAGAACCTTCCAGTCGAAAACCATCTTTCAATTTTATCGAATATTTTGTATTCTTATTTGGATGAAACTTATCTAAAGCCAAAAGTGCGTGAATTTGTAGAAAAAGAAGGAAAGTTTTTATCTCCTTTTTTAGAAATAATTATATTAAAGGATAAAGACAAAAACCAACAAGAATAATTAAGATAATATTTTTTGAAAAACTTTCTTACTAAATCTACACACCGAGTTATAGCATAAAATCTATATAATTCTTATCTTTCTTTTTTTAAAATATCCCTTATCTCTTCTAAAAGTATCTCGGTTTTGGTTGGTGTTGGTGGTGGTTGTGGTATTGCTTCTTGTTTTCTTTTCAAAATGTTAAGAGATTTAACGATAGTAAAAATTGCAAGTGCGATGATGATAAAATCCACAAGAACCTGCACAAAATTTCCAATATTCAATGCTACTGTCGGTTTCGTTTCTGTTGCAGATTGAAGAATAATCCTAATATCTGTGAAATTCATTCCACCGAGCAATAGGCCTATTGGGGGCATAATAATGTCATTAACGATTGAAGATACAATTTTACCAAATGCAGTGCCCAAAATGATACCAATTGCCATATCAATGGCATTTCCACGCAATGCAAAATTTTTAAATTCCTGAAAGAATTTTTTCATATTTCACTCTATGTTCAAAAAAGGAATATAAAAAAAATTTACTTAAAAATTAAAGCTGAACAAGGAAATTCCTTGTTCAGCTTGAAACATGATTTAAAAAAAATTAGATTATCTCTATATATGCTTTAACTCTTTTAATATCGATAATTGGTGTGAGTTTTTTTAATTCCTCTTGAAGCTTTTGTAAAAGCTCCATCGCATCTTTTTCTGAATTAAATTTTTCTTTGGAGACTAATTTCAGTTTGTCTGATTCATCTTCGTCGATTTCAAATCCAAGGGACTGCAACAAATTGCTCAAGAAAATATATTCCTCGATGGTTCTTGCTGGACCATAAACTACCCGATAACATTTACCCGGACATATGAATCCTCTGGGCTTTTCATTTGTTTTTGGCAAATCACTTTCTAATGTATCAAGATTTATTGCTAATTCTTCGTCTGAAAACGGTTTTGAAGGTGGCGTAGCTTGGGGTTTTTCTTTTATTGCTAACATTTGATAATTCAATTTTCCACATTCCTCCCTTGCAAAGATTCTTTTATCCAAAAGTTGCTGGTTTACAACATCCACATATATCATCACTCTTCTACTATGCGGCAAGTTGCAAGGTTCATTTAAAGTAGGTGGATATGGCTTGTTGGCTAATTCAATTCCTACAATATCTTTATCAATGTCTGGGCATGGTGGTCGTTCATCGTAAATCCCGTATGCATTTAAAGAAAAGGTTACATACTTTTCGAAAAGCATTATTTTTTCAGGATTTTGCGAATATTTTGCTTTAAAACCGTTCCTTAAAGTTTGTTCTGTAAAATATGCTCGAAGCATGGCAAGCAAGTAATTCCCTTGTTGAGTTCCGAAAGGCGGCTTGAATTGTTTACCCTCGGTAGTTTTTAAATCTGGGAATTTCATTAGTACCCCTTGAGGAATAACGATACTAACATCATTGCGTTTAAAGATAAAACTTTCATCGCAGGTAAATCTTGTGCTATCTTGAATAATTCTTCCAGCCTGGTCTCTTACAGTTCTAAGTGGACAAGGGTCTGTATATCCATGTACAGTTATCAATATCTTTTGATTGGAATAGCATGTATCCAATATTTGAAGGAGGGAGTCGATTGTGGGGTAGAAGTAGGTATTTAACCATTTATCGTTTGTTTCTGCAGCACTAACGTAGAAATATCTTTCGTCTGGCCTAAAATCTGTGGAATCTATGAAATTTGACAGTGTAAGGCAACCACTGGCAGAGCGCCGCCAAAGCTCTTGTAAATTACTCATAGTAGTGGGGTACCAATAACCAGTAACAAAAAATGCTAAGCCCTTTTTCATTGAGAAGCTTACGGTTTTTGGTGGTTTTTTAATACAATGTTTACTTAGAGTCATTTCCAATGTTGTATCTTGATATATTTTCTTTGGCGTAATAAATTCTATACTTGTTGAAAAGCATGAATCGCAATTTGATTGGCAACCACCAAAAATATCTTTAACTTCAAGCCTGTATTTCGTTCCAAGTTCAAGTTCATATTTTGTCTTTGCTGAGCAAGTTTTTGCGTTCATCAAATATAATCCGTTAACATCGATGGTGGAGTCTGATAAATTGCCATTGAAATCGTAGCAATACTCGTTTAGGTGTACTATGAGATAAAGTTTAGGTGGAGGGGGAGGGGAGCAAGTGAATTCTCTGTTCTGAAGTGTAAATCTGTATAAGTCGTATCCACCGACATTTTTTAAAATTATATGAGTTTCTTTACCCAAGGAGTCCTTTGTTCTAAAAACAACAGAATCGCGATATCTATCCGAGGTGAAATAAATGTTTAGCTCCGAGTTGGCTTTTCTAACATGTGGATACGGAATGAACGGAAAACGTTCATCGGCAGTTGTATTTATATACTTTTCACCTTCTTGAATTTTTTTGACATTTCCCTTTTGTGTGATTTTCTGGTTGATGAAATCAATTTCAAGGTCTACATAGAAGATATCGTAGGTGGAATCTTTCGTGTCTCGGTTAGAAGCAAAAATAAGTTTTGGATTGTAACATTTACAAAATAGAAAAGGAGTTGCTTCGAAGTATTTTGTGTTTATATCTGGGGATATTTCAGAAAAGTTGTGAATTTGGACTTCGCTCCAGTCTTCGTAAGGTTTTTTAAAAGCAAAGTACAAGTCGGTATTTCCTTGATTTTGGTATGGAAAACTAAAACCGTTTCTGTTATCCTTCCTGTCGGAAGCCCAAATAAGAAGTTGATTACCAACAATATCATTGGTGACGAAAGGATGTGAGTCCCAAAACTCTGAATTAACTGGCTCGGGTAGCACAGTGAAGAAAATCTTGGACCCTTTGGGTGCAAAGTAAAAAATGTCTGTACCACCGATTGAACCTTCAAGAGGCAGTTCATACTTCTGTATGTATTTTGTGGATGGAGGATGCGAAAAAGCAGCGTATCCCTCTGTCGCTGTTAAAAATGTAATGGATTCAACATTAGATGTTAAATAATTTACAGCCTCGCTGTTGTAGTCGGTCACTGGAAAGGTCTTTCTAATAAATTCGGATGAAGTCATAATACCATCAAATATACCAGAAGCGACAAAGTTTTCTTCCTTTTCGCAGGGGTCGATTAAGGCTAAATTGTTGGGTTGTTGAATTGGTGCTACATCGTCGATTTTTGTATTTGGTGAATTATTTGCAGAAATTTTAGTCAAATTTCCGACGGGTAATTCCCTTACGATGTTGGGCTTTGAACAAGAAATTAAAAGTATTAAAAAAACGATATATAAATGGAAAAAAGATTTGTGCATATAACCTCCTTATTAATTTACTTCACTGAACATAATTGTTAATCTACGTTTGAATGGGCTCAGTGTTCCTTGTCGAATATCTGTGATTGCAAAAATGAAATATTTTCCATTTCTGGCACGATAAAGATAAACTTGCCCGATACTCACCCGGACGTTAACTGATTTGTTAGTTGTTTTTTGAAGAGCTTGGTCTATGTCTGTTTGTAATGGTGTAATATTTGCTACGATGTTGTTGTTGACATCAAGGACAACAATATTTCCGCTGGTATAATTTTGAGCGTAACTATCAGTGTTCCTTGCATTTAATCCAAATTTTTTCAAATCCGATTTCAATCTTGCTATTTCAGCGGTGTCGCGTGTAAAATTGTTGATGAAGTCGCAAAAATCAGATGAATTTTCTGAATTGAAATTTTGATTAATTCTGACTAATTCTCCAGCAACACGAATCTCTGCGTAAGAGAAATCATCTGCTACGTAATATAGTAAGATATCCCCATTCATATCATTATTTTGTGGATAATTGTCAAAGATTGAAATATAATATGGTCGACCATCAGAAAAAGGAATTTTAACAATGGGAATTGTCGAGCTTTTGGCAAATCTTTCATCATTTACCAACGAGCCAGACAAATTTGCTTCAAATGGAAAAAGGAACGTGTGTATTGAGTACAAAGAGTCTGGAACAAAAACCAAATCATAAGTTCCATCGGGATTGGAAACCTGTTGTATTGTACCATTAGGGTTAAATTTTGTGATTGTTGCCTCTCGCACTTTGCAATTTGAATACAAATTTGCTTCCTTCAAAGGACATTCGCAAGATTGAAATAAGATAAAGACAAAGTAGATGAGAAAACCAAAATTCGTTAATATTTTGATTTTTGCTTTCATTTTTTTCTCCTATAAAGTTATACCAGCTCTAATGAAAAACATATTGATTCTTCTGTACGAAGGAACATTGGAAAAACCGAGCAATGCTTGGCTCTCTCCAAAAGCGTAGCTCCGCCAACCAGCATCGATTGAGATGTCTATATGTGAGGAGATTGGGTAATCTATCCCAGCACCAATTGTAAATGTCACAGGAACAGTTTTGACGTTCAAATAAGGAGCAGACGCATTAACTTTTTCTTTGCAATCAGAGCGAGAAATGTTTAACTTAAAGAGGTCGATAGAGAATTGGTCCAGTGGTATCCCACTTTGAACGAAAAAGTAAGGCTTGAAGCATTTTTCATGGGGTAATTCCAACTTTTCTTTTTTCTCCTCCTCGATACACTCTTCGGGACAATCACATCCTTTTTCCTGGACTTTAATAAGTAAAGTTTTTTCACGCGGTTTGCAACAATTTTTAAAGGGGTCCCAGCGGAAGTGTAAAAGTGCTAATGGTCTAATCTTTTCCTCACTAGTAAAAGAATTATAAATTGGTAAACCAGTTGAGAGAAGTACTCCGATTCCATATTGCTTGCGATAACCAAATCTAATTCCAAAGGCAGTCTCGCCGTAATAACCATCTTTCCAAACAGAGTTAAAAGGAGAAATCTTGTCACGGTATGTTGAATAACCTGCTCTTACTTCTATAAAATACCATTTACAAATCCTCGCAGGACATTTAAAGCAAATAATACATGGTAAGGAGGGCAATTTAAGGGATAATGAGAAGGGAGTACAATTGCACTCGTGGCATTCAACTTTGAAAGTGTCCCAAGGTACCAATCTAAATTTCTTAGGTTCAAGGGGATAATTGTAATCTTCAAATACATTGATTGGTTGCTCAAATTTAGGCCCAATAAAGTCAACGTCATCAAAAGGTATATATTCAACAAATCTTAAATCGCTTGCTTTTGCATCGAGAAATGCAACACGATTTTCGATCTTGTAATTTGGCTCTTTATTATCCACGCAACTGTCTGGCACCATTACAGTTTCAAGTCTTAAAACCATTCCCCGAAGCGTATTTCCATTGCGGATTATGTTCAGATTATACGGGTAAACAGTGTATTTAAAGGCCGAGTCCTTTTTTATTCTTAGAGCATCATCGTTACGTTGAATGGTTCTACAAGATGAACCAAGTATAAGTAATGAAATAATCATCAGAGAAAGTATAAAATTCTTCATAAATTGACTCCTAATGTGAGACTGAAGTTATAATTTGTTAGAGATGGTCTTTGTTTGGATTTGAGAATGGAGTTTGGTGCAGAATATTTGCCATCGATTTCAACGGCCCAGCAAGTTTTGAACAGTTTAAAGCAGAAACCAATCCCAGTGCCTAGTGAAGCACCAACTCCTAAATTGCTTTCATCAATTTCTTGTCTTCGAGTAATAGACGAGAAGTGTAAAAGTCCTTGAAGGAAAAGATAAAATGTGTCGTCGTATTTGTTTTTTTCCGATAGGAGAAATACGTACCTAATTTCAGGAGAGAACAACAAGTACGAGTCGAAGTAATTCGTGTTGATAGGAACGCTTTCAAGAGAGTCAAGTCTAGAAACGTCGATGCGAAAGCCATACCACAAATTACAGAACGAACGCTCTTGGAAAGAAATGTTGAAGCCGAGGGAGGTTTTGTTTATTTCTTTAAATTTTCCAGTTGGTATAATGTTTGTGCCGCCGAGGAAGAGGTAAAATGGAGAGCTAAAAGAAGGATAAACAATGAGAAAAAACACGAGGAGAACAGTTTTAAAAGTCATTGAAACTCCAAATTTTGGAACATTTTGCATTTTACAAAATATCAATTTAAAAAATTTTTTAAAAACAAAATTTTTTTATAGAGTCTTTTTGTTTGTTTTTCTCTTTGTTTTTTTGGAATTTTGTTTTTTTATACGTATTAAATCAAAAACTACGGTGAAAAAGAATGAGTTTAAGTTTAATTGGTAAGACAATTAAAGCCTCTGCAACATTGAGGCTTAACGAGATAGCAGCAATCTTGAGAGAAAAGGGTGAACCAGTTATTCACCTTGGTGGTGGCGAACCCAAAAGTAAAGCTCCATTGGAAGCTCTCGTAGCAGCTGCAAATTTAATCAATTCTGGAGAAGTCCGGTATACTCCTGCAGATGGAATACCGTCTCTAAAAAAAGCCATAATTCGCTATACGGAAGAGTACTACGACAGATTAGTTGCACCAGAAAATGTAATTGCTTCCAGTGGAGCAAAGCAAGCTATTATGGTATGTCTACAGGCTATTTTGAATCCACAAGAGGAGGTCATATTCCCTGCCCCATATTGGGTAAGTTACCCCGAGATGGTTAAACTTTGTGGTGGAGTACCTGTTCCAGTTTTTTCAGAAGATGGTACATTTTATCCAAGGCTAGAAGACATTGAAGAGCGAGTGACTTCGTACACCAAAGCTGTGATTATCAATAGTCCAAATAATCCCACTGGGGCAATGTATTCAGAAAACCTTATTGCCGAAATTGTTGATTTTTGTGAAAGACGCGGATTATATTTAATTATGGACGATATTTATCACAGGCTAATTTTTGATGGACGCAAACCAATTAATTGCTACAAGTATGCCAAAGACTTAAGTGAAAATTCCAAACTTATAGTTGTTAATGGCGTTTCGAAAATGTATGCTATGACGGGCTTTAGAATTGGATGGGCTGTTGCTAATCGTAAATTAATTGAAGCTATGACCAATATCCAAGCCCATCAAACATCAGGGCCATCTGTAGTTACCCAAGTTGCTGCTGCTGCAGCTTTGAATGGACCTCAGACGCAAGTTGAAAGTTTGAGAGTTACTCTAGAAAACAATCGAAACATTCTTTTGGAAAGACTCAATGCTTTTAAAGGTGTGAAAGCTTTTAAACCAGATGGTACCTTTTATTGCTTTGCAGATTTTAGTTATTATATGAAAGACTCTATCAAATTATCCCAGTTTTTGTTGGATAAAGTTCGTGTTCTTACTGTTCCTGGCATTGAATTTGGTCTCGATGGCTGGTTGCGTCTTTCCACTTGTGGTTCTGTCAAGGATATTACAGAAGGAGTAGAAAGAATAAAATGGGCATTAGACCCAGATTCTCCCAATGAACTATATATAGGTGAAAGGAAATTAATAAGGGATTGGTTATGAAATATTTAGAATTTGAAACACCAGCAACAAAGCATGCAAATGCATTGGCAAGCGAGTTTAAATTGTCAAATCATGGTTTTATTAATTTAGACAGAGTTTTTTGGAATCTACCAACACCAGCGCTCTACGAAGAAGCAGTGTTTCGAGGTGAAGGCCATATAGTAAATGGTGGACCTTTACTGGTTTATACTGGCAAGTGGACTGCTCGTGCCGCAAATGATAAATTTATAGTCTACGAGCCTACAACTGCAGATAAAATTTGGTGGGGAGTCTATAATAGACCATTCCCGCCCGAAAAGTTTTATGCTTTACTTTATCGATTGCTGGCTTTTTTGGAGGGTGAGGAACTTTTTGTTCAAGATTGTTATGTCGGGGCAGACCCAAACTACCGTATGCCAATTCGAGTGATTACAGATAGCGCTTGGCAAAGTTTGTTTGCTCGTAATATGTTTCTTCTTCCCAAAACTCAAGATGATTATAAGCGGCACGTACCCGAGTTTACACTAATAGCAGCTCCATCTTTTCGCTGCGACCCAAGGGTTGATGGTACACGCACTGAAACCGCTATAATAATTAATTTTGGAGCACGATTGGCTTTGGTTCTGGGTTCAAGCTATGGTGGTGAAATAAAAAAATCAATTTTTACGATAATGAATTTCCTTTTGCCAATGCAAAATGTTATGGCAATGCATTGTTCAGCTAATGTTGGCAAAAAGGGGGATGTTGCCTTGTTCTTTGGACTTAGTGGTACTGGTAAAACAACACTCTCTGCAGACCCAAATAGAAGACTCATTGGAGATGATGAACATGGCTGGAGCGATGATGGTGTTTTTAATTTCGAAGGTGGCTGCTACGCAAAGGTAATTAGGCTCTCTGCAGAACACGAACCACAAATTTGGGCTGCTACCCGCCGCTTCGGAACAATACTTGAAAACGTCGTTTACGACCCAGTAACTCGTAATGTAGATTTAGATGATGACCATTTTACCGAAAATACAAGAGCGTCGTACCCGTTGGAGTTTATTCCAAACGTTGTGGAAGAGAAGATGGTGCGTGAACACCCCAAGAATGTAATCTTCTTGACTTGCGACGCTTCTGGTGTTTTACCACCAATAGCCCGCTTGGATATGAACCAAGCTATGTATCATTTTATAAGTGGATATACATCGAAAATTGCTGGAACCGAAATAGGTCTTGGTATTGAGCCAGAAATTACATTCTCTGCTTGTTTTGGGGCACCGTTTATGGTACATCATCCCTTCTACTATGCGAATTTATTAAAAGAGAAAATGGTGAAACACAACGCAAAATGCTGGCTTGTTAATACTGGCTGGGTTGGTGGTAAATTTGGTGTTGGCAAAAGGATTAGTATAAGACATACAAGAACACTCTTGAATGCTGCTTTAGATGGATTGCTCGAAGATGTACCTTATCGTAAAGATAAGCTTTTTGGTTTCGAAGTACCACTGCATTGCCCAGGTGTCCCCGATGATGTTTTGAAACCATCAAGCTCTTGGGGGAACAAGAACGAATATTGGCAAAGATATGATAGCCTTGCAGCACGCTATATCGAAAATTTCAAACTATTTGCTGATGGTTGCCCAAGAGAGGTCATTGAATCTGGACCTAGAAGACTCAAGGATATTGGAGAAGTCTTCGAGGATTAGTTTCAATTTTTTTGTTTCTTTAAGCAGCTTTCTTTCTTGTTGGGTTGATATTGCTTTTGGATTCAATTAATGATTTTCGAATAATTACGTAAACTTCCCAATGTTTAAGCTAATCTATTGTGAACTTTGAACTGTTATTATTTAAATTTTCATTTGGCTATTACTTTAACCTCAAAACAAGTTATGTTTATTCAATTGTCTTGCTTGCAATTTATAGTGAAAAAATCGCTTTTAATAAATACTAGCTATCTTAACACATCGAATAAGTTAATCTGTGAAACAATTAATCATAAAACTTTTGCTTTTATTTCAAGGCTTTTTCTTAATTTAGTTTTTTATACTTAAATTTTGATTTCATATGCCGCATATTTATATTAACGGTAAATTATATGAAGCCAAACAAGGGCAAACCATTATACAAGCTGCCTTTGAAAATGGCTTGGACATACCACATTTTTGCTGGCATCCCGAGCTTTCTGTAGCTGGCAACTGTCGAATGTGTCTTGTAGAAGTAGGAATGGCTAAGCGAAATCCAGATGGTTCAATCCAAGTTGACATTAATAACCACCCTGTAATCAACTATCTTCCCAAACTTCAAATTGCTTGTGCTACTGAGATAGCCGATGGTATGCATGTTCGCACTAACTCTGAACGAGCAATTAAGGCACAAGAAGCTGTGATGGAGTTTTTGCTTATTAACCATCCGCTTGATTGTCCAATCTGTGACGAAGCTGGCCAGTGTAAACTTCAGGAATATGCCTTCAAGCATTCACGCGGGTATAGTAGATTTGACGAGGAAAAGAACCACAAACCGAAGCGTGTCGTTTGGGGACCGAATGTGTTGTTTGATGCTGAAAGGTGTATTTCTTGCTCTCGTTGTATTCGCTTTGCAAAGGAGATTGCCAAGCAGGATGTTCTTACATTCGTTCAACGAGGTGACCATGTTACAATCGAACTTCATCCGGGGACACAGTTTGATAGTCCTTATTCAATGAATGTCATTGATATATGTCCAGTCGGTGCACTAACAAGCCGGGACTTTCGATTTAAATCTCGTGTGTGGGATATGAGTTTCAACGACTCAATTTGTGATGGCTGTGCCAGAGGCTGCAATATTAAAATTGGCGTTAGGAATAATGAAATACTTAGAATAGAACCAAAACCCAATCCATTTGTAAACAAGTTTTGGATGTGCGACTATGGAAGGCTAAAATATCGATACATAAATGATGATAGGCTTAGTTCGCCGTTAGTAAAGGTCGGAGACAAGCTCGAAAAGACTAATTGGACTGATGCAATAAACACAGCTGTTGAAAGGTTAAAACCTTTTGAAGCTGAAGAGATTATGTTCATTGGCTCTGCAAAAGCAACGGTGGAAAGCAATTATCTTCTTGCCAAGTTTGCAAGAGAAATAATCAAATCAAAAAATATAGATTTGCTCGAGCATTACGACGAGAGTTTTGGGGACGATTTCTTGCGCTGCTCCGACAAAACCCCCAATTTGAAAGGTGCAAGATTGGTTGGTATTCGACCAGAGGCTCATTCTGTAAAAATTTCACATCTACCGCAACTAATTCGTGATGGCACTATAAGAGCTTTATATGTTATCGAAGATGATTTTGAGGATTTTCCAGAGTTACATGAAGTTCTCGTCGAGTTGGATTTGCTAGTTACCCATCAGTATAACATAAATAACCCGCTCACCCAAATGGCAGATATAGTCTTTCCCGTAACAACTTTTGCTGAAAGCGAAGGAACTTTTGTCAACATCGATGGGCGTGTTCAACATTTTACCCCAGCTCTTGTCACTCGCAACAACTTGCGTTTTATGGGAATGAAAATGAGCCGCTTGGATAAATTTGGGGCTTTCAATGATAGATGGACACGATTTGAATTTCGCGACCTGCGTCAAAGTTGGGAAGTGATTCAATTGTTAGCAAATAAACTGGGTGCTGGTTGGAATTATCACAGAACTGAGGATGTCTTTAAAGAAATATCATCTCATTTAGACGAATTCAAGGGTATGACATACGAACTTTTAGATATGCATCTTGGGGTCACTCTTGGTCGTGCCAATAATCCAGATAAGCCCACTAGAATTTACGAATCTCATTATATGAAGCCACAATAAGCGAGGGATATAGATGAACTGGTCCTTGTTAATTATTGAGTTTTTAATCAAAGCAATAATAATTTTAACCTTGATTTTACTTATTGCAGCTGCTTTTGGTGTTTATCTCGAAAGAAAAGTTTCTGCTTGGATTCAAAATCGAATTGGACCTAATAGGGTTGGACCTTTTGGGTTATTACAACCATTTGCTGATGTTATTAAGTTGTTTTTGAAGGAAGACATTACGCCAAGTGCTGCAGACAAGCTGTTCCATCGCATTGCTCCAGTAATTTCTCTTGGGGTAGCTTTATCTGTTTACGCTGTTATTCCTTTTGCTGAACCATTCGAAATGGGGAATAGAACCGTTTATTTTGCTTTAACAACACCAGATGTAAATGTTGGAATATTGTTCATTCTTGCACTTACATCTGTAGGCGTTTATGGTATTACATTTGCTGGATGGTCGTCGAACAACAAGTACTCACTTCTTGGCGGATTGCGTTCCTCTGCACAAATGATATCTTACGAACTATCCATGGGATTGTCTTTAGTTGGTGTTTTACTTGTTGCACAGTCTCTTTCATTGCAGGAAATAGTTCAAAAACAAGCTTTGTGGAATTGGAATGTATTTTATCAACCTCTTGCATTTTTAATTTTTTTGGTATCGGCATTTGCCGAAACAAATAGAGCACCCTTTGATTTGCCCGAGGCCGAGCCCGAGCTTGTTGGGGGGTATAACACCGAGTATTCCGGAATGAAGTTTGGTATGTTTTTCCTTGCGGAATATGCTAATATGTTTACTTCATCATTGATAATTGTCCTCTTATTCTTCGGTGGTTGGAATCTGCCAATTCCAGCCGAGTGGATAGGGCTCGAGCATGGTTCATTCTGGTTATCTCTTCTGCAATTTTTCGTCTTGATTATAAAGACATTATTTTTTGTTTTTTTCTTCATTTGGGTTCGATGGTCTGTACCAAGATTTCGTTACGACCAGCTTATGTATCTTGGTTGGAAAGTGCTTTTACCTCTTGCATTGTTAAACTTGATTATTACTTCAATCGTTATTTATTTTTTAAGGTAAAGCTCGGGAAATAATATATGAATAGAATAGAGAACACAGAACACGACAGGCTTACATTTTGGGAGAGATTGTATCTCCCAGAAATCGCAAAAGGTCTGGGTATAACACTTCGGCAAATGTTTAAACCTAAGTTTACTCGACAGTATCCAGAAGAGAGATGGGAACCGACTGGCTCTTATCGCGGTCGCCCGGTATTAGTGCTTGATGAAGATGGGGAAAGATGTGTTGCTTGTGGCTTGTGCTCTCGCGTATGCCCTGCATTGGCTATTGAAGTTCAAGCAGCTGAAACTGAACGCGACAAGGAACGCTATCCAGAGAAGTTTGAGATAAATATGCTCCGTTGCATCTATTGTGGCTTTTGCGAAGAAGTCTGCCCCGAGGAAGCAATTGTAATGAGCAAAGATTATGAACTGGTCTTCACAAACCGAGAAGATGCAATATTAGGCAAAGAAAAATTGCTTGTACCAATCCACAAGTTACAAGACCGTCTTGAATTTTTAAGAGAGTATAAGTAGTTTTCAAAAATTATTTATTAGCTTGCAAAAGTTAAGTTAAAAATCAAGTCTTTTGTAACTGTTGTTTTTGTTATGTCTAAGTGTAGAGTATTGTTTCTAAAAGATTTATTATATTTGAATGATTTTTTGGTTATTTCATGAACGGATTAATTTTATGTTTCCTCTTGTTAGTTTTTGGAGGACAAAAAATGCAGATTGAAATTTCCAGTAGTGCCTTCGTGCACGAAGGTTACATCCCTCAAAAATACACTTGCGATGGTGCAAATGTTTCGCCACCTTTGAGCTGGAAAAATCTTCCCCAAGGAACTAAATCAATCGCTATCATTAACGACGACCCAGATGCTCCTATGGGAACTTGGGTCCACTGGATAATCTATAACATACCAGCGATTTCCAATGGTCTTCCCGAAAACATCAAGCCAATGGAAAAACTTTCCGATGGAACCCTTCAAGGGAAGAATAGTTGGGGAAAGATTGGATATGGTGGTCCTTGCCCACCAAGTGGTACGCATCGTTACTTTTTCAAAATCTATGCTTTAGATACAGTTTTAGATTTAAAGTCCGGTGCAACAAAAGATGAACTTCTCCGCGCTATGAAAGGACACATTCTCGCCGAAGGTGAATTTTATGGCAAATACAGCAGAAAAAAATAATCGTAAAACAAGGGCCAAAAATAAAAAAGATTTTATCAGAGTCTCTATTTTATACTTCCTTAAATTTATTGCGATTTTATTCATCACTCTTATTATTTTGTTTTTCTGGACTGAAGACCTATACGACTACAATAACTGGAATTACGAGTTGTTTTTTCAAATAGTTTCCTTCACTGGTATTTTAGCTGGCTTTATTTTGTTTTTCTTTAAACCCACTTTGTCTGGTTGGGTTATTCTTTTGTCTTCAATTTCCTTTTGGTTGGTCACTGCAATTATTAGAGGACTGTTGTGGCTTGGTCCTCTTTTCCTTGTCTTTCCACTCATTGGAACCTTAATTTTAGTTCTTAATAAACTATTTAAACAAAAACTACTTTTTTGATGTAAAAATTTCTTCCCACTCATATTCGAGACCAAATCTTTGACAAGGTTTCTATGTAATTAAGAACAGTATTTGTTATGATGAAACTTTGCTAAACTTTTTTTCCTAATTTTGTGTTTTTTTGATTGAAAAAATGAAAAATAATAATTACGAAAGATATTTAGTTACGTCTGCTCTACCTTATGCAAATGGGTATATTCATTTAGGACATTGTGCTGGTGCATATCTCCCCGCCGATATTTACGTGCGATTTCTGAGATTGCAAGGGAAATCGACAATATGGGTATGTGGGTCGGACGAGCATGGAGTTGCAATTACAATTGCAGCCGAGAAAGAAAAGGTATCACCACAAGAAATAATCGATAAGTACCATTATGCAAACAAAGAAGCTTTTGAAAAATTTGGGATGACTTTTGACATCTATAGTAGAACATCCCTGTCTATTCACCATCAAACTGCACGTGAATTTTTTGAAGATTTTCTTCAAAAAGGCCTCTTGCTTGAAAAGGAAGAAGAACAATTCTTCGACCCCGTTGCGAATATGTTTCTTCCCGACAGATATGTCGAGGGAATATGTCCATATTGTGGGTACGATAAAGCAAGAGGTGACCAGTGTGACAATTGTGGCGCGTATTACAACCAATTGGAGCTGATATCACCTAAAAGTATGATTACTGGTCAAAAACCAATAGTGAAGAAAACAACACATTGGTTCTTCCGATTCGATTTGTTCCAGGATTTTATGGAGAAATATATTGAAAGCAAATCCACCTCTTGGAAAGAGAATGTTTTGCAACAAAGTCGTAGTTGGTTGAAAGAGGGTTTAAAGGAACGACCGATTACAAGAGATTTATCTTGGGGTATACCAATTGAAGGTATAAAAGGGATTGAACCAGAGAAAGCAAAAGGCAAAGTAATGTATGTATGGTTCGAAGCTGTGCTTGGCTACATCTCTGCAACTAAACATCTAATTATTGAACTCGAGAAAAAAAACGAACAAGTAAATACTGATTGGGAATCTTGGTGGAAAAATCCTAAAACTCATTACATTGCCTTCATTGGAAAAGACAATATTGTTTTTCATACCTTGCTTTTTCCAGCTTTGCTCTACGCTAGAAATGATGGCTTTATCCTTCCAGAAAATGTACCAGCCAACGAATTTTTGAACTTGGAAGGTCAAAAGTTTTCAAAGTCGAGATTTTGGACAATAGATTTGAGAGATTTTATTCAAGATTTTCCCGACGAATCTTCAATTGATGCATTACGCTATACTCTTGCGTGCAATCTTCCCGAGACCAAAGATTCAGACTTTTCCTGGAAAGATTTTCAGCTTCGCAATAATAGTGAACTTGCTGCAATATTTGGTAATTTCATCAACCGTACTATTCAATTTGTTTTGAAAAATTTTAATGGAAAAATTCCACATTTATCCGAAAATTATATCCTTTTAAAGCACGAGTGGAATACACTAATAAATCTTCTTTTAAACAATTCTGAATTCGATTATAGCATGTTTCACACGTTGAAACAAAATGAGATAGACTTAGCCAAAGGATTAGCCAAATCGTTCAAAAACGCAACAAAAAATTTAGAAGAATTCAAATTCCGAGATGCTGTATTTGAAATAATGAATTCAGCAAGATTTGCGAATAAATACTTCAACGATGAGGAACCTTGGAAAACTTTGAAGACCAATCCAGAGGTTTGCGCCAAAACACTTTACATCTGTACCCAGCTTTTGTATTCCTTTGCAGTCTTCTTCGCTCCAGTGATACCCTTTTCTGCCAAGAAAATATTCGAGGCTCTTAATTTAGAACCAAATCTTGGTGAGCCAAATTATGGTACGCCATCCGAAGATATTTGGAGTAATATTTTATATTTTAATCTTGACGAAGGAATGCCTATCAAGTCTCCTGGCATTCTATTCCCGAATTTTGATGATAAAGTAATTCAAAAACAAATTGAGAAACTCGGCAAAAGTCCCGAACAAATTTGGGAGGAGAAACGAAAAAATAGAATTTCCTACCAGGATTTCGAGAAGGTACAATTGAAGGTAGCAAAAATTTTGGAAGCGGAAAGGGTCAAAAAATCTAAGAAATTAATTAGGTTAGTGATAGACCTTGGTATGGAAAAGAGACAGATTGTTGCTGGTATAGGTGAACATTACAAACCCGAGGAACTAATCGATAAAACAATTGTAGTAGTAGTAAACCTTGAACCTGTAAAGCTTATGGGCATTGAGTCTGATGGGATGTTGCTCGCAGCAAATTCTGAAGATGGACAAAAACTATCTTTAGTTACCACCATGAATGAAATCGCCCCCGGTTCAATCGTGAAATAATTAATACTTTTTATCGAGTTTATTTTCAATAACATAAAGGACAATTTGTATTGCTCCGTCGCGTGTATACTTATATTTTTTTGTCAGGTTGTTAATCAGAAACTCCACTGTTCGCTTTACTTTTGAATCGTATTTTTCAAAGCTTGGTTTGCCAAATTCAATTAATGCTGTCTTGAAGTGAATATTTTCAGAAAATGGTGAGAGAGCACTCTCTTTTAATGAATTTGTAAATCGCTTGTAAAGGTTTTTAAATTGTTGGGTGTTTCTTATATCCTTTCCTTGAACATTTATCTCTTGGGCTAATGTAGTGTTGACATAAATATGTTGGTTCTCTTTTCTAAACTTTTTCATTTCAAATGGGGATGCGTTTGCTCCAAGTATCGAGGACTCGAATGCTCTAAAACTTTCTTCACTTACTTCTAATTCTTCTCCAGTAAATGGACATAAAACTTTGTCACCAATGTCGAAGTTTATTGTATATAAGTAGTTTGCAATTTGGTTTTCAATTTCTTCTTTATTGTAGAAATAGATAGATTCTTTGACTTCTTGAGTAACAGTGTAATCATAATCGTTTGAAAGCAAAACAAATAAGCTCTGGGGGATATTTACTGCATCTGGCGATTCACTATTCACAAAAAAGCTAATCACTTTGTCCAAGGTGAATATCTGGTGTTCATCGGAATACTTTTCCAGGAATTCGCTGAATAACTGCAATGATTGTCTTCCTGAGATTCCTTTGAATCCATCAAATTCAGATTCACGATAAATTTCATTGAAAAGCTCTGCATCTAATTTTTTTACGTCGGAATCGTCGAGCCAATTTGGAATTTCACGGGAGTAGATGAATAATTTCAATATTAAATAGTCGTTATCTAAAAATTTATCGTATTTCAAGGGTTCGGATATCCAACGTTTCAATGCTTTGCTACCTTTTTCGAGACGTGTTGCGATTATCAATTTCGAAAAGACTTCCAACACGTGTGGCATAAATAATTTTTGAATTTCTTCGCCAAATTTATCTTTGTAGATTGAGATTTCGGTCTTGTAGTCTAATACATATGGTATTTTGACATAGATTATCCTATCCTTTAGCGATGGAATCCCCTCGAACTTGTCTTTATCCTCTGGGTTGACAAGACCGATAAACATGGATTTAATTCTCTCCTCGATAGTCCCAACTTTATGAATGCCATCGCTTATTATGCCGTGTAAACGCCGCAATCTTTCTAAGTTTTTTTCTTTAATATCCATCAATGCGTAAATTCCATTGTTTGTAAGCGCAAGGTCGGAGTAAATAAATTCAATGTTGTCTGTACGTAGTAAAGTACGAAGATATTCTTGAACAAAAATGTTTGTCTTAGGTTCTAAAAAGATTGGGTCACTTGGATTGTAAACACTAACTCCGACTCCGAACAAACGTCGAAAAACCGCTCGACGAGCAAAAATCATGTCGAAAACTTTGGTTTCATCGTGAAGCCTATCATATAAAATGTCGTAAAGAGACAAACAAATGTTACAAGGATTGTCCTTGAAAATCCATTCAAATTCAGTGTCTTCAAAAAGTCTTTTCTTAAATTTTTTGTCCTGGATGAGTTTATCTAAAAAGTCGTGTCGAAGATTTTTTGGTATCTGGAGTATCGGGTGGTCAAATCGTGGACAAGAGAAATCAAGAGACTGACGCTTATTAATGTCTTTTTTAATCTCGGGTATATTTGAAAAATTTTGCTGGTCCTCTTCAAAGTATACATTAGAGAAACCATATCTTTCAAGAGCTTGTAAAATTTCAGGAATGTTAATTTTCCAATAGGTCTTGAATAATGCTCCTTCCTCGCTTCTTGCATAATCCTCGACTTTGCTTACCAAATTATTTAGAAATGTAGATTTTCCGCTTCCTGGTGGTCCTTCGAAAAGAATTAAGTGATTTTGAAGAGTTCTTTTCTTAAAAGTTTTGACTAATTCAATAAATCTCTCGCTGAACACGGGGTCTGCAAAAAAAGGATTTTCACAATTTTCTACGAATAAAGCATCAAAATCATACTCTTGGAAACTATCATTCTTGAAGGTATTCTTGTTTTTTTTCTTTGGCTTGACAAAATAAAATATCATGTCGTAGAAGAATTGAAAAATGTCGCGTAAATAAAACTCTGGGCGCTCTTGAATTAAATTTAAAAAACTTTCAAATTTAATTGCCTCGCGCACAATTTTCTTTTCTCTTCTCTCGATGTTGGAGAAAAAATTTTTCAAAAAATCGTTCATTTTGATATTGAGTTTGTTAAATTCAAATTTGCTAAAATATATATTGTTATTCAAAAAATTTTTTTAAATTACTATTTGGTAATATTTAAAATTTAAGGGGCTGTTATGGGCGAGGTAGAACTTCTTTCGCGCATTCAGTTTGCCATAACCGCAGCTTTCCATTTTATTTATCCCCCTATGAGCATTGGTCTTGGTATAGGATTAATTATAATGGAGGGTATGTACTTAAAGACAAAAGATAAGAAGTGGGAAGAGCTGACACGTTTCTGGGTAAAAATTTTTGGAATTATCTTCGCAATGGGTGTAGCATCTGGTATTGTAATGGAGTTCCAATTTGGAACTAATTGGGCAACATATTCACGATTCGTTGGTGATGTTTTTGGAAGTGCATTAGCTGCAGAAGGGATATTTGCATTCTTCTTAGAATCTGGTTTCCTTGCGATTCTTTTATTCGGTTGGAACAAAGTTAAACCACGTACCCACTTTATCTCCACGATTTTAGTAACATTTGGTGCTCATTTAAGTGCTGTTTGGATTTTGGTGGCAAACTCTTGGCAGCAAACACCTGCAGGACATCACATCGTCACTCGTCAAGTTGGAGATACTATTGTTGCTCGTGCCGAAATAGTTGATTTTTGGCAGGTGGTTTTTAATCCATCAACTATTGATAGGCTAACGCATACGATATTCGCATCTTGGGTAACTGGTGCATTTCTAATTTTAAGCATTTCAGCTTATTTCATTTTAAAGAATCGTCACCTGGAACATGCAAAATCTGCAGTAAAGATTGGTTTGGTCATTGCCATTATTGCTTCGCTTATGCAAGTGATTACCGGGCATTCAAGTGCAGTTGGGGTTTCACGAAATCAACCAACAAAACTTGCTGCCATGGAAGGCTTGTTTGAAACCAAAGCCTATGCGCCTCTCAACATTTTTGGTTGGGTAGATGAAAAAGAACAAAAAGTGAAATATAACATCGCAATTCCCGGCCTACTTAGTTGGTTGATTTATTTTGATACTTCAAAGCCCGTAAAGGGTTTAGCTGAATACTCTCCGTCAGAGCGACCACCAGTTAATTTAGTCTTCCAAAGTTTTCACATAATGGTAGCCTTGGGCTTTTTATTCATACTAATCTCAATCATTGGAATTTTACTTTGGATGACAAATAAACTTTGGACTACCAAGTGGTTTCTTTGGGTTTTAGTATTTGGTGTTGTTCTACCACATTTAGCCAATCAAACTGGTTGGATTACTGCCGAAGTTGGTCGGCAACCATGGATTGTTTATGGACTATTGCGAACATCCGATGCCATATCGAAAACTTTAACTCCTGGGAGCGTTTGGTTTTCTCTTATTTTGTTTACTGCTATTTACTTACTAATTTTAATTTTGTTTCTTTTCCTCCTCGACCGAAAAATCAAGCAAGGTATTGTATCCGAGGTGGAGTCCGAAATTTATTCTAAACAAAAAGCAATTTTTGATAAAAAATAGATGGAGGTAGAAATGGATTTGAATATAGTTTGGTTTATTTTAATAGGTGTTTTATTTACAGGATATGCTGTCCTTGATGGTTTCGACCTGGGTGTTGGCGCCGTTCATCTTTTTGTAAAGGAAGACCATCATAGACGCATTTTCCTAAACGCAATTGGTCCTGTTTGGGATGGTAACGAAGTTTGGTTAATAACTGGAGGTGGAGCTCTTTTTGCTGCGTTTCCCGAAGTCTACGCCACTGTTTTTTCTGGATTTTACATCGCTCTCTTTCTTCTGCTCGTAGTTTTGGTATTTAGAGCAATCGCTATTGAATTTAGGAGCAAAAGGGAAAGCCTACGGTGGCGACGCAATTGGGACATTGCTTTCTCTTTGTCTAGTTACGTCATTGCTCTACTTCTCGGTGTTGCTATGGGCAATATAATCATTGGCGTGCCTCTTAATCAATACCATGAATTTGTTGGAAACTTTTGGACTTTGATATCCCCATATACTTTGCTCACAGGCATTACCACAGTATCATTGTTTATGATGCACGGTACAATTTATTTAGTCTTGAAAACAGAAGGCGAACTGAGGGATAAATTAATACCTTGGGTCAACAATACTATTATATTTTTTGTAATTTGCTACGTATCTACTACAATGGTTACCTTGATTTATGTTCCTCATATGACACGACATTTTATTGATTATCCAATTTTATTTATTGTTCCTTTACTTAATATGCTGGCAATAGCAAATATTCCCAGGGAAATTCATCATAAAAGGTACGGTTGGGCATTTATTTCTTCCTCTGCAAGTATCATTGCGCTTTTGGCTTTGTTTGCTATCGGTATTTTTCCAAATATTGTTCCATCAAACCCTAATCCAGAATATAGTTTGACAATTTATAATGCAGCCTCCTCTCAAAAAACTCTTACTATTATGTTAATAATTGCGATAATTGGTGTACCCTTTGTTCTTGCATATACTGCTGGAATTTACTGGATTTTCCGTGGCAAAGTAAAAACACAAGATTTGAATTATTAAAGGGAAAAGATTTAAAGAGGTAAATTAGTATTGGACTTTATAGGAAAGTTAATTTGAAATAATTTTGTTTACATTTACTGTTTTAGATATAGAGCAAGTTTTATCATTATAGTTGAGTTAAATTTTGTTTTAGTTGATTCTTAGTAGTATTTTAATTGCGTTATAACAATTCGATATATGAATTAATTAAAGTGTCAAATAAATTGAAAATTTATGAAATATTGCAGATGCCCCGACTTGTCCAATGCTATAGTCTATATTAAATTCATTTATTTTTAAACCTAAACCAGCGGAAAACCCTATAAATTCTTTACTTTTTGATGTACCAGAGTATTTGCGTAGATTATTGTCGTAACCTACTCTCAAATGCAAGTAGTCACTAAGTATGAATTCCCCTCCTATGGAGAATTTCAAGAATTTATCAAGAAATTTCTTTGTGTAGTCTGCCAAATTAAAGAAGTTGAAGTTTAAAAGTAAAGGTAAACCTCGTAATCGATGTGATATTCCGACCCTTAAATCAATTGGTAAGCTCTCTCTATTGGTGTCGAAAGTTTTTAATTGTGTGCCAGCATGCAGTATTGCTAAACCTATGCTTGTATTTTTTTCCGGTATCAGGAGTAGTAAACCAAAATCGAAAGCAATTGCAAAAGAGCTATATTTGTCGATATTAGATGATATAAACTTGATTGTGGCGCCGTAGTATAGATTGGTATCTAAAAGGTTAGAGTAAGTTACACCAAAAGAAAAATCATTGGCTGTGAAAGAGCCAATTATCTGCCCGTCGGTATTGGTTCGTTCGAAAGAACCATAATTGGTAAAATTCCCCGAAAGTGCAAAATGTCCAATTTTTTCAAATTTTTTCTTAAAGGATGCCGAGCCAGAGTTGATATCGAGAACGTGCTTAAAAAAAGTTAATGAAAAATTTTTAGAATTGGTTGAACCTACACTGGCGGGGTTATAAAATAAAGCCGATGGGTCGTCGTAAATGGAAACGAAAGCACCCCCCAAAGCAGTAGCCCGTGCACTGCCAGAATGACGGAGGAAATTGAATGGAGTGTCTTTCGAATGCGATACAAAAGTTACTAAAAAAAATAAGAAAATTATTCTTTTCATTTTTATTTTTGAGTAATTATTTGTTCAATTTTATCTATGAAAAACTTTGGAGTTCGGACTGGGCGAAAGTCTTCGCAACGCACAAAAGTATGAATTGTATACCCGTATGCTATTATTTTATCAGAAGTTTTAATTACATATTCGAATCGTACCTTTGGATTAAAAAAGTCTGGATAAAACGAAGTTTCAATTTCAATTGTGTCATCGTATCTTGCAGAACCTTTCCATTTGATATTTGCTTCAATCAGAGGGAGCAAATAACCTTGTTCTTCGACTAAAGAATAGGGAATTCCAAAATGTCGCATTAGTTCAGTTCGTCCAATTTCAAAATAACGAAGGTAATTACCATTGTAAACAATCCCCATTTTATCTACATCTGCATAATAAACACGGAGCAAAACAGAATGCTTTAGAGCTTTAAATTCATCTTTATCAAAATTTGTGGTCACAAGAGAATCTTTCTTCATATTTTAGATGTAATCATAAAGTTTGTTGACGATTTTATATTGATATAAATTGCTTTATAGTATGAATATTGTAAAAAAAATTTTCGAAATAACTGATTTTAGTGAAGTTTATATCAAAATAAATTCAAAATTAGGGTTGAAAAGCGACTTGTTCGAGATTGAAACCATCGATATATATATTTTTTATTAATTTTGATTTATATTACAATTCATTTTTGGAGAATGTATGAAAAGACAGGTACAAGCTAAACAGCAGCAAAGAACCAAAAAAAGCAAAAAACCTACTTGGACATTTACGTTGGATAATGAAAATTTGAAATATTTGGCAATTGGTTTTGCTGTTATAATTCTTGGTTATATTTTTTTAGCAACTGGAATTACAGAAGAGTCGGCACTTCCCAACAGCAAATGGAATAATCCATTTGTTATATATGTTGCACCAATTTTGTTATTCCTTGGGTATTGTGTTATTATACCATATGCCTTGCTAAAAACATTTAAAAAAGATAAAGAAAGTTGATGGATAGACATTGTGGATATGTTGCTTTAATTGGTGCTCCAAATGTTGGAAAGTCTACTCTTTTGAATGCTCTTGTTGGTGTCAAACTTAGCATCGTATCACCCAAGCCTCAAACAACTCGTAAACGTGTGGTTGGAGTTCGGACAGAGGAAAATTACCAGATGATTTTTTTGGATACTCCTGGAATAATTGACCCAAAGTATGAACTTCACAAGGTGATGATGCAATATGTCGATTATGCAATACAGGAAGCAGATATAATAGGTTTTATGATTGATGTAGTAACACATAAAGAACCAAAAGAAATCATTACGAATGCAATAGAAGAGAAGTTGAAATCCACTGGAAAGCCATTAATTTTAGTTTTGAATAAGATTGACTTGCTGGAGAGTACCAAGTTGGTTCTTCCTATAATCGATTCATATGCAAAAACTGAACTGTTCAAAGAGTATGTACCTATATCAGCAACAAAACTAGCTGGGATAGATGAATTGCTTAAGGTTTTTATGCATTACTTGCCAAGAGCTGAGTTTCTTTACGATGAAGAAATCCTAAGTACTCAAAATGAAAGGTTTTTTGTGGCTGAATTGATTAGAGAAAAGCTTTTTAAAATGTACAGAGAGGAGATACCCTATTCAACAGAGGTACAAATTGTAGAATTTGTAGAGAGGCAAAAGGGAAAGTGGTATATTAATGCTGAAATTATTGTTGAGAAAGATACTCAAAAACCAATAATTCTTGGTGCTGGAGGAACTAGGATAAAGAAATTAGGTGAAGTGGCTAGAAAAGATATCGAAGCTCATCTTGGGCAACAAGTGTATCTCGAACTTTTTGTCAAAGTTCGAAAGAATTGGAGAAACAATAAAAGTATGTTAAAATTTTTTGGGTATTAAAATGGAAGAAGTTGTAAAATCAACGAGTTTGATTAATCAAGAGGGCGAAAAATCCGAGATGTTACAGTTGGTTACCTTTGAACTTGCTGGAGAGTTATTTGGCATTGAAATTTTGAAAGTACAGGAAATTACGCCTATGACGAAAATTACTCGCGTACCAAATGCACCAAAGTATGTGGAAGGGGTTATTAACTTGCGCGGTAAAGTTATTCCCGTCGTTGACTTAAGAAAGTTAATGAATTTAAATCTGCGCGACTACGACCCCTCCTCGAGAATTATCGTCTTGCAACTCGATGGAAAGATAATAGGAATCTTGGTGGATAAAATGAATGAAGTGATTTGGGTAAATAAACATTCTATCGAAACTAATCCCACTCAAAGTGAGAGTAAAATTAGTGAAAATTACATAATTGGTGTGGTGAATTTAGACGATAGATTGGTAATATTGCTTGACCTTTACAAACTATTTAACATTCAAACAGAACAAAACAATTAATCTAAGAATTTGTTTAAGTTTTGATACTTTTTTGCCATTTATGTGTCTTACAAGATACAGAGAAAGCAGAAAGGCAAAAAGTTTTTATGAAAGAATGCAGGCACGTTTGGAAGACATTTTTAATAGTAATTGATTTTGTAGTTCTTTTATTTGCCTGCGACCCCTGCAAGTATGATAATATATATTCTTTTCCGGAAGGTGATATCTATTTTACCGCTTTGCCAGTTAATGCTACTGAGCCGAGTATATTTCAAATAGATATAAATCAATCCAATCCAAAAGAATTGATTAAAAATGGCAAATTATACTCTGCTCCTTCAAGGGATAACAAATTGGTATTCGTTCGAGATTACTCCACTGGCTCTCAAGATGTTATACTATCCAACATTGATGGCTCTAATCAAAGAATAATTGCCGGCTCATTTCATTGGTACTCGCGCGATTTTGCTATTATTTCCAGCAATGGTTCTTTTATCGCAATAGGGGCTAATGGTAATGAGCTATGGATAGTAAAAAATGAGACTACTTATCTTAAAATTTCCAATAACTTTTGCAAAGGCACTTTGCCGAGTTTTTCTCCAGACGGTAGTAAGATTGCATTTTTTGAGGGGAAAGACTTGTACACCTCTCCCCAGTATATTGTAATTTCCTACCTGGGTTCAGAACAACCGCAGACACTTTGCAAGAAAGTTTTACCTGGAAATGTTGCAGAGCTTTATGGCGAACCTTCACCAAATTGGAGTAATGACAATGTCTTTGTTTATTGTTGCATAGAGACATTAGAAAGGATTGATTTAATTTATTCAACAAGTTTCGAAGGAAGTTACGAAAAAACTTGGGAAGTAGAATTCGTCGGATGTGTAGAAGCATTACCATCGAGCAGAGAAAATGTCTTTTATACCGTTGGGCGAGACGGTTCAATATGGATTGTTAACTTCAATGAATTAACGAAACGATTTCAATTTATTTCCCTATCTGGTGGATATTCTTATAATCTTTTCCCAAAACTATATGAGGAGAAAAAATATATTCTCTATACTCGATTTTATAGGGACGAGTTGACCCAGTTCAGTGGTACTTTGGAAATTATAAATATCTCCGATAACAAAGCCAAACCAATAATAATTGGAAGTAATGTTTTTCGGGCTTTTTGGAATAAATTTAAAGGTTGATGAAAAAACAAGAAAAAGTTAGTGGCTTGACTGATATTGAACTTTGCTTGAGTTTAGCAAACAATTCTAATATTGCAGAACTCGCTTTTACAGAAATTTATAATCGATACAGTAATACTCTGTATGCATTTATCTTGAGGTTAGTGAATAATCGAAATGATGCAAAGGATATCTTTCAAGAAACATTTTTAAAATTTTTTACTTTTTGTAAAAATGGTAATAGAGTTTCAAATATATTGCCATTTCTTCTAAAAATTGCTCGAAATCTTTGCTTGAATTACTACCGAGACAAGAAATCGGTTATTTCATTCGATGAAACAACGGGTATTTTACAATCAGTTATTGAAATTGAAAAAAATGAAGTATCACAAATGATTGAGAACGCACTTGCTTTGCTGGATTTCTTATCACGGGAGGTATTTGTTCTGCATCATTATCAAAACTTAACTTTTAGTGAAATTGCTGAAATTGTCGGTGAATCGCTCGCTACAGTAAAGTCTCGTTATTACCGAGGAAGGGATAAATTAAAAACAATTTTGGCACCTTTTCTAAAAAATGATTATTAACACATATGTGGTTAGATATATGAATTACAAAAAATTAATTGACATGTATTTAGTAGGTGATTTAAATTTGGTTGAAAAGGATTTGCTCTTTCGTGAACTTTCTACTAATGAAGAGCTTCGTGAGTATTTCGAAGAACAAATTAATTTTAACCAAATTTTTTTTAAAGACTATCAAACCATCACTGTTCCTTCTGAATTGACAAACGATATTTTTGCTAAGTTAAACTTCAATATTCCAAATACAAATCATATATCGACAACCATTCCCCAACCAGCTTTTATTGAAAAGCTTAAAACACACTTTTCAAAATTTATTCCATATTTCGCTTCAAGTATCTTGGGTAGTGTTTGTACATTTCTTCTTCTTTGGCTATTTATTCCATATCCAAGATTAGTAACGACCATCAATGAAGGTTCAAATTTAAGCAATGAAATAGGAATTCCAGTAGGACATGCTATCGAAATGTCCAAAGCTTCAGTAGAAAGTGGTGAAACTAATCAACTAGATAAATTCGAACGAACATTTCTTCGAGCACTTGATAAATATCTTTCAAAATACTTACAAAATAATAATCAAATGTCGTTGAAACCAGTCGAAGTACTTCAAAATGAAAATCCCGAGATTATTGAGCAGACAAATACAAAACATGCCTCTCAGAACATTGTCTTTCGAAGTTTTAAACAATCTCCAATTGAAATACCAAGAAATTTCGGTTTCACTTCTAAATCAATTCTTACCGAGGTTTCGAGCCCTAACCAAGTAACGAAAAGACTTAAAAATATTACCCTAGGTTTTCGTGGTTATTCGATGAATTCCTATCCAAACGTGAATGTTAATTTGGGTGAGAAAGGTGTATTAACGAACACTGGAATTTCAATAGGGTATAATTTACTTAAAAACACAAATGTTGGCTTTGAATTTGGGCAGGAAAAGTTCTCGCAACAATATACTCTTAAAAGATATGGTGAATTAACTTATTATAAGCAAAATCCACTCCTATGGTGGTATGGTTTCTATTTACAGCAAAACATTGATAATATGTTTATTCTTAATGAACTTAAACCTTTTGCAAGGATTTTCCTTGGTGGTACTCCCGTTGGTCCTCTCGCTCGAGGTTCCTTAGGAATACAATATAGTCCTGATGCACGTGTTGCTTTGTTTTTAGGATGGGAAGTTTCTTACTTAGGTTACAAAGTCCAAGAAAATATCTACCAAACTAAGAAAAGCGGAGTTACTTATGGAGTTACCCTAAAGTATTAGGCAATATGGGTAAAAATTTATCAATTTTCATTAGTTTTCTTTTCTTTTTATTTATATTTTTTATTGCCTGCCAATGTATACCGAGTCTTGAAACTGAAAAAGATATAACCCCTTCTCAATATGCTCAAGTTATGTGTGTTAATTGTGCACCGATGTTTGGAAAAGTCAAATTAGCTATTGGTGGTATAATTTTGCACAATTCTTTAAGTTATGATTTAGAAGAAGGTTTTAAATATATGAATGTCTTGCCTGGTGTCACAAATTTTGTCGTTTCCTACAAGAATGATTCTGTTGTATACAATGGTTTTGCAAATTTGGTTAAAGGTCAACTTTACACATTTTTCATAATTCAACTACAAAGGAGAGTAAATGGGTTGCTTCTAAACGATTCGATTAGCAATTATTCACCTACCAATTCTTATTTTCGCTTCGTCAATCTTGCACTTAATTCACCTTCTTACTTATTATTTAATTTAGAACAACAGTATCCATTGAGCTTCTCATTAAATTTTAAAAATTATACAAAATTTTATACAACATATCCAGAAAAGTACAAAATCACCATATCCGATTTAGAAAAAGATACAATTTTGTTTCAAGCAAAAAACTTTGAATTTAAACCAGGCAAGGGATACACTATTGTTTTACGCGGTGACTTAAAAGCAAAAGAACCAAATTATGGATGCAATGTTTTGATATTGCAACATAATTTTGATGATTTAATTACTAACCCAAAGAACAAATAAAATTTTTTTAAAAAAATTTAATATATTTAAAATATTATCGCTTTTTTTTCGAAAAGATATTGGATAAAATTTAAATGATTTTTTGTGTAACATAGAAGGAGGGTAGAAACTATGTTTTGGACACCAGAGCTTGCCTCATACCTCGAAGATGCTCCATTTCCTGCTAACAAAGAGGAGTTGATTGATTATGCAAATAGAACTGGATGTCCCCAGCAAGTTATCGATAATCTCATGGAAATAGAGGACGAAGATGCGCTAATAATGGGAATTGAAGACCTTTGGCCAGAGTATGAAGAGTTAGGTTCAGAAGATTACTTTTACGACGACGACGAAGAGGAACAATATGTTTAGTTTACTGCATAATAAACTGCTCCGAATCATTTTCCTGCGGGGCAGTTTTATTATTTTTATTTCTAAGAAGTATTTATAAATGCAAAAATGTTTCATCATTGTAGTTGTAATCTTTTTACCATTTGATATACTTTCCATAGAGGCAAAGAATTTTACTTTTCCTTCATTTTACAGTCCTTTCTTATCGGAAATACACAAGATAGAGTTTCAAGGAAATTATTCTTTGCCTTCCACAACATTGTCGGGCGTTATAACTACCAGAACCACTCAAAAAAGTATTCCTCACAGAGTGCTTTATTTTTATTATGACAATGTTTCAAAGAATAGAGCGACGCCAAAGATATTAACCTCAGTTTTGAAATCAATTGTTCTTTCTTTAGTTAATGAAGTATCTTTTTACAAAGAAATTTTAGCCGAACAAGATAAGAGGAATCTCGAATTATATTACTATCAAAATGGCTTTCACGAAGTAAAAGTAGACTACGTTTTCTTTGCTGATACAATACAAAAAAAGAATATTCTTCGGTTCATCATCACAGAAAACCAGCGTTATACAATTAATTTTATTTCATACTCTGGCTTGGAGCATTTGTCATTTGAACTTCGCGAAAAAGTAGAAAACCTTCGTTTGTTGAAAACTGGAATGTATTTCAACGAACTTCTATTGGCAAATGAACTGCGAAGCATTCGAGCGTTTTTACGTGAAAATGGTTATTTCTACGCTGAATACACTACTCCAAAGGTAGTAATTGACACAACAAATAAAGTAGATAGCATTTTTGTCAATTTTAAATTAGGCAACATAGTTAGAATTAATCAAATAAATTTTTTAGATAGCACCTTTGGGCAAAAACGTGTCGGATATAATGTAAAATTGAATCATTTAGATATAAAGCCTGGTGATATTTTCTCTCAAAGCAAGATTTTGAGTTCGGAGATTAATTTAAATTCGTTGGGAACTTTTGAGTTAGTTCGAATTGATACCTCCTCTCTTTTCGCTCCAAATACTGATACTACATTGAATTTGGTGGTACTCTTGCGATACAGAAAAATGCGAGATTTTAGTGTCGGCTTGTTCACGAATCGAAATTTGGTTGAAAAGACCGTTAACATTGGTGCTGAATTTAGTATCTCCGATAAGAATATATTTGGTGGGGGTCAATCTGCTAACTTATATTTAAGAGGTTTTGCAATCGATATTAATAAAGTAATTTTCGAAAAGAAATCCCTTGAGTATGAGTTCCAAAGTGGAATAAATTTTGTCCAACCTTTACTTTGGTTAATTGGGAACACTAGAATTGCACTTGCTTGGTCTATTCTCTATTCACAGAGAAAAGTGTTTAGTTCACTGCAATTAAAAACATTCTCATTACCAATCAAATTCACAACGCGTTTGCCATTTTGGACTTATTTTAATTATTTAGACTTAGACCTGTTTTTTGAAAGGCAAGTACCCAAAAATTTTTCAACTGCATCTAAACGATTTTACGAAAATGCGCGCACGTTTTTAGATTCTCTTAGAATCCAGCAAGCTCTTTCGATTTATGGGAATCTCGATAGATATATAAACACATTTAAACCAATTCTTACATCATCAATCATTGGAATTAACTTAACTGGAGATAATCGTGATAATCCTTTATTTCCTACTAAAGGAAGATTAACAAATCTTGGAGTTGAAGGCTTTCTTTTTTTTGGTAACGCTAAGTATTATCGTTTTAACTTTAATTTCTTGACATTTTTCAATCTTTCGAATTATTCAGTTTTTGCATTTAAACATCGGATTGGTCATATCTTATGGTTTGACAAGTCGATTAGTTTTGTTCCGTACGAGAGACATTTTTTTGCTGGTGGTGCGAATAGTGTTCGTGGTTGGGCTTCCCGCCAGCTCAGGTATTACAAAGGTGAGCGAATCGATACGAGTAGCTCAACCTTGGTCAATAGCTTTTTACGCGATTTTGTGGGTAATGCAAGCTTGATGGAAACTAGTCTGGAGCTCAGATTCCGTTTTGGTCGTCCCGCATATATTGGTAAAACTTTGGGGGACATTCTTGAATTGTTTACCGCAACAATATTCCTCGATGCAGGAAATGCTTATCAGTGGCTTATTAAAAATGAGCAAGGAGACTTTGTCACTAAGTATAACCTCAGAGATTATGTCACGGGTATTGCAACCTCATTGGGTTTTGGTATTGGTTTTATAACACCTGCAGGGCCACTTTTCCTCGACTTGGGGTTTCCAATTTACGACCCTAATGGCGAGAAACCCCCAATGAAAAATCCTGTCTTCCATATTCGTCTTGGTTATTCATTCTAATCAAATCCAAAACTTCATTTACGACAAATTTAGATATTTGAAACTGCAACTCATAAAGATATAATGTAACAATTATCTTTTAAAATTTCTAATTAATATTTTTGATGAACGCTCTTAATTAATATATAGATAAAATTTAACATAAAGAAGATTGTGCACACCAAAATGTAATTATTGTCATCGTAAATCTGCTATAGATTTTTATCTTCATTAAAATAAAATATTAGACATCTTTATTTACAATTTTTTCTTTTTTAAAAGAGCTTTTAATAAAGACTAATATTATAGTTTAAATTTTTCTTATGATTATTTTTAAAATTATTAATTTTGGTATTTCATTATCTAAATTTTATAATTTTTAAAAATTTTGATAAAGGATATGGATAAACACAAGATTTTCGATAGGCGTGAGTTTGTGGAGTATTTAATATCGATTGGTGCAGGAAGTTTAGTGACAGCGGTTCTTAGTAGCGGATTACTTAATGCTAAAACCTCTTCCATTGTAGAGACTCGGCCTCTGAATCGAGTGAAAAGAAAATATCATTACGGAATGGTCATCGATACTCGCCGCTGTGTTGGTTGTCGTGCTTGTGTTCTTGCCTGTAAAGCAGAAAATAAAACTCCTCCTGGGGTTTCTTACACCGTTGTATTCGAGGAAATTTTAGAAAACCGTCCGAATGATAAACCTGTATTTATGACTAAACCTTGTTTCCATTGTGAAAATCCTTCATGTACAGATGTCTGTCCAGTCTCTGCGACCTATAAGCGAGAGCAAGATGGAATAGTCGTAGTTGACTATGATAGATGCATTGGTTGTCGTTATTGTATGACTGCCTGTCCTTATTCTGCACGCTGGTTTGATTTTGGAGAAAATTATCCCGCCATCGAAAAAGATACAGACTGGTCAAAAGTTCCTTCACCTGAATACAAACAGTTCCGAAAAAGAGAACACGAAAAATCTCCAATTGGAAATGTTCGTAAATGTACTTTTTGCTTACATCTCCAGGATGAGGAAGGAAAATACAATAAAGAAGAAGGAAGATGGCCAGCTTGCGCGAAAACTTGCACTGGTAAAGCAATTCATTTTGGTGATTTCAATGACCCAAACAGTGAAGTTTCAATTCTTCTTCGTGAACGCCAGTATATTCGATTAAAAGAAGAACTCGGTACAAGTCCAAATGTTTATTATTTAATTTAGGAGGTGTTTGGATGGATTTTATCAATGAATTACTTCACGACCAAAATAAAGTTTCAAGAAATTTGAAGAAACTTTTCTGGATTATAGGAACTTGTCTATTCCTAGTTGGATTTTATGGCTGGATTGTAAGAATAAATGATGGCCATATCAAAGCTAATTATGGAAGTATTGTTACCTGGGGGCTTTGGGTTGCTGCTTACATTTATTTTATTGGTCTTTCTGCCGGTTCGTTTCTCGTTTCATCAATGGTATATGTTTTCAACTACAAAAAGTTTGAGAGAATCGGAAAACTTGCCGTATTTACTGCATTAGTGACTTTGCTAATGGCTTTGCTTTCAATCTGGGCTGACCTCGGTCATATGGGAAGAGCTTGGCACGTTATGGTTTATCCGAATTTTAAGTCTCCGATGGCATGGATGATTTATCTTTATTCTACATACATGTTGTTGCTAATTGTGGAAATATATTTTCTTTTAAGATATGACCTTGTCACTAGTGCAAATAATAAGACACTAAAAGGGAAAATTTATAAATTACTCTCGCTTGGCTCAAAAGATACATCCGAAAAGTCGAGAGTTAGAGACAAAAAAATTGTAAAAGTTTTAGCCACTGCAGGTGTACCAATTGCTATACTATTTCACGGTGGTGTTGGTGCATTGTTTGGCGTTGTTGCTGCTCGTCCGCACTGGCACAGCGGATTATTCCCAATTCTATTTTTACTCTCTGCATTAGTTAGTGGTGGAGCTCTACTTACTCTTATATCTTCTGTTTTCCAGGAAGGGTGGACAAAAAATCGAGAAATAGTGGTTGAGCTTGGCAAGATGGTCTTAGGTTTATTGTTGTTGGATATTTTATTTCAAATATCTGAATTTTTGATTGTTTATCGAGGTGGAATACCTGGGCATGTTGCTGGGTGGGACCTTGTCATCAAAGGTCCTTATGCTTGGGTTTTCTGGGGTTGGCAAGGATTTGTTGGAACATTGATTCCACTGTTTCTTCTAACATTTAAAACCAGGAAATCACCTCAATGGGTTGCCCTTGCTGGTTTTTTAATTGCTGCTGGAATTTTTGGTTTACGTTTAAATATTGTTATTCCTGGTCTTGCGGTAGAAGAAATTCATGGTTTAACTAGTGCAATTTATTCTCACAGAGTCGACCCGCATTATTTTCCAAGTATATCTGAATGGATGTTGACTTTTGGAATTGTAGGTTTTGGCATGCTACTTTTTGGTTTAGGAGAATTCTTCCTTCCAAAAAGTTATGAAGCTAATTCACACTTATCATCCGAAGTAAAAATTTAGTGGAGGTAACATGGCATACATTTTTGACGAGAAAGTTGGAAGAAGGAAATTCATTAAGAAGCTTGCTGCGACGACTGGGTCTGCGTCTTTGCTAAGCTCCACTGGCTGTGCCACTTGGGGCTCAGAAGAAAGGGAAATTCGCACGGACCCCGTGGGCTTAGAAAAATGGGGTCGGGAGGCTGGTGAATGGATTCCCTCGTGTTGTAATATGTGTGGTGGTCAATCGGGGATTCTTGTCCATGTCGTTGATGGTATTGTAGAGAAAATTGAACCAAATAACTGGAATCCCAACAATTATTCTAATATTTCAACTGATTTCTTTGATGGTTATACTGAAGAGTATGGGACAAAAGAAGGTGGTGCGATTTGTCCAAAAGGTAACGCTGGTATCATGGCATTATATGACCCTGATAGAATTAAAAAACCTTTGAGGAGAAGAAATCCGGTGCGTGGTCTTGATGTCGACCCGCAATGGGAAGAAATTACCTGGGAGCAGGCTCTAAATGAAATTTCAGAAAAATTGAAAAAACTTCGTGAAAATAATGAAGCTCATAAGCTTTTGTGGATAAGTGAAGACCATTCATTCACTCATATTCAAGCAGATTTTTGCAAATTATTTGGTACTCCAAACTACTCTATGCACTCGAATCTCTGTGATGTTGCCCGAAAAGCCTCATTCAAAACAGTTGTTGGTGATGAAAGACCACTAGCAGATTTTATTCAATCAAAATACATTTTACTTTTCGGGTGGAATCCAACGAGCGCAATAAAGTGGGTTTATCTTCCCAGAATTTTAACGAGAGCAATTGAAAGAGGCGCTCGTTTAGTAGTTGTAGACCCTTATCTATCTGATACTGCTGCCAAAGGCCACGACTGGTTAGCCATTCGTCCTGGGACTGATGGAGCACTTGCCCTTGCTCTGTCTCATTGCATAATTCGAGATGGAACATACGACAAAGAATTCGTTGAAAACTGGACCATTGGATTCGATAAATTTGCTGACTATGTGAAAGATAAAACACCAGAATGGGCGGAAAAGATTACAAGCATCCCTGCAAATAAAATCGAAGAAGTTGCTCACGATTTGGCAACTATTAAACCTGCTTGTATCGATTTTTGGAGTGGGCCTGGTCAACATACCAATGGCGTTCAGGGTGGAAGAGCAATTGCGGCTCTGGTTGCTTTGATTGGTGGTTATGATAGACCAGGCACGTTAATCTTACCAAATACTGGTGGAAATAAACATGTTGAAATCGAACCAGGAGAATTTGCAGAAAAAACTTTGAGAATGCCTCGTTTCGATGAATTGGAAAAGTTTCCACTTGGACACAAATCAGGTGTCTATACCCAAATGTTCAATAATATTATTGAAGGCAAAGGTCCTTACGATGCTAAGATTTTGTTCTGTGTTTTTCAAAATCCAGTAATGAGTGTTCCTGGTGGTGTCCGGGCTGTTGTAGACGCATTCAAAAAATTGGAAATGTCTGTTGTAATTGATACTATGATGAGCGAGACTGCCATACTTGCAGATTACGTTTTACCCGGCACAGTTTACCTCGAAAGATATGACCTGAATACACACTGGGTTACCTGGCCGTCCGTTGGATTACGTCAACCAGTAGTAAAACCATTATTTGGTCAGCTTGCTGAGTACGAAACTGTAATTGCACTTGGAAGAAAATTAAATTTAATGACAAAAGACGGTAAGAAATTTTTTGAAATCAGTCCACTGACTGGTGAAAAAGTTGAAGATTTAACTAAATGGTACGAGGATTATTTATCCAAGGAGCTTCTTGAAGGAAAAGCAAAAATAACTCTACAACAACTTAAGGAATTACCAGGTGCTGTTTGGGTAGATAAAAAAGGAACAGAATATGAAAAATATTCGAAAGAACTATCCTCGGAAGTTTTGCAAAAATCATACATAGATGGAAATGCGATTTACGATAGACCAAAGGATAAAGGCGGCAAAAGAATTGGCACAATCATTAACGGGAAAAAAGTTAGAGGATTTTTCACTAAGTCTGGCAAAGTTGAGTTTTATTCCGAGTGGCTCGCAGAAAAGAAAGATGCAAATGGTAATCCAATAAATCCACTTCCTGAATATAGACCAAGAGACTGGCAACCCAACGAAGAATATCCTCTTTATTTAATTAACTGGAAAGAAGCAAGCCATACTCATTCTCGGACACAAAATAATGCATGGTTACTCGAAATCAAGGGATACAATCCCATCATTATGAATCCAGTCACTGCTGCGAAATATGGAATTGAGGATGGTGATGAAATATGGTTGGAGTCGCCATATGGTAAAGTAAAAGGTAAAGTTAAATTAACGAAAAGAATTCATCCGGAAGTTATTGGTGCACAGCACGGATTCGGACATACTGCACTTGGTAAATCAGCAAAAGGGAGAGGAACCAACACTGGAATTCTTAACATTACAAAATCTGAACCTCTTTCTGGTATGGCAGTGCATAAAGAAGTTTGTGTTAAGGTTTACAAGGCTTGACGAAAATGAGTTTGTAAATTTAACTCAATCAAATTACATGCGTTAAAAGAGCTATCAGGTTTTTATAGTATATTTTCTTAACAGTTCTTAAATTTACTGTGTTTGGAGAAGTTTTAGCTTCGTTTCCGAAGTTATAAAAACAAAATTTCTTGTTTATAAGTTTATTGAACGTTAGGTAAATCTTAAGGGTCTTATCAATGGTACCTCTTGAAATTGATAAACCTTTAGAAATTAGTTATAAGAGGAGAGTATAGATTAATGCGTATTCGCGATTTGAGCTAACTTATCTAAAAAGATTATCCTTACGTATTTTAAAGCTTGTTTACGATTCTCTCATTAGAGGTATAAAATTATTGAATAATTTTTATTTTGCTTCCTCAAAAAAATTTAAAAGTGAAACCTTTCTTGATTAATGATTTGTAATAACTGTGATATTCAAAAAGATTTGCTTGTTTTTAATAAAATATCAAATTTTGACTTTAAATTTGCTAATCTTTTGGTATATTTATTTTTTACTGTTTTTGGAGGGAGAAATGTTTGAAAAAATTCAAGAATTGTTAGGCAACGAGGCAGAATATCTTTTATCCTTTTCCAGTCCTAAAATCTCTAAAGAGATATTAACATTACCTGGTCCGGATTTTATTGAAAGAGTTTTTTCGAATTCAGACCGGAACAACAGAGTACTTGCAAATCTTCATAGGCTCTTCAACACCGGACGCCTTGCGGGTACCGGTTATCTTTCTATTTTGCCAGTCGACCAAGGAGTCGAGCATTCGGGTGGTGCAAGCTTTGCCAAGAATCCAATTTACTTCGACCCGGAAAATATTGTTAGGCTTGCGATTGAAGGAGGATGCAATGCTGTCGCTTCTACATTTGGTGTATTGGGAATAGTTGCTCGCAAGTATGCACACAAAATCCCATTTATCGTAAAAATCAATCATAATGAGCTGTTGACATATCCAAACAAATACGACCAAATATTATTTGGAACCATTGAGGAAGCCTATAATATGGGCGCTGTTGCTGTAGGTGCTACGATATACTTCGGAAGTCCAGAAAGTAATAGACAAATTGTGGAAATATCCGAGGCTTTTGCGTATGCTCACGAATTAGGAATGGTAACCATTCTCTGGTGCTACCTTCGTAACTCCGCATTTAAAAAAGAAAAAGATTACCATGTATCAGCTGATTTGACTGGTCAAGCCAACCATTTAGGTGCAACTTTGCAAGCCGATATTATCAAGCAAAAAATGCCTGAAAATAATGGTGGATACCTTGTTCTTAATGCAAATGGTAAGTCGTATGGGAAATATGACAAAAGGATGTATTCAGAGTTATGCTCCGACCATCCAATTGATTTATGCCGCTATCAAGTTGTTAACAATTATATGGGGAAAATTGGGTTGATTAATAGTGGGGGTGCTTCTGGAGAAAATGACCTTGCCGAGGCAACAAGAACAGCGGTTATCAATAAACGGGCTGGTGGGATGGGATTAATCTCTGGAAGAAAAGCCTTCCAACGTCCAATGAACGAGGGTATTAAATTATTAAACACCATTCAAGATGTTTATTTGTGTAAAGAAATTACAGTAGCTTAGAATTTGTAATATGTTTTAAAATTCTAGAAAATATATTAGCCTAAAGCTTCGAGCTTTGATGTAAAAGATTCTCGAGCTCTAGTATAAAAGACTCTTGAGTAATATTAGATTAGCAAATTTAAAGTTTTATTTATTCGAATAACTTTTTAAAGTTGAATATGTGTTCTCGTGCCTGATACCATAATTTTGCTAAGATTTGAATAGCATTCGATGCAGCTCCTTTGCGGATGTTATCAGCGACGACCCACATAAGTAATCCGTTTTCATCGGTTAAGCTTTTTCTCAGTCTGCCCACGAAAACATTATCATGCCCTTCTACAATTTTCGGAGTAGGATAGTTCTCTATTTCGGGGTCATCATATAAAGTAATTCCCGGAGCAGATATTAAAACATTCTCAATTTCATCTAGCTCGAATGGTTTTTCTGTAATTAATGAAACAGATTCACAGTGACCGAAAACGACTGGTATTCTAACGCAAGTTGCAGATACTTTTAAGTCTGTGTTGTGTAGGATTTTTTTTGTTTCGTTGATGATTTTAATTTCTTCTTCTGAGTAGTTGTATTTGCCAGAAATTTTGTGAAAATTTATATTAAAGGCTATTGGGTGCTTTGATAGTGTCTCTATTGTCCGACCAGTTTCAATCTCTTGAAATAATTTATCGATACCTTTTTGTCCAGCTCCACTAATGGCCTGGTAAGTTGATACTTCAACTTTTCTCAAGCCAAATTTCTCGTATATAGGTTTTAAAGCAACCACAAGCTGGATAGTTGAACAATTTGGATTGGCAATAATTCCTTTATGATTTAATGAGTCTTGGAAATTAACTTCTGGAACAATAAGTGGTACTTCTGGATGCATCCGCCAGAAACTTCCGTTGTCGATAACAAGACAGCCGGATTTTACTGCAATTGGGACATATTTAAGGCTTGCTTCTTTCCCAGCGGAAAATAATAATACGTCGTACTTGTCAAAATCTGCTTTCTCAATGTCTTGGACTTCTAATTGAATGTTTTTGTATGTTAATATTGTTCCGGCGCTTTTTTTGGTTGCAAACAATTCGATTTCTTCGATTGGGAGGGATTTTTCTTCCAAAACTTTTAAAAATGCTCTACCAACTAACCCAGTAGCCCCAACAATTCCTAAATTTAGGCTATCTTTAATCATTTCCTTTCCTTTTTAAATTCTGGATAAAAAAATCTTTGAATTAAATTGCATTTTCCATCTTCAAAGTTAATTTCTAAATAAACACCAGAGATGTGTTCATCCCCAGTTGCTTGTTCAAATTTATGAGGCGTTTGCAAAAGAAATCTTTTAACGGCAATATCTGTTTTTAAACCTACAACAGAATTATAAGGACCAGTCATTCCAACATCAGTTATATAGGCAGTTCCATTGGGCAATATCCTATCGTCAGAGGTTTGAACGTGTGTGTGTGTACCAATAATAGCACTGACCTTACCATCCAAGTAATGAGCTAAAGAGATTTTTTCAGCTGTAGCTTCAGCGTGAAAATCAATAATTATGATATTTGTTTTTGTTTTTATGTCGTTTATTGCTCTTTCTGCAGCACGAAAAGGGCAATCGATGGTATTCATAAATGTTCTTCCTTGAAGATTGATGATTCCGATTGAAGAATTAGTGTTTTTCAATGAGTATACATAATATCCAAAGCCGGGATTTCCACTTGGATAATTCATTGGTCTTAATATGCGATGGTCCTTGGCTAAAATGGGACGCGATTTCCAGTTGTCCCAAATATGGTTACCTGTTGTCAAAACGTCAAATCCATTGGAAAACAAATTTTGAACTACTTCTTCGTCTAGTCCTTTACCGTTGGCAGCATTTTCTGCATTGCCAATCACAAAATCAGGGTTATATTTTTCAAAAAAAATTGGAAGGTAATTTGCAATAGCAGTTAGCCCTGATTTGCCAAAAATATCACCGATAAATAAAATTTTAATTGTTTTTGCTTCCAAGTTTGTAATTTAGTTTTTTAAAAATACACAAAATAAAAAATTTAGAGGAGTTAAAATGAAAATTTATACTAAAACTGGTGATAAAGGTGAAACAAGTCTATTCGATGGGACAAGAGTTTCCAAAAGTAATCTAAGGGTCGAGGTCTATGGCACTATTGATGAATTGAATTCTTATGTTGGTTCTATTTCTACTTTTGAAGTTCCAAAAGAGGACAAGGATTTTTTAATATGGATTTCTGAAATGCTGTTTTCGATGGGAAGCGAATTGGCAATATCCAAAGAGAATAATCTTCCTAAAGGTATTCAAAAAATTAGCGAGAGAGAAGTCGAAATAATCGAAAAAAAAATAGATGAGATTAGTGCGAAACTGCCCGAATTGAAAAATTTTATTATGCCAGGAGGATGTTTTGAATCGGGTTTTGTGCATATTGCTAGGACTGTTTGTCGTCGTGCTGAGCGAAGAGTTGTTGAATTGTCAATGTCTGAGTCGATAAACACTAATGTACTAATTTTTTTGAATCGTTTGTCCGATTTTCTTTTTGTTTTTGCTCGGTATCTTAATTTTCTAAAAGGTATTGAAGATATAATTTGGAAAAGAAGTTAGCTTTTATTAATTTACTTTTTTCAAAACTGGAAATAGTAATATGAAAATGACAATAATTTTCATTATTTTAAATTTTTTTTCATTTTGCTTTAGTTTTGCACAAGAGGGAAAACTCTCTCCTGCTCAATCAGAAAGTAAAAGCAAAAAATTGTCAATTTTAGGAGTTCCTCAAGAAGTGCTTGATATTTGTGAAAATTTCTTTTATAAAATTATTGATAATAAAATAGAAAAGGCATTCGACGACCTTATCGGAAATAGCCCTTTAAAAAAGAAAACCGATGAAATTCAAAGACTAATGTCTGAATTAAAAAGGGCTGTAAATTTGTATGGACAGATTCGTTCATTCGAGCCAATCAACTCTGAAATTGTAACAGAATCTTTCATTCGTGTTAGATATTTAACTTATCATACTGATTTTCCAATGCGCTGGGTCTTAACTTTTTATAAATCCCCTAAACTTGGATGGATAGTTGTTAACATCCGTTTTGATGACCTAAGTGAATTCTTTTTTAAAGAAGATTAATTCTAAATTTTTTGCTTGTTTTTTCGTTTCCAATTCTTTTAAACTTGTTGATTATGCAATTTCTTAATCCACTTTACCTTCTGGGGTTGGTTCTTGCTACTATTCCAATTGTGATTCATTTGCTAATTTTAAGAAAAAATAAAA
>CALBDO010000018.1 GCA_937927515.1 Candidatus Kapaibacterium sp. | reverse complement strand
ACTACTACAGCTTCGCCGGCGTCGGGATTTGTTATTGTTCCTCTTGCCTGTAATGCACCAGTAACTGATGCGGTAGTAAATAGGCCAGTATTTGCAGTAACATTACCAGTAACATTTACATTTCCGCTGAATGTGCCGTTCGTTCCACTAAATGCTCCACCATTGAAGTTCATTGCATTCAACGTTGTAAATGTTCCAGTTGTGCCAGTTATTGTACCAACTGTTACGGGTCCATTGAACGTCGATGTCCCAGCCCAGGTTTGGTTACCAGTCCAAGCAAAATTATAAGCCTGGTCAACAGCAAATATTCTATTCGCTGTGTTATTGAATAATCCGCCAGTTAAGCCAGCTCCAGTTTGTACATTATATTGTAATGCTCCATTGTATTGAACAGCTGTGACTGTTCCACTGAAATTACCATTCACTGCTCCAATGTTGCCACTGAATGTGCCATTATTAGCACTTACGTCGCCAGTTGCTGTAATAGAACCAATTACATCCAAATTATCAGTAACATTAACGTTACCAATTGAATTTTGAATTGGACCTTGAATATCTGCACTCACATAAACAGTTAAGTTGTCGAAGTCACCATTTGTAGCGGTAACATTAACTGCATTAACATTTTGCAAGTTAGTTGTACCATTAACCGTTAGATCCCCAGTTACATTTAGGTTATCATCGACTACAACATCACCAGTAGAGTTAGTAATATTGCCTTGTGCTTCCAAAACTCCGGTGAATGTGGCATTTGTGAAGATGCCATTTGCAGCAGTAACATTGCCAGTAACATTTACATTTCCACTGAATGTTCCGTTCGTTCCACTGATATTTCCCGTTACAGCTAAACTACCATTTACCTGTAAATTCCCTTGGAAAAGACCATTGACAGCGGTGATATTCCCGGTAAAAGTCCCATTATTTGCAGAGAGATTTCCCGAGGTAATAATGTTTTGACTACCAAAGTTCGGAACTATTTTAGTTCCTTGAATAGCAGCATTGTTAGCAACGTTTTGGTCTGTTATCTTATTAGCAACCCATTGACCAGTACCTGGTGCACCATTGAACCAGAGGACAGAGCCACTGCCATCGGGCAAGAAAGCAGCATCGTCGCGAATCTTTAAGGGTCGCACAGTAACACCATCATTATAACCGAAACCAACAATTGGTCCTACAGTTTGAATATGCCCGGGTACCCATTGGGAACCATTGAACCAATATAGTTCACCAACATTAGAAGGAGGATATGCCAAAGGTACGTTTAACCAAGCACCGACAGTTAGGTTATTGTATGGACCAGTTACATCACCAGAAGCAAAAGCTGGGCGCCAATCATTAGTGATTTGACTATAAACATAGACCTCACCATCGAAACTTGGTGTGGAGAACAAAGGAACATTCAACCACTTTGTAACAGTATTGTTATTAATTGGACCGACAACATCCCCATCGAGATTTGATGGAACCCATTGGTTATTTGATGCATCATAGATGTAGGTCTGCCCGTTGGATGGTGCTGCGGTACTCAGTGGAATACCTCGCCAACCACCGACATTTGGATTTGGATAAGTACCGTAGAGGTCTCCACCAGCTGCATCACCAACGTTAATGAAATAATCATGAACCTCTTGGTTTAAATCACGTAAGTAAACCTCTCCATCTTTAATTTTATCAGTAGTAACAGCATCGGGTCCAAGTTTTGGATTTGTAACGGCACCGTCTGCTATTTTAGGAGTGGTTACGGCACCATCGGCGATTTTCGGAGTAGTAACAGCACCGTTGAAGATTCGGTCGGTTTTAACTGCCCCGGGAGCGATTAATGGGTCGGGATACGTACCAGTTAAATCCCCACTTGCAGGACCGCTTGGTGGGAAGGAGACATTTGGAGCAAGTTTATCCTGCGTAATCGACCCAGGAGGTATATTCCTAACCACAGCAGTAGGATTCAAAGTTGGGTTTGGATACGTACCTTGCAAATCACCCCCAGCAGGTCCCCAAGGATAAGCTTGAACGCCGGGAGCAAGTTTCTCTTGAGTAATAGCACCATCAACGACAGTAAAAGCAATATCAGCAGTATCGGACCTAGTAGAGGTCAAAGATTTCATTGCATACGGAGTGGATGTTAGAGGTGTTCTTGGAAATGCGTTTCCTCCGATTGAGATTTGTAGCCACAATGGGCGGTCGAAGCGAATGTTCAATGGATTCTCCTTGCCGAGATAGACATTCATAAACCCATTGACGACATCCACTAATTGGTTTTCACTCCATATCGGAGTACCTCCAAATTCTTGCTCGTAAATCGCAAAGGTGATTGCAGTTTGTCCATTAAAAGGACGGTCGTTTTGGTCTTTCAAGTTTGCTTGATAGTTCAACAAGCGAGGAACTTGAGAGAAGACCAAAGTTGTGGAAACTAAGATAGCCAAAACTAGTGAAAAGAAGTATCTTTTCATTTTAAGACCCCTAAATTAGTTAAACATAAAAATATAGTATAGTATTCATTTAATATTTTCAACATTGTTATCAAGTTTATTTAACGATAACAAGGATATTTCGATAGGTTTGTGTTTTCGTTTCGCTAAATCCAGCGATTTGGCCGGATGTTATAGTTAGTTCATAAAAGTAGTTACCAGAAGGTACATCGACAAGGTTGTCGTTTTTAAGGTCCCAGACAATTTCTTGGTTCCCAGCTGGTTGAAAACCATCAACAAGAATTTTAACGAGGTTTCCAACAATGTCGTAAACTTTGAGAGAGACGAGAGAATTTTCTTCCAGAGTGTAACGGAAGGTGGTAGAAAAGGAAGCAGGATTTGGAAAATTGGAAATCTGGTTGCTAAGAGATATGGGCTCCGAAACATCGGTGGGTGTTTCGGTGGGTACCCAAAATCCTTGGTAAAGTACCCTATTTCCATTGGAAATCCTGTCGATTGCAACCTGGCCCAATAAACCAGACAGGTTCAAATTTGCGGAGTTTTTAACAGTCAGCATACCACCAGAACCGATGACAGAGCGGTCGATTTTCAAACCAGGGGTAGAAAAACCTGGTACAACCGCAAAGAAAGAAGTTATGAGAAAAAGTGTAGAAACTCTAAAGAAGTATCTCATAAATCACCTTGTATAATAAAATCAACATACTTGCTTACTTTTTTTTGCAAACAAAGAAGAATGCAATAATTATGCCAATTCAATTTTAAAACTTTTAATACTCAAACACATCTGTAAAAAACAAAAATAACAATTTTAAATAAATTTGCAAATAATTTTTGTCAAAATTTTTATGAAACTGGAAACGCTTTTGGAACATTGCCTTGATTTAACTAATATCATTCTTAAATCGAGTGCTCCTTCCGATTCAATTGCCTCTGAGTATTTTAGAAAGAAAAAATATATTGGGAGCAAGGAAAGAAAAATAATCTCGGAAATATTGTTCATACACCTAAGGTTTTTAGAATTTTCTTCCTTCATTACCAAAATCATCTTAGACAACAGTATCAAACAAGATATCGAGACCGACAAACTTAACTTACTGGTAACTTTACTCATTAACATTGTATTATATCCTAATAATTTGACTTCGATTACTTCCACTATTGAAAAGCTCTACATAGTTTCTAATGGATTAGAACATCTCCAAAAAAATATTATCGACCAAACTAAAAGATTCTTTAGTTTTGACAAAATCCGAAACATATTATTCGACTTGGATGAAAAGTATAGAACAGTAAAACGCTTGTTCAAAAGTTCTGATGAGCATGAACAGAGATATGAAGTAAGTAAAAGATTATCAATTCCAGATTTTGTTTTAGAGTCGTGGGTAAGGTTTTACCCGAAAATTGATATAAATCCTTACGAATTGGCAGAGAGTCTGCTTTACCCATCACAATTCACTATCCGGGTAAACAAACTAAACTTCACAAGAGAAAAAATAATAGCAGATTTTGAAAAAATAGGCTACCAATCTTACCCAACGAAATACTCGCCATACGGTATTACCTTTTCAGAGCGAGTGAACATAATGCAGCATCCTTTCTATAGAAACCGAGTTGTAGAAATCCAAGACGAGGGAAGCCAGTTGATATGCCTGGCTTGCAATCCACAAAAGAATCAGAAAATACTCGATGCCTGTGCTGGAGCGGGTGGGAAATCTCTTTTCCTTGCGTTTATTATGGAGGACACAGGCACTATCATTGCAAACGATGTTAGTTTGCCAAAGCTTAAAGAGCTTCACATTAGAGCTCGTCTATCTGGCTTTCGGTCGATAAAGACCAACATTTTCACTTCCAAGGCACAGAAAAAATCACTTTTAAAAGAAAATTTTTTCGACATTGTGCTTGTAGACGCTCCTTGCTCTGGGATTGGAACTGCTCGAAGAAATCCGATGCACAAATGGTGGCTTTCACCAAAGAAACTCTACAAACTTGCTTCGAAGCAATACGAAATGCTTAGATTCTATTCCCGTTTTGTTAAACCAAATGGATATCTTGTTTATGCCACTTGCTCGCTCATGCCCGAAGAAAATCAATTTGTTGCAGAGAAATTTCTCGGCGAAAACCATAATTTCGCACCAGAGCCTTTATCACTGGCATTCAATGCTTACAATATAGATTTACCAACCCTCGAACCATCTTCACATCAGATTAACTTATTTCCTCACATCCATTCTACTGATGGTTTTTACATTGCAAAATTTAAAAGAGCGACATAGGATGTCAAGAAAATTACACACATATGTTGAGATTCTTACACATCAACAGCGCTCTGTTTTGGCGTAGTTTTAATAATTGCAAAACAGAAAAATATTGTACTTGTTTCTTTATTTACAACAACTATTCAAATTAATTTTGTTTTTGGGTTTATTTTTTATAAATTCGACTATGCATTTACTTGAAAACGAAAGAAAAGCAATAATTGAAGTGATTTCTGGAAAGTTAGAGGATGAAGTACAAGTTTACATTTATGGTTCACGCTCTCGAGGGTTGTCGAGTGAAGAAAGTGACATAGATATATTAATACTAACACAAAGTCCAGTTCCAAACAAGACACTAAGACAAATAAAAATTGATATTTCAGACTTGCTTGGAGGTACCAAAATAGACATTGTTCATTCCACATTTGATAACAAAACAACATTTATAAATTTAATTGAAGAGCAAGCAATTTTAATATGGGAACGCAAAAATACTTAGATTACGCTCGTGATGTAGTTGATATGCTGAGGCGCTCTACTCAAAGGTTGATTTATTCATACAATAAAGTATCTAAGTTTTTTACATTAAAAAATGAATATAGCGAGGAGGAATTGGAAGTAATTGAATCAATGTGCTCAAGATTTGCAAGAACAAACGACCTACTTTTACAAAAAGCATTTCGTTTCATTGACATTTACGAATCGAAAGGCTACGACTTTTCTGTACCCCAAAGGATTTCAAACGCATACAAAAGAAACATAATTGATGACGAAAAGGAGTTCAAATACATAAGAGAATTAAGGAACGAGGTTGCACACAACTACGCAACAGATTATTTCTACGAGCTATTTTCTGAAATCATTAAATATACCCCAACACTTCTTGATATTGTTGAAAGGACAATAAACTACATAGAAACAAAGATATTAGCACAAAACTAAGCTACCAGAACTTTTTAATTCTAAAGAAAAACGAAGTCAGAGAAAAGACAAAAGTATAAATCATACTTCCGAAAACAAATTTAAAATATATGTTCCATAGGTTTGATTCGGTCAAATTTATCATTAAAAGGTAATAAACAACGTTATGAATAAGTGTCGAGATAAAAACAATAACAAAAATTTTATTGCTTTTTACAATGTTCAAAAATTCGTTTTCTTTATAAAAAAAACCTGACACGTATGCTACAATTGTCTTGGTTAAAGCATTGACACCAAAAATGTTCAAAGATAAATAATCATAAAGCAAACCAATGCAAAAAGCGGAAATCAAGCCGACAATCTTACCGTCGCGGAGAGTAATCCATATTATGAGTAGAATAAGCAAATCGGGGATAATCCCTTTAACTGATATTAAAAAAGAAAAAGATAGTTGCAACACACATATGAGAAGAGTTGCGATTGAATAATAAATAAATTTCAAATAAAAATTTTTTAAAGTGACTTCTGTGAGGGTGTTATTCATTTTTCCCCCGCTTTAATTCTTTTTAGCGAATCAAGTGCTTTCTTTTTTTCCATTATTTCGCGAGGTTTCAATTTTTGAGATTTATCTGGGGGCAAGTTTGTATTCATTATAAATTGCTCATACTTATTTATCAATGTTACAATTTCTGGGTCAATTACTTTTTTAATAACAAAAACTTCCTCGAGTAGCGAAAAATTCACAAATGGTTTAACTCCAATAACAGCAAATAATTCACCTTCTTCCGATTCAACCGAAACCACAGTTCCGATTGGAACATAGGGAATGTATTTCAAGCTATGTTTCGAGGTTACGATTGTGTCGCCGATTTTGACATCTACAAATTTTGGTACATCTCGGAATAAAAGACGATTTGCACCATCCCAATTTATTGTCCCAAGAACACCATTCCTTAAATTCATTGCTGGAACTTTAACTTTGGCGTTTAAAATTATTTCCACCAATGAATAATTGTCACTGCTAATAACAACCGAGCCGACCAAGCCTGCATCGTTGCGAACTGTCATATACTTATCTATACCAAATTTCAAGCCTTTGTCCAAGATGATATAATTTCTCATATCAATTGTTACAGAACCAACGACTTGAGCAACTTCAAATGGAGCGTCAACACGCTGTTTCAATCCCAAGAGGTTCTTTAAGGCTTGATTTTCAATCTCGGATATCCGAGCATTCATAACCCTTTGTGAAAGAAAAAAATTAAGCTCCCTAAGAGCAGAATTTTCACTTTTCAAAGCAGAAACATTTGGTATTAAAAATACATTTTTCTGAAACCAACCAATAGAAGCAATAACAAGAGTTCTAAAACCACCTATCTTATTGATATCGCCTAATAATAATAATGATAATGAAATGAATAATAGACCTAAAAAAAGGATGTGCTCTTTATATCTTAAAATTAAATCAAATATTCTTTGCATAGGTTAAGAATTAGTATCTTACACCACGAATAAGAACCGTAGAATAATGACTAATATCTTCGAGGACTTTGCCAGCGCCAAGCACAACGGATTTTAGTGGGTCTTCGGATATATGTACTGGCAAGCTCGTATGCTCGGAAACCAATTTATCGATTCCTCTTAGTAAAGCACCTCCACCATTTAATACTATTCCAGTATTGTAGATATCCGCTGCAAGTTCTGGCGGAGTTTTCTCAAGCAATCTCAGAATAGCATCGACAATCTCTTTCAATGTAGGTTCTAATGCTTTTCGCACTTCTTCTGATGTTGAAATTATTGATTTTGGTAAACCATTGACAAGGTTTCTGCCAGTTACTTCAAATTCAGTTTCTTCTTCCGATGGATAGGCAGAACCAATCTCTATCTTTATTTTTTCAGCTGTTGTGTCTCCAATAACGAGATTATGCTCTTTTTTGAAATAGTTTTTAATCGATTCGGTCATTTCATCCCCTGCAATCTTAATCGACTCCGAGACAACAATCCCGCCGAGGGATATCACAGCAATCTCTGTTGTACCTCCTCCAATATCAACAATCAAATTCCCTTTTGGCTCGAAAACATCAAGCCCAGCACCTATTGCTCCAGCCATCGGTTCACTAATTAAGTAGACTTCCTTCGAGCCAGCATGCTCGCAACTATCCCGGACTGCTCTTTTTTCTACCTCCGTTATTCCCTGAGGAACACAAACGAGGACTTTCCGAACATATCGAAACGAAGGGGTTACATTCTTTATTAATATCCGCAACATACTTTCGGTAATTTCAAAGTCTGCAATTGCTCCATCTTGCATCGGTCGGATAATCTGTATATCTCGAGGTGTTCTTCCAAGCATCTCTTTAGCTTTTCTGCCTACTGCAATGATATTTTTGGAGAGCCTATTAAATGCAACTATCGAAGGTTCGTTCAAAACGATATCCTTTTCCCCAGAAGAATAGATTAATGTGTTTGCTGTACCCAAATCGATAGCAAAATCAGCACTTAGAAATCCAATCATTGGTAACTCTTTTATCTAAAATTAAAATACAAAATTAGTAGTTTTTTTAAGATATTTTGGACAAAAACCAGTTCCATTTTAATCAATCCTAACAATTATTTTATCCACTCCAAGCCGGGATAGTCTTTTGTATTTATGTTAGATTTAAAAATGAAATTTTAATTATTTTGTAATTTTGAAATCAAATCTTGGAGAAAAAATGAAGAAGTATTTGATGATATTTTTATTTTTTTACGCATCCAATTTACTGACTCAAGAGCAAGGTCTTATTCAACAAGCCTACGATGCATATCTAAGCAAAGATTTTAAAAAATCTATTGATTTATACTCTGAGGTTTTAGAAAAACATAGCTCCTATGCTCCCGCTTTCTACGGACGAGGTTTGGCATATGCTAAACTGGACCAATGCAATATGGCAATAAAAGACTTTGAAAATGCTGTCAAATTTGATAAAACACTTGCTGACGCTTTCTATGCCAAAGCTATTTGTGAAATCAAACTTGGATTGAACCAACAAGCGATAAGCTCAATTAATTCAGCAATCGACATTTCTAAAACAAAGCCTGAATATTTTTACACTCGTGGTCTAATCTTTTATTATCAAAATGAGTGGGAACGTTCTGTAAACGATTTTAATAAAACAATTGAAATAGACCCTAATTTTTGCCTTGCATACTACGCGCGAGCCGCTGCCAATTATCATTTAAAACAAAAAGCTAAATCTTTGAATGATTTCCAGACCTATTTACGAATGTGCGGGAACAAACATAATTTAGCCAACGAAACCCAGAGATTGATAAATGTCTTGCAACAACCAGAGGATTAAATGAAAACTTTTCCCTTTTTTTTTGCACTTGGTTTACTTTTATTACTTACCCTGCAGTTGAAATCTGAATCAATTCTTGGTAGCTTGCAAATAGGTGGAAATTTTCAATCAGATTCATATTACTATCTACGAGACTCTACAATCGAATCTGCCGAGGCACCAGAAAAAATCCTTTCCAACAATTATCTATTTCTAACCTTATCAACAAACAATCTTAATTTAGACCTTAGATTCGAAAGCTATCAAAACCCAATACTTGGTTTCGATTCGCGTTACCAAGGTTCAGGAATTCCATACCGTTCGCTTACATATAAAAGCGATTTAATCAACATCACAGTTGGCAATTTTTACGAGCAATTTGGTAGCGGAATGATCTTTCGAGCATACGAAGAAAGGAATTTAGGTATCGATAACTCATTGGAAGGAGTTCGTATAGAATTCAGCCCCTACGATGGTTTAGCAATGAAAGGTGTCATTGGCAAGCAAAGGCATTTTTGGAGCACGAGCAAGGCAATTGTACGCGGCTTGGATGCAGAAATTTCTCTCTCCGCTCTCTTTCCAAAGCCATTTCAAAAAATGCCAATTAACTTAGGTGCTAGCCTTGTGAGTCGGTATCAACCCGATTTAGATAGCAAGTACAAACTTCCAGAGAACGTATTGGCTTTTTCCACAAGATTCGAGCTATTCTTTGACTGGCTTTCATTAAATCTTGAATACGCTCACAAAATAAATGACCCAACTTACAGAAACAAATTCAGTTACAACAATGGAAATGGAATAAATTTAAACATATCGACATTTACAGAAGGCGCCTCGCTCCTTTTGAACTTCCATCGATACGACAATATGGAATTCCGTACCGATAGAGAAGCCAAAAGTCTTGAACTGCTCTTGAATTACCTACCCTCTCTTACCAAGCAACATCAATATTCACTTCCAGCTTTTTACTCTGCTTCTACTCAAGGCAATGGCGAGGAAGGGATTCAAATCGAATTTAACTATACACTGCCCAAAAATTTCCCGCTTGTTGGAAGCGACTATGAAACTAATTTAAATGCTGGTTTTTCATTTGTTAAATCTATAGATACTACTAGAATTGATGATTTTACCTATAAATCAAATTTTTGGGGATTGGGCAAGATACTTTTTTATCAAGATGTTTTCTTCGAATTGAGAAGAAAAGTTTCAAAACCACTTGATATTACTCTTGCCTACATAGGACAAATTTATAACAAAGACGTTATGGAGAACGAGGGTTCCCCACTTTATGGGAAAGTACGCAATCACACACTCGTTGGGGAGTTTATATATTCAATCGACCGAAGGAATTCATTACGATGGGAGATTCAACACATGTGGTCGAAAAATGATAGCACAGTCCTCAGCGATGACAAAAAAAATGGTAACTGGCTTGCTTTGCTTATAGAACATTCCATAGCCCCACACTGGTATTTTTCAATCATAGACCATTGGAATTATGGTAATGCCAACAAAAACTTTAGGGCACACTACATCAAAGCAATAATTACATTTATTCGCATGACAACACGAATTTCCCTTGGGTTTGGACGCGAGACTGGAGGAATAGTTTGCATAGGTGGTGTCTGCCGTCAAGTGCCAATCTCATATGGCTTCAACCTTTCAATTACAACTTCATTTTAGGAGGAACAATGATGAAATACTATTCCATAGTTTGTAAGATATTAATTTTGGCATTTGTTATAAGTTGCGATGAAATTTCACCACCATATTTGGAAAATTATCAAAGCGAAGATACATCGAGCTACCAACAGAAGATACTATTAGAGGAATACACTGGATTTCGTTGTGGAAATTGTCCAGAAGCTGCAGAGAAAGCACACATGCTTCGAGAGAAATATCCAAAGAACCTCATACTATTAACAGTCCACGCCGGAGGTTATGCAAAACCGACAACAGAACATCCATACGATTTCCGAACAAGCATTGGCACAGAGTTGGACAACTTTTTCGGCTGTAGTAAAGCTGGCAATCCCAACGGAATGGTCAATCGTTACGGATTTCCAAACAAAACTCATATTCTAAGGGAAGGCCAGTGGGAATCAATGATTGTAAACCTTATCAAGAACAAACCTAAACTAAACATAAAATTGACAACTGCATACAATCCAACTCTTCGGAAAATATCTGCTTTCGTTGAAATAAAATTTCTGGAGAATAGCTCCCCAAATTATCATCTTTGTCTATATCTTGCCGAAGATAGTGTCGTTCAATATCAAAGAGACGACAGGAAATCGCCCCCAGATGTCGAAGATTATGTGCATAATAATGTCTTACGAGGTGGAATAACTTCCACTTGGGGAGATAAAATTTCTGATATTTCTCAACGAGCTGGAACTATATTCCAAAAACAATTTGAATATATAATACCTTTTGATAAAGACTGGAGACCAGAGAAACTGAAAGTCGTAGCGTTTGTACACGACAAAGATAGCACTTTTGAAATACTTCAAGTGGAAGAAAGCAAACTTTTCCCTTAAATGAACCAAAAAGATTTATTATCAATAAGTTTTTCCGCGTTCATTCTTGCTATAATACTGCTTGCATTCAATATTCAAAGAGGCGAGGTTCAACCTTGGGATGAAGGTTTATACGCATATCGAGCACGCGAGATTTTAAACACAAATCTTTGGTGGGACCAAACTTCGGTCTCCCTCGGTGGTTTGTACTCTTCTACATACCCGCCGCTCGTTCCTTGGATAATGGCATTGAATATGAAATTTTTTGGTGTAAACCTATTTTCGATTCGCCTTTTTTCCATAATTTCTTCCGCTGTAATTATTTTTTTATTCTTGCTTTGCATATCTCGTTGTTTCGAATCCCAAACTTCCTTCCTTGTTTCAATTAATCTTCTTCTGTCGAGCCATTGGTTTACATACTCACGGCAAGGAATGCTCGATATTCCTTTAATCTTTTTTATTGTGTCGAATCTTGTAGTAGTTTTAAATTTTTTACAGTCAAATTCCAAGACCAAAGAAATTGCCTATGGCATTTTAATTACCTTGACTTTTTCCCTTGCATTAATGACCAAAATTGTTCTTTCTTTTATCCCACTACTTTTTTTGATTTTTATTTATCATTACTTTTCTCGGAAAAAATTTAAATTAGCGTTGCTCTTCTTTGCGATTGGCTTTTTTATATCGCTTCCCTGGTACATTTATATGAGTATTAAATATGGAAGTGCATTTATCTCTGCCTTTTTTCCACCCCACTTGTATTCAATTGTTGAAGGGAATGCAAAACCATTAGGGTTATTTTATTACTTAAATCAATTGATTGTTTCGAACCCTATTTTGATATTTTCATTTTTAAATATCTTTGTGAGATTAAAATCCTCCAGGTTCAAGTCTTTCTTCTACACACAAAATTTTCTTTCAGACATCTTCTTTTTTTGGTTTCTCTCTGGAATTATTATTTTTTCCCTTGCCCCAACAAAAATGCAATACTATACCCTCTATCTGTTAATACCAGCTTTCTACCTGTCTTTGGAATTTGTTACTCTTATTTTAGATAAGCAAAACCTGACTTTTCGTTTCTTTTCTATGGTATTTTTTATATTAAGTATAGTCTGGTATTTTTCGCCTGAGATACGAACTTCTTTAAAAGACTTGGAAATAAATCCAATCTTCGTATTAAAATCCATATTTGTATCTTCGATTGTAATCTTGTTAATCTTTATCTACTGGTTTGAAAAGCATAAAAAAACAATTTCATTATACCGTTCAAAATCCATAATTGTAGTAATATTCCTTATAACTGTTGCTATTATATTTACTACACTCTTGGATAGAGAAAATAGAATTCCTGGCGATGTATTTGGTGGAGAGAAAACCTCCGCACTCTTGAAAAAGCACAATGTGGACACAGTTGTTTATGTGTTCCACAAAGTGAATGATTCGGACACGCTCAACCCACAACTTGCATGGTATACCGAAGGTCTTTATTTTGGAAAAAACAAATCCAAAAAAATCATATTTCTACCGATTCCTTTAAATAAGGTTGGGCTTGAGGAAGTAAAATGGTTAAATAAATATCCAAATTACTACGTGATTTACTACATTTACTCAAAAAAAGTTCCGAAAAAAATATTAATTAGTTCGATATTAAAACATCGGGAGATTTTACTTTTTACTCCAAATTACATAGTCTTTGGCAAGGAAGTAAAAAAGTTCAATCAGAAGGAAAAGTTAATCTTATAAGAAAAAGGCAAATCCCCCCCTTGATTTGCCATAATTCGAGGTATGGTAGGAGTTGGGTAGACAGTTTATTTTATCCCCTTATCAATTGCAGAAATGCTTGTGGATTGGCATTTGCTTGAGCAAGCGAAATCAACGAGGCTTGTTGCAAAAATTGTGCTTTTATTAGCTCGAGTTGCTCGAGAGCAACATCAGCATCTTCTATTCTGGATATTGCAGCATTGTAATTTGTGATTTGAGCTTTCAGCAAATCCTCTTGCGAACTTAAACGATTACTAATGCCACCAAGCAGAGAAGCAACTTTGTTGACATTTTGCAAAGCCTGATTCAAACTCTGAATAGTTAAGTTGATTTGAGTAGTGGAAAAAATTCCAAGGTCTGTCGATGACACTGCATTTAAACTAGTTAGGTCTAAATTGCTAACCCCAGCGAAGTGTTGCGATGTCATAGCTTTGATATCGAAACTTCCACTTGGAATATTATAATCGACATTATAGGTAGTTAGGTCCACAGAAAGAGTAACTAAATCATATTTTGCGTTCATACCAATTACAAAATCCGCAGAGAATGTGCCATCGAGGAGCTGACGGCCCCCATAAACGGTGGTATCGACAATGGTTTGAATTTGTTGTGCCATACGATAGGCTGCTTTCGCCAGAGATACCAACTCATCTGTCCCGAGAGCTCCACTTGCTGCTTGGGATGCAGTATCTTTGATAATCATCAATCTCTGAGACAGGTTGTCGAGAGCTTCGATTGCAATATTTGTAATTGCAAAAGCATCGCTAACAGCGAGAAGAGCGGCTTTCATTGCTCCGTTTCTTGATTGCAAGGCACGAGAGGTAATGTATCCAGCAACATCATCACCGGGATTGTTAATTCGCTTACCGGTAGAGAGCCTTAGCTGGCGAAGTGAGATATTACGGTTTGATATTTCCAATGAATTGTAAGCATTTTCGGCGGGAATGTTTGTCCTAATTCTTGAGTTACCTCCAATAGCAAATGGCATTTTATACCTCCATGATTACAATTAATTCAAATTCAAAGGTATGTTTTTCAATCACTGTGCCAGCGGAAAAATTTATCGATAGAATATCTCTGAAAGTCTTATTCATAAAGACTTTCAACATCTTTCAAACCAAATATAATTTTAAGTAAAAAGCTAAAAGGATTGAATTTTATGAAGATTAAAAAGCAATTATTTGATTAAATATGTACCAAAGTGCTTTTTTGGCTAATTTTAGCCAGACAATTTATTCAGTAATTTTGCTCTTTGGCAATGTAATGAAAAATGTTGTTCCTTCGCCAACTTGACTTTCAATGCGAATCTTTCCACCATTTCTTTCGACGAATTCTTGGCATAAAATCAACCCAATCCCACTACCCTTTTCACCTTGGGTACCCACTGTTGAAATATTTTCTCCTAATTTAAATAATTTGTCGAGTTGCTCGGGTGTCATTCCTACACCTTTATCCGAAACGATTAATTCGTAAAAGTCACCAATATCGTTCAATTTTATGGTTATTTCGGTATTGGAGGGTGAAAATTTAACTGCATTCGAAATTAAATTTCTCACCACGGTGGTAATCATATTTCTATCAACGAAAGCAAAGGAATCTGCTGGAACCAAGTTGTTTATGGTAATTCCTTTCTGCTTGGCATTAGGTTCGTTGAGCACTTTGCTTGCGAGAACAACTTCATATAAATCGGTTTCCTCTGGTTTAAATGGGATAGTTCCAGTTTGTGTTCTTGCCCAAAGAAGAAGGTTTTCCAGCAAATTAAATGTTTGATTTGATACTTCGAGGATATTTGAAAGCAAATCTTTAGTATATTCAGGTTCAAGATTTTCATAATTTTCCAGAAGCAATTTTGTCATCGAGGTTAAACCAGAGATGGGAGCACGTAGGTCGTGGGCAATGATGTTGAAAAATTTATCCTTGGCAAGGTTCATCTGTCTTAGTTTTTCCTCAGATTCTTTTAATTGTTGTTCATAAAGTTTTCGCTGTGTAATGTCTCGCATTATTCCCATCACTAAAACTTCACCTGGTTTTCCGACGGATACTGTGCTAACTTCGACAAATACTCTCCTACCGGATTTATGGAGAAGTTGAAGTTCATATTGATTTGGAATTTCTTTCCCTTCGAGCCGAGCTTTATATCTTTCTTCCAAGAATTTTTTACTTTCCTCTGGTATAAGAACTTCGAAATCAAAGTCAGGGGAAGTCAATTCTTCAAATGTATATCCAGTAAGTTCACAAAATCGTGGATTAACATATTTGTACTTTCGTCCTTCCATTAAATATATCGCATCGAAAGCGTTTTCTATCAATGCACGATACAATGTGGAACTCTCACGATAAAGTTGGCGAACGTAATCGAGCTCGCTTGAGTCTATCGTTATACAAAAGACAAAATCCTCGCCACCGAAATTGATTAAAAATTTATTGAGTTCAAGGTAATGAATTTGTCCATTCTTATCAGATAAGTTCAAATGTAAATGTACTTGCTGTTTTTTGCCTTGAAACAGCTCTAAATCGGTTTCAATTTGTAATCGAGAAATTTCATTGTCGCCAAAAACTTCTGAAATTTTTTTCCCGATGATTTCGTGCCGAGACAAGCCAAAAAACTTTTCAAAATTTCTATTACATAAAACAAAGTTCAAATTCCTGTCGTGTACGGCAATCAAAAATTCGAATTTATCTATAATATCCTGAGCATATTTAAAATCTCCAAGTAACATACTCGCATCCTCTGCTTTTGAGATAGAAAAGCGAGTAAAAGATACCAGGATTAAATCATTCCCATTTCGCTTAAAATTTCTTGTTGTTGCAAAAACTATGGTACCGTTCCAAAGGATTAGCAAAAAGTCATCCAAATCAATTTTATTTTCAATTTTACTGATAAAATCCAATAGGTTTTGATTTTCGCGAAACAGACCTAACTCTGTAATCTTTGTTCCTTTTTTTATTTCTTTGCTATTAGGAAGTAGTTTAGAAAAATTAGGGTTGGCTTCCAAAATCACCAAATTATTTAGAATTACAGAAGGGGATGGTAATAAACTTATGTCAATTAAACCGTCATTCATCATATTTGAAAAACTAATTGACTAAAATTCAACAAAAACCTTTTTAAAAATTATACTTCCAATGCAAGTATTCCGGGTAATGGCTTGCCGCTAAGGAATTCCAATGATGCTCCACCTCCGGTAGAAACGTGGGAAACTTTTTCTTTTAAACCTAATTTAGAGATAGCAGAAGCACTATCGCCTCCACCAACAATTGTTGTAACACCGCGACTTGTGGCCTCCGTTAACGCAAAGGAAATAGACTTTGTACCTTCGGAAAATTTATCTATTTCAAAAACACCAACTGGTCCATTCCAAACTACCATTCGACTTTCTAAAATAATTCTATTAAATTTCTCGCGTGTTTGAAATCCTATATCAACTCCCATCCATCCAGATGGAATATCTTCGACCGTGCGATTTTCTATTGTAGCGGAATTATCCATTTTGTCGGCAACAATCACATCAACGGGGAGAATTATTTTTTTCCCAACGTCAGGGTCATCGAGCAATTGCTTCGCCAATGATATTTTATCCTCCTCGTAAATTGAATTGCCTATGTTAAGTCCTTTCGCTTTTAGGAATGTGTAGGCTAACCCTCCTCCAATTAAGATGTAATCACACTTTTTAGATAAATTCTGTATGATATCAATTTTGCCAACGATTTTTGCACCACCAATTATAACAACATAGGGATTCAAAGGGTTATTAACAGCTCGACCGAGATATTCAATTTCCTTATTAAGAAGTGCACCCGAGAATCTATCCTCGAACAAACGAGGAAGTGCATCAATACTTGCATGAGCTCGATGACAAGTCCCAAAAGCATCATTGACATAAACTTCTCCAAGCTTTCGAAGCTCTCGAGCAAACTCCAAGGAATTTTCTTCTTCTCCTTTGTGAAATCTCAAGTTCTCCAGGAGGACAACCTGACCTGGAACAGCTGATTTAACTATTTTTTCTACTACTGCTCCAATACAATCATCGGCAAAAAGCACATCATAACCAAATTTATCCTGCAAATATTTTGCAACAGGCTTCAAAGAATATTTAGGATTGACGGTTCCTTTTGGTCTACCAAGATGTGACATTAAAACTGGGATGCCACCATCATCGATGATTTTATTTATTGTAATTAATGATTCAACAATTCGGGTGTCGTCTGAAACATTATGATTTTCATCAAGAGGAACATTAAAATCAACGCGAACAAGCGTTAGCTTGTTTTCAAAATTAAAATCATAGATTGAGCGAATCATAATTTAAAAAATGAATTTATGGAACAAATCTTACAAAAATCTTTTCAATTCCAGAATCAAATCCACACAACGAGCTGCATAACCATATTCATTGTCATACCAGCCAACAACTTTAACCAAATTTCCGTAAACTTGGGTTAATTGAGAGTCGAAAATGACGGAATGTGAATTTCCGACGATATCGGAGGAAACAAGAGGTGCTTCGGAATATTCCATAATTCCCTTCAAATAAGTTTCCGAGGCTTCTTTCATTTTTAGATTTACTTCTTCTTTTGTCACTTCTTTGTAAAGTTGGACAGTCAAATCGGTAAGAGAGCCATCGGAAACGGGCACTCTGACAGCATAGCCATTGAGTTTTCCTTTTAACTCTGGAATAACCAAACCAACAGCCTTTGCAGCTCCAGTTGTTGTTGGTATAATGTTTATAGCAGCAGCACGAGCACGCCTTAGGTCGCTATGAGGCAAATCTAATATCCTCTGGTCATTAGTGTAGGCGTGCACAGTCACCATTAATCCGCTTTGAATACCAAAATTGTCGTGGAGAACTTTTACCATTGGAGCAAGGCAATTGGTTGTGCAGGAAGCATTGGAAATGATTTTCTCACTACCAGTTAGGACATTGTGGTTCACTCCCATAACAATTGTAGCATCAACTTCATCCTTTGCAGGGGCAGAGAGAACTACTTTTTTAGCACCATTTACAAGGTGTTTTTCGAGCTGTTCTCTGCGCCGATAAACTCCAGTGGATTCAAACACTATATCGACGCCATTCTTCCAGGGAAGATTTTCAATTTGCTTTTCAGCAGAAACAGGTATTTTAAGGTCATCCACTATAAGGTAATTACCTTCGAAAGAGACCTTTCCGGGATATGTCCTATGTACAGAGTCATACTTAAAAAGATGAGCCAGAGTTTGTGCATCGGTGATATCGTTTATGCCGACAATTTCCACTTGGTCTTTGTAATTCAACAGATGGCGAAGGAAAATACGACCAATTCTACCAAAACCATTGATTGCTAATTTGATTGACATAACATTCTCCAACATTTAATAAAAAGAATTAAAAGAAACGAAAAATTACAAAAAAAAGTTTAAATTGAAACGAAATTTCACCAAAATCGTTTAAAGCAAATTAGATTAATTTGTGTTTTTGAGAGATTGGAAAATGAAAAATATAAAAAAAATTGAGCTTAGAGTCGGTGTAGTATCTTTTGTTGCTACAATTTTGCTCATAATTGGCATTATTTGGGGTCGAGGATACCAAGTCTCCGTCTCTATGCAAACTATCAAATTTCGATTTCCCAACTCTGGTGGCCTGCAAATTTCAAGTCCTGTCGTTGTCAATGGTGTGAAGCGTGGAACTGTAAGTTCTATTAAAAACGATAGTGGTTCTGTGCTTGTCGAAGCTGTAATTGACAATACTGACGATTTAAGAAGCGATGCACGAGCAAGAATCACAATACTTGAAATTACTGGCGGGAAGAAAATTGAAATTCACCCTGGGAGTTCAGCCGACCCGCTTGATATTTCAAAAGAAATACCCGGAGAAACAGCCTCTGATTTTGCTGTCATTGTCTCCGAGCTTGGCGATATTCTCAAAGAAACAAAAGTTGTTATGGGTAAACTTGACAAAACTTTAACTTCTACAAACAAAATTCTCGAAGACAAGCAATTTTTTAGCAATGCAAAAGAAGCATTGGAAAATGCAAATCAAGCTTTAAGAATCTCTCGAGAAATTTTAGAAAGCAATCAAACTACCATAAATCAAACTTTAAAATCAATTAAGGAAATTACCACTAAATTGCAAAGCGATTACTACAAATATGAACCAAAAGTCCAATTAATTATCAATAAGCTGGAGACAATTTCCTCGCAGACTGAAACTATTCTTCATCAAGGGAATTCAACTTTGAAAACACTCGACAAAGCAGTAAATGAAGTTATTGACATAGTAGAAGAAATTAAGCAAGGTAAAAATTTAGTACACAAATTAATTTACGACAAAGAACTGTCTAACCAATTGGATACAACTTTGACAACTTTAACAAACTTTTTGAATCAAATTCAAAAATATGGAGTTAATGTTAATCTAAGGCTTGGCACCCGCCCCTAAATAAATGACAGCAATAAACTCCAAAAAACTTCGTTAAAGCTAATTTATTTTTTGAGAAAATGAAAGTTGCTTTTTTATCTCTAATCTTCGCAATACTTGTATCTTGCCAGGGAGGCGTAACTCCTAACGATGGGGATAGAGAAAGCTTTGTTTCTGGTTTTATAATAGTCACTTCTGGTAGTAGTAGTTGGCCAAAGGAAGACTCATGCAAAGAATTGCGTGTTTTGGTTGTACCTGAATACCCACCATACAATATTATTGCAGATATTCTCGAAGGTAGAGCATATTTATCCGATACATTGGCAAGATTTATTGATACTATTCCCTACTTAGTCAAAATACAACGGACACCAATGGCAAAAGCGTTCATACTCGCATCCGTAAGGTACGGTACCATCGTTCAGCAAAGAATGATTGGATTTTACAAGAAAAACCAAAAGTCGAAGGTACCCGATAGCATTTACATAAACAAAGGTATCTATCTTAAGGACCTTAACGTCTATGTAGATTTTTACGATTTACCAGAACAAGAACCCATAAAATGATTATGTTGCGAAATATTCTCATCACAGCATATTTTATCATATTACTACCAAATCTACTTCTTCCTCAAATACAAATTAGTGGGTATATTTACGACCAAGTAGACAACAAGCCCTTGATAGGTGCAAGGGTCATCCTCGATGGAACAATTTTAGGAGCAATTACGGACCAAAATGGTAGATATCAAATATCTAAAATTACACCCGGGTGGTACTCGATAATTGTTTTGCTTCCGGGTTACAGGACTTTGAAAGAGACAATTTTACTCAGTAAAGATACAATTATAAATTTCTATCTGCAATACCAAGATATCATAAAATCGGAAGTGGTCGTCACTGCGTCTCGGAGAATGCAAGTTTTATCGGATGTGCCAGTTTCCATGTCCGTTTTGGAAACTGAATATTTTCAGAACAAAAATTACTATGAACTTAAAGAGTATATGAACTTCATTCCAAGTGTGGATGTTAACTCCGATAACATAAGCATACGTGGCTCCTCCGGTTATCAGTTTGGCTCGGGGTCCAGAGTAACTTTACTTTTAGATGGCTTCCCATTCCTAAGTGGGGATATTGGCGAAGCTAATATTAACATATTTCCCCCAGAAATCGTCTCCCGTGTTGAAGTTCTTAAAGGCGCTGGTTCCGCTATTTACGGAAATTCTGCAATGGGTGGAGTTGTAAACATTATCACAAAAATACCCGAAGAGCAGACCTTGCTTCTGGCAAAAGCAAGCACCGGATTTTATACTATGCCAAAATACGATGAATGGAAATATACAAACAAAATTCGAACAAAAAACAGTTTGGCACTTACTTATTTACTTCCTCGAAATTCAATGAAATTGCTCCTTGCAACTCAATTTTTAAATGATGAAAGTTATCGTAATTTCAATAGAAGTAATGGCATAAACTTCTTTGGAAAATTCATAAATCAAATCGGAAGTGCAAGTACTTTCTCTTTCTTCACGCTTTTAAATTATAAATTTTCCGATGATGCAAGCTATTGGAAAAGTGTTCAATACGCAACGCTTCCACCAGATGACTACGACCTATCGAGGAGAATCACAAAACGCAGACTTGCCTTTGGTGCGGATTTTCTATCTACAATTGGCAAAAATTCTTTCTTCTCTGCAAAATCATCTCTTTTTGCAACAGATTTTGAATCAAATTTGCCAAAGTCGGATATAAACTACAGACAATCGACTAGTTACAGCAATTTTAATGAATTCCAAATTACACATCATCTGTTTGAAAATTCGTTCCTAACCACTGGAATCAATTTAATCAACAACTGGGTTCATTCGCAGCAGTATGGAACAAGGAAACAAAATGTCCTCTCAACTTTCACTCAAGCCGAATTTAAAATGTTCAACAAATTGAATGCAACTGGTGGAATTCGTTTAGATTTAGATGTAAGTGATTCATCCGATAAATATTTCGAAATATCACCAAGGTTTGGAATTACTTACAAGGAATTGGAGAAACTTGTACTTAGGTCCTCTGTTGGCAAGGGTTTTAGGGTTGCTACCATCTCCGAGCGATTTTCCTCAGTTCGCTTTAGTGGGTTCACCATAGAACCAAATCCAGACTTATCACCCGAGAGGTCTTGGAACTTCGAAATTGGCTCTTCACTCGAAATAGACATCTTTGGCAAGAAATCGCTATTCGATTTTTCTATTTTTTACTCCCGTTACAACAATTTAATTGAGCCCCAATTCGATACAAACGCTTCGACACCGACTATACGATTCTTCAATATTAGTGAAGCAGAAATCAAAGGCCTGGACTTTTCTACAAATTTCAGACTATCAAAAAATATTGACTACAACTTGAGCTTTGTCTATTTGGACCCCTTGGATTTAAACACAAAAGATATTCTGAAATTTCGTTCAAAATTCTATTTTACATCAGGGTTGAACTTATCATTTGAAAAACTGAAAATGTCTGTGCTCTATAAATATGTTAGCAAAATAGTAAAAGTCGAAGAGCAATTAAGGTTTATCCTTAGAGATTATTACGTCCGTGTTCCAGTTCATCTAATGGATTTAAACTTAAGCTACAATTTCCAGAACTTTGACATACCTTTTGAAGTGACATTCTCCATTCAGAACCTACTGGACTATTACTACGTTGACTTAGTAGGCAATTTAGCACCTACAAGATTTATCTCACTCGGAGTGAATTTTAGGATAAAATAGTATATCAATTTCCCTTAAAAAGTTTCTCTATGCATTTTAGAATTGCTGAAATGCTTTTGCCAAAAACAACAATCCCATCGTGGTGCCCACCAAGAACAACGACACCAGCATCCTCGTCATCATGAAAAAATGGAGACAGCTGTGCAATGGATTGGGCGAGTTGAATTGTACCATATTCGTATTCAACAGGGGTCGTGGGCATCTTGAACACCCATTTTTGCCATATCCCTCTATGATGGAAATGCACGACGTAGAAGGCAAATTGAAAGGAGCTGTAAATTGCAAAATGTGTCAGTGTTTCGCTCGAAGGTGGGAATTTTCCGATAAAATTAACCAAATTTTTCTCATAATCAACTGAGACAACTGTTACCAAATCTTTCGTTCCTATCTCCCTCGTTTTGCCAGTATTTGATGCAGTAATAATAAACGAGTTTTGGGAGATACGCTTGCTTACATTGCCGTAGGAAACATTTTCAACAAATCCCACCAGACCCAAGTCGTACAATTTGGTGCGAAGTTCCAACAAATCCAGAACCTCGTTCAAAGGTGGCTCTGTTTCTGAGATTTGATTGAATTGAAACTTTATATAGCCTTCGTTCATTGTGTAGTTTTAAATTCTGGGAATAAAGATAACAGTCCCTCCTCCGATGCTGGACAAATCCCTCTTTCGGTAATGAAACCAGTTATCAACCTTGCAGGGGTAATATCGAATGCGTAGTTCAGAGATTTTGTTTCCTCGGGGCAAATCAAAACTTTGGTCAGTTCATTTTGGTACTTACCCCAAACAAACTTTATCTCATCATCGCTTCGAACTTCAATGGGTATCTGTGAGAATGCATCGGTAATTGTCCAATCAATAGAGCTCGAGGGGAGAGCAACATAAAAAGGCACACCATTGTCGAATGCTGAAAGTGCTTTCAAGTATGTACCAATCTTGTTTGCAACATCTCCTTTCCTCGTAGTTCTATCTGTCCCAACAATCACAATGTCCACCAAACCCTTTTGCATCAACAAGCCACCAGTATTATCAACTATCAAGGTATGAGGAATATATTCATGCAGAAGTTCAAAAGTCGTAAGGTTTGCTCCTTGAAGCCTTGGTCTGGTCTCGTCTACCCAAATATGGAGCGGAACACCTCTGTCTCTGGCAAAATAAATTGGAGAGAGCGCTGTTCCGTAGTCAATTGTTGCAAGCCAGCCAGCATTGCAATGAGTTAGTACATTGACTGTTCCCCTTTTGCGAACATATATCTCTTCTAATAGTTTGGAGCCATATTCTCCAATTTTCTTGCAAATTTCAATATCATCTGAAAGCAATTTCCTAGCTGTGGCAAGCAACGAAGACTTCTTCTCATCAATATTTGAATAACTTGAAATAGCCTTTTGGCAAAGTTCAATTGAATTTTTCAAATTCACTGCAGTAGGACGGGAGTCGAGCAATAGTTTTGACGCATTTGCAAATTTAGCATCAAAATCAACTTTGTCTGAGTACCGGACTGCAAAATATAGTGCATAAGCAGACAAGACACCTATCAAAGGTGCACCACGGACAAGCATTTCCTTAATCGCAAAAACAAATTCAGTTAAATCCTTTAACTCGACAATTTTTAATTTATGAGGAAGGAACCTTTGGTCGATGATAGCTAAACTGCTCGGCTTTTCATCAGTTTCCCAAATTGTTTGGTAATGTATTCCATTTATTCTCATTTTTTCACACCGTGTTGTTCGTTCAGAAAATTTACAAATTTGACGACCGCAATGCTTCTATGACTAATTTTATTTTTTTCTGCCAAATCCATCTGTGCAAACGTAATGTTGTATCCACTCGGTAGAAAAATTGAGTCGTAGCCAAAGCCATTTTCTCCTCTTTCTTCTTCGATTATTACGCCGTTGCAAAGCCCTTCGAAAAATTTTGGCACAATTCCGTCGTAATAGCAGAAGACAGTCCTAAATCTTGCTTTTCTTTCTTCGTAGCTTCTACCCTCGAGCAACGAGAGAAGTTTCTTTCGATTCTCCGCATCTGTCGAATTTGGACCAGCGAAACGAGCAGAATGGACTCCAGGTAGGCCACCAAGGGAAAATACCTCCAGTCCAGTATCATCGGCTACAGAGGGTATTCCAAATAGTTCAAAGCATTGTTTTGCTTTAATTAGTGCATTTTCCTCGAGTGTCGAGCCATTTTCTTCAATTTCAATTTTCTCATTAGAAACGTCCGATAAAGTAAGTAAATCAACAACCAAACCGTATTCCAGAATTTTTTCTTTAATTTCATTTACTTTATGCTTGTTATTTGTTGCCAAGAGGATTTTCATTTTTTAGACTCTCAAAAAGTTTTTCAACTGCAAAAGATGGAGAAATTTTCCCCAGAAAAATCTCTTGCTCCAAATCTTGAAGCAAAACTTTAACTCTCCTGTTAGACAAAAAAAAGTTCAATACATTCTCCTTTACCATTTCGTAAAACCAATCAAGTATTTGCTCTCTTCTACGAACTTGGAATATACCCGTATCGATTGTTTTATTTCTAAACTCTTCTACTAATTGCCAAAACTCATTTATCCCAGTACCATTTATGGCAGATGCTAAAATAAGACGAGTTTTCCACCCTTCTGTTGGATTTGAAATATACTGTAGAGCTTGTTGATACTCATTGAGGGTAACTTTTGCAAGATTTAAATTGTCCCCATCGGCTTTGTTTATAACTATCGCATCCGCAAGTTCGACAGAGCCACGCTTAAAGCCTTGCAATTCATCTCCACCACCGGGAAGAATCAACAAGGCAAAGAAATCGACCATCGAACGCACTAAAACTTCGCTTTGCCCTACACCAACAGTCTCGACTATTACTACATCAAAACCTGCAGCTTCGCATAAAAGAATCGACTCGCGGGTCTTTTTCCCAACTCCTCCCATTGCTCCGCTTGTCGGAGATGGTCTGATGAAAGCGTTTGGATGACGAGAGAGCTTTTCCATTCGAGTTTTGTCTCCAAGTATCGAGCCTTTTGATATTGGGCTACTCGGGTCGATAGTCAAAACAGCAACTCTCCTTCCCTCCTCACATAGCAATAAACCTAATTTTTCAATGAATGTACTTTTACCAACACCCGGCGAACCAGTTATACCAATTCTGATTGAATTTCCAGAGTACTGAATTATATTATTCAACAACTGCTGGGATATTTTTTGATGAGATTCTAAATTGCTTTCTACTAATGTTATTGCTCGCGCAAGAACTGAAATATCGGAACTAAGAATTCCATTGACAAGTTCATCAAGATTTAGGTTTTTCTTCCTTTTACTCTTGCTCATAATCTCCTTGATACAAAATATCTTTAACAATTTCGACAAACTCTGATAAAATCATAGCAGTTGCGCCCCAAAGTGGAACATCATTGTGAATATTCCACAAAGGAACATCAATTTGCTTGCCTTCCCAAAGCCATTTTTCAATCGTTATTTTGCTGTCGTCGAGAAAGTAATAAAGAGGCTGGAAAATTACTTCCTCGACCTCATCGTAATTAATTTTAAGTGTTTCAATGCTTGCAATATGACCGACAATTGGAAAAACAATGGTTTCCGAGGGTGGAACATAAAGTGGCGAAAGCATCCCAATTATTCTTATATCATCGCTATTTAATCCAATTTCTTCTTGTGCTTCTCGGAGTGCAGTAGCAACATAATTCTCGCCCTTCTCACAATGACCACCAGGAAAACTAATCTGCCTTTTGTGATGCTGAACATTTGGACTACGCAGTGTCAAAAGTACATCCAATGAATTTAAATCATTACCAACAAGAAGAAGCAAAACTGAACTGGGCTTGGTTGCTCCAACAGGGGTTAACGGGCGATAAGGTTCATTGTCAATCATTGGGGACATTTTAATATGCGCATCGATTCCCTTCAATTTTGATGATTCCAACACCGACTGCAAAGAGCGGAGAAAAGTATCAAGATTCAACTTCATTTAATAAACCTTATTGCTTCTACAGGCTTTATTTTCGAGGCAATAAAAGATGGAATTGCAGAAACAGCAAACGACAGTAAACAAGTAAAGAGCGCAACGAGGAGGTAATTTTTTGCTGATATTGTTATTGGAAGAGCACTGAAGAAATACACTTTTGGGTCGAGGTGAATTATTTGAAATTCCTTTTGTAAAAACGAAAACAAAAGTGAAACAAAAATCCCAATTAACAACCCAGTTAAAGTGATTTTAAAGGCTAATCTTAGGAAAATTAACACAACATCACGAGAGTTTAAACCTAATGTTAACAGTATTCCAATGCTTTTCGTTTTTTCTACAATACTGACTAACAAAAATGTTACAACATTAAAAACTGCAACAATGGTTATAAGACTTAGAACCAAAGGTATAGGCTGTTTTTGCAATTCAATCCAAGCAAAAATCGATGAATGCAGGTCGTAATATGTAAAACAAAAGAAAGGATAACCCAGCTTATGTTCAATTTCTTTTGAAATTTTCTCTACTCTTTTTATGTCGTCGAGGTAAATGTCGAATGCATTAATGATAGAAGACAAGTCTCCAAAAACACTTGAAAGAAGCTTGTCGCTTGCAAAGACAATCAAATCATCGTATTTAGCCATCCCAGATTCAAAAATACCTGCAACTTTTACCTTTGCAAGCTTGACAGCAGGTACTACTACACTATCAGTAGCACCAAAAGAGACCACAACCACCGTGTCTCCAAGGTTTAAACCCAGCCTATCCGACAACATCCTCCCAACGACGATTCCATCAAACTCCGAAGAAAGCAAGCCATCTTTTTTAACACCCAAAAACCTAAGCCCTTCGATATTTTTGAAATGTATATTCTGCAAAGAAATACCCTCTACAAAAGATTTAGTCTTAATTAGTGCTTCCTTCGTAATCGAAGGAAGTACGAACTGTACACCGGCAACAGAGTTATGAATTTTGCTCTCTATTGCTTTTGGGTCAACTACAGCTTGCCGATTAAAAGTATAAATTTTGATGTGAGATGTAAATCTCACAGCATTCTCTTCGATGGAATCATAGAATCCGTCTAAAATTGATAAAGATAAAACCAAAGCAATTACCCCCAATGCAATACTGACAACACCAGCCCACCAGACAAAACCCGCAAATCCTCTGAGCTTACTCGCAGAAGAGTAGGATTTTGAGATGAATTTAACAGCATTTATATTCATTGAACATATTGATATGTTAAAGCAATTTTGACGAACATAGCAATACCGAATTTGATTGCAAGCTCATCAGGATTCAACTTGGCGGAGTGCAAACCAAAAATCTCACCAACGTACCCTTTTGGTTTAGTTCCGAGGAACCAGAATACAGAAGGCACTTTCTGACTATAGAAAGCAAAATCCTCAGCCCAGAGCTTTGGCTTGAAATCAAGCACTTTTGTATTCCCAAGGAGTCCGATACCCAAATCTTTAATATAATTAGACAAAGCGATGTCATTTTTTAGAGGAGGATAACCCAACAAAGGGTTAAATTCAACATCGAGGTCGTAAGCGTTGGCAATAAATTTGCAAATTTTACTTATGTTTTCGAGAGCGGATTTACGTACATCATCATTAAATGTTCGTAGCGTTCCAGAAAGCTTTACTTCGCTTGGATAAACATTTGTAGCGTTTCCGCCGTTAACAGAAGTCACGGCGAGAAGTAATGGCTCGAGTGGGTCGCGAATTCTATCGGATAACTTATAAAGTGAGTCCAAAAGAGCCGTTGTTGCACGAATGGTGTCGTTGCCCAAATGTGGTTGAGCAGCGTGACAACCTTTACCCCGAATAACCCAGTACAACTCATCGGCAGAAGCCATAATTGTACCGCCGGAGACCGAGATATGACCTACTTCGGTTTCCGGGTCGATATGCTCGCCAAAAGTTGCAACAACGGTTGGGTTTTTCAGAACACCATTTTGAATGAGTTTTAAGGCACCACCGGGGAGCTTTTCCTCACCGGGTTGAAAAATCAATTTGATATTAACATGAAGGCGAGTTTCAAATTTTTTCAAGATTCTTGCAGCACCCAAAAGAATAGAGGTGTGAAAATCGTGTCCACAAGCGTGCATTATTCCTTTATTTTTCGAGGCGAAAGGCAGATTTGTTTGTTCCTCGATAGGTAAAGCATCTATGTCGGCACGAAAGGCAATACAAGTTTCACGAGATAAGTCTCCAAGAAGTCCAACAACACCTGTCTCCGTTAGTCGAAATGCCTTTATCCCAATATCTTCCAGATAGTTCTGAATGAATTCTGTAGTTTTGAATTCCTGGAATGAAAGTTCTGGTAAGCTATGCAAGGTTCGTCGAATTTTAATCACCTCGTCGAAAATTTCATCAATCTCGGAAAACAATGCTTCGTTATTCATAAATACTTTTTTGTTAACTTGCTTAATGTGAAATTGACAAGTTAATATTTTTTCGAAAATTTTGGAAGCAACAACAGGAAATAAGATAAAGATTTTGCCAGAATACATTGCCAATCAAATTGCAGCTGGCGAGGTAGTGCAAAGGCCTGAATCCGTCGTCAAGGAATTAGTTGAAAACTCTTTGGATGCTGGAGCAAAGACAATTGCTGTTGTAATACACAAAGGTGGAAAGCAGTTGATTCATATAGTCGACGACGGCTGTGGAATGAGTCGGCAGGACTTAATGCTATCAATTAAACGGCACGCGACGAGTAAAATTTTTACCCCAGAGGATTTAGAAGCAATTGTTACGTATGGTTTCCGTGGCGAGGCGCTTGCTTCTATTGCAGCAGTATCAAACCTTGAAATTCGCACCAAAAGAGCAGAGGATGAACTCGGCTGGCGACTTATCTCCGAACCAAACAAGGAACCTATCGTTGAACCAATATCAATGGACAATGGCACTCAGGTGTTTGTCAAAAACTTGTTCTACAATGTGCCTGCGCGAAGGAAGTTCCTCAAATCAGATTTAACCGAATTTCGATACATTTCGGACACATTAATGAAAATAGCTCTTTGTAGAAACGATATTAGATTTGTATTCTACGATGAGGACTCTCTAATTTTTGATGTTTATCCCTCCGCTCCGAAGGAAAGAATCAAAGATTTACTTGGCGATACGGTATATTCCTCTCTTATTTCGGTCGACTATGAATATGCTAACATACATATTTGGGGCTTTATAGGTCAGCCCCATTTAGCAAAAATTTCAAGAAATGAACAGTTTCTTTATTTGAATGGAAGAAATATCCGAAACAGAGCGCTAACATACGCTGTCTACCTTGCTTATGAGCATCTCCTCGAAAAGCAAAGCAATCCGTTTTTTCTTCTCCATATTGAACTAGACCCACATAAATATGATGTGAATGTCCATCCTCAAAAGCACGAAGTGAAATTTGATGATGAAAGGTTCATTTTCAATGTAATCAACACTGCTGTATCAAAAGCATTGTCCGAAAGCAATCTTGCTCCAGGTGTAACAATTCAATCTAAGTACGAACCTCTACAGAAAGTGCCTACGGACGAAAGGTATTTTGAAGAAAATTTCAAACTCGTTAATAAGATAACCGGTGAGATTGTAGAGAAAGCAAATCATTGGAATAAACCGCAACAAAATTTCAAAAATCGACTAAAATATACATCGGCAAACCCAACCTCCGATAGGATAAGCAAAACATTGGAAAATCTCCTAAAACCAGAAAAAGATTTAAACCAAACACTCGAGGAGAAAAAACCTTGGAAATCCATTTATCAAATACACAACAAATTTATTTTAATCGAAAAAGAAGATAGAATATTAATTGTGGACCAGCACGCGGCACATGAAAGAATACTTTTTGAACGCGCTAAAAAGGCAATATATGGAAATTATACCAATACACAACAGCTGCTTTTCCCAGTTACAATGCAATTGAATCCTTTTGAATTTGTAGCTATCAAGGAAATTCAAAGCGAATTGCACAATTTAGGCTTCCATTTTGAACTGATGACAAACGGGGAGGTAGAAATTCTCAGTGTTCCAGCTGATATTATTTCATTAGAACCCCTGCAGATTCTACGGGAAATTCTTGCATCGTTTATCGAGACCTCGGAAATTCAGAAATCCAACAAGAGAGAATACCTTATTGCAACGTATAGTTGCAAAGCTGCAATAAAAACTGGACAAGCATTAACGAAAGAAGAAATGGAGTCGCTTGTTGATGAACTACTCAAGTGCGAAACTCCTTTTGCTTGCCCGCACGGTAGACCGACAATAATCGAGATAACAATCGACGAGCTCGACAAAACCTTCTGCCGAAACTTATAATTAGCAAATGCAAGTTTCAGCAAAAGTAACACAATTATTTGCAATGCAATTTCGTAAATGCACAAAGGACTCTACTTATTTTCCTTTAAAATAGCCACGAAAACAGATTTAACCCTATGAAGCAACTGGCGAGTAACTTTGTCCACCAAAACCAAATCGTCTGAATGAAGCAGATGTGAATATTCATCCAAAAGTTCTTTCCTTATGCGCTCAAATTTTTCCGCAAAAGGCTCGAAAATTTCATCATTTGCACTCTCCTGCCAAGAAAGAAATGCAGAAACCTCATTGTCGATAATCTTTTCACAAATCGGTATTTCCTCCAACTTTGCTTGTTGTTGCCCTTCTAAATAATTCTTTAACTTCTCAATATCAAAATATTGAATGTGTTTATTTAATCCAGTAACCTCAACATCCCGAGGAATAGCAAGGTCGAGAATGATTTTCGGCTTTCCAGCAGATTCAAATGATTCATTGAGAGATTTGGCACTGATAATGTAGCTTGGAGCAGAAGTCGAGGTAAATATTATATCTGCTTTGCAAAGAATATCATCCAATTGAGCAAGCGAGAAAGCATTTCCACCAAATTTCTCTGCCAATTGCTGAGCTTTGTGTAAAGTTCTATTAATGAAAAAAAAGTTTGAGAAACCTACATTTTTTAGCTCATCAGAAAGTATCAATGTGTTCTCGTTCACGCCAACAATGGCAACAGTGTTCTCTGGTTTGATTGATTTCAAAACAATATCCGTTGCAATTCCAGAAACAGAGAATTTACCTTTTCCAATCGAAGTCGAATTCCTTATAGTTTTGCTACAACGAAAGGCTGCGTGAAATAACTTATGAAGCAGTTTGTCTACTGTTTTCACCTGGCAAGCTATGCTGTATGCTTCTTTTACTTGACCTACTATTTGATATTCACCGATTACCAAAGAGTCCAAACCAGAGACAACTCTAAACAAATGTCGCACTGCTTCTGTATTCTGATATTGATAAAAAAATTTTTCCCTTTCATTTATGTCCTTGTGCAAAAATTCCATGTAAAAATTTTTAACCAAGTCGAATGGCTTGATTTCTTCGTGGTGAGTGAAATATATTTCGCTTCTATTACATGTAGAAACAAAGACAACTCCCTCGACGCCTATTTGAGAAGCAAATAATTTTAGTATATTATTAAAATCCTTTCTTGGAATTTGTAAGTACTCCAGTTCTTGGATAGGAGCGGTTTTGATATTTAAACCAACTACTGATATTTTCAGATTCTCAGTCATATTTTATGTTACTATAAACTAAAAATCAAAATTTTGCATATAATAATTGCACACCACCAGCTAAATACGAAACATTTCTTTTACCTAATTGCTTGAGGAAAATAGCTGCTTGTAGCGACCTTGGACCTTTTTGACAAACGCATAAAATATTGTCTAAGCCATCTAATTTTTTAAACTCCTCGAGAAGATTGTCAAAATCAATTCGTATTGCATCGAAATTAAATGGGATTTCACGAACCTCTACATCCTTTCTCAAATCAATTATTGTACAATCCTTTGCAACATAAGGAAGATTTAATGGGCTAATTGGAACGAAAGAAAATCGCTCCTGGAGCTCGATAATGCTCCCAAGATGATTCAAAGGATTAATTGGTGAGGAATGTGGTGGAGTATATGAATGTTCGAAGTTAAGCAAGCTTTTATAATCGCACCCTTTACTTAGCAAAACAGAGAACGTATCGATATATCTTGTAACCTCCCCTTTCCCACAAAGTTGTAGTCCAAGCAGTTTGCCATCAGCCTTCCTATAAAGCAATTTTGCGAACAAAGTTTTCGCTTCGGGGTGGTAATGGGCTCTGTCGTAAAAAGTTCCGATGGCAAATCCATAATCAATATTGTTTTCTTGACAAGTAAAAGAGTTAATTCCAACATTAGCAAAAAATGTATCAAAAACTTTTATCGAGATTGCACCGACAGCACCTGGAAATTCAGAGTGCAAACCAGATATGTTATCTGCAACTACTCTGCCTTGTCGATTCGCGAGCGAGCCAAAAGCAAAAACATCACTCTTCCCAGTAACGAGGTTGATAGTTTCAATGCAATCCCCAGCAGCAAAAACATTTTCAAAATTTGTTCGCAAATACTTATCTACGATAATACCCCCAAGATTACCAATGGAAATCCCAGAAATTTGTGCTAATCTAGTGTTTGGTTCAACCCCCAAAGCAACAAAGACATAATCCGAATGGAACACGCCTTTATCAGTGAAAACAACTGGAACGTCCTCTGATACCTCGATTTTTTCAACTTTTGTATTCAACAGAACATTTATTCCATTCTCTTGAAGAATCGACAGAAGCAGATTTGAAATTTCAACATCGAAACATTTTGTCAACAGGGCATTTTCCTTTTCAATCAAAACTGTATCTATGCCCCAGAGAGAGGAAACTGCCTCGGCAAGCTCGCATCCAATAAATCCACCACCAATTATTACTACCTTGCCGATTTGACCTCGTTCGGCAAGAGTTCGAAATTTTTTTGCCTCGAGAGGGGAATGGAAAAAGGAAATTTTTTCGGATTCGGCATAGGGAAATTTTGGAATAATTGGTTTTGAACCTGTTGCCAAAACAAGATAGTCGTAATTTAATATTTTTTTTCTGCCGTCCTTCGTTGAAATCTCTATAAAATTGTGTTCGGGATAAAGTTTGGAGCAAACTGTTTCTGTAAGTACATTAACATTCATGACATTTTTGAAATATTCTGGCGAGCGAACCGTACCCCAAGGAGTAGACATTAGTTCGTCGAAGTTTTCTACTTCGCCACCAGCATAGAATGGCATACCACAAGCGCCGAAGGAAACAAAAGGCAACTTTTCCACAATTGTGATTTCAGCATCAAAATCCAAACGTCGAAGTCTTGCTGCGGTCTTGCAACCAGCAGCCATACCTCCAACTATTACAACCTTTTTCATATTCGTGTTCTTAAAAAGATAAATTAATCACTTGAACAATCTGTTTGATTGGACATTTTATGTTTGTATAAAATTGTTGCTTTTATTTTTTCGCCTTATACTTTGTTGTTTCACTGAACCTTTGGGTTTCTTAATATTGCAATTTTCAAAAGTAATCTATTATGAATATTTGCTTTCTTGTAAATCTACCTGGATTTGGCGGACTCGAAATCCAAACAATTTTAAGAGCAAAAGATGCTGTTGAACTAGGCTTTAATTCTATAGTTGTGACTAAGAAGAATACACGAGCAAACAACTTTTGTAAACAACTTAATCTCGCCCACGTGGAAATTTCTGATTTTTTCTTTTACCAAGCTACACAATTGAGAAAAATTTTCACGAAATTTAATATTGATATTTGTATTGCTCCTAAAACAAACCTTCTGCCAGTGGCTGTTTTCGCAAAGAAAATGAACAAAAACTATCCCAAGGTTGTTTTTTATCAACAAATGCAATCTGGAATAAAGAAAAAAGACATTTACCATGATTTGATTTACAAGAATTTAGATGGGGCAATTGTTTTGACAAATATTATGAAACAAATGCTTATAGAAACGACTAAAATCAATCCCGAAAAAGTTTTCGTTGTCCCATATGGTGTAGACTGGGAAAAATTCGAAAAAGAAAAGATTAACAAAATAGTAAATAGGAAGGCATACAATATTCCCCCAGATGCTTTTGTTGTTGGTTGCATTGGAAGAATAGAACCCCTGAAAGGGCAAGAAACGCTAATAGAAGCTTTTGCAACGGCTAAAATTGAGAATAGTCTTTTGGTTCTTGTTGGTAATATTGATGATAAAAATTATTTTAAAAAGCTAAGCTTGTTAAGTAAAAGGTTAAAATTAGAAGATAAAATTAAATATATTGATTTCAATTCCGAAATATCTAAAATAATGAGTACCTTTGATGTATTTGTGATGCCATCACTTTCAGAGACCTTCGGTTTAGTATTAATAGAGGCAATGGCGTGTTCTCTACCCATAATCGCAACTCGTAGCGGGGGAGTACCCGAGATTATAAACGATGGCGAAAATGGTCTTTTATTCGAGCCTAAGGAAACGAAACAACTTTGTCGGCATATACGTGATATATACGAAAATCCTGTGTATGCAAGTGCATTGGGCTTTCATGCACTGGAGAAAGTAAAAATCAAATTTGACTATCGCAAAAACGTCAATAAATTTTTCGAGATTTGTAGATTAATTCATTCGTCAAGGTAGAATGTTATTCCTATTGTGTCTAATATTAATAAATTATTTTTCAACGTATTCAAAGGAGCGATTGCCAGAGGTCATTAATCAATATCAACCTGCTATCTTCCCAGTCATTTCCCCCGACGGGGGAAAATTATATTTCAACCGAAAATGGCATCCAGAAAATACTGGGGGTATATACGACGACGACGATGTGTGGATATCTGAAAAAAAACAAAATGGTAACTGGGGCAAACCAAGAAGACTTGAAAGCAACATCAACACAAATTCAAGTAATACATTTCTTTACATCTTTCCAAATAATCGCAAAGCTCTGGTCTACGGTGATTACCAACAAACCTCTGAAGGTAAATTCGAAAATTGCTTTGCTATTTCAATCAATAAAAATGGAATATGGCAAAAACCTGAACCATTGGTTATAGAAAATTTTTACAATAAGAGTTTGAACTACTCTGCAACAATTTCTACAGATGGTAGAGTTTTGATTATGAGCCTCGAACGCGAGGATTCTTACGGTTCTTTGGATTTATATATTTCATTTTTCGACCCAAGTAAAAATAAATTCACCCAGCCACAAAACCTAGGTGGTATAATCAACACAAAAGGTATTGATTTGGTAGCCTTCCTTGCTTACGACAACAAAACACTATACTTTGCAAGCAATGGTCGGCAAACAAAAGGTAAGCTTGATTTATTTATGGTTAGGAGATTGGACGAAACCTGGTTCAACTGGTCGAAGCCAGAACCATTGGATTTCATTAATTCCGAATGGGATGAGAATTCCTTTTATTTAAACCTAAGTGGTGATACTGCCTTCTTTTGTAGTGGAGATGCAACTTCTTCCCGCGAAGGTATATATTTTGCTAAATTAGATGAAAAATTCCGTCCATTACCCTACCTTGTCCTACACGGAAAAATTTATACATTGTTAAACAATCAAAAAGTGATTGTGAATGAACCTGTCGTTTTCAACGTAGACAACTTCGAAACTGATTACGTTTTTACAGATACTGTCTACGATGGTCATTTTACATTCATTGTTCCAAACAACACACAGTACAACTTTTTCGTTCATTCCAAAAATTTTGATTCTTACTCGTTTACCACTTCATCTTATAGGTTTCCAAACACTACCTTTCAGAATTATGACATTATTTTAAAGCCAGTGGATACCCTAGGAGCAGCAAGTTTCAATTCAGATAGGGACAATCTTCGTTCAATTACAAAAGACAAAGGCAAAATACTTCTTGGTAGATTGTATTTTGATAACAACATCGATACCCTGGATAACAATGCCAAAATAGCCTTGCAAGAAATATGTAAAAAATTAACCCAAAATACTAGCAACAAAATTCTTGTTGTTGGGCATACTGATGAAGTTGGTTCAATGGAATACAATTTGAAGCTCTCTCATCAAAGGGCAAAGAACACAGCTAAATCAATCTCTGATTGTCTTAAAATAGACACGAATCTTGTAAACATTGAAGGAAGGGGAAAGAGAGAGCCAATCTCCAAAGAACGAGCGTTGAATCGGCGGGTAGAAATATTTATTCTTAAGCAATGAATATTTTATTAAGAATTCTCGCACTTTTGATTTTATTAGTTATTTTTCAATTACATTCCCTTGAACCAAAAGCTTTCGTAATCTTGCCAATCTTTTCTTTTCGTGAATTCAACGACAGTTTAGTAGAAATTACAATTAAATTCAATAATACTAAAACAGTGGGTGATTTTATAGTAAAACAGAAGAATATTAATTCAAACTATTGGGAAAAGATTGAAAAATATCCCACTGAGACAAGATTTATCATTGATACAATTAAGAAATCCAACCCAATTGAATACGGGTTCAAAGTAGCAAGCGATACAATAGAGGCATTCGGCTATTACATCGTAGGATATGAAGTGGAAGCACCTATATACAACGGGAAAGCACTGATTCTAGTCGATTCTACAATTTATCCATTCATCAAAGACGAACTTCATGAATTTATTATCGACTTAGAAAATGACGGATGGTATGCCGAGAGCCGCATTGTTCCCCGTGCAGAAAAGTTTAATCCAATAGAAGTTCGGAAAGTCAAGAGAATTGTTAATTCTTACAAACGAAGATGGGCTGGCGATTTCAAAGCCCTTTTATTAGTTGGAAGAGTTGCTGTTCCATACACTGGAAACTATTCATTTGATGGACACACGGAACATTTTGGTGCATTCCCTTCGGATTTGGTTTATTTAATCGACGATACACTTTTAACCGACGAAGTGGAAAACAATATCACAGCGAGCAGAGAGGAAAACTGGAATGTTCCATTCGACGGTAAATACGACCAAATAACTTTACCAGACAGTTTAAAAATTGCATTGGGTAGAATAGATTTTTCAAATCTAACATTTTTTAAGCAAAGCGAAATAGAATTGACCAGAAGCTATTTTAAGAAAAATCGCAGTTTTCGTTACGGAGAAAAACAGAGAAATTTAAACGGCCTAATTGACGACGGCTTTGGAACGCAAAGTGAAGAAATTTTTTCTGCCAATGCTTGGATGAACTTTTATTCCCTGTGCGACACAATCGTAGAAGGGAATTACTTTGAAAATGTAAGTAAAGAATATTTCTGCTTCTCTTATGCTTGCAATTCCGGTTCGTACACTTCTTTGTGGAATTCAATAAATTCTGAGCAGTGTGCAAATTTTAATATCCATTCAACATTTATTTTCCTATTGGGTTCATACTTTTGGGATTGGGACGTAGAAAACAACCTCCTACGTTCAATAGTGGCTTCATCTCCCGACGCACTACTTTCTGCATGGATTGGAAGGCCCTTTTGGCATTTGCATCATTTAAATTTTGGTTATCCTTTCGCAAAATCCTTCCTAGCTACTGCGAACAATCAAAATCTTTACCTTTCAACAAGCAAATATGGGCAAAGGGGTATGCATTTGGAAATCATAGGAGACCCAACTCTAAGAATATACTATCCAAAACCAATTGCCAACCTCAAACTCAGTATTCAAAAACCAAATTTAGTATCTCTCGAATGGGAAGTATTTGAACTCGTAGATAATCTTCTTGGCTATCAAATCCTTCGTAAATATCCGGGAGGAAATTACAAGACTATTGCAACATTATCAAAGGATAAACGTACTTACCACGACACATTGGAAACCTCTGGCAAATATCAATATCAAATTAGGGCAATATATAAAGTGAAAACCAAGACAGGCACGGTGCTTGTACCTAGCCTCGGGAAAAGCAATCTAATAGAAATCGATTAGGCTAATGAATTTAATCTAAATCGCCGATTGTTGTTAAATTGCATTTTTTAAATGTGATAAAATTTGTTTTAAAGGGTATAAAATGACAAGAACAAGAAAAATTAAGTACTTTTTCGGTATAATATCTTTTCTTGCGACCTTTATAGTTTATTCATTAACAGTACAACCATCGGTTCCACTTTGGGACTGCGGCGAATTTTCTGCGGCAACTACTTGGCAACAAGTACCACACCCACCCGGAGCACCATTATTCCTTGTTATATCAAAAGTATTTCAAATAATCATTCCATTTGGGGACCTTGGATGGCGAGTAAACATGGTTAGTGTTTTTTCTACCGCATTTTTCGTTTGGCTTTTATATTTGGTGATAATTAAAGTCATCGAAAATTACCGTGGGAAAGAATACAACTCTGTTGTTGAGGAACTAATGGTTTTTGGCTCGGCGCTTACAGGTGCTATGGCATTTGCCTTTTGCGATACTGTATGGTTCAATGGAGTTGAAAGCGAAGTTTATGCTATGAGCCAGCTTTTCACTACACTCGTTGTGTATTTGATGATGGTATGGAACGAAAAAGCCGACCAACCCGGCAGCGAGAGATATCTTTTAACTATATTCTATCTTATTGGTTTATCCATTGGAGTACACCTCTTGGCTATTTTGACAATATTTTCAATTTTTCTTTTAGTATACTTTAGGAAATATGAGGTCACTGTCAACTCTTTTATTATTATGGTTATTTTATCAATAGTTAGCTTCTTTATTATTTACAAAGTAATTCTAATGTGGATACCGGGCTTTTTGGCAGGGAATTTTCCTATTAAAACCGAAGCGCGTGAATATCCCATTCAAAATAATTTTATTATGACCCTAATCGGTTTGTTGCTAATCTTTGGGGGTGTTGCATATTACATCTGGGCAGCTCAGAAGAAGAAGCCTCTTTTACAACTTGTTCTTGCGTCCTATTTACTGATATTTTTGGGCTTTACCACCTACGCACATATTTTAATTCGCTCTAATGCTAATCCACCAATGAACGAAAACGAACCCAAAAATATGAAAAAATTGATTAGCTACCTTGGGAGAGAACAATACGGCGAACAAGTCCTCTGGCCAAGGAGAACCGATTACAATGATGAATTAAAGATATATTACTACAATCTAAAAGATGAAAATGGAAATTATGTTTATGGAGAATGGAATCCGCCTGGTACAAAAGAAGTAATGAGAAAGAATGGTACGATGGTAAGTGTACCGCATTGGGATAATGTCAATGTTTCTGGGGAGCTTGCTTACCTTTGGAAATATCAGATAGACCATATGTACTTGAGATATTTTCTTTGGAATTTTGTCGGCAGAGAAAGCGACGTCCAGGATGCAGAGGAGGCTTGGTTCACTCAGGTAAATGATGCAATAAATTATAAAAATGGTTATGCAGATAAATTTCCAATAAGATTCTTCGCTCTTCCCTTACTTTTTGGAATATTTGGCCTTTATTATCATTTCAAGCGTGACCCCAAGATGGCACTTGTTTATCTTGTTATGTTTTTAATGATGGGAGTGTTAGCTGCGATTGCTCAGAATCAACAAAATCCACAGCCACGAGAGAGGGATTACTTTTACACTGGCTCTTTTATGGTTTGGTGTCTTTGGATTGGGCTCGGCACCTACTACGCCTTGGAATTTATTTCACAGAAAACAAGGTCAATTCCTTTGGTCAGCCTTGGTTTAATTGCATCTTGGATTTTGGTGCCGATTAATATGCTTATAGGAGGTTGGGACACACATACCCGAGCTAATAATTACTTCCCCTTCGACTACTCGTACAATATTTTACAAAGTCTTGAAAAAGACGCTATTGTATTTACCAATGGTGACAACGATACATTTCCACTGTGGTTCATTCAAGATGTTGCAGGTGTACGCCGCGATGTCAGAATTGTAAACCTCAGCCTTGGTCAAACACTATGGTATATAGACCAACTTAAAAATAGAGAGCCTTGGGGTGCCAAAAAAATACCTTTAAGCTTCAAAGATGAACAGCTAAGAACCGACGAAGACGACCCAAATGCACTTAGTTACGAATTCGGTGAAGCAAGAGATATTAGGATACCAGTGAAAAAAGAAATTCTAGCTCTTTACACCGATGATACATCTTTGATAAACAAAGGATATATGGAATTTACATTTGTTGGCAAAAAATACACAGAAAGGAATGGAAAGCCAATTTATATTTTCTTCATCAATAACAAGTTAATACTCGATATAATTCAACAAACTCGTTTCGAAAGACCAGTATATTTCTCAACAACTTGTGGCTCTGATGTATTCTCCGGTTTAGGAAGGCATCTACGCTTGGAAGGTATGGCGTGGCGTATCTGCCCAGTTCCACAAAATGCATTGAAATCTGGAATGATGAACGAAGAAATAATGGATAAGTGTTTGTTAAATATCGACAATTCACCAAATTACCACAAAGAACCTCATTTTGGATTTAAACTGAGAAACTTAGATGGAAAAGGTAAATACGTTTACTACGACGAAGTCCATCGACGAATGATACAAAGCTACCGACAAATCTATATGAACTACGCTGGTTATTTGCTCGAGCAAAAGAAAGACAAACAAAAGGCTGCACGTGTGCTTGATACAATGCTTAAATATATCTCCCCAAAACTCTTCCCAATGTATTATGACGAGGAATACCAATTGTCTCTTCTTTTCAAAGAAGCTGGCTTGAACGAAAAAGCAAAGTTCTGGGCAAGCTCGGCAATTAAAACTTGCAAGGACTTAATTGACAATCCCAAACTTCGCAGATACAGGTACGATGATATTCGCGAAGAAATTCGCGGTAGGACTGGTCCATATAAAGTTGCTTCTGCTGCTTATGTAATCCTCGAGGATTACAACTCTGCAAGAAATGCTTTGTTGAAATTATACGACTTGGTCTATACAGCTGTGCAAACGGGTCAGATTAGCAATTTGGAATTGGACGAAAATACAGTTCGTAACAATTTGTTCGACATACTTAGCAACGTTTTGTATATCGATGAGCAACAAATTAATACCTTGATAAAACAAAATAAAAAAGAAGAAGCACAAAAACTTGCCGATAGCTTAATCACCAGTTACAAAAAAGTAAACGACCCGCTTATGAACTCATTCTCCTCGATGCTCGAGTCCAAACTCAAATCTTTACTTGAAGGTACCGCAAAAAAGGACTCTAACGACATGGAGTAGTTGGTTAAAAAAAAGAGACTGTCTTGAGTTGGGTATTAATACAAAGCTTTAATTCGTACAAATTTGTACTAAAGAAAATTTCTGACTTACTTACAAAATATCCCTCAAGACAGTCTTTTAAATAAATTATTCAGATTTCAAGACAACTTTCTTTCTAAGAAATATTTTCTGAAAAGCTAAACGCCACTTGTCAAAAGTTTGATAAACCACCGGTACAACAACCAATGTTAGGAAAAGCGAACTCAACAAACCGCCAATTATAGCAACTGCAAGACTGGACTTTGCTTCGGAGCCTGCCGAGGTAGCAAGAGCAATGGGCATTAGACCAAAGACCATAGCAAATGTTGTCATCAATATTGGTCGAAGTCGCATTTGCCCAGCTTCGAGCAATGCATCCCGAGTATCGAGCCCCTTCTCGAATTTCATATAATTTGTCCTATCGACAAGTAGTATTCCGTTTTTCGCCACCAATCCAACAAGAGTGATAAATCCAAGTATGGAGTATAAGTTCAGGGTTTTCATAGTAAAGGCTAAACCAAAGAAAGCTCCAATTGCTGCAAGAGGGATTGAAAACATTATTACAAAAGGATACAAATATGAATTGTAAAGCGCAACTAAAATCAAATAAACAAAGATATTACCTATAATCAAGGCAGTAAGTAAACTTGCGAAGGAGTCCATCATGGCTTTCTGCTCGCCAACGAATTCATATTCGACTCCGCGTGGCAGCTTCACACTTTGAAGCCTCTTGCGTATATCACTTGTAACATCTCCACTTGCTCGACCAAAAACCATAGAATTAACATAGACAGAAGGAGCACGATTCTCTCTCTCTAATTTGGTCGGACCTACCGATTGGTAAACTTTTGCGAACTGTTTGAGTAAAATAACCTTGCCCTCTTTACTTGTAAACGGTAGATTTTCAACATCTTTTGCATTTGTTTTATCGAACTTACTTAGTTGTACCCTTATTGGGTAGTCGTTAATTCCTTCGGTATACTTTGAATCATCATTCCCTGTTAATGCGATTCGAAGTGCATTAGCTACTTCAAAAATTGAAAAACCAAATTGGGCTAACTTTTCCCGGTCGAATTCAACTCGCAGTTCAGGATTTCCCTCCTCGCTCGAAAGTCTTACATCGGTAGTACCTTTTACACTTCGGACTACGCTATCAACCACTTCGGCCCCCTTGTAAACACTTTCGTAATCTGGACCACTTACTAAGATTTGAATAGGAGTTCGCGTTGTAGTTCCAAGTAGTGTAACTGGTTGAGCTTTTACTCTTATTCCGGGAATGGTATTAATCTTCTCCTTCATCATTTGAGCAAATTCGTCTGTTGAAATGTTTCTCAGGCGCTTGTCCACCAATTGCACGAGAATTTGCGAGGAGTTGTTTTGGAATTGCCCTAAAATTCCTTCGCTTGAAAAACCAACATTGGATACAACTTTAACAACTTCCGGCTGGCTCCTTAAAAGCTCTTCGACTTGCAAAGACAATTGGTTTGTTTTCTCAATTGTAGAACCAACAGAGGTCTCGATTGTAAATATAGCTTCTCCACGGTCTACATTTGGGATAAACTCTGTACCAACAAAACCAAGACCGGGAAGCATAAAAGACAAAATGAGGAGAGTACCAGCGATTAAAATTACTTTTCCTCCATTATTTAATGCCCAGGATAAAACGCCTACATAATAATTTTCAAGCTTATGATAAACTTTATCAACGAATTCACTGAAACGTTTGATAAATCCTTTGGAGTCCTTGCTCTCCACTTTTGCAAATCGAGATGCGAGCCAAGGGGTAACTGTGAATGAAACAAACAAACTCATCAATGTGGAAAAGACAACCACCAGTGCATATTCTCTAAGAAAGTTACCAATCATTCCAGTTATCAAAGCCATTGGGAAAAATACAACAACGTCGACGAGGGTAATCGAAAGTGCAGCGAAACCAATTTCATTTCTTCCTCTAATAGCAGCTGTTACACGGTCTTCGCCCATCTCCAAATGCCTTGTAATATTCTCTAAAACAACAATTGAATCGTCGACAAGAATACCAATTACCAAAGACATTGCAAGCAGAGATATTGTATTCAACGTAAAGCCAAAGATATACATTAAGAAAAATGTAGAAATTAAGGATGTGGGAATAGAAACTAAAACAATCAAGGAATTTCTAATGCTGTGGAGGAAAATGAACATCACAAAAGCAACAATAAGTATAGCCAAAGCAAGGTCCACTTTTACTGCATTTGCAGATTCCATGATAAAGGTTGAATTATCTTGTGCAATGTCGAACTTCAATCCGATATTTGCATATTCCTTTTCCAGCTTAGCAAGCTCCTTACGAACTAATTTGCTTACCTCAACCGTGTTTGCATCCGTTTGCTTTTGGATTTGCAGTCCAAGTGAAATCTTATTGTTAAGTCTATTAACATTTGTTATTTCTTTTGTACCATCTTGAATTGTGGCAATATCTTTAAAGCGAATTTCTCCGCCAGTTTTACTCCTGGCGATAATGTGGTTTTCCAAATCCTCGAGACTTTTGAATTTTCCAGCAATGCGAACAACATACTGACGCTCGTCGGCAGATATTTTACCTGTTGGAAAGTCCAAGTTTGAAGAAATTAAAGACTGTGCTAACATGTTTATAGACAGCCCATATGCCTTGAGCTTGTCTAAATCGATATTTACTTGTATTTCTCTTTCTTCTGCACCCAGAACCTGAACTAAACCTACCCCTTTTAATTTTGAAATCAATGGTAAAATATTGTTGTCTACAAATTGCTTCAATTCCCTTGCTGGAAGCAGACTGTACACGTTAACACGAAGAACCGGAACTTCGTCGAATGCAATTTTTGAAATTACCGGCTTTCGAGCTTCCCTTGGTAAAAGGTCTTGAATTTGATTTACTCGCCTCTGTATGTCCTGCAGAGACTTGTCAACATCTGCAGACATTTCTAACTCAACAAACACGAAAGACAAACCTTCGCGAGAGATAGAACGGATGTTGGAAATGAGCTCGGTCCCAGTAATAGCATCCTCTATCGGCTTGGTAACGTTGTTTTGAACTTCATAGGGAGATGCCCCAGGATAGATTGTCTGAATTGTGACAACCGGGGCAGTCAATCTCGGTAAAAGCTCGTAGTTTAATTGCGCAAAGCCATATATCCCCAGAATCCCAAGAACAGAAAAAACAACTACTACGAGCGTTGGTCTCTTTATTGCAAGTTCTGTTATAGACATAGCTTTCCTCACCTTTGTTCAACAATTTCAACAGAAGTACCATCTTTTAAATTTAGCAAGCCTTCGACAACAACCAAATCTCCCTCGGAGAGCCCCTGGATAATTTCCAATTTTTTGCCGTAGTCATTTCCGAGCGTGACGTTACGCAATCTAGCAAGATTATTCTCCACGACATATACTTTTGGTTCCAATTTGCTACCCACCAAAGCCTCTCTTGGAATGAGTAATGCTCTGCCTCGTTTGATTGATGGAATTTCTACTTTTACAAACATACCTCCCTTCAAAAGGTTCCTTTTGTTACTTACAATTATTTCGGCTGGATATGTTTTGGACTCATCCGATTTAAATCCGACGTTTTGTATCTTTCCTATGTACCTCTCATTTGGGATAAGTTCGGTTTTAATTATTACCTCATCGCCTGGTCCAATTGTTAAAATCTCATTTTCAGGAACTTGAATTCGGATTTTCACAGTTCCAATATCAATTAGGTTCATCAATGGAGTACCCGGAGAAACAACTTGACCAACTTCGACCATTTTAGAAGTGACGTATCCAGAGAAAGGAGCAGTAATCCGACACTCTTCCAATTGTTTCTCTGCTATCTTTAGTTGAGCTTCGGCATTTAGATATTGAAATTGTATTTGTTCCATCTGGCTTTCGCTTATCGACTTTTCTCTAAACAACTGTTGATATCTTTCGTAGTCTTTTTGAACTTTTTCGAAATTTGCCTTAGCTGTCTGATAGTTGGCGAGACGAATCCTATCGTCGAGTTTTACAAGCAAAGCACCTTTTGAAACATAGTCGCCAAGCTTTGCACCTACAAACACGACTTTGCCATTTGTTTCTGAAGCAATATTTACATCTGCATTCGGATAGACAGTGCCATTAAATTCTAATTTCAAATCTATATCTTCGAAGCTTGCCCTTGCGACGTAGACAGGAAATTTGGTTAAAACTACAATCTTTTTTGCCTTCGCAATGTTTTTCGACTTATTGTTAAGTAACAAAGCAACTGACAAGGCCAATATCAAAAATATTGCAATAAGTGTGGCTGTTTTGGTTTTGGTTTTCATTAAACACCTTTTTTATTGTTCAACATAATTGATTGATTTTTCTAATCTTGCTTTTGAAATTTCATATTCCAAAAGTGAATTATTATATGAGATTTTTGCATTTAATAAAGCAACTTCTGCGTCCAAAAGTTCCGAACTTGTTACCAAACCAGTTCTAAACTTTTCTGCTGTAACTCTGTAATTCTCCTCTGATTGTTGTACTGTGAGTTTGGCTATGCTTATTTTTTCCTTCGCTTTTTTGTATGCATAATAATTTTGAGAAACATCAAGCGTTATGGCATCTTTCATTTGTTGATATGCCATTTCAGCTTGGTAAAAAGTTTCTTGGGCCTGCTGAGTTTGATATTTCGTTCCCATCCAATTCCAAATATCATACGAGAGAGTAATACTAATATCCCATGTACCATAAAATTTGTCTTGCAAAGGCATAAGCCTTTGGTTTGGTCTGTTGTAGTTATAATTTGCACCGAAGAAGATTTGCGGGAACCAACCACTTTTTGCGATTCCAATAGCCTTTCTGCTAGCTTCTTTACGCAATTCCATTGCTTGCAAATCGCTCCTACGACTAAAAGCGAAATTTAAAAGCTTATTTAAATCATCGTAGTCTTTCAATTCGAAATTCGACTCGCTGGTTAATGTAATATTTGTAGTTGCTGGTAACCCAAGCAAAATGCATAAGTTGATTTTACTTAAATTCAGAGCATTTTCGATGTCAATTTTAGTCAATTCCAGATTTGAAACCTGAACTTTTACTTTTAATACTTCATTTTCGGTAGCCATACCAGCCTTGTAAAAATTCTGAATGTCGTTTAGATGAGAGTTGAGTTGACGAATATTTTCTTTTAGGCTCTGCAAACTTGCTTCGAGATTTTTTATCGTCCAGTAGGCAACTTTAATATCATATACCAACCTGCTTCTTTCTGCCTCGTAATCCTTTTCCGAGGCTTTTGCATTTAATTCCATCATCGACGAAGTGTTCTCCAAACGAAATCCAGTAAATATTGGATACTGTACTCCAAATCGTAATTGATAGTTATTCAAAATAGTTGGAGAAATTTCGAAATCACGACCTTGAAAATTGATTTTAAATGGCTCGACTTGGCTAAGGCGAGTAAAACCGCTTGCAAATTTAAATAATGGATACATCTGAGTGTTTGCCTCTTTGAATTTTGCCTCTGCAGATGCAATCCTGGACTCGGCTATTCTTAAACCTTTGGAATTATCCAATCCGAGCTTTATTGCTTGCTCGAGAGTGAGCGACAGCTCGTTTTGAGCAAAAACCATAAACGGAATTATGAACAACATAAAAGGAAATAACATCTTTTTCATTTTACATCCCCTATGAGATTTTTAAAACTTGACTTAATTCCATTTAGACCATCGAACAGAAGTGTGGAAATCGTTTTGGCATACAAATCATAATATTCATCGTTAATTTCGATATTCCAAACCTTTTCAATGAACGGTAGAAAGAGAAAATGCGAAAAAATCAGAGAAATTGCTGCTGGTGCGATGATTGAATTTAGGCGTTCGTCTTCGACGAATAGTTTCAACAGTTGCAAACCCTGACGAATATATTCCACATGTCTTCGGGCAACTTCTGCTTTAAATTCTGAAAATTCTGGCAAATTAAAAGGCATTTCGGTGATAGCAACTTTGCAAAAGATTGTTTTATTCTTCATAACATCCACCAGCTCATTAACAAACGTTTTCAGCGCCTCCTCGGAGCGAAGTTTTCGAGACCAAATTTTATCGAAAATCGCTTGCACATCATCAAAATAGCGTAGAATAATTTCTTTTAGAACACCAGCCTTCCCAGCAAAATAGTATGATATCATTGCAACATTGACATTTGCTGCTTCGGCTATTTCACGCACACTCACCGCAGCATAGCCTTTCTTTGCAAATAGCAAAGCTCCTGCTTCGAGTATCCTTTCCCTTGGTTCTTTTGGATTTTGTGCTACATTTCTCACAATTGCTCCATTTTTTTAAAACAAACGATTGTTTAAAAAAATTAATTAAACGCTTGTTTAAAAAAATTATTTTTATATTTTTTAAAATTATTCCCCAAAGTCTAAAATTCATTTATGCATCAGCATTCAAATACAAAAATCAATTTTAAAAATGCATTAAACCTATTTAAAATAAAGCAACAATCTTACAGTAGATTATTTTGTTTTATAATTCATTCAAGTTTCTTAATTTTGCATTTCTTTATGTATAATTAAATTAATTGAGAAAACATGGCAAACAATGTGACAAAGGCGAACATCGTAGACGAAATAGCAAAAGCAACGGGTTTGACGAAAATCGAAACAAAGGCTGTTGTCGATGGTGTTCTTACTTCCATTATGAATGCAGTGTCGAACGGCAAAAGAATTGAATTGCGTGGCTTTGGTGTATTTAAATCGAAAGAAAGGAAGCCACGTATTGCACGAAATCCCAAAACTGGTGACGTTGTACCGTTGGAAAAGCGAATAGTTCCAATATTTAAACCATCGCCAGAGTTTATGAAAAAGGTAAACCATAATATGAATCATAAAGAAATTGAATAAAGGAGAGGATTGACTATGCCTTGCGGGAGAAAAAGGAAACGACACAAAATGAATACTCACAAAAGAAAGAAAAGATTGCGTAAAAACCGACACAAGAAGAAGAATAGATAGCCTATTCACAACTTCTTTTATTAAATGAATTTATCCGTTTTTTTTATCTTAAGCTTTTTGTTCTCCATAACGGCCATTTTTTCGCAGAACAGTGGAATAAAGTCTACTGTTCTGCTTAAAGGTCGTGTGTTTAATTATAAAACTATGACACCGATTGAAACAAAATTTTTTTTAGTGCAAAATGATGGCAAGAAGATTCAAGTAAAGTCCTCCTCTGATGGCTCTTTTTTTATTCCTCTTAGTTCTTCTGGGGAATACTCTGTACAATCTGATAATTGGTTATGTATCGACCCTTTGACAATCAACATTTCTATTGGCGAACAGTATACAGAACAAAATGTTGCCCTTTATTTCCTCCCATTCGAAGTTGGCTTGGTTCTAAAAAAAGTTAAAGGTTTTGATGCCAACACCCAAGACTTAACAAATGCAGGCAGAGATGCATTGCAGTTTATCTGCAATTTGAATAAATTTACTCCTAAATTAAATTATACAATTAAACTTATAATTGAACTTAACCAATTTAAATCGGAAACCAAAACTATTCTCGAGGGTAAGAAGAAGAAAAAAATTACTATCACGGCGAAAGAGAAGGCAGAAGAGTTTTCTAAAACTTTAATTGAAAAAATCAACCAGTTATTAGTCTCTTGCAAAATGCCCGAGCGAAAGTACTCCTACCAAGTGGATTACATAACCGAGGCGGAGTCCCCTAAAGGTTCGAAAAAAAGTCAGAAAAATCCAGGCAATGTAAGAGACAACAAACTGCATCATAATTTAGAAATTTCTATCAGTGGCATATTGAAAACCGATATACAGGAGAAAAAGTAATTATTTTTTCTTAAAGTATTTTTTGGGGTATTCAAAAAATCGAAGTTTACCTTTATTGTTAAGTATTTCTTTCCAACTCTCAAAATCAAAATCAATACAAACGATTCCTGTTGTTGGAATATTCTCTATAAAAACATCGAGTAATTGATTTGCCAAAGTACTCAAATCTGGGTTGTGACCAAAGAGAAAAATTACATTATGGCTGTCGTCCATCTGAGAAATCAATTTCCGTATTGCAAGAGAGCCTAGTGAATAAATTTCCTCGCGAATTACTATTTTCGATTTATCGAGCTTAAACTCTTCGACAAAATACTTTACAGTTTGCAACGCCCTTTCTGCAGGGCTTGTCAGAATTAAATCTGGTACGAGACCTTTTTCTTTTATTAAAGATGCCATAAATGGAGCATCGCGTTTACCTCTTTTGTTCAAAGGTCTTTCGATGTCTGTCAAGTTTGGGTCCGACCAATCCGATTTTGAATGTCTAATTAGAACAAGTGTTTTCATAGTATAGGACCTATTTATGTTTAAGATTAAAAAATTCCCTTTCCAAACGAATTTCCTCTTGAACTCTTAATGCATTTGAGGGCTGATTCAATTTTTTATAGGCAGAAACAAGGCAATTCTCAAACCTTTGGCGTATGGTTTCTCTCTCTTTATTGTCTTCGATTTGCAACCAAGCCCTTTGACTATAAAAATTCGACAAACGAGTAACAACCCTTTTAGGGTTTTTGGCAGTATCCGCTTCGGCAAGGCTAAGAGTTTTATGCAACAAAGCAGATACATCTACTCGGTTCGTGTCTCTTTCATTATTTTTGATATTAAAATTTTCAATTTGCTTTATTAGCCTATCAACAATTTGCTGGTCTGTAAAGTCGTAAACTTTTAATTTCATTTGCATTGGAGGGCGAATCTTGATGTATATGTCTGATTGGGAACGTGGAAAACCATACATATTTAATTTGGAGACTATCCTATCCACAACATCATAGGTTAGATTTGTGCTTACAAGAGACAAACCGCCTCGAATCAACAAATCTCCAAAAAGTCCATCATTTATCTTATTAAAATGTTTCAAAATCATCTGACGAATGAATTGAGCCTGGTTGTAACATCTTTGATAATCATCACCGCCAAGTCCTTTCCGAGAACGCAGCAACTGCAGGGTCGATTTTGGGTCCCGATAACCAAGAAATTCCAAGAAACCAACAACTTGAGAAAACACGACCTCGACGTAATAATGAATTTGGTCGAGTTGTGCGATTCTTGCTAATTCAGATAAATGTGCGTTGCGACCAAGAACAGCGCGAACAACTGTTAATTTATTCTGCCCAGTGCTATCGTCGAAACCGGCATTTGCTGGAGTATCCCTCGGCACCGAGATAATTTCTATCTTTCCACTGTCTACGAGAATGGACAGTATATGGTTTGCATCGGCGTGGTTGCTATTTGTACCAATTCTAGAGTCCAGTCCTATGATTGCAATGTTAATTCTTCGACCAGTATACCGTGGATGCAAGGACTCTGCACTTTGAGTATCATAATTGACAAAATCGTTGTAACTGCTAAAGGTTATATAATTATCAGTAGAGTCCTGGCTAACAGCTTTGACGAAATTGGAATCGGTTTGCTTAGCACTTATTAAATTACCAGTTTGATAATTATCTGTTTTAAAATTCTCCCCAGGATAAAACACAGAGAAATAAACAGCTGTAGCTAAGCCTATCAACAACAGAAAAACCATTCCCCAAAGGAAATAGATAAAAATCTTGGACTTCCTTTTTTTCTTGGGTTGTACTTTTTTCATTTTTAACAAAAAAAGAAAATGAAAATTAACACATTGATGGTAAATTTAGTCATTTCTTTTAAGAAATATTATTCACCAAGTTGGCAACAAACTTGCCAATTTCCAAGCAACAAGTCAAGCCAGGTGATTCTATTCCAACTAAGTTGATAAAACCCGGAAAACCATTTTTACTTTCTTCTTTGATTATGAAATCGGGATACTCTCGATAGTACTTCAACTTTGGACGGATGCCAGCTTGGTCTGGCATTAAGTCGGATGGGGTCAAGCCAGTGAGGTATCTGCTGACAGATTGATAAAATATTTCTCTTAGTTCTTCTCGAACTGTGTAATCTAGTATTCTTTTGTCAAGAAAAACAATATCGGGACCTAATTTTAAACCGCCACTAAGTTCAATTGTTAGATGAATACCTAAAAAAGGTGAGTCTATTGGTGGGACAGGATATATAAGATGATTTACAAGATGTTGTTTGGATGGATGAACTCTGAAGTAATGTCCCTTTGCCCATAACAACCTATAACCTAAAGCATCAATATCAAGTCCTAAAAGAGAACAAACAAGGTCACTATACAAACCAGCAGAATTTACAACAAACTTAGATGAGAATGAAAAAACATCTCCAGTGTCTGTTGAAACGGTTAGTTCATAACAATCTCCACAAAATCTAATTGCATCGACACAGTGGCGAAATGCAAAACTACAGCCATTGGACTGTGCAGAAGCAAAAATAGATTCCATCAATCTATGGCTATCGACAATTCCAGTGGACTCTACCCAAAGCCCTGCAATAGATTTGACATTTGGCTCCATCTTCGATACTTCTTCACCAGTTAACATAGATATATTATCGATTCCATTATCTTTAGCGTTTTCTAAAAGTTTGGCCAATAAGGGCAACTCTTGGGTTTCCGCAGCGACTATCAATTTACCAATTCTTTTGAAAGGAACATTATTCCTTTCACACCACTCATATAGCGATTTGTTACCTTCTCGGCAAAGCTTAGCTTTGAGTGTGTGTTTTGGATAATATATACCAGAATGAATTACCTCGCTATTTCGAGAGGAGGTTTCACAGCCAAAAGAGGGATGTTTTTCGACCAAAAGAACTGAATAATCCTTTGAGAGAAAGTTTGCAGCAGACAAACCAACCACTCCGCCGCCAATTACCACAACATCGAAATCCATTTAAAACCGCCACTTTAAACCTAAATTCATGGATATTCTATGATATTGCCACTCGGCATCACTTACTAAACTATTGAAAGGAAATTTGTATAGAACTTCCGAAAACACTGCAAATCTTCGATGGAAAAAATAATTGAAACCAAAGCCAACCAGAAAGTTTAAACGTAAATTATTCAGCGATTGCAATTTATTATTAGTCTCATCAATTAAAAAGCGCTTTCCATCAATGTAAGTGTAATTTGGCGGGTTGATGATGTACCGAGAAAACTCTACAGATTTTGAGAGGGTAATATTGATTTCAAAGCCAGAAGTAAGATAAAAACCATAATTTACATGGTATTCACCGGCAAGAGATAAACCAAGGAATAAGCCATTTAGAGAAATTTTTCGACCTTCTTTAAAAGAAGCGAAAGTACCATCGGTAAGACGAATTTTAGACACAATTGTATCTGGCGCTTCAATATCGCCACCGTAGTTTTCGATTGTTAACTTAGTGGCGAAGGCGAATTTCTCGTTGAGGAATTTTGAGAAATAAGCCCCAAGATAACCAGCAAACCCACTTGAGCTTTGAAAATTTCCCAACGCAGAGATATTACCAGTATTGATGAAATTTGGTGAATTAATACCTATGGAGACAGTTCCAAAAAAACCAAGTTGGTTGCCAGGATTGACTTTGCACTTTGCTGAAATGCCGGGGTAAATTTGGTAGTAGGTGGCTCCAGTATTAGGGTCGAAAGTATAACAAATTGTCCATTCTGATAAGTTCAAGGCCAAATCCGTTACGATAAAAGAGAGACGAGACGAGATACCAGATAAAGTAGGTTTTAATTCAATAAGAGCTTGGGGCATACCCAATTCTATTTTTGGAACATTCACATCGAATCCCAATTTCTCAACGATTGAAATACCTTGAAGACCGCTATCGTCCTCCCTATCGTCACGAATAATCAACCTATATCCATCTGGAGTTGGATTGCCATCTACGAGAGGGGGCAGTGTATCTTTTGCAGGTTCGTATTCAATGAAGGACTGTCCAGCCATTGTTCCGTAAGCATCGTAAGCGTCCTTGCCATAGCCAAAGCCATAAGAATACATTCCAAAAGGTAAATCGGCTTCGATAGAATGCGAGCCATATTCCACTTGCAAATATCCAATTGAATATCGGCTAATTCCAATTTGCTCGAACAAGGAAGAATCTACTGGCACACCATTTAAACGCAAACTTTTAATAGCTACAGTGGGAATGACAACGTTTATAAAGTGTCGCCACTCACCATTCACAGGTGTTGCAAAGCGGTAACTTTTCAAGAATTGTTGAGTGGGACTAACAAGCAGCATCATTGGGTCGCCAATGGAATCTCCGATATTGTATCCGTGGGAGAACTGTGCAACCAAGATAGGTTTGTTGGCAGTGATTTGCAATGGTTTGTCGACCAAACTATCGAAGTATTCGCCAGCACCGAGGGTTCTCACTAAATTTCCATCAATAAAAACTCTTGTATCCTGTTCATTTGCTAAAACCCGGAAGGTATAATTCCTCCTCGGCTTTAAGATTCCCAAGTAAAAATGCTTACCCCATGATGGAATAGGTGGCATTTGCTCTACAAGATGATTACAAGCCGACTTGTTAGTTGGGACATATGCACATTGATGACCGCTAAAAACAGCAATTTTTTTATTTGCACGGACGATAGAACCAGTCAAATCGCACTTAGGAGATTGGACAAATTTCGCTGCAACTTGATAAACTTCCCCTTTATTTAAGTTAATTTTGAAAGGCTGGTTAGCCGGGTGAAATTCAGTATCAAAAGAAGGGATAACAGTTACTTCGGTGTTGTTTTCTGTGGCGACGATTGCAAATATTGGAAGCATTTCAATCGATACAGTGTAGCACATCACTCTGTAATCAGTTCCAAGAACCTCAACAGGAAAGGCAAGAAATGTATCAGTGGTTTGAAATCTCCTATTCAAGCCATAAACGAATATTGGTTTCTGAGAAACAATGTGTACAGCTAGCTTTTCAACAACATGGAAGCTTTTAACTTGGGCCAATGATGGAATACGAACATTTTGAATAGTTTTTCCACGAACAAAAATTTCTGTTCGATAGTTTATACCAGGTATCTCAATAATCACTTTAGTATCCTCTTCGCCAGTAAGGAAAAGCTCCAAGAAAAGCTCACCTGCGGGTCTTTTAGGGTCACTTTCCTGATAATTCTTCATAAAACAAATCCAAAATTCATTCCCGACCGGTATCTTAACTAATTGTGTCTTCGAAGATTTTAGGGGTTCGAGCTGTGTTTCTTCTCTTTGCTGGGCCAAACAGGGATTAAATATCAAAAAAAGAGAAATTATATAGTAAGCAATTTTGAATGGAAAGGAAAATTTATGACTATTCATTTTACAATGATAAATTTTGAACGAAACGACCCAATTGAATAAGCGTTCAATCCTAAAAAGTACACACCACTGGATAAATCAAAAGGGAGAGAAAGTTCCAATAAATAATCACCGTCGTCTAATTTTTCTTTTAGAGAAATCTCTCGATTTTTTCCCAAAACTTTAAAGTATTCTTCATCTTGAACTGATGATAAGACAATTTCTCCATTTGAATTATATACTACAATCTCAACCACGGAACTTTCAACAATGCCGAATCGGAAGTAAACTCTGTTGGACGTAGGAGTTGGAAATCCCTCCGATAGGTAATTCTTTTTTACTGGAACTACGAGTGGTCCTCTAACATTGATAATTCCACCGATAAACAGGTAGTCAACAGGGATATCGTCGAGCGCTACCTGCAAAAGTTTAATCGTATCGACAGAGTCTTTGTAGACCAGACCCTCAACTATAATCTTGCAGAGAATATTTTCCTTCTTTATATTGTTGTTTGTGCTTGACGAAGAAATTTGAAGAGTTGCATCACTTAAATTGTTCAGCAGAACTCTAAAACTTGGCTCAGATTCTGTAATAAGATACTCAGAGTTCGAGACAACTTTTTTTACATCAATTAGAAAAGCATTGAATTGAAAGATAAGATTAATTTTACCAAAATTGAAACCCGAGAAATCGCCCAAAACAACAATAGTATCAAGCTGGCCACGATTAATAAAAGTTTGTGGTATAGTAATTTTTACTTGGGAATAAGAAAAATTCCATAAAAAAAGAGTAAACAAGAGAATTTTAAAAAGTTTTAATGTGAACATATAAAATACAATCGAAAATACAAAATTATTAAAAAAACTTTTAGGAAGATTAATTTGGGAGTGACCACAAGTTTGAGATTTCGTATTAAAATTTTAATGTAAAAATATTCGTCTTTCATTTGTTTAAGATGGTATAATATTATGAAAGAAAAGTTAGAAAATTTGATAGAGAGATATGAATTTGTGCAAAACGAGCTCAACAACGTTGATATCCTAAAGGACGTAAAGAAATTTAAAGAGTATTCAAGAGAATTTAAGTATCTGACGCCAATAGTTAATAAAGCAAAGGAATACATTAAAGTAACCAATGAAATCGAGTCGAATTATGAATTAGTGAAAGGAAATGTGGAGCCTGAACTTAAAGATTTAGCCTACGAAGAGATTGAAATTTTGCAAAAGAAAAGAGAGCAATTGGAAGAAGAACTAAAAATAATGCTTATCCCAAGAGATATGAACGATTTAAAAAACTGTATTGTGGAGATTCGAGCTGGTACTGGTGGCGACGAGGCTGGCTTATTTGTCGGTGATTTATTCAGAATGTATCAAAAATTTGCCGAGAAGATGGGATTTAAAATTGAAGTCATAGATTTCAACGAAGGTGAACGAGGTGGTTTCAAAGAAATAATTTTTTCGATAAGTGGCGACGATGTCTATGGAATTATGAAATACGAAAGTGGAGTACATAGGGTCCAGCGAGTGCCCGAAACCGAAGCTAATGGCAGAATACATACATCGGCAGCTACAGTAGCTGTATTGCCAGAAGCAGATGAAATCGATATTGAAATAAATGAAGACGAGCTCCGTATCGATATATTTCGCTCCGGAGGTAAAGGTGGCCAAAATGTGAACAAAGTCGAGACCGCCGTTCGTATCACCCACCTACCAACTGGTATTGTTGTATCTTGCCAGGATGAAAGGTCGCAATTAAAAAATCGCGAGAAAGCGATGAAAGTCTTGCGAGCACGTCTGTATGAAATGGAATTGAAAAAACAGCAAGAGGAAATAACCACCCAAAGAAGAGCAATGGTTAAAACTGGTGACCGCTCGGAAAAAATAAGAACATACAACTGGCCACAGAATAGAGTGACCGACCATCGTTTAGAAGGTGAACAGAAAAACTATACATTAAGCGAAGTGATGGAAGGCGAACTTTTACCTATCATAGAGAATCTGAGAATTTTGGAACAAACAGAGATATTGAACCAAGGATTGCTACTTGCAGAGAAACACTAAAATTTTATTCAAGGCTGATTTTTAACGAGAAATATCTCCTTTTCAATCTTACTTGCAGAACCAAATACACCAATTCCACCCTCGACGCTACTTAGAAGTGGATTGATTTGGCTTCCACGAAATTGTTGCAAAAGCCATCGAAGAAAGTTGAAATCTGGTGAATAGATTATAATTTTATGCTTCCCAAACCATTTGAACAATAACCAATACAAAGGATACTCAGTATTTGGAATAGCATCCCAACTTGTTAAATCATAATAATACCTTCTCCTTCTTTGATTTTCATCAAAAGGAGTATAAACCCTCCTATTTTTTTCTTCGTTGGCTGGGAAAAGATATTTACCATACTCGAGTGTATCTAAACATTTCAAAGAAACAACATAATAAAGAACCTCTTTAACAGATGTCCAACGAATTGGAATAGGGTCTTTGTCTGTGAAATTTAAGGTGTCCTTTGGAAAGTATATTGTATCTGGTGGTGGGACTTGCCAGTAGAAACGACTTGGTGTGGTTGTAGTCCCCGAAATTTGTATACCATCAGAGGTAATTATCTTCAAATTATAAGTTCGATTAGGTAATACTTTTATACTTGTATCTGGGAAGAAGTATGCCCAATCATCGGCTTTGCCAGTATCTTTTAGAGCCAATTTATACTCCTCTCCATCTACGATAATTCTAACATCTGCATTTTTAACAAATGCTTTGGAGTAATCAAATTTCTCTTGTATAGGTTGGGTTTTGAAAAGTTTTATTTTATCGATAGGCTCATCAACGATTAAAAAAGCCTCCACGTAGTATTGTGAGACGTAATCTGAAAGAGGTTCATCTTGGCAACTAATTAGAACTAACAAAAGAGAGAATAAACTCAATGCTTTTTTCATAGCTAAATTAAAATTTAATTTCATATGAAATGCTTGGAATTATTGGCAATAATTTTACGTCTTCGAGTTTCGGAATTTCTTCATTAGTGTTGTAATATCTGAACCAAATGTCACGGCGATTGTATACATTATAGACATCAAGAATTATTTTCGATGGAAGCCCGAAGGTATGGAAGTTATAAGTAGCACTGATATTTAGTTGGTGTGAAGGCGGAAGCCTAAGACCATACCTCTGAGATGTAATAACTTTTCCAAGACCCTCTGTCTGCTCTGGTAAACGAGAAATTAAATAGGAAGTAACACCCGTGTAGGATTGACCCGATTGAAAGGTAAAGGTAGCGGAAAACTCCCATTTTTTACTTAGCAAATATTGAAGGACAATTTTAAAATCGTGGCGTCTATCGTATTTGGGACGAAACTCTTTGCCATAATTGAGGGAATCGAACTTTGCAAAAATAAAGCCCAGAGCATAACCGACCCACCCAGCGAATTTTCCGTACTTTTTTTGCAAGAATATTTCTGCTCCATAAGAGCGTCCATTGCCGACAAAGAAAACATCTCGCGAGTTGCTCGCTGTAATAACATTTAAGTTCAATTCGGTAATATTTTTCAATGTTTTATAGTAAACATCGAAAAGCAGTTCTATGCCATTAATTGGTTCTGTTTCCAGAGAGAGAATCAAATGTTGAGAGTTAATTGGTGGCACGGTTGTATCGGTCGGTAGCCAAGTATCGAAAAAAGAAAAGTCTGGTTGAGTAGCAAGTCTAATATTTTGGTGATAAAGTCCCCAAGCAAATTTTGCAATGAAATTGCTTGCAAAGTTATATTTCAATGTAATTCTTGGGTCGAATGTCAAACTCTTACTTAATGTCCAGTAGTTCAACCGACCACCAACCTGAACACCAACGAGGTCGGAAAGATTATAATTTGCTTGCACGAATGGACTGTGGTTCCAGTCGGAAACTGTAATGTCCAAAATACCGGCGGGTGTTACTCCGGAATTTTGGGATGTGTCTGTCTCGGTCCCAGCAAAATTTTGTATATAAGAGAATTTAAATTTGGAAAGTTCATACCCAAATTTAAGAGTTAAATTTTCGTTCACAAACCAATCGATGTTTGTCTTGAAGTTCAAATCTTTTATGGAGTTTTCAATTTTGTATACATAATCACCGGTTTTCCCTACAAAAGAGTTTTTGTAAAAATTTAAGCTAACTGAAGTAGAAGTGAAAACATTATCATTGAAAATGTGAATAAATTTTGCGTAGCCAGCTTGGTTTTTTATTTGTACACTAAAATCTATGCCAAAACCATTGTATCCAAATAAATCCTGACTTTGAAATCCACCGAAGTTGAACTTGCTATTCTTGCTAAATTCTTGGGTCAATTTGGCATTAACATCGTAAAACCAAAAATCTGGCAAAGGTACGTTGGGGTCTGTTGGAATTAATCCTTTTATCAAATCGACGTAAGTCCTTCTTGCAGCAACGAACCAGGAACCATTAAGCAGAGGTCCTTCGAGCATTGCCTTCGAAGATATTACCCCAATCCCAGCACCACCAGTGATTTTTTGGCGATTCCCTTCTTTTTGAGTAACATTGAGTACAGAGGAAATTCTTCCTCCATACTCGGCGGGAAAACCACCTTTTATTAACTCCACGTCTTTAATTGCCTCGGTATTGAATGTTGAAATAAAACCAAACAGATGGGAAGGATTGTAAACAATCATATTATCCAATAGGACAAGATTTTGGTCTGGGGAGCCACCCCGAACAAATAGCCCCGAGGAGATTTGCGAGGAAGTTAAAATACCCGGAAGATACTGCAAAGACCGAAACAAATCCGATTCACCCCCGATTCTAAGTTTCGATATTTGCTGAACAGGAACAGAGACTTTACTAACTGTAATTTCCCTACGTTCTATCTCTTTTTCGGCAACAATACTAATCTCTTCGGTTGTTAAATCTTTTGGATTTAGGTAAAAATTCTTTCTTCTTTTCTCATTTTTTGTTAATTGTATCGTATCAACTAATTTTTCGTATCCTACAAAAGAAATTACCAGTTTATATTTTCCAGGTGGCACATTGCTTAAGGAAAAGAAGCCATTTTTGTTGGTTAATGCCCCTATCTTTGTATTTTCGATAAAAACAGTGGCTCCCACAAGGATTTCTTTTGTAGTTGCATCGTAAACAAAACCACTAATCGAGGCATTATCTCCTATTGCATTTAATTCATTTGAAAATACCTGAACAACGCTCCAGACCCAAAATGCCAACAAGAAAATGAAACCCCGAAACATATACCTTTGTGCAAAAAAATTCGAAATGGTAAAAACGAAAAAAAGAGCAAAAAGTTTCATTTTCTAAGCGTGCAGAGAACGATTACCAGGGGAGCAGTTTGATAATAGGGTTTTCGTCGATTCTGACGAAGAAGTTACCACTGCCTGCGACAAAATACATAGTACAATCCTCTAAAAATGCTGGAATATTCAATATTGAAGGATATTTGCTTAAGTCTATTGTTTTCCATAAACTTAGGTCAAAACCAAAGAAAACGATAACGGGATTACCACGTGTGTAACCAACTGCACCAAGAATCTCTTTACTAATGAAAAGAGGAGAGTAAAAGGTTGTACTAATGTGTTGCTGAGCAATTAAATTGCCAGACACATCAAGTTTGTAAATCGTTGAAACATTCTCGCCCAATCCAGAGTTATATAGTATCAAAAACAAATCTCCATCATTCGTGATTGACAAAAAACGCGGGATTATCCCAAATTCCTTCGACCATAGTTTTTTTCCATTAAAATCCATAGAAATAAGTTTGCCTATCAATTGCCCTTTGTCTTCGTAGTAACCATACACAAAAATTTTGTCTTTCCAGACTATCGGAGAGCGTACAAGACGCAGTCCATCGAAATAACGCTTCCAGATTATTGAACCATTTCCATCAACTAAAATAACCGTGTCGGTTTCGCCCAACTTATCATTTGTGAGGTTGATTATTAACCTATCTTCATTTCCAGCTGCAAAATAATTCGTAGAAGATAATGGAAACTGCAGTTGCCATAGAACCTTACCAGAGTAGCTTAACTTATACAAAATATCATTTTGCGATATAAAATAAACACCTGTTTTAGTTGCTAACAAGTGTGTGAAAAAAGCGGAAGAATCATTTAAGATAATCCTCCAACGGAGTTTACCATTGTTATCCAAAGAGTAAATTCTTTTCTGATTTGTTATAAAGACAAGTTCTTCATTTGGGGAAGCACAGATACTCGAGACTAAATACTCGTTTGCATCAAGGTGATATTCCCAAAGCAAGTTTGAATGTTTGAAACAAACAACAACTCCATTTGCAGAAGAGGTAACAAATTTATTATCCGAGAGAGCAAGGGGAAATGAGATAAATCCACTCGTGTCGCTACAAGAGGCTTTCTCGAGGGAGGCAATACCAGTCCAAAAGCTACCTAATTCCTCGTAAGAAGATGTTCTGCCGATATTTCCAAATAAATTATACGGCAAAGAGTTCTTTTCCTCTGAGCAAGAAAATAGGATAAAAGAGAAAAGTACGACGATTAATTTAATTAATGAACAATTCATCATTAAGTTTCAAAATTTTAAAGTGAGTAAATTTTGCATTTGTATTACGCCACATGATTAAACCAAAGAAAATGTTCCCATGGAACTTGCTCAAATCTATTTCGTAGTTGTCTGATTTTGTTTCAACGGAAAGCAGAAGTTTACCACAAGCATCATAGATTTGCAGAAGGAACTCTTTTTCGCTGTGAATGTTTAAAAATGTTTTATAACTTTTAACCAAATAGTGATTTTCGAGGGGAAGCTCAGCAAAGTCTGTGAGAGAAGTTAAATTCAACCCTACAACACAATCGAGGTCGAAGCCGGATATAACTGGGTCGTAATATGGATGATTCGGACTTTTCAAAATCGTATCACAAATATCCTTGATTTTTATGTAGCGAATTTTTTTCAAGCCTAAAACAGCAAGGTCGAAGCTATTGCCTCCACTTACTTTCGGGTCGAATGGGTTGGCTTTTCCATTTGTTGGTTTAGTTCCAGCACACCCTTGGAGAGTGTAATAATCCCAAGGAAATTCATAAAAGTTTACACCATCCTCACTAACCGAAACTACTGCTGGCTCGGCAAAAACTTTCTTGGTAATCGGGTTAATAAAAGCATTTTCGAAAATGGTAAAGTCCTCTCCTTCGCCATCGTAAACATAGTAATTCTTAAAGCCAACACAAATCTCCCCTCCCAAACCAATTGAACATATATTTTTAGGATTGGCAGAGGGTATGTTTTCACTTGCATTTGTATCAGGTAAGTTAAAAATATTCATCGGGAAGTAGGTACTATCTTGGCCAAAATTTTGTCCTCTTCCTGGATAGAACCAAAAAACTGTATCAATCGGTGCTTGGTAAGAAAAGCAAAAAAGTGTATTTAAAAAGAAGATAAATAATAAAATCTTCACTGCCCCAAACCTTCAACAAATATGAAACAGAATAATTTTTAGACGAACTAAAAAGCAAAATACTACATCAAATCCAATATTTAATATTTTCGAAGTACCAGATAAGTTTAAAAAATTATTTAATTCAAAGCTTCGTCAAATACTTTTTTAAGTTACGTTTATGATAATATCGGGCAAAAAGATTAGCGAGTTAATGAATTATGATATAGAGGTAATTTTCGACGGAGCACAAACTGGTGCATATAATATGCAATTCGATTATCAAAGAGCAATTTTACACGAAGAAGGGAAGACTCTGCCTATGCTCAGGTTCTATGCTTGGAAGCCTTGGGCAATATCGCTTGGTGCAAATCAAAAGGAAACGGATTTCGACCCAGAGAGTTTAAAAAAGTATGGGTTCGATTTAGTGAAAAGGCCAACTGGTGGAAGAGCAGTACTACACGCAAACGAGCTAACATATTGCTTTGTCGGGCCGATTTCCCAAGTCGTCTCTGCGAAAGATATCTACCGAGAGATACATTTCTTTTTGGTCCAAGGATTGAGAAAGCTCGGAGCAAATGATTTGGAGTTTGAGAAATCACAACCTAATTTCAACGATTTTTACAAAAGAGAAGCTGTTTCAATTTCATGCTTTGCCAGTTCGGCTCGTTATGAAATTGAATGGAAAGGGAAAAAAATTGTTGGTAGTGCACAAAGAGTTATTGGAAAAACTGTACTCCAACACGGCTCGGTCCTTTTAGGAACTGGATATGAACTAATTTCGGAGGTAGCTAATTTAAAGGATGAAAATGCAAGAGAATTATTGCGTAATTTTTTAAAAAACCATAGCATTTCTATGGAAGAGATTGTTGGTCGAAAAATCAGCTACAACCAAGCTATCGAAGTTTTTAAAAATCTACTATTATGTTAAGATATATAGTTTTAATTCTGCTTATTGTATTATTTATTTTAGTAATTGTAAATGTGGTTTTTACAAAGATATTGAGGACTTTATCGATACTATCATCTAAACCACAAAAGAAGAATATAAAATCCGACCAAGAAGTAATATACCGAGATGAAGAGATAATAGTTTTGAAGGGTGAATCAAAACAAGAAGGAAGAAACGATAATGAGCGAAACTGAGAAAGCCCCTTTAATTGCTGCAATAGATGTGGGCACCAATTCATTTCATTTAATCATTGCCAGCGTCGACACCCGAGGAAGGTTGCAAACGATTTTACGAGAGAAAGAGGTAGTGAGGCTCGGCGCAAGCGGGGGCGATATCAAATATCTTTCGCAAGAAGCAATAGACCGTGGAGTACAAACATTAAAACGATTCGCCGACATTGCCAAAAGCAAAGGTGCAGAAATCAGAGCAGTCGCAACAAGCGCTGTCCGCGAGGCTTTAAACTCCTCCGAATTCATTGAGATTGTTAAAAAAGAAACAGGCATAGACATTGAAGTTGTCTCTGGCATCGAAGAAGGCAGGTTGATTTACCTTGGCACTCTTCACTCTATGCCGATAGTAAATCAAAAGGCTCTTGTTATTGATATCGGTGGAGGCAGTACAGAAACAATAATTGGAAAAGAAGGAAATTTATTATACATACATAGCGAAAAGTTAGGGGCTATTAGGCTATCAATTCGTTTCGATTTGCTAAATGATATCAAAGAAGAGAACATTCAACAATGCCGTAGATACATTCGTGGTGTTTGGACACCTATTTTTAGCAAAATAAACCAAATAGGATATGAAACTCTTGTTGGCACCGCTGGCACTATTCTTAATATTGCAATAATGACACTTCAAACTAATGGCAAACCAGTGCCAGATGTATTAAATGGCTATACATTAGAGAAGAAAGATATTCAAAAGACAATAAACAGGATAATTTACACAAAATCTCTTAAAGAACGAAAACAAATCCCTGGGATGGACCCAAACAGAGCTGATATCATAGTTGGTGGAGCATTAATCTTGGAATATGTATTGGAAAATGTTTACGTCGATAAACTACATATTTCAACATTTGGACTGAGAGAGGGAATTGTTTACGACACTTTAGAGAAAAGGAAGGAAATAGAGATATTAAAGCATCTTGGAAGAATAAGAGAATCGACTATTTACTCAATTGCAAATCAATATGGAGTAAACCTGAAGCATAGCACACATATCCGAAACATTGCATTAAAGATTTTCGACGCAACGCAACAGATACACAAACTGAGCTGGAGAGAGAGAGAATGGCTCGAGGCTGCTGCAATCCTCCACGACGTTGGATACCTGATTTCTGTCGAGCAGCACCATAAGCATAGTTACTACATAATAAGTCATTGCATCATGCCCGGATTTACCAATGACGAAGCCGAAATTATAGCAAATATCGCACGTTACCATAGAAAAAGTCACCCAAAGAAAAAGCATGAAAATTTCCAAAAACTCCCCGACGATAAGAAAGAAATAGTTAAGAAACTTGCTGGAATTCTAAGAATTGCAGAGGGTATCGACAGAAGACAAATCCAAGCGGTAAAAGATATAGACACAACTCTAACAAATGGAACTTTGATTATTAAACTCATTCCAAGCAATGGCAATGAACTACCCGATGTTGAACTTTGGGGTGCAGAACGACGCAAATTATTGTTTGAAGAAGCTATGGGTATTGAAGTCAAATTTGAATTGTCGATGTAACTTTTTACCAAGCAATTTTGTCACAGTTATTCATTTATTTTAAGCTTATGAAAAAATTTGTTTTAAGTTTCCTTTTCTGGTTTTCGTTTGTAAATCTTTCTATCGCAAAAGTAAACATACAATTTGGAGAAAGTTTAAACTATTCTAATTATCCGAACCTTTCATTAAAAATCAAAGCCACTAAAGACAATCTACCCATTTCGTTAGATGTATCTCAAATACTAATCCTCGAGGACATCTACCCTCTTGTACCGAGTTACTTATCCAAACCCGATAGCGAAGGGTTTCAACTACTAAGTTGGACCTCGACTGCCCCTACGGAAAGTCTTCCAAAGTTTTTTATCACTGTAGATGATGAAACGGCATATTCAACGCCAAATTCAATAGTGCCCCATCCTCGATACGAAAGACCTGCATCTTATGTAAAGTTTGTAGATAATGATAGAAATTTGCTAAAAGAGATTCGTTTTGGGTATGTTCCCGTAGGAAGTTACACCAACCAAAGAATTAACATAGTATCTGCAATTGAAAAATTTGGTGGTTCAACCTACTTCCCCACCCGTTTGGATTGGATTGGTACAACATCCCAAGAATTCAAATATTTATGGTTAGGTACAACTGTCAACACAAATCCTCCACCAGTAAATTTAATCTCCCCACTTTTGTATTCTATTGAAGTTCTTTATATTCCCGAGGATAACAATTACAAAAGGGAATACCTAACTGTTTCATATGATGGTGGTAGACAAAGCCACATTGCGCTCGTTGCCAACAAATTTACAATACCAAAGCGACCAACTGTGCGAATTTTGCAACCCAGTACAAACGAGACACTATACCCTTGTCAAAATTATTTATTAAAATGGAATGGTGGTAAATCGGACGCTTCTTTCCTCCTCGAATACACCACCAACAAAGGGAAAAATTGGGAAGAAATTTCAAGAATAGTTGGTTCCAGCTTCCTTTGGTCTGTGCCAAATTTAGAAAGCGATTCTGTCTACATTAAAATTAGTCAAGAATTTTCTCCTCCATCGGAAGTATCCATCTCAACAAAATCCAGACAACCCCAGAAGTTAGCTTTTAGTTCCGATGGGAAAAAGATTATCTCTGCATCGAAAGATGGATATCTCACAGTGATAGAATTATCAACAAGGAATGAAATCAATACGTTAAGATTTGCAAATCTATCCTTTCCATTAGAAAAAGCTGAAGTTACAAGCCTATCTTTCTTTCGCAACGATTCCTTTGCTGTCGTCTCTTACCGATGGAATGATTTCTATGACACTGCAAAAAATGACACTCTCGTTGTCCTCGATTTGATTAGTAAGAAACCACATGCAGGATTATACTTGAATGATGATAAAAAATTAAAAAAGTTTGTTTTAGACCATAAGAGAAACACATTAATTGCATTTTACGAAAACGATAACACTTTGGATATTTACGCTCTTCCAGAACTTACATTACAGCAAAAAATTTCTTTTCAAGCCCCAATACAAAGCATTTCCTTAAGAAACAATCTTATTGCTGTTGCTCTGCTTTCAAATCGTATCGAACTTTTCAATCTTGATGATTTAACTAAATCGAAAACAATTGAAATCAAATATCAACCAATAATTACCAACATTGCAATTTCACACGACGAGAGATATATTGCATATACAACGAAAAAGGAATTTATCAAAGACGTAAGCGAAAACTTATCAGACGCTTACGTTGTAGACATCCAAACTGGTATGATTGTTCGCTCTTTATACAATAATTGGTCCGATGCAATTGGAATTGACTTTTCCCCGAATGATAATCATATCATTTTAGGGTTCGAAAATAATCCTTCGATAATCATTTGGGACATTGTAAACGATGTGAAATTAGCCGAAATTTTCGGCTCTGGCTACAACATTACAGATTTCAACGTATCGCCAGCAAATTTTACCCTTGCATCAGCAGAGCCAAGCCGAAGCTTAATCACACTAAGGGAATTTATTTATCCAGAAACAATTGTTGCTGGGCCATTTAAAATTCACAAGCCTAAGCTCCAAATAAAACATATCACACTACCACCTAATAAAATCTTTTATCAATCGAAATATGAGCTCCCAAATAACATTTGCAACATCGGAGATGTTCCACTAAAAATTGATTACGCATATTTCGTAAATGGTAAGAACTTTTCTTTAGAAAATGACATCGGGAAGGATAGCCTTGAAGTTGGTTTTTGTTTATCTTTGCGAATAATTTATAACCCCAAAGACACTGGCACCATCTACGATACTCTGGTAATAGTTTCCTGTGGAGAAAAGTATTATGTACCAATTTCGGGTAAGGGATTGAACCGCAACTTTAAGTTTCTCTCTGAAATATTAGATTTCGGTAGTGTTTGCGTTAATGAAGAACAAGATTACGAAATTGAGCTGGGCTACAATGATGATACCTTGGATTTACCTATCAACATTGTTAGGATACAACCTAATGGAACAAAACACTTTACAATCATCGAAGGGAATCAGTATCAAGTACTATCCTCAAAGCAAAAGTTAACTGTAAAAATCCGCTTCCACCCAAGAGAAATTGGCAGATTTAACACATATCTCGAAATTTTTTACCTGGGGCAATGGGATTACGTTTTTCGCATACCTATTCGGGGCGAAGGTTTCGGGACCGAACTTTCGACTTCAACAAATGACTTGAGATTTATTCAAGAAATACCGACAAGAGAAATTACTTTGAAAAACCTATCGGCAGTAGATGTAACAATCGATAGTATTGTTTTCATTCCACCAAACTATATTCTGGTAAATCCATCAGTGCCATTCTCTCTTCAAGCAAAAAGTGGAAAGATTCTGTCATTTACAATGGTAGAAACGCCACCAAGCGATGTACAAGCAACATTTTATGCATCCCCTTGCGCTGCACACACAACTGTAACGATGGGAAATTACTCTGGAACATCCACAATTTCTCTTCCACAAATAGAAACATCACCAAAAGGAACCGTAACAATACCAATAGAATTCAAAAACACCGAGAACAAGCCTTACAATGGCAAAAGATTCTTCGAGGCTGAATTTTTATTGAACAAGAGAATGTTCTTACCATTGTCTATTGAATCTGAATTTGGCAATGCAAGAATAACAAAACAAGAAATTCTCGGCGATAGCAGGATTATTGGAATCCGAGTCGAAGGCGACTTTCCACAAGAGGGTATCCTTGCTAAAATAACGGGCAATGTTGGTCTTGGAGAAACAGACACAACAAGTATCGACTTCAACACTCAAAGCATTTTCTGGGGAAAAAATGTATCAGTTAAATACCTTCCTGGCTCGCTTCGACTTGTGGATTTATGTGGCAACCGAAGAATTATCGTCGAAGACGGTCAAATAAAGAATCTAAATATCTCACCAAATCCAGCAAACGAAACTATCAATGCAAGTTTAGAAACTCAGTTCTCTGGGCAATTGTACATTGCCATTTTCGATGTTGTTGGAAACTTACATTACTCCGAGCATTATTATATTGAGAAAGGAAGCTGGAGCAAAACAATTAACATAAGTTCTTTGCCAAATGGTTTTTATAGGTTGGTTGTTAGAATTGGAGAAATTTCTTCGAGTATAGAATTCATTGTTTTCAAGCCTTAATCTATGAAAAAGATAAAGTTTTTACTAAATTTTGTTTTTCTTCTCAATTTGTTTGCAAATACCAGTATTTTCTGCAAGGCAAAATTTAATGTTGAAACCTCTGTTGGATTAAATTATAATCTATATTTTGCGAATTTTAACGGTTTCCCCGATTATGACTGCTGTGGTCATTTTACTAATGGAAAAGGACTTGGTTATTCCATTTCACTTGCGGGACAAGAAAATAATTTATTTTCGAACCAATACTTTACGCTAAACTTTTTTTCTTCAATTTCATTTACGTATATTCCTGGTAAATTCGAACAAAATGATTATTTTGCCGATGTTGTTATCAATAACAACATTTACAAAGCAATTAGCCGGCATACCATCGAAAGCAAAATATACGCAATCGCTCTAACACCAGGAGTAGAATTATCTAACGTGTTAGGCATTTCACCAATAGATGTTCAACTTGGAACAGCGATAAATCTCCCTCTAAAAGCTACATTTCAACAAAAGGAAGAACTTATTTCCCCTGAAAATGCTTACTTTGAAAATCATCAAAAAGTAAGGAATAATTATACTGGAAATATCAAAAATCTTCGTAATCCCTTTATAGGGTTGGAAATTACACTCAGGTGGAAATTTAAAATTCGGAGCGATTATTACTTAAAACCTTACTTATCTGCGGAGATACCGCTGCACAATTTTATAAAAAATGTTGATTGGAAGGCAAATCGAATTTCCTTTGGTATAGCTTTGGGTTACTCCCTCCCAAGTCCAAAACCCATACCACCAATTAAACCACCTATTTTTGATTATCCTGCGCCCACTACTCCACCAAAACTCGAGCAAATAGATGCAGAGATAATTGTTTATGATAAAGGTACACCATTTCCTTCGAGCACTATCGATACAATTAAAATATACAAAACAACCAAAAGAATTGTTGAAATTTTCCCAATTCCTACATTTATTTTTTATAATAGAAACGATTTTCTCTTTGGAGAAGAAGCACTTGAAAATTCTGAAGAATTCGAAAAACTGTTCGAAAGCAATAGAATTATTCTATCTTCCGTATTAGATTATCTGAAAACAAATCCCCAAGCAAAGATTTCACTATTATGTTCACAATCTAATGACGAGATTCCAAATATTTGTTCTCAGAGATTGGCAAGACTTTCCGAATATTTTATCAACAATGGTTTTGGAGATAGATTGGACGAACAACAAATTATAACTCCTAAATATACCAAAAATATTCCAGAACTTTTAGCTGAACAAAGATTTGTTCAAATAGTTTTGGATGATGGAAATTTTGTCGTATACACCAAAAGAAATATTGAAACGGACTCTTCCTCTGTTTTACCCAAATTACAAGTTGAAATAAAATGCAAACCAGAGGTAGAAACAAAAATTAATTCTGAAGTCATTTATATGAAGAATAAGTTTGAAATTCAAGGTAAAACATTCGAGTTGGAAATTCCCGAGCAAAATTTCACTTCAAAGAATTCAATCGACTCTATACTAATTATTACAAAAGTTGAAACAGGTGGGGAATTTCCTCGAAATATTGAGAAAATGAAAAAAATTTATATTATAGCAATTGAAAATGATTTTGTCGAATATAGAAATTTTTCACCATTTGAAGGACAGAACTACATTCTCGTAGGTCTATTCCCTTTTGATAGCGACGAACCATATTGGACACATCCACAACTTAATAAGCTTGCCTTGGAACTTACAACAACTGGTAAAAAAGTTTCTATCATTGGCTCTGTCGATAACATCGGAAACGAAGACCACAACCAGAGACTCGCACTTCGTAGAGCCGCCAAAATTAATAGAATACTTAAAAGCGGCTTTCCAATTAAAATTATGGATGCTACAAATCGCATAAACAATGGAACACCATATGAAAGGTTGCTAAACCGTTCTGCTTGGATTTTTTATGAAAATTAGAACTTCAAACCCTACAATCTTTGTTGACTATCGGTATCAGTATTTTGGTCGAACATATCTACATTAGATTTATTTAAATTATAATTCATATTTTTGTAATTTAAATTTATTATGAGATGAAAGTTGCAGTACTAGGCTTAGGTTATGTTGGTCTCCCCCTTGCATTAGCAATCAGAAAAAAAACGAATTACGAAGTTGTTGGTTACGATATAAAACCCGATAAAATAGAGAAAATCCTAAAAGGAATTTGCCCAATAGACGATATCCAAGCAGAAGAAGATTGTAGAAATTTTTCATTAAAAGCCTCTTTTAACGACGAAATAATAGAAGGTTCGGACATATATTTTGTCTGTGTACCAACTCCTGTACTCGACGACTACACTCCAGATTTAAGACCCTTGAAAGGAGCGATTAAAACAATTACAAAATTTCTACGCCGAGGCCAATATATAGTTATTGAATCGACAGTGAATCCCGGTGTTTGCGACGAGCTGGTTATCCCGATGGTGCAAGAACTCACTGGTCTAAAAATTACAAGAGATTTTCACGTTGTCCATTGTCCAGAAAGAATTAATCCTGGGGACCCAAAATGGAATGTGTATAATATTCCAAGAAATGTAGGGGGAAGCTCGGTGGAGGCAACTAAATTTATTGCTGAATTTTATAGAAAAATCCTGGACGCAGAAGTTTACGAAATGCCAGACTTAAAAACAACAGAAGCAACAAAAATCATCGAAAATACATTTCGAGATATAAATATTGCCTTTGTAAATGAATTGGCAAAGAGCTTTGAAGTTTTGGGTATAGATATACTCGAGGTAATAAAGGGTGCATCGAACAAGCCGTTTGCATTTCTACCACATTACCCTGGATGTGGCGTCGGAGGCCACTGCATTCCCGTCGACCCGTATTATCTAATCGACCGTGCCTCGAAAAGTGGTTTCGACCATAAATTTTTAAAGCTTGCTCGTGAAATCAACAACTCTATGCCGGCACACACTGTTAACCATTTAGTCGATGCTTTGAACCATTTTGCAAAGCCAATTAAAGGAACAAGAATCGCCCTTCTCGGTCTTTCTTATAAGCCAAATCTCGGAGATTTGCGAGAAAGCCCAGCATTAAAGATTAAATCAATTCTTGAAGACAAAGGTGCAGATTTGATTTGCTTCGACCCGTACATTAAAGAACTCTCCAATGCAGAGAATTTGGAACAAGCACTCGATGGAGCCTTTGCAATTCTCCTTGCTACAGCACACAAACAATTTAGTGCTCTTACTGGGAAGAAACTTTCCGAATTTGGGACAAAGATAGTCATCGATGGCAGGAACTACCTCGACAAACATGATATCCTAAAACACGGAATATACTACAAAGGTATTGGGAGATAATGATGAATTTTGTCGATTTAAGCAGACAATACGAAAGAATTAAAGAAAATCTAAACAATAGACTACAAAAAGTATTTTCAAGTTGCCGTTTCATTCTCGGAGAGGAAATTCTTGAATTAGAAAATAAATTGTCTGAATTTGTTGGTAGAAAGTATTGTGTTACTTGTTCGTCTGGAACTGATGCACTTTTAATGCCATTACTTGCATGGAACATTGGACATGGCGATGCAGTTTTCACCACTCCATTTACTTTCATCGCAACATCCGAGGTTATTAGATTGGTCGGTGCTACACCAGTGTTTGTCGACATCGACGCAAATACATTCAATATAGACCCAAACAAATTGGAAGAAAAAATTCAGCAAGTATTGAAGCAGAACAAATTGACACCAAAGGCAATTATCCCAGTCGACCTTTTTGGACTGCCCGCTGATTATCCTAAAATTTTGGAAATTGCAAACAAATATGGACTTTATGTCCTGGAAGATGCAGCACAAAGTTTTGGGGCTTCTCTAAATGGACAGAGGACTTGTTCATTTGGTGATGTATCCGCTACATCATTCTTTCCGGCAAAACCTCTGGGATGCTATGGTGATGGCGGAGCTATTTTTACAGACGACGAAGAAATGTATAATCTGCTTCTTTCTATTAGAGTGCATGGACAAGGCTCAAATAAATATGAAAATGTGAGACTTGGCATCAACGGTCGTATGGATACAATCCAAGCAGTGGTACTTCTCACCAAGCTGGAGATTTTCGAAGAAGAACTCGAATCTCGCAACTTTGTCGCACGGTTGTATAATGAAAAGTTATCGAATAAAGTAATTACTCCGCACATACCATATGGATACGTTTCCTCCTGGGCACAGTATTCTGTTCTGACTGAAAGTCCTGAGGAAAGAGAAATGCTTTTAACGAAATTCAAAGAGAAGAACATACCAACAGCGATATACTACCCAATACCATTGCATTTACAGAAAGTTAACTCGGATTTAGGTTACAAAGTTGGAGATTTTCCAGTTGCAGAGGACGTTTCAAAGAGAATCTTCTCATTACCAATGCATCCATATTTAACAGAGTCTGAAATAGAAATGATTGCCAATGCTATTTAAAATCGAAAAAGTGGATTGGACAGTATAGAAAAGAAAAATAACGCGGGGTTAATACGAGGACTTGGATTAGTTACGACGATTTCTGTTGTAGTCGGTGCAGTCATAGGTTCGGGTATATTCAAAAAGCCTTCCGTAATGGCTCAGTACCTTGGCTCGCCAGAACTTATGCTTGCAATTTGGGTCGTAGCAGGTACAGTAACACTTTTTGGTGCACTAACAAATTCAGAAATAGCAAGTTTCATTTCTGAAACTGGAGGGCAGTATAAATTTTTCGAAGCAATGTACGGAAAATTTTTTGCTTGGCTTTACGGCTGGGCAATGTTTGTAGTCGTACAAACTGGTTCTATTGCTTCTATATCTTATATTTTTTCTGATTATGCTCAATTTTTTGTCAAATTCCCACGATTTGCAGAAAATGTAGAACATTCGTTTAAATTGTTTATTCCATTCATCGGCAACATATATCCACTGGACAACTTCGGTGTGAAAATTCTAACCATAATGTTAATTTTCTTCCTCACTTTCGTAAATATTCGGGGTATTGTTCTTGGTGGAAGTGTTTCTGCTGTGTTTACATTTATGAAAGTTTTTGCGATTTTTATGCTCGTATTACTAGCTTTTGGCTTTGGGAATGGCAATTGGGAGCACTTTAGTAGGGATAGTTCAAATTATACAAAGGGCGAGGTAAACCTTTTAAGCGGGATTTTGGTAGCACTTTCGGCAGCTTTTTGGGCATTCGACGGATGGAATAACATCACATACGTCGCTGAGGAAGTAAAAAATCCAAAAAAAAATATTCCATTGGCGCTTACAATTGGAACATTGATTGTTATCTTTGTCTATTTACTGATTAATTCCGCATACCTATATGTGCTTCCAATCGAGGAAATAGCAAAATCTGAATTGGTCGCAACAGACACAGCAAGTAAAGTGCTTGGTTTGTATGGAGGAACATTTATTGCTATTGCGGTTATGGTATCGACTTTTGGGACCTCAAACGGAACCATAATGGTGAGTGCCCGTTTGTATTACTCAATGGCAAAAGAGGGTCTTTTTTTTAGAAACTTAGCTTACGTCCATCCAATCTTCCGCACTCCTTCAAAATCATTGATTTTCCAAGCAGTTTGGTCGAGTTTTTTAGTCCTGACTGGAACATTCGACATACTTACGGATATGCTAATTTTTGTAAGCTGGTTTTTTTATGCAATGGGGGCTTTCGGTGTATTCGTACTACGAAAGAAAATGCCCGAGGTCGAGAGAAAGTACAAAGTTCCAGGTTATCCCGTTGTACCAGCTATTTTTGTTATTTTTGCGTTTGTATTTATTATCTTTACAATTTATAACGACATAGAGATGTATAGACAAGGTCGAACAGAATTCATCAATTCTATCTTTGGCACATTGCTTGTATTGTTGGGAATTCCTTTTTATATTTCATTTATGAAAAAATCAAAAATTCAAGAAAACATATCGGAAAATTCATAAAAGGAGTCATTATGCCAGCATTAGTTTACACAATTCATTCCAAGAATCCAGAGAAAAGGAAACTGCAGAAAGTTTGCGAAGTATTATACGAGGGTGGAGTTATCATTTACCCAACGGACACTGGATTCACACTTGGCTGTGCTCTTGCCAACAAAGATGCAATTCAAAAAATTCGACAAATAAGGAATATACCCGAAGACAAGGCGCTAACATTTCTTTGTCGTGATTTGTCCAATATTTCAGAATTTGCAAAGGTTAGCAATCTTGCTTACAAAGTTATCAAAAAATTAATTCCGGGTCCATACACCTTTATTCTTCCAGCCTCGAAAGAAGTACCACGCTACGCACAAGACCCTAAAAGAAAAACAGCCGGTATCCGCGTCCCAGACCATACTTTATCACAAGCATTGCTTGATGAATTGGGCTCTCCAATCATATCTATCAGTGCAAAAATAGATGGTTTTGAATATTCGCATCCCGAGGAACTTTTGGAAAAATTTCTAAATTTAGTCGATGTTGCAGTTAAAACTGATGATTATAACTTTGTCGGTGAATCAACAATTATTGATATGACAACTGATGATTTCAAAATTATACGAGAGGGAGCGGGTATTTCAAAAGCTAAAGAATTTATTGCAAATCCATAAGCTTTGGAAATTGTTGCAGACATAAATGTCAAAAAGGCAGTCGCTCGACTGCCTTTTTGACATAATCCAAGAAAGAAACTAGTTACCATTCATCGAATCGTAAATCTCTTTTAGCTTTTTCCTGAGGTGAAGCACAGCATAACGCTTGCGAGCTAAAAGAGTATTTATATTGACGCCAGTTTCTTCCGACATTTCACGGAAGGAAATCCCTTGGAATTCATTTTTAATAAAGACATCGCGCTGTTCTGGAGGTAGTTCTGCCAAACCTTCCTGCACGCGTTCCCAAATTGTCTTGCGGAGTAATTCAGTATCTGGGTCTGAGGTCTTGTCTGAAATGAAGCTTTCGAATGAATCCGTTGGGTCGTCGGATGCGCTTGGAAGTTGCATATCCGAGAATGTATCGGCACGCTTTTTTCTGTACGAATCGATAATTCTATTTCTGATAGCAGTGAAGACCCACGAGGCAATGTTCTCGATGGGCTTTTGCATCTGTTGCGAGGCGGCGAGAACATTAGCAAAAACATCCTGCAAGATGTCTTCTGCTTCTTCTTGGCTACGAACGCGTTGGCGTATAAACCCAAGAAACTTCTTCCGGTCGGTCTTGAATAGTTGCTCGATTTGCGATTGTAAATCCATAGGTCCTCCTTTATTTTAAATTACACCATTTTCCGAGGGTAAAAATAAAATCCGACAATTTGTCAATAAAATTCCGTAAAAATGTCGCATTATTCGCTCCTTTTGTCATATCTTAACTAATTCATTAAATAGGTATCAAAAATCCATAGCCCCTCGTTTTATGGTGTAATTTAAAATATCTATAAACAATTAAAAATTTTTCTCCATTTCAAAATATATAGACACAAAATGTAACAAAAAGTTTCAATTTAATTAAAATTTCAACATAGGAATTTTTATGCCAAACTTTTTAGCGTTTTCAATAGCTTTTTCGTACCCTGCATCGGCGTGGCGTATAATACCAGTCATTGGGTCGTAAGTAAGGACTCGCTTTAATCTAATTTCTGCCTCGTCGGTACCATCGGCAACTACAACCATTCCAGCATGCAAAGCCAGGCCCATTCCTACACCGCCACCATGATGGAAAGAGACCCAACTGGCACCTCCTATTGCATTCAATGCGAAATTAAAGTAAACCCAATCGGCAATAGCATCGGAACCATCCTTCATACTTTCTGTCTCGCGGTATGGAGATGCAACAGAACCACAATCCAAATGGTCTCGCCCGATTACTATTGGCGCAGAAACATCACCGTTGCGGACTAATTCATTGAAAAGAAGCCCGGCTTTCATCCTATCCCCATAACCAAGCCAGCAAATACGAGCTGGTAGCGCTTGAAATCGAACATGCTTCTGTGCATTTTTTATCCAACGATGCAATGCTGTATCATTCGGAAAAGTATCCATTATAGCTTCGTCAGTTTTGTAGATGTCCTGGGGGTCTCCCGAAAGCGCAACCCAACGAAATGGTCCCTTGCCGTCGCAGAATAACGGTCTGATATATTCTGGTACAAAACCAGGAAACGAAAAGGCATTCTCTACACCACCGTATTCTTTAGCAATTCCGCGAATATTGTTACCATAGTCGAATACTATCGCGCCACGATTTTTAAACTCTATCATCGTGCGAACGTGAATGGCAATTGACTTATAGGCTTCTTCTAAATATTTTTCTGGATTTTCAATTCTAAGCTTGTCTGCCTCCTCCTTTGTATAGCCAGCGGGATAGTATCCATTCAATGGGTCGTGAGCAGCAGTTTGGTCGGTTACAACATCGGGGATGATACCACGGCGAAGAATTTCTGGATGTATCTCCGCTGCATTGCCAACCAATCCAACAGATATAGCACGCTTTTCCTCCTTTGCTTTCAAAACGATAGACAAAGCCTCGTCTAAGCTATGAACTTTCAACTGACAATAGCCATCGTGTATTCTTTTGTCGATTCTCTTTTCATCTATTTCAACAGTCAAAGAGGCTGCACCAGCGAAATAAGCGGCAAGTGGTTGGGCTCCACCCATACCACCCATACCAGCTGTAAGGAGAAAACGCCCATAAAGGTCACCACCAAAATGCTGTCGAGCAACGGCGGCGAAAGTTTCATAAGTACCCTGCAATATGCCCTGAGTGCCAATGTATATCCAACTTCCAGCGGTCATCTGGCCGTACATAATCAGTCCTAATTTATCCAAGCGGCGAAATTCATCCCAAGTTGCCCACTTAGGCACAAGATTTGAGTTCGCAATAATTACCCGTGGGGCAAGTGTATAAGTTGGAACAACTGCTACTGGCTTTCCAGATTGAACCAGAAGAGTTTCATCGGGCTCCATATTTTTCAATGTATCTAAAATAGCATCGAAGCATTCCCAATTTCGTGCAGCTTTGCCATATCCGCCGTAGACAATTAATTGCTCGGGCTTTTCAGCATTTTCAGGGTCGAGATTATGCTGTATCATTCGATAGGCGGCTTCGATTTGCCAGTTTTTACAAGTCAATTGCGTACCGCGTGGTACCTTAACATTTTTCATTTTTTTAAACCATAAAAAATTCAAAATTAAATAAAAAAGAAATCTTTATTTTAAGAAAGGGCTTATTTTCAATCTTTATTTTTTTTATAATGCATATTTTTAAAAAGCAAATTATGAAATAAATATTATTTTAATAATTTTACTCCAAAGTTTGGAGGAAAAATGAAAAGAAGACAAACTACTTTGTGTTATTTATTCCTGTTGCTTATCGGATTTACTGCTCTCAACTGTCGAGATGGAGATACAATAAAAGTTACCACAATAAAGTTCGGACAACCCCAACGAGGCTGGTTTTTATTCCCCGACTCTACCAAAAGTTTTCAAAAAATCTTGATGAACTACAAAATCAAATGCCCTTGTGGAGAATGGGATTATTTAGCAATGGTATTTGTCAAACAATTTTTCGCTCCAAATTTTCGTGTAGATAGCACTATCAAAACAGAATATTCTTGTATGTGGGATACTTCTTGGGACTATAATCCACGATTGGAAGGGACAAAGTTAATAATCGATTCGGTGCCTAAAAAGCCAAGGCTATTGGAGTTTTACAACGACAGCACAAACCCAACACGAAGAACATCCTACCGCTACGTTTGGGATACATACTATCGTTACGTCTTTGATGAAAAAGGGAATATACTCGACTCCATTCAAATACCAGCAGATACAACATTGTATTTAATTAAAAAGAGAATAGACTACCAAGACCCAATAGCATTAACTGAACAGTTTGAGATTATGAGATTTGTAACTCCATACGGAATTGGGCTGGACGTTGGTGATGGTTTCACATGGACAATGGATGTTACGGATTTTGCTCCCTTATTAAGTGGAAAGGTTTATCTGGATGCTCCGAATCAACAAGAAGAGATAGAGATTACTTTCGACTTCATTGAAGGAATACCCGAAAGGAATGTAATACGGCTACAGAAAATCTACGATTTCTTCGATGTGGTTTACGATGGTAATTTTGAAAATAAAGTATCTAAAAAGCAAATTCATATTTCTCCGGAAGAGAAAATGTTTAGATTGAAAGTTTTGCAGACTGGTCATGGCTTTGGTGGTAATGAAGACAATTGCTGTGAGTTTTGCAAAAAGAAGGCTTTTGTTAAAGTCAACGATACAATTAGATATACAAGAGAAGTATGGCGAAGATGCTCCGACAATCCTCTCTACCCACAAGGCGGAACATGGCTTTTTGCAAGGACAAATTGGTGCCCTGGGACAGAAGTCCAGCCATTCGACTTTGAGTTAAGCCCATATATTTATAATACACGTTCATTCACTTTTGATTATGATATGGAGTTTTATAATAAACCCTATGCCAGCGGAAGCAATACCATTGGTCGTTGGATAATTACTGCTTATGTGATTTCCTATTCTGAGCTTAATTTTAAATTAGATGCCGAAGTTTATGACATAGAAAAACCTTCCATAAAAGACCAATACAAAAGAGTAAATCCAACAACGACTTTACCAAGAATTCTTGTAAAAAATCGGGGAGTTGAAACAATTTATAAGCTTAAAATTAATTATGGCATTGTTGGCTATAAAATTTATACATATGAATGGCTTGGGATTATTTGTCCACTCGAAATAAAAGCAATTGAACTTCCTCCGTTGGATTGTGCAGATTGGAAGACAGAGTCTAGAGTGTTTAAAGTTGAAATCGTTGAAGTAAATGGAAAATTCGATGAATATCCTTCGAATAACATTGGATTTTCAAAATTTGAACTGCCACCATCAATTTACAAAAATTTAACTTTCAATATCAGAACAAATAATTTCGATGTACTACCTTTTGAAACTTCCCCTTGGGTTTACAAACTTACAATCTTAGATAAAGACCAAAATATAATCGCAGAACAAGAGTTTACTGAACCCAACAAATCTTATGCTTTGGAACAAATCTTTGACGATGGTTGTTATGAAATGATATTCGAAAATGCTTATGAATGCGGGCTTGGCTTTTGGTTCTACAAACGCATCTATGGATTGAACGATGGAAATTTTACTATTACCTCTGATAATATTAACATTTTTCAACCCAATATTGATTTTGGCTCCAATATTTACTTCGCTTTTATTGCCGAAGACCAGCCTACAGTTTCGGTTTATCCCGATACTTTGTTTTTTGATAACGCCTTCATTGGAAACGATTACTACGGTGAAATAGTTATAAAACCATCAAATAAGAGAGAAATTACTATCTGGGACGTAAAAATAATTCTTGGTGAATCCAAAGGTCTATTTATTGAGAAAATAGAACCACCATTTGGGCAGAAAAGAGAGTTAACAATTGGTCAAGGGGATTCAATTAAGATTTTAGTAAAATTCAAACCTACTAAACCAGGCAAAGTTTCTACAAGTTTGACTTTTGCATCAAATGATAAGAAAAATCCATTAATTAGTGTTCCTATACGAGGATTCGTCGCCGGCCAGAGCGGAATAGAAGAGTGGCTCGAAGACTTCGACTTTTCTGTTGTTCAAATTGACAAAAATTTATATGAATTCCATTGCTCCTCGGATAATATTTCTGAAATAACGTTCGATGTTTTCAACCTTATAGGATGTAATATCGCAACACAAAACATTAGAATGGATGCTTCATCAACTTTAAGATTTGATTTTACCAACTTTTCGAATGGTTTATATCTCATTAGATTTCAGGCTGGTCCTAAATTTAAAATCATTCCTATTACTCTTTGGAAAAACTAATTGAATTAAATATATTTGACCAAATAGGGTAATATTATGAAAACAAAATTTACAGTTTTGTACTTCCTTTTAGCAACATCGTATTTTAGTGTATTCTGTCAAATTAGTAAGTACGATTCTCTTCATTACAAAGGGATGACAAGAACTTATCTTGTTCATATTCCACCAGGCTATACAAACACACAACCTATTCCTTTGGTTATTGCTTTGCATGGCGGGTTTGGAAGCGCATTTAATATTGAAAATCAATCCAAACTTAGTTTAAAAGCTGATATTTCAAATTTCATAGTTGTCTATCCAGAAGGAATTAAAATATCTGGGATTAGAACTTGGAATGCTGGGTCTTGTTGTGGTGCGGCGCGGTCACTTAATATTGATGATGTGGGCTTTATCGATTCACTTATCAAAAAGCTTTGTAACGATTATAATATCGAACGTAAGAAAATATTTGCCACTGGAATCTCTAATGGCGGTATGATGTGTTATCGTCTTGCTAATGAACTCGCCAATAGAATAGCTGCAATTGCTCCAGTTGCTGCAACGATGGTAATTGAATCTGACTGTTCCCCATCACGCCCAGTTCCCATTATTCATTTTCACTCTTTCAAAGATACCAACGTACCTTTTACCGGTGGTATCGGCAGTGGTGTTAGCAAGCATTATAATCCACCTCTGGATTCTGTATTCAAAGTTTGGATGTCTGTGAACAAGTGTCTTCAAAAAGAAATTATCAGAAAAGACTCACAATATCTATTTGTCAAATGGACAGACTGTGAAGATAATTCAGAAATTCACCTTTATATGACATATGATGGTGGCCATTCTTGGCCAGGTGGAGAAAAAACCCTAATTGGTGATGAACCTTCCGAAGTCATTGTTGCAAACGATTTGATGTGGGAGTTCTTTGAAACACATCCAATGCCCGATAAATCTTCTAACGTTGAATTAAACAATACTTATCAACTTGATTTTACTCTACATCAGAATTACCCGAATCCGTTTAATACTTTTACTACGATTTACTTTTCATTACCAAAAGCCTCGTATATATCACTCAAAGTGTTTGATGTTCTGGGGAACGAGATTGCTACGCTTGTCGATGGACAAATGTCAGCCGGCGAGCATTCGATTGTATTTGATGCAAAGGAATTGCCAAGTGGTGTATACTTCTATCGCTTGAAGACGGCGGAATTCTCTGAAATAAAAAAGCTTCTCATCCCTAGATAAAAATATCATTTGTGTTAAAACTTTTGCAAATTTTCTAAAAATTTTTATTAAATTACCTCAAAATCATTAGTATAAACTGGTCGACAAAACACAAAAGGAGGTTAACTATGCAATGCAAGAATTTCTTATTTCTCGGCAAAGTACCTGGAAGAATGTTCGGATGTATTCGAAATAGACACAGTGTGCTGAGGGTGGTGTTGTTCTTCGCTGTGTGGCTGAGTGCGTGGACAAGTGGAGCGGCACAAAGCCTGACCTGGCTGGGCACGCTCGGAGGTGATTGGAGTGTGGCACTGGACGTCTCTGCAGATGGTTCAGTCGTCATTGGGGTGGCATTGAACAGCAGAGGTCAAGAGCGTGCTTTTCGCTGGACCGCATCGAGTGGGATGGAAGATATTGGTGCACTTGGTGGATGGAACAGCGCTGCATACGGGATTTCTGCAGATGGTGGAGTTATCGTCGGGTGGGCATTGAACGCTAACGGTGATAGCCGTGCCTTTCGCTGGACTGCTTCTGGTGGGATGCAAGACCTCGGCACCCTTGGAGGGAGGTACAGCTGGGCGTATGGCATTTCCTCGAATGGGTCGGTAGTGGTAGGGCGGTCATACGACACTAATGGTTATGGTCGTGCCTTTCGTTGGACCACTTCAGGTGGGATGCAAGACCTCGGCACGCTGGGTGGAGTATATAGTGCCGCATATGGTGTTTCTTCCGATGGCTTGGTCGTTGTAGGCAAAGCACGCACGACCAATGGTGAAGGGCATGCTTTTCGCTGGTCTAATGGTACACTGCAAGACCTCGGCGTGCTGCCAAGCGGCTACGAAGGTTGGGCGAGCAACGTTTCATCCGATGGTTCAGTCATAGTCGGATGGTCTGGAGACGCCAGCCAAAGTCTACGTGCTTTTCGTTGGTCAAAGGGTGTGATGGCAGATATTGGAGCACTCCTGGGAGGAAATCTGAGTTTAGCGCGTGATGTCTCTGCAGACGGTTCTATTATCGTGGGCACTGCAAGTCATCCCAACAATCAGAATCATGCCTTCCGCTGGACATCTGTAGGCGGTATAGAGGACTTAAACGAGACTTATTCCAACATGATTAGGAATGGCTCGATATTAAGTGATGCCTACTCAATTTCGCCCGATGGACGGTATATTGTGGGTTTGGGCTACAATGCCGCTACGGGGCGCACGGAAGCATTTCTGTTGGATACGCAAGGACCCAGCTCCGTTGCTGACCAATTCGAGCCGACAGGGGAGCTTCTCGGAACCTTCCCTAACCCTTTTCGCTCGACGACCACCATTCGCTTTCGGCTCTCTGATGGCGGTCGGATTCGTCTTGCGGTCTACGACGTACTTGGTAGGCACATTGCAACCCTGCTCGATGACTGGCTGCCTGCAGGGGAGCAGAGGGTCGAGTTCGATGGGTCCCGCATTCCAGCCGGAATGTATCTATGCCGGCTATTTGTTGGTACGCGGGTCTATCAGCATCCCATGCTACTACTCAAGTAAGATGTGGTTTGGTACAGGAGGCGTGCAAAAACCTTCCTTAAACTGAAAAATTGAAATGTTGTTTTGCATTGTCTCACTTTTTGGAGATTTACAATGGTAAGTTCAGTAGTGTTCGATTGTATTGCTGGAATACGGCTCGCAGATGTTCCGGTGACAAAGATTGTGTTTAGGGTGTTGGTATGCGTTATGGTATGGCAAGGTGCTATGATAAGGATGCACGCGCAGGGTGGTTTGCGTTTTTTCGATGATTTCGAGTACGATGTATCCCGTTCCGTGACGAATGCCGAAATCCAATTCCGTGAACATGGTTGGTCTGATGTCAAGGCAAATAACTCGCATTTTCGGCGGGGCTCTGGCTACTTGTACACCCGATACGACTCAATTCGCGGGTCACGTGTTCTTGTTATGGAATCTCTTCCTTCAACTGCTCGTACGCCCGAAGGATTCAGAACAGGGCAAACAGACTATTGGCTAAAAATCGGGGGCTTGCCGGAAAGCGACTTAACGACGATACCTGCGAATGTCTGGATTCAGTTCTGGACATATGCCACACCCGAGAGTCGCTTCCCATGGCGACAGAAAGTGCTCTATCCCTGCCGTGGACCGTATCCTTGTTCCCGCCGCGATGAGCGCACCGACTATGAGTGGCTGGTTAGTTGGGGTTCCGGTGGATTCGAGAACACCCCAGCTCCACCTGGGGGACGCTACCTTGCACTCCATGCGTGGAATGCTGACTTTCGCGGTGACCCAGAATATCCGACAAATAGGCAGAAGCTTTCCCAAAACATAAACAAAATTCCGCTCTTGGCGGGTCGTTGGTATCAAGTGCGCATCCATATCGATATCTCCAATGAGCAAGGTATCTACCAAGCATGGATTCGCCAGAAAGACCAGCCTTGGACAAAGGTGGCGGAATGGATTGGCGGCGTAACAGAGAATTTCTTCTGGCCAATCCCCGAATCTGAGCGTGTCGGGTTTCGCGTCCTGGCTATGCCTACTACAGTTGACGGTCCCGATGACTCCACAACGTATATTGATGATTTCGTTATTGCAACATCCGAGGAAGCGCTTCCTTAACCCCTTTGGGGCACATCTGAAGGTTTGCCTGGCCTCGGCGTCGAACAACAAGTGCACGCTGATTCTTCCCAATGGTACATACACTGATGTGTCGAGGGTAAAGTTTGAAAGTAAATACCCGTACTTTCGCTACACTGTATATCTCTGGTTCGACCGAACCCACAGGGCTGCTCTGCTGATGCACGAGGATGGACCGAGTGTTTTGTACTTGCTCAGTGAAGTTGAGGGGCCAGCATCGGTCAAAGAGGGCTTTCATTCAGGTGGTATACTCTACAAGTGTTATCCTAACCCAGTTGTACAGACAACGACGGTTCGATTCTCTTTAACCAAAACGGAATGTGGACGCTCAAACTCTTTGATGCTTTCGGCAGAGATTAGCAACACTGATAGATGGGGAATTAAACCCGGCCGAACATTTAGTTGTATTTGATGCAAAGGAATTGCCAAGTGGTGTATACTTCTATCGCTTGAAGACGGCGGAATTCTCAGAAATAAAAAAGCTTCTCATCCCTAGATAAAAATATCATTTGTGTTAAAACTTTTGCAAATTTTCTAAAAATTTTTTATTAAATTACCTCAAAATGATTAGTATAAACTGGTTAACAAAACACAAAAGGAGGTTAACTATGCAATGCAAGAATT
>CALBDO010000017.1 GCA_937927515.1 Candidatus Kapaibacterium sp. | reverse complement strand
AAAAAAAGGATGCGATTACGCCAAAATAAAAAAATGGGTGGAAAAATGGTTAATAGAGGAAAAACGCAAAACCGAAAAACCGGAAAATAATCAAAATTCAAGGCCCGGCCCCGGGGCGCAAACTCCTAAGCCTGTTTACATGGGCTACGATGAAGCAGACGTGCCCAAATTTTGAATAAAAACACAAAAGGCGACAAATGGGCCGCCAAAAATAAAATAACTCATAAAAACAGGCTTAAAATGAATTTACGGAAAATGCTTATAAATTTTGCTTCGGTGGTCAAAGGCCGCAAATGTAGCCGTACCGTTTTCAATAAAAATACCAATTCTGTAATCGTTGCAACGAATGCGAAATGCAGTTTTGTATCCTGTAAGTTTCTTTATGTTGGGTATATCCTGCCATTTTTTGGCATTGCCTACATTAGTTACCGCTTCTATGATTTGTGCAGCAAGTTTTTTGTTTCGATTTTTCTTAAAATCACGCTCAAAAGAGGCTTCAAAGCAATAATTCATTTGGCCGCTACCCTCCTTAATTCCGCTTCAAATGCTAATTGCTGCTTTGTCGTAAGGGTTTTACCCGTACGGTTTTTCTCCATCAAAGCCCCTAAACGGGCATCTTCTATTCTTTCAATATCAGAATCAGTAAGCACTTTCACATACTTGTTGGTTTCAGCAAGTTGTGTCAGGAATTGCACAAGGCTTTTACCTGCCTTTGTCCGTTCATTAATCGTTATCGTAACCATAGCATAAAATTTTACTCAAAATTACAAAAAACCTTACAATTAGTCAATCATGGAACTAATAACCGGCAATAAAACCATTACGCTAACCCCCGATAGGGCTGAAAACTTGTGGAACAGACACCGAAATGCTATCAGGGAGCAATCGGGCTACGACCTAACGGACGAAGCCGAGTTACGTAGGCATAACGGGCTGTTAAAAAGCATTGGTAACAACATTATGGAGCGTGAATTTCGCACTTTCGAGATTGACGAACACAACCGCCACATATTGCGCTTTTTGCTCTATTATTTTCATGGTAGCCCTTTAATGACAACCATTTTTCCCGACAAAAACTATATGCCCCACAAAAATATCATGCTGGTTGGCGGTGTTGGAACCGGGAAAACGCAAATAATGGAAGTTTTCAGGGTTTATCTTGATTTGTTGAAGCTGCCCCGTGCATTCGAGAATATTAGCCAAACTCAATTGCTCAACTATCAAAAAACATACGGCCATATAAACCGATACACTTACAACGAAACCGGAATGGGTAAATCGTTTGAGGGAAACCCCTTTAGTGTATGTCTAAACGATATAGGGCTTGAAACCGAGAAACAGAAGAGTTTTGGCACACCGCTCGATTTGGTAATTGATGAGTTTTTGTACGCCCGTGATGAGCTACACCAGTTTCATCGTAAATATACCCACCTAACCACCAATCTAAAGGGCAGCGACTTTAATTCCGAACGCTACGGATACCGCTTAATGGATAGATTCAAAAACTATAACATTATTTTTCTTGGTGGCGATAGCAGGAGAAAATAACAATCGAAAAAAACCGCTTAAAAACTAATAAAATGGCATACTTAAATTTCATTAAGAAGCTCCTCAATGGTTATGCCTTTGCGCTTACCTTCGGATATTTCTTTAGCTTCTTTAAGGCCCTGAATCAAGCCCTTTTCAACTTTAAGAAAATTTCCTTTTTCGTGGCGTTGCACCCAGCTTAGTTTGTTTCCTTTTATCATCATCGAAATCAATACCGTTGCTGTGCTGCGCCAATATCCGGGCGGTTTCTAAAAGTGCTTTACCCGCTTTAGTTCGCTCGTTTACCGTTATTGTTACCATAGCATAATAAATTTTTACAAAGATACAAAAATATGAAAACCAACAACAACACCCTACGAATGGCCGAAATATCCATTGACCGGGTTAATACCAGCCTGGCACAATTAACCTGGTTGCTGCAAACGCTTAACCTCCATGAAATGCCCGTACATATTGATAGTGCCATTTGTGAACTTACAAAGCTGGCCGAAATAGTGAAAGAGAAAAACCCTAACCAGCTTGTTTTAAACAATGTATATAAACTAAACTGCGATGTTCGTAATTATCGCTAAAACAAAACAGCCATGAGTTATAATTTAGATTTATTCAATTGGTTTCTTGAATCGAACCAAAAAAAAGGAGAAATATTAGAAGGTGCAAAACTTGTAGGCAAATCAAATGTGAGTATTGTAATATTTGTGCCTGATTTTAAGGATATTGAACTTACAGATACTGCATATATCGAAGCCTTTAAATATGAATACAGGGTAGAAGTTATTAGAAAAGTAACCGATGGTTACGAACTTCAATTGTTTTCATATAGGGATAATGATTTAATTATCAACAATAACGCTCAATCCCAAACCTATAACCGACACAATGAGCGGAATCCAACGGTATTTGTAATGAAACTTTAACAAGTCAACATCAAGTATTAAATGCTGGTATTCACGCTCTTTTTGCTCCATTTTGCGCTTTATTTCACGATCGCTTTTTTCGGAATAAAGCCTTTTAGTGCGTTCCAGCTCTGTTTCGTTTTCCATGCTCTTAGTTTTTAACAAAAAAAGGAAAAATTAACCACTTAAAAAATACCATTATGGACGTTACAACCTATCAGATATGCCAAAAAATGACACAACTCTACCAGGAAAGAAATTCAACCATAGAAAGCGGCAAAGGGTTGATGATTGTTGAGAAAAAAGAAAAAGTAAAGCACCAATTTGCAGCCTTAAGTATAAATATTAAATCAGTAGGCATTAATTTAAAAGCTGAACGGGGAGCATTTAACCAGGGCGTTACAGCCGGGGAGGACTTTCATTTAACCCAGGGTATTGAACAGCATAAGAAAAACGAAACAAAACAACTGGCTTTTTAAAAGTCCAATAAAATAAGGTTAAGCCCGGTTAACCTTTTAAATCCCTTATCAAAGGTTAATAAAGGCAAGTCGTTAGCAATAGAGGAAGCTGCAATTAAAGCATCTGGCAATTTTAAACCAAATTTACGTCTTAGTTTTATGGTTTCATTTTTAACATATCCATTTAATTCAATTACTGTAAACTCTGATAGCATTTGTTTTATCAGATTAACATCCTTTGCTGACAATTTAGGCCACGATAACAATTCAATTTCAGAAATAACAGAAATGAAAATGTTTTTACCTTCAAGCAAGGAAATTACATCTTTACGCCCCGATGTTAATGCAATGAGAATATTTGTATCAACTAACCATTTATTTCCATTCATCACGCATATTTTTTTGGATTTCCAGAGCATCACCGCCCCAATTTATTTTTCCTGCATATTTAGAAGGATTAAAGGCTTTTTTAGCCGTTTTTATCCCTGCTAATTTCTCTTTAATCTTTTCAATTTTAGCCTTAGTAATAGGCTTTTTAATTTCTAATATCATAAACAACGTTTTTTACAAAGTTAAAAAAATATGAGCAACAACGAAAACCATATACTAACAGTAGAATTACTGCAAAAAAACTACTTTTTAAAAGACGAAAACGGCCACTATTGGCGTGATTTTGTTACGCATTACCTTGAATTAATTCCGGTTGCCAATGGTTTTAATCCGGTTATTGTGCAATTGCCCGAAATGAGTTGCGATCAGGAGCAAGCTGTTTGCCTTCCTTTCATCGACAATTTAAAACAACTCATTTTATTGATGGCGGTAATTACCGGAGGCGATGAATTTCTAATACACACATAATCAACAATTAATAATTTAACTCAGTTTTTGTTATTGTTGATTATCAGACAAATAAACAAAAATGTATTTTGTACAATTCTGATTATCAACACATACAATAAACAAACATCAATGTTATTGTTAATTATCAACCAGTTAAACAATTTTTAAACACTTTGCAAAAATGAGTACAAATATTGCCAATAACGGCCAAAAAAACATCATTTATCAGTCAAAAAACGGTGCAATTTCAATACACCACAACCCCGAAAACCCCGATTTAAGCGATTTAGACAATTTAATCCTGTCGCTTTGCGAAATTCCTCAAAGCTTCACGGTAAAACACGTACAAATCAGGTTTGAAAATCAAAGGGGTGCGGGGATAATGGTAAATTTTGAATAACTTTGTATAAGGTTTCAACCATGTAAAAGGTTAAATTATGAAATATGTTATCGTAGTTGATGATTCAACAAAAGCCGGAAAGGGGTTGCTTGATATTGCTAAAAGCCTTGCAAAGTTATACAAATCGGTGTCTGTTTCTTTGCACGAAACCGGCAAACCCAACGCTTTAACCCGCAAAGCTGTTCAGGATGCACGTAACGGAAAAACTGAAAAAATTAGCAACATTAAATCATTTATTGGTAGTATTTGATGTTTGAATTAGAATTTTAACTTTGTAAAAAAATCTATATGGAGGCTATTATTGTTCGTCCAAAAAGCAAAAAGGAATTAGCGTTTATTTCTGAAATGTTTAAGCGGCTTAATATAAAAGCCAAGATAATGACTGATGAGGAAAAAGAAGATTTAGCATTAGGCAACGCCATTAATGAAGGTATGAAAACAAAAAGCGTATCAAAAACCATAATAAACAAACATCTTCGTAAATGAAAGTCGATTTTAAAACCAGTTTTTTACGTGATATTAAAAAGGTTAAAGATACTGACTTGCTAACCTCTATTGATGCGGTTATACAAAATACTGAAAAGGCTGCAAACCTAAACGAGATTAAAAATATTAAAAAGCTAACTGGATTTAAAACATATTACAGAATTAAAATAAATGATTTTAGAATTGGAATAAATATTGAAAATGAAACAATTACATTTGTTCGATTTTTACACCGAAAAAATATTTATAAGTTTTTCCCTTGATGCTTATTAGCTAATTACCCAACATCCTTAAACCTGTCAATATTGATAGGTTTTTTTATTAATTCCGGCCTTCCAAGTTCTTCAAATATCAAAGCAAGTTCCC
>CALBDO010000016.1 GCA_937927515.1 Candidatus Kapaibacterium sp. | reverse complement strand
TCTAAAAGAACGCAATTACGGAAAGGACAATTTGGCCAGTCATAGTAAATTACTGTTGCAGTATAACTTGGCCCGCTCGCATCAAAGCAACAACAGTAAACAATACGCATTTGTTCGTTCGGACCCAAAAGATGTTCACATCCCTGAATATTGGGTATGAATGTAAACTCGTACACTCCACAATTTGGAGGTCAATCAAGTACTTGCGAGTTTGTTTTCATAACAGAAAACAATACAAATATCATTATAGAAAGTTTAAATATATAAAATTTTTTCATAATTAACTCCTTTCTTGAATGTTTTACAAATTTTAGCTTTACAATCAACCTTTAAAATAGTAAATGTAAAAATTTCGGCATAAAAGTCCATCTGGGGTGAGCGGTATCTGCTGCAAAGCAGTTCTGCTGGCTGTAGCGCATCTATCCGATTGGAAAGTGGCTGTGTACCCCCATGTGTAAGTTATTATCTCACAATGAGTTGTATAAACAGAATAAGCAGAGGATGTGTTAACTTTCGCATCAGCGTTCAATAAGTATGACCAAAATTTAGCTAAAAAATTTGTAATTGGAATTATTACCCTACCCATCGACAAAAATAATAAAAAAATTGAAATTTGCAATAGTTGTAAATGTATTGCTCTTAATGCCTTTGTAGAGTCACGGTTTGCGATGCCAATACGTACGAAGATGCAGATTCTTGTACACAGCGTGTTGCGCTACTATAGACTCCAGCTTCCACCGAGGCGAAACAGCTGACGGTATTGCATCACGCGCTAATTTTGACGAATGTCTATAGAAAGGAAGAAGTTACATCTGTGTAATATTAAAAATTATCACTTGTTTATGACGAAAGGAAGCGTCCATTCACTACTATGAAGTTTAACATTAATAAAGTAAATATTCGGTGAAAGATTGTTTAATGAAAACCTCATAACACCGCAATTGTTTGTTGGCTGTGCCACTAGAAAATAGGGAATTTCCAGTTTTTGTCCGTATAGGTTAAAGCACGAAAAATTGATGTCCTCTATTGAGAATTTAGCCTCCCAACATAATGGCAAATCTATATAATTCCAAGAAGGATTTGGATAGAGTGGGAAACAAAAAAGGTATGGCCTTACCTCTTCAATCACAACGTTTGGTTTTTGAATCATCCGTTTAAAAATTCCAAAGTTTGCTTCCCAAACTGGCTCGTAAAAATCTCCATATCTTGTTGCCCAAGCGATATAATCTTGATTATTCCAACGGAAGATGTTTTTAATGACTATTCCAGAATTATTGGGTATTGAGTACTCAATAAAATAACTAGTATCTTGTGGTAAGTTTGGGAACTCCCTTAGCCAACTATTCGTAAGTACAAAAACAGTGTCGTCAATAGAGAATAAGCCTTGGAACAACGTAACTTCAATTGAATCAATATGCCCTGAAAACTTATCTAAGAATAGCAAATACCATTGCAAATGTAAGTCTTTATATACTGTCTTAGTAAATATAAAATGATTTTTTAAAACCTTAGTCAAGGCAAGGTCAACTTTTTCATTTGGTTTGCGGTAATTTACTTGTGGAATACTTGCAACAATTTCCCAATCACTTTTTAATGAATTAATTTTTAAAACATAGGTATTTTCTGAATCGGATGAGTAGGTATAAAGATAATTTTCATCCTGAACAAAGTCTGGAGCCACCTTCGATGAAAATAAAGTGTCAATTAATTTTAAATTACTATCCAAAACAAAAATTATTGAACTTGACGAAGAATATCCTTTAATCTGCAAAATAGTTGGAAGGATTATATTTCCTTTTAAATACAAGGGGTCGCGAATGAATAGCACTTCAACAGAATCCCATTTAAATGATTCATAAGGTTTCAACTCAATATCGTTCGTATGATATTCATTATTGACAATGTCGAGTTCTATTGTCCTAATTGTACCAGTAAATTTCCTCTTTTCGTCTTGTTCGAAAATAAAGTAACCAAGTTTTCCATTTGGTGGTGTAAGTGGGGATTTAAAAACAGACAGTAATCTTTTAAAATTTGTATCAATTCCTAAGGTTCTGAAAGTAGCACCTTTATCAGAAGAGGCGAACATATACGGAGGGTAATATGAAAGCACTGCAATTGTATCTTCTCCCCTTTTAACAATTTGATTTATATATTTATTAAAAAAGAGAGAATATAAAGGTCTAAAATATGAAGTAAATGCCCATTTTTTGCCGTTATCTCTGGAAATTAAAATAGTATGACTAACGCCACAAGCGATAATAATGCTGTCGCTGACTTTTTCAATTGAATTTATCCGAAATGTATTTACATCATCACTATTAAACTGAAAGATTGGAAGCCAGACATTGGGTTCGACTACATCATTTTCTTCGAACAAACCAGAGGTATCAGCTTTTACAAAACTCACTGATAAATTTTTTTCTTTTCCAACAAATTTTGGCGCAAGTGTGTGTATTTCGTTCCCCTCGATTAAGTAGTCTCTGGTTATAGGTATATGTTTTGCAAAAATTTTCCAGGTCTTACCAAAGTCTTTGGAAAACAGAACTGTGTGCCTTATTATTTGGTAATCGTCATAAAAAGAAGGCGAGCGGTCATCAGAAACCAAAAGGACATAAATTGTTGAATCTCTAACTTTAAATCTCTCAATTTCTTGAGTTCCGAAACCTGTAAATAAAGTATCTTCGGGGGCGTTCGTTTGAATATTGAATTTTACAATAGAAATATTTGCATCGATAATGAAAAGATATTTTTCCCATAAAGCCATTTCGGTAAATTTCGTGAAAGTGTCGAATTTGAAAAGTAATTTTAAGTCGGATTTTAATTCTTTATCTATACTTAAAATTTCGTTAGCCGTAATTATAAATATTCGGTTGCCATCGGTGCAAAAGTCAACAAAATTGTGTCCCCAGCGGATAAAAGTTTCATCCCAGAAGTTCGATTTGTTGTTCCACGCATAAATTCTTTCAGTTGTCAAAGCATAAATCTTGTCATCAACAGAAATTATTTTCAAAATATCGTAATTTTTCCCGATATTTGTTTTTTTCCAAGTAATCCCAAGGTCATTAGAGTAATTGATAATTCCATATTTACCATAAACAAATACTTTGTTCTCGGTGTGAAAGATTCCTGTAAAATCAGTGCCAAGCAATTCAAACTCGAGTTCATTGCTATAAGCAAAAACTACCCCCGAAAAGAAAATGATTAAAATAAAAACAAAGTTCTTCATTTTTTCACCTCAATTTTAAATTTCACAAAATGCTTTAAAATTATTCAACAAAAATTTAATTACGAATTTCCAGTAGATAAATGCTTGAATACATCAAAGAACGACTTGCTTTCCGCTCGGTTTCCTCCAATGCTGGAGGAAAGGAAAAGGGTTGCGGTATCATCTTCTCCATCTGGGGGTGCGCGGTATCTGCTGCAAAGCAGTTCTGCTGGCTGTAGTGCATCTATCCGATTGGAAAGTGGCTGTGTACCCCCCCCCCCGTGTGTAAGTTGTTATCTCACAATGAGTTGTATAAACAGAATAAGCAGTGAATGTGTTAACTTCCGCATCAGCGTTCAATAAGTATGAGCAAACTTTAGCTAAAAAATTTGCCATTGGAATCATCACCCTACCCATCGACAAAAATGTTAAAAAATTGAAATTTGCAATAGTTGTAAATGCATTGCTCTTAATGCCTTTGTAGAGTCACGGTTTGCGATGCCACTACGTACGAAGATGCAGATTCTTGTCCACAGCGTGCCGTGCCACTGGGATATCAATGAGTGGTGTTTGATTACTCTTTCTTTTGACTATTGGGTGGCTCGATGAGCTCGGGGAAAATGTATTTGACAATGCCTTCGTCGGTAACTTCAATTTGGGCGATACCGCGCTCGATGTATTTATCAAGTATCTGCTTTGCTTCTTCTATCGATACGGAAGCTCGTAAGGAAAAGACCGTAGGTGTCAGATAGCCACCGTTTTCCTTTGCTAAGTTGAGAACGACAAAATCCAGCTCTCGGAATTGTTTGATTAGTATTTCAGACTTTTCTTTCTTCGAGAGTTTTAGATACATATAAAAGCTGTAGAAAAGTCCTACAATTGAATATGAAACGAAAAATATTGATACTGGCTCCTTTTGGGGGTTAAAATCTGGAATTTGAGTTATTAAAAGAAATAGGCAAAAAATCATATGAATCATATGCCCATTCTTTGTACAACCGGGCTTTGATTCGGAAGTTGTCGATTTTGGTAATTTAGACATAAAAAACTACCTCCTTGTTACAATGGTATATTTCCATGCTTTTTGGGTGGATTTGTATCGACTTTTGATTCTAATAATTTGAAAGCATCGATTAGGATTTTCCTTGTCTTCTTTGGTTCGATTACATCATCTATGTAACCGTAAGAAGCAGCGATGTAAGGATTTGCAAACTTTTTGTTGAATTGTTCAATTAGTTCTTCTTCTTTTTTCTCTGGGTTCGGGGCTGTTTCAATTTCTTTTTTAAAGATAATTTCCACTGCACCTTTTGGTCCCATCACAGCAAGTTCAGCCGTTGGCCAGGCAAAATTGAAATCGCCACGGATATGCTTGCTATTCATGACATCATATGCGCCGCCGTAAGCTTTGCGTGTTATGACAGTTATACGTGGTACTGTGGCTTCGCAAAAGGCATACAATAACTTCGCACCGTTGGTAATAATACCGCCCCATTCTTGGTCGGCTCCAGGCATAAATCCCGGTACATCCTCCAAAACGAGAAGAGGTATGTTGAAAGCATCGCAAAATCGCACAAATCTTGCTCCTTTCCGAGATGAATTAATGTCCAAAACACCAGCAAGTACTGCGGGTTGATTTGCAACAACTCCAATTGAATAGCCACCCAGCCGAATGAAACCTACAATGATATTTGGTGCCCAATCTTTGTGAACTTCCAGAAATTCACCATTGTCGGCAATTCTTTTGATAACTTCCTTCATATCATATGGTTGGTTTGGATTGGCGGGTACAATGTAATTCAATTCATCGTCTTCTCTGTCTGTTGGGTCGTCGTTTGGGATAAAAGGAGGGTCTTCGCTATTGTTTAATGGAATGTAAGAGAGCAACCTTCGAACTAGTTGCAATGCTTCGAGGTCGTTTTGGGCAGTGAAATGAGCAACACCACTTTTAGAGGCGTGGACTTCAGCGCCACCCAACTCCTCGGATGTATATTCTTCGTGCAGAACAGTTTTGACAACTTTCGGACCGGTAACAAACATATAAGATGTTTTCTCGACCATTATTATGAAGTCTGTAATTGCGGGAGAGTAAACAGCGCCACCGGCACAGGGTCCCATAATTACTGATATTTGTGGGATAACACCAGAAGCAAGTGTATTCCGGAGGAAAATATCAGCGTAGGCACCGAGGGAAATCACTCCTTCTTGGACACGAGCTCCGCCGGAGTCGTTCAATCCAATTACGGGACAACCTACTTTCATCGCCAGGTCCATAATCTTTGCAATTTTGCGCCCGTGCTCAGCAGCCAAACTTCCCCCCAAGACAGTGAAATCTTGGGAAAAGACAAAGACTTTTCGGCCGTTGATTGTTCCATAGCCAGTAACTACGCCGTCGCCAAGGTAAACTTGCTTGTCGAGCCCAAAATCTCTTGAGTGGTGATGCACTAACATATCTATTTCGTAGAAACTTCCACGGTCGAGCAGTAGGTCGATTCTTTCTCGTGCAGTTAATTTACCCTTCTTGTGTTGGGCTTCTATTCGGTCTTTTCCACCGCCCTCGAGAGCCTTTTGTTTAATCTGGAACATTTCGTTTAACTTTTCCTCAATTAGTCTTTTGTTTACATCTTCCATGATTTTTTCCAAATTTTAAACATACTCTAAATGCGCCGTGAAATGTCGTAAATACGGGGCTTCGTAAACAATTCTCATTCCTTTTAAATGCTCCCGTCTTTCGTAAACATTGCGAGTCACATCAGCAACATATTCAAGATGGTTGTTTGTGTACACGCGCCTTGGAATAGCCAGACGAACCAACTCGAAAGGGTTTGCGATGATTTCGTTATTCTGGCCGCGCTTGCCGAACATCAACGAACCAATTTCAACAGCACGTACACCGCCCTCGAGATAAATTTCGCAAGCAATGGACTGCCCGGGAAATTGCTCGGGCGGTACACTTGGCAAAAACCTTTTGGCATCTATATACACTGCGTGTCCACCAGTTGGAAGAAGTATTGGTATATCCCTTTTTAAAAGCTCATCTCCCAAAAACTTAACCTGATTTACACGATACTCTAAATACTTCTCATCCAAAGCTTCCATCAAACCAACCGCAAGAGATTCAAGGTCGCGACGGGCTAAGCCACCATATGTAATGAAGCCCTCGGTGACAATAAGCAAGACTTTGGCTTTTTCTGCCAAGTCGTCCAAATTTGTAGCAATAAAACCACCAGTATTGGACAAGCCATCTTTTTTAGCACTCATAATGCAACCATCAGCATAAGAAAACATTTCGCGAGCAATTTCAAGAATGGTTTTGTCCTCGTATCCCTCTTCTCGCTTTTTAATGAAATAAGCATTTTCTGCAAAGCGACAGCAATCAATGAAAAAGGGTATACCGTGGCTACGGGCTAATTCGCTAGTCTTGCGAATATTCTCCATCGATACTGGTTGACCGCCACCGCTGTTATTAGTAGCTGTTATCATCACGAGAGGAATATTTTCTCGAGGATTGCTTTTGAGGAAGTCTTCTAACTTGTCGATATCCATATTCCCTTTGAAATCTGCTACGAGTTCAGTTTGAAAAGCAATTGCGGTTGGGAAGTCGTAAGCCTCGGCACCAGTGTATTCGATGTTTGCTCTTGTGGTGTCGAAGTGTGTGTTGCTAGGTATCTTTTTCCCTTTGCCCCCGAGGATAGAAAACAAAATTCGCTCGGCTGCACGCCCCTGATGTGTCGGTATTATATGTTTGAAGCCAGTAATTGTACGAACAACATCCACGAACTTGTAATAACTCCTCGAACCAGCATATGCTTCATCACTATCCATAACAGCCGACCATTGCTTTGAACTCATTGCACCAGTACCACTGTCGGTAAGCAAATCGATTGTGATATCCTCCGAGCGTAGAAGAAACAAATTGTAGTGGGCTTCTTTAAGCTTCTGCTCTCGGTACTCACGTGTAGTTACTGGAATTGGTTCTACAACTTTAATCTTAAATGGTTCGAAAAACATAGTTTACCTACAACTTTGCTCAGCAATATTAATTAACAAAATTAAACAATAATTTTAAAAATTCTATACAAATTCAAATTGTTGTAACAAGTTTTGGTAATTTTGTATTTTTTATGTTCACACAATCGGCTCCTATGCAAAGTAGAAAAGTAATATTAAGCGGGATGCAACCAACTGGGGGCTTGCACATTGGCCATCTGACAGGTGCACTCAAAAATTGGGTGGAACTTCAAAATGAATATGAGTGCTATTTTACTATAGTAGACCTCCACGCCATTACAATCCGACAGGAGCCAGCGAATCTTCGTCGCTGGACACTCGACCTTGCCGCTACCTTCCTGGCTTGCGGTATCGACCCAACACGCTCCCACATTTTTGTCCAATCGCATGTTCCAGAACATACCCAGCTTGCTTGGGTCTTGAATTGCTTTACTGGTATGGGTGAATGCTCTCGTATGACACAATTCAAGGACAAATCCCAAAAGTATCCAGAGAACGTTAACGTCGGCTTATTTGCCTATCCAATTCTTATGGCTGCGGATATATTGCTGTACCAAGCCGATTTAGTACCCGTCGGAGCCGACCAGAAGCAACATTTGGAATTAACACGCGATTTAGCTCAGCGTTTCAATAGCCTTTATTCCGAGACATTTAAAATTCCAGAACCATACATCCCTAAAGTCGGCGCAAAGATTATGAACTTGCAAAATCCAACAAAGAAAATGTCCAAAAGCGACGAAAATCAATCTGGTGTGCTTTTCCTTGTCGACGAAGACAATCAAATTGCTAACAAAATAAAGAGAGCGGTGACCGACTCGGGTGCAGAGATAGTTTTTCGCGAAGACAAGCCCGGGATATCTAATCTGATTACACTTTATCACATAGCAACTGGGAAACAAATCGAAGAGATAGAGAATGAGTTCGCTGGCAAAGGTTATGGAGAATTTAAGAAAGCTGTAGCCGATGCTGTCGTCGAGTTCTTGCGTCCATTTAAAGTGCGCTATAGAGAAATTCGTGCAAACGAGGAATATTTAAAATTAATTATTCGCGAAGGCGCAGAGCAGGCTCGTAGAGTTGCAAATAAAACTTTGGCTAAAGTCTACCGAAAGATTGGATTTGTCGCTTTATAATTTAATACAATGTTAAAAAATGTCATTCGCAAGTCTGTTGACTTTGTATTTCCTCCTCTTTGTTGTATTTATAATTTTTATCGAGCCAGTAATAAAGAGTTGGTAAAATTAGTAAGGTGAGAATCGTTGAGGTAATCAAGCCACCGATGACAACAGTGGCAAGCGGTCTTTGAACCTCGGAGCCTGGGCCAGTATTGAAAGCCATTGGAATAAAGCCCAGGCTTGCCACGAGCGCAGTCATCAAGACAGGACGCAATCTGTCGGTTGCTCCCCGGATAACAAGCTCTTTGAAATTCGTGGAGCCTTTTCTTAATGTATTCAAGTGCGATACAAGCACAATTCCATTTAATACAGCAACACCAAAAAGCGCAATGAAACCAATGCTTGCAGCAATGGTTAAATACATTCCCCTTGCCCAGAGCAAGAGGACACCCCCCGTCAGAGCAAAAGGCAGATTGACCAAAATCAGCAGTGGATAACGAATTTGCCCAAACATAACATACATTAACCCAATGATTATTAATATTGTAAGAGGAACGACGACGTAGAGGTGTTGCATTGCTCGTCTTTGATTCTCGAATGAACCACCAAAGGTGAGAAAATATCCAGGAGGCAATTGCATCTTTCTTTCTATTTCGCGTTGCAATTGCGAAACATATGTCCCAATGTCTATATTTTTGATATTGATTAAAACGACTGCTCTTCGCCAACCATTTTCACGAACGACCTCCCTTGCGCCCTCCTCGACACGTATTTCAGCTACCCTTTTCAGGGGTATAAAGTCACCATTTGGCAAGTGGACTGGCAGTTCACTTATTTTATCGATAGCATTTCGGAGCTCTTGGGGAAAGGTTACGACGATATCGAATCTTTTTTGCCCGACAAAAACTTGGCTTGCTTTTTTGCTTCCAATACCAGCCTCGATAAGAGTTTGAATATCTTCTACATTCAGTGCAAACCGCGAAATTGCCTCTCTATCAATTTTTATGGTAACATATGGTTGTCCCACGGATTGTTCCAAGTAAACGTTGTCTGTGCCTTTTTGTTCTGATGCTATTTTCACGATTTGCTCACCAATGCGATTTAACTCGTCTAAGTTCTCCCCAAAAATTTTAACAGCAAGGTCGCTTTTTACGCCACTTGTCAACTCGTCCACTCTCATTGCAATTGGCTGGGTGAAATTGTACGAGAGCCCAGGTTCTGTTTTCAAGAAAGGTTCAATTTGCTCGATGATGTCTTCTTTAGTTACCCCAGGGCGCCATTGGTCTTTTGGCTTGAGTATAATCCAAACATCAGTTTGGTGTACGCCCATCCAGTCGTTTGCTAGGTCGGAACGGCCGGTCTTGGGTACTACAGTTTTTATCTCTGGTATGTTTTCCATCAATTTCGCAGCAAACCAATTCGCATTTCGAACCGATTCCTCCAGTGTCACGCTTGGCAATCGGACTTGCTCGACCAAGATGCTCCCTTCGTCGAGTTCTGGTAAGAACTCTGTACCTAAATTGAACAAAATGACTAAAGAAAAGGCAAAAATTAAAACTGCTGGTACAAGCAGAAGCAGCTTTCGCTCTAAAAATTTACTCAAAAAGCGTTGATAGTATTTTTTCAACCATTCTACCAGGAAGTTTCTTCTGATTTTAAATCCCTTTTTGAAAACCAAGTAAGAAGCTGCTGGAACATATAAAAGGGTAAAAACGAGAGCCCCAAGTACTGCAGAAGCTACAGTTATCGCCATGGGTCGGTAGAGAATTCCTTCCATACCTTGGAAAGTGACAATAGGCACATACACCATGAGAATAATTAGAACACCAAAGAAAATCGGACGTGCAACTTCAAAAGTAGCTTCTCTTATAGTACAAAATATATTTTGCCCATTTTTTTCGCGGAGCCGATGGACGATATTTTCCACCATTACAACCGAGCCATCGACAATCATCCCAAAATCTATTGCTCCGAGGCTCATAAGATTAGCAGCAAAGCCAAATTCTCTCATCCCAATGAATGCAAATAACATCGAAAGAGGTATCACTCCAGCAACTATCAATGCACCCCTGATTTCCCCAAGCATAAGCAAAAGCACAGCAATAACCAAAAAACCACCTTCGACTAGGTTTGTTGTCACAGTTTTCATCGTCCGTTCGATTAATTCAGATTGGTCGTAGAACTTTTCAATTCGTACACCCTTTGGTAATGTTTTATTGATTTCAGAGATTTTTTTCTCGATTTCTTTTATAACCTCTCGACCATTACCGCCACGAAGCATCATAACAATTCCGGTTACGACCTCGCCTTTGCCATTTTGTGTAACTGCTCCTTGTCTTATTTGTTTGCCAATACTAACCTTTGCAACGTCGCGAATAAAAATTGGAGCATTCCCAATCTTTTTGACTACTATATTTTCGATGTCTTCGACATTGCTTATCAGCCCAAAGCCTCGAATTATATATTGTTCTCTATTGTGCTCCAGGTAGTTACCACTGGATACACTATTGTTTTTTTCGATTGCCTCTACAATTTCTTTCAATCCAATACCATAAGTCCTAAGCTTATTGGGGTAAACGACAACCTCGTATTGTTTGACAAAACCACCAAAAGAATTTATTTCAGTTACCCCGGGAACGGTTTTCAATTGTGGAGCAATAATCCAGTCCTGAATTTCTCTTAGTTCTGTTAAGTCGTAGCCATCTCCATGAACGACATATTGATAGATTTCGCCAAGGGCTGTCGAAATTGGTCCAAGTTGGGGCGAGGATACACCCAAAGGTAACTCATCGACAATTGATTGGAGCCTTTGGCTTACAAGCTGACGAGCAAAGTATATGTCTGTTTTCTCGTCGAATTCAATTATCACTGCACTCAGCCCAAATTGGGAAATGGAGCGTACTTGTTTGACGTTGGGCAAACCATTCATAGCAGTTTCGATTGGGAAGCTTACGAGCCTTTCCACATCGTAGGGAGAGTATTGACCAGCTTTGGTTATAACTAACACTTGAACTGGAGTGACATCGGGAAGTGAATTTATTGGAATTTCTTGGTAGGCTCTAAATCCAACAAATGCAATTAGCAAGACGATAGAGAGTGCAACAAACCGCTGGCGAATGCTAAAGTCTAAAATTCTTTGCAACATAATCAAAGTGTAATATTATTCAGAAAACAATTCAAGACGGCTTAGTGCCTTCAAGTCGAAAACATTTGTCAAGACTACCTTATCCCCATCGGCTAAGCCCGAGCTAATAAGCACATTATCCCCCGAAGTTTTGAAAATTTTGACGTATCTTATTTCGTAAGTTTTCGGTGATAGCTGAACGAATACTATTGGCTTGTCACCATCGTATGCAATAGATTCTTTAGGAACATTAAACACAGGTGTATTTGTACGGGCTTGGATTTCCAATCGGACATTTGTGCCGGGTTTTGGAAATCCATTTTTCGCATCTAAAAAAATGTTGACTATCACAGAGGAGTTTTTCTCGTCCAAAGTTGGACTAATGGAACTAATCTTTTCATCGCACAACCTTTGCTCGCTCAACAAATTGACAATGCAAACCTTGCTCCCAGGAGCTATGAATTGCACATCCTCGGGCGAGAGGAATCCTTTTACCCAAACTTTGCCGACATCGACAATTGTCATTAAGTTCTCCAGGGCATCGACTGCTTTGCCCAAATCGGCAAAGCTTTTATCGACAGTACCATTAATCGGCGAGAAAATTTGTAGATGTGGTTCTATCTCTGTGCCAATCAACAACTTGTCTATGAATTGAGTTTTTACACCGATAGCCAAGAGTTTGGATTCTGCTGCTTTGAAATTTGCGATGGCTTTGGCGTATTCAGATTTGGCTCTCTCTAATTCGCTCACAGAGCTAATCTTTCGCTCTGTAAGTTGTTCGTAGCGCTCGACCTGTTTCTTTTGATAATCCAATTCTGCTTTCGTTTGCAAAAGTTCTGAAATCAGCGTACCATATTCCAAACTTTCTATTTCCAAAAGTAATTGTCCTTTCTTTACATTTTCTCCCGGGTGAGCATATATTGCAACTATTCGACCACTTATTGGCGTAGAGACGTATGCAATATTCTCGGGGGCAGGAAAAACAACTCCCGGAGCAACAATTTTAAATTCTGAATACTCTTTGCGTACAGTTGCGACCTTGATGTTCAAGAGCTTAGTCTTTCCTTCGTCCAGATTTATAACTCGAGTTGCACTATCGGTGATTTTCTCTTGCAAAGAGGGAGGAGTTTCGGAAACTTGAGCTTCGTTTCTTTTGTATTCTTTGTTGCAGCTTATAAGTAAATTTAAAATAATTAAAATAAAGATTATGTTTGGTTTCATTTTTATCTTCATTTAACAAAAACAATTTCAGTATCTATAAATTTTTCTATTTCAATTAGTTGAACATAGTAGTTGAACAAAGCCTCGAGGTATCGGACCTTGCCATTGACGTACGACCTTTGCACTTGAAGCAAATTCAATAGGTCTGCTTGTCCAAGTTGGTACGATTCTAATGTCAAATCCAAAAGCTTTTTAGACCTATGCGAAATGTTTGATTCATAATTTTTAATGATTTCTCTACTAACATCGAAGCTATGCCAGGCATACTCCAGCTGTTTCTTTATTCTCAGTTTAGTTTCGAAGATTGAAATCCGAGCCTCGGCTAGTTTCGAGCGGGATATTTGGATATCTGTGCGTTTGTCCAATCCAAACCATAGTGGCACTTTTAATCCGATTTCGAAACCGAAGTGATTGAAACCATCTCCATAATTTTGATTGTAAAAATTAAGGGAAATGTTTGGAAGAAGTCCGCTCCAGGAATACTTCAAAGCAGTCTTTGCAGACTTTTCGTAATTCAAAGCAACTTGATATTCCAAAGATGATTCCAACTTGTTGATGATTTCTTCCTGTGGAATGGAAAAATCAAAATATTTTAAACTATCGGCAAATGAAATGGAATATTCTTGGTATTCTGGGTCTATGCTTAAAAGATTAAATAAATCGTAGCGTGCAAACATAAAATTCCTAATTGCATCATTATATTCATTTTCGGCTTCGTAGTAAGAGATTTCTGCATTTATTAAGTCCAGGTTGCTAATTTGCCCAAATTCCAGTTTAGCACGTACAACCAGAAGTATTTTTTCTGCCAAATCCAATATCTCTTTCTTCAAGCGAACCAAGTCCATGGAATAAAGCAACTTGGTAAAAGCAAGTTTGATATTTGCAATTAGTTCCTTTTCTTTCCACTTGTATTCCAATTCCATTGTTTCCACTTGCTGGCTGATATAGGAATGCAACAAGATGCTTGTGTATGGAAAAGCAAGTTCCTGCGAGAGCGTGAATCTGCGCTCGGTAAATTTTGCCGAATTGTCGAAGGGAATTCCTTCGTTTAAGTAAGAAAGTGTCGGCGAGAAAATTCCATAAGAAGTAAATCTTTCGGCAACTTTTTGATTAATTCTTTCGCGAAATATCTTCAATGTAGGATTCCTTTCCAAGCCAATTTTGATTGCAAGACGTGGAGTCAGGGGGACATCCCCCTGGGAGATTTTTTGCAACTCTTGTTCCAATGTTTGACTAAACAGCACAGCCCCAGTTGGTTCTAATCCGAAAAACAACAAAGCAAAAAAAATTGAAATTCTAAAGTGAGGAAATTTAAAGGGCTTTTTAGAGATAACATTCATAGTTATTCGCTTTTTAACTTGCTTTAGACGAAGTTATGATGACTTCATTTTGTGTGCTTTACAGCATCTTCGATTAGTATTTTCATGATTTTTATTGGTTTCTTTGGAATTCCATCTAAACTATCAAATTTAAAAGGGATTATTTCCTCTTGTTCAATCTTTTCGATAACATCGAAGCCATCAAGCACTTTACCAAATATCGTATACTTTTTGTCTAAGTCTATGGCTTCGTCCAAGCATATGAAAAACTGACTAAGGTTCTTATTTGGTCCGCTGTTTGCCATTGCAATTGTACCATAAGTGTAGCCAACCTTGTATAGAATTGAGTTTGGATTAATCTCGTCTGCAAAGTAACCACCGTAGATGCTTGCTCCGCCTTTTCCCCATTCATCTCGTTTCGAAGAATATTTTGTGGTACCATCTCCCATCTGAATAAGAAAGTTCTTTGCAATTCTATGAATCAAAGTATTGTTAAAATATCCTCTTTTAGCGAGAAGGACAAAATTTTTAACTGTTCTCGGGGCATCTTTACCATAAAGTGCTATTCGAATGTTGCCAGAAGTGGTCTTTATTGTCGCATAATGAGTTATTTTTATCGAATCTGGGCTAAGCTGAATATCAAATTTCAATTTCGACACAGGCACAGCTTCTTTGTAGCTTTGCTGTGTAGTATCGATATCTTTCCTTTTGTCGAGACTATCACTAGATTTTTTGCAAGATTGAATAATAACAACAATCAGGAAAGAGAGAAGAAATAAATACCTCATAATATGCTCAAAATAATGGTAGCCCCTAAAATAAATCTATAAACGACAAAAATCAAAGTCGATTTGGTTTTGAGATACCGCAAAAGAAAAGAAATTGCAAAAAGCCCGGAGAGGAAAGCAAATACAGACGCAATAATCAGGAACGCTATTCTCTGTCCGGAAATTAATTGCAAATTTGCGACAAATTCGTAAACACCGCTTACGAATACTGCTGGTATACTTAGCAAGAATGAAAATCTTGCCGCTTCATCTCGTTTCAAACCAAGCATCATACCAGCTGTAATGGTTGCCCCGGAACGAGATACCCCGGGAATCAAAGCAAGTGCTTGCGCAAAACCAATTAAAACAGCATCTGCGAGGGTCATACTTGTAGTTGTTTTGGTGAACTTTGCAAATCGCTCTGCAAGGAGCATTGCAATTGCAATCAGAATTAATGCTAAGCTAATTGTCCATAAACTTTTGGTGAAATCGCCTTCGATAATGTCTTTCAACAAGTATCCCAGAATGAATATTGGTAAGGAGCCAATTAATATCATCCAACCAAGCTTGGCATTCGTCTTCATTATCTCGAAATTTACGATTCGAAAAGAGGTCTTTTCTAAAAAGAAGTCTTTGCTTATGTCCAGGATATCTTTGCGGAAGTAAAATAATAACGATGCAAGTGTCCCCAGTTGAATGGTTGCCATAGCTGCGGTCCATAGTCGTGGGTCGGCAAAAACTTCGCTTCCAAGCAATTTAGCCACTATGGTCATATGTGCAGTGCTACTCACTGGCAAAAATTCAGTAAGTCCTTGTACAACTCCAATTATAATGGCATAGATGATTTCATTCATTTTAGCTACGAGAAATTTGAAACACAAAGAATTTCAGATACCGAGTCTCCGGCATCGAAAGGAGCACTGGATGGTCTGGGGACTGCCCCCCACGATATATTAATTTCAACTGAAATTTTTGGGAAGAACCAACATCTTGAATGATTCTTATGAAAGTGGCTTCGTCGATATGCATCGAACAGCTTGCTGTTGCAAGAAAGCCATTGTCTGCCACTATCCGCATAGCATATTTGTTTATCTGTCGATATCCGGCGATGGCACTTTGGATATTCTTCTTTGTTTTCGTAAACGAGGGAGGGTCTAAAATCACCAACTCGTATTTATTCCCCGCTCGATATTCATTTCGTAGGAATTCCAAAGCATCCGTGCAAATGAATTCAGCATTTTTCAGTTTGTTCAGTTCGAAATTCTTCTTTGCGTAGTTGATAGCAGTTTCTGAAATATCCACAAGCACCAGCTTTTTTGCTCCGCCCACAGCGGCATTCATTGCAAATCCCCCAAAGTTCGAGAAACAGTCCAAAACCTTTAAGTTCTGCGAGATACTCCGTATAAATCTTTTGTTCAATTTTTGGTCCAAAAACAAACCAGTTTTTTGTGATTGGTAGAAATTTACGATGTATTTTAAACCATTTTCAGCGATGAGAACTTCTTCGGGGATTTTCCCGTAAATTACCTTTTCATAGTTGTCCAAGCCCTCGAGGAGACGGAATTGGGATTTATTCTTGGCAATTATTCCTTTGCATTTAGGGAAAATTTGGCAAATAATTTCTACAATGCTGTCCAAAAATTTTTCCATACCTGCAGAATTTACCTGAACGGAAAAGTAGTCACCAAAGCGGTCGATAATCAAGCCCGGGAGATAGTCGGATTCGGCATAGACAAGTCGATAGCAAGTCTCTTCGGGGAAAAGTCTTTCGCGAAGCTGTTTAGCCATTTGCATTCGTTGCTCGAAGACACTAATGACGTCTGTTTCGGCGTAAATTTTCAACAGCCTTAGAGCAATCGTACTGTGGGGATTGTAGAATGCCAAACCCAAGCTTTTACCATTACCAGTGAACACTTCTACAATTGTACCGCCTTCTAAATTTGGAACAGAAGCAAGCTCTTTTCGGTAAATCCATAAATAGCCACTTTCGACTCTGAGGATTCTGTTGCTTTTAAGATATATCTTCTCCATCACTCTTAATCTCGTCTGGGCTAATCTCTGGAATTAGGCTTAAATTTTCGCGCAAAAGAAACACCCCGCCTACAACAACCTGGGTAAGGAAATTTATCCCGTGTGTCACTGTTGCATATGCTAAAGCTTCTTCCATGTTTATCCCATACAATTTGTTCAAAGCATTTTGTATGAGAAAATGATAAAATCCAATAGCTCCCGGAGTCGGTGCAACTGTATAACCTATACCAGAAATAATAATCAAAAGTACAGCATCGTCGAAACCAAGGTTGTATGTTTTGGCAAAACTAAAGGAGAAAAACATCATATATAATGGCAGAGTGTAGAGAAACCAAATTAGAAGCGATTCCAGGGCAAGTCGCAGATATTGCGACGGCTGCTTTATTACGGTTAAACCAAGGAAAAACTTCTTAAATAGTTCGTTTAGTTTTTGGTATACCTTTTTCGAAACTGGTTTTACCAAATGGACCAATAGGAAGTTCACCCACTTTTTGTAAAAACTCAAAATACCTATGATTATGATTAGTATAGTCGGGTAGATAATATTTTCAATGTGTAAATTTGGCAAAGCTATTTTTAACTGTTGACGGAAGAAGAAATAAGCCAGCACAAATACCATCAGCAGGGAAATTAAATCGATAAATCTTTCGACAACTATTGAGGCAAACGTCATCGTAAAGGAGATTTTCTCTCTGCGACTGTAATAATATGGTCGAAGTAGTTCACCACCTCTGGGAATGATATTGTTAACAGCATATCCAGCCATCACAGCGGAGAAGAGATTCCAAACAGAACGGGGGTTGGATATCGGCTTTAGCATAGTTCTCCACCGCAAGGCTCTCGCCCAGTGCGATAATAAGCCTACTGGCACCGATAGCAACACCCACCAATAATTCGCCGAGATTATGTGTTTGCCCAGGGTAGGTAAATCCAGTCCTTTCAACGATAGGTAAACTAACAGGACAAGCAAAATTAACGATACGAAGATATTTATGCCAATTCTAAACCTTTTATTCTTGGTGCTTAGCTTTTCTTCTAAATTCATTATTTCTCGACTTTTGCAGATAGCGTATCCAGTACGAAATACAACACCAAAATAGTGAACATAGCCAAGCTTAGCCACTCTGCTCCGACGCTTTCGCCCCAACTGCCGACAAATTCATATAAACGGATTTTGAAGAAGAGTAACAAGGCACCAACCACTCCAAACAACGAGGCTCCAGCCATAAAGCCAGATGCTATCAAAGTACCTCTTTGCATTCGCGCATTTTTCAATTTCTCGTCTTTCGTCCATTTTTGAATAAAGTGGGAGACCAAGCCTCCAACAAGGAGAGGAGTGTTCAGTGGCAACGGCAGATACATCCCCAAGGCAAAAGCTAATGGCGATATGCCCAGCCAATTTATAAATAAAGCGATGAATACACCTACCAGATACAATATCCAATCTACTTTTGCTTGTGGCGACATCAATGGCTTGATTACAGCTGCCATTGCGTTTGCTTGCGGTGCGACTAATGGCTCGGCGGCGTTCAATGCTTTCGTATATCTTTCGAGCAATTCACCACTTGCTGTACCTTTTTCAATGCTAGACAATTCCTCTTGCGTGAATATATTTTGATTGCGCACGTAGTCTTCCTTTGTAAATCCATAAGAGGAATTTAAAATAAATATCACAAGCCCGACGGTGGCTGCAGATACAATTGCACCCAGGAATTTAAAACTCTCCTGCTTCAGGGGGGTGGTCCCAATCCAATATCCCACCTTTAAATCTGTGATGAAACCTCCAGCCATGGAAAGCGCCGTGCATACAATCCCGCCTATTATCAATGCACTCACCATTCCTTCCTTGCCAGAGAGCCCAGCTTGGGTTAGGATTAGCGAGGAGAGTATCAAGGTCATCAATGTCATACCAGAGACGGGATTGGTGCCTACTATTGCTATTGCATTAGCAGCAACAGAGGTGAAAAGGAAGGATATTATTACAACTGTCAAAAGTGCAATTATCGCTTGCAGTGGCGTAATATTTACTCCGAGTAAAAGAAATATGAATATACCAAGAATAGTCAAAAAGATAAATACCAAAAGCAGATGCATTGGTATGTCTTTCTGTGTTCTTAGATGCTCGTCTGAATACAATTGTGTGGTCTTTTTCTTCTTTTTAAAGCCTTTGATTGCTATCGAAAATGCATTGCCGATAACTTTGTAAGACTTCAAGATACCTATAATTCCAGCCATTGCAATTGCCCCAATACCAATTGGGCGCACATATTGCGAGAAAATCTGCTCTGGTGGCATCGCCGCAAACAAATTCACACCATCGACAGCTGTAATTTGACCAATTTGATTAATCAATGGCACCAAAACAAACCATGAAAGTAGCGAGCCGATGGTTATTATCAAGGAGTATTTCAAGCCTATCAGATAGCCAAAGCCGAAAATCATTGCACTTACATTGAGTTGGAATAGCAGTTTGAACTTGTCTGCAATCATTTCTCCAAAAGGTATGACCCTCGAGGTAAAGGTCTCTTTCCAAAAATGTAAAGTCGAAAAACAAAAATCGTACAACCCGCCTATGATGCCACTTGTAACAAGCACTGCAGCACTTCTCCCACCTTTCTCTCCGGTGACCAGGATTTCGGTAATTGCTGTTGCTTCGGGGAAGGGAAATTTTCCATGCATTTCCTTTACAAAGAACTTACGAAACGGGATTAGGAACAAGATTCCGAGGAAGCCACCAAGCATCGAAGCGAAGAAAATTTGGAAAAACGATGCATCGAGCTTCAAAATATAAAGAGCCGGAATTGTAAAAACAGCCCCTGCAACAATTACCCCAGAGGAGGCACCGATGGATTGCAAAATTACATTCTGCCCGAGAGCCTTTCTTTTGCGTGCTGCCGCTGATATTCCAACAGCAATTATCGAGATTGGTATCGCAGCCTCCATCACTTGTCCAATTTTCAACCCGGAGTAGGCTGCCGCTGCGGAAAAGATTATAGCCATCAACAAGCCGAGAGTCACCGAATAGAAAGTCGATTCGGGAAATTTGTACTCGGGCTGCAGTATTGGGCGATATACCTCGCCGGGGTTAAGTTCGCGATGCGCATTTTCGGGTAAACTAATTCCAGAATCCGTTGTCTGATGCTCAAAAGCCATATTAGCACCTCTATTGTGTTGATTTTTCTACCCAAACTTGTACTAAGTTTACCAGGGTTTCCACAGATTTATTCAAAAAATCGACCGATAGCCACTCGGTCTTGCTGTGGAAGTTGTTGCCGCCGGTGTATATGTTCGGTGTTGGCACTCCCATTTCGGTTAGTCTGGAGCCATCTGTACCGCCACGTATTGGCTTCCAGTACGGCTCCACGCCACTACGAATTGCAGCCTCCCAGAGATTGTCCAAAACCTCTGGCGTATTCATTAAATGGTCGTGCATGTTCCGATATTGGAATTTCGTTTCCAATGTCATTTCACATCGTGGGTAAATCTTCTTCAGTTCATCGATTATCTCGGCAAGTAACTTTTTCTGCTCGTCGAGGCCCGAGGTACGAAAGTCCCGCAAAAGAAGTTTTACAGTGGTTTTGCCAACTCCTCCCTCCATGACATAAGGATGTATGTATGGTTCGTAGCCTTCGGTAGTTTCGGGAGCCATATCTTTGGGCAGACGTGCAATAAAATCCGCAGCAATGCGAATGGAGTTCAGCATAATGCCTTTTGCTGTACCGGGATGTATGTCTCGTCCAATGAATGTAACTGTTGCTTGGTCGGCGCTAAATGTTTCCTTGTTGAGCTCCCCGGGCAAATCGCCATCGACTGTATAAGCATACTTAGCGTTGAGCTTCTCCAGGTTCAGATACTTGGTGCCATTGCCAATTTCCTCGTCGGGGGTAAAACATATTCGAATATTTCCGTGCAAAATCTGCGGATTGCTTGTCAAAATTTCTGCCATAGTCATAATAGCAGCAATGCCTGCTTTATTGTCTGCGCCCAGTAGGGTTGTTCCATCCGTTGTTACAATGGTATGCCCGATACATTTTCTCAAATTTGGATTCTCCTCGACACGAATTACCACGCTCGGGTCTGCAGGAAGTACAATATCGCTACCATCGTATTTTTCGATTATTTGTGGATTGACATTTTCGGCAGAAACCTCGGGCGAGGTATCCAAATGGGCAAGGAATGCAATATTTGGCACTTTACCGTAGGCTGGGTGGGTCTCGGGCAAGTTCGAGGGTATAGTTGCCATTACGTAGCAATGCTCGTCCACTTCTGCATCGTGCAATCCTAAATTTTTAAGTTCTTCGACGAGGAGACTTGCAAGTTCGAATTGCCCGGGGCTACTTGGGGTTTGCTCTATATTTGCTTCGCTCGATTGTGTATTAATTCTAACATACCGCAAAAACCTATCAAGAGCAGAGACAGACATTTCACCTCTTAAATAAAAAAACAAAATTAAGAATTTTTGCAAACAAACAATTTTGAATGTAATTCGTCGGCAATGCGACTGGGCCTATTTCTTACCTTCGACTATCCCTATCTCCTCCTCCGTGAGCTCGTAGAGCTGATACACCAGCTGGTCTATTTCTCGCTCCCAATCATCCGTCCTCACCAACTCATTCCCCTCTCTTAGAGGGGCAAGGGGTGCATTCCCCTCTTGTAGAGGGGCAAGGGGTGCATTCCCCTCTTGTAGAGGGGTTAGGGGTGTTCTCTTCGCTTCCAAAATCATATCCACCAATTCCTCTATCCGCCTCACAATATGCAGATTCTCCGATGTGATGGGGGGAATGGGCAGATTTTCTAAAAATGCTTTTTTATACCGATATCCTTCATCTCCAAGGCCACCCCCAGCATACCATTCTTTAAAGAAATACGTTACAGGATTTGAATTTAAAAGTCCACACATGTATTTGACGTGGTTACCAGTCATTAGAAATCCTGTTGCTTCGATATAAAAATTTTCTGTATCAAAATAAAATTGTGGTTGATGAACAATCTCCGAGTACACCACCTTCTCCTTCTCAAACTCGGAGTAGTAGGCACATCGGCGGAGTTCCCACCAGTAGTCGCCCTGGTCATCTCGTCTTTGAGCTTTTGCTTTGTAAGGTAGTAAATGGTTCATTAAACTTGGCAATAGTTTTATTACTTCCTGTTCTGCCTCTTCCTCAATCCTGGATGATTGAGTTACTTTTTTTGTCCAGCCGGCAGGGATGCCTATCACCCACAGCCCTGCCCATTCGTAGTAGTAGCGCTTTATATCCCTGCCACGCAAAATGGGCTTGATGATGGCTTCGGTGCGCTGGCGCTCAGCTTCGTCGCGGCAATTTGCTAATATCTCGTTTCGCTTTTCAGTGGTTATGATAAAGGCTTCGTTTAGTCCGGTTTTAATTCCATAAAAAATTTTCACGTCCCAATCTTTTAGAGGTTTGCCGATGCGCCTGATTTTTTCCTTGAGCCGATATTCTGCCTCGGAGGCGATGAACCACGCCTCGGAACTCAGCCTGCGTAGTAGGACGCCACGCTCGGCTAGTTGCTTATTTATTTCCAGTGGTTTTTTGCCTTCGCGCACGATGGTTACAGCGCGCAGCGAGTAAGGAGCCTCGGGGCTAGTTTCGGAGAGCTCTGTAATGGTTTGCGGAGGGGGTTGGATAGATTTTTTCTGCACCATGAGGATGCAGGTATCGACGGTGGCGTGTTCGAAGACGCCGGGACCGAGGTCGACAAGGAGAAGTGGGTTGTAAGCGGTGAAGAACTTACGGAGTTTTTCTCCGTAGCCGGCGCGCATCCATTTGTTCGAGGTTACGAAGCAGAGCAAGCCCTCGGGTTTGAGCAGTTGCATACCACGCTCGTAGAACAGAGCGTAGATATCGCTAGTGCGGGCGAGCGTCTTGTAATTTTCGCCTTGGTAAAGATTAGCAAGCCTTCCGCCATCCTTTTGAAGTGGAATGTAAGGTGGATTGCCGATTACGATGTCGAAGCCGAGGAAGTTTCCCTCCTCGTCGAGGACTTCTGGAAATTCGAGGCGCCACTCGAAGGTCTTGCAGTTCTGGTATCGTTGCTCCTCGGCTTTGATTTTTTCTTCGATATCCTGGATATCTGCTTCTAATTTTTGTATAAGTTGCTTTGTTTTCTGTTTTTCTTCCGAGGGTAACTCGAACAAAGAATTAACATCGGTTATGCTTTGCAACTTTTCTTTTAGCTCGGAGCGTTTCAAGTATAGAGAGGATTTTTGGATTATATTTCCTTTGAGTAGATTTTTGATGTTTTCAATCTCTACGAGCAATTTACTTCGAGCTTTTTTATCGGTTGTGGATTTGTAGGCTTTGACCTTGTTTTTGTAATCTGCTATGAGTTGTGCGGAGTAAAGGGAGACCGAGGTATCGTCCAGATGAAAACGCGAGAGTAGGGAATCGCCATCTTTGATGTTCAAATCGATATTAGGCAGAGTTTCCAAGTTTCCGTCGTCGTGGTGGTAAGCATTTTTAAGCAGTTCAATCCAAAGCCTAAGTCTGGTGATGTAAACAGATTTTGGGTTGATATCGACACCGAAGAGGCAATTTTCGATGATGTTAAGTTTTTCATGGAAAATAGTTTTTTGTATGTGACGGGAGGAAGAATTATTTGGGTCGTATTTGAAGATGTTATCCGAATCGTCGTATAGGAGTAGTTCGTCGTTTTCGTTTATGGCTTTGATTTTAAGAGTGTAGCCGTTGCTATCGGCGAGTATTCCCAGTTCCGATTTACAAGCGATAAGTTCGTTCAAGCACGAGACAAGGAAATGGCCAGAGCCGACAGCTGGGTCGCAGATGCGGATTGAATCGCAAATCTGGTTGTATTCGAGGATTTTAGCTCTGTTGAGATTTCTTTGGATGTAATTAGGCAAATCTTCGAAGTTATCTGCGTTCCAATTATATCGCTGGTTGAAAAGATGCAGCAAGCGTGTTCGAATAGCACTACGAGCCATAAACATTGTAATTTCGCCGGGCGTGAAGAAAGAGCCGTCGCGGTAGCCGTTAACTTTTTCGAAAATCAAGCCCAGGACAGCAGCGTTGATTAGAGATTTTGGGCTCTCTTGCACAGACGATTCCTGAACGGAGCCGAAATTGTATGCGTTGAGGAAGTTTAGTAGATAAGCTAGCGTGTTTACATTACCGGTCAAACGATTTCCAGCCTCGTCTTTGAGGACTGTTCGGCTAAAATATGGAATAGAGAGCGTGCTATTCAATTCATTAATGGTGAAGTAATCTCTTTCTGTCGATGTAATTTCAAACAGCGAGCTATTGAGAAAAGGGACTCGTTCGAAGCGTTGATGAACTTCGGGATTTCTTTTAGAGACGGGTACAGCAAGGACATCGAAAAACAAGATGTAAAGCGAGTAGAAATCCTTGATGACATCAGTGTTCAAGAAGAAGAAGGAATCCTCGGGAGGCTTGTTTGCATTCAGCCGAGCCTCGAGCAATTTAAGGAAGAGAATACGATTGAGCCAAGTGAGCACGAGTTCGAGAGCGATTTCAAAGGCATCTTCGTCGGAGCGGTGGAAATTGCACCGAGAATAAAGCCGTTCGATGGTATTTTCGATAAGGTATCCGGTCTTTCGCTTTTCAGGAGGCAGTCGTTTGATTGTGATATTCTCCCCGTGTACCTCTTGTAGTCCGAGTATGTGGAGTAGCTCGTCGTAGAACTCTCTATTCAAGGAGTTGTTGTCGTTTGCAAAAGGACGTCGTAGCAAATGCACCGGGGAGAGGAATTTATACAATTCAATAAGCTCGATTCGGTTGTAGGCTTCCTCCAGGGAGAGATTTTGGGGAATCGTTTCGAAATTCAAGAGAACGTAGGGCAGGGTCCCGTCGCTGGTGTCGATGAATCTTTTTGCGATGTTTTCGTAGAAGAATCCAGTAGTCGAACTATCGTATCTGTTGTTTTTCCAATCAATGAAATTCTTTACGAGTTCGGTATTTCGAAAGAATACTTGCTCGAAGGAGGAAGCGCCAAAGACATACCATTGCAGACAGTTTGTAATTATAATGTGTTTGAGGTAATGATTGTTTTTATCGATTTTTTCGCGGAGATAGTAAAGCAATGCTTCGTGGAACGAGCGACGATTGAAATCTTCGGGAGAAATCATCTCGGAGGAGTTTAAAGGGTTTTTGACTTCGAATATAACCTCCAAAGGTTCTCCTTCCGAAGCTTGCTTAATAGCTAAGTCGATTTCGCCAAAGGAATTTACAGAGTAGTCCCTGTAGAAAGTTTTGATTAGAAAGTCGCGCAAAATATTTTTGTTGTGTTCCTCTGTTTGCTCGGTATTAATTTGATTTCGGAAATTAATTAGTTCTGTTACAAACTTGTCGAAGCTTTTCTTTTCGATTGGAAGATGGTAGTAAATTTTGTTGATAACATTTTTAGGGGTTTTGTTTTCAAATATCATCAAAGTAGAGTAATAATTGAATAGCAAAATTAAATAATAAACCAAATAAATGTGAAGAGAAGATTAACGATAGTCGAAGACATCGATGCCTTTGGGGGGAGAAAACTGGAAGTAGTTATTTGGCAATTTGGGATTGATTTGAATTTTTTTAATCAAGTAAAAGGAGAGTGGGGTTTCGTTGTCGAGGTCGATTGCCTTGATTGCGAGGTCTTTGCCCAAGTAGATGCGCACGAGCTGGCTTGGGCTTTCGGCAGACTTCAATGTCAGTACCAAGCTACTACCGATAGCGGAGTTGTTTTCGTTTGCGAGCGAGAGAGGTTTGTAATTAGCCAGTAGATTTGTAAAAAAATTTTGAAGGCTCGGTGCCTCTTCCTCGACGAGGTCGGAGATGATGACATTTTTGTTGCGAGGGGAGTAGTTCCACAATGTCTTCCCGTCGCAGACAATAATTTTATCTAGGACTGTGCCATCATTAAGCACAAGTCGAAACAAATTTGGCTGTCGAACGACGAGAGTGCCTTGCAGTCGAGAATTGCGCAAAGCGAAGGAAACCTTGAGTGAATTTGCGGAGAGATATTTTGCCTTTAGATTTTCGAAGACCTTGTCTTTGTCGAGGCAAAAGGACTTACTTGATGGCAAGAAAAGTATTAGCCAGCACAGGAATATTCGAGCTAATTTATCCATAAATTTATCGCAAAACCTACAAGTCGCCTAATTGAGGACGAACAACGAGTTCCTCCACCATAACACCATCGATGAGCGAAGCTTCGATGTTGCGAAAGATAGCCTGGGCAATATCCTCGGGTTTAAGCATTCGATTGCCGAACTTTTCCGCAATAGGCTTGCTCCAAATGTTCGTCAATGTTGCACCGGGGTAGACATTCATCACCTTGATGTTTTGATTTCGAAGCTCCTCGCGCATGGATTTGCTCATAGCCAAGACAGCAGATTTGGTTGCAGAATAGACAGATGCGTTGAGAAAGATTTTGTCCACAACGACAGAGAGGATATTGACAATAATACCAAACTTATTTTCCACCATAGTTGGCAAGACCGCTTGAGTGCAAAGGAATACGCCACGGACATTTGTTGCGAAGCTTTCGTCGAACTTTTCCAAAGGAAAGCCGAGGAATTTGCCGCTGTGGTAATTGCCTGCGTTATTAATTAATACATTAACGTGGATGTTTGTTTGCTTGAGTTTATCGTAAACGGAGAAAACTTGCTCTGGATTTGCAACATCGCAAGGAAAAAGGAAGACACGGTGCTCCGAGCCAATTTCATTCATTGCATTTAGCAATCTCTCTTTGTCTCGGCTAGAGATGATTGTCGTGGCACCATTTACAGCGAAAATTTTAGCAAGTGCCAGGCCAATACCGCTGCTAGCGCCAGTAATCCAGACATTTAAATCCTTGATTTCCATAGCATTATGATTTTTTACGAACAAGATTAATAACCTCGAGAGCGTTTTTTATTTGATTTTTGTCGACCATGTCCGAGATTTGCAACTCTGGCTTGTCGAAGATTTGCTTTGCTTCCTCGAAGCGGTGCTCCATCAGAAGCGCTGTTCCCCAAATCAAAAGGCGAAGGCCTTCGCGATGTTGGTCTTCGCTGGTGAAATTACAATAGTTGTAAACTTTGTGAAAATTGTCCTTCTTCAAAGCAATTTGGGCTAAGCGGATGCGGACCATTTCGAGTTGTTCGGGATTAAGTTCAAAAGAATTAACCAGGCGTTCGTAAATTTGCTCGGCTTTGTCGATGTTGGAAACAGAGAACTCGGTTTCTGCGAGATTAAACAAAGCCCAGTCGTCGTCTGGATTTTCTTCGAGGACTTTTTGAAGGATTTTTCTATTCCTATTAATTTTGTCGATGTTAATTGTAGAATAGCCGTAGTGGTCGATATGTATGTCTGCGTCGACTATATCAAAGCCTGCATCGAGGATGGACTGGGCTATTTGCTCGTGAATAGGACCCTCGAACCTAATTAACGGATGGTTGCGAAAAATTCGAGTGTAAGTGTGGTGCGTTTTGGTGTAAGAGTCGCCGCGTTTTACGTGGTTGGTTATCTTTACACGCAAGCCACCGACTTGTGGGTCGTTCGTCAAATGGAAGTTGTCCAAGAGCGACTTTTGGTTCAAGACTTCGTCTGAATCGATGGACAATACCCAAGGGTAGCGTGCGAACTGCAACCCATAATTCCGAGCCTTCGAGAAATCATTTTCCCATTGGTAGAAGTGTATTTCCGCACCGAGCCGCGAAGCTATCACCGGTGTATTGTCCTGCGAGCCAGTGTCGATAAGTATTATTTGCTTTGTCACTGGAAGAACCGAGACGATAGTGCTTTCGAGGTTCTCTTCCGAGTCGTATGCGATTATTAAAGCAGTTAAATCTAACATAATCAGAATTAAAACTATTTCAAAATAATTTTCTTTCTATTAGTGCAAATTTTTCCATTTTCGAAAATGTGAATATATGAAAATTTTTATTTATGAAATACACACCATCGGATATTGGAAAGTTAATCTTCAAATCAAAATGGTCGGAACCAAAGCATATCGAAGTGCTAAATCGCTTGCTTGTAGAAGTATCAAAGAGGAATATTCAACGTTTAGTTGTCAATCTGCCACCAAGGTACGGAAAGTCCACGCTAATCTCATTGTTGTATCCTTTTTGGTACATAGGTAATTACCCAGAGCACAACCTTATGCTGGTGACGTATCAGAACAAATTAGCGCAATTGTGGGGTAAAAGAATCCGACAACTAATTTTCGCCAAAGGGAAGGAACTTTTTGCGATTGAATTGAACAAAGACGACCGCTCCTCTTCGACGATGACCATTCTTAATCACAACGGGCGCATCCTCTGCGTTGGTGCTGGTGGATTGCTCACTGGGCTCGGAGCCGATGCAATCATCGTGGACGACCCGATAAAAAATCAGAAGGAAGCGCTTAGCATGCACCAACGAGAGTGCCTCTGGGAATGGTTCAAAGCTACTTTGTTTACAAGATTGGAGCCAAATGGTGTGCTACTAATTGTATGCACGCGCTGGCACGAAGACGACATCGTGGGAAGATTGCTCTCTACGGAGGATTTCGTTGTGTTATCAAAAAATGAATTGGAACGAACGTCTATAGTCCTTTCTGCGACAAAATGGTGTTTGTTGAAAATACCAGCAATCGCAGAGGAAAACGACCCACTTGGCCGGGCTCCCGGCGAAGTCCTTTGGAAAGAACGTTACGATTTGAATACGCTACAGGAACAACGTAAGTTCTTGGGCGATTTTTGGTTCTCCGCTCTCTATCAGCAAGAGCCTATTTTCAAAACTGGAAAGATATTCAAAAGGGAGAAATTCCGCTATTTCGTTTTGAAAGAAAACAACGTTATCGTGGTTGAAACAAAAGGCTTGCAATCTATTAGAGAATATCATCTATTGGAGCATTGTACATTATTTACAACAGTGGATTTAGCAGTCAAAGCAAGCGAGCGCACGGACTACACCGTTGCCATTATCTTTGCAGTGAATAGAGGCAGAGACATATTTATCCTCGATGTAATTCGCGAGAAATTCAATTCAGCCGAGCATCTGAATTTCTTAAATTCAATATTTTCTCGATGGAAGCCAGTCTTGATTGGCATTGAATCTGTACAATATCAGTACTCGTTAATACAAATGTCGAGGAGAATGGGCTTACCAGTCAAAGAACTAAGAGCCGACCGTGATAAAATCGCTCGTAGTCTATCGATTGCCAATTTGGTAGACTCGGGTAAAGTATTTTTTCGCAAGGATGCACCCTGGCTCGACGAGTTTGAACGAGAATTAATAGAATTCCCCGATGGAAAACACGACGACCAAGTAGACGCCTTTTCGTACATTTCTCAAATGATAGAACCAATCAGCACGGCAAAAGTGCATAGTGCACCCAGAAAAAAATACAAGGACATTTTACCGCTATTCGAGTAATCGCTTGGCAAATTTGAACCTCATCGGTAAATTGTTAAACTTGTCGCGGACCACTCCACGGCTGCTGGAGGAATGAATGACCTCTCCATCGCCAACATAAACTCCTACGTGACTTATTTCACTTCCGTTCCCAAAAAAAAGAAGGTCTCCGATTTTTAGTTCATTCACGGCAACCTGCTTGCCGAGCTTCGACTGCTCTTGTGCTGTCCTTGGTAATTTAATTCCAACAGAAGCATAGACTTTCTGTGTCAAGCCAGAACAATCGAAACATTGATAGTTTCCACCAAAGCAATATGGCATTCCCAGCAAGCTCTGCAATTCTTCGACAATTTTGCTTTGTTTATTGTCATAAACCTTCACAGATTTGCCAATTTCTGACTTTGATGAAAATTGAACAAATGAACTACAACCCACAACTCCAATTGTTAATAAGCAAATCAGAAAATATACACACCTATCCATAGTTTGCAAAGGCATTTGTCTCGTCTCGAATACCAAACAGCAGAATAAGCAAAAATTATACCTAAATGACACAATTCCGTCGATGATAATGGTTGGTTTGTATTAAGCCCTAAACAAAAAAGGGTTCAACGCAAGGTTGAACCCTTGTGAAATAAATTTAGTTGAGAAATTTACTTATCGTCGACAACGGTAAAATCTGCTTCTTCGACGTTAGATTTACCCTGTTCTTGCGATTTACCGTTGGAGCTTTGCGTCGAAGAGGCTTGCGAGGTAGCTCCAGCTTGCTGGTAAATTTTAGTCGAGGCTTGGCTCCAAGCTTGGTTCAGAGCGTCCATTGCAGAACGTATCTCGGAGATATTGTTTTGCTTGACAGCAGCGTCCAGGCGGTCGCGAGCCGATTGAATTCGACTCTTATCTTCTGATGTCAATCTATCGCCAAGCTCCTTAAGTTGTTTATCAGTGGAGTAAATCAAGTTGTCGGCTTGATTTTTGAGGTCGATTTCTTCGCGGCGGCGACGGTCTTCTTCGGCGTGCAATTGTGCTTCGCGTTTCATTCGCTCGACCTCATCTTTGCTCAGTCCGCTGGAAGCCTCGATGCGAATGTTTTGTTCCTTACCAGTTGCTTTGTCCTTTGCAGAGACATGGAGAATGCCATTTGCATCAATGTCAAATGTAACTTCGATTTGAGGCACTCCACGTGGTGCTGGAGGAATTCCATCGAGGTGGAATCTTCCAAGCGAGCGATTATCCTTTGCAAGTGGGCGCTCGCCTTGCAGTACATGAATTTCAACAGAAGTTTGATTATCCGTTGCAGTGGAGAAAATTTCCGTCTTCCGAGTTGGTATTGTTGTGTTTGCTGGTATCATAACGGTCATCACACCACCGAGTGTTTCGACTCCGAGGCTCAATGGTGTAACATCGAGAAGCAAAATATCTCCGACTTCACCAGAGAGCACTGCCCCTTGAATAGCTGCACCGACAGCAACCACTTCGTCTGGATTGACACCTTTGGAGGGTTCTTTGCCGAAGAAGTTGCGCACAAGTTCCTGAATCTTTGGAATTCGAGTAGAACCACCCACGAGGATTACCTCGTCGATTTGAGCGGGTGTAATTTTAGCGTCGCGCAAGGCTTGCTCTACTGGACCAAGGGTCTTTTCGAATAAATCCATGCACAAGCTTTCGAATTTCGCTCGTGTGATTGTCATGTTCAAATGCTTAGGACCATCGGCGGTTGCGGTGATAAATGGTAAATTTATCTCAGTTTGAAGCAGTTGAGAAAGCTCGCACTTTGCTTTTTCCGCAGCTTCGCGCAATCGCTGAAGTGCCATCGGGTCCTTTCGCAAATCGATACCTTCTTGTCGCATAAATTCGTCGGCGATGTAATCTATTAGCCTTTGGTCGAAATTATCCCCACCGAGATGCGTATCACCATTAGTGGATTTTACCTCGAAGACACCTTCCCCAATTTCAAGTATTGATATATCGAAAGTGCCACCACCAAGGTCGTAAACGGCAACGGTAAGATTTTTCCCTTTTTTGTCCAAGCCATAAGCCAAAGCAGCAGCAGTTGGTTCATTTATAATCCTGCGAACGTTGAGACCTGCAATCTCGCCAGCATCTTTCGTAGCCTGGCGTTGTGCATCGTTGAAATATGCTGGCACAGTTATAACAGCATCCGTGACCTTCTGCCCGAGGTAGTCTTCCGCTGTTTGTTTCATTTTCTGCAAAATCATTGCTGATATTTCGGGCGGCGAGTATAGCCGACCATTTATATCTACACGGACAGAATTTCCATCCGGAGAAGATACTACTTTGTAGGGCACCATTTTCATTTCTTCAACTACTTCGCTGGGGCGTCTGCCCATGAATCTTTTAATTGAATAAACAGTGTTGGTTGGATTTGTAATTGCTTGACGCTTTGCAGCCTGCCCTACAAGTCTTTCTCCAGTCTTTGTAAAAGCTACTACCGACGGGGTTGTTCGGCTACCTTCGCTATTTGCTATGACTACTGGTGAACTTCCCTCCATCACTGCTACGACAGAGTTGGTTGTTCCCAAATCAATTCCTATAATTTTCCCCATAAAACCTCCAATTTGTACAACAAAAAATATTTTTCAAATTTTGAAAAAGATAGCAAAAGCGCTTTGGGCACCTTTGCTATCGAAATTAGTTGTTAAAGACGGAAGTGATTCGTTTATATTACATTTATAACACTTCAATACTTTTTTCTTTCATTTGTTGAACTTCAGATTTGGCAACAGAAACAGAAAGTATTCCATTTTCGAATTTTGCTTTAACTTTGTTGACGTTTGCATCTTCTGGCAATTGGAAAGCGCGATGGAAATGCCCGTAGGTACGCTCGCTACGACAGCAGGTTTTGTTTTCCAGAGTTGGGTCGATTTTTTTCTCCCCACTCACAACCAATACCTTGTCGTCGTTTACTGTGAGTTTTACATCTTCCTTTTTAACTCCAGGTAGTTCAAATTCGATGTTGTAGTTGAAATCATCCTCCCATATGTCCACCCTGGGGGTAAACTCGTTGTTTTGTTTTAACTCCGGCTCGAATGCGAAATCCATCATATTGGATAAATTTCTCAACATATTTTCCATCTCCCAAAAGGGATTGAATTTTCTTAGTCTCATTACCATTTTGTCCTCCTTTTAGAAATTTTACATAAGTGGAATAAAAAGTTTAGAGCAAGGGGGCAACCCCTTGCTCATAATTATGAAATTGGGATTTCAATTTGTTTTGGTGGTTCTGGTTCAACTTTTTCTAAAGTTATTGTAAGCACGCCATTATCAAATTTAGCAGAGATGTTGTCTTTTTTAATGTTGTCTGGCAACATAAACGACCTTTGGAACGAGCCGTAGCTTCGCTCGACACGTATAAAATTTCGCTCTTTGTCCTCGGTCTTGAATTCACGCTTCTTCTCTCCTTTGATAACAAGGATATTGTCGTCGTTAATCGTTACTTTAACGTCTTCCTTGTTGACGCCTGGAATTTCAACGGTGACGTACAAGTTCTTCTCGTCTTCGGAAATATCGACTCTCGGAGAGAAATCGTTCGGTGTAACAGTGATTCCGCGCTCGAATTCATCGAACATTTGGGTCATTCTTCTTGCAAGAGTTTCGAAGCTTTTGAATGGATCAAATCTTACGATTGCCATTTTAACCTCCATTTTTGTTAAACATACTCAAAATTCAAATGCAATTCTATTAAATTGAAAAAGTGTGCCAAAACGCAGAAAAACGACAAAATTGCACATTCTTTGTCATTTTGGCGCTCATAAGTAGGAAAAAATTCTTTCGATAAGACAAAATGTCGCAAAATATGAAAGATTGGCTTACCTTCAGCCTCTGGAACGTACCTCTTCCACCATCCGATTTATGGTCTGCAAGAGAAAAATCGGATTGGAATAATGTATATTTCTATCGGAGTTTTCTGCGATAAGTAATTTCCCAAGCGGTGCTTGGCTTGCAAGTTGCCTTTGCTCCTCGAGCCAAAACTCTTCGATTCTCTTTGCTTCTGCCTCGGGTATACCTATTTGCATAGATAGATTTTCCATTACTCCTCTGTCGTGGGTCACTACATAAAGAGGAACATCTGGGAAGGGATTTTTATTCTCTAATTCTTTTAGGCTCTTTTGGATTTCGGAAAGTTCCTTTACGACAGTTTCGAAAAACTTTTTATCAGATTGATAAGAAATAATTGGTATGCGGTATTCATCTGGAAAGTTTGAATAAATTTCTTCCAACATTGGTGTGATTCGCTTTGCGAAGTTCTCCTTGTCGAGTTCTAATAGTTTTTGTAGGTTGGAGGCTCTTGTTGCATAGGATGCAATTTCCATATATGCTGGAAAATCTTCGCTTTCGAGTTTTGGGTAGTTTGGAAACAAAGAATCCACAAGGACTATCCCAGCCACGTAATGTTTAAACATTTGTACAAAGTGCTGAATATATAGTCCGCCCTCGAGGTGTCCAACTAATATATATGGATGCTCCACTTCGGAATTGAACAAGAGATTGAACAACTGATTAGCTATATTGAAGCTGTCTCTTGGAGATTTTGATGCTGGGCTCTCGGCATAGCCTGCACGGTCGTATGTAACAACTGTCGTATGCTTGGCGAGTTCCTTCTGAATGTAAAACCATTCGACAGACAAGCCACCGATAGCAGGTTCAATAATTACTGGAGGTTCACCTTTGCCAAGGATTTTGACGTACAAATTTACATCCCCGGCGTTGAGATACACGCCGTCGATTATATCCATTTGCTCCTCTTTAAAAGAGCAAATTAAAGAAAATTATTTCTCGAGGGAAATTTTTTCTATAGCATTTTTAACTTCTTCCATATACCAGCGTGGCGTGCTCGTCGCACCAGTGATTCCAACATTGCGAGCATTTTTGAACCACTCGGGCTGCAATTCTTCGACCTCTTCGATAAAATAGGATTTTGGATTTGTCTCGATACATATTTTAAACAAGCTTTTCCCATTGGAGGAGTTTCTCCCAGCAACAAATATCAAGACATCATTTTCGCTTGCGAATTTTCTTAGATGCTCTTCTCTACCAGTTACAGCCCGACAAAGTGTATCTTTAACTACAAGTTGCTCTTTGTAGTTATCGTATGCGTATAATTCCTTGACGCGAGTTTGAAGTATCGAACGAATCTTTTCGAACAAGTGCTTATCCATTGTGGTTTGCGAGATAAAGAGGGTTTTTCTCGAAAAATCAACTTTTTCCAAGGCTTCTTCTGGGGTTTGAATTACTACACACTCATCGTTGCACACGCCACGCAGTCCGATTACTTCGGGATGTTGTGGCTTGCCAAAAATCACGATTTGATAGCCTTCGTTGTAAAATTTCTTTACTCGATTTTGTAATGCAGTTACTAATGGACATGTAGCATCGATTAGTTCAACTCCAAGTTCTTTAGCCAAAGAATAAGTAGATGGCGGCTCACCGTGTGCACGAATTAAGACCTTGGAGTTTGTTCCTTTCAAATTTGGTAAGTCATTGTGATATATTGTCTTAAGACCTTTTTTCTCGAGCCTTTCTACTTCTTTAGGATTGTGGATAATTTCGCCTAATATGTATACACTATTGTTGTCATTGTCTGCAACTGCTTGTTCTGCGATTTCAATTGTCCTAACTACACCCCAGCAAAAACCAGAGTGTTCATCTATTGTTACTTTCATAGTAATCATTAAGATATACTAAAATAAAAGTTAGAAACGATAAAGATTATAAATTATTTATTTTTTGCAATGCAAGTTTGTAGACAATATCGACTTGCTCTTCGATTGAAAGATTTGTTGTATCTATTTCGATAGCATCTTGGGCTTTTTGCAAAGGGCTGTGCTGGCGAGTCGAGTCGATGATGTCGCGCTCGACTATTTGCTTTCGAACTTCTTCAAATGTGACTTCTGCTCCTTTTTGGTTTAGCTCTAACAGGCGGCGCTGAATCCTTGCTTCAAGGCTTGCCACCAAGTAGATTTTCAGCTCTGCATCGGGAAATACAACCGTGCCAATGTCCCTACCATCCATTACGACACCACCATCTTCTCCTAATTTCCTTTGCTGAGCAACCAAAAATTCCCGTACGCATTTAATTGCACTCACAGGGCTGACGTTGTTTGTCACTTCTGGTGTACGTATCTCATTGGTTACATCCTCGGAATTAAGATAAATTTTAAGGACACCAGCATCATTCTCAAAATTAATAGATATATTTGGCAAGAGTTTACAAATAATTTCTTCATCCAGAGGCAGGTTCTTCCTTAGCCAAAATAAAGTAACTGCTCGATACATAGCGCCGGTGTCGATATAAATATACCCCAGCTTCTTTGCTAATAGGCGAGCAGTTGTACTTTTACCAGAGCCTGCAGGACCATCAATGGCAACGACAATTTTTCTGCTCATATTTGTAAAAAGTCTATTATTCGCTTCCATTCGTTAAAGTCTTTAACAACAAGATTTGGCTCGAGTTCATCAAGTACGTTTGCATTGGTTGTGCCAGTTGCAACAGCTATAACTTTGATTCCATTTTCCTTTGCAGAAATTATATCTGCAATGGAATCACCGATGACAAAAGTATTTTCAATGTTGAAAATCTGCTTCGAGAAATGCTCGTTTGCTCTTGCGATTGCAATTTTGTGCAATTTAGACCTATTGATGCTTTCGTTACCGAACGCTCCAAATGGAAAGTATCTATCCAAATCTACTAATTGTAATTTATAGTAAGCCGATTCTTTAAAATTACCAGTTAGTAGCCCAAGAACAACATTCTCGTATTTACTTAATTTTTCAATAAATTCCCTTACATAGGGGCATAAAAGAATTTCTTTTAGCTTGCATTTTTCTTTAAATTCGCTTAAAATACTCATCCAAATCGAATCGAGATTTGCTTCGACCAAGCTGAAATCTACATTATAAAGCACAGACAAACGGTAAAGTATTTCTAAATCTGTCAATCCAGCAAAATCGAAATCAAGGGGTAATTGTTCACGGTCGAAGAAATTGCAAAAAACTTTTTGAAAAATACTTTTTGAAAGACCATCTTGAACTTTTAGGATGGTACCGTCGATATCGAATAAGACGAGAATTGGTCCCATTTTCAGAAAGGTATGTCGTCCTCCTCTGGTGGCATTTGTTCAATGTCGGAGATAGAAGTATTTATAGCGTCATTAATGTAGAAGGAAGTTGGGTCTGCAAATTCTTGGTAGGAGGCAGTTGATTCGACATATTCTTTCTCGCCTTTCCCTTCGAGAAATACTAAAGAACGAGCGATAATTTCTGTGATGTAGTGAGTTTCGCCATTTTTTTCATAAGAACGGGTCTTGTTGCGTCCCTCCACACATACCCTATGTCCTTTTTTCAGTAGTTTGTTTGCGGTTTCTGCAATTGAACCAAATGCAACAACATTATGCCATTCAGTTTCTTCCTTCCATTCCCCATTACGGTCTTTGTATCTTTCGTTTGTAGCAACTCTAAAACGACAAATATTTACCCCCTGGGGTGAAGTTCTGAATTCAGGTTCGCTTCCCAGTCTACCAATTATTATGACTTTGTTCATTGAAAATGGCATAAGTACCTCGAAATATATACGACTGTCCTGGAAAAGCCAGGACAGCCGTTAAATTGTATTAAGTTTCAGAATTTTCTGGGTTGTAGTCGCTTGGATAGTCGATTGTAAAGCCTTCGTCGGAGGAGGCTTGGGCAGACTGCTTCTTACGACTAAGAATAATAATATTCTGGGCAATAATTTCTGTAACAGACTTTCGGATACCATCCTTTTCGAATGAGCGAGTTCGAAGTTTGCCTTCCACATAGATTTTGTCGCTCTTCTTGATTTTTTGTACAGCTATCTCTGCAAGCCTGTCCCATAGAACCACGCTGTGCCAATCGGTAATTTCTCTTCGCTCGCCGTCCTTTCCTCGATAAAATTCAGTCGTCGCTACTCGCAATGTGCATACGCTATTGCCTTGTGGGGTCTTCCTTAGCTCAGGGTCTTTTCCCACATTCCCAATCAATTGTGCTTTGTTTAGACTTCTTCCTGCCATTTCGTAACCTCTAAATAATTCAAAAACCAACTATATACAATGATACACACTCAATCCCTACGTCTTATGCTATTTTTTAAACTTTTCAATTTAATGCAATCTAATTAATTATACTCGAATTAAAATGAATTTTATTTTTAAGTCTTCACTTCTCTTTGCAAAATTTCCTTCACCTTTTCTACTTTCGATTGCATTCTGCTTTCGGTTCCCTTCCGATAGTCCACTTTGATTACCGAGTAAATTCGATTTGATTGATTTTCCAAGATTTTGAAGCATTCCCCAATTACTTTAAACACCTCGTCCCAGGTTCCTTCGAGTATTGTTCCCATCGGTGTGAGTTTGTAATTTAATCCGCTTTTATCAATATGGTCTATCACTTGCGATACATATTTACTTACGCTTTCGCCTTTGTCTGTCGGAAACATAGCAAATTCTACAAGTACCATTTTACGAAATTAATCTATTCAACAAAAAGCAAAATTAAATTATTATTTTCTTAATAGCAAACAAGTTATTAAAATATCTCAAAGTTCAGAAATTTCTCTAAACTGCATTGATTCAATTTTGTTGTTGAAATGTTGGAAATGCAACTGTTGTTTTTCTTGGTTTGTAGGTTGTGTAAGTGTGTTTGTTGCAAATCGTTTATCAAAGGAATTTGAGTTCAAGACAAAATTTTTTGGCAGAGCTCCTCTGCAACTTTCCAAATACTCCCAGCGCCGAGAGTTATAACCATATCACCTTCGCGTAGCAATTCCAAAACCTTTGGGACTACCTCGTCGAGATTTGGAACATAATAAACACTCTTGTGTCCAAATTGTTTTGCGTTTTCGGCAACAAGCATGCCAGTAACACCTTCGATTGGCTCTTCGCGGGCTGGGTATACATCCGTTACAATCAAAATGTCCGCTTGGTCGAAAGCAGAACCAAACTCTTTCGCCAACGCAAGAGTGCGGGTATAAGTATGCGGTTGAAAAATTGCAATAATTCTTCTATTCCACCCAGTTCTTGCAGCAAGAAGAGTTGCCGAGACCTCACTTGGATGGTGGGCATAATCATCGACGACCAATATTCCATTTTGGTCCAATTTTATTTCAAATCGACGATGGACGCCTGAAAATTCCAGAAGCGTTTGCCTAATTGTTTCTATATCAATGCCAAGTTGGGTACCAACTGCAATTGTAGCTAAAGCGTTCTTTACATTATGCGGTCCAGGTATATTCAGAATAAACCTCCCGAGGCTAATCGAATTATGATAGCACTCGAAATAGGTCTGAGATTCGGCAAAGACTATATTTTCGGCACGAAAATCTGCAAGCCTGGACAATCCGAAAGTTACCACTTTACGGTGTATATCCTTTAGAATTTCTTTTACACCGTTGTTGTCTATACCAGCAACAACCAATCCATAAAAAGGCACTTTATTTAAAAATTCAGCGAAGGTAGCCTTGATATCCTCGAAATCCTTGTAAATGTCCAAATGCTCTGGTTCGATGTTGTTTACAACAGCAATTGTCGGGAGCAACTGTAGGAAAGAGCGGTCGTATTCATCTGCTTCGAGGACTGTCCATTCGCCATTTCCAAGTCTGGCATTGATGCCACCAAAGGAGCGTAGCCGCCCCCCAACAATAATGGTAGGGTCGAATCCAGCACTGACAAGCAAGTGACCACACATCGAGGTTGTTGTGGTTTTGCCGTGTGTCCCCGAAATAGCGACAGTGTAATTCAACCGAGTAATTTCTGCAAGCATCTCTGCCCTACGAATCGTTGGTATTCCTAACGTTCGAGCATAATTAGTCTCTGGATTCGCCTCTGGATTAATTGCACTGGAGTAAACTACAACTTCGGCATCTTGAATGTTTTCGGCTCGATGTCCGATAAAAACATCTATGCCAAGTTTCTTCAGATACGAAGTATTTTCTGATTCTTTGATATCGGAGCCAGAGACAATGAATCCACGTCGGTGAAGCACTTCTGCAATTCCGCTCATTCCAATTCCGCCTATTCCAACTAGGTGTATTCTTTTTACAGCAGTAAAAAAGCCCTTCTTCATTCTTCCAAAAAGTTATTAATCTCAATCCTTTGCAAAATATGACTCATTTCACTGTATCGCGGACCCACCCAAGATAATCTTCTAATCCGTTCACGATGGGTACTGCAATAATCTCTGGCACCTTATCGGAGTGCAGTTCGCGTAGTCTTTGTTCCAATTGTTTGTATTTATCTTCTGTTGTTTTAATCAAAAGTAAATTTTCTTTGCGTTCCTCGAGCTTCCCATCCCAGAAGAAGACTGATAAACCATTTTGAATTATTGTACAGCAAGCAGCAAGTTGCTCTGTGATAAGTATTTTCGAAATTTGATGCGAGATGAGAAAATTTTCAACAGTTGTTAAAACAAGTAGAAACTTCGTTTCCATAATCATAAATTTTTATAATTTAATAATTTGCAATTTAATAAACTTTTTCTATATGATAGAAACTTTAATTTTCTACTTACATATTCTTGCTTGGAGCTATGCGTTTACAAAAGTATATCAAGAAAAGGGATTGAAGCTGGCTTTTCTATCATTTGCAATTTTAGTCTTCGTTTTCGTGATTTTGTGGACTATTTCCAGTCCATTGGCACAACTAATTTATCCAAGAGAACCCATATCGCCATATTTTACCGCCGACACTCTATCGCTTCTTATTGTGTTAATTCCCGAAGCAATTTTTTATTATTTTTACTTTTACAAGGCAAAATTCTAAATTTAAAGCAATTTCGTTCGTTTAAACTAATTTAACTTTATTTGAGGAATGTATGGCACTGAAAGTAGGTGAAATTGCCCCAGATTTTGTCGGAGTTACAGACAGCGAGGAGCAAATCAAATTAAGTGATTACCGCGGAAAGTGGCTTGTGCTTTATTTCTATCCAAAGGACAACACCTCGGGATGCACCCGCGAAGCTTGCGATTTTCGCGATAATTATGAACGCATAACCAATTACAATGCAGAGGTAATTGGAGTCAGTCCAGACTCCGCCAAGTCCCACAAGAATTTCAAAGCAAAGCACAACTTGAACTTTCATCTTGTTGCCGATACAGACAAGGAAATTTGCAAGCTTTACGATGTCCTCGGCGAAAAATCTATGTATGGCAAAAAATATCTCGGGGTGATTCGCACCACATATATCATCGACCCAAATGGAACAATCCAATATGTCAATCCAAAGGTAACGGTCGACGGGCACGTGGATGAAATTATTCAGGAATTAACCAAACTGCAAAAAGGTAATGATTGACACACATTGCCATTTGGACTCTCCAGAATTCGACACCGATAGAGAGATTGCACTCCGACGAGCGAGCGAAAATGGTGTCGTTGCTTTCGTCGTTCCTTCTATCGATAGCTCGAACCTCGATAAGGTCTTACAACTTTCGCAAGAAAACCAATCTGTTTTCTGCGCTATTGGCATACATCCCCACAGTGCAGGCGAATTTAATCCAAATGTAGAAAGCAGATTGGTAGAGATTTTGGATAGTTCCAACTCCAAAATTGTTGCTATTGGTGAAATCGGTTTGGACTATTATTACGATTTTTCGCCAAGAGAAAAGCAAATAGAAACTTTTCGCCGACAACTACACCTGGCGAAAAGGTACAACTTGCCAGCAATTATTCATAATCGCAATGCAAACGAAGACCTGATACAAATACTCGAGGAAGAGCAAGATGGGAGTTTGAAATTTGTACTTCATTGCTTTTCCCAAGATGTGGATTTTCTCCGCAAGGCATTAGATTTACAAGGATACGTCTCCTTTACTGGAAATATTACTTTTAAAAATAGCAAACTGGCGGAGGTGGTCGAGCATGTGCCTATTGAAAGATTCTTTCTGGAAACAGACTCGCCGTATATGGCACCAGTGCCATACCGAGGTAAAAGGAATGAACCCGCTCGCTTACCTTTGATTGCCCAAAAAATTTCAGAAATAAAGGGTTTGGAAATGAAAAGACTTGCTCAAATAACAACCGAAAATGCAAAAAAGTTCTTTAATTTAGTTCTTATCCTTTTAATAATGTTCCTATCGCCATTTTCTCTACAAGCCCAAGAGGATGAATACGAAGAAATTGAGAACCCATACAAAAAGTTTATTGGGATTGGAACAAATTTTGGCTTCAATACGTTGGTCATTTTCCAAAGTTGGAATGATGCGGGAGTAAATAAAGAGCGGAGCTCTGCTTACGAAGGTAAATTTTTCTATGGTGCAAGCCTGAACTTCTCTCCAATTGACTTTAATATAAATAGATTAGAAATGACATACACTTTCGACCGCCGTTATAGCGATACCAATTATCCCGACTTGTCCTTTATATACCGAACTTTGACCTTAACCTCTATTTTCTTAATTAATCCATCGATGCGAGTAAATTTCTATGGTGGTGCAGGATTGAGTTATATTTTCAATAGTTTAAATCTGGGGCATCCGTATAGAGTTTTCAAATCGAGCATTGGCTTTAATTTTTGTGTTGGCTTTATGGCAAACATACCAATACAAGGGGTAGGTTTGTTCACTCTCACCGGCGAGTGGCTTATGATTTTCGACTTATCCAATTACAAAAATGTTTACGATGTTGAATTGAAACGAGAAGTCGACGCCTATTACTATTATTCCCAGCCTCGTCTCGTCCTCAGTTGGTATCCAGAATTTTTAAATAGCCTCCGCTAACTTTGAAAAGAAAACACTTCCTATTGGGCTTGTCGACTGGTATTTTGCTTGCACTCTCTTTCCCGCCCTATCCTTTTTTTCTCCTCTCATTCATTGCTTTCATACCGCTTCTTTCAGTTTTCCGTTCAGTGAAGAGAAAGTGGTGGCTTGTTTATGCAACATTTTTCATATATCATTATGCAACTAATTGGTGGATAAGCAGTTGGCAAAAAGATACAGACCCGTATCTCTTCGTCTCTGGATTTGCTGTAGCTCTTGTGCATCCGTTACTATTTATGTTTCCATTCGCTATCTTCAACATCTTCGCAAATAAAATTGGCTGGCGAAGGGCTGTTGCTCTTTTCCCTTTCATCTGGCTTGCTTTCGAATGGCTACATAGTCTCGGCGACCTTGCCTATCCTTGGTTGACCTTGGGCTATACACAAATTTACAACCACTATTGGATACAAATTGCCGACATAGGGGGAGTGTGGCTTTGTAGTTTTCTTATTCTTTTGGTAAATGTTTTCGTTTACTTGGCAATCGAGGATTTTAGGATAAAAAAGCATAATACTTTAAAAGCATTTATAACAAACAAGTTCGTTATCTTTGCAATAATTATCTTTGCCCTCCCCTATCTTTATGGATTGATTCGCATTCAAGAATTCAAGTACGACACCCTAATTAAGCAAGAACAAAGAATCCGAGTTGGTATAATCCAGCCAAATATCAATCCATGGAGGAAGTGGGAATCAAATGCTCTATCCCAAATCCTAATACATAAGCAAATACAAGATTCTCTTTCCGCAAAGGTCGAGGGAATCGATTTATTCATTTGGAGCGAGACAGCCATTACATTGTTGGACTTGGAAGTCAACGCTTTTCACAAATTCGACGATTTTTATCAAATGCTCAATGGAAACAGTTCGCTTCTAACTGGTTTTGCCGATTTTCGCTTTCTTTCACCAGGGGAAAAACCCTCGTTCACAACAAAGTACTTCCTCGGTGATAGTACCAAACCCTACGACACATACAACTCGATACTGCTTTTAAATCCAGATAATACCTTCCAAATTTATCACAAAAATAGACTAACTCCATTTGGAGAGCAAATACCCTATGGTGAAATTCTGGGCTTTGCTAAATCGTTTTTGGAATGGAACGTGGGAATTTCAAGTTGGGCAAAAGGGAAAGAAAAAAATGTCCTTAAAATGAAAACACTTACAAATGAGTGCAATATTGCTCCAATTATCTGCATCGAGTCGATATATCCAGATTACTGTCGCTCGTTTGTACAAAAGGGCGCCGAGCTAATGGTAATCATCACGAATGACGGATGGTACGACCATACTTTTGGGCCATTGCAACACTACCTTATCGCCACTGTCAGAGCAATCGAAAATCGCAGATTTGTCGCTCGGTGTGCAAATACTGGAATATCTGGGGCTATTTCTCCTACGGGTCAAACAATTATGAAAGCACCACAATATCAAAGAGTTGGCTTTGCTGTTGATATACCATTAATCGAGCATATAACAATTTATACAAAAATCGGAGATGCCTTGCCTTTAGCCTCGATTATCTTTATTTTCATAATTTTTATTGTTATTTTAATCAATTCTTTTACAAGAAAATTATGAAAATTGATTATAGTGTAAAGATATTTGAAGAGGCGAAGAAATATATCCCTGGCGGGGTGAACTCCCCAGTCCGAGCATTCAAAGCAGTAGGTGGGACACCATTGTTTATTCGCCGTGGCCTTGGGTCCAGAATTGTAGACATCGATGGTAATGAGTTTATTGATTTTGTTGGTAGTTGGGGTCCCCATATCTTGGGGCACATACCAAAAATTGTGAAGTCTGCTATATTGGAGCAAATTGAAAATGGCACAAGCTTTGGCGCTCCAACAGTTCAAGAAGTGCGCCTTGCTCAGCTCATTTGCGAAATGGTCCCTTCAGTAGAGATGGTCCGACTTGTCAATAGCGGAACCGAAGCTACAATGAGTGCTGTTCGGTTGGCACGCGCATTTACACGAAAAAATAAAATTATCAAATTTGCTGGTTGCTATCACGGGCATTTCGATTCTTTCTTGGTGAGTGCTGGCTCTGGAGCCTTGACTTTTGGCGTCCCAACCAGCCCAGGTGTACCCGAATCTCTTGCAAAAGATACTCTCGTTGCAAGATTCAACGACATCGACTCGGTTTATACGTTAGTAAAAAATAACCACGATATTGCAGCTATCATAATCGAGCCAATTGCTGGAAATATGGGTGTTGTGACTCCTATTAATAATTTTTTGGAGAAACTTAGAGATATATGCACAGAGAACTCGATACTATTGATATTCGACGAAGTTATGACTGGTTTTAGAATTGCTATGGGTGGTGCCCAGCAAAAGTTTGGTGTATTACCGGATTTAACAACTCTTGGCAAAGTCATTGGTGGGGGACTACCCGTTGGTGCTTTTGGTGGTAAACGAGAAATTATGGAACTACTTGCGCCGAACGGTCCCGTCTACCAAGCCGGCACATTAAGTGGAAATCCTTTGGCAGTCTCTGCGGGGCAAGCTATACTGAAATTTATTCACGATAATCCACATATTTACATCGCTTTGGAGAATAAATCGAAGCTTCTCGAAGATGGTATCCGAGAAAACTTGCGGAGATTTAACAAAAATTTCACATTAAACCGTGCTGGCTCGATGTTTACTTTGTTCTTCACTGAAAAGTTGGTAGTTGACCTCGACTCAGCTATGACAGCAGACACCCAACTTTACGCGCAATATTTTCATAAAATGTTGGAACGAGGAATCTATTTGCCTTGCTCACAGTTCGAGGCTGTCTTTCTCTCCTATTCACATACAGAGGAAGAAATAAAACATTTCATCAAAATGCAATACGAAGTTTTCAAGGAGCTGTTCGAATGATAATGCAATTCCTACTGTTGTTTATGTTTTCCTTGTGTTCATCTTGTCATTCCTCGAAATTTTCGCAACAGCATCAAATTGTGCACAAGAGCGATTTTGAAGTCTACACATATAAAATTCCTAAAGATAAGTACACAAATTATCTTGTGTATATCAAAAGCAACATAAGAACCGAACAGCAAAAAGTTCTTTTGCCAGAGGAATGCTGGGCTGAATGCCAAGGGAAGCGAGTCGACTTTGCCCCGACTGAAATTAAGATTACAGACGAGTATCCAATTTATGTCCCCTCTTGGTTTTACACTGTCGAAACAAAGCTCGATTTGAAAAATTGTCGTGTACTGCATTTCGTCGTCAATCGCCAGCAGAATGACTTCTCTACGGAATTTGCCGAGCCAAAAGAGATGTTTCAAGCATTTCCTCAAATACTAAATATCGGAGACACAATATTTGTATTTGTCCTCGACCTTTTACGGTTAAAGCCCCCAGAAGATGAATATTTTCCAACATCGGAGCGATTGCGTGTGGAAATAACAAACAAGTTGGGCAAGCGTGTGTGGAATTCGGATTACGACTTAAATTTTCTTCAAATTATTGGTCCGGTGGAACCAGTCGAAGTAGGTAAAATACAGCGTTATATTGTCCCTTGGAATAGAGTGGACAATAGTGGGAAATTTGTCGAAGAGGGAGAATTTAATGTATCTTTTATTCTCCCAATGAAGCCCACTAAGTTTACAAGAATGATGAAGTTAGAATTAAATAAAGTAGAAAAATGAACAAAGTTCAATTAATGCAAAGAGCAATAGAACTTGCAAAACTAGGGGGTAACTATGTGCATCCCAACCCAAGAGTTGGAGCGGTAATTGTGAAAAATGATGAAATTGTGGCCGAGGGTTACCATAGGTATTTTGGGGGTATGCACGCCGAGATTGAAGCTATTAACAATGCAAAAGGAATTGATTTAGAAGGTGCAACTCTCGTAGTAAACCTCGAGCCTTGCACTCACTTTGGTAAGACACCCCCTTGCGTTGATGCAATAATTGAAAAAAAATTCTCCAAGGTCATAATTGCTACAAAAGACCCAAATCCGCTTGTCGCTGGCAAAGGAATAGAAAAATTAAAATCTGCTGGTATTGAGGTCGAAATTGGTATAATGGAGAAAGAAGCCCAATGGTTGAATCGTTTCTTCTTCAAAAACATTATCGAGAACAAGCCATACGTAATTCTAAAAGTTGCACAAAGTTTAGATGGTTCGATTGCTACAAAAAATTATGAATCCCAATGGATAACCAATGAGCAAAGTCGAAAATATGGATACCTGCTGCGTCGTGAAGTCGATGCAATCATTGTCGGCAAAACCACCGCGCAGAGAGACAATCCATCGCTTACACTGCATGAGCTCGAAGGAAAAACTCCCTGGCGTGTAATTTTAGACACAAACTTGTCCTTGCCTCTCGAGCTCAAAGTTTTTGTCGATGATGTAAGAGTAAATACCATTGTTGCTGTCGACGAAAACATGCCCTCTACTCGAAAGATGGAGAATTTGAAAATCGGGGGTGTAAAAATCCTTCCAGCTTTGGCAAAAGATAATCTTATCGACCTTGAGGATTTGTTGTACAAGTTGAAAGAGGAATTTCAAGTGAGTGCGATATTAGTTGAAGGGGGTGCTGGCGTGTTTTCGAACTTTATCAAAGAAGGTCTGTGGGACGAAATCCATTTCTTCATCGCCCCCAAAATAATTCCCGGCGGAAAGAATGCTTTTGCAGACCATTTTGTAAACTCTCTCTCCGAAGCAGTGCAATTAAGACCGCTACTAGTTGAACCCCTTGAAAACGATATCCACTTGATTTCCATCAATCCAAATATTAGTTTCATTTCAGTTTAAGACTTTTGAAAGGGTGATTAATCGAGGCTTGCGAAATGCTTTGGAGAACGTTTCAAATTTATTTTGACAAAATCGACGATGTTTGCTTGTTCTTTGACTGTATTTTTTATTAGTTCTACAATGATTTTGAAATATTATCAATATTTTTTCGTTTAACATTTTTGCCATATGTAATGGCATATTTTTTTGTTTTATGGTAATCTATGGCAGAAGTAGTTTATTTAACCGAGGAGAGATTTTTAGAACTGCAAAAAGAATTAATTGAATTGAAGACGAAAGGGCGTAAGGAAGTAGCCCAGAAAATCGCCGAAGCACGCTCTCACGGCGATTTGTCCGAGAATGCTGAATACGATTCAGCAAAGCACCAACAAGAACTGCTTGAAATGAGAATAGCTAAATTGGAAGAGACTTTGAGCAAGGCACAAGTAATAAGGCCCGAAGAGCTTCCAAATGATAAGATATATATACTTTCAAAAGTTAAATTAAAAAACCTAAAGACAAACAAGATATTCGATTACATCCTCGTAAGCCCAGAGGAAGCAGACTTCGAACGTGGCAAAATTTCTGTGACCTCTCCAATCGGGAAAGCTCTTCTCGGCAAAAATGTCGGGGATGTCGTCGAAGTCAATACACCAGCTGGGAAAAATCAGTTCCAAATACTTGAAGTAAATAGATAAATTTAAATGAAAAGACAACTCCCCGAGTATCCTTCGAAAGAAGAAGAGTTTGAAATAATACAAAAGATACTCGGTGGCGAGGTTAATCATTTCGAAATACTTCAAAGGAAATATCAAAAACCTCTTACACTTTTGATTAGCAGAATGATACACAATGCCGAGGACGCCCAAGATTTAGTGCAAGAAACCTTCATCAAAGCTTACAACAATCTTCGGTTCTTCAAGAAGGAGTTTTCATTCCATTCCTGGCTTTTCAAAATTGCATCGAATTTGTGCATAGATTATCTAAGAAAGCAGAGGATACAAAAAATATCAATTGAACAGCCATTCCCAAGCTCGAACGAAGATGATAAGCATTTCGACTATCCCGATAAGGATGCAGATATCGACGTAAAAATTTCTATCGTGGAGAGAGATAAAATTTTGCACCAAGCAATAAATTTGCTACCAGAACATTACCGTAAAATCATTCACCTGCGCTATTTCGAAGAACTAGACTATCAAGAACTTGCCGAAAAACTATCTCTACCTTTAGGAACTGTGAAGGTCCATCTTTTTCGTGCAAGAAAAGCTCTGCTCGAAATTTTAAAATCATTGGCATTCGATTTTAGATAAAGATAAGCCACGCAGAAGTTGGTCTTGTGATTAATGGTGGAATTTGATTTGGAAAGTCAATTCACCTCAAAAGGGAATGAATTGCATTCTGGGCATGCTCATCAAGCGCAAGTCGAGCAGTAATCTCTGCTTTCTCTTCTAAAAGCCTGTCCCAGTGGTCTGTCCCCTCCCAAAATAGTCTTTTAAGTTCATATTGAGTCTTGCTACTTCGTTTAACAAGAATATCAAGAAAATCATTTAAGAAATTGTCCATATCTTGCTTTGTGTCGAAAATTTTATTGAATAAGCCCTTTTCGAGGCACCACTCAGCACTATACCATTCAGTGTCGATGGTCATCTGGGTGAAAGCACTTTTGCCAATCTTTCGTTCCACAGCATGGCTAATCACAAAAGGACCGATGGCAATGGAAAATTCACTTAAACGGACAGAGGCAGTTTTCAAAGCTACGACATAATCGCAAGCAGAGACGAGCCCCAAGCCACCACCGACTACTTTCCCATGTACCCGAGCGACGACTATTTTCGACGCCCTACGAATAGCATTTATCACTTTGCCAAAGCCAGAGAAAAAAGCTTTAGCAGACTCGAAATCTTTCAACGACACAAGCTCCTCGAACGAAGCCCCAGCACAAAATGCCCCGTCGCCTTCGCTTTTTATGAGAATGACCTTTGCGGTGTCCACTTTAGAAAGCTCATTAATTGCAATCTCCATTTCTTGAAGCATATTGCTCGGTAAGGAATTCCCCTTTGGATGGTAAAATGAAATAATGCCAACGGAATTGTCAATCTCTTTTCGCACATAACCATTCATTTCTCCCTCTTTATAATTTCGATTAATAAATGCTTTGGCTTAAAAAATAAATTTAAAAATGAGTCCATTATTTTCCAAAGTTTAAAAGGAACTATTTTCAAAAAACGGTAGAGGCGAAGATATTGTACAAGTGAGTTGCCAAATTTTCGATAACTCCATTTGTCTATTAGTCCAATGTCTTGGAGTATGTTTTTGAATTTGTATTCGTCGAAAGAATGAAGGTGGGCGTTCCAAGGGGTTGGCTTATTGCAATGTATGCACAAAGTATAGCGAATCTTTTCCTTGTAAGGTGTGGTTAATATAACTTTTCCATTGGGAGCGACAATCCTAAGCAATTCGCCGACAAATTTTTGTGGCTCTTCGAGATGTTCAATCACTTCCGAAGCAACAACGCAATCAAAAGTATTATCTCTGAACGGAAGAAAGTATCCATCGGCTACGATGCCGAAATGGTTTTCGTCGGGATAAAGCTTCAAAACCCGAGACACATTGCGAAATGAGACATCGATTGAGACGATTATTCTATCCAAGTTCAACAAACGGCGAGCCAGCCATCCGTTGCCACAGCCAATGTCTGCAATGAACTTCGCTTTAGGTGGTATTCTCGAAAGTACATATTGGTAAATCCTTTCCTCCTCGCTATGTGTTTCGGGAAATCGTGCCTCGAAATAATCGAAGTATTCTGCATCTTTTTGGTAATGTTCAATATATTTTAAATTGTCCTTGTTTGGTAATAAAATTGGAATTCCATCACGGATTTCGAAACTACCCTCGTCGCTAATTAATGAGGAAGTTGTTTTGTTGAAATAGAGTTGCTGTTTAGTCTCGGGCGAAACCAAAAATTGATAAATATTAAGCATTAATACATTCCATACATAATGGAAAATCCCAATTGAATAGCAAGCATTTTCAAATTGTCGGTTTTAGACAAGTTGAATACTGGAAGGTAGAAAGAAATGCTTGGGGAGGCATAAATTTTGGGAAAGATTATCGCATCGTATCCAATTGTAATCTTTGGGGTTACCAAAAAAAAAGAAAAGTCTGAAAAGCTTCCATTTAGGATTTTTCTTCTTTGACTATTGTCGATAAAGTGATATTCTGGTGGAGATAGGACCTGCTCGAACAAATTGTAACTCGAAGATAATTTCATTGCAAACTCCAAATTCCCAGCAAAATAGATGTTTGTCTTTGATATTTTGTATTTGGCTCCCAATTCAATTACAAGTAGGCTATGGTCGAGAGATAGCTCATTTGCCACCTGGACAACTTTGGGTATATCTTTAATTAGGACCTTGAAGGAATCTCCTAACGCAGAGAAATTGCTACTTGATTTGAGAAATAAAATACTGCTATTAAATGCAATAGCTGGGGCATACCAATATTCAGCTTTAAATCCGAATGAGTTTGAATTTCCGTTACCAGTTGAAAAAACCGAGCAAGTGTAATAGTTTTCAAACAAAGATAATGAACCATTGTAAAAGTTCTTGGCAAAGTTTGTCGAAACCCCGAAATAAATTTTGGGAATAGCAAATGGGAGCCGGGGCGAAAGTTCCCAGTCGAACCCTTGGGAATAGATTAGAACTGGTTGAAACACAATGAAAATGACAATCAAAATATGTTTTTTCATCGAATTTTTACAAAATGTTTAACCTCTTGAAATATTCCAGAATTCATCTTTATGAAATATGTGCCCAAGGGTAATTTATCTAATGGAAAGTGCAGTGAATATTCGCCAGGAGCAATTACATCGTCGACAAAACTGCTTATATAATTTCCATACGTATCGTAAAGTGTAATACGAGTATGGGTCTCGAAAGGAACAACGAAATCGAAGTTCAAAACATTTTCCGCTGGATTAGGGTTTGGATTGCCGAGGCGGAAGAAACCACCCTTGCCATCGAACAATTTATATGCTAAACCGCACAAAGAATCTATACGAACGAGACTGGATTGCGCTACTGGGGTCAGTGCTCGGGGGCAAACTCCATCGCCAAAACGGGGGGAAAGAAATTCGATTCTCGATTCTATTTCGTTGCCAAGAAATGTATTAAAATTTAGAACAATCAATGTATCCGAGGGTAAAAAGAATTCATTCCATTTTGTGGAAATATTAATCGAAAGCAAGCCCGCAGGATTTTGCCGAATTTCCAATAACTCTGCTCTGGCAGAGGCAGTTGATGCTACAGTCGCATTGGTGTAGACAAGCGTTCTCGGATTGAACAAAATTGTATCGGCATATTCTTTAATTCTGGTGATTTTGCTTTTTTCTACAAGAATTGGTATAGAAACTGAGGAGTTTGGTTTAAAATTAATCTCGCTTGGGAAGGCAATTTTCATTGGGTCTGGCAAAACACCATTCGCTTTCAATTTGATAAGTAAGGTGTCTCGGATTTTGGAGAAACTCGAAGTAATTATCAATGTAGCTTCGTATGGTCCGACGTTTCTGGCAATCGAGTCGAAGACAATACGCAAGCTTTTATTCGAATAGGGTGGTATTTCGAAATTTTCCTCAAAAATTCTAAAAGGTGTCTGCGGATATGGTGGTTCGATTTTTGCATTTTGAACTTGGACTACATAATTGCCAGCATTGGTTATTCGAATAACGGTATCTCGAATTGTGGGACACCCTTGCACGTCATTTACAATTATATTTCCAAAATCGAGAGAATCGACTTCGGAGGTGAGTTTTGGAGCCAAGCCGACACCACGAATGTAGAAAACTACTTCCCTTGCGCTATCTGGATAGCCAAATATCTTTCTTCGAGACAAGTCTGATGTAAATTTAACTTTTGCCAAAAAGGTGTCTCTTTGCGTAGGAGTGAAGACAATTTTAAATGAATCCAACTCCGTTGGCATTAAAACCTTATCTCCTTGCAAAGAATCAATGAGTTTGAAGCCAGTCGACGGGGTATTAGTGTAGAAATTTAATACTTCTTGTTTTAACACAGCGAAAGGCAGATTGCCAGAGTTCTGTATTAGGACCTTAACCACCTTTGAAGTATCGATTGGTACATTTCCGAAATCTATGAAACCAGCTACAATTTCGGCATTTTCGATTGTATGAATTTTAATCTTTTGTGTTACACCCACCCCACGGATGACAGTTTGAATAGATTTCACAGTGTCGGGATTGCTTGGAGAACTGTAAACAAATCGAACCACTGCTGTATCGCGTCCAAGATTCGTAGGATAATATGAGATTTTGAATGTGTGGCGTTCGTCGCCACTTCGGTACTCATCGAATGTCAATGGTATGGAAGTTTTCTGCAAGCGAATTTCTGCATTGATTGAACGATAAAATAATATAGTATCAACGACTAATTTGCTCTTTGTGTTGTTTTGGACAACGAGGAATTTGTACAGAGTATCCGTTGGAGGCACCCAAACCGAATCAAAGTCGAGTACATTTTCGTAAACATCGAGTTCCTTGGCACTCTTGCGAGCAATCAATGTAAATTCGCGTCCTTTGACAATCTCTTTCAACGAGGTTGGTGGGTCGTTCGTTTGAGGGTCGAACAATCCAAGCCAAAGCTTTACAATTTTCTTGCCCTCTGGGAACAAAGGAGATGGACTAAATGGAATATATTTGATGGTAAACAAGGAATTTACATTCGTGTCGATTAGTCTTGGTAAATCTCTCGGACCAAAGAATTCCAAAAAGTCCAGGTTATCTGGGTCGTCGACAGCGCGCCCAATTAAATATGTATAATCATTCCCTCCAATTTTTAGGATTTTCCCACTATTATTTATAATGTTGAAGTAAGTTTCGAGGGAATCACCAACCACACACATTCCCATGTCGACTGTATCAGATGAGGTATATTCATTGAAAATCAAAATTTTCCCTTGGGAGCTCAACTCGACGGTCCATATTTGGCTAAATATTACCAAAATGTATAAATTTATCCTCTTCAACCACATCGTTCATTATATAATGAATTGCAATTTAATAAATTACAGACTGTAAAAAAAATCTTACAATGTTAAGAATCTTCGATGAAATAAATAAGACTATTCATCGAAGCCAAATTAACCAGAATAAGAAAAATCTATTCCAAAATGATACTTACATATTCATTTTGAAGGTTTGATTAAGTATACATAATGAAACCTAAATCTTGTAGACCGAAGCCTTTTTAAGGACAGCATTTAGTATTCTATGGGCAATACCTTTTGGGTCCAATTCCAAAAGCGAGAGGAGTTCCTCCTGTGTCCCGTGTTCAACAAATTTGTCGGGGATGCCAAAAATTTCTAGTTTACTTTTAAAGTTATGGGTTAATAAAAATTCTGCAACCGAAGAGCCGAAGCCACCTACAACAGTGCCTTCTTCAATTGTGAAGATAAATTCGTGCGTCGTTGCAATTTGGTAGAGCAAGTCTTTGTCCAACGGTTTTATAAATCTTGCATTTACAAGAGTTGGGTTCAAACCATTAGCGAGGAGTAGTTCCCGAGCCAAGATGGAGTGTGCAACCATTTTGCCAACGGCGAGAATAGCAATGTCTTTGCCCTCGAAAATGGTGTCCCACTTGCCGAGTGGGATGTATTCAAATTTTGAAATCGGTACACCAAGAGCCTTTCCACGCGGGTAGCGGATTGAAACTGGACCAGGATAAAAATACAGAGCTGAATACAATAGGTCTCGAAGTTCTTGTTCGTTTTTTGGAGCGGTCACAATCATATTGGGAATTAAGCGCAAGTATGCGATATCGAAGACGCCGTGGTGGGTAGGCCCATCCTCGCCAACAAGGCCCGCACGGTCGAGTGCAAAAACAACGTGAAGATTTTGCAACGCACAGTCGTGAACAACTTGGTCGAATGCTCGCTGCAAAAAAGTAGAGTAGATAGCGCACACCGGGAGCAGTCCCTCGGTTGCCATACCAGCAGCAGAGGTTACAGCATGCGATTCGGCAATTCCTACGTCGAAGACACGGTCGGGAAATTCTTTCGAAACGGGCAACAAGCCTGTCCCACTCAACATTGCGGCGGATATTGCCACGATACGCTTGTCTTTGCTCATCAGTTCAGACATAGCACGGCCAAAAACGTCGGAGTAAGATGGGGTCTTTGGCTTGATATCTATTTTTTCGATTGACTCGGTGGATTTTCGTTCTTTACGTGCAATTGCATGAAGGCGGGTCGAATCGTTTTGTGCTGGTGGATAGCCTCGCCCCTTCTCTGTCATAACGTGCAATAGCAATGGTCCTTTTAAATTTTTTATTTGGCTTAGAATTTTAATCAATTTGTAAATATTGTGTCCATTAATTGGGCCAAAGTAATTGAATCCAAAAGCTTCGAAAAGCATACCAGGGGTAACTATAGATTTTATTCCACCTTCTAACCTACTAAGGAAATCTTTCAATCTATCGCCCAAACTGGGGATAATATTTGTAGCGTCCCAAATTTTATCTCTCAACTTATTTACAGTGCGTGATGAGAAAATTTCATTAAAATACGAAGATATAGCAGAGACATTTGGGTCGATTGATATACCATTATCGTTGAAAATTACAATGATATCGCGCTTTTGGTAACCACAGTTATTCATTGCTTCGAAAGCCAGCCCACCTGTTAGAGCACCATCGCCAATTACAGCCACCACTTTGTAATTTTCCCCAAGCAAATCACGTGCAGTTGCTATTCCGAGAGCGGCAGAGATACTTGTGCTGGCATGACCGGCGCCAAAGGTATCATACTCGCTTTCAGTCCGCTTCAAAAATCCACTTATGCCACCATTTTGGCGTATAGTTGGCAATAGTTCACGTCGTCCGGTCAATACCTTGTGGGGATAGCCCTGGTGTCCAGTATCCCAGATGATTTTATCCCTTGGTGTATCGAAAACATAATGAAGCGCAACAGAAAGCTCCACAACCCCAAGGTTCGCTCCAAAATGACCACCAATGTTCGTTACGACCTCGATGATATATTCTCTCAGCTCATTGCATAAAATTTCTAACTCTCCGGACTTTAATCTCTTCAAATCCGAAGGGAAATTGATTTGGCTTAGTATTTTATATTTCTTCCAGTCTATTTCCACATACATTTTCGATTAATCTTTTATTTAGACAGAAAAGCATTTTAAAAATTGTAAATTTCATCGAAAATTTATAATATGTATCAAATTTTTTCGTAAGTTAAAAATTGTTGTCGAACTTGGTACAAAAAATGGAAGAATACAAGGAAAATTCTGAGAAACAAGATTCTTGTCGCATTTGTGGCAATGATTTATTCCCAGTGATTGAACCAGCTGAAATGATTTGTGCCTTTTGTGGCAAGGCTAAAGTAGCTAAAAGCACTTGCGATGAAAACCACTTTGTCTGCGACGATTGCTTGAACCTCGAGATAAAAGACGTCGTAAAGCAGTTGTGTTTAAATTCGGAGCAAACAGACCCAATAGCTCTTGCCAAACAAATTATGTCGCTGCCAGCAGTTAAGATGCACGGCCCCGAGCACCACTTCATTACACCTGCTGTATTACTGACTACTATGGCAAATCTCACGGCCAATCGTGCCAATCTGGCATATCAGCTCGACGAAGCCCAAAAATTGGCAACCAAGCTTGCTCCAATTTGTACTTGGCACATTGGTACCTGCGGCGCAGCCATAGGTGCCTCTATCTTTCTTCTGCTGTGGAAAGGTCTAAACCCAGATGTTGAATCATCTTGGGACGAAGGTAATGTCGTCGTAGCCAATAGTTTGAAGAGAATTGCTCAACTTGGTAGTCCTCGTTGTTGCAAGCGAGACACCTACATTGCCATCGAGGAAACTGTCGATTTTCTGCAAGAAAACTACAATATAAACTTGCCAATCTCCGAGGCTAAATGCGACTTCTCGCTCATAAATCGGACTTGTAAACGAGAAGACTGCATATATTTCAATTTGAAGTATGCTTTGGTTTAATTCTTGCTCTTAACCTTTTGCAGTGTAAAAAATTTTATTGAAGTAATATTTAGACCTAACAAAGTTTAAATATAAAATATTTTAAGTTTTTTCTTCGTTTTTCTTATTTTTTCTTAGATTTATGACTTTACTATTCATTTTATTGGTTTTAATTTCACAGATTACATTCTCCAAGGAACTCTATCGAGACAACAGGTTACGGATAGAACTTGTCTCGAGCAAATCCAAATTAGTTCAAGGCGATACATTGTTATTAGCGGTTAAAGTCACACTAGCAAAAGGTTGGCATATCTACTGGCTCAATCCCGGCGATGCTGGTGAACCAACAATTTTGGAAATTAAAACAAACATACCAAGTCATCACAGGGTCGTTCCTACTTATCCACCACCGGTGATAAAAATTGAAAATGAAATACTTACTTTGGAATATCGTGATGTAGTCTACTTCCCTTTTACTTTGGTCTTCCCAAAAAATTTTGCTCAGAACTTGGAATTAGAATTAAATGCTAAGTGGCTCGTATGCAAAGAAAAGTGCATACCTGGAAAAACGCATATAAAAAAAGTATTCCCAATCGGCAAAAATTTATCCAAAAATGAAATTGATACTAAACTTTGTGAGAAACTTCATATTTTCGAACCCGATACTCTCTTGGCAAAAATTTCTTTTACAGATGAAACAGCAAATCTGATTTTCGAAACACCATTTGAAACGAACTTAAAGAGTATTTTTTTCTTCCCTAAAAACGAAGGTCTATTCGATTTGCGTTTTAAACCTGAATTTTACTTAGAAAATCAACATACAATCGTTCAACTAAAGATGCTACAATACATTTGGGGAGAAAAATCGAACATCGAAGGAATTCTTGAAGTTACTACTTCTGATAGCGCTAAAAAATATTTTCACGTGAAAATTGTTAACTAAATTTGGTTGTTTCACCATTTTGGAGTGGCTATGCTAAAATTTGGATTTAAATTATTTTGGTTCTTCACAATTACTTTATTAGCATTTTCGCAAGAGGCAAAATTAGACCAAAAGGCACCAGAATTTACCCTGCCAGACTACACTGGAATGGAAGTAATCCTTTCCGATTATAGTGGGAAAATAGTTGTACTTGAATGGATTAATTTCGACTGCCCCTACGTTCAAAAACATTACAACAGCGGCAATATTCCCAAACTACAGGATGAGTACACTAAAAAAGGAGTCATCTGGATGTCTATTTGCTCTTCTGCACCAGGTAAGCAAGGGAATTTACCAACTGGAGAAATTCGAAAGCGAATCAAGGAGCATAATGCGAAAATGACTTTTTACCTCATCGATAGCGATGGCAAAGTTGGCAGAATGTATGGCGCAAAGACGACTCCACACTTTTTCATTATCAATAAAGATGGCACGCTGGTCTATGCTGGAGGTATCGACGACAAACCATCGACAGATGCCGAGGACATAAAAACCGCTCGGAACTACGTTCGCGAAGCACTCGATAACCTACTTGCCGGTAGCAATCCACCTGTCAAAAGCACCAAACCTTACGGCTGTTCTGTGAAATACTAAACACATCCATTCTACCTACACTTGTAATTTCACGGTGTGCTGTGCCAACGTAAAACAATATCACCACCCCCAGTGGCACGGCACGCTGTGGACAAGAATCTGCATCTTCGTACGTAGTGGCATCGCAAACCGTGACTCTACAAAGGCATTAAGAGCAATGCTCCTACAACTATTGCAAATTTCAATTTTTTAACATTTTTGTCGATGGGTAGGGTAATAATTCCAATGGCAAATTTTTTAGCTAAAGTTTGCTTATACCTATTGAACGCTGATGCGAAAGTTAACATTTTCACTGTTTATTCTGTTTATACAACTCATTGTGCAATAGTAACTTACACACGGGAGGGGGTACACAGCCACTTTCCAATCGGATAGATGCGCTACAGCCAGCAAAATTGCTTTGCAGCAGATGCCGCGCACCCCCAGATGGAGAAGAGTTTCATTTCTACTTTTTCTTTGCGTTTACGTTCCCTTTTCGCTCTTTGAAAGAATTTGATTTTAATTTAAATTTGTTTAACAAAATGGGATATAACAATGAAAAAAATATATGTTTTTTTGTTATTTGTTTTTCTTTTTGGCTTTGTTGCGATGGACAAAGCCAGCGGGCAGTGCGAGTATTGCCAGCAACCAAATTTATGCTATGTTCTAACATTTGATTTTCCGGATTGTCCTGGTATTCAAGCAGTTATATGCTATACTTGTGCGGTTACCCATCTTGAAGCATATTTTGATATTCATCTTCGTAATGTTTGTCATGGATTAGAGAGTGTGGCATACGATTACGCGAGAGATTGGGTTTTGAACAACTATGCGACGTTGTGTGGCAGCACACCATGCAACGAAGAGCATGCAAGACTAACATTTACGAGGCCAATTTGTGGTCGGGTTGAAAATGTAAATGGAAGGTTGAACATATACAAAGGCGAGGGGAACTGTTATTTGCAGTGCATCGAGGTATGGGATTGGTGTTGGTGTAATTGTGTGCCGGGGGAATGTTGGGATGATGAATGCCCTAATCCACATGTGAAGTGGGATTTAGTTTCATTTAGAATAGAAGGGAATGGAATTTGCAGTAGTGTTGACTACTATAACAAAGAAGGCATTTATGATTGTGTGTGGATTCAATGGAGGGAGTGTGGTAAATAATAAATTTTGGAGTATTTTTAAAGGTATGCTTTTTTGGAACATACCCTTGCTTTTCTTGGTTAGCAAGGTGTGTTGTTTCGAATATGAATTAACACCGGTGAAAATTGCATTTTTCGGAGCGGTAAGTGTGAAAAACAATATTGTGGTTTATGGGGATTTTGGTAGTTATCTTTTCTCGACCGATTTAGGAAGAAGTTGGGAACAAAGGTTCATTGGGGTATTTGATGAGATTAGGTCTGTAGTTAATTCTAACGATACACTTTTTGGGGTTACTTTAAATGGGTATTTTATTATTTCAACAGACCTGGGGTTGAGTTGGCATTACAAAAAAATTGAAATAGAACCCGATGAAAAATTGCTTAAAATTTTAGATGCTGATAATGCTTTATATGTGAGAGGTATCAGGACATTACTAAAAATAGATAGAAATGGTAATGTACATAAAGTATTAAGAGACTCAATATTCGAACCAGTTTATAACTTAATGAAAGACGGTAATCCCGATGAAGTGAAGAAAAAGTTATACGATTACAATGATGCAGATATATATTGGTACAACGGACGAATTATCTTGAACAGCAATATTTTCCGTGATTCAGGTTTTGTAGCGATAGACCCAAACTTGGAGAAAGTAACCAAGGTATTTGTACCCGAGGAATTTACGAAATGGACAAGGGAGTGGACGTACGCGGGTTCGGTTAGGGTATTAAGTTTTAAAAGCCATAAAATTTTGAAAGTAAGACTTAATCTTTGTACCAGTGATTCCTCTTTTTCAGTGTTCAATAGTTTTTATAGGGATAGCTCATTTATGAATTTCAACGCACCTTACCAGGTGTTTCAGAAATGGTTTAAGTATGGTAACCCAATGTTTTACTTTACCGCTGGTGATTCACTTTTCATTGGTATGTGGAAGGATTCTACAAAATACGATACCATTGAACAAGGTAAGTATATACCATATTATCAATTCAACCTTTATTCTGTTAAGAAATATTTTTCCAACCCGAAGGATACTTTTGTTACACAAGGTAAGCCATTTTACGATGTATATAATGGCTACGTTTATATCAATGGCGAGCTTGTAGACCCACACTTATATACTCGAATAGAGGTACCATCCTTGGTTATGAATGATAGTATATGGATTTATACGAATAGAAACAGGTTTTTATTAATTACCACTGATAAAGGCTATACGTGGCGATTAATCTCATATCTTTCTGGTGTTCCACGTGTTATTTTAAACGACACAACGTTTTTTTTTGTTCTTGATGCTATGGAAACAACGGAAATTAATCGGACCACGGATGGAGGAATTACTTTCATGCCTTCCAAAAATTTTGTTGAAGGATATGAATGGAGGCGTACGCTGAGCTGCTTTACAAATCTTCCGATTTTTTACATTGATTCTACTGGACGTGGTTTTTTAAGGGGTGATTACCGAGTAGGGAATTGTGATAGGATTTATTACACATATGATTTTTGGGAGACATACAATTACACTCCAGGCTATCCAGACCCTGATAGCCTTCGTTCAAAGAGATATATTCCCCCATGCAATCCAGCAAATATAATCAAATTTGACAATTGTTACTTAATAGCGACTACATGCAAGGCTGACCGCCTGCCAGGATTACCTTATTTGTATAGTTTTACTCTCTTGGATTCGTCTTTTGTGAAAACCATTCGTGTAGTTCGCAACGAATGGTGGCATAAAATTTTGCATATTTTGCCAAGCGATATGGTTAACAAATTCATTTACTTTTGTTTGGTTCAAGATAGCACGAGCCTAAGCAAAGAATGGTTCGAAATTCGTTCGACAACTGATACTGGGAAAACATATACGACGCTTCATAGAATTGATGACTTTGAAGGAGAGATTCTTCAATTTTATCAACATAATGCTGATAGTGTATTCTTTACAACCTCGCTTCCAGACCGTCTTTACCTTTATGACCGAAAAAGCAACGCACTGAAAATACTTTGGAACAACGAAGAATCTTTTTACAATCCGCTTCTTATGGTCATCTCCGACCGCTTCTACCTTGTCGGGCGGGAGCTGTTTTTGGAGAACACAGACCGAAGCGATTTAACCCAATGGCAAGAAGGGAAATGGGACTACGGCAAACCGAACTTCGAGAGTGTCATCTTCAAAGGCAATGTTGCAATTGCTGGCTTG
>CALBDO010000015.1 GCA_937927515.1 Candidatus Kapaibacterium sp. | reverse complement strand
GCTCCAAATGCAATTGCTTACGAAAGTAAGCAATTTACCAGTGGAGAATTCTTCCGCAACGGTCTGATAATGAGCATCATACTTATGATTGTTTTAACAATCTTTGTTGCATTTGTTTGGCCTATGATGGGAATGCCAGTTTATTTAAAATAGCCTCCGACGCCAAAATACTTGGATAGCTTTTGAGGACAGATTTAATTACTCTAAATCTAAATTCATTTCAAAGTCGAAAAGTCACCTTTTGCAATGGATTCAGCAATAGAAATGACCTGGTTGAAACTTTTTTTAAGAGGTCGAATTACATAAAATGTTAAGACAAGCGATATTTGCAATAAAAGGACCACAAAAATTATGATAATAAGATTTCTGAAGAATTTTAGGTCATCGACTGTTTCAGCCAGTTTTTTGTTTACATAATTCGTTACGTCTAAACGTAAATCAGTAAGTGCATCCCTAGTTTGATTGAGCAAGGGGAGAGTCTCCTGGTTGTAAATTTCCAGTGCTTGTTGAGTATTTCCATTCTTGATAGCTGCAATGATTTTTTCAGCGGTTGCGTGGAAGTGTCGGTGGGGCTCTTCTATTTTTTTATAACTTTCTTAAAATTCCTTGGGAGGTTGATATGAATAGTACCACTTGCCGAGAGCGCATTTAGTCGGGTCTATTGCTTTTGTAAACTCTTTACCCTGTAGGATGGTGCCCACAGTCAGAGCCTCTGCCCACTCATAATGCTGAATAGTCAAAGTACCTAATTGAGCCTGTAGTTTTGGCATTTCGGTTATTTTGGAAACAATCTCTTCGATGTTGGCGACTGTAATTCCGAGCCAAATTGAAATTGCTGCAAGAGATACGACGAGACTTATTAATCCTAAATTTAGTTTGGTGGTTAATTTCATTTGACCTCCTTAATTAAACATTATTTAACTCAAAATATTTGCCAATAGAATATTATAATTTAGAGAAATTATATTTTCCAAGCAAATTTTTTTTTTGCTCTCAAAAATTCCAAAAATTGATGCTCCACTTCCTGTAAGAGTGGCAAAGTGGGCTCCTATCTCATACAATTTTTGTTTAATCGCACCGAGGGATTTATATTGTGGAAAGAGATAGTTTTCAAAATCATTTACAAAAAATTTCTTAAAGTCTTGGAGGGATTTTATTTGATTTAGCACTTCAATATAATTAGTGGATTTTTGAGGTCTGCTCCTATAAGGTATTAATGAGTATGCAAACTTGGTTGATATTTGAATATTTGGGTAGATAATCAAAATTTGAAAATCGAAATTGAATTCGATAGGCGTAATAATATCACCGATGCCCTGGACAATCGATGGCTTCGGGTCGATAAAAAATGGGACATCGGCGCCAATTTCCTTGCCAATTTGCCTGAGCTCCTGCTTGCTTAATTTTAAATTGTAGATTTCATTTAAAGCCAAAAGTATGGTTGCTGCATTCGAGCTTCCCCCACCCAAACCAGCACCAATCGGTATGTTCTTTATGAGTTTGATATTTATAAAATCTATGTTAATTTTAAATTTGTTTTGCATTAATTTTATTGTTTTGTAAATTATGTTTTCTTTTAAAGGTATTTTTACATTTTCTGGTTCAATTTTTATATCGAATTTGTCGGACTTTTGAATATGTATCTGGTCTGCAAGTGTGATAGGCAGAAATATAGAATTGATTTCATGATATCCATCGGGGCGTTTCCCAAGTATTTCCAACGCCAAGTTTATTTTAGCATATGAATGGTATGTGTAAATATCCATAATTTAAAATGATTAATTTAGAGGAAATGAGATTACATCTAAAAGAAATAAACCAAAAAATAGAACCAGTTTCTAAATACGACGAAGTACCCTTCTCTGTCGAAGTCTGGCGTAAATTATTCCATTTGGTTTCTCTTTCGATACCAGTCATATATACTTTCGTTAGCCGAGAATTTGCTCTCGTTGTTTTAAGCATAATTACAATAATAGCCATTTTTATCGACATAATGATAAAAAAAGAGAACCTCGTGCAGAAGCTGATTTTCAAAATATTTGGAAGGCTTTTCCGAAAATATGAAAAACAAAATTTTGTATTCAACGGCGCAACTTGGATGCTTATCTCTGCTACTCTTAATGTTATTTTATTTCCAAAACTTGCAACAATTACAGCTTTCTATGTCCTTGTGATTTCCGATGCCTCCGCCGCTCTAATTGGTAAACGTTTTGGAAAAACCAGGTTCCTCAATAAGTCTCTCGAGGGTTTCCTTGCATTTGTTTTAAGTGGTTTCATTGTAGTCACATTGGTGTGGTTTGGTTTTGGTTTGCCAGTTCATTTTTTGATAAGTGCCTTCGTTGGAGTAATTCTTGCTGGCTTTGTGGAATCTGCCTCTGCCATTCTTCGAATAGACGATAATCTTGGCATTCCCTTAGCTATTTCGTTGGCTCTTTTGGTTGGTTCCAACATCTCGAGTGCCTCTGGTTTTCCTTTTATAAATTTCCTCTGATATGCGACCCGAAGATATTATTCCTCCTTTTCTACGCAAGTTCAAGCATCACATAGTGGGAAAGGTGCGTTTTCACGAAGTTGACTCCTTCGGTGTCGTACACAACATTGTCTATTTCTATTGGTGCGAGGTTGCTCAAACAGAATATTTTGAAAACTTAGGGTATGTTATCAATAAAGAAACTTTTTCCAAAGAGCTTCCCTTGATGAAAGTTCACAACGAAATTGATTACTTCTCTCCCTTGCGTTTGGGAGATACCTATCGTGTTTTAACAAGAATTAGTTGGTTGAAAAATTCTTCTTTCGAATATCAAAATGTTATTCTCGACGAAAAACACTCACCCTGTGCTTTTTCAAAGAGTGTTCTTGTTTATTTAAACCCAAAAACGCTTACTTCTGAACCTCTGCCTAAAAGATTTCTCGAGCTTGTTCGTATCTTCGAAGGTGGTGATGTTCAACATTTAAAAGGAGTGAATGGACCCGAGTGAGTATCAGAGCCTGGTTGATTCTTACAGGAATATTCAAGTCTTTGGGGAAAAAAAATTTGAAACATTTCCAGAAGAAACTAAAATTGCTGCTTTTTCTGTTACCAACGAGGAAAATTTTGAATTCGGTGTCCTATTTTTTAATTTTTTAGCTCAGATATTCAAGAGTGATTGCGATTTTGGATTCATTGATGAAAATGCAGAAGAGGAAAATTTGGTTAGTTTACGCGAAGGTATTTCCAATGCCGAGGTTGTAATTTTCGCATTTTTCATTCCTTCGGAAATTCTCGACGAAGACGAAATAATATTCAAGTTGAACCACATAGTGCAAAACCTTGGTGAATCCAAAAAGTTGGTTGGTGTATTTTTTTCTGCAAATCATATACCAGAGGAGTTGAATATTCCTATAAAGATTAATATGCCTACGATGGACCAATCATCTGTTGCTGCCGCGGCAATGTTCCTCGCTGGAAGGAAGCCATATTAGTATTCTTTTTTGTAGAATTTCATCAAAATAATGTACTGTTGAAGTAATTTTAAATTAGAGTATGATTTTAAAAGTTCGTAAAGTCATTTTTGTTGCTTTTGGATTTTTATCTTTAGCTTTGGCAATTTTGGGGATATTTCTTCCAGTACTTCCCACAACACCTTTCCTTTTACTATCGGCTTATTTATTCGCGAAAAGTTCTCCAAAGATGCACTCTTGGTTGCTTTCGACAAAATATTTCGGGAAGATTATCAAGGATTACCAAACTAAAAAGGGAGTTGCTTTTGGGTTAAAAGTCTTTGCATTGATTTTTCTTTGGACAACAATTTTGACGACAATTGTGTTTTTCTTGAGTCCTTGGTTCTTGGATTTGATTTTAATCTTAGTTGCCAGTTTGGTTTCCTACCACATCTTGAAGCTTAAAACATTAAAGTAAACGCAGACAAATTTGTCATTTGTAAATCTTTTTCATATTTAAAGTCGTAATAGACAATTTATAAATTCATTTTATATCTAAAATACTCGATTGTTTTCATCAAACCTTCTTGCCGAGGGATTTTCGGTTCCCAATTTAACAATTTTCGAGCTAAAGAAATATCGGGCTGTCGAACTTTAGGGTCGTCTTCGGGAAGAGGTTTAAAAACGATATTACTTTTGCTTCCACATAGCTGAATGATTTCCATTGCCAAATCGATGATAGAAATTTCATCGGGATTGCCGATGTTTACTGGTTCGTAATAATCCACAAATAAAAGCCGAAAAATTCCTTCGATTAAATCGTCGACGTAACAAATTGAGCGAGTTTGTTTTCCACTGCCATAGACTGTAACATCCTCGTTCCTCAATGCCTGCGAGATAAAAGTTGGGATAGCTCTTCCATCATCAATACGCATTCTTGGACCATAAGTATTGAATATGCGGACGATTCGGGTGTCCAAGCCATGATATCTGTGATAAGCCATTGTTAATGCTTCGGCAAATCTTTTTGCCTCGTCGTATACTCCACGCAAGCCAATTGGATTAACATTTCCCCAGTAGGTCTCTGGCTGTGGATGTATAAGTGGGTCGCCGTAGACTTCGCTAGTGCTGGCAAGCAGGAATCGAGCTTTCTTCTCTTTGGCAAGACCAAGCATCTTGTGCGTGCCGAGGGAACCAACTTTAAGTGTTTGAATTGGTAATTTTAAATAATCCATAGGCGAGGCGGGCGAGGCAAAATGCAACACAAAATCTACATTGCCAGGAATATGCGTGAAATTTGTGATATCGTAAAAAATAAATTTAAATTTTTTATGCCCGAATAAATGCGCTATGTTGTCTGCATCTCCAGTTAAAAAATTGTCTATTGCTATTACTTCATCACCATTTTGTATAAAACGGTCGCATAGGTGGGAACCAAGAAATCCAGCTCCACCAGTAATTACAATCACAGCCATTATTATAAACCTTCAATTACATCCCTTAATAAATGTTGGACTTCTAAAGCAAGGTCGCTAAGTTTTGGATTTTCAATTGCCATCATCGAGGCAACGGGGTCGATAGCAGAAATTTCTACAAGATTTTCGTCAATTTGACGGACTACGACATTGCAAGGAAGCATAAGCCCGATGTGGGGTTCGGTTGAAATAGCTTTTAGTGCGTGAATTGGACTACAAGCTCCCAAAATCTTGTATGGTTGCAATTCAACCCCAGTTTTGTTCTTCAAAATCTCGGAAACAAAAATCTCGGATACTATGCCAAAGCCTTTTTCTTTCAATTTTTCAGAGACTTTTTGTATTGCCTCCTCAAATGTTAAATTAAGTGTTTTTGCATAAAAATAGTTCATTTAGCCTCCATATTTATGAACAACCAGTGGTAGCTCCACAGTCCTCACAAACTGAACAAGTGCCACTTCTCCTCATTCGTATTGAACCGCAAGCGGGGCAAGTCTCTCCGGTGTATCCCAAGCCCTGTGCTGCTGTTGCAATCTTTTTTGCTGGTCCTTCGATTGAACTGATTAATTCCTCAACTGAGACGAATCCCTCTTCCACGGTGGAATTCGATGTAGGTTCTTTATCGGGTTTGTTGGTCTTGTTGTTTTCTTCTTTAATTTCAATTTCTTTTTTTGTTGTCTCGGCTAAATTGTTCTCGACGTGAGGAAAATCGTCGTCCACTGCTTTTTTATGCACAAAATCTTTTCTTCCAAGATAATCATAACCAAGAGAGCGAAAAACATAGTCCAAGACAGAGGTAGCATATTTGATAGCCTCGTGTCCGTGAACGGGTCCCGAAGGGTCGAAGCGCGTGAATGTAAACGTATCGACTAATTCCTCGAGTGGTACTCCGTATTGTAAAGCCTTGGATGCAAGAATAGCAAAGCTATTAAGCAAGCCACGAAATGCTGCCCCTTCTTTGTACATATCGATAAAGATTTCGCCCAGAGTGCCATCTTCATATTCCCCAGTGCGAAGGTAGATTTTGTGCCCACCAATTGTTGCTTCGCGAATATATCCTTTTCGGCGTTTGGGCAGTTTCCTTCTTTCAAGCTTATATTGTACGACTTTTTGGGCTTGTTGAGTTTGCAGATTCAGAGCAATTTGATTTTGGACTTCTTGGGGTCCTTTGGTTTCATCTATTTCATCTTCGTCGCCGAGAAGAACAATTTCGTTCAAGCCTTCGTACGCTGTTGTATTTAATGGCTGGGAAAGTTTCGAGCCATCGCGATAAAGGGCAATAGCTTTCAGCATCATCTTCCATGCTTCCATATAGACTTTTCCTATATCTTCGATAGTCGCTTCGGCTGGCATATTAACTGTTTTGGAAATTGCACCAGTGATAAATGGTTGGGCAGCAGCCATCATTCGTACATGTGCCATGTAAGAAATATATCGCGTACCACGCTTTCCACATTTAACTGCTGTATCGAATATGGGAAGGTGCTCTGGTTTTAGGTGTGGTGCTCCTTCGAGCATCATAGTTCCACAAACGTAATCATTCGCAATTTCAATCTCTTCCTCTGTAAAACCTAGCCCGGTTAGTAAGTCAAAGTTTGGGTCGTTTAAATTCTCTTGGCTAAAACCTAAGCTTTTGCAAAAATCTTCGCCCAGTACGTACTTATTAAATGCAAAGCGAATGTCGAAAACATTATCCAATTGCTTTTCTATTAAATCAATTTTGTCTTGAGTGAATCCTCTTTCCAGAAGTGCTTTGTGATTTATAGTTGGGCAACCAATCAAAGTGCCGTGCCCTTTCGTATATTTTTCTATTTCATCGATTTGCTTGTCTGTGTACCCAAGTTTTACAAGTGCTTTATGAACAGATTGATTAACAATTTTAAAGTATCCACCCCCGGCAAGTTTCTTGAATTTAACAATAGCAAAATCGGGTTCAATCCCAGTTGTATCGCAATCCATTATCAATGCAATTGTGCCAGTAGGAGCAATAGCAGTTACTTGTGCATTACGGTAACCGTACTTATCTCCAAGTTCAAGAGCCTCGTCCCAGACTTTTCTTGCTGATTTTAGTAAGTATTCAGGGCAGTACTTAGGATTAATTCCCATTGGTTTAATAGTGAGATTTTCGTATTCTTCATCTTTTGCGTTATAGGCAGCACGCCTATGGTTACGAATCACCCTCAACATTTCATCGCGATTTTCTTCGAAACGAGCAAATGGCCCAAGTTCCTTTGCCATTTCAGCACTCGTACGGTATGCTTCTCCGGTCATTAGTGCTGTTATTGCACCAGTTAGAGCCAAGGCTTCGGGCGAATCGTATGGAATCCCTTGAACCATTAATAATGTGCCAAGATTTGCATAACCTAAACCTAAAGTTCGAAACTCGTAGCTTAACTGCGCGATTCTTTTGGACGGAAATTGTGCCATGAGTACGGAAATTTCCAAAATTATTGTCCAAATTCGAACCGCGTGCAAAAACTCCTCTACTTTGAAAATACCATTTTCCTCGTCAAAAAATTTAATTAAGTTTAAACTTGCAAGGTTGCATGCTGTATCGTCGAGAAACATGTATTCACTACAAGGATTACTTGCATTTATTCTTCCAGATTTAGGGCAAGTATGCCATTCATTAATCGTTGTGTCGAACTGCAAACCCGGGTCGGCACTTTTCCAAGCGGATAAACAAATCTTTTTCCAAAGTTCTCGAGCTTTCAGTGTTTTCGAAATTCCACCTCCTACTCGATATCGTAAATGCCAGTTGGAATCATTCTCCACTGCTTTCATAAAATCATTAGTAACGCGTACGCTATTGTTAGAATTTTGCCCACTGACAGTTACATACGCCTCGCCTTCGTAGTGAGTATCGTAGACATCAAATTCGATTTCTTCAATGCCGTTTTCCACAAGGTTTAGCACTCTGTCTATATAATTTAAAAGCACACCCCGGTGCAATGCTTTTTTGATGAGTTTTCGAAGTTCTTTATTAGTTTTGGGGTTTGTACCACCTTTCTTCGCAGTGTCAAAAATTGCTTTCAAAAAAGTTGAATTTATTCTTGAACCAGTAACCAATGCAGCAACTTTTTCTTCCTCTTTCGCCTTCCAATCGATAAATTGTTCAACATCGGGATGGTCTATATCTACAATTACCATTTTAGCGGCTCTACGAGTGGTACCCCCAGATTTTATCGCCCCTGCGGCTCTGTCGTAAATCTTTAAAAAGCTCATCAGCCCAGAGGATTTACCACCACCAGAAAGAGGTTCACCCTCGCCACGAAGTGGTGAAAAGTTCGTCCCGGAACCACTCCCGAATTTGAAAATCCTTGCTTCTCTTGTTACCAGGTCGAAAATACCACCTTCGTTTAGTAAATCGTCTTTAATACTTTGGATGAAACAAGCATGTGGCTGGGGTCTTGTGTATGCATCTTTGGATTCTCTTAATTTTCCAGTGTCGGGGTCGACATAGTAATGGCCTTGCTTGTGCCCCTTGATACCATATGCCCAAGCCAAGCCAGTATTGAACCACTGAGGCGAATTTGGAGCAGCCATTTGATTGAGCAACATATAGACTGCCTCGTCGTAGAAATTCTGCGCATCCTCGGGTGTATCGAAATAGCCATACTTCTCGCCCCAATATCGCCAGGTTCCTGCCAATCTATGCACAACTTGTTTGATTGATGTTTCCGAGCCAAGCACTTGGTTCCCATTGGTGTCATATATTGGGTTACCCTTTTCGTCATACTGTGGGACTCCAGTCTTGCGGAAGTATTTCTGTGCTAATACATCTGTCGCCACCTGGGACCAATGCGCAGGTACCTCGATATTTTCCATATGGAAGACAATACTTCCGTCTAAATTGCGAAGAATTGAATTTCTTTTGGTATATTTAAACATTTCGTATGGTGATTTTGCATTTTGTGTAAATAATTTTTTTATCTTCATAAAACCTCACAAAAATTAAACAATATGTTTATTTGAATTTTTACAAAATTTTCAAAATAGTTATGGGTAAAATTAATCATTTAGACTTTAAAAAAATAATTATTAAATCAAAACACAGAATAAATTTTTTTGTTTTTTTTATGTTCTATTCTCTCATAGACTTAATTTTGTTAAAACACAAACTTTAGTTAAGCTATCTAGAGACAATTCTAATTTGTTGTTGTCATTGAAAGTAGCGATTTTCAAAAATTATCAATCGAGTATTTGCATCAATTTCTTTTTGGTGTGGATTATTATTTTCTTAATTTTGTTTAATTAATCTTAAGAATGGAAATATTCTAATGAGTTTTGTTCATTTGCACAATCATACTCATTATTCTATGTTGGATGCAGCAGCTACAGTCGACGACTTAATCCAAGCAGCTGTATCCAATGGTCACGATTCAGTAGCTCTAACTGACCATGGTGTGATGTTTGGTGCTATGGAATTTTATCAAAAGGCAAGGAAGAAAGGAATCAAGCCAATCATTGGTTTCGAGGCCTACTTGGCTACTGGCAGTAGATTCGACAAAACCGCAGGGAAAACCAAAAAGAAAAATTATTACCATGTCCTCTTGCTCGCAAAGGACTATCAAGGATATAAAAATTTGATGAAGTTGACCACACTTGCACATTTGGAAGGCTTTTATTATAAACCTAGAATTGACAAAGAACTGCTTGAAAAGTATCACGAAGGTATTGTTGTCTGCTCTGGTTGCATCAATGGTGTGATTAATGCCCATTTAATTAATGGTGCGATAGATAAGGCACGAAACGAAGCCAAATATTTTAAAGATTTGTTTGGGGAGGATTTTTACATAGAAATCCAAAATCATTTCCTTCCAGAGGACGAGATTATTCTCGAATGGGCTCCTAAAATTGCTAATGAGTTGGGTATAAAACTGGTAGCGACAAATGATGTACATTACATAAGTAAAGAACACTCCATTGCTCATAATGTATATTTAAACATTAAAATGGCAAGCGAGGGGGTTCAGAATATCAACATTCTGGATTTAAAGTACCGCTCCGACCAGCTGTATTACAAGACCACCGATGAAATGTATGAACTTTTCAAACAATTTCCAGATGCTCTTGAAAATACTTTGGAGATAGCCGAAAAGTGTAATTTAAGCCTCGAGAGCAAAATCTACATGCCCGAGTATAAAATCCCTTCGAAATCAAATGCTAAAGACTTGGATGAATATCTTCGAGAATTGACCTATGAGGGGTTAAAGAAAAGGTACGATGTTGTAACAGAGGAAATCCAGCAAAGAGCCGATTTCGAGTTGGACGTGATATGCAAAATGAAATATTCGGGCTACTTTTTGATTGTTGCAGATTTTGTCAATGCTGCCCGAGAGATGGGAGTTCGTGTTGGTCCCGGGCGAGGCTCTGCTGCTGGTAGTATTGTTGCTTATGCTCTTGGTATAACCAACATAGACCCAATTAAATATGAATTGCTATTCGAGAGATTCCTAAATCCCGATAGGGTAAGTTTTCCAGATATCGACATAGATTTTGCGGATGATAAGCGTGATTTGGTCATAAATTATGTCAAGAAGAAATATGGCGAAGAAAGCGTTGCTCAAATCATTACTTTTGGAAAGTTATCCTCTCGTGCAGTTTTGAAGGATGTGGGAAGAATACTTGGAATACCGCATCAGGAGATAAATAGAATCACAAGCAAAATTCCAGTGGTATTAGGAAAAGTAACCCCATTGAGTGAAGCTTTGCAATTACCAGACCTTGTCGAGCTAAAAAATACAACCGACCCGTTGTACAAGCAATTAATCGAGTACTCATTGCTACTGGAGGGTCTCTATCGTCATTCATCAACCCACGCAGCAGGTGTTGTAATCACACCTGGAGATGTTAGCGATTACGTGCCTTTGTATGTTCAGAGGGAAGACGATGGGGAAAAGAAAGAAATAGTTACTCAATATAGCATGAATGATTTGGAAAGTGCTGGTCTTGTAAAGATGGACTTTCTTGGATTGCGAACCTTGTCTATTATTGATGAGACACTTTCAATGATAGAAAAAAACTATAAAATCAAGATAGATATTGATTCGATAGACCTAAACGATGCTAAGACATTTGAATTGTTTTCACAAGGCAGAACACTTGGGGTCTTCCAATTTGAATCCACTGGAATGCAAGAATACCTAAGGCAATTAAAACCCACAAGTCTTCTTGAATTGAGCGATATGAATGCTTTGTATCGACCTGGCCCAATTCAACACATACCCGAGTACATCGACAGAAAGTACGGACGGAGGAAAATAGAATACCTGCATCCTTTGATGGAAAAATCCTTAAAGTCGACTTACGGCATAATTGTGTACCAAGAACAAGTGATGCAACTTGCTCGAGATATCGCTGGCTTTACTCTTGCTCAGGCAGATAATTTAAGGCGAGCCATGGGTAAGAAGAAAATCGACGTTATGATGAAGATGAAGCCCGAATTTATCGAAGGAGCCAAAAAGACAAACGGAATAGATGAGAAAGTTGCAGAAGAAATCTTCGATTTGATTGAGAAATTCGCAAACTATGGTTTCAATAAATCTCATTCTCTTGCATATGCAATTTTAGCTTACCAAACAGCATACTTAAAGGCACACTATCCAGCAGAGTTTATTGCTGCCAACCTCAATGCAGAAATTAACAATTCAAAGCAAATACCCAAACTAATTGAAGAGGCTAAAAGTTTTGGTATTAATGTTCTTCTGCCCGATGTGAATCGTTCTTTCGCTCGCTTTGTAGCACTCGATTCAAAAACCATTCTTTATGGCTTGGCTGGAATAAAAAATGTTGGACCTCGAGTAGAGGAAACTATTGTCAATGCTCGCATGGAAAAACCTTTTACCTCTTTTTTTGATTTTGTCTCTCGCGTGGACCCCAAAGTTGTAAACAAAAAAGTACTAGAAGCGCTTGTATGCACTGGAGCATTTGATTCAATTGAAAACGGTAAGCGTGCAGCTTTATATTTTGCAATAGATACAGCACTCGAGTACTCCAAAAAATTCCAAGAACATACTAATGGAAGCTGTGTCTTCTTGTTCGGCGAGTCCATTTCACAAAATGAATTTATAGCCGAGCCAGCTTTGCCAGACGTACCCGAATGGGGTGTACGCGAAAGGCTTACTCGCGAGAAAGCTTTTTTGAATTTTTATTTTAGTGGCCATCCGCTAGATAAGTATCGACCAGTTGTAAAATTTCTTTCGAACGTTGATATTAGTAATTTAAGTGAAATTCAAAACGGTGCTTATGTGCGAATACTTGGAATTCTAAACGAGGTCGACACAAAAATCGATAAGAACAAGCAAAAATATGCGTTTGCTTCCTTAGAAGATTTCAATGGTAAAGCCGAATTGCTGATTTGGAGCGATACATATTCTCGGTGTTATCACCTTCTCGAAGAAGATAGAATCGTGCTCGTCGCTGGAAAAGGTGAAATTCGAGAGGAAAACATATTGAAAGTGTATGTAAATGAAATCTACACTGTGGACGAGGCTTTACAGAGATTTTTCGATACCATACACATCTACATTTACGAGAATGGAGAGACAGTGGACAATTTAACAAAATTTGCTTCTATTTGCAATTCGCCTAGTTCATCTGTAAAAGTTCTATTTATTTTGCAAAATAATGGTGAGCGTAAAGCCTTTGTAGCTGAAAGCGTCCATTTTGAATTGAATTTTGAAAATGTCTTGAAGCTCTTACAAATCTTTGGCGAGGATAAAGTCAAATTGATACCTAAAAATATTTGAATTTTTATTTAATGGAGTGTTTTATGAGCGAATGGTTTAAAAAAGTAATTTCTTTTATTTTAGCTTTGGTAATATCCTATTTTATCTTTTACGCTTTCTTTGCTCTGATTGGATTGACTTTTAAAATCATTCTTTCCCTTTTCCATCTTATTTTAATTGTTTTAGTTGCTTTGCCTTTTTATGTGTTGATTAAGAAAAAATTATTTGGTTAATCGAGGTTGTTATGTCTAAACAAAATACTTTTATAATTATTTTGTTCTTTTTAGCATCCATAAATTGCTTTGCAGTTTACAATTATCCTCGTGCTAACGATTGGACAATTTATCTTGCTCGCTCGTTGAGTAAAGATATCTTCGAGCTTAATGGCGTTCCTTATCTTCTTCCAGTGGTCGAGGTTGTTAATACCACTGCGAATTCTCGCTTCTACTCGAGTGCCTATATTACAAAAGAAAAGGATTTCTATGTTAAACTAAGTGTTAATGGAAATTACGGAATTGTCCCGCAAAGCAAAAAAGAGTACTCTCCATCGCTACCATTAGAACCATACGACCCAACGGATTTGAACTCGCTTTTGGCGAAGATTTCCCCTTACACTACAATTGATATTTCAAGCAATCCACCTAAGATGGTTGTTAAAGATACCAGCGGATTGATTTACATGGCATTCAAGATGCTTATGTACGACGGTATTACTAAAAATAAATTTAAAATACCTGCAAAGTCTCCTACATTGCTCGGCGAAGGCAAGCAATCTCTTAAATTTCATCGTGATACTATTAGGTCTTTGCTGAACGAAAATCCTATTTTTGGTCTACTGCCTGAAACCTTAAGAGATACAATATTCAAATCTATTGAGAATTTTCCAGAGGATTTCGACCTTCCTCAAGGAGTCAATATTAGCAGAATTGTTGCTGGTATGCCACAAATTGAAATTGGTTCATTGTTTGGGACCGAGTTGGCTTTGCGGTTTATTCCACCAATAAATTTAGGTGAAAATATTGGCAAGTTTTCTTTTTGGGGTTTAGCCTTGCGGCACACTATTTCACAGTATATCCCGAACTCTTTTGTCGAAATGGCAGTCCAGGTGGCCTATCAAGGCACAAACTTAAAGAACAAAGTTGGTGTAACAAACGCTGAATTGAATGCAAACGCAAATTTCTTCACGTCCAATATTCATTTAAGCAAGAAATTAGGAAGAAATTTTGAACTTTTCTCTGGTTTGAGTTATGAATCAATCCACATCAATACCGATTTCACCTACTATTTACCAATTGTTGTGCAATATCAACTTGGTCTAATATGGCTCGATGATAATGGTACTCCAGATAAATTTGATGATGACTTTTTTAGGAAAAATCCAGAACTTGGTTACAACGGAGACCCCTTTGGAGCGATGAATAAAAATGTAATTCTTTCCGACAAAAATTTAAAATTTACTTTTGGTGGAATATTGAACTTGGGCAAATTCTCCATCTATGGTGATTACAACATTGGCAAAATAAATATTCTAACCTTTGGTTTGCTTTATAAATTCGATTTTTAAGTGGAGTAGAAAATGCCTATAATTATTGATGGCAAGCTTGTAGCCTCCGAAGTACTGAAAGATTTAAAGGAAAAAACAAGGCAATTAAAAGAAAAAAAAAACATAGTTCCAGGGTTGGCTTTAATGTTGGTTGGAAACAATCCGGCATCTAAAGTTTATGTTAACTCAAAGCGAAAAGCATGTGAGGATTTGGGTTACTTTTCGGTAGTTGAACACATGCCGGAAGACACGCCCGAAAAAAAGATTCTTGAATTAATTGAAAAATGGAATTCGGACGAAAGAATTCATGGAATACTCGTTCAACTGCCACTCCCAAGGCATACAAACGAGTTGAAAGTAACTTTAAAAATAAAACCATCAAAGGATGTAGACGGATTCCATCCCGAAAATTTCGGTCGTTTGGTTATTGGATTGCCCGGTTTCCGACCATGTACTCCAGCCGGGATATTGGAACTCTTAAAATTTTACAAAATTCAGACTTATGGAAAACACGTAGTTGTTGTAGGTAGGAGCAATATTGTTGGAAAGCCGATAGCGAACATGCTCTTTCAAAAGGCTCCGGAAGGCAACGCAATTGTAACGATATGCCACACTGCCGGTGGTGATATTCGCAAATTTACTTTACTTGCTGATATATTGATTGTTGCTGCTGGTCGACCACAGTTTATCACGCCTGATCACGTTAAAGAGGGTGCCGTTGTTATTGATGTTGGTATTAATCGAATAGACGACCCGGCATCTCCAAAAGGTTACAAACTTGTTGGAGATGTTGATTTCGATAATGTTGCACCCAAGACTCACGCTATCACCCCCGTACCCGGTGGTGTTGGACCGATGACTATAGCAATGTTGATGAAGAACACTTTCCTCTCTGCCTCTGGAGAGCTTGGTTATGAAGCATAACAAATTGTATCAAATACTCTATCTCGATGAGGATATAATAATTGTAAATAAAGCCTCGGGTGTTTTGTCGATTCCAGATAGATTTGATAGAAATCTTCCAAATTTGCGAGTTTTGTTGGAAGAGAAATTCGGGCGCATATGGGTTGTTCATCGCTTGGACAAGGAAACCAGCGGAATTATGGTTTTTGCCCGTAATGCTGAAAGTCACAAAAATTTAAATACACAATTCGAGCAGTTAGAAGTTGTTAAAATTTATCATGCTATAGTCTCCGGTTGGATTGCCGAGGAAGAATTTGATATCGATATTCCTTTGCTTACAGACCCGAGCAACAAAGGAAGAACTATACCCTCTGCTCGTGGCAAAGAAGCATTAACAAAAGTTCGTGTCCTCGAAAGATTTTCAATTGCAACACTAATTGAGTGTAATCTCGTAACTGGGCGTCACCACCAGATTAGGGTACACTGTTCAACTATTGGAAACCCATTACTTGTCGACGAAATTTATGGTAATAATAATGCTTTTTTCCTCTCCCACATAAAGAGAAGGTACAATTTGAAAAAAGGCGAAGAGGAAAAACCCATTATTAATAGGTTGACTTTACATTCTTATTCTTTGAAATTTCTCCATCCAAAAACAATGCAACAAGTGGAATTCATTGGTCCGTATCCGAAAGATTTCTCCGCTTTATTGAATGTTTTAAGGAAGTATTCAAAGTAATTTTTTAAATTCTATGAGTGTCTGACAATTTGGAGCAAATATGAAGAACTTGCTTTTTTCCTTAATGTTCTTACTCATCCTTGCATCTTGTTCATTATTTCGAAAAGGGGAGAAACCACTCCCAGATTTACCACCGCCACCCAATTATCGCCCTCTTCATATTCAAGCATCTCAAAATATTAATCAGGTAAAGCCGCGTACTCTTAATCTGGAAATATCTCGATATACTATGTTGACCGACGAAGTAGCACGAGTGTATTTTCATCTTATTGGTGATGATACCATTTACTATTCATTTGCCACAACTGGTGAGTTCAAGAAAAAGTGGTGTGGTGCATACTTTATTGCAGATAACGAAATCGTCCCGGTTGCAAAATTCGAAGTCAAAGAATCTCAAACTTCGTTCCGCCAGCCTTATGCGATAGTTTTAGTTCTCGACCACAGTGGTTCGATGGGGGACGACCGTGCCTACGAAATTCAAGAGGCAACTTATAATTTCATTCTTAAAAAGCATCCCGATGATTTAGTCGGAGTGGTCAAATACGACCATCGCATCGCTGTTGAAATTCCATTAACGCAATCGTCTGAATACGCAGCCAATCACTTGATTATTAATGGCTTGGGATTTTATGGAGGTTGGACCGCAATTTCTGACGCGATTATTCAAGGCATAAATGAATTAAACAAGGTCGATTCTAAATTTCAAAAAGTTTTAATTGTTCTTACAGATGGGTGGGATAACTCTTCGCACTATTCGCCCCAAGAGGCAGTGGAATATGCCAAATTACATGGTGTGTCTATATGTGGTATAGACTTTGGTTACGATATAAACCCGGGTTTTATGGAATATTTTGCTCGCCAAACCGGTGGAATCTACAAGCATATTTATTCCAAATATGAATTTAATTTGATTTTTAACGACATAGTAAATAGATATCAACGATATTATTTCGCAGATGTAGAATTGCCAATATATGGTCAACAATATTTTGTAGTAAAATTTTGCTACGATACGCAAGTTCTCGAAGATACTATTCTAATAGAACAAAATGTTGATACGGGCAAAGTTTACACTCTAAAAGTTTATTTTGATTTCGATAAGCATACATTGAAGCCCGAGTCTTTTGTTGCAATTAAAAGTGTTGCAAAATTGATGAAAAAGAACCCAACGATGGAGATAGAGCTTTCTGGTCATACAGACTCTATTAATAGAACAGGAAATCCAAATTACAACTTGGAACTATCTCAAAGACGTGCAAATGAGGTCAAGAAAGCATTAATCAAAGAAGGTATAGAGGATTATCGCATAAAAGCATATGGATATGGCGACACAAAGCCAATTGCAGACAATTCAACAGAAGAAGGTAGGGCAAAAAATCGCAGAGTAGAATTTCGTGTCCTACGATGGAAGAGATAAGCAAAGAGATTACATTGAAAATTAAACTTGCACTTGTCATAATGTTAAATGTCGAGATATATCTATCGAAAGATTTTCTGCTTTTTGAAATTTTGTTCATAAAAGTAGAACAAACTTGGTATTTTTGAAATTCCAAGTTTAAAATTTCTGAAATGTTATGTACAACGAGGATAGTGTTAAAAAAATTTACCTTATCGATGGAATGTCGGTTGTATTTCGTGCCTACCATGCAATGAGTCGTTCTGGGTTGAAATCTCCTAACACAAACGAGCCCACTTATGCTGTTTTTGCCTTTATCAATATTTTGGCAAGTTTAATTGAAAAGGAAAAACCAGAGTATATTGCTGTCCTATTCGACAGTCGGGAACCTACCTTTCGACACCAAATTTACAAGGAGTACAAGGCAAATCGCCTTGCTTTTCCAGAGGACTTAGTACCACAATTGCAGAGAATTAAAGAATTCCTGGATGCTTTTGGTATCAAGCGAATTGAAATACCAGGTCTCGAGGCTGATGATATAATTGGCACCCTCGCAAAGCGCCTTTCAAAATCCGGCTGGAAAGTTATTTGTGTTACGAACGATAAAGATTATTATCAGCTTGTAGACGAAAATATTTTTCTTTATAAGACCGGGAAAAACGTTGCCAATGGTTTTGAGGTTGTTACTCCTAAAGTTGTTGAAGAAAAATTTGGTGTACCGCCAGACAAAGTTATCGACGTGCTGGCTATTATTGGGGACCCCGTGGATAATGTTCCCGGTGTCAAAGGAATTGGAGAAAAAACTGCTGTACCCTTGATACAGCAGTTCAAGAGCTTGGAAAATTTGTATGAACAAGTGGGCAACGTAAAAAAGGAAAACGTTAGAAGTAAATTAATTGAATACAAAGACCTTGCCTTCTTGTCCAAACAACTGGTCACTATTAAAACAGATGCTGATATAAGTTTTGAACCTGAAGATTTGAAATTCAAAACCGCAGATATCGAGAAATTAGACAACCTAATGCGAATTTTAGACTTCAAGACTCTGCGAGAGCGTATTTTTAATTTACTTAATGCTGCTACAAGAGAATCTGTTTACTCCGCTAGTCCAGAAATTGCAAGCTTTAAAGAAAGCAACGTTGAATATCATTTAGTTAACGAACCACGCAAACTTTTGGATTTGGTTGAGCAACTGCAAGCAAGTAGTGCATTTGCTCTTGATACAGAAACAAGTTCACTCGATAAGATGAATTGCGAGCTTGTGGGTTTGAGTTTTGCAATTCGCGAAGGATTAGCTTTTTATGTTCCAGTTTATGGCAAAGAAGACGAGTGTATTACTCCGAATTCCATTAGTTACACAGATAAGAAAACCACCTTAACCTTGTTTCCTGAGGAAGAGAACACAACCTATTCAGACGTCGATATAGATTTTCATTTTGACCCGAAAGCCGGTTTCCCAGCAAGTCTGGTTTTAGGTAGATTAAAGAGTGTGTTGGAAAATCCAAACATTGCCAAATATGGGCAAAACATCAAGTTCGATGCATTCGTATTGCGACGCTACGGAATAGATTTGCAGGGCATTGCCTTCGACACTATGGTTGCGAACTACGTTCTCAATCCAGACGAGCAGCATAATTTGGATGCCCTTTCGAAGAAATGGCTAAACTATACACCCATCTCAATAACATCTCTAATTGGCGAAAAGAAAAGTCAGCAAATTTCGATGCGAGAGTTGGACCCCGAAAAAATTACCAACTATGCTTGCGAAGATGCAGACTTGGCATACCGCTTGACTTTGGTATTGAAAAATCAATTGAAAAAAGAAAATTTACTCGACTTAGCAACTAATTTGGAGTTCCCATTGATTGAAGTGCTTCGAGATATGGAATTTAATGGTGTATATGTAAGCCAGGAGATTTTGTCTTCTATCTCGACGACGCTGAATCAACAAGTGAACGAGGTAAGAGAGAAAATCTATCGCGAAGCCGGGTTGCGTTTCAATCTCGACTCCCCAAAACAACTTGGTCAAGTCCTTTTTGAAAAACTGCAATTACCAGTCATAGCAAAAACCAAAACTGGCTACAGTACCGATGTAAGTGTTCTTACACAACTTGCAGAAAGTTATTCAATTGCTCGGGATATTCTTGAATATAGGCAAATGACAAAACTTCTTTCAACATATATAGAGGCGTTGCCAGAACTTATTTCTCCGAAAACTGGAAGAATACACACAACTTTCAATCAAACAATTACAAGTACAGGACGGTTATCCTCGACAGAGCCAAATCTGCAAAACATTCCTATTCGCAGCGAGTTTGGCAAGGAAATCCGCAAAGCTTTTGTACCACAGCGAAACGATTGGTTGATGCTTTCGGCAGATTATTCCCAAATCGAGCTTCGAATAATAGCTTACATTTCAGGAGATGAAAACCTTATCGAAGCATTTAAAAAAGGATTGGATATCCATTCGGCTACTGCATCGCTTTTGTTCAATAAGCCATTGGAGCAAATCGATAGCTCTATGCGCCGAATTGCAAAGACTGTTAATTTTGGCATACTTTATGGGCTGGGTCCCTATGGCCTTTCCCAAAGACTAGGTATTCCACAAAGCGAGGCTAAGTCTATAATTGAAAATTATTTGAGCAAATATCCAGGTATAAAAAAATATGTCGAGGAAACTATTGCCTCCACGCAAATGAAAGGTTATGCCGAGACACTCTGCGGTCGGCGAAGGTATTTTCCGAACATTAATAGCCAAAACAAGAATCTCCGCACTGCCGACGAGCGTGCTGCAATAAATTTGCCAATTCAAGGTACAGCTGCAGACATGATGAAAATTGCAATGATTAACATTCATCGTAAGTTTCGGCATTATAATTTTAAATCTATGATGATTCTACAAATTCACGACGAGTTGCTATTCGAAGTCCACACCTCTGAAATAGAAAATGTTAAAGAAGTTGTACTCCACGAGATGCAAAATGCACTAAGTCTGGGGCAAGTTCCTGTTGTTGTAGATATTGGTTTAGGCGAGAGTTGGTTCGATGCCCATTGATTTTCGATGCATTAGTTAAATAATTTTAAAATTTTTGTTATTTTACAATTGTTTGTTTTGTTCAACTTAATGAGTTGCCAAAATGGAAGTGAGAAAAGTATTCGTTCTTGGTGCTGGGACAATGGGCAATGGGATTGCTCACGTATTTGCCCAAAATGGTTTTGATGTTGTTCTCTGCGATGCGTTCGAGCAAGCATTGAAAAATGGTTTGGCTACTATCGAAAAAAATCTTGGTCGTCAGGTGAAAAAGGGAACGATAACGGAAGAGCAAATGAAAGAAACACTTTCGAGAATTACTCCTACAACAAACTTTAGTGATGGCTCTAATGCAGATTTCGTTGTCGAAGCTGTAAGTGAAAACAAAGAATTGAAATTTAAAATTTTCTCGGACCTTGATGCATTGTTGCCTCCGAATGTCATTCTTGCAACAAACACCTCGACAATTTCCATAACAGAAATAGCCTCGAAAACGAAACGCCCCGACAAAGTCATTGGTATGCATTTTATGAATCCAGTACCAATGATGCGCCTAGTCGAAGTGATACCTGGCTTGTCGACAAGTACAGAAACATATGAAACAGTGCGGGCATTAACAGAAAAATTAGGGAAGGTGCCAATACTTGCAAACGATTATCCTGGTTTCATTGCAAATCGTATTTTGATGCCTTTTATCAACGAAGCTATTTGGGCTGTTATGGAACATATTGGAACTGTCGATGCCATCGACGAGGTAGCAAAATTAGGTTTCTCTCATCCTATGGGTCCTCTGGCTCTTGCAGATTTGATTGGACTGGACACCACTCTTGCAATTATGAACGTATTACACGAAGACCTTGGTGACCCACGCTTTCGGCCTGCTCCACTATTGAAGAAGCTCGTTGCCGCAGGGCATTTTGGACGTAAAACTGGTCGCGGATTTTATGATTACTCTGGAGAAAAACCTATTCCATTAACATTTTAAAGGTGGCTTATGAGTCAGTTCCAAAGATTGGATTCTAATGACCCAGACATTTTGGCAGCCTATCAGGCTGAAACAGAGGGTCAATATGCCTTGGCAATTGAATATTATAAAAAGGTTATCGAACGCGACCCAACTCGTGGAATTGTATACAAACACTGCGGTAATGTGTTTTATCGAATTGGTAACCTCGACGAAGCTGTTAAGTATTTAGAAAAAGCTGTCGAGCTTTTACCGAACTATCCGACAGCACGCTACGACCTTGCTCTGGCTTACTATCGACAAGTACGCATCCGACAAGCGATAGAAATGATGAAAACTGTTTTGGATTTGGACCCTAATTTCCTAATGGCTCGCTATTGGCTCGGTATACTTAATTACCATTATGGGCATCTTCGCGAAGCCCGAGAACACTACAAGATGGTTATCCAGAAAAATCCAGATTTCTATATTGCTTATCATCATCTTGGAGTTACTAATCTTCGGTTGGGTTACTACGAAGAGGCTGTGGAAAATTTTGTTAAAATCATCGAGAAAAATCCCGATTCCTCCGCAGCGTTTACCTTGCTCGGTGATGCCTATCTTTACATAGGCAAAAAATACGAGGCAAAATTGGCTTATCGAAAGGCACTGGAAATCGACCCACTCGACCGAAAAGCTCAAAGGCAATTAGAACTCTTGGATGAATTTAAAGATGTGACTTTTTGATAACTGAGTTTTTGTTTTTCACAAGTGAAAATCTTCTAAAGTTTTGAGACTTATTTAACTCTGTGAAGTTGAGAGTAAAAGATTTCACTTTTTTCTAGTTGCAACAATACTTAGGGTATATCATTATAAAACTAAAAGCTCATTTCTTTTTTCTTCTAGTGTAGGTTTTTCTTTGTGGTGGAGCGACACCCGGTAGCCGCTTTCCCCGAGCTTCGGCTATTTCTTGGGCTTCCCGAAGCTTGCGCTGGAACCAACCTTCTTTTTTCGGTAGCCTCTTTAAATCCTCGAGAGTTAATTTCTTCCGCGAAAACTTGTTCAAATAAACCTGGTGTGCTATGCTGAATAGATTAAACATAAAGTAGTATAAATTCAAACCAGATGGAAAATTTGAAAATAGCAGAATGAAAAACAGAGGGAAAATATATATCATTGCTTTCTGTCTTGGGTCGGTAATTGTTAATTTTTGTTGCAAAAATAGGGTTACACCCATAAGAATGGCAAGTCCGGAAATATGCTTTATTCCAAAAATTGCAAATGGGAAAGAGAAAATATAATCTGGCAAAGATAGGTCGCTAATCCACAGGATGAAAGGTGCTTGTCGTAAATCAATTGCTGTACGCAAAACAGCCCATAATGCATATAATATTGGTAATTGCAACAAAAGAGGCAGACAACCACCCATAGGATTAATACCATACTCAGAGTAGAGTTTCATCGTCTCCTGTTGTTGCTTTTGTAAGTCGTCTTTATATTTCTCGCGAATTTTTTGAAGTTCTGGTGCAAGGAGTTGCATCCTTTGTGCAGAACGCATTTGCGAAATCGAGAGAGGATGAAGCAATATCTTCATTAGCAATGCAAAAATGATTATGCTAACTCCATAGTTGCCTATAATACTATAAATCAACTTAAATACTGGGAGCATAAAAAACTCGCCGATTGGTCGCACTAAAAACCGCCAGCCAAAATTTACTACTGCAGAGATACCATATTGATTAACTATTGAGTAGTCAATGGGTCCGATATATATGTCGAAATTTCTTTTTTGAACCCCTCCACGATACGGTATATTTATAGCAAGATTGTATTTTTCGATGACCCCATCGTTTTCAACTGCTTGGCGATATCCAGTTGCATAAACTGTTGCATCAAGTGATGCTTTCGGAGTCGGTATAATTGCAGCGGTAAAATATTTGATTTTTGTTGCTAAAAAATCGATTTTACCAGAAGGAGCCATTTGAATTGTCTCGCCACTAGATGCATCGATTTCTTCAAGTTCACCGTTTAATGAAACAATGGCTTTAGCTTCTGATGATTCATCCACAGAGTTAAGCTCTTGGTATCTTAAGCCTTCAAGCCATCGAAAGTTGTAGCCTCGTGGGGTTACAATATCATCCAAGTTGTTGAAAATTATTTCTTGATGAAAATGGTACTTATTTCCATAAAAAGTTAATTTCTTTACGAGCTGACCTCCATTGGCAAAATTCAAACTTGCGGTAATTTCCACTGAATCATTGCCTTCGAGCTTTATCTCTTTCTCACTTATGTTCAGGGTATAGTTCAAATCTCTATCGTCTATCTGAACATTTTCTCGCGAATTGATGAGAAGATTTGGGGTTCCTCCCTTTGCCCAGATTAATTGGGTTGGGTAGCCGTCCCAGGAATTGAATTTCTTTAAGTACCATTTTTTAATTGTAGCACCCTTTGAGGATATTAAGGCTTTAATTAATTCATTCTCAACGACAATGATTCTTTCATCCCCACCAACAAAGCTTGCGAAGCTTGAACCATACTTGTTAACGATTTTTAATGAATCTGGTATTTCTGCTTCCGAAGTGTCTTTCTTGGATTTTGATGTTACCACTTGTTCGGTCGAGTCGGTATTTGTTTCCTCTGCTGGTGGAGGTACTTGTTTTATAGAGACATAGAAAGTCCATATTGTGAGGATAATAGTTATAAGTAAAATTGCAATTATAGACCTTTTATCCATAGAGTTTTCCTTTGATTATGGTACTGGGTCGTAACCTCCAGGATGCATTGGATTGCATTTGGAAATTCTTTTTATAGACAGCCAAAGCCCTTTGATAGCTCCGTATTTCTGAATTGCTTCGAGAGAATAATTCGAGCAAGTAGGATAAAAGCGGCAGCTCGGTGGTAGGAGAGGTGAAATAATTGTTTGGTATAATTTTACAAAAAAGATGAGAATATATTTCAATTTGACCTCTCTGGATTTTGCCAAAAATTATTGTATGCTTTTTCGATAATGCAATGCACAAGAGGAAAAACATCATGTAAGCGAATTTCGCATGGCCGCTTTGGTGCAGAAGTCCAGTTTAGATATAAATACTTAATTACATTGATTTTCTCCACCATCTCTGTCCTTGCAAGCAATCTCAATGATTCTCGAAGTAATCTTTTAATTCGATTCCGCACAACTGATTTCTTTGTCGCTTTCTTCGATACAAATACAGCGTAGAAGATTTTTCGTGGCTCGTTATCAAGTTCGGCTTTGCTTTTAAATAAAATGATTGCTCGGAGTTTATCGTATGAAATTCGAATACCATTGGCAAACAAATACTCAAATTCTTTCTTTCTCTTGATACTTTCAAGTCGAAATTTCACAATGATTTGGTTAATATTTTTTCTTTTCGTCGGAAACTGTCAATTTATGTCGACCTTTGCGGCGCCGACGCGAAAGCACAATACGACCATTCTTGGTTGCCATCCTTGCACGAAAACCATGAGTGTTTAACCTATGCCTTCTACTTGGTTGGTATGTTCGTTTCATTTTTCAACCTATATAGATTTTAATATTTATAGAGTTACAAAATTAAAAAAAAAGAGAGATTTTCAATATCCTTGTTGTAGATTAAACTTTTAACTCAAAACAAGGAGGGTTTATATGAAATTTTTTTTAAAAAAATTATTCAATATTTTAAAAGAAAGGGTACAAAGCATTTGTTGATTTTAAATAAATTAAAATTTTTTCTTACCAGCGATGTAAACGCTTGAAATTTTGTAAGTATGGGGAAGGTATATTAAATTCTCTAAAATGTTGACAATAGAATTTGAACTATTGTAGAAACTAAACGATGGCTCTGGTTTTATAACAACTATGTCGGCATCTTTCCCTGGATGCAAAGAGCCGATTTTGCTTCCTAAATTCAAAATTGTTGCATTCCCTAATGTTGCTGTCCAGAACACCTCCTCTGGCCGCAGGCAAGGATAAGGTTTATTATCGTTGATTAGATTTACGATCTTGGATGTTTCAATTGTATCTCGCAATGTATTAAACATAGATAGGGAATATCCACCGGCAACATCTGTTCCCAAGCCAATTTGAATTTCATGATATTGGTAACGCCGAAATGGCATAAAACCGCTTTGCAAGAAAATATTCGAAGTAGGGCAGTGAACAATTTTTGAACCGCTTTCTTTAATTAGTTGTAGCTCGGTCGTCGATAGATACAAGCAATGTGCAAGCAATGTTTTCTCACCCAATAAATTACTTTTTTTGAATATGTGGGTATTAGTTGGAACGCGATGCCTCTCTCGCTCGAAAAGGGATTTAATGAAATGTATTTCACTTTGGTTTTCTGCTAAATGTGTTTGAATGAAAAATTCCCCTTCTTTTGCAACCGAGGCTGTTTTTTCGAGTAGTCTCATAGTGCACGAAGCAGCGAAGCGCGGAGTAAATATGTATTGAAGCAAACCATTATTTGAATTATGCCATTTCTTTGCCAAGTCTAAAGAGTCTTTAATATTTCTCGACATCAGTGGAAGTTCCTCGGGATAGCGTTTCATGTCCCGGTCCATCATTACTTTTCCGATAAAAGCACGAATACCGATTTCTTTTGCAACTTCGAAAACTACATCTGTTGCTTCTTTATGAATCGAGCTATAAGCAACTACTGTGGTTGTTCCAAATTTTATTGCTTCGTTGAAAAAAAACCGAGCTGTTTTCTCGGCGTAGCTTAAATCCGAGAATTTTATTTCAAGAGGAAATATGTGATTCTTTAACCACGGAAGTAGTTCGTCTGCATTTTTTGCAGCTCCAGGAAGTTGGGGAATGTGACTGTGCAAATCTACAAACCCAGGTATCAAAATATTCTCCGACGAGATAAATGAGCCTTCAACATTTTTTTGCATTTTACGGCCAACATCGAGTATTTTGCCAGTTGTTTCATCAAATTCCACAAACCCATTATCAATTAATTCAACGGAACCATCAACGTTTGGATTCAAGATTTTTCCTTCCAACCTTTTTTTACCCATAATCTTCCTTTGATTTTGTTTAGTTAATTTAGTAATTTATGAATACCAAAATAAAAAATTTTTTCATTATTCCTTTTTTTGCATTCGGCCTTTTCATGATAGCGTTTTTTGTCTTGTCCATATATTATCGGCATTTTTCCTCAAGAGAATTAAATAAAATGGAGAAAATTGTGGAGCACCGAAGTATCGACCCGGAGGGAGTTTCTGTAATGATTTACAATGCCACGGATGTTAACGGCTTGGCAAAAGAGTTGAAGCTTTATTTAAAGACTTTTCAAGTAGATAACATTTCCGTAGAGAATTATAAAGAATTTAAGCAAGAAAGTACAATTTCTTCGAAGCCCGAAAAAATCGAGTATGCAAAATACATCGCTACTTTACTTGATTACAATTTGGACTTTATTCATGTTTCCGATTCTATCGACAAGGATATTATAGTTATTATCGGTAGAGATTATAAATTATTTAAACCATTTAAAAATTAAATCGTCTATTGATTTTTTCAAAATTTTAGGGAGGAAGTTGGTAAGTAAGTTAATGTTTTCAAAGGCGCTTGCAAAATGGGTTGCATTGGTTGCACAAGAGAAATTAGGCAAAGACATTCTGATTGTTGATTTAACTTCAATTGAATCTGCGCCCACAGACTTTTTTGTCATTTGCTCTTGCGATTCAGATGTCCAAATGCGTGCTATAGTTGATGAAATTGAAATAAGGTGCAAGAAGGAGCATCTACCCAAACCCAAAGTAGAGGGCATAAATTCATCCTATTGGATTTTGCTCGACTTTTTCGATATTGTTTTTCACATTTTTCATTATCAGGCTCGAAAATTTTACAATTTAGAGCGTCTTTGGAGTGATGGAAGTTTCTACAAAATTAGTGAAACTGGGCGATTGATACCCGTACGAAATAAATCCAAGTTACTTGCCGAGTTTGAACAAAATGGAGGTTGAGATTTATGTGTCCAGATTTTCTTTATGGCTCTTTCTTAAAAGTTCTTCATAACATTGGTGTGGAGAATCCAGAGATTAAACTACGATTTGAGCAACCCAAAAATGAACAATTCGGGGATTTTGCCACAAGTGTTGCATTAATTCTTGCCAAGGAGTTAAAACTAAACCCTCGGCAAGTAGCCAAAGAAATTGTCGATAGGTTGCAATTTGACCAAAACTTGGTTGAAAAAGTATCGATAGATGGCCCAGGTTTTATAAACATAAAGTTGACAAACTTATTCTTCGCTACGGAGTTGGAACGAATGTTCAAAGAGGGCGAGTATTATGGTCGTTCAACAAAAGGAAAAGGAAAGAAGGTAAACGTCGAGTATGTCAGTGCAAATCCAACAGGTTTACTTCATTTAGGCCATGGGCGTAATGCTTGTATCGGTGATAGCATTGCCAACTTGTTTGCTTGGCTGGGATATGATGTTACCAGAGAATACTATTTTAATAATGCTGGACGGCAAATGCATAATTTGGCTCGTTCGATTTTTGCTCGATATAGACAGTTGCTCGGCGATGATGATTATCCCTTTCCCGAAGACGGTTATCACGGCGATTACATTAAAGAAATTGCAAAGGAAGTTGTGGACAAATTTGGTGCCCATTATTTTGATGAGTCGGAAGAAAATATGGATTTTTTCAAAAAATATGGAGAAAATTGGTGCTTCGGAAAGATTCGAGAAACTTTAAGTAAATTAAAAATACACCACGATGTTTTCTACAACGAAGACTCCCTTTATTCCGAGGGAAAGATAGACGAAGTCGTAAATCTCCTTCGAAGTAAGGAATTGATTTATGAGAAGGATGGGGCTATTTGGTTTGCCCTTACAAAACTTGGACTACAAGAGGATAGAGTAATCATCAAATCTACTGGGGAACCTACTTACCGACTTCCAGACATTGCTTATCACAGAGAGAAATTTCTTCGAGGTTTCGACTTAATTGTGGATGTACTTGGCTCCGACCATATCGCAACTGTACCGGATGTTTTGGCCGGTCTCGGTGCACTTGGCTTCGACACAAGTAGGGTCAAAGTCGTTTTTCATCAATTTGTTACATTGATGGAAAATGGTGTTCAAGTAAAGATGTCCAAAAGAAGTGGCCGTAGCTACACTCTCGACGAATTGATATCTGAAGTCGGCGCCGATGTTGTCCGTTTCTTTTTTCTGATGCGAAGTGTTTCGACTCATTTGGACTTTGATTTAGCACTTGCTCGTGAGCAAAGCGAGAAAAATCCAGTGTTTTACCTACAATATGCCCACGCAAGAATATGTTCTATTTTTGATACTGCAAAAGAGCGTGGCATTGAGTTTGTCGATAATGCTTCAACCAATTGTTTAAATTCTTTAACAGAGATTCAACTAATTAAACTTCAAAGAAGATTTCCAGAGGTAATTGAGATTTCGGCAGAGAAGTTTGAGCCACAAATTCTTGCTGATTACTTGTACGACTTGGCTACTGCTTTCCACGTCTTCTACCATAATTGTAGAATCATTGGGAGCGAAGAGCCAATCCTTTCCGCCCGTTTCAAGCTTGCCAGGGTGACCCAAAGAATACTGCGCAATGGTTTAAACATCCTTGGGGTCTCTGCGCCCAATAGGATGTAGAGGATTATTTGCTCCCTTTCGAAATTGCAATAACCGATATCTCTACTTTTGCATCTTTAGGCAAGCGAGAAACTTCTACCGTTTCACGAGCTGGAAATTCATTTGTAAAATAATTTGAATACAATTTGTTGATAATATCGAAATGGCTTAAGTCCTTTAAAAATATAGTTACTTTAACAACATTTGAAAAGTCTGAATTCGCTTCTTTCAGAATATTTTTAATATTTTCCATCACTTGGTTGAATTCTGCTTCAAGTCCTTCTTCGATTTTTCCAGTCTCGGGATTGATTCCGATTTGTCCAGAGACAAAAATAAATTTTCCAACCTTTACTGCTTGGCTGTAGGGCCCAATTGGTTTTGGTGCTCCATCGGTATAAATTATTTCCTTTTTAAAGCGATATCCAGAGCATGAAGCCAAAACAAGTAAAATTAATGGAACGAAAATCTTTTTTGCAAGCATTTTGGTACTGGATTTATTAATACAATGATAAAACAATTCTTCTGCCATTGCTGTCGAACAAATGTATTGATTTGACATCGAAAGAAAGGCCAATGTTTTCACCGATTTTGGGTCGGGATTTTTCCTTTGGAAGAATGAAAGAAAATAATCTTCCGTAATGTTCAAAATATATAATAGTCTCGTAACCTACGAATTCGTAAGTTTTAACTACTGTCTTCAACATGGTTTCGTACTCCGAGGCAATGAACAAATCCTCTGGGCGAACGCCCAGGAACAACTCCTCTGAATTTTCAATAGGAAGTGGCAAGTTTATTGTGAAAAGTGAATTTTCTTCGTGGAAGACACTGTTTATGATTCTACCTTTAAAAATGTTCATTTGTGGAAGCCCAATAAATGTAGCCACAAAAGTATTTGCGGGTTTGTTGTAGACATCGTTTGGAGAACCAATTTGCTGAATTTCACCATCTTTCAAAACAATGATTTTATTGCCCATAGTAAGTGCTTCGATTTGGTCGTGTGTTACATAGATTGATGGAATGCGCAAAGCTCTGCATAGGTTTACTATCTCTGTTCGCATATTTACCCTAAGTTTTGCGTCCAGATTGGAAAGTGGCTCATCAAAAAGAAAAATCTTGGGCCGACGAGCAATTGCACGACCTAAGGCAACTCGTTGGCGTTCACCTCCGGAAAGTTCTTTTGGTTTTTTGTTCAGCTTTTCATCTAAGTTTAAAAGTTTTGCTATTTCTATCACTCTTTGTGCAATAAACTTTTTATCTTGTTTATTAATTACCAAAGGAAATCCAATGTTCTCGTACACAGTCATATGAGGGTACAAAGCGTAGTTTTGAAATACCATACCTACATTTCTTTCCCCAGGAGGTATTTCATTCCAAAGTTCATTGTTGTAGAAAATTTTTCCGGATGTTGGCGTTTCCAAACCAGCAATTATTCTCAATATTGTAGTTTTACCGCATCCCGATGGACCGACCAACACACATATATCTTCTTCCTCTACCTCGAAAGATATATTATTAATTGCTCTATGTCCGCCGAATGATTTTGATACTTCCACCAGTTTCAGCTTATTCATACTTACTGCAATCCTATTTCGAAATCTTTGTTCTAAGCCATCTTGCGATACTTTGCATTAACTCTGGAACAAGACGTTTTGGTAGTATAGCATATTCATACATTTGACCAGTCTTGGACTTTTGAAACAAATGGTTTGCTTGGGGTATAATTTTTACTTCTATATTTTTTTTCTTGAGTTTTTGTAGCCTTTGAATGTTTATTCGTGGTGGCACTTGTTGGTCTTTTTCGCCAAAAATGTACAACACTGGGCACGTCACTTTTTTTAAATATTCCAATGGGTCGATATCTATAAAAGTAGTAAACCAATCCGAGCGCATTGATTCAACTTGCAACTGAACATTTTTTTCGATTAATGTCTTTGGGATTTTACTGGAAACCTCGTCGGGATACATTTCCATTTGTTTCTTTGCCTGATTATATAAAATCTCTTTTGCACGAGTAAAATCCTTTGAATAGCGGATTATATGGTACAATTCATTTTGGTCCTTTAAAGTTTGTTGGATGATGGAGTCGGAAGCATTTTGATTTTTCATCTGAATTCGTATCTGTTCCAATATAAGGCTATCTCCTCGAATAGTAGGACCGGCTAGATTGATAATAAATTTCACATCTCGACTTCTGGCTGCGACGATAAGGCTTACAATTGCACCTTCGCTGTGACCAAGAAGACCGATTCTGTTTGTATCTATATCATTGCGAGTCTTAAGATAGTTTATCATCTGTTGAACATCAGAAGCAAAGTCAAAGGTTGTTGGGGAGGTATTCGGAGTTGTTGTAGAACCTCCAACTCCGCGGTCATCACAGCGCAAAGTAGCAAAGCCCATTTTGAGAAATTCTTTCGATAGGTTCTTGAAAATTTTAAATCCAAAAATTTCCTCATCTCGGTTTTGAAACCCGCTTCCGGTTATAAAAATAATCGCAGGATACTTATTTTCCGTCTCGGGTCTTTCAAATGTTCCAGAGAGTTTAATCTCCCCATTATGAATTTCGACCTCTTCTTGGTATTTAGCTTCCTCGGGCTCGTCCTCAATATCATAATCGATGAATTTTTCTAGTTCAAATTTACCAACAACTCCAAATTGACTAAACTTACCAATTATTTGTGTTGTATCAGAAAAAGGATAGTAGATTTTGCCAACAAACCTTGCTATATTCATTACATTTACTATTAAGTCGAATTTAATTGAATCTTGTGTTGTTTTGATATTGGAAAGCGGCAATTTAAAAGCATTTTGTTGGGGAATATCTATCGTTCCAGAAATATTTAAATTACTGTCGAGCTCGAAACAAATCTTAATTGCTAACTCTTGTTGTAGGACATCTATTTTCCCGACCCAACAGCCAACCAAATAGTCTGATAATGAAAAAGATTGGAAATAGGATAGAAATGAAAGAATAATAATTAATTTTTTCATTTTCTTCTCTCACCATTTTTCGTAGTGGATTTTGCTGGGTTTATACTTGTCTTTTGGTTGGTCTACGCCCGTTGGTATCCCAATTGCAATTGCGTTTAAAGGTATAACATCTTTTGGAATACCCAAAAATTTTCTTACAAATTCAATCCTATCAATGTTTGGGTAGACAGCGACCCACACTGCACCTAAACCAATTGCCTCCACAGCAAGCAAAATGTTCTGGCTTGCACAAGTGCAATCAATTATTGCATATTCTTTTAATTTACGATGTGCAAGTTCTGGAATTGCACAAACGACGATGCAGGCCCCAGCCTGGCTTAGCATTTTTCCATGTGGTAAATTATCAGCCATTGCATCGAGACTGTCCCTATTGGTAATTAAAATGAATTCCCATGGTTGCATATTTACAGCCGATGGAGCAGCCATTGCAGCGCGTAGCAGAATCTCTAGCTTCTCCGCTGGAATAGCCTCTCCAGTAAAATTTCTTACGCTTTTACGAGAAAAGATTGCTTCTAAAGCTTCCATATTTATTCCCTTAGACTGTTTTGGATAATCTTTTCAACTGGTTCAACAAAAAAATTATTCCCGTCAAAAATTCCTACAACGGGCATATTAAGCCAATCCCCAAGGTTTATGTACATACCGTTTCTATAATATCTTTGTTCCAATCGGTGTGAATGCCCCATTATGACATAGTCGTATCCTTGTTCAATTTTGAGTTTCGCAAATTCAAATAGAGATTCGAAATCCTTGTTGCTTCTGTTTGCCGTGTAATCTCTGCTTTTTCTTGATGACTTTTGTGCCAGTTTTATTCCAATGTCGGGATGAATGAAACGAAACAGAGTTCCAGAGACCTTGTTTCGAAGAACAAATTTTAAAAGCTTGTAACCCAAATCGTTTTTTATTTTACCGTCGCCGTGAGATATATAAAATTTCTTGCCATAAAAAGTTTCTTCTATATCATCTTTGTAGACTTCTATTCCTAATTCTTCTTCGAAGAATTTATAATGTCCAAAATCGTGATTGCCTATGAGATAGATTATTTTTACATCTTTTTCCAAGAGTTCATCAAATTTGTTAATAACTCGGAAAAAGTCCTTCGGGATAACAGTTTCGTAGTCGAACCAATAATCAAACAAATCACCAACAATGACAAGATTTTTACCATCTTTCGAAATGACATCAAGTAATTCTATGAGGATTTTCTCTATTAGCCTATTTTTCTCTTTTGGGAAATACCCCAAATGTATGTCCGAGATAAAATAAACCAAAACGCTTCTTACATTTTTTTAAAAAAACTAAATTAAATGTTTTTATCAACATTTACTTAAATTTGTACTGGTTATTCAAAATGAGAAAATGAAAAGAAATCATATAGTATTTCTATTTTTATTAGTTCTAACAAGTTGTTTTTCTTTAAGAACGCCATATATTCCTACAATTTACTACTATTTAAATCAAGAAACATTCTCTTTTCGCAACATTGCCACCATAGAAACTTATGTTATGCTCAAGGAGTTTTCCATTCCCGACGAACTCTTGGATAACAGGATTCTAATTTGGTACGACGATGGTACATTGCAAAAGTTTAATTACCACAGATTTAATACGGATTATTCGGAATTGCTCAACGGTTTCATATTCTCCAGGCTAAATCAGTCGAAAGCTTTTAAGTATGGTGTGGCTTCTTTTAATACTGCTATCGTTCCTAATTACATCTTAGAGGGTAGTATTATAGAATTCAAAGCATTAGCAAGCAAACAGGATAAGAAAAAAAATTGGGTCCAAATCTCTTTCAACGTCAATCTTGTAAAGTATGAACCGCTTGAACAAAATAAAAAGATTATTTACTCTGGAAATTATTCCCAAAAACTTGAGGTATCTGAGAGAGAAAATTCAAAATTTGTACAAGCTTTTTCAAAACTATTCTCCCTTATGATTGATAAATTAATTATTGATATTCAATCTGCAATTGCACAAGACTTGCATCAATGAAATTTAAAAGATTCAATTACGAAATTGTTACATCTACTAATGATTTTGCAAAAGAGCTCTTACTTACTAATGATTGTGTTGTAGTCACTGCAAATTACCAGACCCACGGTCGTGGAAGAAACAAAAATTCTTGGATTGGCGACTTTGGAGAGAATGTATATTTCTCGCTTGGCATCAGACACAACGAAATGAAAAGAGCCGAAGATGTTGCATACTTCCAAGGGTTGGGCAGTTTGGCTGTACTCTACACTCTACGCCAATTGTGTCCAGACTTAGCTTTGCGTTTGAAGTATCCAAACGATGTGTACGTGAAAACCGATGATAGTAAATTCAAAAAAGTTTCTGGTATTTTGATTGAACATCAATTTGTTGGAGAGTTGTGCTACGCCTCTATCTTGGGTATTGGTGTAAATGTGAATCAGACGACTTTTCCGAAAGATTTAGAGCAGTTTGCAACTTCCTTAAAAATTCTGGGCTACGACTTAATGGTGGATGTTGTAGTTGATAAGCTAATTGATAATATCCAGAACTTTTTTGGCTTACTCCCTTGGGAAATATTCCAGCAATGGTTCGATGAGTTGAACATTATTGGAAAACAAATCTTCGTAGTAAATAAGAATTACTTTTGCGAAGCCATTGCATTCGACAACATTGGAAGATTAGTTGTTCGAAATCCAGAGAGTAGAGAAACAGTATTAATTACTGATGGAGATTCTATAAGATATGAGATCGAATGAGAAATTATTTGAACAAACTCTTGCAATAGATTTTGGCAATAGCCGTGCAAAATTAGTTTACAAAAATATCTATAAGACTTTTCGTTACACACATCGCTTCCTCGATGAATTTAAAAATTTCTTTAATTTAAAGGTAAAAACCCCAATTAGGGTATTGTACTCCAGTGTAAACACAGAGCAAACCAACAAAATAGTAGAGTTTTTAACTACTCAAAAAAATGTTTACATCTATGATGTACGCGAACTGATTTTGAGACAGAAAAGGGTCAATATCTTCAATTATCACTGGATTGGTACCGATAGAATTCTGGGATTGATTGGCGGATTGGATGAGTTCTCTGCTCCAATTATCACAGTTGATATTGGTACAGCAATAACTATTAACACTGTAGATTCAAATCGAAATTTCCTTGGGGGATTGATATTCCCCGGACCCGAAACCCAGTTGAACTCATTGTCTTTAAGTACCTCATTGTTGAAGGTCTCAAGAATTGTTACCGATAGAGAGCTTAATATTATTGAAATTTCAACGGAAAATGCTGTTAGTTCAGGTATTTTAAGCTCTATCTGGGGAGGTTTGCTCTACATTTTAAATGAAATCGATATTAATATCTTTGAAGGTGCTCAACCACCTATAATTTTCACTGGTGGGGGCTTCAAATTCTTTAGTTCAAGGTACCAAAACTGGGATTATCCAAATAAATTCTATCGTAAAAACCTCGTGCTCTCTGGAATTTTATCATTAGCCAAATTCGAAAGACAATACTTCATTGAATTTGGGGATGATAAATAAAAGTTTTATCGTTTCGTCAATTCAATTGAATTAAATTTTGGAAATAATGAGCGGGCAACCAAAAAAATTTTCGAATAGAGTACAGGATATATTGCGATATCTCCAAGAGGAAGCATCAAATTTGGATAATGATTTTCTTGGCACGGAGCATTTTTTGCTTGGCATTATACGCGAAGGCGAAGGCATTGCTGTGAAAATCTTAAAAAATCTCGGTGTCGACCTTGATGAGTTGCGAAAAGTTATTGTCGAAAAGGTTAAAGGAAACAAAGTTGGGAACATCAACAAAACATTTCCGATAAGCAAGCAATTAGAGGCTATTCTTCGTCAAAGTGAATTCGAAGCAAAAGCTTATAAATCTGACATAATTGGTACAGAGCACATCCTATTGGCAATATTACGTCATCAAAGCAACCAAGCAAAGGAATTTCTAGAAGCTTATAATATCAATTATGACAAAGTTAAAAATGAACTAGACAACATCTTAAGCGGTCGAACATGGGAATCGCCCTCTCATCGTTCTTCTTTAGAAACAAAACAACCGAGGGTAACAATGAAAGAAAAAGTTAAAACACCTGTTTTAGATAATTTTGGGCGCGATTTGACAAAACTCGCAATGGAAGATAAGCTCGACCCCATAATTGGTCGAGAGAAAGAAATTCAAAGAGTTTCTCAAATTTTAGCCCGCCGCAAAAAGAACAACCCAGTTCTGATTGGAGAACCTGGTGTCGGCAAAACAGCCATTGTCGAAGGATTAGCTTTGCGTATTGTGCAGAGGAAAGTACCACGTACTTTATTAGACAAGCGTATTGTAAGTTTAGACCTTGCTTCTCTTGTTGCCGGCACTAAGTATCGCGGTCAATTTGAAGAGAGAATGAAAGCCCTTTTGAATGAGCTAGAACGTGCAAGGGATGTGATTTTGTTCATAGATGAATTGCATACCATCGTTGGTGCTGGTGGTGCCTCTGGTTCTCTTGATGCCTCGAACATTTTCAAGCCAGCTCTATCTCGCGGCGAGATTCAATGTATTGGTGCTACAACACTCGATGAGTATCGCCAGTACATTGAAAAGGATGGTGCTCTCGAGCGGAGATTCCAAAAAGTTCTTATCGACCCACCCACTCCCTCTGAAACGCGTGAAATTCTCGAAAAAATCAAAGACCGATACGAAGAACATCACAATGTGAAATATACAGCGGATGCAATCGAAGCTTGTGTCCGTCTATCGGATAGATACATTACTGATAGGTATTTCCCCGACAAAGCCATAGATGTCCTCGACGAGGCGGGAGCTCGTGTGCACCTTGCAAATATAAGTGTTCCGAAAAATATTATTGAATTGGAAGAGAAAATCGAAGAGATTCGAAGGCAAAAGAATTTTGTTGTTAAAAGCCAGAATTTTGAGGAAGCTGCACGACTGCGCGACCTCGAAAAGAGATTGCAACAAGACCTTGAAAAAGCAAAGTTAGAATGGGAGGTAAAATCCAGTGAAACTTATTTTCCCGTTACTGAAGATGATGTTGCTGATGTTGTATCTATGATGACTGGAATACCAGTAAATAAAATAGCAGAAAGCGAAACAGAAAAGCTTATGAAACTACCAGAAGAGTTGAAAAAATTAGTCGTTGGCCAAGACGAGGCAATAGACCATTTAACAAAAGCCATAAGGCGTGCAAGAGCAGGATTGAAAGACCCACGTAGACCCATCGGTTCTTTTATGTTTTTAGGTCCTACCGGTGTCGGCAAAACAGAACTTGCCAAAGCCTTAGCAAGAGTGCTTTTCAATAGCGAAGATGCTCTGATTCGCATAGATATGAGCGAATATATGGAGAAATTCTCTGTATCCCGTCTCGTAGGCGCTCCTCCCGGTTACGTTGGTTACGAAGAAGGCGGACAGCTTACCGAGAAAGTTCGCCGCAGACCCTATAGCATCGTCCTTTTAGATGAAATCGAGAAAGCTCATCCCGAGGTTTTTAATATACTTCTTCAAGTATTCGATGATGGTATTCTAACCGATGGTCTTGGGCGCCGTGTTGACTTTAAAAACACTATAATTATCATGACCTCGAATGTTGGAACAAAAGATTTGAAAATTGGTTCTAAACTTGGTTTTGTCGAGCCTACAAACGAAGATGAATACTTGGCAATTAAAACATCTATCGAAGATGCCATAAAGCGATTATTCAATCCAGAATTCATCAATAGGATTGATGATTTCATCATATTTAGGAAATTAACAAAAGACCATATTTATCAAATAATTGACATACAACTCGAAGAGTTACGAAAGAGATTGAAAGATAGAAGCTTGACTTTGGAACTCACAAAGCAAGCAAAAGACTTCTTAGTCGAAAAGGGTTACGACGAGAAATATGGGGCTAGACCTTTAAAACGTGCTTTAATGCAATATGTAGAGGACGAGCTCGCAGAGGTCCTGCTTATTAGAAAAGAAAAACCCGGTACAAAAATTATTGGCGACTTTGACCCAACTAAGAAAAAATTGCATTTCGATTTCATAGAACCTGAAAATGAACCAGAAAGCAGTTTGCCGGAATTGAATTTGGATAATATTTTATTTGGCCAAGATGCTATCGAAAATAAAATAGAGAATGATTATCCCGATTTAAACTAATCATAACTCATTGTGAAACGAGTTCAATTTTTGATTCCAAAATCTACCATTTTCCTAAGGAAATTGGCTCCTGGTAATCCTAAATTCTTGTATTTTAATAAACTCGGATAATCTTTTTGTTTTATTTAGTTTTGTTATTATTCATTCTTTGTGCAACCCCAGAGCCAAGGATTCTGATATCAGAAAAGTTTGGATTTCCGATGTAGTACACGTTACCAGAACCATAGATATTGACATAAAGTTTTTCTTTGCTATGGACATAAACATCACCAGAGCCATTAGTTTTTATCTCTACACTATTAGCAACTAACTTCGAAGCATTTAAATCGCTACTCCCATTGATTGTAACTATAAGTTCATCGGCGATACCTCCAAGACGAATATCTCCACTTCCGTTTACTTTAATAGTTAAAACTTGGGCTTTAATACTATCAATTTGTATATCACCTGAACCATTTAATTTAATTGCAAACTCATTAGTAACAATTGGTGTTTGTGCGATAATATCCGAGCTTCCATTTATTTCAATGCTGTTTAATAATGGACTTGTTAAGGTGATTTCTAATTTCCTTGGGCACAGACCTTTTTCAGATGTTACAGTAAGAACCTCGTTATTTACATCCACGAAGATAGCATCCAACAAGTTGTCGTCGGTTTCTATTTGTAGCTTTGAAATAGAGTCTTGTATGATAAATAATTTTGCAGAAACATTTGAGATTATATTTTTAAAATTTGGTAATTCAAAGGTTTGCTTGGATAATCGCCCACTTCCCTCTGTGCACAGATAAATTCCAACACAACTTGAAAGCCCTAATACGAGTAGTATAAATAAATTAATACGAATATTTTTCATTACTTTTTATTTTAGATTATCCCAATTCTATTACGACATTCCGAAGAGAAAGTTTCAAATTTTTCTCCTTCCAATGCAAATGTACTCAAAGCCATAGTGTTCCATTTCATCAAAAGTGTAAAGATTGCGACCATCGAAAATAATTGGGCTTTTCATCAAAGATTTCATTTTTGGGAAATCTGGATTTCTAAAAACAGTCCACTCTGTTGCAATGATAAGAGCATTAGCATTTTGCAAGCAACTATACATATCTTGGGCATACTGAATTTTTTTACCATAGATTTTTTTTGTGTTTTCCATCGCCTCGGGGTCGTATGCTATAATCTTTGCACCTTTTTCAAGAAGGGTATCAATCACTTTAAATGAGGGTGCTTCTCGAACGTCGTCAGTATTGGGTTTGAATGAAAGACCCCATAGGGCAAATTTTAGATTTTGGACATTTCCGTTGAAATGGTTTAGTATTTTTTGTGTAAACCTTTGTATTTGCCTTTGGTTGACTTCATATGTAGCTTTTGCAATTGTCAAAGGAGTGCCTACCTCTTCGGCAGTATTAATCAATGCTCGAAGGTCTTTGGGAAAGCAGGAGCCGCCGAAACCAATCCCAGCAAACAGAAATCGCTTACCAATACGGCTGTCGGAGCCGATACCGATTCGTACCTTTTCTATATCGGCACCGACTGCTTCGCAAAATGCAGACAAGTCGTTCATAAACGAAATTTTGGTCGCAAGGAATGCATTTGCAGCATACTTTACGACCTCGGCTGTTCTCTCGTCGAATACATATATTGGATTACCGCTTCGTACGAATGGTTCGTAGAGGTCGCGTAAGACTTCTTCGGCTAATTTGCTCCGAGTCCCTATGATTATCCTCTCTGGCTTCATGGAGTCCTCGACTGCAAAACCCTCTCGTAAAAATTCAGGATTACTCGCTACATCAACATTGTTTCCAGGGTAGACCTCATTGAATATTTTTTTTACTTTATCTGCGGTTCCTACTGGAACAGTACTTTTGTTGACAATAACTCGATGTTCAGAAATATTATGATGTTTGAAAATTTTTGCAATTTGTTCAACAACTTTGAGCAGGTGGGTCAAATCGGCAGAGCCATCTTCGTTTGGTGGTGTTGGTAGGCAAAGAAATATTATTCGCGAGTGGATAACTGCTTCTTCTAAATTTGTTGTGAAGCGTAATCTACCATCTTTGACATTTTTTTGTAAAAGGGTTTCAAGCCCTGGTTCGTAAATTGTTGGTATGGCTTTGTTTAATTTCTCGACCTTTTCTTTGTCAATGTCGACACATACAACATTATTCCCCGTTGCTGCAAAAGCAGTACCAGAAACTAAACCAACATACCCAGTTCCTATTATGCAAATCCTATGAGCCATTTACTCACCCGTAATTTTTATTTATCAAATAAAACAAATTTTCTATCTTGTTTAAAATCTTTGCATTTTCGAAATTAACTCGAATCAAAAGGAAAACGCTGAAGAATGTAATAATTATATTTCCAAACCACATACTTAGAACAGGAGACATTAGACCACGGTCGGCTAATTTTTCTCCACCAATCAAGCAAGCCCAGTAGAATATGTAGAACCCCAACGAAATTGATGCGGAAATCCCGAAGTTGCCACGGCGGGAAATTAGCCCAAGAGGACAGCCAATTAAAGCAAATGCTATACAAGCAAATGGAATTGCATATTTTTTGTGGATTTCTACTTCGTACTGCCTGGCACGAGATTCGTAATCGCTTAGTTTAAACATTTCCGTTGATATTTGATTTTCCAGGTACGAAAAGTCTTGCTTCATTAGCTCGGTTAATTCTGATTCCGTAAAATGATTGTTTTTATGAAATTCTTTCAAAAGAATTGGTGGAGTTGTTATTATTTTTTTGATTTTATTTTCACTTTCTTGAACTATTTTTCTCGACTCGTCGACGATTTGCTGCATATCTTTGATACGCATTTCTCGGTCGCCACGCGAAATTAATCCCTCGGGGGTGCGTTCCAATTTGAACCCTTTCCCTTCGAGCAAGAGTATTAACTCTTTAAAATGTATCCTCTTGTACATCTTTGCTTCATAAGGAACTACTTGAATTACTTCGCCATTGAATAAATGGAATCGGAGCTTTTCGATTTGTGGTACAAACACAGCAAATCCCGAGTCGGCAGAAATTGTGTTCGTTTGTCTTGAATTGGATAGGTCGTAGACGGTCACGCCAGTTAGGCCAGTCGAGGCGGAGTCTACCTTTCGAGCAAGAATTGTGTAGTTTTCAATTTGTGTTGAAAATTGCCCAGACTCAAGCGAGAAAGTTGGTTTCTTACGGTTAATGTCGTAGAGAAGTATTTTGGACTGGTGATTGGCTTCTGGCAAGACCTTGTCGTTGAACCATACTAAAAATATTGACAAAATAGCTGAAAAAAAAACAACAGGTGAAATCAAATGGAAGAAACTTGCTCCTCCAGTTTTCATAGCTGTTATCTCAAAAGTAGAGGATAAGTTTCCAAATGTCATAAGAGTCGAGAAAAGTACACCCATTGGTATTGCAAGTACAAGCATCCAAGCTAAATTCAATGTGAGTAGTTGTATCACAATCCAGATACTTAATCCTTTGCCGACAAGCTTATCTAAGTCTCTCATCAATAGCTGAAACAAGAAGAGAAACATCACCAGGAGTGTGCCAAATAGAAATGGTCCGAAGTGAAATCTTAATATGTATCTTTTGATTATGCTCATAAAATACAAAATTATAAAGATGTTGGCAAAGTAAACTAATCTGCCTAATTGTTATAAAAAAATTAAAGAGGAGGTTAAAGCCTCCTCTTCCAATGAATTTAGTTTGGTTTGAAGAATTATGCTGTTTGTGCTTCTTGTTCTTCTTTTGCTTCGGCTTTTTTCTTGTTTTCTTCACGTTTTTTCCTAAGCTCTTTGCGCCTCCAATATCGTGCAAGTACAATTTCTTTATGCTTTCGCAGTATCTCCTCGATTTCTTCAGCAGTTTTGTTCTTGAATTGCAAATGACGTTTAAGTAGCACACCCTCGTAGGAGAGCAAGTTCCGTACAACATCAGTTGGTTGTGCACCTTGATTCAGCCAGTATATAGCTCGGTCGCTGTCTACTTGAATTGTAGAGGGTTGTGTGTTTGGATTATAGAAACCTAATCGCTCGATAAATTTTCCGTCTCTTTTTACACGAGCATCGACGACTACTATGTCGTAAACTGGGTAGTGCCTTTTTCCTTTTCTTCTCAATCTAATTTTTACCATAGAAACCTAACCATATATTAACAAAAATTACATTCCAAAACCAGGTGGCAAGTTGAGATTTTTTAAAAGATTATGTCTACCTCCACGTGATACTGTTTTCATCAATTTTGTCATATCTTCAAATTGTTTAATTAAGCGGTTTACATCTTGAATAGAAGTTCCGCTTCCCATTGCAATACGCCGACGCCGCGAGCCATTTAAAATTTTTGGATTTGCTCTTTCTTCTTTAGTCATCGATAGGATAATAGCTTCAACTCGTGAAAATTGCCTCTCATCTATGTTTACGTTGCGGAGGACTTTATCCATACCCGGTAAAAATCCAAGTAAATCTCGTAGAGAACCCATCTTTTTTATCATTCTAAGCTGGTCTAAAAAATCTTCGAAAGTAAATTGATTTCGACGTAACTTTTCTTCTAATTTCTTTGCTTTTTGCTCGTCGAACTCCTGCTCTGCTTTTTCTACAAGCGTTACTATATCACCCATCCCAAGTATTCGCGAAGCTATTCTTTCGGGATGGAATGGTTCAATTGCATCAAGTTTCTCACCAGTGCTAATGAATTTTATTGGTTTGCCCGTAACAGATAGTACAGACAAGGCTGCACCGCCTCGGGTATCTCCATCGAGTTTGGTCAGTACAATTCCACTAAGTGCCAGTCTTTCATCGAAAGCTTTTGCCGTTGTAACTGCATCTTGTCCAATCATTGCGTCGCATACAAACAAAGTTTCAGTCGGTTTCAAAAATTCTGCTAACTGTTCTACTTCGTTCATCATCTCCTGGTCTATGGTGGTTCGCCCTGCGGTATCAAAAATTAGCACGTCACGGGAGAATTTCCTTGCGTAAATAAGTGCACCCTCGGCTATTTTTAATGGATTAGGCTCACCATCTACTGCATAAACGGGAAGATTGGCTTGATTTCCAAGCTGCTTCAACTGTTCTATTGCCGCTGGTCGATGTGTATCGCAAGCTACCAGCAAAGGTTGGCGTCCTCTCTTTTTTAACAATTTGCCTAATTTTGCGACAAAAGTTGTTTTTCCAGAGCCTTGCAGTCCTGCAACTAAAATTTTCGTCGGTGGTGTTGTGGAAAAAACAATATCGGAAAGTTTTTTCCCAAGTACCTCTACGAGTTCGTCATAGACAATTTTTACAATAACTTGCTCGGGAAGTAATTTCCCTTTTACTTCTGTACCAAGTGCTTTATTTTTTACATCTTCGACAAATTTTTTTGCAACATTAAAATTCACGTCGGCTTCAATCAAAGCACGTCGAATTTCACGGACAGCCTCCTCGATGTTATTTTCTGTAATAACAGCTTGTCCTTTCAGCCTCTTAAGCGCAAATTCAAGCTTCTCTTGTAAACTCTCAAACATTTAAATATTTTAATTAAAAAGGACTACGAATTTAGTCAATTTTTTCAAAATAACCAAAATGATTAATTAATTTCAAAGTATTGAATAAAAAAGTATTAAAATGTGTAGATTGTTAAACTGGTAAGTTGTGAATTTATTCGTTTAAAATTTTGGTGGCATTAGTAAAGTCGCCACGGCTAATTAATTCTGCAAGTCTTGCAGAACGTATTACTGGTTGGGAAATTTTCTTCGAAACCTGGATAGAGACAAAAATGGCAATTAAGTAAATGACAACAGCAACGATAATCATAAAGTAAATTAATGAGGAAAGCTCATTTGCAATTTTATCTCGAACTACATAAATCTCGTCTTCATATGTGCCAGCACCAATTACCCAGTCCCAATCTTTATGGTAGATTGCAGCAACTATCTTTGTTCGTGGTGCCGGGTCCTCTGGATTTTTCCAATCATAACGGAAGAATTTTATTTCCCCAGGTTTCTCTGTTGTTCCGTTGACTATCTCTTGAATAAACAATTTTCCGTTTGCATCTTTCGACTCCCAGAGATTTTCACCGTCTCGTTTACCGCCTTTTGATATTATATAATGGCCCTTTTCTTTACCACTTCCACCAAGAACGTATACGTAGCCAGTTTCACCTATTTTAATTGAGTAAATTGCCTTTCTCAACCCTTCCTCGACAGTTTTTTGCGGTATACCAACATAAACCATCCCAACTATTTGCCCATTGGCAAGTTTTAATGGTGAATATGCAGTAACATACCATTGGTCTACAACAAAAGCTCGACCATAGTAGTCTTTGTCTTGCAAAATAGCAGAAACTACTGGATTATCTTGTCCATCTGGATTTTTTGCTGGAATATATGTTCCAATTGCTCTTTCGCCGGTTTTCTTTTGGACAGTTGTTGCTATTCTCAACATATCGCCATTTTGATTCATCTTTACAAAAATTGTTGAGGTTGCTCCGGTTAGATTTGTTACTTCATCAACAATGGGTAGTTTGGTCTCGAAACTGGTAACTTTTGGTATCGTAATGCCACCAAAACTTAAAACTGGAACATCGACTTCTATGGATTCCATCGAAAACTGATTGACAGCTGTCCAACGTTGTGTACCTTGTATCGATATGTTACCAAATCGATTTACTATGGTTTTAGTAATGTTTAATCCAGTCTTTAACATTTTTTTCGATAAGTCGTCGGATGTTTCTGCAAGATTGTAAACACTTTGTGCTATTTCTGTCACCTGTTGCTTTGCATTTTTCTCAAGTTCTTCATTAGAGAAGTGTACAATGCTTTGTGTTCTAAAAAATAAAAACAGCAAACATCCCAAAACAATAATTGTAACGATGGAAATAACTAAGCTATTAATTTTGAAACTGATACTTTTTCCCATTAACTCCTCACTAAAAAAAACTAAATTAATAATTTTTTTTAGTTTTTTTGTATTTTAGGTTTTTGTTCAATTAATATTGTTGTTTTCGATGGAATTTACAACTATTTTATTTCAAAAGGAAGGAAACTATGTCTTAGTAACATTGAATCGACCAGATAAGCTCAATGCTCTGAACTTTCAATTGTTTACAGAATTAAACGAAGCAATTAAATTAATTGAACTCGACCGCGAAATTAAAGCTGTGATATTGACGGGTGCTGGGGAAAAAGCCTTTGCTGCTGGAGCAGATATCAAAGAACTCCACGACAGCGACGACATAACCGGTGTTCATTTCTCTCAATACGGCTCGAAAGTCATGTTGAGACTTGAAAATTTAAGGAAGCCTGTTATTGCAGCCGTCAATGGTTTTGCTCTCGGAGGCGGTTGCGAATTAGCAATGTCCTGCCACATTAGGTTTGCTTCGGAGAATGCTAAATTTGGCCAACCTGAAGTTAATTTAGGTATTATTCCTGGTTACGGAGCTACACAAAGACTGCCGCGCTTGGTAGGACGCGCCAAGGCACTCGAGCTTATCTTGAGTGGCAATATGATTGATGCTTACGAGGCTGAAAAAATTGGGCTTGTCAACAAAGTGTTCCCGCAAAATGAATTGATTCCAAAGACGATTGAATTTGTACAAAATATTCTCTCCAAAGGGACTCTTGCTGTCTCTACTGCTCTGGATTGCGTCTTGGCTTCCGATTTTATGCCTCTTATCGAAGGACTGGAATACGAGAGTAGAATGTTTGGGAAATTGTGTGGCACCTACGACTTCAAAGAAGGCACAAAAGCATTTTTGGAAAAGCGAAAGCCAAATTTTAGAGGTGAGTAAAAGATGAACCCCAAGCAAGCTCTATAGACCACCACGCCAGAAATTACGGTCGAGACTACGATATTGAATTGCCTCACTAATGTGATGTGGCTTTATAATTTCGGAATTGTCCAGGTCGGCTATCGTACGGCTGACTTTCAGTATTTTGTCGTAAGCACGTGCAGAGAGCCCAAGTTTACTCATTGCAACTTTTAGGATTTCGTGTGCTTTATCATCAAGTATGCAAAACTTGCGGATATCCTTCGAGCTCATGTCAGCGTTTTTATATAAGTTCTTTTTACCTTTGAACCTTTCGGCTTGAATTTCTCGAGCGTGAATTACCCTTGCTCGGATATCTTTTGAACTTTCCCCCATAGATTTGTCGGTAAGTTCTTGATATTTGACCGCTGGAACTTCTATGTGAATATCAATCCTATCGAGAAGGGGACCAGAGATTTTGGACTGGTATTTTTGTATTTGAGTTGGTGTGCAAGTGCATTCTTGGTTTGGATTTCCATAATTTCCGCACGGACATGGGTTCATCGAACATACAAGCATAAAATTCGCTGGATACTCTATTGTCATCTTTGTACGGGAAATGCAGATTTTTTTGTCTTCGAGTGGCTGACGAAGAACTTCAAGGACATTCCTAGCGAATTCGGGTAGTTCATCGAGGAAGAGAACACCGTGATGAGCAAGCGAAATTTCCCCGGGCTTGATTTTATTTATTCCACCTCCAACCAGTGCAGCGTCGCTGATTGTGTGGTGTGGAGCTCGGAATGGGCGAATCGTAACAAGAGATTCGTTGCTTTGCAATAAGCCGGCAACAGAGTGGATTTTGGTGGTTTCCAATGCCTCTTCGATTGTTAGTGGAGGCAATATCGAGGGTATTCTTTTTGCAAGCATAGTTTTACCAGAGCCAGGCGGACCTATCATAAGTATGTTGTGGCCACCAGCAGCAGCAACTTCAATTGCACGCTTTACATTTTGCTGACCCTTGACGTCGGCAAAATCGAGATTGTAATTAAATTGACTTTCCTCGAAGATTTTTTGTTTATCAACTTTCCTTGGTTCAATCGTTTGGTTTCCATTCAAATAATTAATTGTCTGAATGAGAGAGCCCAAAGGTATTACATCTATGCCGTCTACCAATGCCGCCTCGTTGGCGTTGCCCTCCGGAACTGCTACTGCTCGAAAACCCAAGCGTTTCGCTTCGTATGCTATAGGAAGTGCACCGTGTATTGGGCGAATAACTCCCTCGAGCGATAGCTCTCCGAGGAAAAGAATTCCTTCTGTTACTTCGTTCGAAATTAATCCTATTGCAGTAAGAATTCCAAGTGCAATAGGTAGGTCGAATCCGCTTCCTTCTTTGCGCACATCTGCAGGAGCAAGATTAATAGTTATCTTCTTGGCAGGAAAGGGTATATTGCTATTCTTTATTGCAGCAATAACTCTTTCCTTCGATTCCTTCACAGCTGAATCTGGAAGACCTACTATGATAAAGTTTGGCAAGGCATTGTCTAAATGGGTCTCTATTTCAACTATGAAAGCATTAATCCCAAGGACACTTGCAGATAAAATTTTTGAAAACATTTTTATTTAGTTTTTTCAGACAATTCTTTATACAAATACAGCAGTAAGTCTATATATGAGACGACACCGACAAGATTATTTTCTTTGTCTACGACTGGAAAACACTCTCCTTTCTTCTTTAAGAACAACTCTAATGCTTTCAATATACTATCCTCTGGAAACAGAACGGGAATATTTCTTTTCACTAAGTAATCAAAATCTGAAATTCTCGAGCTTTCTGCTTCTTCGAGTTCTTCGTCTGGGTCGTAAATTTTTTTTGTTAGATATTCGTTGAGCCGTTTTTCTTCTATCATACCTACAAATTTTCCATATTCAACGACAGGAACGTGTCTGATGCGTTCTTTTTTGATATAATCAAATGCTTTTCTCAATGTATCGTTCCAATTTACGACGAAGAGGTCCTTCGACATTATATCTTCAACTTTTGGTAATTTTTTCATTTTTACTCCTATTTAAATGAAAGCAAAATATGAAATTTTGTTTGAATAAGAAAAAATTGGTCCTTTAATTCTTGGCCATAATGAAACAACAAGCCTAAATTTTTTGTAATTTTGTAATTTAAGAAAAACAATTAAATTAAAATGGCAAAATCTATAACCGTTCTTTTTGCTTCGAGTGAAATTTTCCCTTACATCAAGTTTGGTGGTGTTGCTGATTTTTCTTTTTCCTTCACTCTTGCCCTCCGTGCACTTGGTCACGATGTTAGAGTTATGATGCCGCGATACGGTAATATCTCCGAGCGAAAACATCAAATTCACTTGATTAAACGATTGGTAGACATACCTATTAAAATTGCCGGCAAAGAGGAATTAATTACTGTTAAATCTTCATCAATTAGTAACCAACGCTACAAAGTTCAGTCTTATATTACAACTAATTCCTTCTATTTCGACCAAAGAAAAGCAATTTACAACGACCCAACCACTGGTAAGCCATTTCCCGACAACGATGAACGGTTTATTCTATTCTCCCAATCTGTCATTACTACTTGTTTGCTTCTAAATTGGTTCCCCGAGATATTACACTGCAATGATTGGCAAACTGCTCTAATACCAGTGATTGCAAAAGCACTTTATCCAAACAAATTTAAAAAGACTAAATTTGTCCTTACAGTCCACAACTTTGCTAATCAAGGGGAATTTCCCGTCGAGACTTTCGATAAAATTGGTTTGCCAGAGGAATTCAGAGAAAAATTATTACACAAAGGTAAATTCAACTTTCTCAAAGGTGGTATTCTATTCTCAGATTATGTAACCACTGTGTCCCCCTCCTATGCCCAAGAAGCTTTACAAGACGAGAACCACACTAATGGTTTAAACAAAATTCTGCTCGAGAGAAACAACTCCTTCGTAGGTGTGTTGAATGGAATAGACCCTTGGCAATGGAACCCAAGGGTTGATGATGATATAGTTTGCAAACTGCAAAACAGTAATTTCGAGACTTATAAAAAGTGCAACAAAGAAGATTTGCTAAAGAGAGTGGGGCTGGAACCAAACTTAGACATCCCATTAGTTGGTATGATATCCCACATCGAAGAGAATAAAGGCTTTAAGTTGCTTATTGATGCCTTCGACAAAATTATGAAAGAAAATCTTTATCTCGTTTTGCTTGGGACTGGCGACCAAAATTTAACTAAAAAACTCAACAAGTTAGCCGAAAAATATCCAGGGAAGTTCGCTTTCAAAAATATTTACGACGAGCAACTTGCTCATAAAATCGAGGCTGGTGCCGACCTATTCCTAATGCCCTCGATTTATGAACCTTGTGGCTACAATGCTATGTATTCAATAGTTTACGGTACAGTTCCAATTGTTCGTGCAACCGGGGGTTTGCAAGACTCTGTCGAACCCTTCGAGCCAACCACTGAAAAAGGCGTCGGATTTGTCTTCTCTGAACCTACACCAAATGCCTTGGTTAGCAAGCTGAAAGAGGCTATCTCTGTCTATCAAAACAAAGCTTTATGGGATAAGTTAACAAACAACTGTTTGGAGAAACAGTTTAGTTGGAAGGATTCTGCAGAGCAATATGTTGAAATTTATAAAACCCTAATCAAATAAATATTGAACACAGTTGATTTTAATCATAAATCTTTTCGTCTTCCGTTTATCAAAGATTAAATTTTGGGATATGATGCAATTGACTAGATTTCTAAACTTATTTTTTGTTACAATGTTTTTGTGGACATTATACTCTTGCAATGAATTGCCCACGGAAATCACCTATACTTTGCTTTACGATACAACTGTAGTTTCTGCAATAAGTTCAGACACTGTTGATTTTTTCTCTGGTGGACAATCAAAATTTGTTTTTGCACAGATATTCAACACTGGGGCAATTTTCTTAGGTGGATGGAATGGCTACCGAGCCGCTTCTTTACTTCGATTCAAAGAATCTAATCTGCCAGATACCCTGCTATGGTTGACCGAAGATAGAATCGACAGCGTACGTTTGATTCTTCCTTTTTCCAACTATGTTTTTGGCGACAGTATCAACTCCCACATTTCATTCAAAGTTTTTTTAATAAAAGATTATTGGACAAATAAAGTAACTTGGGATTCTATTTTTACCAATTGGAACCCAAATCATAGAATAGACCCAATACCTATTGGCTATTTCGATGGCAACATAGAGAGAACTGATTCCATTAAGGAAATAGTTATTCCCTTGAGAAAAGGTTTTATTTTGGATTGGTTAAAGAAAAGCAAGGACTCAATTCCCATCTGGGGACTATTGCTTGCGCCAGAGCCGAGTTGTAATTCGATTCATCTAATTAGTGCTCAATTTGTAACAGAATCGAAAGTATCACATCCCAAATTGGTTGTCAACTATAAATACCTGGACGGTTCAGACAGAATATGGAATATACATTCAGCTATAGATGCATCAGTCGTAGATGTTCCAAAATTCGATACTCTTCGCTCTTTAATTGTTCAAAGTGGGTATTCCTATCGTGTTTCACTAAGTTTTGATGTTTCTAAATTGCCCCGCCTGGCTGCCATTCATTATGCTCAGTTGGAATTGACAATAGACCCGGAAAATACAGTTTATGGTACCAGTGGTCTCGATACCATATTTAGCGGTGGTTACTTTGGGAATAGCCCACTCGATAGCGTACCAATAATTTCGTTCTTTGGTCGCAGGCAAGGTGACAAAGTGATTTTCTCCAAAGTCTCCTCCCCAATCGAGCTTTGGTTAAAGCAGGATGCAAAAGGAGAAATCTTATTGTATTCATATTACTGGAACGAAATGCGCACTTTGAACAGAATTGCTTTCTTTGGTCTAGATGCTCCAGACCCAATGAAGCGACCTAAATTAAAAATTATTTATTCCAAAAGGTTGTTGAGATGAAAAAGGTATTTGCTTTATCCGTTATCATATTAACAATCATCTCTTTTAATTCTTTTTCGCAGGGTGGTTCAAATTATTCTATCTACGGTATTGGCGATGTCATTCACAATAGCAGTGCAGTTTTTGATGCCCTCGGTGGTTGTGCTGTTGCGGTACCAAAAGATAATTCTATCAATTTGGTTAATCCAGCTTTATGGGGATTACTAAATCAAACAAGAATTCGTGCTGGCTACAGGTTTAATCAAAATCTGGTTAAAACAGAAGGAGCGCATCTTTGGCAAAACAATGGTAAGGTTGATGGCATTTTTTATGGTCTTGCTGTTGATACCAGCAAAGGTTTTAGTATAGTTTTCGGTTTTAATCCCTATTCCTCCGTTAACTACTACATTGCAAAGCCTGTTGAAGTGGTTATAGATGACTACGTTCTAAGAGGAAGTAACAATTATTTAGGTACTGGTGGTTTATCACAAGCTTTTCTGGGATTCTCTTATAAACCATTTGATTTTCTTTTCGTTGGTATTTCCGGTGTTACAAACTTCGGCACAATTCAAAGGTATAATAGGACGCTTGTTCAGGGTAGTTATGCCTCCTCTGCTATTACCGAGGAAAATGATTATTTCTCTGGCGTTGGTTATCGCCTTGGCGCTCTTTTATATCCACTTAATAGATTATTTTTTGGGGTATTCTTCGAAGCAAACAATAGTATCTCTGTGAAAAGAAACGCAACATATATATATGAACTAACCTTGGATACTTCTTTCGAAGCAGAATCAAAACTGGATATGCCCTTTTCTTATGGTTTTGGGATTTCTTATAAACATGGTAGAACATTACTCACAGGTGAATTCGTGAAAAGGGATTTCACTAAAATGACCTACAATACAGGACCGCGAACAAAATTGGATAATGAGTATAAAATTGCATTTGGCTTGTCTCATTATGGAAGCAAATCAACTTTTACATCGTATTCAAATCGCATCACTTACAATATTGGAGCATACTACAAACAATTGTATCCAATATTTGATGGAAGTAAAATAAATGAATATGCTTTTAGTTTCGGATTCGAATTCCCTATTGTTGGTTCTGCAATGTTAAATGCTGGCTTTGTTTTTGGTGCTCGGATACCCCCCGTTAACAATTTACCACAGGAATACTTTGGGAGAATGATTCTTGAAATAACTCTTGGGGAGACTTGGTTCGTGCCTTTCAGAAGGCAATAAGTTCAAGAATGTAAGCAAGATTTTTTTGATTTAATTTCCCTTCTTACGTGGATTACATCTGATTTTTGTTCAAAAATAAAACGGAGCAAGATGATTACTCCTGCTCCGTTAAATTCTCGAGAGAATTTATCACTTTTTAATTATTTTCTCGCTTACAGATTTTCCTTGCAAGAATAGCAACAAATAGTCTCTTCCACCAGCCTTGGAGTCGGTTCCGCTCATATTGAAACCACCAAATGGATGGACGTCCACGAGTGCACCTGTGCACTTACGGTTGAAGTATAAATTCCCAACGTGGAATTCATCTCTTGCTTTCATCAACTTTTCACGGTTCAACGAATAAACAGAACCTGTTAACCCATAAATTGTATCGTTGGCAATTCGAAGGGCATCGTCGAAGTCTTCTGCTTTGATTACAGCCAGGACTGGTCCGAATATTTCCTCTTGAGCAATTCTTGCTTTCGTGTCGACATCAATAAAAACTGTAGGTTCTATGAAATAACCATCCAAGTCTTTGACTTTGTTTCCGCCGCAAATCAATTTACCTTCTTTTTTTCCAATTTCAATATATGAAAGAATGCTTTGCTCTGCGGAAGCATTAATTACAGGACCCATTTGATAATTATCTTTGGGGTCGCCAATTTGTATCTTCTCGACTTCTACTTTGAGTTTTTCAACGAATTCATCGTAAACCTTTTTGTCGACAATAGCTCGGGAACATGCAGAGCATTTCTGTCCTTGGAAACCAAAGGCAGAGACAACAACTCCTTTGACTGCATCATCGATGTCTGCTTCCGAATCGACGATGATTGCATCCTTGCCTCCCATTTCTGCAATGACTCTTTTTATCCATATTTGACCAGGAGATAGTTTCGCAGCAAGTTCATTTATTCTTAGCCCAACTTCCATCGAGCCGGTGAAAGAAATAAATCGTGTCTTTGGATGTGTTACCAAATAATCTCCGGCTTCGGCACCACTTGCAACCAAGAAGTTCAGAACACCATCGGGCAAACCAACTTTTTTAAATGTTTCATATAATATCCATCCCATCATTGGTGAGTCCGAAGATGGTTTCAAAACGACAGTATTACCAGTAACTATTGCTGCAGATGTCATTCCGGTCAAAATTGCAAGTGGAAAGTTCCAAGGTGGGATAATTACTCCCACTCCTAACGGGATGTAGAAATACTCGTTTTTTTCCCCTTTGATTTTTGTTAATGGTTGTCTTTGTGCATATCGGATTGCCTCTCGTCCATAAAATTCTAAGAAATCAATCGCCTCGCAAGTATCAGCGTCCGCTTCAAGATAGTTCTTTCCTACCTCGGATATCATCCAAGCATTGATTTCATACCGACGTCGGCGTAGTTCTGCAGCTGCCTTGAATAAATAATTTGCTCTCTCTCGCGCTGGCACCTTTTTCCAGCTTTCAAACGCTTTCAATGCGGATTGTATTGCCTTCTCTGCGTCATCTTTACCCGATTTTTGGAAGATTCCTACAACTTCGTTTGGATGTGCAGGGTTAATGGACTTTGTTTTTTTCTCGGTGTAAACTTCTGCACCATTAATAATGTTTGGGTATTCTTTGCCAAATTGGGTGCGTACCTTTTCGATTGCCTGCTTTTGCCTTCGCAAAACTTTTGGGTCTGAAAAATTCAAATAAACTTGATTTGCAAACGGTTTCATTTTTTTCTCTCTTGATTGTACAAAAAGCAAAATTAAAAAATTTGAATTTTCTGCGGGCAAGAGATGGTTAATATCAACTATGAGTGTTTCCAACTATATCGTTCATCGAATACGTTTTAAATTGCATTATGCAATTTTTAGGTTTTAGTTTTTATTTTCGTTAGCGATAATAGAAGATAAAAACATACCAACTTTTAGGTAATTTTGTATTTTTTTGGATAAAACATGCTGGACTTAAAATTTATAAGAGAAAATGTTGACCTGGTACTAAAAAACATTGAAGCGAAAGGTGAAAATTCTGATTTAGAAAAACTATTAAAATTAGACGAGCGTAGGCGCGAGATTATATCCGAGGTAGAGCACTTAAAGCATTTGCGGAATGTCGTTTCAAACGAAATTGCTCTTTTGAAGAAAGAGAAAAAGGATGCTAATGTAAAAATTGAAGAGATGCGCAGAGTTTCCGATAAGATAAAGCAAATGGACGAGGAGCTACGCCAAGTCGAATTGGAAATTAAGGACGAGCTCTTGAAGATTCCAAATATTTTGCACGAGACTGTACCATTTGGCAAAGACTCGAATGATAATATTGTTGTACGTTCTTGGGGTCAACCGAAAGAAATTAATGTGCCCAATCATCTTGAAATTGCCAAAAGTTTAAATATAATAGATTTCGAGCGTGGAGCCAAAGTAACTGGCTCTGGTTTTGCATATTATGTGGGTCGGGGTGCTGCGTTGGAACGAGCCTTGATTACTTTTATGCTCGAAAAGCACATCTACGAACATAATTACTTAGAACTATTTCCTCCATTCCTAGTCAATCAAAATTCTATGATTGGCACTGGGCAAATACCTAAGCTTGCCGAAGATATGTACCATATCGAGAAGGACGAACTCTATCTTATTCCCACGGCGGAGGTGCCCGTAACTAATTATTACTCTGGTGAAATTTTGAATGCAAACGACCTTCCCAAGAAGTTCGTAGCCTACTCCCCTTGCTTTCGTCGCGAGGCTGGGAGCTACGGAAAGGAGACTCGTGGATTTCTTCGTGTGCATCAATTCAATAAGGTTGAAATGGTCAAATTCACTACTCCAGAGACTTCCTACGAGGAACTGGAATCATTGACAATGGATGCAGAATCAATTTTACAAGCATTGGATGTCCCATACAGGGTTGTTTTGCTATGTAGTGGGGATACAAGTTTTTCCAGCGCAAAGACTTATGACATTGAAGTATGGTCTCCGGCCGAGAAAAAGTGGTTGGAGGTCTCTAGCTGTAGTAATTTTGAAGATTTCCAAGCAAGGCGAGCTAATATTCGTTTCAAACGAACTCCCAATAGTAAACCTGAATATGTTCATACACTGAATGGAAGTGGTCTTGCCACCTCTCGTTTAATTGTTGCCTTATTGGAAAACAATTACAATCCAGAGGACGGAAGTGTAACAATCCCAGAGGTTCTTCGTCATTACACAAGGTTCGAAAAAATTACTCAGTGATGAACGATTATCGTAGATTTTTGCAACCTAATGTTGTAGCTCAATTAAGCAATATCGAATTAAAAGCTCGATTAGTTGTCGAAGGTTTTATAACTGGATTACATAGGTCTCCCTACCATGGTTTCAGCGTCGAATTTGCAGAACATAGGCAATACAACCCCGGAGATGAAATAAGGCATATCGATTGGAAGGTGTATGCCCGAACGGATAAGTATTTTGTTAAGCAATTTGAAGAGGAAACGAATCTGCGTTGTATAATAGTCATCGATAAAAGTGGTTCGATGCGATATGCTTCGAAGAACAATATTAGCAAGTTTGAATATTCGTCCTACCTTGCAGCATCGCTTGCTTATCTTTTGATGAAACAAAGAGATGCAGTTGGACTAGCGCTCTACGACGAAAAACTTCAAACTTATCTACCGCCACGGTCTAAAACCTCTTACATTGCAGAAATTTTGAAAACCATAGACCAGACCTATCCTTCGGATAAGACTGGAACTGCACAGGCATTGAATCAACTTGCGGAGAAAATTTCTCGCCGTGGCTTGGTAATAATTTTTAGTGATTTTTTCGACGACCCAGATTCGGTTCTAAATGCTTTGAAACATTTTCGCCACAAAAAGCACGAAGTAATAGTATTTCAAATTTTAGACCCCCAAGAAGTTGAATTTATGTTCTCTGGCTCTGTATTGTTCAGAGACATTGAAACTGGTGAAACATTGCAAACACAACCAATTCAATTTCGTAAAACTTATCGCCATTATGTTCAAGAATTTGTTAACCAAATCAAAAGAGAGTGTTTCGAGCGAAATATTGATTTTAATGTCATTCGTACTGATGAGCCTTTTGATAAAGCATTGAGACAATATCTAACAAAAAGAGCAAGGATGTAGAAGTTTGGGTTATGAAGCGATACATTGAAATAAAAAAAGCATCGACACACAATTTAAAAAACATTAGCCTGCAAATTCCACATAAGAAACTTGTTGTTATAACTGGTGTGAGTGGCTCGGGCAAGTCCTCTCTTGCATTTGATACAATTTATGCAGAGGGTCAAAGGCGTTTCGTTGAATCTATGTCTGCCTACACAAGACAATTTTTAGAACGTATGCCTCGCCCCGACGTTGAAAGCATTTCTGGTATTCCTCCAGCAATCGCTATACAACAAAGAACTCAAGCCAAAAACCCACGCTCCACGGTTGGTACTTTGACAGAAATTTATGATTACTTGCGTCTGCTCTATGGTAGAATAGGTAAAACAATTTGCAAAAAATGCAAACAAGAGGTTCGAAGAGACAATCCGCAAAGTGTTTATCACTATTTGCAGCAGAATTTGAAAGAAGGCACAAAGTTTTTGATATCGTTCCCTCCAAGCGAAAATTTCAAGAAAATCAGTGAGTTTAAAAAACGTATAATCGAGCAAGGATTTACTCGTGTGTTTAGTTTGGAAGATTGGGAAATTAAGCTCCTTGAAGAAGTCAATTTAGAGGATGTTTTTCATTTTAAAAACTTTACCGTCGTTGCCGATAGAATTGTATTTAAAAACGACGAGGAAACAAAATCACGGATTATAGATTCGCTGGAAATTTCTTTCAGTTTTGGTATTGGCAGGGTGTGGATTATTTTCCCAGATGAAAAAATCGTGAAAAAATTTAGTAGTAATTACGAATGTGCTGATTGCGAAATCATTTACAAGGAGCCAGAGCCACGCTTGTTTTCGTTCAACAATCCCTATGGGGCATGTCCAGTATGCCAAGGTTTTGGTAGAATAATGGACATCAACGAGGATTTGGTAATCCCGGATAAAAGCAAAAGTCTACGCCAAGGTGCATTACATCCATTTCGTACAAATTCCTTCACAAACATCATGAGTGAAATTCTCGAAGCTGCAACTAAAAGCGGTATCTCAGTTGACAAGCCTATTAAAGATTTCACTCCCGAGGAGATGGATTTTCTTTGGAATGGCAATGAGCATTTTTGGGGATTGAATGAGTATTTTCGATACCTACAGGAAAAAAGCTATAAAGTGCAGAATAGGATGATGCTTGCTCGCTATCGAGGTTTTACAACTTGCCGTGCTTGTGGTGGCTCGAGAATTCGCACCAGTGCGCGCCAGGTCTTCGTTGCTGGCAAGAATATTCCAGAACTTATAAAATATCCTCTCGATAAACTTTTAAAGTTTTTCGAGGACATTCAACTATCAGATTACGAAACCAAAATTGTTGGACAAGTTCTCGAGCACATTAAATGGCGTTTAAAATTACTAATAGACATAGGCTTGCATTACTTGACTTTGGAGCGACTTGCTCATACTCTCTCGGGCGGAGAGATGCAAAGAATTTCGCTTGCAAATGCACTAGGCTCGTCGCTTGTGGAAACTCTCTTCGTGCTCGATGAACCCAGCATTGGCTTACATCCACGGGATACAGAGCGACTGATGAAAGTACTTTTCAAACTCCGTGATGCTGGTAATACTGTAATTGTTGTTGAACACGACCCCGATATCATTCGCCAAGCCGATTTAATAATCGACCTCGGGCCAGGCGCTGGCGAAAAAGGCGGTAATCTAGTATTTCAAGGTACATTCGAAGAACTTCTGAAAGCTAATGACTCAATCACTGGTCTTTACCTTTCCGGAAAAAAGAAAGTTATACTTGAAAATAAAGAACCAGACACTCCTCTTGGTACGATAAGAATATTTAATGCACGCCAGCATAATTTAAAAATCGATTATCTCGAAATACCTTTAGGATTGAAAACTGTTATTTCAGGTGTCTCGGGCTCGGGCAAAAGTACGCTACTTTACGACGTGATATACAAAGGATTGCACAATATTACAATCAAGAACGAAGCAACAACCTCGGCTTTTGAAAAAGTTGATGTAGACGGATTTTTCTCTCGCGTAGAACTTGTCGACCAGAACCCTATAGGCAAATCAAGTAGGTCGACTCTTGCTACGTTTTCAAAAGTCTTCGACCTGATAAGGGATTTGTATGCCGAAACTCCGCTGGCAAAGCAATTAGGATTGAAGCCCGGATATTTCTCGTTTAATGTTCCAGGTGGAAGGTGTGAGGTTTGCCAAGGCGAAGGTTACGTGACCATTGATATGCAGTTTCTACCCGATGTGCAACTTGTATGCGAGGCTTGTAAGGGTTCTCGGTATAAAAAAGAAGTATTGAACTTCCTTTACAAAAATAAAACCATCGTAGATGTTTTGGAAATGACTGTTGACGAAGCCATAGATTTCTTTTACGAAGAGCCTAAAATCGTGCAAAAACTTCAAATCTATCAAGATATTGGCTTGGGTTATATCAAACTGGGTCAACCTTCTACGACACTCTCTGGTGGAGAATCACAAAGAATTAAATTGGCATCTTACTTAGACCAACCCGACACAGAAAATGTCGTCCTACTTTTCGACGAGCCAACAACTGGTTTGCATCTTGATGACATATCGAAACTTCTTGTTTGTTTCGATAAACTTGTCGCCAATGGTAACACGGTTATAATTATCGAACACAATTTGTATGTAGTAGCTTCTGCAGATTATGTTGTAGACCTCGGGCCAGAGGGTGGCGAACAAGGTGGTAGAGTCGTATGTACCGGTACACCACAAAAAATTGCACAATGCAAGGATTCCTATACTGGTATTGCCCTTAAGGAGTTTTACAAACTAATCAAAGGCAGAAAGCAGAAGCTTAAAATTTCATAACTCTGCGGATTGCTTCTTCGACATCCTTTGTGTTTGGCAAAATTGCATTTTCGTATTCTTTTGCAAAACCAACGGGAACATCCTTTGAACCTACTCTAATAATTGGTGCATCCAAGTATCTAAATGCGTTTTCGGAAATTCTTGCTGCTATCTCGCCACCAAATCCCCCGGTAACTTTATCCTCGTGAGCAATGACAACTCTGTTTGTCTTCTTGATGGAATTGTATACCAGTTCCTCGTCCCATGGAATTAGCGAGCGAAGGTCGATAACCTCGACAGATATGCCTTCGCGTTCTAATTCCTTTGCAGCAAATAATGAAAGATGTACCGCTGTTCCATAGGCAACAACAGTTACGTCTTTTCCTTCGCGCCGAATTTTTGCTTTACCAAATGGCACTACAAATTCAGGGTGTGGCTTTGGAGCGAATGCATTTTTAAAATTATAAAGGTATTTAGGTTCTAAATACATTGTCACACCGCGGGAGCGAATTGCATTACGCATTAAACCAACTGCATCGTCTGCAAAAGCAGGCGAGACAATTCTTATTCCGGGTAAAGTTACAAGTGCTCCTTCAATGTTTTGGGAATGATACAAACCTCCTTGGATATAGCCACCGCTGGCAAGTCTAATGACAATATTGGCCGTGAACTGCCCCTTTGTTCTCCAATAGTCGTGCGAACATTCCACGAGTTGTTCCATAGCGGGCCAGAAGTAGTCGGCAAACTCAGCTCCTTCGATAACAACACGAATATCGTCACGATAGCGACAGAAACCATTTGCGGTACCGACAATATTATCCTCGGCAATTGGTGCATTGAACACTCGTTCTTTGCCAAAAATTTGCGGCATATCTTTTACAACGTTGAACACACCTCCCTTTCCAATATCTTGACCCCAAAGATAAGTGTGGGGGTTAAGTTTAAATTCCTCAATCAATGTTTGGTTTATAGCCTCACGCAGTGAAATAAGCGGGGCATTTACATCGGGTTGGTAATCCTCGGTATTTGCATCCTTGGATATATATGGTTCCGGTAATATAAATTTATTCCATTGAGAACCATCTGCATTTGGAGATTGTTCTGCTTTATCTGCAGCTTCGAAAATTATTCTTTGATTTTCAGCCTCGATTTCGAGTAATTCTTCTTCGGTTGCTATCCCTCGATTTATGATATGATAACGAAATTGAAGGAGTGGGTCGCGTCGATTTACTTGTTGAAGTTCATCTGTACTTCGGTAAATTTCGTGTCTATCAGAGTTTGAGTGTGAACCGATTCTATCGCAATCAGCGTGGACAATAGCCGCACCTTTGCCACTTTTAACCCATTCAATTGCTTTTAGCAAAGCTCGGTGGGAATCAAAAGGGTCGCGACCATCACAATTGACAATAAGTAGATTTTTCAGACCAGAGAAGTTTTCTGCAACATTCAAATTAGCCATGACTTCGTGCAATGGCACGGATATGCCGTACTTGTTGTTTTGTATTACAAAGACAACGGGCAATTTTTCGCTCGATGCGCTATTCAATGCTTCGTAGTAATAGCCTTCGGCAGTAGCAGACTCGCCTGTCGAGCAAAAAACTATTTCGTCTCCATTGTATCTTTTGATAGCTCTGCCCAATCCAGCAGCGTGTTGGGCATGATTTCCAGTACATGAAGATACATTTTGGATTCTTATGGAAGGCTTGGCAAAATGATTACTCATATGCCGACCACCACCAGCGACATCCTCTTCTTTGCTTAAACCATTGAGTATTATTTCGTAAGGGGTGAGACCAGCAGAAAGACATGTTAGCATATCTCGGTAATATGGAAAAAGAAAATCTTTTCCAGGACGAAACACTTGCCCGAGAGCAAGCTGTATTCCATCGTGACCACCAAAAGGAGCGTGATACGACCAGCCCTTTGCCATTTTTAGATACAACGCTGCCTTTTCGTCTAATCTTCGACCAAGCTGGTTTAATTTATACCACTTAATGATAGTTTCTTTGTCATAATCAGAAAAATCGAATTTGCTGAAAAGCTCGACTTCTCGCTCTTTGCCGAGATATAAAATTTTTTCAATTTTCGTTTCGCTTTCATTTGTATTGTCTTTTCGCTTAGTTAGATTTTTGGTTAATGTATTTTTCATATGTCCAAATTAGTTTTGTGAAACTAAGTATAATTTTTATTGACGAAAAAAAATAAATTTGTTTTTTTTTACCAAGAATTTTTACCATGGAAAGAAGAAATATTGTTGTTGGCGACGTACACGGATGTTATTATACTTTGAAGACCTTACTTTTCGATGTTGTCAAAATAAGCTCCGATGATTTTATTTATTTCCTTGGGGACCTCATAGACAGAGGTCCAAGAGTCAAGCCGACTCTCGATTTTGTCATCGATTTGTGGCAAAAGAAAAAGGCTGTAGCTATAAGAGGAAACCACGAAGAAATGCTGCTTAATTCTCTCTCAGACCCTGTAGCCCTTATAAATTGGGAGTACAATGGTTGTCAGACCACATTAGATAGTTTCAATGTAAGCCATCCAAGGGATATACCGCAAGGTTATATTTTTTTCTTTGAATCAATGCCGTTCTATGTTGAACTTGAAAAATACATCTTGGTGCACGGGGACTTAGATTTCGATTCAGAGGACCCTTTTAAAAACACTCAATATTTGGTCTGGGGCAGAAGTCGAAAAGCAATTCCACATAAAGTAGGAATGCGTAAAGTCGTTGTTGGTCATACTCCAATGCCGTTGAATGAAATAATTAATTCCTTAAATCAATGGAAAATCTTTTTAGATGGTGGATGTGTCTACGCAAGAAGCATTTACAAGCAGAATCTTGGTCATCTTTGTGCCCTCGATTTAAATACAAATGAGCTATATTACACTTATTGCCGGGATTTTTAATCCGTTTTTACTTATCAGGCTCGTAATATTAGCGTGTAGTTACAAATTTTATTCCTACATCATCAAGTTTTAATTAAAGCTAAATCAATGTGTCTGAGGCAAAAATTTATTTCATTTAACTCTGCCAATTCCAATTAAGTAAACATAAGTTGCAAACCAATTACCGAGAAGTGTTGCAATACCAAATATGAACATAGAGATGCTCATCATAGCCCAACCGGAGATTATATTTCCGATGACACAACCAGTGGCAAGTCCAGCCCCCAGTCCAGTTAAAAACCCTCCAATAACTGCAACGATAATTTGCTCGGGTGGTTTTGGCAATAATGCGAAATTATTGCTCATTTTCGAAGATAAAAACGCTCCGATAACCAAGCCTAATGTTAGCATCATGAGCCAGAGATTTAACTTACGAGGTTGACTTTGTTGAGCTTGATTTAGAACTGGGGTTTGTATTTTAACATTGGGCGATTGTGTATTCGGTGGTTGTTTCGATTTTACCAATTCGGTGTTGTTTTCAATTACGAACTGATAAAGATAGCTAACACCGTGGGTAACCCCAAGGGGATAATTACGCCCTGTGGGTAAGGAAGATAGCCAGGCAAGCATTCCTACAAAGCCAATCATTATTCCAGCTTGCCAAGGTTTCCACGGCCGAGTAATTAATGATTTTAAATTCCTTACTTCTCTACGAATCGATTTGTTCCCTTGTTTTTTACCCTTGACCACTGAAATGGCAATAGTTAGAATGATAAAAATCAATACTAAAAGCCAATATGGTAATTTTAGCACAGAATATAATGTGAGAGCTTCGGGCGCGGAAAGTTTCAAAAGGCTTTCGTGGAATGATTTAAAGATACCGTAGTCGACGGATGAAATACCCAGTGGTATTGTTAGGAGTGCCACCATTGAGTTTATATTACCTCCTGCAGCTTTGTAAAGACAACCACTTATACAGCCTCCAGCTAAAACAGTTCCGAAGCCAAATATTAGACCACCAACAAGAGAATTCGCCCAAATAAACTTTTTAGGGGCTAGTTCGACAATTCCAAACAGATTTAAAATTGCAAAAAAGAACATAGAGCTTACAATTGCAACCCAAAGACCAAAGATTTTCGAGTTATCTCGAAATAAAATTATTTCACTCATAGCAGAAGAACCGCAAAGGTCACCTTTCTGCAAAGCAAAGCCAAAAAGAATTCCAACTGGTAGGGCACTCAACCACCAAGAATTCGTTTGCAATACGATAGTGAGAGGAATTATTATAATTATTAAAAAAATACCAAACCATATTTTCCAGTTCCACTTCATTTTTTACTCCTAAATTTTAGAAATATGATAATATAATTGAAAAGCAAAAAATAGAGCATTATCTGGTTTAATAAAAGCGCTTGTGTACGCATCTTTAACTGAAAATAATCCCAAAACTCCTGTAAATGTTAAATTCTTGTCAACATTGTGATTAATAAAAATATCAAATTCATTACCGAGATGTTTGCTGGGACCGACTTTTAAGCCAAGAATTTTTTCGTTTAAATCATTAACGAAAAACCAATGATATTTAATCTCGACCCACAATTTTTGAATTGGAAACAATTCGAGGACAATCTCTGGATTTTTCAAATTTGACCATTGCACTACATTCATCCATCCATAGTATTTATCGGTTGCCCCATAGGCAGGTTCGAATTTACGATTGATACCATTTTGGGATTTACCCCCAGTTGCAAATGTATATCTGACGTATAAAAAGGGGCTAAATGGTAAGTTTTTGAACAAATAACCAAGTTTAGTAACAAAGCCGTAAGCCTTTACAATAGTTTTATTTTGTCTACCAGTTTGAAATGCAAAAGTAAAGTCCAAAAGTAAATTCGAAAAATTTGAATCGACGAAACGCAGTCCCAACCAATGCAAGTTAAAATTTTGTGTATTAATAAACCTTGCACTTCCGGGTGTTTTAATAGCAAGGAAGGGCTCAATTCTCGAAGATTTATTAATTAAAAAGCTCGAGTATAATCCACCGCCATAGAATTCAGTGTTGAAAAATGGCACAGATGTAACTTTCGGGTCGTGAATTTTTGTTCCACCGACCCAACCAGAGATGAAATGATTTTCGTTTGCCCATAGAAGTTGTATTGCGTCCCAATTCCAGCGACCAGTGTTTCCCCATTCTCCTGGACCAAATATCCTGTTGTCACCAAAAGTGATTTTCTGACGTCCGATTATAATTTTGGTCTTAGTGAGAATAGAGTCCCAGACAAGATTTAAAGAGTAAAAATCAAAAAATTCCTCCTGTGGGTTCATTAGGTAGTAACGTGCCGAGTCGCCAATTTTAAAATTATTGGAATTCAGCGACCAGCCAAAGATACGGGAATCTTGAATGGCAAATGATAATGTGATTTTTGGATTAAGTTTAGCATTCGCTCCAATAATTATTCTTTGCAATAAAAGTTTGTCATTTAGTTTCCCAATATATTCTGGATTGCCGAAGTTCTTCTGGTTCATACCATTCCACAATTCAAGTCTGTAACGAGCAGTGGCATAAGGTGTAACTTCGAAACTGAACAATACCATGTTAAATGTCAAAAAAAACATTGGGCAAACAAATCTAAGCATAACACTTTAAGTAAATTTGTAAATTAAAAAATTCTTTTATGAGTTTTGAATTAATAAAATTTTCTGAGTTTGATATGTTCTTTTTTAAGTTTTTATTATATCTCTGGGGATTTTGAAAAATATAGAAGTAAAATTTTAAAAAATGAAGCTGAGTACGTAGCGCAAACCAAGAATTAAAATTGCAGCACTGAGAACAAATTTTATGAATTTTGCTGGCAAATACTTTTGAACTCGTGCACCAACGTACATTCCAACAAGTCCACCTATCCCAAAAAGGATTCCAAGTTTCCAATCTGGTGATACCGAAAGGTGAGGATAAAATGGTGCAAGAATTTCGTAAACTATTACACCGAAAACAGAGGTTATAAATGTTCCCATTAAAGCTGGACCTGCAACGGTATAAACCGGGAGGTTAAAAAAAGTCACGTAAATTGGAGCAATAATAGCCCCACCTCCGATGCCATAAATACCACCAACTATGCCAACTATGGTACTAATTAAAAAAATTGGTATAGTTTTGACTTTAAAGATATTGTCAACAAACTCGTATTCGAGAGTATTTAAATTAAATTTCAAAACCTTTGCTCGTGGTAGTTTGAGCGTCCCTTTTTGAGTTCTGTACGATTTTGCGATTTCGTTGAATTTTTCCTCTACTTCAATTGTTTTTGGTTTTTTTCTCGACAAATTCTCTCGAATAAGTCTAATAGCAATGTAAATGAGAACTAAACCAGCAAAAATTTTGAAAGTCTCGGGATTGGAAAAATAATTAATCCTTAGAATTGCACCAATGAGAACACCTGGCAAAGTCCCAGCTATTACAATCCACGTCAGAGGCCAAACCATTCTGCCTTCTCGAATGTACCTATACACACCGCTTGGGATTGCAACAACATTGTAAAGTTGATTGGTAGCACTAACTGCTGGAGATGTAAATCCCAGAACGCTAACTTGAAATGGTAACAAAATAAATGCACCGCTTATTCCACCAGAGGAAGTTAGGACTGAAATCAGAAATGCAACAAGTGGCGGAATCAATGGATTGACCTCGATACCAGCAACTTCAAAATACATCACATCCTCTCGATTTAAATACATAAAATGAATGCGTTTTCAATACCAATTCATACCTACTTTGGAGAATCTTTTTGTATGTTTCGTTCTTGTTAAAAGCCTCCCAAGATGAAACTTCATCCCCGAAAAAGTGTGTATGGTCGAAATCTTGAATTATGAGATAACGAGCAGTATTAAGTTCCTTTAGAAACCTTTCCTCCCATTCCTTTGGCTTTTTAAATTTAGATAAAACAAATACAGATGTCGGAAATGCAGAATAATTACAGTCTTTGAGATAAGTATAAATTTGTGCAGCACCGCCGACTATTACAACAGTATCTTTTTGGGTCAGGTCTTGGTTTATGAAATTTGCTATAGTCGTGTGTTGTCTAAGCAAAGTATTTGCAGATGATATATTTTCAAAGTAGTCTATATATTTTTCTTTGTTTCTTATGTGTAAAAAGGCTGGTATAAGATTTCTCATGTAACGAGGCAATGGAGAGAAAAAAATAAACATAAAAAAGGTAATTGGAATGATTATGTAAAGAAACTTGCGCGACAACTTTTTACCCTCTACGAAAAGATTTAAAATCCCTATTGTTGTGTAGATGGATAGTAAACTTCCTAATCTTATGAAGTGATAATTAAGAAAATGATGCTCAATAATAATGGACAAAAAAATGAACAATAAACTAGAAAGAAAGAACTGATGATATTTGTAGGTTTCATCACGTTTAGTTTCATTCGCATTAAGAAGCACTTTCCAAATACTGTAAAATAATGGGATTATGAAAAATAGAGAATAAAATACTCCAAATGTGAGAGTTAAATTCTCGGTTATTCTTTTGAAAGATTTTAAGTTTAAAGAGGTAGTAGATTGATAATAATAAATAAAGTCAAAAATATATTTTAAGTTTCGAAAAGTTTTATTTTGTATGAAAAGAATTACAAACGGTATAATTGCAATAGCAAGAAAGCCAAGAAAAAATACAAACAATAATTTCTTTCGATTTGTATAAAAGTGGTTTGAATACCAAAAAATCAAAATTGGGAAAATAATTATTCCAAAAGGGTACTTTATACTAAATGCTATTCCAGAGAGAATACCAAGGATAAAAGCAGACAAAGTAGATGGAGTTCTTGTAAATAAAATCAAAGAGGCTAAAGAAAAAATGCACACAAAAACAAGCTCCAACTGGAAAATATAGTTGTAATTGAAAGAAAGTAAAAACAGGATAAAAGGAATTGGGGCTAAAAAACTTATCCATTTATTTCTAAAAGCAATAAAAGTGGATTCAAAAATTCCAACTGCGGTAATTAAAACAAGCAGTACGTTGAAAAATTGATAGAAGAGAAAATTGCCATTGAATATAATGTGCATCAAAGCAAAGGTATAGAATACTAAGGGTGGTTTAATATCGATGAAATCGATATACAATCTCCCACCGTTTGCAATTATTTTCCCCCCAGTGTAGAAAATTGAATAATCGAAACCAATAGGCAAAAAGAACAATGGAAGAACAAGTAATAGATATGTAATAAATGAAAAAACTCTAAACTTTATCATCATTTCAAAAAAACAAAATTAACAATTCAAAAGATTTACAGCTCATTAAACTTTTTTATTACTTTATTGTCTAAAAATTGGATTTACTTAATTAATTTCGGTAAAATGGTTACTTTGTCGTTGAACTTGCAAAATGAGAAGGAAATTTTAGAGGAATTCGCAAGAGGTAATGTCGAACAAGCAGTCAATGAAATTGTCCGGCGCTACAAGAATTTTGTCTTCCTTGTGGCTTTTCGATATGTAAAAAACTATGATGATGCCGAAGATATAACCCAAGAAGTTTTTGTAGAAGTTTTGCAAAAATTGAAATACTTTCGTCAGGAAAGTACTTTAAAAACTTGGTTGTATCGAGTGGCAGTGAATAAAAGTAAAAACTGGTTACGCAAGCAAAAAGTTTTGGCTCTTATACGATTGGGTGGCAAAGGCGAGGATAACGACCCAGAATTTGATATACCGGATTACTCTCAGGATGATAAATTGGAAAAGAAGGAAATGGAAGAGACATTTTTGCAAGTCGTTGCAAATTTGCCTGAAAAACAGCGAGAAGTTTTTTCTCTAAGATATTTTGAACATATGAGTTTCGAGGAGATTTCAAAATTACTCGGTACTTCTGTCGGTGGATTGAAAGCAAACTACTTTCATGCTGTTCGGAAAATCGCTAGTGCAATGAAACAATATTTGCAGGAATAAATATGGAACAAAAAAATTTAAATCGTAAACAATTAGAAGAACTTTTGCCAGATTATGTTTTTGGCAGACTAAATTCCCATGAAAATGAATTATTCGAGAAATCAATACAAAATTACCCCGAGCTTATTCAAGAGGTCGAAAACGTGCGAAGTGTCTTCTATCGTCTGCAAAATATGGACATTGATAGGCTTCTTGATAAGAAAACTAAATACATACCTGTCAAGGTTTCCCAAAGACTTCATCATGAGAGAACAAATCCCTTGAACTTCCTTGCAAAGCCTGCTTTTGTCTCTATAGTTGCTGGATTGGGCGTCGTACTCTTAATTGTTTCAATTATTTTCACCCGTATTAACAAGGATACGACTGTAATTGATAAAACCACTGCAAGAAACAATGTTGCAGACAATGTGCCGCCAATCTTTCCTCAATTGGATGGCTTAGATAGCTTAGCCCTACTCGATGATGAAAAACTCTCGGACTTTCCTGCGCTATATGCAGATAATTTCTCCCTAAACGCATTTTATTCAGAAGCAGATAACATCGAAGACATTGTTAACGAGAGTTTGGTCGACCTAATTAGTGTCAACGACTTGTTTTTTACCGTTCCTTTCGATGATAATTTGTTTAAAAACTTTGAAAAATTAGACGAAACTGATTTTCAACAAATAATAGAGGAGTTAAAAAATGTTGAACTTTAATTTTGCACACTTATTTTTAAAAGTATTCGCACTTTTCATCGTTGCAAGTGTTGTGTACTCGCAACCAGCATTTCGAGCTAAAGAGCGAATTGCCGAGTTCAAGAAAATTAAGTTGCTCGAAGTTCTCGACCTTGATGAAAAAACTTCTGAAAAATTCTTAGCAAAATACAATTCGGCCGAAAAAGCTATCCGAGATAAACAAGATAAACTCGACGAAGCAATTCTGGATTTGGAATATCTCGTTCGTAAAAACTCATCTAAAGATGAAATTTCTAAACAAACCCAAAAGGTATTAGAATTACAAAAGGAGCTTGCAAACACAATGTTTGAACAACAGAAAGAATTAAAATCAGTTCTAAACGAAGAACAATTTGCTCGATATGTAATATTTGAAAATCGATTTCGAGAGCGATTGCAAAAGGCTATAATCGACCGTGCGAAAGGAAGGGGTTGGCAGAATCCAGAAGATTCTCCAGGCCCAGAACGTCAGCAAAGAAAACCACCGCGAAAAGATGACTTTGAGGATGATAACCCTCGTTAGTGTCTAGAAGAAATCGTCTTTCTAAATATTGCTTTGCTTACATTTAAAAAAGATAGGGGATGTACCTCCTATCTTTATTGTATTAAAGATGTTTTATATTTTCTCTTGCTTAATTTGCCAAAAGCAATTATTAGAGACTTATTCCATTAATTTCAAATCTTTTGTAGAGAGATTTTATTTCTGTGGTGGTATTTTCCAAAGTTTTTCAGAATTTATATCGCTCATTGCTCTACTTTTGTTAGTTAAAAGTAAATATTCTATTGCTTCCACAGCTCGGTTAATCATTGCGTCTCGCAGGGGTATTTCATCTGGTTCGAAGGGAGATAAAACATAATCGACAAGTTCGTTTTCGCCAAAATGTCTGCCAATACCACAACGCAACCTAAGGAAACTATTTGAACCGAGTTGCTCTATTACTGATGCTACGCCATTGTGTCCGCCATCGCCACCCGTATCCTTTAAATGTATCTTGCCCAAAGGAAAATTGTACTCATCGCAAATTATTAAAATGTTTTCCACTGGGATTTTAAACCTCTGTGAAGCGGCTTTTACAGCAATACCCGAATTGTTCATATAAGTTCTTGGCAAAATTACCAAGACATTTTTACCAGCAAATTTCACATTTGCAATGTAAAACTCCGGGGCAAGAGGTATAAAATTTCCCTTGTGTTTTTGTGCAAAAGTACTTGCAACCATCCAGCCGATGTTGTGTCTTGTTTCTAAATAATTCTCCGGATAATTACCTAGTCCTACAACGAGCAAATCTGCATTTTTTATCATTAGGTCACGGGATTTTTCTAAAAATAATTAATCGAATGATAATTTCAGTTGCAATCAAAATAGTACCAACAAGAACGAAAATAAAGAATTGGTCTGTGTAAGAAAGGAAAACGGTCTGTTTAATTTTGGTTTTCTCCATCGAATCGATTTCGTTGTAAATAGTTTCGAGTGCTTTATTGTTTGTAGCACGAAAATATTTACCGCCTGTGGTTCGAGCGATGTCTTTTAGTAGAGCCTCATCGATTTCTACATCAACATTCATATACTGTATTCCATATGGCGTTTGAAATGGGTATGGAGCCTTTCCAATTGTTCCGACACCTATTGTGTAAACTCTTATGTTGAAGTTTTTTGCTAATTCTGCCGCAGTTATTGGCGAGATAAAGCCAGTGTTATTTATCCCATCGGTTAGGAGTATAATGACTCTGCTTTTTGCCTTGCTATCTTTTAACCTATCTACTGCAGTAGCCAATCCCATTCCAATAGCAGTACCGTCTTCGATTAATCCAGACTTGATTTGTTTAAGCAAATTCTTTAATATAGCATGGTCGATTGTGATTGGGCATTGTGTAAAACTTTTAGCGCTAAAAATTACCAAACCAATTCTATCGTTTTGTCGAGCATCTATAAATTTTTCTGTAATACGTTTTGCTGCTTCGAGTCGATTTGGTTTAAAATCCTCTGCGAGCATAGAACCAGAGATATCCAAGGAAATTACAATATCTATTCCTTCGGTTTCAATTTCTTTACTACTGCTCGAGGTTTGTGGTCTAGCTAATCCAATGATGAACAAAATTAGTGCTATAATTCGCAAGGAAAAGGGGAGATGCCGTAATTTAACTTTCAAAGTTGGTGCAGTTCTCTGGAAACCTTCGAGGGTTGAAAACCGTATTGGCACATATATTTTTTTGTTGTAAAAAATATACCATATTATTATCAAAGGAATTAGTAATAATAACCAAAGATAAATAGGACTAGCGAAGTGCAGACCAAGCAATGTCATTTTGCATTTGAATTTTGTGAAACATTATCAAGCGGTTTGGTTTTTTCTACAAATTCAAATGCAACTTGCAGGCAAAAGGTATTTTCATCGGGTAGAGGCAGAAACTTTGCAAATTTCACCAAGTCTGAAATTTCGAAAGAACGCGCCAATTTCTTCACAAGCTCTCTATCCATATTGTCCAATCCATATAAGTTATGGATTATTTCAGAACTAATCATCTCTAAAGCTGGTATCGAAAATCTTCTTTCAATGTATTTTCTAATTATTTCTGTCAGTCGTGTATGAAATTGTTTAACTTCACCCTTTTGCCATAGTTTTTCGGAGTCGAGTTGCTTGAGTTCTTTCAATGCAATAACATGAGGTGGTAATTTTATTTCTTCGGCTATTACTTCTTTGATTTGTTTCCGTTTTCTTAATAAATAGTAGATAAATCCCAAAATCAAAATTATGCCAAACACCCAGAGTATGTAGGGAATGTAATCCCAAATTGTATAAGGTACTTCTATGATTCCTTTAATATCCTTTATATCTTTTGTTGTGTCAACTTCTATCCCACGAACGTAAATTGCGAGCGAGTCTGTTTGAACAGTCGAGTACTGATTAACGGATGTTTTTAAGTACAGAACAGAAATAGATGGAATAAAGTAATAGCCGCTATCAAAAATTGTTAACTTTATATTGCGTTTTAAGATTAATACATCTTTTGTCTTTTGGGTGTCGATAACATCCAAAGCTACTATTTCAAACTTGCCTAATGAGTCTTGAAAAACTGGTAAAATAATCTCGGTCGGTGGCTTTGATTTTACGTAAAGCTCAAGATTGATTTGGTCGCCAATCAAAATGTTGTTTGTGTCGACTTTGGCTTTGACTTCGACCTCTTGAGCGAAAGATTTAAAAAGGTAGCTACCAAAAGATGATATAGAGACTAAAAGCAATGTAAGAATTTTGAAGAATTTCATTTTTACAACCTTTTGCCACGACTACGGAAGAATTCTACTAATGGTTCTATGTAGGATTCACCAGTTTGAATTTGTATGTGGTCGACTTTATACTTGCTAAGTAGTTCTTTTAGCTGGATTTGTTTGGAATGCCACCAAATTTTGTAGTTTTTTAATGTTTGGGTATCACTAGAATCGTACCAATAAGTAACACCAGTTTCAGAATCTTGTAAATAAAGAAGACCCACAGGTAAGATTTCTTCCTCCCTTCTGTCGAAGACCTGTATAGCAATTGTATCGTGTTTTTTTGCGACAATTTTCAAAGCATCCTCAAAGTTGCTATCTAAAAAGTCCGAGATGATAAATAGTATTGCTTTTTTCTTAATAGTATTGAAGGCAAATTTTAAAGCTTTTGAAAGATTTGTTGTTTTTTCTCTTGGCTCGTAGGTGAGAAGCTCTCTAATGATATGTAAAATATGTGTTCGTCCTTTTTTGGGGGGTATATACAATTCTACGTCGTTGGAGAAAAGTATTGCTCCTATTTTATCGTTATTTTGAAGTGCAGAAAATGAAAGTATAGCAGAGACTTCCGCTATTAGGTCGCGTTTAAACTGAGCTTTTGTGCCAAAAGACTGAGAACCACTAACATCAATAAGCAATACAAGTGTTAGCTCTCGTTCTTCCTCAAAGACCTTAACAAAAGGATGATTAAATCTTGCTGTGACATTCCAATCTATCATTCGAACATCGTCCCCAATTTGATATTCGCGGACCTCGCTAAACGCTATGCCCTGCCCTTTGAATACACTGTGGTACTGCCCCGAGAAGATGTTTTGGGACAGTTTTTTGGTCTTAATTTCGATTTTTCGAACTTTTTTTAGTAATTCTGCAGTTTCCATATTATTATGGAACTTCAATCTTATTTAGAATTTCGTTGATTATGTCTTCTGTGGAAACGTTTTCTGCCTCCGCTTCGTAAGACAATCCAATTCGATGGCGTAGTACATCCAAGCATAACGCGCGAACATCCTCTGGGACGACATATCCGCGCCTTTTGATAAAGGCATATGCTTTTGCCGAATGGGCAAGGTAAATTGAAGCGCGTGGCGAGGCTGGATAGGTTATCCAAGGCTTGATTTTCTCTAATCCAAACTTCTCAGGATTTCGTGTTGCAAATACAATGTCGAGGATGTAATTTTCAATTTTTTCATCAATGTATACTTCTTTAACTAAAGAACGAGCTCGTATTATATCATCTGGGTTGACAACTGGATTTGGTTTAGGGAATTCTTGGGCTAAATTTTCGCGCACGATAGCGAGTTCTTCCTCTCGGCTCGGGTACGTAATTACAACTTTAAGCATGAATCTATCCACTTGTGCTTCGGGCAATGGATAGGTACCTTCCTGTTCAATTGGGTTTTGAGTGGCAAGAACTAAAAATGGGTCGGGCAATGTAAAAGTTTGGTCGCCAATTGTCACCTGTCGCTCTTGCATTGCTTCGAGAAGGGCGCTTTGGACTTTTGCTGGAGCTCGATTAATTTCATCGGCTAGTACAAAGTTTGCAAAGATAGGACCTTTTTTCACAGCGAAACTTTCAGTTTTTTGGCTATAAATCATTGTTCCAACTAAATCGGCTGGTAAAAGGTCGGGAGTAAATTGTATTCTGCTAAAAGAAGCATTGATAGTCGATGCTAATGTTTTGATTGCAAGTGTTTTTGCAAGACCAGGTACTCCTTCCAAAAGAATGTGTCCATTGCAAAGCAGTCCAATTAGCAAGCGTTCGACCATACCCTTTTGCCCGACTATAACTTTGCCAATTTCAATCTGCAAAAGGTCGATGAATGCACTTTCTTTTTGAATCCTTTCGTTTAATTCTCTGATATCAACCATCTCCAGAACCCGTTTTAATAAGTGTAACAAACGATTTATTTTTTTAAATATTTGTGCCTTTTGATTGTGAATTTTACGAAACTATTCTCAAAAATACTAAGTATGTTTACTTTGCTTTGGGAATACAAATTTTCATTCGCAAGTGAGCATTCAAGCTAAAATAAACGCTGAGAAAGCTTTTAAATCTCTTGCTGGGAATTTAAAAACTTTTGTATTTTCTATTTTTGCTATTTCAAGCCTTAAAATACTTTTACTCAGCAACTTACAAATATAATTATTGTAGTTTTACATGGTCAAAGATTAACCAATGAAAATATTTGTTAGACAAAGGAAACTTTTAATTAATGTAGTTTACTTATTTTCCAATGATATCTTTCTACGATGAACTTGAATTAACACGTATACCCTCCATTTTCAATGGTTCTACATTCAGACGAAGATATCAACTTTGTATGGGATTGCGGTGATATTCCCCGCATGGACAATGGAGGTACTACCTGGGTACAAATCAATATTAACGACTCGCTTAATATTTTGGAGAAGATTAGTTAACAAAAACAAAGTTTATTAAACTACTTTTCCCAAATAATCTTGAGTAGATTTCCTTTCTACTGCAAGACGATGTTCGAAATATCTTGCAATTCTAATAAAAGGTAGACCGAGTAGCAAGTACAAAACTGCCGTTATAATGCCAGTGCCAAGGTAATCATAATATGTCGAGGCAATTTGATTATACACTTTTGTAAGTTCAATCATTGTTATCACCGAAACAAGAGAAGAGTCTTTTAGCAATGAAATAAAATCATTTGTAACTGGTGGAATTACAATTCTAATTGCTTGTGGTAAAATGACATACCAAATTGCTTGAAATTTTGTCATTCCCAAAGAAATTGCTGCTTCCATCTGCCCACGTGGGATTGCAAAAAAACCAGAACGATAAACTTCTGCCTCGTAAGCAGCATAGTTAAGTCCTAATCCAAGAACAGCAGCCAAGAAAGGTGATAATTTTACTCCTACAGATGGTAAGGCATAAAATATAATATATAGTTGTATCAAAAGCGGTGTACCGCGGATTATCTCGATATACAAAACTGCCAAAAAAGAAAGTACCTTTCCACCGTAGATTCTAGCTAATGCAATAAGTAGTCCAGCAACTATAGCGACAAGCATTGCGACTAAAGACAAGCCCAGGGTGATGAGAGCAGCTTTGAAAAAAACTGGCATAAACTTTATGTACAAATCAATGCGTTCAATTAACTCGCTTTTTTTACTTACTGATTCGATAAAATATTGATACTTTTTAGGAGGTACATTGCTTGGGGAAAAGTCATCAAGATAAGTCTCCATCATAAAGTTCCATAAGTTCCATTCTTCCAAAATTTCTCGAAGTTTCCCGCTTTTTTGTAAAGTTTCAAGTGCATAATTAAGTTTATTAAGAAGCAATGTATCTTCTTTTCTCAATGCTATCCCATAAGATATTTCCCCGATAGGTTGTCCAACCATTACGTATTCGGGATTGACTGCTGTGTAATATATTGCAATAGGAGCATCCACAAGTACAGCGTCGAGCCGACCATTCTTCATATCCACAAAAGCATTAACTTCACCTTCGTATGTCAATACTTCAATCCCGCCTTTGGCTCTTAAAATCCTTTCTGCAAGCGAATTTTTTAAAGCCCCAACTTTCTTACCAACGACATCTGATAGACTATTGATATTCTCTACGCCTTTGAGAACGACAAGTTGTTCGTGGGTAATATAGTATGGTTTTGTGAAACTTACTTCTTTTTTACGGTCCTCGGTGATTTCAAGCCCATTTATAGCAATGTCGTAGTCCCCTCGGTACAAACCGGGAATTAAACCATCCCATTGGTTTTGTACAAACAGGGTTTGCATGTTGAGTATCTCGGAAATGGCATATACTATGTCTACCTCAAAGCCAATAATATTACTTGGTATTTTGGGGTCTTGAAAAATATAAGGTGCATTACTTTCGGCATCGGCAGCCCATCGCAAAACCTTTTGTTCCCCAGAGATTAAAAAGAATTGCGGCAAAAGTATGAATGCAACTAAAAAAATAAATTTTATCTTCATCGCATTTACTCCTTGAAAAGCCTTACATAGGCTTCAGTTCTTGGGTCGTTTGGATTATTAAATATTTTCTCGGGTGTTCCAAATTCTATAATTTCCCCATCCTCCATATAAATTACTTTGTCCGATGCTGATTTAGCAAAATTCATTGCATGGGTAACAACGACCTGTGTCATCCCTTCTTTGTGTAAATCAATCATTACTTTTAATACTTCCCCAATTAATTCTGGGTCGAGTGCAGAAGTTGGTTCATCGTAGAGCATTATCTCGGGGTTCATGGCAAGCGAGCGGGCTATAGCAACTCTTTGAGATTGGCCTCCAGACAATTGAAAAGGATAGCGATTTTCCAGACCTTTTAGACCAACTTTTTCTAGCAATTCCAATGCTTTTCCAACAGCCACATCCCTCGATTCCTTTTTAACTTTTATTGGTGCCAAAATAATATTCTCTAATACTGTTAAATGAGGAAATAGATTGAGTGATTGGAAAAGCAATCCAACTTTACGACGTATCTTTTGAGCTTTTTCCTTTAATTCATCGTTCTTGTTATTGCCATTTATATTTCTTTCCATTACAATTTCTCCGACACGCAGATAACCGCTGTCGATAATTTCGAGACAATTAATACATCTAAGGAGAGTTGTTTTGCCACAGCCAGAGCGGCCTATGATTGAGATAAGTTCACCATTTTGGATTTCAAAAGAGATATTCTTTAATACTTCAATATCTCCAAACTTTTTACAAATATTCCTTCCCTCCAGTATTATACTACTCAATTTGATTTTTTAGAAAATTTTAAACTTTAAATTTAACTTTTTTCACTCGTTTAACAAAATATCAAATAAACTATTTACAGTGAAAAGTCAGCAAAACAATTTGATGCTCGGAGTGGGTGTTTTATCGAGATAATTTCAATGTAGATGGTTTAGTACGAAATGTAAAATCACTTGTATGCAACTTGTACTTCAAAGATAAAAGGCCAAAACTTGCCTGTCAAGTAAATTGTTTTACTTTTTGGGTGGTAAGCTATACCATTTAATACATCAATGTTGTAGGTAGGAGGAATATAGTTCCTAAGTTCAGAAGCGTCGACATAGAATCGCACCTTGCCGGAATTTTTGTCAATTACTGCAATTGAGTCTGTCATCCAAATGTTTGCCCAAATATCATTGGAGATGCTTTCCAATTCATTTATGTTCGAGACTGGGATATTGTCTGCAAAAACCTGAAGTATTCTTTTGATTTGTAGATTGTCTGGGTCGACAATTTTCAGCATATTTGTGCCATCGCTCTGAACAAGGGTGTTTTCGTCGAAATTGGTAATTCCCCAACCCTCACCTATAAAAGGCTTCTCGTCGATTTTCTTAAAAGTTTGAACATCGAAAATCAGACAAATATTATTTTGCCATGTCAACATATAAATTTTGTTTTTATGGACTGCAATTCCTTCTGCAAAAAGATATGGTTCCAAGTCTATTTTTTTTAGAATGGCTCCGTTTATTGGGCTGATTTTTCGTAAAGATGACTTCCCATATTGCCCGGTGCTTTCGTACAAGAAACCATCATAAAAAAACAAACCTTGTGTGAATGCCAAAGTGTCGTGCGGGATTATCCGCGACACTTTAAGTTTGTAAACGGGAATTTTTGTTGGTTCTTCTTCAGCTTCTTTTAATGTATCAGATATTCTCAGGGCCTTTTCTTCGTGGATTTTATATTCTTTTTGGCTATTAGTACAATTAGAAAGTAGGAGCAGAGCGATGATTAAAGTGTATACCATAAATTATTTTTCACCAATAAAAATTGTAGAGCCGTAACTTGTTTTGTGAATCTTTATATTTGAAAACCAAGCTTCTTTTAGCAAAAATAGGATTTCAGTTTCGGTTAGTAAATCGCCATTTGGTGTAAGTAAAAGCATTCTTAATGATTCAAAGGAGGCAAAAAATGGGTTGATTCTGTCCGGTTCTATCAATGTTTCTTGGAGGACAATCCTACCATGTCTTTTCAGGGCATTAAAAATTTTGTTTAGAATTTTCATATTTTCTTTGAAAGAGAAGAAGCGAAGGACATTGGAAACAATAGCTAAGTCGTATCCTTTGCCGATATCTGCTTCGATTAAATCACCAGAGAGCACTTTTGCAAGCCCAGAAAATCCCTTTCTTTCGAGGTATCTTTCTGTAAATGGAATTATTTCTGGATAATCCAAAAGAACAAGTTCAATATTTATATTGATTTTTAGCAATTCCAGACCAAAAGAACCAGAACCACAGCCAAAATCAATTGCTTTGGTCACCGAGGAGATATCCAAAAATCGCACAAATTCTGGTGCCTGCCGATTAGCAATCCAATTCATAAGGCTCAACAGCCCTTCTATAACATCATTCGAAAGCTCCGAGAGTTTTACTGGGGGACTCGGCTTGCCATTTCTTATGGTGTCCTTCAGAGTTAACCACCTATGTAAAATAAATTTAAATGCCCTCAAATCTCCAATGTAATTAGCACCACCACGCACTAAATACTCTTTCCCATTTTTTGTGTTCGAATACTTTGGACCATTTTTGTTGATTAAGTTCATAGCAGTTAAAGCGTTCAATAAACGAGAAGTAGCGGTTGCCGAGCATTGAAGATGTTCTGCAATCTCTTCGGCAGTTTTGAAATCATCGCCAATTGCGGTAAAAATATCCATTTCCATCGCAGTTAAAAAAGCTAAACTTTGTTCGAAATTTAAACCTAATCGAAAAAAACTCTCCGCAATTGGGTCGAAACTAATTGGTGTTGTTTCTTTTTTCATTATATTTAATCTTCTTCTTATTTTTCCAAGATATTTTTCAACTCTTTGACTACAACGAAGATATCGTATGGAATTGGTATATTGTTTGGTGTTAACTCTCCACTGGTAAATATTGGTACAACTGAAAGTCTGCCTTTACCTCGTGGAATTTCTTCTACCACCTTTAATATTTTTTGATAACGATTTTCAGCAAGCTGCTTGATTTTTTCAATTGGAGGTTCTTCTATGTATTTCTCTTCTTCGATTATTTTCTTTTTCTTCTTGCGTTCAGCAACAACTTTCTCAACTTTTCTGACTTTTTCAGTTTTAATGTAAGTATCATATGTTGTTACTTGTATTTCAAATTTAACATTTCTGTTGAAACGCAGAACTTCATCAAGAGAAAGCAAGTTCTCTTTACAGCTTTCAGACAATTCAGAACTTTCGGTGCCAAAACAATCGAATCTGTATGCAATCAAGCCCTCTCTTAGTTGCTTTACAATGAAGTTTTGCTCGATTTCTGCATACTTGTTTGTATCTGGCAGATTAACAACGAAGTTTTGCCGAATTAAATCCCAACCATAGATTATAACTTCTAATTTTTCGCCGCTTTGAAACACTTGTTGATATTCCCCAGAAAGGCTGTCGGATTTGATTTTAAATTTCTTTCCAGTATTAGTTCGAAACTCAATTGTTGCTCCCACAGGCTTTCCACTGTATTCATCAGTAACTTTACCTTTCAATATGAGTTGAACAGTTGAATTGGTTATGAATTGGGCAGAAAGATAGAGTGTAAATAATAAAAACAAGCCTAAAATCAAAATAAGTGCTCTCATTTCCTACACAAAAAAAAGAAAATTATTAAAAGAATTGCAATTTTCAAAATGTTTTCGATTTGTTAGAATCTTTTTAATTTTTTTATAAAGTTACTACGACGTAAGATTACACTTATGAGCGATTATTAGTTGTCTCCATGGGCTTTCAATGTTTTATTGGAAATATAAACAAAAGACAAGTAAATAATTTAAATGAGTTATCGTTTATTTCGATTGTTAATTGATAGGTTTTGGCTTATGGTTGTTCGGTTGATTTTGTCAATTTTTACTTTGGGTGTGGTTTCCTCGGTATTTCCTGCTTTTTGTCAAGTTTCCAATTCAAATCAAAAAGACACGGTACATAGGCGTCATTTGCCTCCAATACAACACAAAAGCTTTGAATCCTTTGAAGAAGCTCTACAGCAGGCAAGTGAATTGAAGAACTTAGTACTTGTTGGCAAGGGTTTGAAAGATATACCTACCGACATTGCTAAATTTCAAAACCTTGAAATATTAGATTTATCGAACAATCAGATTTCTAATTTGCCAAAGGAGTTGGCATTGTTGCAAAATTTAAAGGTTCTTAAACTTTCAAAAAATCAAATCAATGCTTTCCCAGAAATACTCAAGGACCTTCCTAATCTTGAAAATTTGGATTTGTCTTCTAATGAGATTTCAAACTTTCCAAGCAAGCCAATTACATTGGCGAAGCTTAAGAATTTAGATTTGTCGAAAAATAAGTTAACAAAATTTAAAAATATCAATCTTCCAGAAATTGAAAACTTGGATTTAAGCAATAATCTCTTAGAAAGCTTTCCAGAATTGCAGAATATACCTAAACTTCATACTTTGAACTTGTCCAATAACAAAATAACTAAGCTCGGTCCAAGCTTAGTCAATTTTACTTCACTACGTCGGCTTTTTATATCAAATAACTTAATTGACACAATCGGCAAAGAAATTGTAAGCCTTGAATTTTTAAATTTTCTCAAGGCAAACAATAATAGAATTTCATTTATACACCCGCAAATGTCGAATTTAAAAGCTCTTGTGAATTTAGACTTGAGTAATAACTTCCTTTCTTCGTTTCCTACTAATCCAGATGGTTTTAAAGCCCTTGCAAACCTATCTCTATCGAGTAATCAAACCGATAGGTTTCCAGTGGAAATCTACCACATAAAAAATTTAAGGGTCTTGAACATTAGTAACAACAAAAACATTGTTTTAAAAGGAATTGACAATTTAGAAAATTTGGAGAATCTGAAACTTTCTGCTTGCGAACTCAAAGATTTACCAAAAGATTTGTGTAATCTAGTTAATTTAAAACAGCTTGATTTGTCGAACAATCAACTCAAATCGCTGCCAGGCGATTTCAGTAATCTTAAGAATCTAACATTTCTAAACTTAAATTTCAATCAGTTTGAGCAGTTACCAAAGGAGATTTTCTCTCTTGGCAATCTTGCCTACCTCTCTGCTAATAACAATCTTTTGACTACCATCCCAGATGATATTCGACGACTTGTCAATCTTAAACAACTACAACTTCGAAAGAATAAATTTTCGGATGACGAACTCGACCGAATAAAAAAACTTCTGCCAAATGTTGCAATTATGTTTTAAATTTCTAAAGGTGTACATATGTTTCGGAACCTAATTGTCTTATTTTTCCTAATTATTTTTTCTCAGAGATTAACTTTTAGCGAGGAAGCCCGCTTACTGCGTTTTCCAAATGCTAGTAAGGACAAAATTACATTTGTTTATGCTGGTGATATTTTCATCGTAGATAAAGATGGTGGCGTGGCTCGTAGGTTAACGTCTTCTAAAGGCTTAGAACTGTTTCCCAGGTTTTCCCCAGATGGTAAAATGATAGCATTTTCCGCTGAATACGATGGCAATCGAGATGTCTATATTATTCCATCTGAAGGTGGAGAGCCACGGCGTCTTACTTATTCTGTGGATTTACCAAATGTACCAGAAAGAATGGGCCCAGACAAGATAATCATGGGTTGGACACCCGATGGAAAGAAAATCCTTTATAGGTCCCGTTCAAATTGGTGGCATTCTTGGAGTGGAAAACTGTTCTATGTTTCTCTCGATGGTGGCTTACCCGAGGAACTCCCTTTGCCTCGTGCAGGTTTTGCTTCGCTCTCACCAGATGGCAAAAAGTTAGCCTTCAATCGTGTCTTCCGTGAATTTCGTACTTGGAAAAGATATCGTGGTGGTCAAGCAGACGACATCTGGATTTACGATTTTGAAACAAAAAAAACAATTAATATAACCAATAATCCTGCTCAAGATATCATCCCGATGTGGTATGGCAATAAAATCTACTTCCTCTCGGACCGAGACCATACAATGAATATTTTTTGTTACGACCTGGATTCGAAGCAGACAAAGAAAATAACCAATTTCGATAGGTATGATGTAAAATTCCCTTCTGTTGGAACAGATTATATTGCTTTTGAAAACGGTGGATACATCTACTTGCTCGACCCGCGAACAGATAGCTATCAAAGGGTTAAAATTGAAATAAATGAAGATTTCCCAGAAATAAGACCTAAATTCAAGAATGTCCAAGAGCAAATTCACTCATTCGACATCTCCCCCGATGGAAGCAAAGGATTGTTCTCTGCCCGAGGCGAGGTCTTCGTTGTGCCTGCCGAAAAAGGGTTGATTAGAAATATTACCAGAACTCCAAATATTCACGATAGAGCCCCCGTTTGGAGCCCCGATGGGAAATGGATTGCATACATTAGTGACAAAAGCGGCGAAACCGAAGTTTACATAAGCAAGCCCGATGGTACTGGTGAAACACAGTTAACCAATGATGCTAAAACTTATCGTTACTTTTTGAAATGGTCTCCCGATAGTAAAAAAATTCTTTGCACGGATAAGCTCATGCAACTTTATATAATTGATATTGAGACAAAAAAGAGCACTCTAATTCGCAAATCTCGGGTCTGGGAAATTACCGATTTCACCTGGTCGCCCGATAGTCGTTGGGTTGCCTTTGTCGATTATCTTGAGAGTGAATTTCCAGTTATTTACATATACTCCTTAGAAAGTGGTCAGACACACCAGGTTACAAGTGAATTTTTTGCAAGTTACGCACCAGAATTTTCATCCGATGGAAAGTATTTGTTCTTTGCTTCCGACAGAACTTTCAAAGCAACAGTCGGTGCATTCGAATGGAACTTTCAATATCGCGACATGAGTAAAATTTTTGGTCTGACTTTGCAAAAAGATATACCATCGCCTTTTGTGTTCGATGATGAAGTGAAAGATAAAAAAGAAGATTCGCCGAAATCCTCCGACGAGGTAAAACCAAAAGCAAAGAAATCCGATAAAACTGAAAAAGCAGGAGACGATAGCAAAGTTGTTGTAAATATTGATTTCGACGGTATAGTTGAAAGAATATTCGACTTCCCTGTAACGAATGGAGAATATAGTAACCTTCGTTCAGTAGGAAAGAAACTGTATTACGTACGCTCTTCATCATCTCAGCAACCCAAACTATATGCATACGACCTCGAAAAGCGAAAAGAATATGAAGTTGGCGATTTTCACCAGTACGAAATATCTTTCGATGGAAAGAAGATAATTTTCAAAAAAGACAAGTCTTATTATATTACTGATTTAACCGACAAAATAACAACTGAAAAGGGGAAATTAGATTTAAGTGATATGACCGTTTTCGTCGACCCCAGAGCTGAATGGAAGCAAATCTTTGATGAAAGCTGGCGTCAGATGCGAGATTTTGTCTACGACCCAAACCTCCACGGCGTTGATTGGAAGGCAATGAAACAGAAATATGAAGAGTTGTTGCCATATTGTAAACATCGTTTCGATTTGACATACATTATTGGCGAGATGATAGGCGAGCTCAATGTCGGGCATGCTTACGTCGGCGGAGGTGATATGCCAAAAGTCGAACCTGTAGCAATTGGTTTGCTCGGTGCAGAGTTCGAGTACGACAAGCAATCTGGTTTTTATAAAATCGCTAAAATATTCAAAGGGCGAAACTGGGAGGAAAAGACTCGTTCTCCTCTAACCGAACCCGGAATTAATGTTAAAGTTGGAGATTATATCTTAGAAATTGATGGAGTACCCCTAAATCGTGAAACTACTCCTTACCAAGCACTTGTGAATAAAGCCGAAAAATACATAAAAATAAAAGTTAATTCAAAACCATCATTGGATGGAGCTCGGGAGTACACAGTCAAAACCTTATCCAGCGAGGCTGGTCTTAGATATCTCGATTGGGTCGAATACAATCGGAATTATGTTGAAAAGAAAACTAATGGGCGTATTGGTTACATTCACATTCCAGATATGGGAATTGATAATGGTTTGAATGAGTTTGTGAAATATTTTTATCCTCAGGTGAGGAAAGAGGGACTAATCATAGACGACCGATTCAATGGCGGTGGGAATGTCTCGCCAATGATAATTGAAAGATTGCGAAGGATTCTGGTTGTAGCAAAGAATGCGCGAAATCAAGAAATTGTGACTACAAATCCAGACGCAGTTATGACTGGTCCAATGGTCTGTCTTGTCAATGAGCTTTCTGCATCCGATGGGGACTTGTTTCCATATCAATTTAAAACTCTTGGGATTGGCAAAGTAATTGGAAAGCGAACTTGGGGCGGTGTAATTGGCATTCGTGGTTCTTTGCCATTCTTGGATGGCGGCTACTTAATGAAACCAGAGTTTGCCAATTTTGGCGCTGATGGACGCTGGATTCTTGAGGGCGAGGGCTTGACTCCAGACATCGAGGTTGACAACGACCCTGCTCTTGAATATCAAGGGATAGACCAGCAACTTGACAAGGCAATTGAAGTGATTATAGAAGAACTGAAAACAAACACTAAGCCACAGATACCAAAAGTTCCTCCTTATCCAATTAAAAGGTAAAAGAGGTGAGAAAAATTAAAGGAAAAAAGATGGGGTGGGTCTCCACCCCAATGATTTTTAACCTTCAAATTCCAAACGAAAGATGAATATTTAGTTGTAAATTTGCTTGCCCAAATACTAATATTAATTTTGAGGTAAGGTTGCTTAAATGAATAATTTGTGGGCTCTACAGGATTCGAACCTGTGACCTCTTCCGCGTCAAGGAAGCGCTCTAAACCAAGCTGAGCTAAGAGCCCAATTGAAATACAAAATTGTGAAATTTTTGTGAAATAAAAAAATTTTTTTCATTTTTTTTCTTCTATAATCAATGAATTTTTTAGTTGGGCTATGAGATTTATATTATCGGGTTTAGCTTTCATTTTAATTAACATTTTAATTGCCTCTGCAGAGTATAAATTTACCGCAACTGCCTCCAACACAGAAGTTAGTGTTGGGGACCAAATACAAATTACATTTACTTTAAATTCTACGAATGGGAAAAATTTCCAGCCACCGTCCTTCAAAGGCTTTACTGTCCTTGCCGGTCCAAGCCGTTCGATGAGCACTCAAATTATTAATGGTCAAATATCTAGTTCAATGTCATTCATTTATATCTTACTTGCTGACGTCGAGGGTACTTTCAACATAGAGCCTGCCAAGATTACTGTGGATGGTAATGTGCTTTCTTCGAACTCGCTTACTATAAAGGTTACGAAAGCAATGGGACAACAACCGAAGCAGCAAAGTCCTGCTACAAGTGATGAAAAAACGCTTTCTCAGCAAGCAGATGAGATAATTCGTAATAATCTTTTCATTAGATTGTTCGTCGACAAAAGCCAAGCCTATGTTGGAGAAACAATCGTGGCTACATATAAACTTTATGTTCACCCAGACTTAAACATTGTAAACATTAATTTGCCTAAGATGCCAAGTTTCAATGGCTTTTGGACCCAAGATTTTGGTATCAAAGAGTTAAAATTTACTACGGAGGTCATTAATGGTATTCCATTTAAAGTAGCAGATTTAAAACAAGTGGTTCTAATACCACAACAGAAGGGTAATTTAACCATCGACCCAATGGAAATTGAATTTATAGTACGATTGTTGGTGCGACAACAGCCACAGAAAAGAAAATACCGGGACCCATTCGATATGTTGTTTGATGACCCCTTTTTCAGCGACCCATTCTTTTCAACGCGGTACAAAGATTTCCCATTCACAGTACGCTCTAAACCCTCGACCGTAAAAGTGCTGCCCTTGCCAACACCGGAACCTGCAGAGTTTCGCGGTGGTGTAGGCTCTATGCAAATGAAAGCTTGGTTGGATAAAACAAGCGTTAAAGTTGGCGAGGTTGCAACTTTGAAAGTTCAGATAACTGGTAAGGGAAATTTAAAACTACTCGAACCTTTTCAACTTAATTTGCCAGCAGACATAGACTCCTACGAGCCTAAAGTCGTAGATAATACGAATGTGACTACCTCTGGAATTTCTGGGAATGTCACATTCGAGTATTACCTTGTTCCTAAAAATCCCGGACAGTTCAAAATAGAGCCGATAAAGTTTTCCTATTTCAATTTGGATAGGAAAGAGTATGTTACTTTGACTTCCGAGGCATTTATGCTAAATGTTGAAAAAGGTACAGTTGCTTCTCAACAATCTCTTATCGCTAATATCAAGAAAGAGGAGGTACAGTATTTAGGTAAAGATATTCGTTATATTAAAACCCAATCTGGTAAATTTATTAGTCGAGGCGATAGTTTTATTGCGACTCCAGTATTTTGGCTTGCGAGTTTTCTGCCAATTGGGTTTTGGATACTAGCTCTGATTTTGGTCAAGCGTAAAGAGAAAATAGAAGGTAATATCGTTTTGATGAAGCAAATGCGAGCTACAAAGATAGCCCAAAAGTATTTGAAAAATGCCAAGAAACTTGTCGCTTCAGGTCTGAAAGATAAATTTTATGAAGAAACTGCTCGTGCTCTATGGACTTTTGTAGCGCATAAACTGAATATCAAGCCAACAGAGCTAACAAAGGATAATATCCGCGAAAAGTTACTTGCAAAAGTCGAGGATGAGCACTTAGTAAATCAGTTTATCGAATTAATAAACAAATGCGAAGAAGTTAGATACTCTCCTAGTCTCGACAATCAACCAATTGAATCTACTTACATTCTATCTGTGGATGTCTTGTCCAAATTGAGTGAGAAATTATTATGAAAAACTTTGCTTTCCATATAACCATAGTTCTTGGAATATTTTTGAATTCTACTTTCTACGCTGTAGGAGAGAATCTTAATGAGCTTTTTCAAAAGGCAAATCAGCATTACATTCGTGGTGAATATACCCAAGCAGCTGTGCTTTATGAAAAAATTCTTAATAATGGATATATTAGTAAAGAACTACTGTACAATTTAGGTAATGTATATTTTCGATTGGGAGAGTATCATAAAAGCATTTTATTCTACGAACGGGCAAGAATTTTAGACCCTTTCGATGAAGACATAAAGTTTAATCTACAAATTGCAAATCTTCATAATGTAGATAAAATCCAAGAAGCGCCAAAATTTTTTCTTAAACAAATCTGGGAAGACATTAGGGATAGTTTATCATCCGGTCAATGGGCTATTCTTGCAGTCGTATCGATTTGGATTGCTTCTGCACTTCTTATTGTGTTCCTTCTTAATTTCTCTGTATTGATTCGCAAAATCTCATTTTTTGCTGGTTTGTTATTTGCAATTATTTTCATTTTTTCAACTACCTTCGGATTAACTCGTTACAACTACGAACAAAATCATAATTTAGCAATAATTTTTGCTGAGAATGCATATATTAAAAGCTCGCCTGAGGATACTTCGACCGATTTGTTCATTTTGCACCAAGGCACCAAGGTTCAAATTCTTGATGAAATTGGAGAATGGTTCAAGATTCGTTTAGCTAATGGTAATGTCGGTTGGATAAAGAAGAAACTTTTGGAAAAAGTTTGACCTTTTGAATTTAAAATTTTTCTCCCATAAATGATTCATTATAACTGGTAGCTTTAGAATGTATTGATTAATTGAAATCTACTTCAAAATGATTAATCCATTGCATTCAATGAATAATTGAAATCTTATCTACATCCTTTTAAGAAACCAAGAGTCGGGACCCAACGTATTTATTTTTTTAGAGTTTTCAGTAAGTTTTCTCTTTCTTCGTCGGAAAGCATATCCATTATCGATATTCCAGAACTCAATGGTTTAGTTTCATAGGTCTTCTGAGGGACTTGCTTTTTGGGATTGCTTTGAATTTTTGGATTTGCCTCCTCTTCTTCATCGACCAGTCCAAGAATTACAGACTCCTCTTCGGGAACGATTTCAGCAATCGAGACTTTAATCTTATCTCCTTGCTTCAATGGAATTTTGTTCCCTCTTAAAATCTTTCTCATTTTGCTTCTTGGAAGGAAGCCATCGAGCTCGGGTGTTAGCGAGACGACACAACCTTGAGGGACGACTTGCAAAACTTTTCCTTCGTAAACCGAGCCGATGGGGTATTTTTCGTGAAGATTTGGCCAAGGACTCTCTTGCAATCGCTTCATACTAAGAGAAATGGTTTTCTTCTCCTGGTTGAATGCAGTAACAATTACATCCACTGTGTCCCCAGTCTTTAAAACTTCGTTTGGTCGGCGTAATCGTCTTGTCCATGATATTTCTGAAGTTCTTAGTAAACCTTCTACAAGAGGTTCTAATTCAATGAATGCGCCAAAGTCAAGAATTCTACGAACGATACCTTTATGGCGAGTACCAACACCATATTTTTCCTCTGTTGCAGGCCACTTTGTTGTGTCGACCAATTCTTTACGACTTAATCCAATTTTTTTGTTAGCTTTATCGACTTCTATGACTATTGCTTCGAGCGTGTCGCCAATTTTGAAATGCTCTTTCAAATTTTCTATTCTATAAGGTGCCAATCGTGATACGTGGATTAAACCTTCGGCACCTTCTAAATCTATGAAAACTCCGAAACTAGCAATGGAGCTTATTTTCCCTTGTACTTTTTGACCAACTTTTATGTTCTCCCAAAATTCATCCTCAAGTAGTTTTTTTCGGCTAACTATAACAGCCATACTTCCTTCGTCGTACTCTTGAATTTCGTGAATTTTTACCAATATGTTTTTGCCGACAACTTCCAGAAGTTCTTCGTCGGTTGGTGATTTTTTCAGATGGAAATGGGATGCAGGCAAAAACAAAGGTGCTTCTTTGTAAAATACTCGTAGTCCACCACGTACGCGGCTGTAGACATTGACTTCGATAGCTCGGTTTTCTTGATATGCGGATTTAACCTCTGCAAAAGCCTGCATTAGTCGAGCTCGTTTACTTCGTCGACTTTGTTGCTCCATTTCAGTTAGTTTTTCGGTCTCTTGCGACGATGGAATTGTTGTTTGCTCGGTCATTGAGGTCATTTCAACATTCGAGGTATCAGATGTAGGTTCATTGCTTTGGGAAGCATCTGCTTGCTGTACGGGTTGTTGTTCGGTTGCATTTTGAGTTTCTGCATTGAATGTTGAGCCGATTTGTAAGTTTGGCGCATCGTTTGGATTTTGGTTTTCTGTTTGCGAAGCGATTGGAATGTTCTCGTTCATTTTTTCACCTAATTGTAATATCCTTTTGTTACATTGATTTAAATATAAAATGCAAAATTAGTAAAAAAAACAAATGCAAAGTACTATAACAAAAAATTTTGTACAAAAATCTTTTTTCAGATAATTTTAAGTTACAAGATTATTTATTGCTTTAAGCAAAGTTTTTTCAAATTTTTCTAACGTAAAATTGTTTTTTATATAATTCCTCGCATTTTCTTTTATATGGTTAAACTTTTCGGGATACATATAAAGTTGGTTAATCTTTTCTATCCATTCTCTTGCTTCATTTGCAATTAATAAGACATTATCTTCTTCCCTTGCTATTGGAAATGCAGCGTAAGGTGTTGTAATAACAATCGTGGCCAATGCCATTGATTCCAGAATTTTATTTTGTATCCCACCACCTGTTTGCATTGGAGCCACAATGCAAAGGCTTGATTTTAAAAGCAAGTATGGGTCTTCGAGATAGCCTCGGACAAAAACTCTGGGATTATCCTTTGCCAAATCTATTAGCTCCTTTACGGGATTTGCTCCGATGATTTGAAAATTCAGCTCTTTGGGTATATGTGGCAAGACTTGCTCTACAAACCAAAGTACTGCATCAACATTTGGCCTATAGTTCATTTTACCAAAGTATGAGATAAAATTTTTGTATTTGGTATCAACCTTTTCGTACTCAAAGAGTTGTTCATTAACAGCTTGGGGTATTTGTATAATTTTAGAAGAATTAAAATAATCAATTTCACGCTTATTGAACATAATTGTAATATCGAAATTGTCTATCATTTTCTTTTCATATTTCAAGATTAATGGGTATTCACACAAATAATATATTTTCCAAAACCACGAGCAAGTTTTCCTATGCGAGTATTTATAATTCAAGCCTAAGCTATCCCCCATGAAAAGAATTTTTGGAATATTAAATTTGCTCACATATTTTGCTGTACGAACAATCCCAGCAAACAATATATCATATTTCAATATATTAGCATCAATGAACTTTTGTACTTCCTTTGTATAAAACAAGTTTATTTGGAATGGTCGGAGGTTTATAAATGTTTTCAATCCATTCAGCATAAAGCGCCATTTAGAAAGATGAAAAATTTTATAAGAATTTGTATGGAGTTTTAAAAATTCTTCAGAATTTGGATGATATCTCTCGTATGTAATTATAACAACATCCAAATCGTAGTGTTTATTGAGAATTTTAATAATGTTTGAGTTTGTTATATTGTCTCCTCCAATTACAGGAAATGGTATCCTGTGCAAAATTAACAGAATTCTTTTTTTAGGCATATTTACTTGTTAAATTATTTTAAAGCGTACAAGCAAAAAAATAGACTTAACTTTTTCGTTTAATTTCAACTATTTTTCCATCAATCATATGGGCTATACGGTCGGCTATGCTTGCAACTTCGTTGCTATGGGTTGCTATTACGAATGTAATTCCAAGCTGCTTTTGCAAATTAATAATAAGTTCTAATACATTCTTTGTAGAGTTTGTGTCCAGATTACCAGTTGGTTCGTCGGCAAAGACAACGTCGGGATTATTTATGATAGCTCTTGCAATTGCTACTCGTTGTTGCTCGCCACCCGATAGTTCCGAAGCTCTGCTATCCAGTCTATGTCCGAGTTCTAAATCGGTGAGCAACTTCTTTGCCTTTATCTTTGCTTCCTTTTCATTTATCCCGCCAATTAACAATGGCAGTGCAACATTTTCTATGGCGGAGAATTCTGGCAATAAGTGGTGAAATTGGAAAACAAAACCTATCTTTTTATTTCTAAGTAAAGCAAGTTCATCATTACTTTTTTTCTGGACTTCAAATATTTCGCCATTGAGATTATACAATACTTTTCCTTGGTCGGGAAGTTCAAGAGTGCTTAAAATGTAGAGCAAGGTTGTTTTTCCAACACCCGAAGGACCCATAATACATAAAAGCTCCCCTTTTTCGATTGCAATGTCCACACCTTTTAAAACCTCCACTTTCTCTTTTTTATCGCTTTTATAGGTTTTTTTGATACCTTTTGCTTCAATTATTATGTTACTCATGCTTTCTCTGGGCAAACTTCTCTAATCGATTTTAGAATTCTTTCCCAGGTTTCCTCGATATGATTATCCAATCCAACAGACATTCTAACTAAACCTGGGGACAAACCTATTCGCTCTTGTTCTTCAGGCGAAATCTCGCTGGAAGTACTTAATCCAGGGGCACTGAATAAGGTTTTGTAAAATCCTAAACTTACGGCAAAGTAACCAACTTTGTTCTCTTGCATCTTCAGCATTAAGGAATTGGCTGTCTGTGGTGTCTTACAGTCAAATGTTACCATACCACCGAAACCGTAATCCAAGTTCATCATTTGTTTCATCAATTCGTGTTGTGGGTGGTTTGGCAAACCCGGATAAAAAACACGAAAGCCCATTTCAGTTAATTTTTCCGCAATAAACTGTGCATTTTTACTGTGTTGTTTAATTCTAATGTGCAATGTTCGAAGATTTTTTAAAATTCCTGCTGCGCGTATTGAGTCCATTGTTGGGCCTAGGAGCATTGCAGCTCCAAAATGAACATCTTTTAGATTTACAACAAAATCGTGATTGGCGCAGATTGCTCCGCCAACACAATCGCTTGCGCCATTGATAAATTTCGTTAAACTGTGGACGACAATGTCTGCTCCAAGTTTGTGTGGTTGGAGAATCATTGGCGAGAAAGTATTGTCGACAATTAAAGTTAAATTGTGCTCTTTTGCTATCTTGCTTAGCTCTGGAATATTTGCAACTTCCAGCAATGGGTTACTTATCGCCTCGGTGTAAAGTATTTTAGTTCTGGGAGTTATTGCATTTCTTACCTCTTCCAAATCGAGAAAATTTACGAAAGTAGTATTAATGTTGAACTTTGGTAGAAAGTTCTTGAACAAGGCGTATGTACCACCATAAATAGTGCGACTGGAAAGTATTTCATCGCCAGCGGAGCAAATTTGCAGAACTGCACAGCTTATTGCAGCCATTCCAGAGGAAGTAATTTGAGCACTTTCTGTATCTTCTAATAAAGCAAGTGATTGAGCTAAGTAGTGTACCGTTGGATTCAGATGTCGCGAGTAGAGAAAACAACCTTCGACTTCGTGTTGAAAAAGTTCTTGCATTTTTTCTGCTGATAAAAATGTAAATGTAGAGGCGTCCTCGATAGAAGGGTTTACACCTCCATATTCACCAAATACCCAATAGTCTTGAATTTGCATTGCAGGGTCTTTTTTCATTTCATTTCTTGATTTTGTGGTACTTCCGATTGTATGTAATTTTTTTTCTGCAAATCCTCGATAATTTCAAATTCTATTCGCTTTTTCATCGTTATTAAACTATTAGTAAACTTATAGTGTTGTTTTAATAATCTTTTTAAATTTTCTACTTGAGTTTTATTTGGTAATTTAATAATAGTACCGTTTAATATGCTTTGTTTCTTCTTCTCTAATTGTTTTAATTTTGACTTTATTTTTTTCTCAAGCTCTTTATTTTTTCTTTCTAATTCCTTTAATTTCTTCTGAAATCTCTTCTCGAATTCCAGCTGTTTTTTGTTGGGGGTTTTAGTATCCTCTTTCAAATAGTTATTAAACAAATTTTCTAGTTCTGTAAAGAGTTTTATGTAATTGTCGTAGTATTCGAACAATATTTTTAAACTTTCGCTGTAAACTTTATAAATTTCATCCCAGTTCTTTAATAGCTTGTTGAAATCAACTTTAGAGAGACTTTCGTTGGCAGTATTTTCGTACTCGTTTGTATCAGATTGTTTATGCTCTTCTTCATTGTGTTGATGATAAAAGTATTTTTCCAGCAATGAATCCAAAAAGTCGTTTTTAAAACTGATTTTAAGGTTACTTGTATCAATTTTGAAAAACTGAAGGAGCGGATTCAAAATGCTGTTGATTTTTTGATGTTCAGGTTGTACGTAAGTCTCATCGAGTGTTGAATGGAACAATTGCATTTTGGAAAGAGAGTCGACTAAGGTGTCGAGCGAGTTTATCATAGACAGAAAATACTCGAAAGGAGGAATGTTGTCATTATTGAAATCTTGCATCAAATTTTGAGCAAGTTTGTAGTACTCTTCGATTTGTCTTTCATCAAAAGAGTTGATAAGCTCCTTTTCGATTTGGGCATAGATTGTGCTGGAATCATATTTGGATTCATATTCATCCCAGATTGAATCTGGTATAGACACGAGGAGAAACTTAAATTTTGGGATAATTTCATAGGTAGCAATGTTTGCTATTTGGTTTGCGCCAATGGTATGCAAAATTTTTGGAACAACATCGCTTGCCGAACTGGAAATATAGGAGTTTACTGCAAGGTAGAAGACAACCAAAATAATTTTGATTGTTTTTTTCATTTACAGTACTCCAATATGGTTGAATAATATTTGTAATCCAATTAAGATTAAAATTGAGCCAGCAAATGTTCCAGCAAATCTCTCCAAACGCAATGAGAGGCGCTCGCCTAAATGTATTCCAATGTAAGTCATAGAACTTGCAACAATTCCAATAATCATGGCGGCAATTAAAATGTGCCCATTCAAAAGCGAAAGACTGAATCCGACTGCAAAAGCATCAAGGCTTGTGGCAATCGAAAGGCTGATTAGTTTCCATCCTCTGGTTATATCTGTTTGTATCTTATTGGGGTTGGATTTCCTGTTTTCGTAAAATATTTTTATACCCAAAGAAACAAGAACTGCAAAAGCAATCCAGTGGTCGAAACTCTGAAATATACCTGCTGTCTGCTCGCCAATTATCCAGCCTAAAATTGGCATGAGAAACTGGAATAATCCAAAGTGAAAAGAGAGGCGAAATTTCTGCCGCTTTGTTGCTTGCTTGAAATAAGCCCCGGCACCGACAGCAACCGAAAAAGCATCGAGGGCCAATGCAAAAGCAATTAGTAAAACTGCAATTAAAAATGCTTCCTTTATCATATCCTTCAAAAATAACGAAATTACAACATAAAATTGTTTATTTATTTTCCTTAAAATTTTATATTTTGGTAAAGTTAATAATCCAATGTTCAAATTTCAAAGGAAAATTATGATGCAATCAAAGGAACAAAAAAATGAAGCATCAAAGGTGGCGGAAGAGAAATTAAAAGCCGTGAAACTTGCCATTGACCAAATTGAGAGGCAATATGGAAAAGGTTCGATTATGCGATTGAGCGATACAAATGTTGTCCAAGTCGATGCTATATCAACTGGGTGCCTCTCTCTCGATGCTGCGATTGGGATTGGTGGCGTACCTCGTGGTCGAATCACTGAAATTTTCGGTCCAGAGTCTTCTGGAAAGACTACAGTTTGCCTGCAAATAATAGCAGAAGCCCAAAAACAGGGCGGACTTGCGGCTTTTATTGATACAGAGCATGCTTTAGATGTTAACTATGCACAGAAACTTGGCGTTGATTTAACAACTCTGTTACTTTCGCAGCCAGAGTTCGGTGAGCAAGCACTCGAGATAGTTGAAACTCTTTCCCGCAGCAATGCTATCGATGTGATTGTAATCGACTCCGTTGCTGCTCTCACCCCGCGAGTTGAAATCGAAGGTGATATGGGCGACCCACAGATGGGTGTCCAAGCAAGACTTATGTCTCAAGCAATGAGAAAATTGAATGCCGTTATTGCAAAGTCGAACACTTGTGTAATTTTTACAAATCAGTTGCGCAGTAGGCTTGGTGTAATGTTTGGTAATCCAGAAACCACCACGGGAGGAAATGCTTTGAAATTTTACGCGTCCGTCCGCATTGACATTCGTAGAAAAGATGTAATAAAGGATGGTCAAGAAATTGTGGGCAATCGCGTTCGTGCAAAAATTGTTAAGAACAAAGTTGCTCCACCATTCAAAGAGGTTGAATTTGATATTTTCTACAATGAAGGAATTTCCAAGATAAACGACATCATAGAAGTTGCTTCGAACAATAATATAATTGTTAAATCTGGTTCTTGGTTTACTTTGAATAACGAAAGAATTCAAGGGCGAGAAGGTTTGCGTAAATATTTACAAGAACATCCTGAAGTTTATTTAGAACTCGAGAACAAGGTCCGTGAAATTTTAAACTTACCCCTTGTTAAATGAACTACGTTAAAATAAGTGCGATTCTTGCTTCCAAAAAGAAAGGCTATTGCACTGTTGAACTCGAAAACGGTGTTTCTCATCAATTTTCCTTTGACGTTGTCGCCCGCTACAAACTTAGAAAAGGACTTGAGCTACCACAGAATGTGTTCGATGAAATATCAAAAGAGCAAAGGATAATTGAAGCAAAAAATTTCGCATTGAATTTCGTCTCGTATAAAAAAAGAACAAAACACCAAGTTGTATCCCGAATGCGGCAAATGAACTTCACTGAAGAAGAAATCTCGCTTGCCATAAAATTTCTGGATGAATTTGGTTATTTAGACGACAGAAGTTTCATAGTTAGTTACTACAACTATGCTTTAAAACAGAGAAAGTATAGCATCAACAAAATCCGACAAGATTTGCTTAAAAAAGGCGTGGATAAAGATTTGATAGATGAGGTACAGAAGGAAATCAACACAGAGAGCATAGAATATGAGAATGCATTGAAAATTGCAGAGAAAAAAATTGAACAATTAAAAAAACAAAATAAGTCGAGAATTCTGGAGCGCTTAGCCCAGCATTTATTTGTCAAGGGTTTTAGTTGGGAAGTTATAAATTCAGTTTGTGATTTTTACAGAACACGAGGTGTTGAACATTAGGTGATTGCGAACGATTGAATCCGTACACCCGGCGGGATTCGAACCCACGACCCTCAGGTCCGGAGCCTGATGCTCTATCCAGCTGAGCTACGGGTGCAGGATGATTGCACACCCGGAGGGACTCGAACCCCCAACCTTCTGATCCGTAGTCAGATGCTCTATCCAATTGAGCTACGGGTGCGTTGATTTACAAAATTAAGAAAAAATTTTAGTATAAACTACATCTATCAAATTTCATTTCACAACGATTATAAAAAATTGGAATTTGCAAGGCTCGTGCAGCAATTTCTACTATGAATGTTTTTAACTGGGGACTATCCAACGAGAGAATGTTTAAAGTTGGAATTTGTCCGCAAGAGAATTGTCGAAAGTTAGTAAATACTGGAAGTTGCATATAAATTGCAAGTCGTGAGAATCCTATATCGAGTGGCTGGAGGAGCCATTTTGCAATCCAACCGTTTACTAATGGAAATGGGTCACTTTTAAGCATGTGAAACTTTTCGAAGCGGGCTTGAAATGCATTCGTCAGCCCCTCTATTCTGATTTTTGGCTTATTATCCATTCTTTGTCGAAGTCGCCCACAGAAATAATCTGGGGAACTTTTTAATACTTCGTGGAAGAATTTATCGCTTGTAATTTTGAGGTATCTCGATAGATTATGGTTATTGCACACTTCGTATGCATAGATGGCGTCGTTAATTAATTTTGCGTTTATTGGTAAACGCGTAAGGCAACAATTTACTTCTTTATCCCGATAGAACCTGTGGTAAAAAAGTTTCACACTCGAGTTTGGATACACTGCATTTACTGCTTCTTCAATATGAATAGAGCCATTGGACATAAAATTGGGAATTTCGATTCCGCGTCTCTTGGCTCTACTTGTAAGTCTAAACCAAGTATTGTAATCATCCTTTTCGGAGAGCTCGAACCCTAAAATGACGTTTGAGAGAGCATCCACTATCATTGCCAAATACATTGTATGCTTGGGATTTTCGGAGGTTGCAGCGGAAAAAGTCTTGCCAATGAGGTAAGCAAGCTGTGAACTATGTTTTGGAACACACAAATCGAGGTAATCCTCCCAGTTTGGACAGCCTTCAAGAAATTCTCGAACTTTTTTATTAATTCTTAAAGGTGAGCTTCGATAAACATCTACTAAATCCCGTATAGTGCGTCCATTAAGATAAGCCTCTGTTAAACTTACAATGTCTGGTCTCATCGTTTCTGCTTTTTCCATCACCCAAGTTCTTCCGCAGTTTCGGCATCGGTAACGTCTATTACCAGTAGAGGTCCTGCCATGCCGAATTACTTTACTGCTTTTACAATAGATGCAATTTAGATTTTCACCGTTCTTCATAATCCACTTATTTTAAAATGACTAAATTACCAAACAACATTTATTTTACAAAACTTAAATTGTTTAATTCTTTAAATTTAAAATTAATTATAATTTCCAAACTTTTCAAATCTTCTGTAACCTTATTGGATAAATTGGATAGAAAAAATCTATGAGATTGTTTTAGATGAACATCATTGGAATATTTTTATGTTGACTATGAGAGTGTCTGAAAGAGAAACGTGTTGTTTCAAAATGACTTTCAAAAACAGTGGGGAAGTTTTGAAAGAATTCGTTTTAATTCATTGAAATTTCGACTTTTTCAATTAATTTTTTCACAATTGATTTTAGTCAAAATTTACGATTATATAAAATTCATTAATGGTATTCGAATTTATTCCCCAACGCAAATTTTAACTCTTGTTTTGTCGGGACAATTTTCCAATAGTTCAGCTATAGTATTAGATGTGGGGGGCACTTTCCAATTTCCAGCAATTTCATTGGCAGGAATTAATACGAACTTTCTTTTCATTAACTCTGGATGTGGAATTTGCAGTTCTTCTGTATGTATAATTTTGTCGCTATATAATATTATATCAATATCTATTTCACGTTCGTGCCAACGTGGTCGGAATTGTCTACCAAGGTTCTGTTCGATTTTTTTACACTCTTTAAGTAAATTCTCTGCTGATAGTGTTGTTTCGCCAATAACTATTGCATTGATAAAGTTTGGCTGATTTGAATAACCAAGTGGCTCAGATTCGTAATATGAAGATATTACAATATTTTCAATGATTTTTCCTTTGCTCAACAATTCAATTGCTCGAGTAATATTTAATGTCTTTTCACCCAAATTCGAACCTAAGGAAAGCATAACGGGTACTTTCTTCATTTTACTTTCTTCGTTCTTTCGTGAGTTCTGTTTCAATGCAAGAAACAACATTGTGGATTGGTACATTCATTTTTCGAATTCTAATTGTTGCTTTAAAAAGGTTAGGAAATTTTTCAAAAATTTCGTCAAGAATATTACTTGCTACTGTTTCGATGAGATTTGTAGGTTCATCGAGAAATGCCTCTTCAATTGTATTCATAGCAAGTTCGTAATTCAATGCATAGGCAACACTATCGCGAAGTATTGCCTCTGTTGCATCGTACCAAAGGTCGAGGTCTACTTCGTACCTCCCACCCAAATCTTTTTCCTCTTGCTTCACTCCGTGGTAGGCGTAAAATTGTGCGCTTTTGATAGATAATCGTGCTACTTGTCTTTCCATTTTTTCAAAAAAAAACAAAATTACAAAATCTGTTTCTTATCCAAATTGCATTTAGAGAAATTATGGGTTTTGGTGTTGGAAGGGTATTATTCTAAAAAATGAAACTTATTGCTTTTAATATCGTATTATTTTTTTAAACACATTATTATGGAGGTTTAATGAAAAAGAATTTTTTGAAGTTTATTTCTTTAGCGATAATTTGCTTTTTAACATCTATCGGAGTAACTTTCAGTGCAGAGGAATTGTCTACTACAATTTTTAAAGTAGACACCAGGAGCAAAGATGCAAAAGTGAAAATTGAGACCGTAGTGAGTATGTTAAAAGGAGTATCAGAAGTGGAATTCGACTTGGTATCGAAGAAACTGGAAGTAAAATTCGACCCCGCAGAGATTGATGAAAAAATGATTCAATATACGGTCGAGGCATTGGGTTATCCAATTTCACAAGAGAATAATGACCGTGACAGCAGAAATTTAAAACATCCACAAGACAGTACAAAGAAATAAGTTCTCCCACAACCATTATTTAACAAAGCAACCCCTAAACAACACGTAGGCTACCGATTTCGGTAGCCTTTTTCTTAAACAATAATCAATTTATGAGAAAGGGATAAGGTTAAAAAGAAGAATAATGTAAAATACTACTCGAAAAAATAAAATTCTATTGCCCGATGAGTTGCTTGTATTCCTCGACACTTAACAAATCATTAAGCTCTTCGGGATTTGTAAGTTCGATTTTAACGAGCCAACCCGCTCCATATGGGTCTTTGTTTACAATCTCTGGTTTGTCGTTGACCGAAGTATTGATTTCGAGTATTTTTCCGGAGACGGGTGCATAGATATCGGCCACGGTTTTCACTGCTTCGATGGTTCCAAATGCCTCGCCTTTTTTTACTTCGGTTAAATCACTCGGTATATCGACAAAGACGACGTCGCCAAGTTCGCTTTGAGCATGGTCGGTGATACCAACAGTTCCAATATTATTCTCAACACGAATCCACTCGTGGTCTTTTGTGTACTTTAAATCTTCTGGAAATGTCATTTTTCCCTCAAAATAAAAAAGCAAAATTAGCAAGATTTTAATTAATAACCAATGCAGATTATTCAAGAAAAAAGTTTCTTCGAAAGCTTTGCTTACTAAATATTGATAGCAATTGTAGGGATATGCAATTAAATTTCGAAAAATTTCCGATAGAGGGTGTGTCCAAATTTGGCAAAATTTTCAAAATAACCGGTAAACCACTGAAAAAGAGCAACTGACTGTTGTTTTGATTCCTCTAAGTCTCTATAATCTTTTATTCCGCCAGTTCGTATTACGTAGAATTCCTGCTTGATATTTTTAGTTCGTAAATATTCTGTTGCGTATTTAGTCAATGAATAAGATTTTTCTTTCAAAGGAGCACCGCTCACACCACCACCAAACACAGTCGTAAAGTAAGCAAAGGTTCTTTGTTCTGCCTCTACAATGTAGCTTTTAAGAAAATTGTAGTTTGTAGAGGTATTACCAAAGTTTATCCCGTCGAAACCCATTTCTGTTATTATATCCAATAGGTTGGGTACTAATTCCTCCGGAAAGTCGTTGGATAATTTTAAAATGACCGGAAGATTTCTACGGCGCTTTTTTAAAAAATTTGTTGCTACATATTCTAATCTCCAAATAAAATGTTCATCCAATCGAGTGTGATGTAAATTACCGTGGTTCACATTAGGACAACTTTCATTCAATTCAATAAAATCAATATTATAGCGCTCGGCATCCTTTAATACGTTACAAAGAACTTCTAAGTCTGCATGACTATCACCATCGGAAGCAAAGCTTAAGCCAATTGGAAAGTCTTCTACTTTTGAAATCTGTTGAAGGAAGCCTATTACTTTTTTGTAGCCTGGGTTTGGAAGTCCCAACCAATTTGAGCTTGCTCCGGAGAACGGGTAGGGTACGAATGGATGCAGTATACATTTACGAAAATTGCCAACCTTTGGATTGGGAGTGACAGTCCCAGCGAGGAAAGCCCCAGCGCATTGGGAATAAGCCAGTTGGTAACCACGACCATCTTTGAACATACCAGCAGCATTAAATAGTGGAGTGCGAAATGTGATACCCCAAAGTTTAATTTTTAATTCTTCGGAGATACGTATTGGCTTTGGAATTTCTTCTTTCAGGCGATTTAAAAAATACTTGCGAAAATATGAATAGGCAAAGCAGGAGAAATATGGAAAGTTTTGCACTAATCCAGCTCTGAAGAAAGTGTCAAGTTTTGCAAGAACCTCGCATAAAGTCATTCTAATCAACCTTGTACAGATAGTTTGGTAGTTTCACTTTAATTATCGTGTAGCCACCTTCGTGGTCGCTCCATTGGTCGCCAATTGTTCCTATGATGAAGTAACCTTTTTGAATTGTCAACTCTTTTCTTTTTTGCGATTTAAATTCTTTTGCCGTTTTTCCAAAGTCCTCTTTTGTCCTACAAATCAATGTATCAAATTTTGTGTAACCAGCTTTCACAAGGTTGTTATAAGTTGCCTGAAACTGTTCTTCTGTGCGTCCGGTAATAAAAATTACTTTAATTCCCATGGAGATAAGTGTATCGTAGAATTGTTTAACTTGCTTAATCGCTGGTGCCTTTTCGGCAAAAACCCATTTATCCCATTCCTTTTTAACGTATCCGAAGTCATTATTAATTTCATATTCGAAATTCGAAAGCGCAGTTTCGTCTACATCGAAAACAAAGGCAGAATTTTTAGACAAATTTAGTTGTTTTACCTGTTGAATTGCATCGATGATAATTGAATCCATCTCTTCGTTGTATCTGTAGGCATAGTACTCTTTCACTGCTTTCTTAGCTTCTGAGAGGTTGACGACTAAAGGTGGCTGCGAACTTGTCTGAAAAATAAATAGAAGCAAGAAAATTCCAACAAAAAATGAAATTTTTTTATCTGTCATATCTCATCAAATATTTAACTTAAATTTCAAAATTAATTGTTTCGAGTTAATTGAATGTTAATGTATGTTCTACGTTTGTGTCTTAGTTACATAATTATTACAATTAAGAAAAATGCATAAAACTCTTTTTTGGCTTGTTATAAGCCAAAACAGGGACAAGCGAGAACTTGTCCCTGTTGTTTGAATCATTTCTAATAACTACATAATAGCCGACGGTGGGGCTGGTTCATCAGGCGAGCCAGCATTGCGGGCTGGTACCAAAACCAAAACAATAGCAACAACTATAAAAACTAGGAGGCTAAGCAAAAAGGTCGGTTTTTCAAAGACAATGAGCGATTTTAAGAAATCATAATTTATTACAGCAATAAATGCGAAAATTAAACCAGTAAGAGCCTCACCAGCTATCAATCCCGATGCCAGAAGGACGCCAGTATTGTCTATACGAGATTTCTGTGCATCGTTGAAATTCTTTTTTGCGATGACCTTGTCGAGTATACCACGGATAAGTCCGCCGATGAAAATTGCAAAAGAAGTTTCCAATGGTAAATACATTCCCACGCATACAAGCATCGGAGAGCGAACTTTGAGTAGAATGAACCCAAATGCCATTAATATCCCGACAATGATTAATGGCCATGCCATATCACCACCAACGATACCTTTTGCGAGAATTGCCATCAAAGAGGCTTGTGGAGCAGGATAATTTTTACCACCAAGTCCAGTTCCCCCAGCAATAATGTCACTTTGGTGTAAGTAGTACAAGGGTAGAAACATTACGAAAGCCGAGAGTAAAATTCCAAAAATATCACCCAATTGCATCTTCCAGGGTGTTCCACCTAAGATATGTCCTACTTTTAAGTCTTGAAGCATTTCGCCAGCAACTGCCGCAGAGACGCAAATCACTGCAGCAACTCCCAGAACAGCAGCAACGCCAGATTGCCCTTTTACACCAAGTAAAACCATCAATAACGCTGCAACAATTAGCGTTGAAATAGTCAAACCACTAATAGGATTATTGCTCGAGCCAATAAGTCCTACGAGATATCCAGAAACAGCTGCGAAGAAAAATCCAGCAATTATCATTACCATAGTTGCAACAACTGCTGCTACGACGTCGTTGGAAAAGTAGTAATATATAATAAACGTTGATATTGAAGCCAGAAACAATCCAAGGAAGACCCACTTGAAGGGAAGGTCTCGTTCGGTTCGTTCTTCGGTCGTAGTGCTACCACCAGCAGCTTTTCGAACATCGCTAATTGCTCTACCGAGGCCTGCAATTAAGCTTTTTCGCATCCTGTACAAAGTGTATCCAGCGCTCATTAACATACCGCCAATTGCAACAGGCCGTACAAATTTGCGCCAAACTTCAAAAGCAATAGCAATCCATTGGTCCTCGCCAGAAATCGGTGTTCCCATAGCATTCATAGTACTGACAATTTCTGGCCCTAAAAAGTAAAGAAGCAGAGGGACAAATAGCCCCCAAGCGAGCAAACCACCAGTAAAGTTCAATGCTGCAAGGCTTGGTCCAATGATAAATCCAACACCCATATAAGCTGGACTTACTCCCGGGGTTGTTATTAGAGCGCCACCACCAGCTTCGATACCGCTCGTCTTCCAAAAAGCCAGCTTTTGTGTTGAAAATTCAATGAATTTTTCCCACGAGGAAGCGAAAAATTGAATTTGTTTGAGTAATTGAATAAGTCCTCCAAGACCCATTGCCCAGAAAAGAAATTTTGCGCCACTACCACCCTTTTGGCCAGCTTTGTGAATTTCGGCTGCAGCAACGGATTCAGGGAACGGAAGTTCTCGGTCGTCAACCATAACTCGTCTGAGAATTGCAACGAAGAGGATTCCGATTACTCCACCAATCAGCATAATGAAGCTTGCTTCGAGATAATGCTGAATTGAAGAAAAGTCCGTCCAAATACCAGATATTAAAAACGCAGGGATAGTGAAAATTGCACCTGCAGCGACACTTTCCCCAATAGAACCGACAGTACGAGCAAAATTCTCTTCGAGTATTGTTCCATTTTTAAATAAACGTAAGAAAGCCATTCCAATAACAGCTGCTGGATAGGTAGCTGCAATCGTCATTCCAGCCTTCAAGCCTAGGTAAGCATTTGCCGCACCAAGTACAACTGCCATTATCAAACCGAGAACTAATGCACGAAGCGTGAATTCAGGCATAGTCATGTTTGCTGGTACGAAAGGTACATAAGGTTTGTTCTCTGTCATATTACCTCTTAATTTTAAACATACAACTTTTATTCCTTCAGAAGCATATAATAGTTTGCGATTGCTTTAATCCCACCAAAAAAGTTTTCCAATGAAAAGTTTTCATTTGGAGAATGAGTGTTATCTGTGGGTAATCCAAACCCAATCAAGACTGGTGAAGCCCCTAAGACATTTTGGAATGTTTCACAAATTGGGATAGAGCCACCTTCGCGAATGAAAACAGGTTCTTTTCCAAATGCATCCTTTAAAGCTACTTTTGCTTTTTGCATCCAAATAGTGTCTATTGGAGTAATAACCGGATTGCCTCCGTGCAATGCCTTGACCTCCAATGCGACAGTGGGTGGGGCAATCTCTCGGATATAATCAACAAATAGCTTAGTGATTTCTTCCGCATTTTGTTTAGGTACAAGCCTCATTGATATCTTGGCAGAAGCCTCGGCTGGAATGATGGTCTTCGCTCCTTCACCAGTGTAACCACCATAAATTCCATTTACTTCCAAAGTAGGTCGAGCCCATACCCTCTCCAATGTGCTAAATCCAATTTCCCCAAAAGTTTGTCGAATTCCCAAAGACTCGCAATATTTTTTTTCGTTGAACGGCAAGCGTGCAAATTCATCCTTCTCTTCTTGGGTTAATTCCAAGACTCCATCGTAAAATCTCGGAATTGTTATCCTTCCATATTTATCTTTTAGTCTTGAAATAATATTTGCAAGCACCTCCGCTGGATTATCGACAGTGCCTCCATATGAGCCAGAATGTAGGTCACGATTTGGTCCTTTGACTTTAACTTCTACGAATGCTATTCCGCGTAACGCATAGCAAATAGAGGGTAGACCAAAGTCGAACCATTCAGTATCTGAAATTACAACGCTATCACATCGAAGCAATTCTGTATTATTCTTTATGAAGTCGTCTAAATGATTGCTGCCGGCTTCCTCTTCGCCTTCGAATAAAAATTTGATGTTTATTGGTAGAGAACCAGTTACTTTCAAGATACTCTCAAATGCCTTGATGTGAATAAAAAGCTGTCCTTTATCGTCGGAAGCACCGCGGGCAAAAATTTTGTTATCTTTAACAATCGGTTCGAATGGGTTGTTGTTCCATAGTTCGAATGGTTCGACAGGTTGAACATCGTAGTGCCCGTAAACTAAAATTGTTGGGGCGTTGTCGCTATGGAGGAAATCGGCGTAAACGACCGGGTGACCACCAGTTTCGTACAATCGGACATTCTCTCCACCAATACTACGGATATGTTCTACGAGCCAGTTAGCACAATTACGAACATCATTATTGTGCTCGCTTTTGCTACTAATACTTGGGAATTTAAGGAATTCAATTAATTGCTGCAGATGTTCCTCATTATGTTTATCAAGATATTCATAAATTTTAAGCATTTTGAAGCCTTTATAAAAATACCTAAATTACTAAAAGTTAAATAAAGAAAAAAATTATTAAAATCGCCGAAATGTTCCTGGACATTGGTTTGTTAAATGCGAAATAAAATAAAAATAAGTTTTAATATTCTTAAAGGATGAAGTTTGTTTGCAAATATGGATTAATATGAAGCATTTAATAGACGAGAGGAAGCAATTTGAGACAATAAATAACATTATTCAGCGCTCAGATGAATTGATAAAAAAATTAATGGAAAACAAACCAAGTAATTCTTCTGGGCTTTATGTAACGATTACAATGGTTTTGGTGTTTCTTCATCAGGTATCTGGATTTCTACCACTGTATTTTAAAAGCAAGAAAAATTTACCTTTGGACTTTGATTTACTTGTTTCTTTCGAAGATATTTTAACTCGTCTTATAATTGCGTGGAAAGATTTTGACACTTCTCACGAAACATTTATAACATACTGGGAAGAATTCTTGGAGGTCTGGCAGCGTATTTATAGTTATGTTCAGGAAACTTTCAAACATTTCACGCTCTATAACTTCTCTCTTAATTAACTCAATTTAATTAATTTTACAGCGTCTTTAACTTTTATTTAGGAGTTTTATGAAAAATAAATTCGTATTAAATGGTTTTGGCGGGTTCGGTATATTCCCCCCTGTTATTAAAGCATTGATTATTATCAATGTAGTGGTTTTCCTTTTCGATACTTTTTTCTTGGGGATTTACAACATTGGTGGTACACCGCTGATTTATTTTTTTGCTAAATATTTTTACTTACAACCTTTGGAAAGCAATAACTTCTACATTTGGCAGTTACTTACATATCAATTTATACATGGTGGCATTTGGCATTTGTTCTTTAATTTGTTTGCTCTGTGGATGTTTGGTGTTGAGCTCGAATCAATTTGGGGTAGTCGAAAGTTTCTTGCATTTTACATTCTTTCCGGAGTTGGAGCAGGCTTGTTTCAGCTGTTTGTTGCACCCTTATTTTCGGAGCCCTTACCCACAATTGGAGCCTCTGGAGCTGTCTTTGGAGTTTTGGCTGCTTTTGGGTTTACTTTTCCCAATCGCCCAGTCTTTATGTTCCCGATATTCATTCCGATTCCTGCAAAATTTTTCGTAATATTTTACGCTGGCTTGGCTTTCTTTCTTGGAATAACTGGCTCAGCTGGAAATGTTGCCCATATCGCTCATCTCGGAGGTGCTTTAACAGGGTTCATTCTCTTTAAGTTCGGTGACCAGTTGGGAATTTATAGATTGATTAATAGATTGACCGGTGGTTCAAAATTCGATTATTATTCGTCTTATCATAGCGCACCTAAGTTTTCCTTTAGAAAGCGAACAAGCTCTTATTTCGAAGAAGAAGAACCAGAATACTATGAAATTGTCGACACACCTAAAAGAGAAATAAAGAGAACTTATTTCTCTTACGAGGGCGAGGAGATTACTCAAGAAATTGTCGATAGAATATTGGATAAAATTGCCGAGCGTGGCTATCAAAGTTTAACTGAGAAGGAAAAAAGAATTTTGATTGAATTAAGTAAAAAACTGTAATATTTGTACAACAATTTCTTTTTTTTATGATTAGATACAATCGTAGAATTTCTCGACAGGTTAATATCGGGGGTATTCCAGTTGGTGGAGGAGCCCCAATTTCTGTTCAAACTATGACGAAAACCAAAACAGCAGATATAGATGCAACTGTAGCACAAATCAAAAGTTGCCAGGAAGCCGGTGCAGATATCGTGCGAGTTACCGTGAACGATAAAGAAGCTGCACAAGCAATTAGAGAAATAGTGCGGCAAGTCGATATTCCTATCGTCGCAGATATCCACTTCAATCACATATTTGCTCTTGCTGCCATTGAAGCTGGAGTGGCGAAAGTGCGAATCAATCCAGGTAACATTGGCTCGAAGGACCGCATCAAAGAAGTTATCGATGCAGCGAAGCAGAAAAAAATACCCATTCGTATCGGCGTCAACAGTGGTTCACTCGAGAAAGATATTCTCGAAAAACATGGCTACCCAACAGCCGAAGCCTTGTTCGAAAGTGCCATGAGACACATTCAATATTGCACAGAGTTTGGTTTCGAGGACATTGTTGTCTCTGTAAAAAGTACAAATGTTTCATTAATGATTGAAGCTTATCGGCTTTTAGCAGAGAACACAGATTTCCCGCTTCATCTTGGTGTGACAGAAGCCGGTCGCGAGAGTGTGGGGACAATAAAATCCGCTGTCGGTATTGGTACATTGCTTGCAGAAGGCATTGGTGATACTATTCGTGTTTCCCTAACAGCCCCACCCGAAAAAGAAGTTGAGGTCGGAAAAGAGATTCTCCGCTCGCTTGGCCTTGCTCAAAGAACTGTAGAATTAATCTCTTGTCCAACCTGTGGACGGTTGGACGTGGACCTATTTAAAATAACAGAAGAATTAGAAAAGAAATTAAAGCACATTAAAAAACCCGTAAAAATTTCTGTGCTGGGTTGCTCTGTAAATGGACCCGGCGAAGCCAAGGAAGCAGATATTGGTATCGCTGCTGGCAAAGGTGGCGGACTCCTCTTCGTCAATGGTAGTATTTTGCGTAAAGTCAAAGAAGAAGAGATTGTCGATGCTGTCTACCAAGCTGTATTAGAATTTCAACCAAAAACCTAAGCTTCTATCTTATTTCTATTTATTATTAATCTACTCTGTAGGTATCTGCTATAGATAGACACTGCCGTTGGTTAAACTTGTAGTAGATTAGATTTTTTGTCAAACAAAATTTAGTTAATTGAATTTTCGTTTCTTTTCAACTAAAAGCGCTTCATAATTTAAACATTACTAATTAGTTGGAGGTAGAGATGAAAATTTTGAATTTTGTTATTTACATTATCATTCTTGAATTTACTTTTTTGTACAGCGTTTTACCTCAATCCATTTCAATGCAAAAACAACAACCAACAAGTCCTATACACAGAGACTATGTAAAAGTTTCTACTGATACACTCTTCGCATTTTTAGACATTATGAATTACTTTACTAATAAAAAATTCAATGCGTATTTCGATAGCATGAAAAAAGCATGGGAAGCTCGAAAATTCGACGAATTCGACAGGATTTGTGAAAATCTTGGGTCAAATCAAGAATTATTGAAATTTTTGAGAGACAAGAAAAATGAAGGTAAAGACCACTTTATCGTCAAACTCCCCTCCAAACCCGCTATATCTTTTGTATCCCAAGGTAATAAGAGAGAAATATTAAACAAACAAATTATCGACGAAAAACAACCCCCAGAAACTGAAGATATAATAGTCACTTGCGATTGTCCATCTCCGTGTATTGTATGTTTCTGCCCAGGCAGTTGTGCTTTGCTTTCTATATGTTTATGTTTCTATGATTCAAGCCCCGGGGGAATACCCAGTGGTGGCGCCGGAGGTTACTTTTGCAACATGTTTAGAGCAGGTAAACCTTGTGCCCTTCGACCGCCGGATTTTTCTCAATAATATTTTCTTTAACAAGTTGTTAAGAGCCTTGCCAATGCTTTTTCAAATGTATTCTGTGTGAATTGAAATGCTATCTTAAGTATTTTGTTGCAGAGAAATTTTGGTCTAAATCAATAATTTAAATTTCTAAAATTTTTTTCTTGGGAACTACACGTGCTTGTTGCCCCCATAACAATTGTTCTTCCAATCTACATGACCAAACTAATCGCCCTTTCCAAACAGTAATATCTGGACAACCGTCGCACATATTTGTTTCTCCGTCGGGAAGTATGTCTATCGGTTGGATTATAAGAATTGATTGGTAATGAACACGATTAAAAAATGCTCTTGGATTCGTGGTAAAGGATTTGAAGTAGTTCTTCACAGCCTGTCTTAAACCTTTGTCGAATGGCGCGAGCAGAAAGTAAAGTCTGCCAATTTTTTGAGCAATTGGGCTTGAATATGCTAAATAAGTTCCAGTAAAGAAATGCTTAACTGTTTGCACCAATTCCATAAATTTAGGCCCTACATAACCAAAAATTTGGTGTTTATTCCCCATTCTACCTGCAAGCAACCATTTGTACGAGTTTGGTAAATGTGTTCCATTGAGGAATGCACAAGGAGTAAAGTCTGGGTATGCTTTTCTAATTTCCGCAACAATTTCTTCGGACTTAACATCTGTCCGTCTAGTCTCTGCCTCTCTTGAATAAGTAATATTATCAAAATTGACCCTTTTATCGCCAATGTAATAGTCGTATAATCCATCGAGCTTAGCAATTCTATAGATAATGAAAACCATAATATGAACGATGTCGATGTGTTCCTGAGCCCATTTCACAAGCTCTGGTACATAATGAATTGTTTCTGGATAAATAGTAGCATTAAATGAGCATGTCAAACCGCCTATTTCTGCCAGCATTTTAGCGAACTGCAAGCGCAGTTCGTTTAACTCGATTTCATTCTTTCCTTTCCAGTTGGGTCTGTTTTGGTAGCTGTCGATGTGAAAGGTGAAACCCCAAACGCCAGCCTTTTTGAGTTCGATTAACAATTCTTTTGTTAATGCTTGCCCATTGGTGTTAATAATTGGTTTCCAACCACGTTTTTTAATCATTTTGACTATCTCGACAATTTGTGGGTGAACGAGTGGGTCGCCCCCAGCAATAGAGATGCTATCCGTCTTGCGATTCCGAGCGAATACCTCGAGCTCTTCTTCTATTTCCGCCAATGACTTGTGCGAGGATTTGCGATTTTCCCGATAACATCCGTCGCAGTACAAATTACAAGCGTATGTTGGTTCTAACCACGATATTGCATTGTCTGCAAGGTTCCAAGGTAGGCGATAAAGCATTTGTGGACTAAAATTTACATCCATTGCACCTCCAATTATTTTAAATTCTTATGATTTAATACGCAACTTGCTCTATAATATTTTGATTAGTGTTAATACGAAATATATATTTTGTAAACTTTTTGTCTGTTTTCACCATAAAAAAAGCCGCTGGGGTGGTTTCCCAGCGGCTCGATTTATGTGCTATTGCTCGATTATTTCACTATGTTAACGCTTCGTGTGATGGTTTCGTTGCCTATCTTGACTACCAGCGTGTATACTCCGCTTGGCAATTCAGTAACGCTTGCTCGCACCTTCACAACATTGCCGTTGCCAACTCCAGTGTATAGGCTCTTCAACTCTCGACCAGCCATATCAATTAACTTCGCT
>CALBDO010000014.1 GCA_937927515.1 Candidatus Kapaibacterium sp. | reverse complement strand
GTTGAATTGAAATAGATTGAACCGCTTTCCGTAAAATAGCGGCTGAAAAAGCTATAAAGTTTGTCAAAGAGTTCGTCCCTGAAGCCAGGATATTTTTCTAATGCTTTTTCTATGTCTGCTCTAAGTAATTCCTCAATCTTGCGGTAATAATTTGATTTAATTTTCATCAGATTGATAAATCCACCCTTGCCTTCGATTTTAGCTCCAATAAATACATCCTGTAATGCTTTGTAAAATTTCTCTTCTTTTGTCATATTAACCAATAATTAAAATACATTCTTGAAATTTATTCAAAAATAATCAAAGTTGGGTGAATTTTAAAATTTTGCAAAACAACTTAGACTGAGAAATAAAATCAGAGTTTGGAATGTTGACTTGCACTGCGAAACATGCTGAAATAATTTCACAACTATACTTTGCTATCTTGTGAAAATTCATTAATTTTATCGAGAATATAATCTAAAAAAAGATGAGATTAAGGTTAATTCTGATTATCTTGGGTGCGCTTTTAATTTTAGCGGGGGTCCTCCTACCCTATCTCTCGAAAATTCCTTTTGGCAAACTCCCCGGTGATATAATCATAGACAAACCTAATGTAAAAATTTTTATTCCAATTACTTCGATGTTAATCATTAGCATTTTGTTGTCGCTGATTATGCTGATAATTCAATATATCAGAAAATAACAGTTTCTTTTATGGAATACTGACCCAAAAGTAATAAATCTCCTCTGACTTTGATATTTAACGAGTAACCTATTCCTATTAATTAAATGACATTTTCATTCTAAAAAGTAATACCAACGAAAAAAGTTGGAAAATCGAACATATTGCATTGCAAAATTTTTGTTGTGGACAGTTACAACATCTTCGCAAATGTTTATGAAACTTTTGTAGTTTTGCTTTTTTATTAGGTGAGTGGGTATGAATATTAGAATAAGTACATTCATAGTTTTATGCCTAACTATTGGCAATCTTACATTGCATACCCAAGAAAGGCATAAGGGTAAATTTATTGAGTCGAAAAACGAATTTTGGGAAGAGATTCACAAGTCTACACAGCAGTATTGGCAAAAAGAAGAAAGAAAAGAACCACGCTTTGTTGTCGACTTCGAGGGTCTCGACCTTCCCAAATCGATTGAAGAATTTAAGTACTACTGGCATAATGAACCAATATCGCAAGGAGCAACGGGTACCTGTTGGAGCTTTTCAACCACTTCATTCTTTGAATCCGAAGTTTTTAGACAGAGTGGCAAAAAAGTAAAATTGTCACAGATGTACACTGTGTACTGGGAATATGTAGAGAAGGCTCGATACTTTGTGCAAACAAGCGGAAAGTCATTTTTTGGGGAGGGAAGCGAATCAAATGCTGTTCGAAGAATTTGGAAAAAGTATGGATGTGTACCATTTGAGACATATGAAGGGAAATTGGAAGGACAAAAGTATTACGACCACTCGAAGATGTTCACCGAGATGAATAATTTTTTAAAGAAAGTAAAAGAAATAGACCTTTGGAATGAGGACTTTGTTGTTCAAACAATTAAGAGTATTCTTAATAAATATATGGGGGAGCCGCCCAAAGATTTCGTTTACAACGGAAAGACTTACACACCAAAAAGTTTTCTATCGGATTTCCTTAAACTCAATCTTGACGATTACGTAGACTTTATGTCATTAATGCAAAAGCCTTACTACAAAACAGTCGAGCTAAATGTACCAGACAATTGGTGGCACGACTCTTCGTACTACAATGTTCCCCTGGAGGAATATATGAACATAATCAAAAGTTCAATCAAAAATGGATATACGATGGTAATCGGAGGCGATGTGTCGGAACCGGGAATAGAGTCGCATCGAGAAGTAGCAATTGTACCAACATTCGACATCCCATCGGAATATATCGACGAAAATGCCAGACAAATGCGCTTTTCCAATAACACAACAAGCGACGACCACGGAATACACTTAGTCGGTTTCAAAACTGATACAAAAGGTAAAATGTGGTTTCTTATTAAAGACTCAGGAAGCGGCTCATTTAATGGAAATAACAAAGGATATTACTTCTACCACGAAGACTTCGTAAAATTGAAAATGCTTAGCTTCACAGTTCACAAAGATGCGGTGAGAGATATTTTAGAAAAGTTCAAATAATCTATGCATCTAAGCAGCACCTCGCTTGAACTTATAAATCGGAGGAGCATTGTTTTCGACTACCTCGCGCGTAACGATACATTTTGTCACATCCTTCATATCTGGCACTGTAAATTGAATAGGCAACATAATTTCTTCAACTATTGCACGAAGACTACGAGCACCGGTCTTCATTTCTTTTGCTTTTTGAACAATAGCATCGAGAGCATCATCGGTGAATTCGAGTTCCACTCCATCCAATTCAAACAATTTCTTGAATTGTTTAATGATTGCGTTCTTAGGTTCAATTAAGATACGTTTCATAGCCTCGGAAGATAACTCCTCCAGTGGCGCAATGATTGGAAGTCTCCCAACTAATTCGGGAATAAAACCATATTTAATCAAGTCGTCGGGTTCAACCTTTCGCAAAAGACGCATGGTTTCGTCTAAAGATGGCTGCAATTCCGCAGTAAAGCCAATACTTGTTGTCCTAAGTCGTTTTGCCACAATTTGTTCCAATCCTACAAAAGCACCACCACAGATAAAAAGAATATTTTTGGTATTAACATAAAGTAGCTTTTGCTCTGGATGCTTACGTCCTCCTTGTGGGGGTACACCGGCAATTGTTCCTTCAAGAATTTTAAGCAATGCTTGCTGCACTCCTTCTCCGGATACATCACGAGTGATAGAGGGAGAATCACTCTTCCTCGAGATTTTATCAATTTCGTCGATATAAACAATGCCAATTTCAGCAAGTCCTATATTGTAGTTAGCATTTTGAAGTAATCGAACAATGACTGTTTCAACATCGTCGCCGACGTAACCAGCTTCGGTGATAGTCGTGGCGTCGGCGATAGCAAAAGGTACTCGAAGTATTTTTGCAAGAGTTTGAGCAAGCAATGTCTTCCCAGTACCAGTTGGACCAATTAGTAGAATATTGCTTTTATCGACATCAACATCCGATGAAGTTCCAAAGTTTAGTAGTATTCTTTTATAGTGATTGTAGACAGCAACCGACAAAATTTGCTTTGCGAATTCTTGACCGATAACATATTCGTCGAGTTTGGTTTTGATTTCGCTGGGCGTTGGGATTCGCTCCAACTGGCTTTCAATGAGGAACTTTTCCAAGCGTTTATTTTTTATAACTTCGTAGGAATTTTCAATGCAAAAATTACAAATAAGGACTTTATTCTGGCCCTCGAAGAAGCCTTCGACCTCGAACTGATTGCGACCACAAAAGGAACAATAACGAATGTCGCCGTATGTGTGACGCTTCTGAGACATTACTTATTCTCTTCGCTTGTCTGTTCTGGTTTTTGTGCTTTATAAAGGATTTTGTCTATGATGCCGTATTCTAAAGCTTCTTGAGCAGACATGTAGTAATCTCTATCGGCATCTTTGCGTATTTTTTCGATGTCTTTGTTTGTATGTTTAGCAATGATTTCATAGAGCATGTCGCGAATTCTAAGCATTTCGCGAGTATATATCTCTATATCAGTAGATTGCCCTTGCGTACCACCAGTTGGTTGATGCATCAGAATTCGAGAGTGGGGAAGTGCATATCTTTTGCCAGGGGTACCAGCACAAAGAAGCACTTGTGCCATCGATGCAGCCATACCAATACAAATAGTAACCACATCAGGGGCTACATATTGCATCGTATCGTAAATTGCGAGACCAGCAGTAACACTTCCACCAGGGGAGTTGATGTAGAGATGTATGTCTTTTTTGGGGTCTTCACTTTGCAAGAATAGCATCTGGGCAATCACAAGACTTGCGATATTGTCGTCTATTGGGGTTCCAATGAATATTATTCTTTCTTTCAATAAGCGTGAATAAATGTCGTATGCACGCTCCCCTCTCGGTGTTTGCTCGACTACTATCGGAACAAGTTGATTGTACATTTCCAATCCTTTATTATTAAAATTGGAGTGACGATTAAAAGTCTAAAATTATTTATTGTTTTTCTTGACTTCCTTCGACTTCCTCGGGAAGTGGTTCAACAAAATCATCAACGATAGAAGATTTTTCTGTGACCCCGGCATTAGGTTCATACTCGTGATGATGGTGAGCGTGTTCCTTTTCTTCTAACATTTTCATATACTCATCGAAATCTATTTCTTCTGTTTCTGCAAATCCAATTATGAAATCGAGAGTTTTTTTCTCCAGCAACGTATCTACGATGTGAGGACTATTTCGAATGTAATTTTTGATATCCTCGTCACTTGCGTTTGGATTCTGCCGTTTGTGTTCTTCAACAATGGTTTCTATATCGTAATCTTCAAGTTCAAGATTTTCTTTTTCAATTATTTTTCTTTTGATTATTGACCATTTAACTTGACTTTCGGCAATAGGAATAAAATCGGCTAACAAGTCTTCTGGCTTTTTGTCTCTAATTTGTGGATATGATTCTCGATACTTCTTGATGAAATCTTCGCTTAATTTTAAAGCTGTTTCATGCACAACTGTCTGTGGCAAATCAAATTCGTGAGCTTCTACCAACTGTTTTATTACTTGCTTAACCATTTCATCATTCGACCTCATATCCCACTTCTCCTGCAGGAAATATCCAATCTCTTCCTTAAATTCTTCTGTTGTGGATAACCTGCCACGGGTATACTTTTTTACGAACTCGTCATTAAATTCCTCCAACTCTAATTCCGATACATTATTGATTCTAATTCTTACAACTTCATTTGGTGCAGATGGCTCAGTCGCACCGGGATTGTAGTCGAATTCATCACCCACCTTTCTGCCTATGAGCAGAGCTTTCAAGTCCTGGGGTACTGTTTCGGAGGACAGCAAAATTGTTGTTGATTGAATTTTTCCACCTTCGAGTGGTTCCAAGGTCTCTTGGTTCAATGGGATAATATCGATTGCAATAATGGTAAACTCCGATTTGATTTCATCTGCATTTTTAACATTTGCTGAATACAATCTCCGATGATTAATCTCGTGTTCAATTTCATCATCTGATACTCGGTGTACAGGCTCGTAGATTTTCAAACCTTTGTATTCTTTCAATTCAATATCTGGTACAACGTCGTAAGAAAACACAAAGGCTACGGTATCTTCTTCTTTTTTTATGTCTTTGAAAATCGGCTTGCCAATGAACTTGATATTCTCTTTTTCTGTGGCATCTTTGAATAATTTGGTTGCGTATTCACCAATAAAATCACTTTCAATTTCTTTACCATAAAGTTTTTTTATCAATTGAAGTGGAACTCTACCTTTACGAAACCCTTTAAGAGAAATGTACTGCTGTGCATTCTTAAACTCCGCTTCTAACTCTTGCTCGAAGGAAATTTTGGGAACAACTATAGTTAGTTCCCGAGTAGCCTCATCGATTTTGTTAATGTTTAATTCCAATTACAACTCCAAAGTCAAACACATAAAAAGTGCGGATGGGGAGACTCGAACTCCCACGGGTTGCCCCACTAGATCCTAAGTCTAGCGCGTCTGCCAATTCCGCCACATCCGCAGGATTTAGTTTACAAAATTATAAATTTTTTCTTTATTTTACCCTTTAATTTAGCAATATCGATTAATTTTGTTTTTTGAAAATTTTGGGAAAGATATGAAAATATTTGGATTGATTATTATGATGTTTTTTACGACAATTGGGGTATACGCCCAAAATACTGAGACAAACAAATACCTCTACATTATCTCTTTAAAGCAGGGGGATAAATTCCTCGGAGAAATTAAAGTACGATTATTCCCCGATGTTGCCCCGATGCATTGCAAAAATTTCGACAGCTTGGTCTCCATTGGCTTTTACGATGGCACTGCTTTCCACAGGGTTGTTCCCGGATTTATGATGCAAGGTGGCTGTCCTAATTCTAAGAACAAGCCTAAAAGCACTTGGGGTATGGGCGACCCCTCCCAAAGGAAAATACCTGCAGAATTTAGCAATCTTAAACACAAAAGAGGAACTCTCTCCGCAGCTCGTACAAACGACCCAAATAGTGCAACCTCTCAATTTTTCATATGTTTCAAAGATGCACCGTGGCTCGATGGTAACTACACTATTTTTGGCGAAGTACTCGAGGGATGGAACGTCTTGGACAAAGTCGAGAAGACACAACTGGAAAAGCAACCATATTCAAATGAAGTTAGTAGCCCAGTCGAAAAAATCGAAATGACAATTAGAAAGGTCTCTAAATAATTTAAATGGTCGAAATCACTGAAATAGATGACCCTAGGATTTCATTCTATCGTAGCCTACGTTATACCCCTCCCTCGCATCTGGATGCAAACGTCTTTGTTGCCGAGGGAGAAAAAGTTGTACTTCGACTACTCGGTAGTGCTTTGAAAATTCACTCCATATTTGCAATTTTGGAATTTTACGAAAGATACGAAAACTTGATTTCTTCTAAAATGGTGCCCGAGGAGAAAAAATTTTATGCTTCTAAATCTTTGATGGAAAAAATTGTAGGATTTCATCTTCACTCTGGAATAATGGCAATTGGGCACATACCTGCGAATACGGAGCTTTCTCAACTATCAAATCGAATTGTAGCCCTAAATAAAATAAATAATTCAGAAAATGTTGGTCAGATAGTTAGAATCTGTAGAGCATTTGGCTTCGACTCTCTTTTGGTTGATGAGCAAACTACAAGTCCTTTCTTAAGGCGGGCTGTTAGGGTTTCCATGGGCAATGTTTTCTACCTTAAAGTGCGAAAAGCCAACAATTTTTACTATGAATTAAATTGGTTAAAACAAAATGGTTACAAAATAATATCTTGCGAAGTCACTTCTAACTCTTTGAGTATATTTGATTTTTATTTTCCAGATAAGTTTGTTTTGATATTTGGCAACGAGGATGATGGGATATCTTCCGAAGTATTAAAATTTTCGGATTCAATTATTGAAATACCTATTGAAAGAAATGTAGATTCGTTGAATGTAGCAGTAGCTACTGCAATTACCTTAAGCGAAGTCAATAGAAAACAAAGGCATAAAAATGTGGTCAACTGACGAAGTTCTTGCATTAACAATTTCTCGAATAGCCCCGATGCCAAGATTAAAAAGCGTTATTGAGAATTTCAAAAATTTCGACCATTTTCTTTCATTCATTGTTGAAAACGAACGGGCTCATCTTTTTCCGGATTTCGTGGGCTCTTACGAAAAATTAATCTTTGCTCGCAAAGAAGCTGAATCTCAAATTTTCAAGGCTGAAAGTTTTCATGCAAAGATAGTTAGTTTTTGGGACGAGGACTACCCCAAACTTCTTAAGGAAATACAGTATCCACCTTTGATTTTATTTATTAAAGGAAACATAGAGCCAAACGGTACTTCGATTTCGATGGTCGGTACAAGGAAAAACACACAGTACGGAAAGCTTGTAGCCGAAAATTTTGCACGATTTTTTGTAGAGAATGGAATAATAATAACTAGTGGCTTGGCCTATGGCATAGATACTATATCGCATCTTGCTGCAATAGAAAACAAAGGTAAAACATACGGAATTCTGGCTTGTGGCCTTGATTGCGTTACTCCCTCGCTCACTCGTAATTTAATCGACAAAATACTTGAAAGTGATGGTGCAATTATAACAGAATATAAATTTGGTACAAAAGCATTACCCGGATACTTCCCCCAAAGAAATAGAATCATAAGTGGCATTTCCATAGCCACCATCGTTGTCGAAAGCGATATAAAAGGCGGTGCTATGATTACAGCTCGCTTCGCTTTCGACCAAAATCGTGAGGTGTTTTCAATACCCGGAAACATTAATTCGCCCAAGAGTCGTGGAACTAACTTTCTCATTCAAAATAATTACGCAAAGATTGCTACTTCGCCCGAAGATGTACTCATTGATTTAGGGCTTGCCGATAAGGATACTCTTTTCCCAAAAGCGGAAGAAACAACACTTTTGGAAGACAAGACCGATACTGCTATTTACGAATTAATTACAAGCGAGCCTAAACACATCGATGTTATTTCTGAAGAGTTGAAACTCGACATATCGGACTTATTATATAGACTTTTAAATATGGAATTTAAAGGTTTTATTAAACAGCTACCTGGAAAATACTACGTTAGGGTGAAATGATGGAGGATTACGAGTCTACTTTTAAGCATTACACCTCGATTGTTAACAACAGACTTCAAGAACTCATTAGGGAGAGAAAACCAAGGAATTTATACTCGCCAATCGAATACATTTTGCTCGAGAGTGGCAAAAGAATTCGTCCTTTGCTATGTATGTTGGCTTGCGAAGCCACGGGTGGCGACCCATACGAGGCTGTCGATGCTGCAACAGCAATCGAGATAATGCATAATTTTACTCTTGTGCACGACGACATAATGGATAATTCCCCAGTTCGTAGAGGCAAGGCAACTATACATACAAAATGGGATTTGCCCACAGCAATTCTTTCTGGCGATGCGATGGTCGGCTTGGCATTGGAAATTTTGACTAACTACGCCAATCTAACCAATTTCGGCAGAATAGTTGAGCAATTTGCGCTTGCCTACCTTGAAGTATGCGAAGGCCAAGCACTCGATATGATGTACAACTCCAAACAAGATGTCTCTAGTGAGGAGTATTTTACAATGATTCAAAAGAAAACCTCTGCTGTTATTCAAGCAAGTTTAATTCTTGGTGGCTTATGCTCCGGTGCAATCGAAGAGGACATCGAAGCTTTAAAAGAATTTGGATTGAACCTGGGAATTGGGTTTCAATTGCAAGACGACTTATTGGACCTTACTGCAACTAAAGAAAAATTCGGTAAAAGAATTGGAAACGATATTTTAGAAAAGAAAAAAACACTAATTGTAATTATTGCAAAGGACCGAGCCAAATCGGAAAAAGAGAAAGCCTTGATTGAGAAAATATTTTCCAACGAAACAATTGAAATAGATACCATTCCAGATTACATTTCTATGTTCGAAAAGATGGGTATATTCGACGATGTTAAAAAGACTATCGACTTTTATTTGGATAAAGCCTCCAATGCTTTGAATAACTTAGCTAAGAATGATGGGACAAAGATGTTGAAATATTTACTCGACAAAATAAATGCTCGCTCGTATTAGCGTATCCTTAATTTTGTTCATTTGTCTCCACTTTTCAATTTACTCTGAATTTCGAGTTAACGATATTTTTATCAAAAGAATAAATGTTTTCGACTCGACAAGTAAAGATTGGTTTTTTGGGGCAAAAATTGCAAACTCTCTACACTACTTAACCCGTGAGAGTGTTATTCGAGACGAACTTTTATTTTCAAAAGGTGACATCATAGATGATTTAATTCTGTTGGAGACAGAGAAAAACCTTCGTTCCCTCAATCTTTTCTCGCAAGTTGAAATCGAATTGGATACGGTAGACCATTTAAGCTGCGATGTTTATGTCACAACAAAAGACAGATGGAGCACCAATCCCTCGATACTATTTGGAACTGGTGGAGAAGCTTATAGAATTGGCTTCAGAATTGAGGAATTGAACTTACTTGGTACTGGTACGACACTTGTCCCAGAGATTTTGTACAGAAGCGAAAACGACACGAGAACACAATTGCGCTTCAAGTTTTATCAGAGGCGAATGCTTCGGTCGAACTACTCGATAAATTACAACCTATTCATCAATCGCTATCGAACACTACATAATCTTTTGCTTTGGAAACCATATTTTTCGAGAAACGTATTAAATTCCTACGGAGTAGAACTAGTGAATAATTTTGGAAACGATTTGTTATTCGGTGGGAATGGAAATTACGAGAAGATGAATTTTTTTGAGAAAGGTGGAAAAATCTGGTATTCACATAGTTGGTTACAAAATGATAAGTTATTTATCACTGCTTTGCTGGATATAAGAAAAGTTACCCGAGGGAAACCCGAATTTACTCGTGCATTCGACAACTCCGCCCGAATTTTTCTCGCATTTTCTTCGATTTCCGAAAACTATTATAGTTCCAATAAGTTGAATACTTTTCTTACAGAAGATATTGTCGTTGGAGGGTGGGGTTCAGCTATCCTGGGTCGAACTTTTAAAGTTGATTCTACAGGAGTAGATTGCTTTTATCTCGCTGGAATTGGTGAGAAATCTTATCTTTCACCCGAGGAAAAGTTCTACGTTTTTGGAAGACTTGCTGGCGGAAGTGCGTTTGCCCGTTCTGTAGGATTCAACACTTACCAAGAATTTTTAGGACTCATGTTTCTTCGGTTTACTCCAAACGTTCTTTTTGCAACTCTTCTAAAACAGCAAACTGTTTGGAATTGGAACGGTGTAAGACAGCTACTTCTTGACAACAATCATTACCTTCGTGGTTATAGACTGAATGAACTTTCTGGGGATAACCGGATAGTTGCAAATTTAGAGCTTAGATTTTTTCCGGATTTTCGGTTGTGGATTTTTTCTGTTTCTGGTGCAGTATTTTACGATGGTGGTACCGTTTGGAATCAGACAAAAGAAATTTTCAAGTCACGTTGGCACAACTCAATGGGCTTTGGATTTCGCATTCACAATGACAAGACAAGTGGAAGATTAGGAATTGTAAGATTTGATTTTGCTTTTAATTTCGACAAAAAAAAGTTTACCGAAATAATCATTTCTTCCGACCAAATGTTTTCAATCTTTAAATCACATCAATTTGAACTACCTACAATTTTAGGGGAGGAATTTGAATATGAATGATAAAGCAGCATTGGCAAAAATTATTGATTACACAAATCTTAAAAACAATCTAAATCTCAGTGAAATTGAGAGATTTTGTCGTGAAGCTATTGCATATGGGTTTTATGCAGTGTGTATACAACCATTTTATGTCCCTTTTGCTATTCAAACTTTAAGGAATAGCACTGTTAGGGTTGTCTCTGTGGTGGATTTTCCGTACGGTTGTTCACAAATTAGAGCCAAATTGCAAGCCGTAGAAGAGTTAGCAAAAGTCAAAGTAGAAGAAATCGATTTTGTTATGAACATACCGGCGTTTGTAAATAACAATACAAAGTTGGTCGAGGAAGAAATCGAAAAATCCCTTGAAATATGCCGAAGCAATAACGTTCGATTGAAAGTTATAATCGAAACGGGTTTGCTTTTGCCCGAAGAAATTGCAAATGCAACGAGATTACTTTGTGATGTTGGAGTTGATTTTATAAAAACATCAACGGGGGTTGTCTGTCGAGGAGCAACATACGAAGATATAAAAATTATAAAAGAAAATTTATCTGGTAATACAAAAATTAAAGCATCTGGCGGTATTCGGACTTTAGAACAAGTACTGAAATTCATAGAACTGGGTGTTTCAAGAATTGGAACAAGTTCTGCAACTCAAATAATTAACGAGTTGGAATCGAAAATAGAAACAGAATAGTTACTCTAAACAAATTGCAAAAAAGTTAAAGTTTTAAACTTTGTAATTTTGTTTTTTAAATGGTGGAGAAAATGGCTATTGTCATCGATGGTAAGAGCCTAACAATTGAGAAATTAGTTCAAATAGCTCGATTTGGAGAGAAGGTAGAACTCTCGGCAGAGGCTGTAGAAAGGATTAAGGCTTGCAGAGCGATGCTCGAGGAGAAGCTTGCTCGTAAAGAAGTAATGTATGGTACAAACACTGGAATTGGGGAATTCTCCGAAATTGTGCTCTCCGACGAGCAAGTAAAGGAATTCCAAAGATATCTGATTTATAACCACTCCGCTGGCATTGGCGAACCAATGCCCATCGAGTATGTTCGAGGCGCAATTGCAAGTAGAATTAACGTCCACGCTAAAGGATATTCAGCTTGTAGACTCGAAATTACCCAGACACTTGTAGAAATGCTTAATAAAGATGTAATACCCGTAGTTTGCACCAAAGGTTCAGTCGGTGCTTGCGGCGACCTTGCGCCCATGTCCCAGATAGCACTGCTTATGATGGGTGAAGGCGAAGCATTTTACAAAGGGGAGCGTCTACCTGGTAGAGTTGCCTTTGAACGAGCTGGAATAGAAATTCCTGGTCTCCAAGCTCGAGACGGTCTGGCAACAATAAATGGCTCGAACTTTATAACAGCAATTAGCGCACTACAATTGTGGGATATGAAACGCTGGATTAAACAAGCTGAAATAGCAGCAGCTATGTCGTTGGAAGCTTTGCTTGCGAACTTGAAACCCTACGACGAGCGTGTACACAAACTGCGTGGGTTCGAGGGAGCAATCAAAAGCTCACGCAATATAATGAGGTGCATAGAAGGAAGCGACCTACTTAGTGGCAAGGTCAAAACCAAAGTTCAAGACGCATACTCTATGCGTTCAACACCACAAGTGATTGGCGCTGCAAGGGATGCCATCGAATATGCTTGGAAACAAGTTGAAATCGAACTAAATGGCGTAGGCGACAATCCAATTTTCATTGTTGATGATAAGCTAACATTAACTGGAGCAAACTTCCAAGGAACACCAATCTCCCTCCCGATGGATTTTGTCGGAGCAAGCATTACTATGGTAAGTGTTTTATCCGAAAGGCGACTCAACCGACTTCTTAATCCCGCATTAAACCAAGGTCTGCCAGCATTCTTAAGTTTAGACCCTGGTTTTTATTCCGGTTTGATGTTAAGTCAGTACACTGCAGATATGCTCATTGTCGAGCAAAGAATTTTATCCATGCCAGCTTCGATACAATCAATTCCAGCAGCTGCCGACCAGGAAGATTTTGTTTCGATGGGTATGAACACTGCATTAAAAAACTCACAAATTTTGGATAATGCTTATGGTATTTTGGGCATTGAATTTATGGCTTCTGCACAAGCTCTCGACATAAGAAAATTTAAAGTGGGGAGAGGAGTTGATGTTGCAAGGAAAACAATTCGCAAGTATGTTGATTTCCTCGAGATAGATAGACCTCTATACCCAGACCATAACAAAATGAAAGAATTAGTAAAAAAATGTGAAATCTTAGAAGCAGTTGAATCAGAAATTGGTGAATTAGATTAAGAGGATACCTATGGAACTTAAAAATCTTGAAACACTCATAGAGATATCGTTAAGCAAACCCAAAAAGAGTATTGCTGTTGCTGCTGCAGAAGACGAGCAAGTGCTACTAGCTTTGAAACAAGCAACTGAAAAAGGAATAGTAATTCCTATTTTAATTGGTAACAAAGAAAAAACAGAGAAATTATCCCAAGAAATAGCCTTCGATATCTCGAAATATGAATTTATAGAAGAAAAAGAGCCCTCTAAATCTGCAAAAATTGCAGTTTCTGTTGTCCGCGAAGGTCATGCACAAATAATCATGAAGGGTTTGGTGAGTACAGCAGATTACTTGCGAGCAATTTTGGATAAAGAAAAAGGACTACGCAGTGGAAGCTTACTCAGCCATATCGGAATTTTCGAAATTCCCTCTTATCACAAATTGATAGGATTAACCGATGCGGCGCAGAACATAGCCCCGACACTTGACGAAAAAGTTTGGATTATTCAGAATAGTGTCGATTTACTTCGAAGGCTAGGTGTAGAAATGCCAAAGGTTGCTTTGCTGGCTGCTGTCGAAAATGTCAATCCAAAAATGCAAGCGACAGTTGATGCAGCACTTATCACAATGATGAATAAAAGAAATCAAATCAAAAATTGTATAATAGATGGTCCTTTGGCATTCGACAACGCTGTAAGTAAGGAAGCTGCAGAGCACAAAGGAATTGAAAGTCCAGTTGCTGGAGATGCAGACTTGCTCGTTGCCCCAGAGATTGAAACAGCAAATGCACTTTACAAAAGCTTCACCTATTTCGCCCAAGGTGTTGTTGCTGCAATCATTCTTGGAGCAACGGTACCAATAGTTCTTACTTCGAGAGCGGACTCGGAGAGAAGTAAACTATATTCGATAGCACTTGCAGCATCTTTCTAAGGAAGCAGGCTAGTGTAATTTGAAAATTAAATCCAAAAAAGTCAGTATAAGAATCTTTTAATTTTACACTCAAAATAAGGTTTTCAAATGATTGTCCGAGAATTAATTGAACCCAAAAGTATTGTTGTTGTTGGAGGCTCCAACGATATTCAAAAACCTGGGGGAAAAGTCCTTTACAACCTATTAAGGGGAAACTACGAAGGCGAGTTATTTGTTGTAAACCCGAAGGAAAATGAAGTTCAAGGGGTAAAAGCTTTTTCTTCTTGCGATAAGCTTCCCAAGGTCGAATTAGCAATAATAGCTATACCTGCAAGTTTCGTACCAAGCACAATGGAAGAACTTGCAAATCGAGGCACACGGGCTTTCATTGTCTTGTCCGCAGGTTTTAGCGAGATGGGTGAAGAGGGAAAAAAACTCGAACAAAAACTTGTCGAAATTGTACAAAATGTTCAAGGTTCTCTAATAGGACCGAATTGCATCGGAGTCATAACCAAGCAATATAAAGGTGTTTTCGCTGGTCCAGTACCAGAGTATGACAAGTTTGGATGCGATTTTGTCTCTGCTTCTGGTGCAACTGCTGTTTTCATATTAGAGGAAGCAATCGAACGCGGAGTGAAATTCAGCTCTATATTTTCTGTTGGAAATTCTGCGCAGATAGGTGTCGAAGAGATTTTGGAATATTGGGATGTGAATTACGTTGCCAACGAGTCGCCATTTGTTAAGTTAATTTATGCGGAACAAATCACTAAACCCGAGAAGTTCCTAAAGCACACTCTGTCCCTACGACAAAAAGGTTGCAAAATAGCAGCAATTAAAGCTGGCAGGACAAAGGCTGGACAACGCGCTGTGTCCTCGCATACAGGTGCTCTTGCTGGAAAAGACACTGCCGTTGATGCCCTTTTCAAGAAAGCTGGAATCATACGATGTGATGGAAGATTGGAACTGGTCAATGTCGCAAGTATTCTATTAGAAAAGGAACCAAGAGGAAACCGAGTTGCCGTCGTCACCCACGCTGGTGGTCCTGGTGTTATGCTTACAGATACTCTTGAAGCAGAAGGCATCGAAGTGCCCAAAATTGAGGGTCCCATTGCAGAGGAATTGCTTACCAAATTGCACTATGGGTCCTCGGTTTCAAATCCAATCGACTTTTTAGCTACTGGCACTGCAGAACAATTGGATATCATTCTTGATTATGTTGAAAACAAATTTCAAAACATTGATGCTTGTGCTGTTATCTTTGGAACACCAGGCTTGTTTGATGTCAAAAAAGTGTATGATGTGCTTTACAATAGAATACAAAGCAGTGTGAAGCCAGTATATGCTATTTTACCATCAATCATCCAAGCTAAAGATGCAATCGAACAATTCAAAAATCTCGGTGGTCGCTATTTCAACGACGAAGTAGCATTTGGTAAATCATTTGCAAAGGTTATAAAGACACAAAAACCTATTGCTCGATTTATTGATTTTCCCGACATCGACGCCGAAAGTATTCGAAAAATAATAGAAAATTCCAAAAACGGTTTTCTGCCCTTGCCCAAGTCTTTTGAATTGCTTAAGTGCATGAATTTAGAAATAGTAAAAAATATCTACATCACGAATCCATCGGAATTAGAATTAAATTCAAAAGAGATAACATTTCCAATCGTAATGAAAGTGGTTGGACCAATTCACAAGACAGAAGTAAAAGGTGTCGTAACAAACATTAGAAATTATGCAGATGCTATCGATGCTTTCAACACTTTAATTCGTATTCCCGAAGCCGAAGGCGTAGTGATTCAACCTATGGTTTCTGGAACCGAGCTCTTCTTTGGTTGCAAGTACGAAAAAGGTTATGGCCATTTGATTGCATTTGGACTGGGAGGAATCTTTGTTGAAATTCTCGAAGATGTTCAAATGAGTTTAGCCCCCTTAACCGACATCGAAGCACACCAAATGGTTGAAAGTATAAAAGGTTATAAAATATTGCTTGGTTACAGAGGGTTACCCAAAGTCAGCAAACAGTCTCTTGTTCAAGTTTTGCTTCGACTTTCAAAATTGGTGGAAATTGCTCCCGAAATTGTTGAACTCGATATAAACCCAGCTTTTGGTTCGGAAAATAATATATACGTTGTTGATGTGCGAATAAAAGTTGAATGTTAATAGGATATTTTATTCTTAATTGAGATTATTTTTTTAGTTTTGTCTTTTTTATGAGGTAACTATGAACGAACTCTATATAACAATACTAATGAACGACCATTCAATAATTGAAAAAGCTCTCGTAATTTTGGAGAGGCAATTGCAAAAGAAAAAAAAGAATTGGTCGACAATACAAACATTAATCGACATTCTATGGGACTACGGGGAAATGTGCCATAATATGAAGGAGGAGAAAATTTATTTTCCACTTCTTTTGCAGCGTGGGATGCCAGAACAAGGACCAGTCGCTGTGATGCTACAAGAGCACCAATCCGAGAGGACCTACCTTGAAAAGTTTAAAAGTTTTTTGAGCAGAACCGATAAAACATTGGATGAAATAAACGATTTTATAAGTGAATTTCAGGACTATGCAAACCTTACCAAAGACCATATCTGGAAGGAAAATGACATACTTTACCCGATGGGACGAAGATTTATTCAACCAGAAGATGTTCCCTATTTAGTAAATGAATTCAAAAGACTTGAACGAGAATCGCTCGGAGAAGGAGCATACACGAGATACAAAACACTAGTCGATGCTATGGAAAAAGAAAGCGGTGAGCGAATAGATTTACTTGCATCACTTTCGACCGAGGTAATTGGAAATATGCTCGATGCTTTGCCTATCGAGATTACATTTGTTGATGCGGAGGACAGAGTTCGCTATTTTAATAAACTGGACAAGGAAAAAATATTTGCAAGGACACTCTCAGTAGTTGGTCGGCTCGTTCAGCAATGTCATCCCCCAAAAAGCCTTCATTTAGTTAATAAAATTATTCAAGAAATGAAGGAAGGCAAAAGAGATGAAGCTACTTTTTGGATTCACTTCCAAAACATGTATTTGTTTATTGCATATTATGCTGTTCGAAATCAAAATGGTGAATACCAAGGTGTTGTAGAAATGGTTCTAGATATGAAACCTTTACGTGAGTTGGAAGGAGAGAAAAGACTTCTGGACGACTGAAGCTTTTAATCGATATAACTTGAAAACCAACATAAATTTCTTTATGAGTTGAAGATGAATCAAATTGGATTTGAAAACCAAGTGTACGAATTGCGATGAAAACAAAATACCCCCCCTTTTTATTGGGTTTAAATAAGGGGGGATAGCTAGGGACCCAATTTAAAATATTAATTATTAAATATTGGACTTTCTTTTACGTTTCCGTAGCCAGGTATAACAATTTCTTTTTGGTCCGAATTACTTGTCTTCATTTTAATTGAACAGTTGAAGTAACCTTTTTTGTCGGGGATAAACTTTGCAATAACATCGTAGCTTTCGTTTGCTTTCAAGACCAATTTTTTTGGCAAGTTCACATTAAGATTATCTGGTACTACCTCCACGTCTGTGATGGTAATATCTTGACTTGTATTATTCTTTAAAGTTACTTTTGCTGTTGCTTCTTGGCCAACGGTCATCTCATTAAATGCTAGATAAGAAGTGGGAGTAATTGAAATTGGATGAAAAACATTTGCTTTTAAATAAAGATACTTGTTTGGATTTGATGGGTCATTTGAAGCAATTCTTATACTTTTAGTCACATTTCCAGAGAAGCCAGCAATTCGCAAGGTAACATCGAGCGAAGCTTCTTCACCGGGCTTGAGTTCATTCTTATCAAGAGGAGCCGTAGTGCAACCGCATCCTGGTTTTACTTCTGTAATTTTAAGAAGCTCTGTCCCAACGTTTTTAATCTTAATTTTCGCTTTTAATGGGTCCTGTGTAGGTTTCACGGTACCCCAGTCGTAGCTATCACCACCAACAATTTCAAGCTTAGGTTGGGCAAAGACAAAAAATGGGAATAAAACCAATAGTGCTAACAAAAGATATCTTTTCATAGAAACCTCAAATTATTAAAAAATACAAACGAAAAGAAAATTTGAAAATTTTAACTTACTAAAATTCTAATACCTTGAATTATTCTATTTTCGTCGTAACTTTCGGCATCAAAACCATCTATACGTACCAACTCTGGCTTCTCTTTAAGTATCCCACTTCTTTCAACATATTTTTCAACAACAGATTTTGTAGCACCGCCCCAAGGATTTCGAGCAATAGTAATTCCAATGCGATTTACATAGGGAAACATTCTTCTCATAGCCTCGATTGTCTCCTTTCCATCTTCATCCCAATCATCGCCATCACCACCGTAGAAGACGTAAATGTTATTTTCGATGTAAAGTCTTTCTTCTTCGATTGTTCTCGCCACTAACTGAAAAGCAGGAGCAACGCGTGTTCCCCCAGCAACCTGCAATCGGATATACGTCCAAAAATCTGGAACTTCGCGAGCAGTAGTATCGTGCAAAACGAAGCGGGTATTAACATTACTTTGGTACTGATACATCAACCAACTATAAATGAAAATGTGCTGTCTCGTTATGACTTCAGTTGGTTTTCCTTGCATAGAGCCAGAGAAATCTCGGATAAAAAACACAACAGCCTGTGCTTCGTAATCTTTTTCTTTGGAGAGTATACGATAGATGTGGTCACTAGGGGTGACAAGAAAATCCGAGGTGTCTGCTTGCAATGTATTGTCAATTCTGCCAAGTAAGAGATTTGTTTTTAAGATAGATTTCAGAGTTTCCTTTTTAGTTAAAATTTGTCCAAAGCCACGATGAATATCTGTTAAATCATATTGAAATTTTGTGAAGGAGGGTTTTTTGCCTTTGGGTTTGATATTGGGAAGTTCAAACTTCTCTGTTAATATACGGCCAAGGTCGAAAGCCCCTTCGCTAATTTCGTGACGAGAGTCTCCTCCTTGGCCAGCTCCGAAACCTTCGCCTTCGCCCTCCTCTGGGTGCATGGGTGCTTCTCCAAGTATCTCGCCCTCTTCCTCTTCGCCAGTACCACCAGTTTGTGGCTCTTCTTCGGTAATACGGGTATCGTGGTAAAACTTTGGTTCAACAGTAGTTGGCACAATAACAATTTTAGGCTTACCGCTTTCGTCTGGACGCATTAATTTACCAATACGAATTCTACGTGGAAAGCCATCCTTCTCCCGCTGTTTATCTCGTTCGAGTAATTCCTCGAGTGTCCTCAACTCCAATTGAGGTTTCACTGAATAATCCGGGAGCAAAAACAATCGAACATCATCAATAGCAAATAAATCGTTTAATCTATTGCTCAATTCATGAAAAATTTGTTTTAGACTATCAGTCGAAGTATCCTCCGTTCTCGCAAAATTTTGTGAACTTCTCTTTTCTTTATCCACAAATATCAAAATGTTAATTTAAACAAAAGAGCAACTGCAAATTATGAAAGAAAAAATTATCTTAGCAGAAGAATTGGAAAAACATAAGTTTTTAAATCAACTTCAATTTTCAAAAAATAAGTTCCAGTTGCAAATTGAAAGGGTAAATGCATAAGTGGCAAAATTGTCGTTTCATTAAAATCAAATCTCTCTGAAAACAAATTGTTGCCCACTAAATCAAAGAGAGAGATAGTTCCACTAAATCTCTGTAAAGTTGAGATTATAAGAACATCATCATCCTTGCCTGATATTACATTTGGAACCCTTATACTAATTGCTTTTAATTCATCAATAAGAGTAGCAGTAGTATCGACTTCTCCAACGAATACATTATCGAACCAAACAGCACCACTGTGCTTACGAAATAAACAATAAATATAACCTTTATCAATTGGCATTTGTGGGACGTGAATGGTTCCCGAGTATTCCCAATCATGGGTACCAGTATTGAATTTGGAAGTACGTGCGTACCACGGAGTACCATCCTTGGCATAAAAGTCGGCATAAATAGAATAATCGTTGTCTTTGGAACCAGAGACATTTTCTGCTTTCGACCAACCTGCTACAAGAATTGGCTTCGGTTCAGATTGGTTTAATTTTATGATGGTATAAAGACCGCCAGCATCTTGCTCATTTCTATTGAAGACCTTAACGCTTCGTTTCAAATGCTGTGCATTTAAGCCAGAAGTATCGTACTCAAAATTATTTTTATATGGTTTCCAAAAATCTGGGATTCCATCAGTATTGATGTCGAACTCGAAACTGAAATTAGGAATGAAATTGGAGGTATCTACATTGTTTATTTCAATCGTTGCTTCACTCATAGTTACCAAGCCAGTAGTGGACATAGCAACAATCGGAATGCTCACATTTTTCAAATTTGCCCCCATTGGAATACGAGCATTTCCAGAGTATGTCTTAAATTCGACACACGCTGGAGTTCCATCGTTACTTAGAATCAAATCTTGATTTACTCCAAAAGGTACGAGGTCTGCATATACAAAAAGAGGCAAGTTCTCATCAGTTCGAAATTCTTTTGTTGAAGAATCGGCACAATCCACCGATACTTCGACTAGAAGCTCTTCATCATTATACCGAGAAATAATAACTTTTGGATTTCTCAAACTTGGTGAACACAATTTAGGTTCTTCTGAGGTGCCCTTGAGAATAATTTTTGAACTTAGTGGCTTCAAAACTGTATCCGAACGTATTGTAAACAACCTTCCCCCAGCAATAGTAGGAAAAGAATCGACCATAACCTGGAATTTTCCAGCTAGTTCGGGGAGAAACACAGTATCTCTTCTACTTGGATTTACAAGGACTACAAAGTTTTCAAATTCACGAGAGTAATATGATTTGCCATATTTATCAATCTTCTTCAATTCAATGATTGTATCGTTTGCGGTGACCAATGGTCTTCCGAGAGGAATATCAAATTCTGGATAGTAGCCAATCACTTGGTACGTCGGAGTGTTTCCAAAGAATGAATTTTCCCAACTTACAAGGAAATACGAAGAAATTGTGTACAGCCTTGGTTCTGGGGAATTATCAAAAACACCACCTAAAGGAAGCCAGTCCTTACCGAATTTACGAGTATCAATACCAAATTGACATTCTCTAATCCACCTAACTTCTGTTGAAAATCCAGACCAATGATTGTGAACAAATCCTTCGGTCATACCACCATCAAAAACCTCCAAGAATTTATAAGCTCGGACATCAAACAATCCATTGAAATACAATGGCTTATCTTTTACTGTGTCTTTTAATTCAATTAATAAAGCATAAACCGCATCGAGCCAAGTATCATGAGAATAGTTCCAAATAGGATAAGAATCTACTCCCCAGCTGTAAACTCCGTGCCATGTATCATCAGCGAAAAGTCCATTGTAGCCTTTTTCAAATGACTTCAACACCTGGTTTATGTAATTCCTCCGCCACTTTTCGTTTGAAACATTCATCACAAAAAAGTTGTAGGTCTCATTCTTAACACGATTGTTTGGATTTGTAGTCCAGTAACCAATTTGGGGATACCTGTATGCTTTCCCATTTTTATAACACACTAAATAACACTCTATTCCTGCATTAATAAGATAGCCCAACACCTGTTGATATTCAAAAATGTCGACTTTAAATGGAACATTTGTTAACTCATAATTTTCGAAAGTGTTACTTCTGTTTAAATCCGCATAAAAATGAATAGAATCTGGAAGATATTTCGAGAGAAATTTGAATTTAGCTGTGTATTTGCTCTGACCAGAAAGCTTATCTAATTTTAATTCGTAAGGTAAGCAAATTGGTATTCCATCCTCATAGCGCAACTCGACCGGAAAACCATAAGGAATTTCCAAGGTATCATTAACGACAGTAGTAATTTTAACCCATCTCGCTGATTTCGGTAAGCTCACAGCCAATTCCGTTCCATTAATGTTTGTGTCCACTCGTGTGTAAGTACCGGCTGAGTCGAAGCTGTAGTACAATCGATAAGATAAACTAACACTCGTATCGAATTCAAATCTACGGTCTGGCATCCAGTGAAACTTCCACCCATTATCATACACAACAGTAAGACACGATGGTTCGGAAGTATGTAGAAAAGCATCTTCCTCTAAGTTCATTTCCTTGTACTCTGGAAGGTAGTAATTAAGTGCAACAACATCTTTGTAAAACAAGATTAGATAATCTTTGTCGAAATTCCGAATAAATCTAATCTCCTCTGCCGAAGCTTCGTCCAAAAAAGCGAATCTCTTATAAGCAAATTTCAAGATTGAGTAGTTGTTTCTGATGGCATTGTAGTTAACCAGGTAGCTTTTAGTTCCTCGAGAAATGTATTCAGTTGGTTGGCTTGGAGCTTGATAGACAAAATAAGCTATTAAAAAAGCAAATAGTAGTACGTACATTTTTACTCCAATAAACGTATCAAAATTAAAAAAAAACCTTAAACTAACAAGGGTATGTTACAAAACAAAAGAAAAAATCAATTTTCTTTTTCTATTTCATCTCTTAACTTTTGAATTTCATAAAGTCTACGGTACTTACCGCCCAGATGTAAAAGACTTTGATGGTTTCCTTTTTCAACAATCCTTCCATCATCAATTAAGAGAATAGTATCACAATGCATGACAGAAGAAATTCTATTGGAAATGATAATTTTTGTAGTTTCCGAGAAATGTGAGAAAATATTTGAAAGTATTAGTTGCTCTGTTTCTGAATCAACTGAAGAAAAGGCATCATCAAGTAATAGGATTTTTGGCTGTGCAATTAAAGCCCGAGCAATTGCTATTCTTTGCTTTTGCCCCCCCGATAAATTCACACCTTTTTCGCCGACAAGTGTATGTATACCATCGGGTAGAGTTTTCAAGTCTCTATCGAAACCTGAAAGGGAAAGAACCTGCTCTATCTCTTCATCAGTAGCATTAGGTTTCCCCAATCTAACATTTTCGGCAATTGTATCCGAAAAAAGAAATGGTTCCTGCGGCACAAATGCAACAGAACTACTGATAATTTCTCGTCGAATTTGACTTAAAGGGACGCCCCCAATGAATATACAGCCCTTAGTTGGTGAATAAATTTTTGTAATTAATCTCAGAATCGTACTTTTGCCCGAGCCAACGCTTCCAATAATACCAATCGAAGAGAAAGGCGATATCTGGAATGAGATTCCTTTTAAAATCCAAGGAAGCCCTTCTTTATATCTAAACCACACATCATTGAAATGTATTGAAGGAGAAATATCTTGAATTTCTTGAGTCATCGGTGATACGGTTTCCTCCTCGATTTTAATGTCGAATATCTCCCATAATCTTTCAATAGAAGCATTTGCCCTTTGAATTAAATTAGTAACCCAACCAATTGCTGCAACTGGCCAAATTAACAAGTTAATGTAAACAAAAAATTGTGAAACCACACCTATGGTCATTGTTTTTTCAATCACTCGGAAACCACCATAGCCAATGACAACTAATTGAGAAAGCCCAATCAAAACAATGAGCAAAGGTATCATGAGAGATTGCAAAAATTCAAGGTGTATGTACTTTTGACGATAATCATCACTTAATCTATGGAATTGATTCGTTTCGTATGCTTCTCGAACAAAAGCACGAACAAGGCGAATTCCAGAAAAAACTTCTTGAGCCAAGGTCGAAAGTTTTGAAAATTGCTCTTGAACATCTTTGAAACTACGATGAATTTTCTTCCCAATTATGTATGTTGTTGCTGTAATCAATGGAAGCGGCAAAATCGATAGCAATGTTAATTTAACATCCAAAGACAACATAAAAAACAGAGCCAATAGAAATGTAGTAATTGTATTTGCTGTGTACATTACAGCTGGACCAAGGAATTCTCTTGCGGATGAGATATCATTAGTTGCAAGGGACATTAACTTACCCGTGCTATAATCTACAAAAAATGAATAAGGAAGGCGCGAAAGCTGCCATAAAAAATCTTTTCGAAGCTCATACTCAATTTCCCTAGATAGGACAATAATTATCTTGCGGGTGAGAAACATTAAAAATCCACTACCAATGGTTAAAATTATCACCCAAAAAATTTGGTTTAATATAAAATCTATCTGAAAACTTTTGGTTGCAATGGTATCAATGGCTCTACCAACGAATCTTGGAATTAATACAGCCAAAAGGTTAGAAATAGAAATTATAAAGAAGCCAAAAAGCAATCTTTTTTTATGTTTGCGGATGTATGGATAAATTTTCTTGAAAGCCATTGTTTAATATAGTGATATACAATTAGTCGATAGGAGCTTGAAAATATTATTTTATCATAAATGTATGAATTTTAAAACAACAATTTGATTATATAAGTCAATAATTTATAACAATATCTTTTAGTCTGCGATAATTTTGCCTTTACTTTAGAATTTGATTAAATTTAGTAATTTTGATTTTTTTTGTCTAATTTCTGGAGTAGTATTATGGACCTTACATTAATCTATTTAATACTAGCATTTGGCTTGATAGGTATTATTTATACCATTTGGAAAACTGCTTGGATAAACAAAGTCGACCCCGGAACTGAGCGTATGCAAAGAATAATGAACTACATATCGCGCGGGGCTATGGCTTTTTTGAAGACTGAATACCAGGTCATTGCAATTTTTGTCGTTTTAATTGCAATCCTCTTGGCAATTCAAGGTGCGTCTTTGGAAAATTCCTCTCCTTTATTGGCAGTATCTTACGTTGTCGGAGCATTTTGCTCTGGTCTTGCAGGTTGGGTTGGAATGCGTATAGCAACCAAAACCAATGCACGGACGACTAATGCAGCTAAAATTAGTTTAAATCAAGCTCTTAAAGTTGCATTTGCTGGTGGCTCTGTCATGGGCATGGCAGTGGTTGGGATAGGTGTTACAGGGCTTAGTATTTTGTTTATTATCTACGTTAATATCTTTGGAATTGAAGAACAAGAAATGCTATTAAAGGTAATAAATGTAATCACTGGATTTTCGTTTGGGGCTTCCTCCATAGCGCTTTTTGCAAGAGTTGGCGGTGGCATCTACACTAAGAGTGCTGATGTAGGAGCCGACCTTGTCGGTAAAATCGAAGCAGGTATCCCGGAGGACCACCCACTGAATCCAGCAACTATAGCAGACAATGTAGGGGACGATGTTGGTGATGTAGCCGGCATGGGTGCGGACCTTTTTGAATCATTCATTGGGGCAATCGTCAGCACTATGGTTTTGGGAACTGTTTTCTACAATGTACCCGAATTTCAAGATACTTACTTTGGTGGTCTCTCGGCAGTTATTCTGCCATTGTTTCTTGCTGGCATTGGAATTATTGTTTCCATTATTGGAACTTTCTTCGTTCGGGTAAAAGAAGGTGGAAATCCACAAGCTGCGCTCAATGTTGGCACATTTGTCTCCAATGGTTTAATGCTTGTAGCATCGTACTTTGTAATTCAGTGGCTACTTCCCGAAAGTTTCACCTATCAAGACCCGCTCTATGGAAAAGTTTTCGAAATTCACTCGCTTGGGGTGTATTTTGCGACAATTTTTGGACTAATTGCTGGAGTAGGTATTGGATTAATTACAGAATTTTATACTGGGTTGGGCAAACCTCCCGTTCGCAAGATTGCAGAAAAAAGTACAACTGGTGCAGCAACAAATCTTATAGCTGGTATTTCCACTGGTATGCTCTCCACTGCATTACCGATACTGTTAATTGCATTTGCAATCATAGGAGCATTTGAACTTGCGGGTCTTTATGGTATTGCGATAGCTGCCGTTGGTATGCTCTCCACAACTGGTATACAGTTATCTACAGACGCTTACGGTCCAATTGCTGACAACTCTGGCGGAATTGCAGAAATGTCTGAATTACCCCCAGAAGTTCGTGAACGCACCGATAAACTCGATGCAGTAGGAAATTCTACCGCAGCTATAGGAAAAGGTTTTGCGATTGGTTCTGCAGCACTTACTGCTCTTGCATTGTTTGGGGCATATATGACAGCCGCCCATATACCTTCGATAGACATATCCAAAGCAAACGTTATTGCTGGATTATTCATTGGTGCTCTTCTGCCATTCGTTTTCTCTGGTTTCGCTCTTGGGGCTGTTGGCAGAGCAGCAATGTTTATGGTGAAAGAAGTTCGAAGACAATTCTCAGAAATACCAGCATTAAAAGCGGCTTTGGAGGTGATGAAAAGAGTTGGCGACAAACCAAAATCTGAATGGAGCAAAGAAGATATAGAAACATTAGAAGCTGCAGACGGTAAAGCCGAATATGAAAAATGTGTAGCAATAGCTACAAAGGGAGCTATACGACAAATGATTTTCCCAAGCCTCCTTGCAATTGTTACACCAGTGATTATTGGATTTTTACCATTCTTTGGCAAAGAAGCTCTTGGAGGGCTCCTTGCTGGTGTTACCGCTACTGGATTTTTACTTGCTGTATTCCAAGCAAATGCCGGCGGTGCCTGGGATAACGCAAAGAAAATGATTGAAGCAGGTTTGGAAATTGATGGAGTACTCTATAAGAAAAAATCCGAACCACACAAAGCTGCTGTTGTTGGTGATACTGTCGGCGACCCATTTAAGGACACTGCTGGACCATCCCTGAATATACTAATTAAGTTGATTTCCATTGTTGCATTAATTCTCGCACCATTATTATAGTAATTATAAGTAATTTTTTTATTTTTGAGGGGTTCACTTGTTTGAACCCCTTATTGATTTTAAGTTAAAAAATATGAAAAAAATACTACTCGTTGGTATAACTGGCAATTTTGGAACTGGTAAAACCACAGTGGCAAAAATTTTAGAAGAAGAAGGTTATCCTGTTATATATTCCGACGATTTAGCAAAGAGATTGATGAAAAATGATAAAACACTACAAGAGAAATTAAAAAAGGCTTTTGGAAACGAGGTCTACCAGTCGAATGGAGAATTGAACAGTAAATATCTTGCAGAAAAAGTCTTTTCCGAAGCCCCGGATGCGGAGCATAATCTATTATTACTTAACTCTATCGTGCATCCATTTGTTCTCTCCGAGGCTGAAAAAGTTATAAATGACTTAATTGAAGAAGGACACAATTTGATTTTCTTCGAAAGTGCTCTTATATATGAAGCAAACATAGAGAACTTGTTTGATTACATTATTTTAGTAGTATCGCCCATAAATAAAATCATAGAAAGAATGGTCTCAACCGGTAAATTTTCAGCTAACGAAGTTGCAAGAAGGTTGGAAAAACAAATGCCACAAGAAGAGAAAAGAAAATTTGCAGACTTCACAATATTCAACAACGGAAGTATTGAAGAGCTACACAAGAACACACAATTCATACTTGAAATGCTGAAAGAATTGCAAGTAAATGATGTCAAATCAAAAAACAATAATTAATTTTGCTTTTTGAAGAATAACAAATGACAACTCAGGATTTTGACAAACCACGGAGCAATTGCGGTGTTGTTGGTGTATTTAACCACCCAGAAGCTTCAATACTAACTTACTATGCTTTGCATTCATTACAACACCGAGGCCAAGAAGCAGCTGGAATTGTTAGCTTTTACTACGACGCCCAAGCACAGAAGAAAAAATATGCTATCTATAAAGGCGAAGGGTTAGTTTTGGATGTGTTTTCCGACCCTAAAATACTTACTGACGCATTAAAGGGCGACTGTGCGCTTGGGCACAATAGATACTCGACCACCGGAAGTACCAAGCGGGTAAATATTCAACCATTTGTAATGTCCTATCACTCTGGAATACTTGCTATATCGCACAATGGGAACCTAACAAATACACTTTCCTTACGACAAAAATTAAGCGAAGCTGGTTCTATTTTTCAAACAACAACCGATACTGAAATCTTTCTACACTTGATTGCTCACAGTAGGAAGAAAAATATCGTCGAACAAGTGCTCGAAGCACTGAGAATCGTAAAAGGAGCATATTCTTTAGCTATTCTAACCCAAGAAGCCTTGATTGCAGCTCGCGACCCGTATGGTTTTCGCCCTCTCAACGTAGGAAGAATTAAAACCCAAGATAGCTATGCATATATTGTTGCCTCTGAAACTTGTGCCTTCGATATCATCAATGCTGAATACATTCGTTCAGTTAATCACAATGAGCTAATTGTGCTCGACAAAGAAACTATTGAAACCGGAGAAATAAAATCATACAAGATACAAGACATTACCCCAGAAGCTCGGCACTGTATTTTTGAATATATATATTTTTCACGCCCGGACAGCAAAATCTTCAACCATAATGTTGACAAAGTGCGAAGGAAACTCGGTAAAAACCTTGCAGAAGAATCACCAACAATTGCCAGCCAAGGAGAAAAAGTTATTGTTATTTCTGTACCCGATAGTGGAAATACTGCAGCACTGGGCTATTCTCGGGTTAATACAGAGAAAGGACAGCCAACTGCTTTCGAAATTGGACTAATTCGAAGTCACTATGTGGGTAGAACTTTTATTGCACCAAGTCAAGACAAAAGAGAATTTAAAGTGAAGGTAAAATTCAACACTGTTAAAGGAGTTTTGAAAGACCGTATTGTAGTCGTTGTGGATGACTCGATAGTTCGAGGCACTACATCAAAATCTTTAATTAAATTAATTCGAGAAGCAGAGCCAAAAGAAGTTCATATGCGGATAACTTCCCCACCGATTCGCTTTCCTTGCTACTATGGTATGGACTTTCCAAGTAAAGAAGAACTAATAGCAAACTATTACGAAGACGAAGCAGAAATCGGAAAGGCTATTGGCGCGGATTCCTTGCATTATCTTTCTTTAAAAAAATTGCTTGAAAGTGTGCCCCAAGAGGAAGGTATTGGCTATTGTACTGCTTGTTTCTCTGGAGAATATCCTATACCAATTGACAAAAACCATAATAAATTTTCAATAGAACTTTAATATTTTAATATTTTTTCGTAAATTGCATTTCTAATTTAATTTTTTCTGAAAAAACTATGTTTGCAGTAGTAGATATTAATGGATTTCAATACGAAGTCGAACCAAATAAAGTACTCAAGACCCAGCTATTGCATAAAGCAGAGGGCGAGACAGTAGAGTTCGATAAAATCCTTTTCATTGAAAAAGATGGAGAGGTCCACGTTGGGTCGCCATATCTTAATGCAAAAGTAGTTGCTTCTGTGGTAGCACATGGCAAGGACCCAAAGCTAATTGTGTTCAAGAAGAAGCGAAGAAAGAACTATCGAAGATTCAAAGGACATCGTCAATTCTACACCTTGTTGGAAATTAAAGAAATAAATATTTAACATATTCAAAGGAGAACCAAATGGCACATAAAAAAGGCGGTGGCTCTTCGAAAAATGGGCGCGACTCTGCAGGCCAAAGGCGGGGAGTAAAAAGATTTGGTGGCGAGTTCGTTAAAGCTGGAAACATTATTGTTCGTCAATTAGGAACAAAGTTTCATCCAGGAAAAAATGTCGGTCTTGGAAAAGATTACACTATTTTCGCTTTAATTGATGGAGTTGTGAAATTTGAACGCAAAGACAAGGAAAGACTCAAAGTATCCGTATATCCTGTGGAGAAAAATTAATTTTTATTTAATCCAATCACCGCTTGCTGCCCGAACCTCGGTTCGGGTATTTTGTTTTATTTAGCAAGGTGGTTATACTAATGAATTATGGCAATAGTTATTGGAGCAATTTGAAATCTCAAGTGAGAAAATTATTTTTGTAATTTTATAGAAAGGAATGAACATACTTGTAGCAACAGCAGAAATTGCACCATTCGCCAAAGCCGGTGGACTCGCAGATATCGTTGAGTACCTATCGTTAGAATGGGAAAAAGTTGGATACAAAAGTGTCGTAGTTTTACCCAAGTATCAATTTATCGATACGAACTACTGGGGCTTTGTACCGACGGACATGGTCTTGTATGTACCAATAAGCCATTGGGTTGAATTTGCAAGGCTTTGGTACGGCAAACTACCTAATTCTAATACAGATGTATATTTGGTGGAAAACCAGGATTATTTCTCACGCTTGGGTATTTATGGGGAACCCGACGAATATCCAGACAACGACCGAAGGTTTATTTTCTTCTCTCGGGCTGTTTTCGAAACAGCTAAAGCAATTGGCTTCAGGCCAGACATACTTCATGCCCACGATTACCATACAGCATTTACTATGGCTTTTTTAAAATCATTCTATCGATACGACCCACTATTTTCTAATGTCGCCGGCGTTTATACAATTCACAACCTTGCATATCAAGGAATTTTCGACCCTAAGCGAGCAATGGAGTTTTCTACATTTGGGATGAAAGAGTTTTATCCTGGCTCCTGGTTCGAGCATAACGGTGCTGTGAACACTATGAAAGTAGGTATAATGTTCGCAGATAAAATCACTACAGTTAGTCCAAATTATGCCAATGAAATACGCCTTCCATACTTTGGAGAGGGCCTCCATAGCGTGTTATCGCTTCGTGGTGCTGATTTAATAGGAATACTAAACGGGGTTAATTATGCTGAATGGTCTCCAGAAAATGACGAAAATCTTTTCTGTACCTATAACATAAACAATTTCAACGAAGGCAAATTGATTAACAAATACGAGCTGCTCCGCTCTTTTGGTGTACCAGAAGAAGACAATTACGAACTCCCATTGATTGGTAGTGTCACAAGGCTTGCCGAGCAAAAAGGTATCGATTTACTTGTTTATTGCCTCGAAACTCACTTGCAAAACAACTGGTTTCGATTTATCCTACTTGGCTCGGGCGAAAAAAAATACGAGGATTATTTCCGCTATCTTCAATCGAAATATCCAAGCAAAGCTCTTGTGCATATTGGATATTCCAATTCCCTTGCACATCGTATTATTGCTAGTAGTGATTATTTAATTCTTCCCTCTCGTTTCGAACCTTGTGGACTTACACAAATGTATGCCCTTCGCTATGGTACGATACCCATTGCAAGATATACTGGCGGTTTTGTCGATACAATTGAAGAATACAATCCAGTATCAATGAGTGGAACGGGATTTACTTTTTACCAATACAACGCCGATGATATGTCCTATGCAATCAAAAGAGCTTTCGATTATTACCAAAAAGAACCACACTGGAGTACAATTCGAAAGAACTCCATGCAAAAGGATTTTTCAGCAGAAAAAACTGCTATGGAGTACATTAAAGTTTTTAAATGGGCTTTGGAAAAAATTGGTAGAGTCATTACTTAAAATTTACGTTTCTAATAAAACTAAACTCTTTAGAAAACTTCGTTTACGCTTGGAAACTTCTAAACAGAACTTTAATTATTTCGACTATTTGAAGAATCAATTTTTTTCTTTGCTCCAAAACGGGAATAAATTACATACAATATTAGCCCAAAGGAAATAACTGCAAGCACAATTTTCCAGTAAAGCTCCAAAAAAACAACTGCATTTTTCCAATTATTTCCAAAAGTCATACCAGCATACAAGATTAAAGCATTCCAAACGAAAGCACTTATTCCAGCATAAAAAGTGCTTTTAAAAACAGATAGCTCTGCTGCACCAGCGAAAAAGGATACAACTGCCCTTGTCCCAGAGAGAAATCTATTTGCTACAACAATACCGTAGCCCCAACGACTAAACCACCTCCTTGCTTTAGCAAGGCTCTCTGGTTTAATAAACTTAAACTTCCCAGTATCGAGAATTTTTTCGCCAAATATTTTACCAATTATAAACATAGTCACAAAACCAAGTAATGAGCCAATGGTGGCAACAGCCAGGAGCGGAAGGAAATCGATTTTATCAAAAGAAACTAAACTTCCCAAGAAAAGCAAAACCACATCACTCGGAGAGGGGGGAAATAAATTTTCTATAAATTGAAAGAAAAAGGCAATTAAGAGGATTAGACCGGGTGTAATAAACGGAGAAGATAAAATTTCTATAACTTTCTCTTCCATTTAAATTAAAACCTTGTAAAACTCAATCAAAGAGGGAAATGTATAATCTGGTTCTGCATTGTTTTCTTCTGGTAAACCAATTAAAACAGTCTTCAGTCCCACCCTTTTGCCGGCAATTATGTCTTTGTCTGTATCACCCACCATCCAAGAATTCTGAATGTCAATGCTCCACTTTTCGACAGCCTCTAAAAGCATACCGGGATTAGGCTTCAAATTGAAGCTATTTTCCACCGAAACATCTGTACAGTAGAATACATCATCAAAACTTTCGCCGGTTAATTCCAAAAGTTTTTGTAGCATAAAATCATTGATTTTACCAAGTTCTTCGCTTGTCATTAAACCTTTACCAACGCCTTTTTGATTAGAAACTAAAATAGCAAGGTAGCCTAATTTTTTAATTTTTGGAAGGATTTCGAGAAAATCTGGCGTAAAGTGGAAATTTTCTTCTCGATTGATATATTCCCCAACAATTCTATAATTTACGATGCCATCTCGGTCGAAAAAGATAGCCTTTCGCTTTATCATTTATTCTTTTTTTGCATCTTCAAAATTTTGTTCAATGAGATTTTTCTTTCCCGTATCGTCCTTGCTTTGTTCCCCATCGATTTTCATACTTTTCAAAGCACGGAGCTTGCGAATATTTATTGGAGGGAGCTCTTCTCCACGAATAAGCATATCCAATTCTTCGCCTTCGATAGTCTCTCGCTCCAAAAGAATTTTAGCAGTCTTGTGTAGCAATTCTTCCTTTTCTTTTAGGAGATTTTCGGCAGTTTCGTATGCATTCAACAGTATTTTTTGAACTTCTTTGTCAATTATCTGTGCAGTGGCTTCGCTATGGTCTCGTGGTTGCACTATTTCTCGGCCAAGAAACACCTCTTCGTGTCGGTTGGCAAATGTAATTGGGCCAAGGACATCGCTCATTCCCCAATCACAAACCATTTTCCTTGCAATGTTGGTAGCACGCTCCAAATCATTTGCAGCGCCAGTTGAGAGTGTGTTGAACACAATTTTTTCAGCAGCTCGACCAGCCATCAATACGACCAACTGAGCCATTAAGTACTCTTTGGAAAAAGTATGAAAATCCTCTTTGGGCAAAGTAGCAGTTACACCGAGAGCCCTACCTCGAGGGATAATCGTAACCTTGTGGACAGGGTCGGCAAATGGAGTGAATTTAGCAGCGAGGGCATGGCCTACTTCATGATAAGCAGTTACTTCTTTTTCCTTCTCAGAGATTACCATGCTCTTCCGTTCGATTCCCATAAGAACCTTGTCTTTGGCAGCTTCGAAATCATACATAGTAACAACATCACTATTTCTACGAGCTGCAAGAAGGGCAGCTTCGTTGACTATATTTGCAATGTCTGCACCAGAGAGTCCTGGAGTCGAGCGAGCCAAGATTTCAAAATCTACATCCTCGGCGAGGGGAAGTCGGCGAGCATGGACTTTAAAAATTTGCTCCCTACCTTTGACGTCAGGGCGGTCGACAACAATTTGCCTATCAAATCTTCCTGGCCTAAGGAGGGCCGGGTCGAGTACATCGGGTCGGTTCGTAGCTGCAATTACAATTACGCTACTATTTTGCTCGAAACCATCCATTTCAACAAGAAGTTGATTTAATGTTTGTTCACGTTCATCGTGACCACCCCCAAGCCCAGCACCACGCTGGCGCCCAACAGCATCTATTTCATCGATAAAAACAATACAGGGAGAATGTTTTTTGGCTTGTTCGAACAAATCTCGAACTCGACTAGCACCCACCCCGACAAACATTTCAACAAACTCTGCACCAGAAATGGAAAAGAAAGGCACATTTGCCTCGCCAGCAATGGCTCGCGCAAGCAGGGTCTTACCAGTACCCGGTGGACCAATAAGGAGTACACCTCTCGGTATCCTACCACCAAGACGTTGAAATTTTTGTGGGTCTCTTAAAAATTCAACAACCTCTTCCAGCTCCTCTTTTGCTTCGTCGCAACCAGCAACGTCGGCAAACGTCACTTTGTTCTGATTATTCGAAATCATTCGAGCACGAGATTTGCCAAATGAAAAAATGTTTTTGCCTGCTCCTCCACCACTACCAATTTGCATTCTTCGGAAGAAGTAAATATAAATTCCTATCAGAACTACCCAAGGCAGAATCGAGAGAAAGGTATTCCACCAAGGATTGTCTGCAGATTCATACTTAATGGAAATGCCTTTCGAGAGCCAGATTTCCTCCGTTTTGGAGTCGACCACGCCGAGCTTTGTAACAAAGTTTCTAACTTCGCGTAACCTACCATCAATGTTGAGTTTAACTGGTTCTTTCAATTCTCCGTGAAATTCAAAATCATTGAGGTGCGATTTAATAATTACAGCAGATTTAATGTAACCCTCGTTCAAAAGTTCAAGATATTTATTGTACGGTATAGGCCATTCTGGCTTTTGAACAGAATTCATCATTGTATAAATCATAATAAGGCTGGTGAAAATTATCAGCCAGAGTATCAAATTTCGGGCAATCTTTGGCTTTTGATTATCACCAAAGAATTGTTGCTTCTTGAAAGGGTTTTTGTTATCGTGACCTTCAGACATTTGTATTATCCTCAATTAATTTTTGATATTGTAATGGATTAGCCCAAAGAGCGTAAAAAAAGTTTTCTCCCAAGGGGCGTCGCTTTCTTTCTCCAAGTTCTCGCTCTTTGTATGATGTTTCTAAATTGTCGATATTCCCGGGGTAACCAACGGCAACCATTGCGAATGGTTCGTAGTCTTCGGGGATTTGAAACAATTCACGTAGCCTTGTGGCATCGAAACCAGCCATTGGATGAGCATATAAGCCCAAATCAAATGCTTGTAGATACAGAGCCATCGCAGCAGCCCCTGTATCGAATGGCGCCCATTTGTTCGTTGCTTCGCGATTGCTCCTCCAACGAGTATCAGCAATTACAGCAATGAGCAAAGGGGCGTTTCGTGCCCATTTTTTGTTGCCTTCGTCTAAAACATCAAATGCCTTTGAGTATTCTATCTCGGAGGAAAATTTGTCCCAGATAATAAAACGCCAGGGTTCTTCTGCACCACAAGATGGAGCCCAGCGAGATGCTTCGCATAGCGCTACAATTTTCCAACCTTCAACAGGTTTATTTGGGTCGAAGGCTCGTGCACTCCAACGTCTTGCTATCAAATCATTTATTTTGACACTTGTTTTTGCTAACTTTTCCATAAAATCTAAAAAATATTTTTGATAAAACGAAAATCAAATAAGACAAACGTTTTTTCTATTCTCATATTTTATTGTAAAATCTATTGGTTCTTCGTTGTCTACCAAATTTAATATAAATTAAATCGGCAGAAGAGAAAATAGAAGCCATTATATTGAATGAAAGAATTAACCATCTTTTCGAAATTAAGAACACTTTCGTAGTATTTGCTCGATTTCAATTTTTGAAATAACTCCTTCACGAAGAATTTTAGGTGGGGTTTGTGTCAAGTCCACAATTGTAGACTCTTTTTTAAATTTTGTAGTTCCCGCTTTTATTACAAAGTCAACACTATCTTTAAAATAGTTTATTACTTCAATATGATGGACCGCAGAGGGCATTCCAGATAAATTAGCAGAGGTTGCAGCAATTGGGTTGCCTAAACCAAGTGCTAAATCTACAGCTTCGGAACAATCTGGGAAACGAATTGAAATGGTATCCATTCCACTTGTGACAATATTACTAACTGTTTGTAATTTTGGCAATACAATTGCAAGTGGGCCTGGCAAAAATTTCTGACATAAAACATCAAAGTATTGCACGTTTGTAATTGCCACCATTTTTATTTGTTCAATTGAACCTACATGGGCAGCAAGAGGCTTGGAAGCATCTCTTTTTTTAATTTCATAAATCCTCTTAATAGCACTTAAATTGAAAATGTCGCAACCAATACCATAAACAGTGTCGGTGGGAAATGCAACCACCCCACCTTTTTTAAGCAAGTCGATAGCAAGAGACACATCCATTGTAAAAAATTTTTTTTTAAAATCAAATAAAAATATTAATTTAAAACTTTTTAAAGATTTAAATAGGAATGAAGCCCGTTAAAACTTTTATCGTAACTGCAAAGCTTCCACAAAGATTAGCCAAACTTAAAGAGCTTGCTTACAACTATTGGTGGTGTTGGAATTACGACGCAAAGGAGTTATTTATTAGAGTCAACAACAGATATTGGGACGAGGTTAATCACAACCCTATTCTTTTGATTAACCGTTTATCGCAAGGAGAACTCGAGGAGTTGGCGTCTCAGAAAGATTTTGTTGCTTTTTTAGACTCCGTCTACGAAAGCTTCACAAGGTATTTGGAATCCGAGGGTTGGTACGATACCCTCAACGTTGATAAGATAGGAACAGTAGCATACTTAAGCCCTGAATATGGAATAAACGAAAGTTTTCCTAATTATTCTGGAGGCTTAGGAATACTATCGGGTGACCATCTGAAAACAGCAAGCGACCTCAACATTCCGTTAGTAGGGATTGGTTTACTTTACCAGCAAGGATATTTTCGTCAGAAGCTAACTCAAAGTGGATGGCAAAATGAATTGTATATTCCAAACGACTTCTATTCGATGCCTTTGCTTGTGCAAAGGGACAAAAATGGAGACCCATTGATTATTGATTTAGATTTCCCCGAGGGTAAGGTTTATGCTCAAGTTTGGAGGATGGTTATTGGAAAAGTAAACCTATATTTGCTCGATACAAACATCGAACTGAATACCAATCCAACTTACAGAGATATCACAGACCAACTATATGGCGGAACAAGAGAGACCCGTATTCAGCAGGAGATAATACTTGGTATTGGTGGTATAAGAGCTCTAAAGTCGATTGGTATAGAACCCGAGGTGCTTCATATAAACGAGGGTCACGCTGCTTTCTCCCTTTTAGAGAGAATTCATCAATTAATGAAAAAGTACAATATAGATTTTCGTTCTGCAAAGCAGATTGTGATTGGCTCTTCAGTATTTACAACGCATACCCCAGTACCAGCAGGAAACGAAGTCTTCGACCAAGAACTTGTAAGAAAATATTTTTCCGATTATGTGAAAGAGCTGAATATTTCGATTGAAGAACTTTTGTCACTTGGTCAAATAAATCCCTATAATTCCACAGAGGGCTTTTCAATGACTGTCCTTGGGTTAAAGTTATCAAGCTATCGCAATGCTGTGAGTCGTCTCCACGGAAAAGTAGCTCGCAAGATGTGGGCACCATTATGGAAAGAAATTCCCGAAGAAGAGATACCCATAACACACATAACCAACGGTATACACACAATGACCTGGGTCGCAAGAGAGTTCGCCGAACTTTACGACAGATATATGACACCGAGGTGGAGAATCGAACCCGACGACCAAGAACTTTGGGATAAAATTGAAATGATCTCCTCCGACGAGCTTTGGCGAGAAAAGCAACGAAGAAAGGTACGCCTTATCCTTTTTGCCCGAAATTACTTGAAACAAAGGCAAAAAGGATTTCTTTCTCCTGAACAACTCAATAAAATCAATGATTACCTCAATCCTGATGCCTTGACAATTGGATTTGCTAGGAGATTTGCCCCGTACAAAAGAGCAACATTATTGTTTCGCGACATGCAAAGACTAAAATCAATTTTGACAAACTCGGAAAAACCGGTTCAATTAATAATAGCTGGGAAGGCACATCCCCAAGATACACAAGGAAAGGAAATGATACAAACCATTATCCATAAAGTTCGAGAGCATAATTTAGAAAGACACGTTGTATTTCTGGAAGACTACGACATGGTGATATCGAGATTAATGATAAAAGGATGTGATGTTTGGTTGAATACACCTATTCGACCTTTGGAAGCATGTGGAACAAGCGGAATGAAAGCTGCATTGAACGGTACCATTAATCTGAGTATCCTCGATGGTTGGTGGGACGAAGCGTTCAATGGTTCAAACGGTTTTGCAATTGGTCATGGCGAAGAGTATTCAAATTGGGAAGAGCAAGAAATTATTGAATCGAACTCGCTTTACGATATTCTCGAACAAGAGGTGGTACCTCTGTTTTACGAACGTTCCAAAATTAGTAGAATTCCAGAAAAATGGGTCGAGCTGATGCGAAATTCAATAAAAACCGTTGCTGGGCAATTTTCCTGTTCAAGAATGCTTAAGGATTATACTGTACGTTTCTACATTCCAGCCCTCCAAAATTATTACAAGCTTACCGAAAACAATGCAAAAACTGCAAAGGAGCTGAAAGAATGGAAAGATTTTATTCGCTCTGAATGGAAAAATGTTCAAATTATCGATGTCTCTTTCAAAGAGGAAGAAGAATTCTATGTTGGCAAGCCAGTGAGGGTCTACGCCAAAATCAAGCTTGGTAAATTAAAACCCGAAGATGTAGTTGTACACGTCTATTTTGGTTCACTCAATCCTCACGGTGAAATGTTTAATACAGGTTGGGAAGAACTCTCTCTATTGGGTAACGACGGAGAAATCTTTAATTACGGGGGAAGCTACTTTTGCTCTGGAACGGGAAAACAAGGCTTTACTGTTAGGGTAATGCCAAATCATCCCTTGCTTGTAAATCCACAAGATTTATTTTGCTTATGGGCAAATGGTAAAATAGGTGAATAAAATGAAAACAATAATTATTCGAACTCTTTTAATCTTTTCTTTTAGCTTCATCCAAATTTTTGCTCAAGAATGGGAATGGGCTATTGGAGGCAAAGGATACGATTCGTTCGACTACTCAAATGCTGTTGTCGTCGATAATTCCGGAAATGTTTACATTGCTGGATATTTCCAGAGTAGTACCATTTCGTTTGGAAACGTAAAGATAAACAACTATGGCGGTGAAGATATTTTCGTTGCAAAGTTCGATAACAACGGCACTTGCATTTGGGCACAAAGTTTTGGCGGTGTCGAAAACGACCGAGCAACTTGCTTGGCTTTATATGGAAACTTCCTACTCGTTGGTGGTTCTTTCGAAAGTAAGCCAGCAAAATTTGGCAATTTCAACTTAAACTCCACTCTTGGCTCCGACATTTTTATTACCACATTAAATCTTAACGATGGTAACGTGGTTGGCGTAAAATCTTTTGAAGGGAACAATTACGAACAAATCTATAACATATTTGTCGACGACAGTAGCAATATTTTCATCTGTGGAGACTTCTCTGGCGACTCCCTAATATTGGATACCATTGTTCTGAGAAATTTTAATTACAATACTTCCATCAAGGGAATGGACGATGGCTTCCTGGCAAAAATCTCCCCAAATGGAAAAACTATTTGGGCAAAAGCTATCGGAAGAGTTGGAAACGATAGAGTAAACGATGTTTTGGTCGATAAAGAAGGTATGGTCTACATCTATGGTACCTTTAATAGCAATTTCCTTGTTTTTCAAGATACAATGCTAAATAAAGGATATTCAGATATTTTTCTCGTAAAATATGACCCTTACAACAACAGGTACCTCTGGCAAATTAAAATAAGCGGCGAAGATAAAGAATATCCTGCTTCGATGACTTTTGGTACTGGCAACAACATCTATATAACTGGCGAATTTCAAAGTAGCAATTTAAAATTTGGTGGGATAGAATTGGCTAATTCCGGAAGTTATGATTTTTACCTTGCAAAGATTGACGTTGATGGAAACATCTTGAAGCTCCGCTCATTTGGAAGTTATGCAGATGAATACGCCAAGAAAATCGTAGCAGATAAAAACGGTAACATCTACATCGGGGGCTACTTCGCAAGCCCGTCTTTGGTTTTGGATAATATCACTCTTTTAAATTCTACTTCCGATAACTACTCGGACATCTTCACTGCAAAATTCGACGCAGAACTTAATGCTATCTGGGGTAAAACCGCTGGTGGCAAGGGCGAAGACCAAAGCCTCTCTATAGCTAACGATAATTTTGGGAACATATTCCAGACAGGGAATTTCAATTCTCGGGAAATTTTTTTCAATAAAAAAAGCATTTACAATTATGGTCATTCAAACATATTTTTGTCTAAACTAAACCCAATTATACCATCCGAAGTCGAGAAATGTTGTACTCCAGATAGTGAAATTATTATCTATCCAAATCCTTGCGAAAATTTTATAATTATTGAAATAGACAAACAAATTACACCAATTAAATGCGATGTTCTAAATTATCTTGGTGAAAAAATTAGAGAGATTAAACTAATCAACAAAAGCGTTTTCGAAACCAAAGAACTTCCAAAGGGTTTATACTTCTTGCGTTTCAGTAATAAAGTAATTCCATTTCAAAAATTGTGATTTGTTTAACTCAAATATTTCATCGAGATTAATTTTTACTATAACTTTAATTTCAAAAGTTTGAAATCCATCAAATTGATTTAATTAAATTTTTTATCAGATAAGTGTTATTCAATACAGATGGAAAGTTTCTTGGATTTAATTAAGAGAAAAGTCGTTCTTTTTGATGGTGGAATGGGCACCGAACTCTATCGAAGAGGAATTTACATCAATAGATGCTTTGAGGAAACAAATATTACAGCCCCAGAACTTGTGAAACAAATACACAATGAATATATTAATTCTGGAGCCGAAGTTATCGAAACAAACACTTTCGGGGCTAATAGATTCAAATTGAAAAGATTTAATCTTCAGGAAAAACTATACGAGATAGTTTACTCTGGAACAAAAATTGCAAAGGAAGTCGCTGGTAGTGATGTTTATGTTGCCGGCTCGATTGGCCCACTGGGGGTACAAATTGAACCACTCGGTCCAATTTCTCGAGAGGAAGCTAGGGAATTCTTTGCAGAAATAATCAAACCAATGTTGGACGCTGGTGTAGATATTCTAATTTTTGAAACATTCATTAATATTGATGAACTGAGGCAGGCTGTTGCCTCTGCTCGAAAACTTACTGACTTGCCAATAATAGCACAAATTACAATAGACGAAGATGCAAATACCCTAACCGGCACAAACCCAGAAACAACAATCTCTGATTTAGAAAGAACCGGGGCCGACGTTGTAGGTATTAATTGCACCGTTGGTCCACAAGTTATGCTAAATTGGCTTGAAACTGTTAGACCTTTGACTTCTATGCCTATATCGATTATGCCCAACGCTGGTAAACCCAAAAATGTGGATGGTAGAAATATTTATCTCGCTTCTCCAGAGTATTTTGCTGAATACGCTAAACTTTTCGTTAAATCTGGTGCAAATATCATTGGTGGTTGCTGCGGTACAACTCCAGAACATATCAAGAAGATGTCGATTGCAATAAAAGCTTTGCAGCCAAAGATAACATTAGATAGAGTCGAAAGAGTTATCATCAAAGAGGAACACAGAGTACAACCAATACCGAAGAAAGATAAATCTCGACTTGCTCGAAGACTTTGTTCTGGAAAATTTGTGAAGTTTGTAGAACTTTTATCCCCAAGAGGTGTCGATGCGAGCAAACAAATTAATTCTGCACGTGAATTGTTTTATAACGGTATCGACGTGATAAACATACCCGATGGCCCCCGAGCCAGTGCTCGTATGAGTGCGCTTGCTCTTGCAATTCAAATTCAGCGAGAAGTTGGGATAGAAACTGTTCTACATTTTGTCTGTAGGGACCGTAATGTCATAGGCATTCAATCGGATTTACTTGGAGCATATGCACTTGGAATCAAAAACATTCTTGCAATTACTGGCGACCCACCAAAACTCGGAACATATCCCGATGCGACGGGAGTTTTTGATGTTGATTCAATTGGCTTAGTTAATATCTTGAATCGATTGAATAATGGTCTGGATATAGCTGGTTATCCAATTGGCGAGCCAACGGGGTTTTTCATCGGTGTCGGAGTGAATCCATTAGCTTTCAACTTGGAAGAAGAGCTACGAAGGTTGTACTGGAAAGTCGATGCTGGAGCTGAATTTATCGTTACCCAGCCTATATTCGACGTTTCTGGATTTAAAAAGTTTCTTAAATTGATAGAACACTACCGTTTGCCGGTCATCGTTGGCATATGGCCTCTTACTTCTCTTCGCAATGCGGAATTTATGAAAAATGAAGTCCCCGGTGTTGTTGTTCCCGATTCTGTAATCGAGAGAATGCGAAGGGTCGCAGATTCGAAAGAGAAGAGCATCGAGGAAGGAATAACAATTGCAAAAGAAACCTTACTCGAGATTGGTCATCTTGTCCAGGGTGTCCAGATTTCTGCTCCTTTTGGTAGAGTCGATGCTGTTATGAAAACACTCGAAGATATACCCTTTTGACTAAAGTTTTAAAAACCTTTTCAAAATTAATTCGATTGTTTAACAATCAATACTAAAGTGATTTTAATAGAGAATTACAATCCTATCGAATGTTTTTCAGAGTTATTCAATCTTTATTGCTTTGAAATGTTTTTTAACAACTCCATCGGAGATTTCTATGATGTAAAAACCATTTGGAAAGTTATCGTCGAAATGTAAAGTGATGATTTTTTCGGACTGCTTCCAATTTACACTCAACGTCTGCAAAGATTGAATATTATAAACTTTGACCTCTTTAATGTTCTTTAAATTAAGATTTTCAAGATTAATTATCAGCTTATCAGTAAAAGGATTTGGAAAAATCTCCCGACCACTACTCACATCCAAAACAGAAGACCTTTGCCCCAATGCAATCCATTGAGGAATACCGGCGTTGATTAAAAATAACTGGGGTTGACCAGAGGGGGTAAACTTATCAGGACCAAGATATTGCTTGTAGACCATGTATTGACTAGTTGTAGGTTTGAAATTTTGAAAAACTATAGCATTATCGGATGGAGAGAAGTGTGGTGTTGCTGGTTGGTCCAGAGTCAAGTAGGTAGAAACGATTTGGGAAGTGCGACCATCATAAAGATTACCAAGAATAATGCTACCAATGCCAGCATTCTCATTGTAGACTACAAATGCAATTTTGTTGTCGTTTGTTTGAGAAAATTTTGGAGAGGCTACATGAAATCCATATGGAAGAGGCGGTAGTAGCCTGTAGATAACACCACTCTCTGGTTCGAGCGCATTAATTTCTGCATAGTAAGAAGTATCGCCTTGTGCATCCACCCTAACGTTGATTACATCATAAATCAATAAAGTACCACTTGGATTCCAGGATAAATTAATAGCGAACAATGGCTCCGCACCGTACCCAGTATGGCTTGTGCTTGGTTGATACAAATCTATTGCTTTGGTATCGTCGGTAATTGCATCGTAAATATAAATTTGTGGAAGATATTCAATAGTTGTAAAAGCAATTTTTGGTCTTTTCCCTTCGACTAATGCAATTGAACGAAAGATAGGAGCATCAACCAAAATTGTATCCTCACCTGTAATTAAGTTTAGTCCTCTGAGCATGTTAGATTGGTCGATACAAATAGCAGAGGCACCACTGGACAAAACGGAGTATGTAGAGCCAGAAGAGACATCCAGAGAGAAGTTACTAATTTTTTTAATGTCATTTTGTGTATTTATAGTTTCCTCTGCACGGTAAAGATTGTGGTTTTGTTGGTCGACAGCAAGGACATATTTCAAACCAACGATAGGCGGAAGCTCTGGCGAAGGGCTCGAGCCACCTGAAGAACCTATACCAACAGAACTGAAAGCATTTCTAACGGCACTAAGCTCTGGCGAGTTGTCACCGAAAAGTTCTTTTGCACTTCGCTCGCAAGCAAAACGAAAGTCCACAAAATTTGCCTGCTTGGCCAAATATCTTCTATCCAAGACACGATAATAAATTTTTTCAAGCTTATCTCTTCCAAGCGAATTTCCAATAAGATATGTAACCTTGTTAATTATTCCTACATTGATGTGTACTCCACCATTGTCTCTATCCAAAGTCATATCTTGATATTCGTTCATATGAGCAGGCAGCCAATTTGGGTCGCCAAAACTGGCACCATTATGTGGGTCTTGCATATTTCTCGTGCCATTTGGGAAGTACTGCGGATATACCAAATCTTCACCAATATACCAATCCTCGCGGTCGAGCATGGCGCCACCCCAATCGGCAAAAGCTTCGTGCAAGGCACCAGACTGAAATTTGTACTCTAAATCCACTGTAAACTGAACTACACCGTGGGTAAATTCGTGTGCAATCACATCCAATGCTCTCGTGAATGGGTAAAAGATTCCTCCTCCGTCCCCAAAAACCATAAATTCCCCATTCCAAAAAGCATTTTGCATAGGTTGAAAATTTTCTGTAGCGTGAACAACACAAATAATATTCTTTCCATTTCCATCAATCGAATTTCTACCATGCGTTTGGAGGTAATAGTCGTAAATTGCACCAAGAAATTTATGGGCAGTGACTGCAACTGCATCGTCAAAATAACTAGAATTGGATGAAACAATCTCTGGCATTGAATTCCTTGTTAGGTCTTGGTATTTGTTTGTATATATGACAATTACTCCGTTAGGATTATTTAAATTGTTGTTAAACATCCGCTTAGTGGCATCGACTAAGTAGAACTTATTTCCTTTTTGAACTACATTTATATTTACATTTCGGTTAAACAAGTCTTTACCAGTCCCTGTAACAATACCATCAGAGGGATTGGCTCGATAAGATTGTATTATCTCACCAGTGATTGCATCAACAAAATACCTATATACTTCGTAAATATTAGGCATTAATTCCACAATCCAAACTAATCTGGGATTTTCATCTACACTTTCTTTCAAGATATACAATTTTGAGGTTGGATACTTCTTTTGAAGAATGTCTTTGAAAGCACCAATGTCAGTGAAAAATACTCCCTTGCTTGCAAGGTCTGAATTCGACTTTTCAATAGCTAATTTGGCATCGACTTTGGGTTCAATAGGTACATCGAATTTCTCGCAAGGTAAATAGTTGGAAACAATATTCTTCAATTCACCGAAACTATTATATAATGCAATCAATTCTTTGCCCCAGATTGGAATCTTTTGGTAAACCTGTTGGTAACGTATAACTAAATCCAAATCTTTTGTTTTGGAAACTTCCACTTCCTGGAAAAATTTTTCTGGTTCTTGCAATCGAAAGTACTCTTTGTTTTGTCTCAAAAAAGTAAACAAGATATTTGAAAGGGCAAAATTTTTGTATTTTGAATTTACCAAGGCAGACTGTTTTCTGGGGGCTATAAATTTTGGAATGCCAAGACTTGGGTCGAATAAAACATCAAAATCATCGGAAAAAACATAAAGATTTTCAAATAAATTCTGTGTATTATACTCCATTTGCTTTATCGCTGTGGGATTGGAAACCGTGTTTTCAACGTTTGTTTCAGATGGGCGAAGATAGTTTTTCAGTAACTTCAGTTTTTCAAAGTCTACTTTTATCTTTTGAGGTTTAATCGCACCATTTTTAATCATCTCGATTTGCTCGAAAACGTCTGCGTGGACGAAAGAAAGAGAAATAGCCAAACAAACGAAGAGCGAAAATAAATTAGAAACAAGTCTTACCATTTCTACTCTCCTATTTTATTTTACAAAACTTTCTATCTTTTCATAAATTTCAGACAACTTTTCTTCAATGCTATCCTTACTAAAAGGATTCCAAATAAAAATCTTCGTTGAAGAACCGAAATTCAAAATCATTTTTCGGCTGATATTATGAGGGGATTGATAATCGAGCTCGAGAAGTTTATATTGGACTATAATTTCATTCAAGTCTCGAATTTCTTTGGGCGTTAAGGTTTTAAAAATATTTACGCTATCACAAGTTTCCTTTCCTTCACATTTAAAAACTTTGCCATCGGATTGAATAATGTAACCATAATACATACCAGTAAAGCCACCCCCTTGAACAATCTGCAATCGAGTAAAAACAAAATTTTTGGACATACATGCAAGCAATATCAATAATAACCAAGAAGGTAAAAGATTACCTAATTTCATATCAATTAAAGATATCCTCATTTGCAAAAATAAAAATTTTTACAAAATCTCAAAAAAAATTTAGCATTTCAAAAAATTATTAAATTCAAACTAACATTGAATATTCAAAAATTAAAATTTTTTGCTTAATTAAGTATAATTTTATAATTTTGCATTTTTGAAAGCCACCTTAGCTCAGCTGGTAGAGCAGCTGATTTGTAATCAGCCGGTCGCTGGTTCGAATCCGGCAGGTGGCTCGAAAAAGAAAACATTCAATTTACTCTTTTTAAACACTCCCCCACCTCTTTATTATTTCGTTTAATTTTTTTAAATTAACTTTTTTAAAAAAATCCCATGTTTAAGAAAATTTTAATTGCAAATCGTGGTGAGATTGCCGTTCGAGTAATTAGAGCCGCACACGAATTAGGCATCGAAACAGTTGCTATTTACCATAAAGTTGATAGCACTGCCCCTTTTGTACGTATGTCGGATTATGCCTACGAAATTTATTCTGAACAACCTAAATCCGCTTACCTCGACATTCAACAGATAATCGACGTTGCAAGGAAAAGTGGAGCCGAAGCTATACATCCTGGCTATGGTTTCCTCTCAGAGCGGGCTGCATTCAGCCAAGCTTGTTTGGATGCTGGCATAAAGTTCATTGGCCCTAAACCCAACTCGATTGAAGCAATGGGGACCAAAACACAAGCGCGGGAATTGATGTCGAAAGCTGGAGTGCCGATTGTTCCTGGCACGAAGGAACCAGTAAATTCAATTGAAGATGGGATAAGAATTGCAGAAAGTATAGGTTTTCCAGTGCTTTTGAAAGCTTCTGCTGGCGGTGGTGGCAAAGGAATGAAAAAAGTCTTGAAACGCGAAGAATTCAAGGATAGCTTCGAATCGGCACAACGAGAGGCATTGAAATCTTTCGGTGATGGTTCAATTTATATTGAAAAATATCTCGAAGAACCAAAACATATCGAAATTCAAATACTTGGTGATGAGTACGGAAATTATGTTCACTTAGGTGAACGAGACTGCTCGATACAACGTCGTCATCAAAAAGTAATCGAGGAGGCTCCGTCTACAGTGCTCGACAAAGATTTGAGGCAAAAAATGGGTTTTGTTGCCATCGAAGCAGCAAAAGCAGTTGGTTTTGTAAATGCGGGAACAATCGAGTTTTTGTTCGATAAAAACAAAAATTTCTACTTTCTCGAAATGAACACCCGTTTGCAAGTGGAGCACCCGGTTACTGAATTTGTTACTGGTATCGACATAGTAAAGGAACAAATCAGAATTGCCTTTGGCTACCCATTATCATTCTCTCAAGAAGACGTCTTCTGGAAAGGGCACTCTATTGAATGTCGTATTAATGCAGAAGACCCCTTTAATAACTTTTTGCCAGACACAGGCAAAATAATATATATGCGAGAGCCGGGTGGCAAAGGTGTTCGGCTCGACAGTGGCGTCGAAACAAACTCCGAAATTACCATACATTTCGACCCATTAATTGCAAAACTTATAACTTATGGTAAAGACCGAAATGAAGCAATATCAACTATGCTGAGAGCATTAAAGGATTTTAAAATTTTTGGCGTAAAAACTGGTATACCCTTTTTAATTCAAATTCTTCAAGAACCAAGATACTTAGACGGAACTTACCACACTGCTTTTTTGGAAAATGAATTTGACTTCACTAAACTGCACCAAGCAAAGGAAGAATATTCAAAACTTGCTTCTGCAATTGCCTTGCACTTTTATAAAGCAAAAGAAAAGCCAATAACACTTGCGGCGACTCATAACAACAACACCTATAAGAGTCGCTGGAAATTGCGACATTACACATATAGAAGGTATCATTAATTATCGGGGGAGTCTGAAAATGAACAAAGCAGTAGTTTTGATGAGTGGAGGACTGGATTCTGCTGTAACCGCAGCACTTGCAAAGTCATTAGGTTATGAAGTTTCTGCGCTTCATGTTCTTTATGGTCAAAGAACGCAGGAAAGAGAGCTTAAAGCCTTCAATGATTTGTGTGATTATTTCCAATTTGACAACAGATTAACCATTTCTATTGATTACTTTAAAAAAATCGGTGGTTCTTCTTTGACTAATACGAGCATAGAAATTGAATTTGCAAACTTAAATCGCTCCGAAATACCCTCAACTTATGTTCCATTTCGAAATGGCAACATACTTGCAATTGCCACTAGCTGGGCAGAAGTTCTCGGAGCAAAAGCTATTTTTATTGGAGCTGTCGAAACCGATAGCAGTGGATATCCCGATTGCCGACTGGATTTTTTTCAAGCTTTTGAAAAAGCTATCAACTTGGGAACAAAACCCGAAACTACAATTCAAATACACACTCCCTTGATAAATCTAACTAAACGCTTCATCGTGCGGCTCGGTCACAATTTTAACGTTCCATTCGAATTGACATGGAGCTGCTATCGCGAAAGTGAAATCGCTTGTGGTGTATGCGACTCGTGTGCTCTTCGACTTCGGGGATTTCAGCAAGCTGGCTTAGAAGACCCCCTGCCATACAAAATTAAACCCAACTACTCATAATCTTATGTGTTAATAAAGTTTTTCAAATCTAATTTTAAAAGAAACCGTCACAACAAAATTCCTAATACATTTTAAGGTCTTGATTTTTGAACTTGAACATGCTTTTATCTCTCTTGCTAAGGATGTAATCCCAAAAATATCGCGCACCGATTTTATGAGAGGGTAATTCCACAACCTCAATAAACTGCTCCAAACTCAACCATTTGTAATCATCATGTTCACCAGAGATGGAAATCTGCTGGTTAAAGTCTACTGTAACACCAAAGATAGGCGAGGCATTAACCTCGTCCTTGTACGGGTCGAAAAAAACAGCAACAAAAGGGATTGTCCAAACTTGCTTTGGGATTAGCCCCGTCTCTTCGCGTATCTCTCGAATTGCACAATTAATGGCTGTCTCGCTTGGTTCAATTGTTCCAGTGATTGCTTGCCACAATCCTGGATAAAGAGGGTCGGTACTCCCCCTTCTGAGGGCTAAATAATTATACTGCTGTAGATGCTCTACCCAAGCAGCCACGTGCACTTGAATGGTATTCGAAACGAATTTAGGCATCCAACACCTTTTTTGTAAATCTAATCAATTTACTTTCGTCCACTGCCCAGTTGTACTTTCGTCTTGAAAATTCCAGTGCATTTTTACTCATCTCGAGCCAATTGTAATTGTCAATTTCTTTAAAGAAATTTCTAATTGAATCACTCTCTATTTTAATTGATAACCCAGCTTTGGTCTCTTCTACAAGTCTTTTCAACGGCTTAGCATCTGAGACCAAAATAGGTATACCACAAGCCATGTAATCAAAAACCTTGTTATGCAGGGTGAAGTTATTAAAATCGTTAGCGGGATATGGTATTATGCCTATATCTGCATTTAACAAAATTTTCGGCAAATCTTCGAATTTATACTCTCCAAGAAAATCAACATTATTTGCATTTCTTGAATCGACCATATGCTTCAATTCTGGAATACACTCCCCAGGTCCAGCTATCAGCAAACGAAAACCCTTGCTCGAAGAGGCGTAATCAAGAAAATACCTAACAAATTTATCGATTGGCTTTTCACTTGTGTGATATCCGTGATGGAGGAAAGTTCTAGGATTGGATTTAGGATTTTTTACACTATACTTGAAAAAATTTAATTCTGGTGTATTATATATTACTTCTATAAAATCTGGGTTAAAACGGTAATTGTTCACAAGTCTTTCCTTTTGTTCCTCACAAACAGTTATTATGCCATTTGCAATAGAAACACTCTCTGTCTCCCATTTATCAACAATTTGAAGTTTGTGAACAATTAATTTTGTTAAAAAATTTTTATTATATTTCCTCCAGTAACGTACAGCAGCGGGATAGTGCTCTGCCATATCAATGATTATCGGTACCGACTTTTTCCCCAAAGCTTTTTTAACTGTCTTCACAAGAAATATGTCCCGAACGAATATAATTTCTGGAAGAAATACTTTGATAATCTCTGATAAGTCCTTAATCCAAAAATAATTATTTGGAAAAGGTAACGAAAGTTGTGGAGGCAATTTGTAGCATGCTCGATATATATTTAAACCATACCAATTTTCAATCTTATCCCTTTCACTCTTCCAACGCGCAACCACTAAAACATCGTTGCCTTGCTTTTGTAATGAATTGCAAATCTTCACCAATCTTCCATCCCAAGGGAATTTGCCTTTAAATAAGTAAATAATTCTTGCCACTTAATCAGAATAAGAATTTTATAACAACGAAACCACCTATAAGAAGTACAATAAATGCAAAAGTGAGTTTTTCGAAATGTTTATCAATAAATGCCTTGACTGGTGGACCAAGAAAATAGAACAAAGTTGCCACGGCAAAAAAACGCAAGCCACGACCAACAAGAGAGATTATAACAAAAGGGATAAAATTTTGGTTTGTTGCACCAGCAGCGATTGTTGCCACTTTATATGGTATTGGAGTAAACGAAGCTATAGCAAGGAACCAATACCCAATATCACTATTAAAGACAGATACAACTTTATTCCATTCCTGGTGAAAATTATAAAAATCGATTATTTTAATACCAATCACTTGCATTAGAGAAAATCCGATGTAATATCCCAAAATGCCTCCAAAAGCCGAGCCAATGGTACACCAAAATGCAGAAATGAACGACCTTTTGGGATAAGCAAAAGCTATTGCAATGAGCAAAACATCGGGTGGTATTGGGAAAAAAGAAGCCTCGGCAAAAGCAAATCCGAATAATGCCCAGAGGGAGTATCTCGTCTGTGCGAAACCTTCGACCCATTTCGTGGCTCGCTTAAGGACTTCGTCTAACTTCCTAATCATAATTCTTTCCAAACACCTTGGTTATAAAACTTTTCTTTTCTCATCCTTACTAAATCATCAATTTTTATCTTCAACAAGTTTTCCAATTCTTCACTCAACACCTCTTTCATGATTGTGAACATTTGCTTGGGGTCTTTATGTGCTCCTCCAAGTGGTTCGGGTACGACTCTATCGATTATCTTTAACTCGAGCAAATCTTTAGCAGTCAATTTTAAAGCTTCTGCAGCTTGTTCTTTAAAATCCCAACTACGCCAAAGGATACTGGAGCAAGACTCTGGAGAAATTACACTATACCAAGCATTTTCGAGCATTAGTATTCTATCGCCAACACCAATTCCAATTGCACCTCCGCTTGCTCCTTCTCCAATGATAACAACAATTATGGGAACACGCAATTTAGCCATTAAAAAAAGATTACGGGCGATGGCTTCGGCTTGACCACGTTCCTCGGCTTCCATTCCAGGATAAGCTCCGGGAGTATCCAAAAATGTAATTACTGGTTTACTGAATTTCTCGGCCAAGAGAAACAAACGATGTGCCTTTCTATATCCCTCTGGATTTGGCATACCAAAATTTCTAAAGAGATTGCTTTTGGTATCTCGTCCTTTCTGATGCCCGACGACAAGAACGGAATGACCGTTGAACTTAGCAATGCCGCCGACGATGGCTGGGTCGTCGCGAACGAGACGGTCGCCGTGAAGCTCGACAAAATCTGTAAAAATATTATTGATGTAATCCAAGGTGTATGGACGTTCTGGATGTCGAGCTATTTGGACTCGTTGCCAGCGGGTAAGTTGGCTGTATATTTGCTGTTTAAGTTCAAAAATTTTGTTCTGTAGCCTTTCAATCTCTTCGTCAATATTTATAACTTCGCCAATTGATTTCATCTCCTCGATTTTCTGTTCGAGCTCGTAGATTGGCTTTTCAAATTCGAGTAGGTATTTAGGCTGTGTTTTTTCCATATTTACCCCGTTTATATTTCAACAAAATTTCAATATCAAGTAATGGTGAATAATTTTGCATATAAAAGGTATTTAACTTTTCTTTCGTTTTCTCTCGAAGAACTATTCCAGAATATGCTTCTGTAATCGTAATAAGCGGTTCTTTTTTGTACAATTGCCTAAATTCTTTATCTAAACCCACAAATGTCATCCTCCCTACTAAAATTCTATAAAGGAATTTCAATTTTCTCTTACTTTCGTCCAAAAGCAAAAATACAAAGGGAATTCCAATTGTTAGAAGAAAAATCAAAAGAACAAGGTCGAAAATTCTTTTATAAAATCTAAACCTAAAACGAGCCAGGTTGTATATTTCCAGCGAGCTGCTTTGATTTGTAAGATTAGATATTATTTCCGAGGCAAGGAAATCCTCGTATCCTTGTGCATAGAAAAATCTTACACTTTTTCCAACTAGCTTCTGCATCTCTCCAAGCATTTCGATTTTGGAAATTTTCTCGTCTGTAACAATAATATCAGTTACATTGTGCAATTTTACAATCTCTGCAAGCTCGCTCAATTTTCCCAAAACGGGTAAATCCAAATTCTTGTTTGAATTCTCGAGCAATGCAACACCAACGACTACAAATTTAGTTGTATCAGAACGTTCGATAGATTTGATAATAGCTTCTGTACTAGCGTTGTAACCCACGAAAAGAATACGACTTGGCGAGGTTATTTTTTTTCTCAAATTATAAACTATTCGAGTTAAATTTGTAAAAACAAGGGTGAACCCAATAGTCAGCAGTAATACACCACGGCTAAAAGCATAATCCTTGAAGAAATATGTCAGAGAGGATAGCACGAAAAAGGATATCAAAAGAGCAAATGTATTATTCCAAACGCTGTGATTATGTTCGAAATATTCTCCGGAGATAATCATAGAAATAAATACAACTAAGCTCAGAACTATAAAAACAGTTGGATAAGCATAATCAGGGAAACAAAGAGCATTCGAAAATCTTAGCCATGTTGCCAAAAGTAGAGAAAGATTAACAATTAACAAGTCTGATACAATGAAAGCAAGCTCTATTTTGTAAGCAAAGACTTTGGAAAGAAATTGCCGTACAAAAATCCCAATTTTAATAAAAAAGGTAAACCATTTGGAATTACTAAAATGCTTTTTGCTGAAAATTTCCATCGATTTGAAGAAATGATACTTATTATCGATGATGCTTCTAATTGTACTTTGACCTTTATAATGAATTATAGAGGTTGTTGGAACATACGCAACTTCCATCCCCGATTTTTTTGCACGATAACAAATGTCTAAATCCTCGCCATACATAAAAAACGAAGTATCGAAGCCTCCTAATTTTGCAAAAAGCTCTCTACGAATGAACATAAAAGAACCGCTGATGGCATCGACGTAAGAAAATTCATCCGGGTCGAGATACGTAAGGTTGTAACGGCCAAAAAGTCTACTTTTAGGAAACAATTTTTGCAAGCCAAAAAGCTTAGTAAAAGCCACCCAAGGGGTTGGAAACCCACGGCGACAAGCCAATTGAATAGTCCCATCAGCATTCAAAACCTTGCATCCAGCAATTCCTACCTTTGGTGTTTTCTCCATAAAATCATACATCGTTTGCAGAGTGTCCTCTTGCAAAACTGTATCAGGATTTAGAAACAATAAGTACTTACCTTTGGAAGCCTCGAAACCTTTGTTGTTTGCGTAACTAAATCCACTGTTCTTTTTCAACTCTAATACATTTACAACAGGAAAAGTTTTATGTAAGAATTCAACCGAGTCATCAGTGGAGTTATTATCAACTACAATAACTTCAAAGAGAAAGCTTGTCTTGGAATTAAAGATGGAATTTAAACACTGAACAAGAAAATCTCGAACATTGTAGTTTACAATAATGATAGAAACAGCTATCGAGGAATTCATTACAAATCACAGACATTTTAAAATTTGGCACAGTTTCAATTTCCAGACAAGGAAAATGGCTTCGAATACAATTTTTTTATTCATTTTAGAAACGCCATTCATTCTATCGATAAAAATTATTGGTATTTCTTTAACTCGGAAACCTTTTGCCCAAAAACGGAAATTCATCTCAATTTGAAAACCATACCCATTTGTTTTAACTCTTTCAAGGTTTATTTGGCGAAGAGCTTCGGCACGGAAGCATTTGAAACCACCAGTTGCATCCTTGACAGGCATACCAGTAACAAATCGGGTATATAAATTTGCAAAGTAGCTAAGTATAAGTCTTTGCAAGGGCCAATTAATAACGTTTACCCCAGTTAAATAACGAGAACCTATTACCAAATCTGCATCATTAATTGCTTCGAGGAAACGAGGTAAATCCTCTGGATTGTGCGAGAAATCTGCATCCATTTCAAAAATAACTTCGAAACCCCTTTCCAAAGCAAACTTGAAGCCCTCTATATATGCTGTGCCCAGTCCAAGTTTTCCGGTCCTTTTAATCAAATAGACATTAGGGTTGCTCAGCATAATATTTTCAACAATTCTTCCGGTTCCATCAGGGGAATTATCGTCCACTACAAGAATACTTATATCTGGAACAATTGAAAAAATCTTGTTAATTAATCTCTCAATATTTTCTGCCTCGTTATATGTTGGAATAATAACTATTGACCTCATTTTAATCAATTTCCAAGAATTTACGAACCTCTTCTGCAGTTGAAAACCTTAGAACCTTTGATAAATTTCTTTTTGCAAGATTTGAATCAATTTCAGAAATCCATTTTTTTACTTGCAATAAATTCTCGATAGAAATGCTGATTGAATCGAAATCAAGTGCAACCAGAAGCCCAGTAGCAGCAGGATGTGATGCAAGTTCTCCACAAATACCAACCTTTTTGTTCCTCCGCTTAGCACTATCTATCGTTATCTTCATCAACTTAAGCACAGATGGATGGAACGGGGAAAAATAAGTACTTACTTGGGAATTGTCGCGGTCTGCAACAAGGGTATATTGTGTTAAATCATTTGTTCCAATGCTAATGAAATCGACATATTTAGCCAGCAAACCGCTTTGAAGGGCTGCTGCAGGTGTTTCAATCATTATACCAAATTTTATTTCTGGGTCGAATTCAAAACCTTCGTTGTTCAACTCAATCATACATTGGTTTAATAACTTTCTCGACTCTAAAACTTCTTCGACGGTTGTAATCATTGGAAGCATAATTTGAACATTTTTCTCGGCGGAGGTTTTCAAAAATGCTCGCAGTTGAGCTTTGAAAAACTTGGGTTTGGAAAGCAAGTACCTAATGCCACGTAAGCCAAGCATAGGGTTGGCTTCATTTAATCCAAAAAGTGAAGGAAACTTGTCCCCACCCAAGTCGAAAGCTCGGAATATGACATTCTTGGGGTACAATTTGATGGCAACTTCGCGATAAATTTCAAATTGTTGCTCTTCGAATTCACGAATGCTAAAGTTCTTTTCGTAATAATCTTTAATTGGAACAAGATGCTCAGTTCGAACTAAACCAATGCCATCGGCATGATACAACTCTGTTTCATCAAGCTCTTCTCTAAAGTTCAAGTTTGCTTGCAACTCAATCCTTTTTCCATCGAGAGTTTGTGTTGGCTTAAAAATTAATTCACCAAGCTGTTTCTCAAATAAATTTTTTTCTTTGACAGACTTTTGAAAAGCCTCTTGTGTGGCTCGTTCTGGATTGACATAAATTATTCCTTTGTAACCATCGATGAGAACTAAATCGCCGTCGTGAATAAGATTGGTTGCTTTGGTTACTCCAATAACCGAGGGGATTTTCAAAGAACGGGCAATAATTGAGGAATGTGTTGTGGTACCACCAACCTCTGTAACCAAACCAGCAACATTGTTTTCGTGAAAGTAAATGACCTGGTCTGCAGAAACACTTGTAGCTACAACGATTGAATTTTTTGGAACAACAATCGAAAGCTTATTATTGATGAGAATCTCAAGGAATCTATCTTTAATTTGTTCGAGTTCGAAGGCTCTTTCCCTTATTACTTTGCTTTTAACAGAAAGTAAGTCTTTCTCGAAATTTTTATAAGTTTGTTCAACGGCAAATTCAGCAGTATAACCTTGATTAATATAGCTTAGTACACTCTTTTCAATTTCCGGGTCAGAAAGAATAAGTTTCAAGGATTGAAGTACATCGCTAGCAATAGGGTTTTCCTTTTTTATGTTCTGAATCTGCCTTTCAAACTCATGCTCATATTGAAATATTGCTTGTCTGAACCTTTCAATTTCTTCCTCAGGCTTCGATGTTGATGTCGAGCCATTTGGGTCAAAATTATAGTAATATTTTTTTATTACAAATGCTGTACCAGAAGCATAGCCTTTTGAGACTGGTATTCCTTTTAATTGGATTTCATTGGATTTGCTCTTTTTCTTGTTTTTTTTCATAAAAAATCAGATTTCTCCAAACCCATTTGCAAAAAGTTCCTTCAAAGATTGAATAGCCTGCTGTGCATCCTCTCCCTCGGCTACAATTTTTACTAAAGTCCCTTGGGTGGCAGGTAACGTCATAAGTCCAATTATACTTTTTGCATTTACAGTATAGCCATCTACCTCCATAAGAATTTTTGATTTAAAACGAGAGGCAGTTTTAACTATTTCTGCCGCTGGTCTTGTATGCATTCCCGCTGGATTAACAACTTCTACAAATTCAACTAGCATTTTGACAAAACCTTGAAGAATGCAAAATTACTATAATTTTTGTAAATTTACGCTATACAAAGGTTTTAAGAATTTAGTATCAAAATTCAAATCCGATTACGAGTATCTTTCTTGGGTATTGCTGAATTGAGTTCTTGGTCCAATAAGATAAATAGCTAACTATTCAAAGAATCATATGAAATCAATGGTTGAAAAAAGAAATAATCAAAATTTGAACAATTGAACTTACGGCTTTTAAATCGTTTTCTTTTCTTCTGGTAACGTGTAGACGAGTTTATCTTCAAACATTTCTTCCATAGCAAGAATGGTGGGCTTAGGTATTTTGTCAAATTCTCTACTGATTGTGTAGCGTTCGTAATTTGTTTCTCCAGCATCGGTTGATGGCGCAACATCAGCAAGGCGGGTTTGAAGTTCTTGCTTTAATAGGTCGTTAATCTGGCGGGCTCGTTTGCCCATTACAACAATAGATTGATAAAGAGCACCTTTTTCTGTTTCTTTCATTCTAAGTAGCAAAGGATTAATTGTTTTTTTGAATTTCATTTTTCAACCATATAAATGCATTTGAATTTACGAAAAATTATATTTTTTGTTTTCAAAGACTTCAAAATTAAAAAATAAAATTTAAAAGGCAAAATTTTTCTATTTTTAACATCAAATACTGCTTATGGAGCGTAAAAACAATCTAATCTGCTTTTCGTCGATGAAATTTAATTGTGGAATAATTTTTACAAAAGTTTTATGCTGGAGATTGATATTGAAAGAGTTGAGTTTTTAATTTCAAAATGCCAAGGAAAAAAGATTGCTGTTGTCGGCGATGTTATGCTCGACAGGTTTTTCTGGGGAAAAGTGAACAGAATATCTCCAGAAGCACCTGTACCAGTAGTTGAATTAGAACAAGAAACTGCTCATTTAGGTGGAGCTTCGAATGTCGCACACAATTTAAAAAACCTTGGTATCATTCCCATTATGTGTGGAGTCGTAGGCAACGATAATAGCGGTAGTTCTTTCATTGAGATTGCTCGTAATAACGATATTGATATTTCTGGTATCTTCATCGACCCCAAGAGACCAACAACAGTAAAAACAAGGATTATCGCACAGAACCAACATTTGGTGCGGGTCGACCGCGAGGTATGCGAGCCAATATCCGAAGAGGCAACTATGTTTATTATCGAAAAGATTGCGGAAACAAAAGACATCTCTGGCATAATTTTTCAAGATTACAACAAGGGAACCATTACAAAGAAATTGATACATAGGCTTATAGCTTTTGCAAATGAAAAGAATATACCAACATTTGTCGACCCAAAATTTGAGAATTTCTTCGAATATCAAAATACAACTGTTTTTAAACCCAATCGTAAGGAAGCTCAACAAGCTCTAAATAGGAAGATTTCAACAAGAGAAGAAATAATCCTCGCTGGAACTGAACTAATGAAGAAACTTAATACTAAAGCAATATTACTTACCCTCGGCGCCGATGGTATGGCATTATTTGAGTCCGAAGATGAAGTTTCTTTCGTCCCAACTCGAGCAAGAAAAGTCGCCGATGTCTCTGGTGCTGGCGACACCACAATTGCCACCCTTGCTGCAATATACACTACTGGCGCAAGTTTAAAAGAAGCTGCTACAATTGCAAATTATGCTGCTGGAACTGTTTGCGAGGAACCAGGAGTCGTTCCAATTACTATCCCAAGATTAATGGAAACAATTCGCAAAAACAATCAAAAGCCTGTAAATTTATGATAGTTTCCTACGCAGAAATTGAACAAATTTGCCGTAATCTTCACAAAAGTGGTTTAAAAATCGTTTTCACAAATGGTTGCTTCGATATTCTCCATATCGGCCATATAAAATATTTAAAAGAAGCTAAAACTTATGGGGACAAACTTATCATTGGGCTAAATAGTGATTCTTCTGTTAAAAGATTGAAAGGAGAGCAACGACCTATTGTCCCAGAAAATGAAAGAGCAGAAGTTTTGGACTCTTTGAAACCAGTGGACTACATTGTAATTTTCGAAGAAGATACACCAATGGAACTCATTAAGATTGTAAAACCAGATGTATTGGTAAAAGGAGGAGATTACACCGAAGAAAAAATTGTCGGTGCCGATTATGTCAGAAGCTATGGTGGAATAGTTGTTGTCATTCCATACATAGAAGGAAGGTCTACGACCAGTTTAATAGAGAAAATTCGAAAACTTTGGTGAAAACTAAGAATTTAAATCGAATCTGTTAACTACCTACAAAAGATTAGAAGGCTGTCTCGTGGTATAATAAATTTTCGAGACAGCCAAATTACTACAATGAAATCTTGAAATAGGGAATTAAACTTTGGAGATAAAATCAGACAAAATATCCAACAAATTTGGTTTACCAATTTCCGCCAATTCGTAAAAAACTCTGGTAGCAGGTTTGTTGATTTTTATAAACCGAGCAAGGTTTATAGGAGTTCCTACAACAACTGCATCACAATCGGTTCTGTTAATTGTTTCCTCGAGGTCTTTCATTTGCTCTTCGCCATACCCCATAGCTGGAAGAAGAGAACCAATATTTGGATACTTTTCAAATGTCTCAATCAAAGAACCAACCAGATAAGGTCTTGGGTCGACAAGTTCTTCTGCGCCGTAGCGCCGAGAAGCAACAACAGCAGCACCAATAGACATCTCCCCGTGCGTTAATGTTGGACCATCTTCGACAGCGAGTACACGCTTGCCATGAATTATTTTTGGATTTTCTACCATAATTGCAGAGGCTGCAAAAACTACTTGCGCTTTGGGATTATACTCGCGAATGTTTTCCAAAACATACTCGACATCCTCTGGATAAGCTGAATCCACCTTGTTAATCACAATGACATCAGCCATACGAAAATTAACTTCACCCGGGTAGTAAGAAATCTCGTGCCCAGGTCTAAGCGGGTCCACAACAACAATTGATAAATCGGGCTTGTAAAAAGGCATATCATTGTTTCCACCATCCCAAACAATGATATCTGCCTCTTGCTCTGCTTGTCGAAGTATTGCTTCATAATCGACTCCAGCATAAATCACGCTACCCATAGCAATGTGTGGTTCGTATTCTTCCATCTCCTCGATAGTGCAATTATATTTGTGCAAATCCTCTATTGTGGCAAACCTTTGGACCTTCTGTTTCTCTAAATCGCCATAAGGCATAGGATGACGAACAGAGACAACCTTTTTGTTCATTTCTCGGAGAGTTCTTACTACGGCACGTGTAGTCTGACTTTTTCCGCAACCTGTCCGAACTGCAGTAATCGAAATCACAGGCTTTGTTGATTTGAGCATCGTTTGCTTGGAACCAAGCATAGAAAACTTTGCCCCAGCTTTTAAAACCCTGGAGCCAAGATGCATAACAGTTTCGTACGACAAATCACTATATGAGAGTACACATTCATCAATATTATACTTTTCTATTAATGCTTCCAACTCCTCTTCGGAATAAATTGGAATTCCATTGGGATAGTGCTCGCCTGCAAGAGATGCGGGGTATAGTCTACCATCAATATTTGGTATTTGAGCAGCTGTAAAGCCTACTACTTCATACTCAGGCTTATTTCTAAAGAAAACATTAAAATTGTGAAAATCTCGGCCTGCTGCTCCAAGAATTAATACTTTCGTTCTTTGTTCCATGATTGCACCAAATTAGTTTAACATAAATTCATTTTTAATTTTAAGAATCCGTTGAACAGATTTATCTAATTCTACAATTGACAACTTTCCATTAAATAGCAAATTCTTTGCAATCTCTATAACCTTCTTTGGTATGTCAATTTCATAATTTGATTGATTTGCAAAAACTAAAATGTCAATTCCACTTTTGAAAGCATGCTCGACAACTTCCTCCAAAGTGAAATAGTCACAAATCGCTTTCATTTGTAAATCATCAGAAATCACTAAGCCGTCGAAACCAATTTGCTTTCGAAGCATTTCTTCAATCCAGATATGGGATATAGAAGCAGGGAAATTTGGGTCTATGTGCTTGTTGTATAAATGTCCCACCATCACTGCTGGCAACCTGCCAGCATTGTTCAACAATTCATAGGGCTTCAGCTCCTTTGTAATCCAGGTATTAGAAATATCCACCCAACCATAATGGGAATCATCAAAGGAGGAACCATGACCAGGAAAATGCTTTGCAACTGGTAATATTCCTAACTCTAGATGTGCATTAATGAACATTTTTGCATAGGTGGCGACTTGCTTGGGTTCACTCCCAAAACATCTACCCTTACCAACAACAACAGTATTATTAGAATTTATACTTAAGTCGACAACTGGCGCAAAATTCACGTTAATACCAACATATTTTAAAACCTCGGCTATTTTTTTGAAGCAAATCTGAGCATATTCAAAATCCTCTTTCAGAGCAACTTCCATAGCAGATGGAAACTCTTCAAAGCCGTTGCTTGAATTTAATCGTGCTACTTTGCCACCTTCTTGGTCTATAGCAACTAAAATCGGATACTTCGAATTATCTTTCAAATCTGATATTAATCTAACAGTTTGTAATGGGTCGGAGATATTTCGTTTTTCTCCGGTTTCCAGGTCCTTATCAAACAACACAACACCGCCAATCATTCCGCTTTGGAGATAATTGTGTAAATCATAGGCTTCTACCAAGGACAAGCCCCGAAAACCAAGTATGATTTTCTGCCCAATTTTTTCATCAAGTGTCAATTCGTCGAGAATCATATTAATCGAAGCTTTTGAAAACTTTTTCTATTCTTGGGAGTGCCCAATCAATTTCATCTTTCGTAATTACTAATGGTGGAGCAAAGCGAATAACACGGTCGTGCGTCTCTTTACACAAAATACCCTCGTCTTTCAATTTTTCACAATACGGTCGTGCGGGACCATCAAGTTCCACACCTATCCACAAGCCTTTGCCACGAATCTCGACTATATGCCTACTATCTATTTGCTTTAATTGCTGAATGAAATATTTGCCCATCTCATAGGAATTTTCTATCATTTTTTCTTCCAGCAAAACTTTCAGAGACTGGCAAGCTACTGCAGCAGCAAGTGGGTTGCCCCCGAAAGTTGAACCGTGGTCGCCGGGCTTGAAAACACCCAGCACTTCTTTTCTGCCCAAGACAGCAGAAACAGGATAGAAACCTCCCGAGAGAGCTTTACCAATTATAACCAAGTCGGGTTGGACATTTTCATACTGAAAAGCAAATAGTCGACCGCTACGACCAAGACCGCTCTGAATTTCATCAACAACCAACAAAACATTGTTTTCTCGACAAATTTCCTCTGCTCTTTTTAGATAACCCTCTGGTGGAACTATAATACCAGCCTCACCTTGTATTGGCTCGACAAGGAAAGCAGCAGTATTTTCATTAATTTTCGCTTTTAGGTCTTCGATGTCGCCGTATTTAACGATTGGAAATCCAGGAGTAAATGGTCCAAAACCATCGCGATACTGAGGTTCAGTGGAAAAGCTTACTATTGTTGTGGTCCTACCGTGGAAATTATTTTCACATGCTATAATTTCAGCTTTTCCATCTGGGATTCCTTTCACCTTGTAGCCCCATTTACGAGCAGCTTTGATAGCTGTCTCGACTGCTTCAGCACCGGAATTCATTGGCAATGCCATATCGTAGCCGGTTAAGTCGTGTAAAAGTTTGTACAGAAGCGGGAGTTGGTCGTTTCGAAATGCGCGACTGGTTAGAGTAACCCTTGTAGCTTGTTCAATAAAAGCTTTCAAAATCTTTGGATGACAATGTCCTTGATTTACAGCAGAATAAGCTGCTAGGCAATCTAAGTATTTTTTGCCTTCAACATCGTATACCCAACAACCCTCTGCCCGATGGATAACAACATCGAGCGGATGGTAATTGTGCGCACCATAAAGGTTTTCTAATTCGATGTAGTCTTGAGCTTTCATAAAACACCTCAATTTATTCATTATCCAGTAACAAGGTAATCAAAGCCATACGAACATATAAGCCATTTTCTGCTTGACGAAAGTAAGCAGCTCTGATGTCTGTATCAACTTCGCGAGAAATTTCCACAGAGCGAGGCAATGGATGCATAATGATTGCATTTTCCTTCATTTTTCGCAATACATTTGGAGTAATGTTGTACGTACTTAAATCAATGTTTTTGTTGTGAAGTCTTTCTTTGTCTATCCTTGTCTGATAGATAACATCTACATCGCCAATAATTTTATCGACAGACTCGAGCAATTCGTAGGGAACACCTTTTTCATCCAAGTGTTCAAGTATGTCCTTCTTAATTTGCAGTTCACTTGGTGCAATGAAATAGAGCTTAATTCTTTCGAATTTACTTAGCAGATATGCAAGAGAACGTGCAGTGCGTCCCATATCGAGAGCACCAACAAGAGCAACTTTCAAGCCATCGAGAGTTCCAAGTTCATTGTAAATAGTGTATAAATCCAACAAAGCTTGTGTCGGATGTTGTCCGCCAGAACCATCCCCGGCATTTATGATAGGAACTTTGGAGACCGCAGCAGCTCGAGCAGCACCCCCCTCTTCGTGGTGCCTTAAAACAATCAAGTCGCAATAATTACCAATGATTCGTATGGTATCTTCCAACCTTTCTCCTTTTATTTCGGAAGAAAATTCCCTTGCTTGTTCAGTCGAAAGGACTTTGCCCCCAAGCCTATACATTGCAGATTCGAATGAAAACCTCGTTCTTGTCGAGGGCGCATAGAATAATGTTGCCATAATGTATCGTTCATAGTCCCGAGTGCCTCCCTTGCGCACAATTTTTTCCATCAACTTTGTCCTTTTAAACAGTTCCCATATTAATGGAACAGTGAACTGCTGCGATTGAATTACATGTTCAATTTTCATAACTGTCCTATGTATTTATGGAATAATTTGCGTCCCAGCCATACCGTTTAAAGCTTCTTCAATGTACTCGTAAGAAGTAATTATTACTTTCTTGCCTCCATTACGAAGATAACTAATCGCTGATTCGATTTTGGGTCCCATACTCCCTGCTGGAAAATGACCATCATACAAGTATTTCTCGGCATCAGATATATGTAATGTACGAAGTGGTGTTCTATTAGTGCTTTTGAAATTTAGATAGACGTAATCTGTGGCAGTGCTAATAATGAACAAATCAACATTTAATTTTGTTGCAAGCAATGCAGAAGACCTATCTTTATCGATTACCGCCTCGCAGCCAATTACAACATTATCTTGAATAAAAACCGGAATGCCACCGCCCCCCAGAGCAATAGTAATTACACCATTTTCGAGAAGAGTTTTTATTACATCGAACTCAACAATGTCCAAGGGTTCAGGAGATGGAACAACTCGTCTCCAACCGCGATTTGCATCTTCTACCACATTCCAACCCAGCTTTCTCTTACGCTCTTCGGCTGTTTTCTTATCGTAAAAAGGACCGATGGGTTTTGTAGGATTGTTAAAAGCTGGGTCGTTGGGGTCGACAATTACCATCGTAGGAACGACAGTAACCGGTGCATCTATCTTCAAATTTTTCAACTCTTGATAAAAGGCCTTTTGCAGAAGGAACCCTATTTCACTTTGAGTAGTAGCAACACACATGTCTAAAGTATGAGTGTAGACCTCGCTGGATGCTCTTTCGGAACGAATCAAAGCAGCACCAACTTGCGGACCATTACCATGAGTGACGATAACTCTCCAACCATCCCTAACCATTTTAACAATATTTCTGGCGGTATCAAGAGCATTTTTAAATTGTTCATCAAGCGTACCTCGCTGCCCAGTCTTAATAAGAGAGTTGCCGCCAATAGCTATCAAAGCTGTTTTAGAATTTGTGTTCATACTAATCTTTTTTCATTAACATATAAAGAATTGCTTTTTGTACGTGCAACCGATTTTCGGCTTCTTGGAAAACCACGGAATTCGGGGAATCAATGACATCGTCTGTAACCTCCTCCCCACGGTGGGCTGGCAAGCAATGCATAAAAATTGCATCGGGTTTGGCAAATGAAAACAATTTCGAGTTCACTTGATATGGTTGGAAGATTTTCTTACGTTTATCGGCTTCGGCTTCTTGCCCCATAGAAGCCCAAACATCTGTGTAAACGACATCGGCATTATGTACAGCTTCGACAGGGTCGTTGAGCACCTCGATTTTTGCTCCAGTCTCCTTTGCGGCATCTACTGCATTTCTATAAGCATTTAAGTTAGGTTCGAAGCCCTGTGGTGTTGCTACAACAATGTATGCACCAAGTCGGGATGCAGCAGCCATTAATGAATGAGCAACATTATTACCATCGCCTACATAAACAATTTTCAAACCTTTGATTGTCCCCTTAACTTCTTGAATTGTAAAGAAATCCGCCATAGCCTGGCAAGGATGGGCATAATCTGTCAGTCCATTTATGATTGGAATTTTAGCAAACTTAGCCATATCTTCTACGATATTATGCCCAAATGTTCTTACCATAATTGCGTCTACCATGCGCTCAAGATTTTTAGCAACGTCGTACACAGATTCCCGCTTGCCAAGGTTGATTTCTGCTGGTGATAGATAAATCGAAAATCCACCGAGCTGTTGAATACCAACATCGAATGTGGTCCGCGTTCTAAGAGATGGTTTTTCAAAAATCAACGCAAGGGTTTTGTACTTCAAAGCTTCGTAGTAATCAGATGGCTTAGCTTTCATTTTTTTTGCCAAATCAAAAGCAAATAAAATCTCTTCGGTTGTAAAATCAGTTACTTCTAAAAAGTCTTTTTTCATTTCAAACACCTAAATAGTTAAACAATTTAATAAAAATTATGATTATTGAAAGAGTTTAAGGAGGCAAAGTTATTATATCGGGGCGTCTGTGATGTAATGTTTGAAAAGTATAATTTTCAAGGCTCGCGTCTTTGGTAAACGTAACCTCGAATGAAAATAGTTTTTGTTGCTTATTAAAATTCTAAAATTTAAAGAAGACATACAGTAAAAAAAAACAAAATTAGCAAAAATCCACAAAATAACAATTACATATGTGGAAAGTGTTACAATTTCAATTGTAAAACCTATTTATTCGGAAACGTAATTCTTTTGAAATAAATCAAATAAAAGGAAAAGAAAACTTATTCGAAAAAGTAGGTTAAAATAAAAGCCGGGGTTTTGCAGTGGACAAGCGGAATAAATAGACGTAGATGTAGTATTCATCAGAGTTTTATTCATAATTATATCATTTTTGGGTACAAGCGTACTAATTTATAACATTTTCAGTATTAATATGCCAGTGGATAAAAAGGAATCAACGTCGAAAAATCTAATGACGTCGCTATTTCAAATAACTCAAAATCAGGTAAAGTGAACAACAGCATGCATAGAATGGGAAATTTGGATATATTTCTAATTATCTCAGGAATATCTGCCACATATGATAACTTTTAGGCGTGGTTTACTAGGAAAATTTGGATACCAGTGGTACTAATTACAATCGAAATATTGATTTTTAAAAATATTAAGGACAGAGATGGATAGGTCCAAAACATTCTGGGATGTATATTTTATAAGCCATGGAGCATTTTACTTGATGAACCTACTCACCCTTTATCATTATCCCTCGGAATTAAACTTAAATATACATCCCTTGCATTTATCTTTCATGGTATTTTAGTTTTGAAGCTAAAAGAAATAGTTGTGAAAGATAGTACAATTTTAATGTCTCTATTTTTATCCAGCCCTACATTCACTGACTTTCAATAAGTTACAATATGGTTTTGTGTTAGTTTTAATTTTACGATAAAGGTTATATATGCTAAATTTTTCATAAATTCGAAAGTGTATTAATTTAACAATATTATGGCAGAGTTATCAATAGAAAGTAATGGAACAATTGAATTAACTGCAGTTTACTATAATGGCCAACAACTCGGTGGCTTGAGCGAAATCTTTTTGAACCTAAGCGAGGATGGTACCTTCGATGCGGTCATCTCTTATAATGGAACAGATGGTAAAGAGTACATAAAAAACCCATTCACAGATTATCTCGATAACGTTCAATACAGGGAACCCAGCTTTACAGAAGAAGAAGCAAAACAATTACATCTACTAACAATCATTAGCGATGGAGAAATTGATAGTACAACAGTTTATTTCGATAATGAAATAGTGGATGGTTTGGTCAATCTTTTTGTGCATATCAAAGCTCCAAAGAAGTCGAAAGCCTCGATATTCTCTGCTTCAAAAAAATTTGTCGAAGGTGCAATTTTTAAAGCAACATTTACGTTTAGATATGAGGGTGGTATTATTAAAACAGAGGAGATTTTCTAATGAGAATAAATAAATTTGTAGTTGCTTTTCTATCTTTTTTATTGATTATACTTAATTTTCCATTCGAGGCTATATCGAGCAAAGGGGGAAAAGGTAGTTTTGGTGGAACGCGGAGCAGCGTCCGAAGTTTCGGAGGAACCAAATCCTTCGGTGGTACACGAACATACCAAACACCAAGCACTCAACCACGTTACCCAACACCAATGGGAACATATCGTACTCCGCAGACAAGAAGCTTCGGTGGCTCTGCAACTTCTTTCCTTAATAAATCTAATATTCAAAGTAAATATGGAGCTCCACGAAGAGTTCTCACCCCTCGTGAACTTCCAAATTTACCATCTAATGTACGAGTGTACGACTACGGAAACTTTGCAAGTGGCTTGATGATGGGCTACCTAATGGGGCAAACCTCTTGGCTTTGGTACTTGCCTTTCCATCCAGCTTTTTATTATACCCAACCAGTTAAAGTTGTGAACGAAGATGGAACTATAACTTATTATCCACCTACTTTCGACTCCTCGAAATTTTTAATGACTCTCATCATCTTTGGTTCAATTGGATTTATAGTATATCAAATAATAAAAAGGAGGCGGGGTTCTGGTTTCATAAATAAACCATTGGACCTATCACGCTCCTCTTTTTCTTGAAAAATTCTACTAATTTGTTTTCCTAATATTCTGAAACATTTAATGCATTTCTGCGTATTTTTGTTTTAATTATTGGTTTGAAAATGAAAGAATTTCGGTTTCTTATTATTTTTCAATTGCTTGGCTTGCTTATTTGCTTGAATGTTTTTTCCCAAGACAAAGGAATTACCAAACTATACACTCTGAAGGAATGTTTAAAATTGGCAAAGGAGAACAATCCTCAAGTAAAAATTGCAGAATCTCAGCTCTCGCTTGCTGGAGCCGAGATTACTTCTGCTTTTGGGAATTACTTGCCAACTGCAAATTTTAATGTTGGATATACGAGACAACTTAACGTTGAGAGTGGGCAGAAAATCAACATCGGTGGTCAAACAATCGTCGTAGGGAGGATAGAACCAAATTCATACAATATGAGCTTGTCTTTAAGTTATAATATTTTTGATGGTTTTGCACGTGAGGCTCAGTATAGCTCTGTAAAAGAAAATCTAAACTCCATATATTCAAAATATTCACAGGTACTGCAAGAAGTTGAGATAAACATCTACCGTTCCTACGTGAATATTCTTAGAGCAAAGAAATTGCTTGAATCAAGAAAACAAGATTTAGAACTGGCGAGGAAGGAGTTGGAACGCACCAATGCTAAATATCAAGCTGGTAGCATACCTTATTCAAATGTCTTAGCACAAGAAGCAGAATTGGCAAACAAAGAAATATACGTAATTCAGGCAGAAAACGATTTAAAAAATTCAAAAATTGCACTTGTTGTAGCAATGGGACTAAATCGTGATTTAGATTTTGATGTGGAGGAAGCCGATATAGGTACTGATTTAACCTTAGAAGAAATACAAAAATTTAAGCAAGAGTTTGGCAATCCAGAAGTTTTAATTAAAACTGCTTATTCAAATCGATACGACTATGTTGCCATGGAACAACAAATTCAATCCAGTCGAGCAAATATCACTATTGCTCGCGCTGGATACTTCCCAACACTTTCTGCCTATGGTGGTTGGAGTTGGGCTAACAACGAGTTTAGAAACTTTTCCGAATTAGGTCGTTCTTTTGTAGGATTGGCACTTCGAATTCCAATATTTGAAAACTTTAAATCAAACTATCAAATTGAATTAGCAAAAGCACAACTTGTTCAACTTGAAATGCAGAAATTGCAACTTGAACAAAACATTAGAAATCAGATAATCCAAGCGTTGAACAACCTCGATGCTGCGGAGAAGCAATTTCTTGCTGCAAAAAAATCGCTTGAATCTGCCGAGAAAAACTTCGAGAGCGTCTCGGAAAGATATCGTGTTGGTGCAACCGCTATCGTAGAGTACATTTATGCAAACAATCTCCTTCTGAACTCTAAAATAAACTATATCAACTCAGTGTATAATTATTACATAGCGCAGAAAGAAGTTTTGTTTTATACAGGAAAATTCACAAGTCGATAAATTCAAGGTAAAATATGTTGTGCGAAAAATGCCAAAATGAATATCCATCAATTTACTTCTTTGCAACACCAACAATTTGCAAACGATGTTTTTCCAAATTACCTATCGAGGAACAAAACAAACTCGCAAACATCCAAAATGAATTCAAAAAGGAACAATCACTTGAGCTAAGAGTTAGTTTTAGTAAACGTTTTTTTGCTTCCTTAATCGATATGGTGATTTTAATTGTCATAATCCTGCTCTTTTATAATTCTGTTGGCTTCTTCGACGCCTATTCTAATATGTTACAGGAGATTAAGGAAATCGCTGGCGACAGACAAGCAATAAAAGAATTTCAAGAAGAATTTTTTAGGTCTAACGCAACTAATTTGGCATTTCCAGTGGCTTTAAACCTTATTTATTTTCTATCCGAGGCGATTGCTGGAGTTTCTTTTGGGAAGTATATCCTTGGACTAAGGATTGGCAGCCTCCGTGGCGAAAAAGCCTCGAAAAAATCTCTTTGGATAAGATATCTTGTTAAAAATTCAAGCGGAATAATAACCCTGCTTTGGTTGGTCCTTCAATCAAGCTTCTTGAGTCTTTTGAATTCTATCTTGGTCTCTACACTCTATCTTGGTTTCTTCTTAATACTTGGGCGTAATAGGCAAAACATTCAGGATATAATTGCAGGAACTGCGGTGTATATGTACGAGGACTTGGAAGAAACTACGGATAAAGGAGATTTACTAATAAAATAAGGGAAAATTATGGTGAAAAGAAAAACTAAAAAAAGAAGAATTGTACTGGGAGCTGTTGTCATAATTCTTATTGCAATTGCGATTTTGAGTATTGTTTCAACGAATAAAAATGAAGTGGTTAAAGTTACCACCACGAAAGTAGAAAGAAGAACTATAATCCAAACAGTATCGGCAGTCGGTAAAATCGAGCCTGAGACGAAAGTTAAAATATCATCGGAAACAAGTGGCGAGATAATATATCTCGGCGTTCGAGAGGGAGATACTGTACGAGTTGGACAACTTTTGGTACGAATCAAACCGGATATTTTTGAAACTCAGTTAGAACAATTCAAGGCAGCAGCGGAGGCTGCAAAAATGCAAATTGAAAGTGCTCTTGCAGAAAAAGTTCGAGCCCAAAGCGAGTTACAAAGAGTAATGGAACTTTACCAAAAGGAATTTGCCTCTAAGCAAGAATTTGAATTGGCAAAAGCAAACTACGAGCGTGCAGTCGCTGCGTATAATGCTAGTCTATCCAATTTTCAGCAAGCTCTAGCTGCTTATAAACAAACGCAGAAAAGTTTCGAAAGGACTACAATCACCTCACCAATTAATGGAATTGTCACTTCTCTTTCGGTTGAGAAAGGAGAAAAAGTTGTTGGCACAGCACAGATGGCAGGAACAGAAATTATGCAAATAGCAGACCTAACCGTAATGAATGCAATTGTGGAAGTGGACGAAAACGACATTGTAAACGTAAAAGTTGGGGACTCGGCCAACATAGAAGTTGATGCTTTGCCGAATGAAATATTCAAAGGCATTGTTGTCGAAACAGGTCATAGTGCATTGGTCAGTCGACTTGGCACGCAGGACGAAGTAACAAACTTCAAAGTTAAAATTCGATTTCTTAAACCCGACAGTAGACTACGGCCAGGAATGAGTTGCAATGCCGAAATTCAAACATCTAAAAAAGAGAATGTACTTGCTGTTCCATTACAAGCTGTTACAGTTAGAACCGACGGAGCTTCGATGGTCTCCGATGTTTCTAGTACAGATATACAGAGAAGCAACCAAGAACAAACAAAGAAAAATATCCCTCCCTCTATTGTTTTCATTAATGATAACGGGAAAGCAAAGATGGTACAGGTGCGTACTGGTATCAGCGATGATGGTTACATTGAAATCATCGAGGGATTGAAAGAGGGGCAAGAGGTCGTCTCTGGAAGCTTTATGGCTATCACTAAACTATTAAAAGATGGCTCACCAATAAGAATTGATTCGGTAAAATATAAATACACAAAAAACAAGTAGTATTATGAACGTTAATAATTTAAATCGTAACCCATTAATTGAATTAAAAAACATTTCAAAGGTTTATTTAGTCGGAGAGGAACAAGTTTTTGCACTGCGTGATATCAATCTTACCATATATCCAAACGAATATGTTGCAATTATGGGTCCATCTGGCTCTGGAAAATCAACTTTGATGAATATTATAGGATGCTTAGATACACCTACAACTGGTGAATACATTTTAAAAGGGATTAATATTCGTGAACTGGATGACAACGACTTAGCATCTATTCGTAACAAGGAGATTGGCTTTGTATTCCAGATGTTCAACCTTTTACCAAGAGCCAATGCACTGAAAAACGTTGAACTACCGTTAATATATGCTGGAATTAACAAATCCGAGAGGATAGAAAGAGCAAAGAAAGCCCTCATTTCTGTTGGTCTGGAAGATAGATTGACACATAAGCCCAATGAATTATCTGGAGGTCAAAGGCAAAAAGTTGCAATTGCTCGAGCATTAGTTACGAACCCCTCCTTGATACTTGCTGACGAACCCACTGGCAATCTCGACTCTAAAAGTGGAGAGGATATTATGCGATTATTTCATCAGATTTGGAAAGAAGGCAATACAATTATCCTTGTCACACACGAAAGAGAAATTGCAATGAATGCCCAAAGAATTATTCGACTGCGAGATGGCAGAATTGAATCTGATGAACTAAATCCACAGAAAGTTGTATTCGAGAGTGTCGAAGAATGAAATTACTAGCCGAACTTTCCGAAGGAATTAGAATTTCACTCGATTCTATATGGACGAATAAACTTCGGTCCTTTTTAGCCACGCTCGGGGTAGTAATTGGAATTTCTTTTGTTGTTTTAATGGGATGGGCAATCTCTGGATTGGACAATGCACTTCAAGATTCAATAAACCTAATCGGCGAGGATATGCTTTATATCGATAAATGGGATTGGTCCGGTGGTAAAAAATGGGATGAGTTGAGAAACCGCAAGAATATCACTTATCAACAGTTTAAGCAGTTTAGCTCGGATTTTAACTCTGCCGAGGTGATAGTACCAGGAATTACAAACTGGGGAGCAACAGTTAAAACTAACAATGTTAATTTCACCGGTGTCAGCATTTATGGTACTTCTGCAGATTTTGCGCGCTTGCCTACGGGAAACATTGAATTAGGTAGATTTTTCACTTCATTCGAAGAGTTGAGAAACCTTCGTGTAGCAGTAATTGGAAGCAAAGTTGCTCGTTCGTTGTTTCCAGAACAAAACCCATTGGGGAAATACTTAAAAATCGAAGGTCAAGACTTTATGGTTATTGGTGTAGTCAAGAAACAAGGAACAATGTTGATGGACTTCATTGATGATAGGATTTACATCCCTATTGGTAGCTTCTTCAATCTCTACGGTGGGAAGCTGGATAGAAGCCTTTCTATTGGAATCAAGGTTGGAAGCAGGGAAAGATTAGACGAAGTTCGTGAAGAAGCTCGTGGGATTATGAGGTCTATACGAAATTTAAAACCTTGGCAAGAGGACGATTTTTCAATTAATGAGACAAAAATCTTCGAAGAGATTGTCTCGACTTTTCGATTGTACGTTTGGGGAATCGGTATTGGAATGACAGTTCTAGCGTTTATTGTAGGGATGATTGGTATAATGAATATTATGTTTGTTTCTGTTGCCGAGAGAACAAAGGAAATAGGAATAAGGAAATCTGTTGGTGCAAATAATCGCTCGATACTATTGCAATTTTTAATGGAAGCGGCAACTCTTTGTCTTGTTGGAGCATTTACTTCGATTGTAATTTGCTCAATATTAGTTTTTTTGGTTGCAACCTTTTTACCTAAATTTATTCCAGAAACTGGTTTTTTACAGCCATTTCTACCATTTGAATTTGTTTTATACGCTTCTTTGGTTGCAATACTTGTAGGATTAATTTCGGGGCTAATGCCAGCATATAGAGCGTCGCGAGTCGACCCAATTGAATCATTAAGATATGAATAAGAGAATATGAATATATCTGAAAGCATATTACAGGCGTTCGACTCTATAAGAACAAATAAATTAAGGACATTCCTTACTCTCCTGAGTATATCAATGGGTGTATTTGCTCTTATTGCCGCTGGGACTATAATTACCTCATTTGAAAAAGCAGTGCTTCAGCAATTGGAAGACATTGGGGAAACAACTTTTTGGATAAAAAAAACCCCATCGATACAAACTGGTCATACATGGGTTAAATACCGAAAGCGCCAGCCATTGACATATCGTCAGTGGAAGGAATTAAAGAAAATGACTAAATCAACGAACCTAATCTCGGCACACTCTTTTACAGTGGGAACAAAAATCTCTGCTGGCAATCTCTCTACCGACCCAGATGTATATTTGACTGGTGCCGATAATACCTTTTTCATAACAAATTCAATTGATATAGATTACGGGAGAGCAATCACCGAAGAAGACTTAGAATACAATCGAAACGTTGCAATTCTTGGAAACGACGTTGTTGTTAAAATTTTTCCAAATACAAATCCCATTGGTAAAGAAATTATTGTTAAGAACCAAAGATACACAGTTGTCGGGGTTATGAAAAGTCGTGGGGCAGTACTCGGACAAAGCAAAGACAATATGGTCATAATTCCTATAACAAGTTTTCTAAAATATTTCGCATCACCGTGGGAAGAGTCTCTAACCATATCCATACGAGCTCTCGACAGGCAACTTCTCGAAGAAACAATGGACGAAGTCATAGGAAACCTTCGAGTTATTCGGAACTTGAAGCCCTGGGAGGCAAATACATTTGAAATAGAAACAAACGAAACTATTAGCCAACAATTTGGTAGTTTTGTCAACTTTTTATCCATTTTTGGCTTTATCTCTGGTGGATTTGCATTAATTGCTGCTGGGGTCGGCATAATGAATATAATGCTTGTAGCTGTCAAAGAACGGACCAGGGAAATTGGTATCCGAAAGGCAGTTGGTGCTAAAAGGAGATGGATACTCTGGCAATTTATTCTCGAAGCCATTACCCTATGCCAAGTTGGCGGAGTATTTGGAATTTTATTTGGTATCGTCGGTGGTTACCTGCTTGGCACTTGGATAAAATTACCAATGTATTTTCCAACCTCGTGGATAATTCTTAGTGTTGTCGTTTGCACAATCCTTGGTATGAGTTTCGGAGCATATCCTGCCTATCGCGCCGCAAACTTAGACCCCATCGAATCGCTACGCTACGAATAAAACCACCTGAAAAATCAAACTGCCAAGATATATAAATACACTGATTGTGATGGACTTGAACATCATTCATAGTCCGAGTTAAAAATCATTAAAACAAAGCGATTATTTTCGTAATTTCGTTTTTTTGCTGATATGAATTTAATTTGGGACACAAATTTCGTTGTTGTCGATGTAGAAACAACTGGTTCAAACCCAGATTATTGTAGAATTATCGAAATTGCGTTATATTTAGTCCGAGGTGGAACTATTGTCGAAGCGTACACATCGTTGGTAAATCCTCGGCAACATATACCCAAATTTATTGTTCAAATGACTGGAATTACAAATGAAATGGTATTCAGCGCTCCCGACTTTAAAAAAATTGCACCAGAGATAAAAAATTTTTTATCACGCGAGAACACTGTTTTTGTTGCTCATAATGTAAATTTTGATTATAATTTTGTAAAAAAATCTTTCGAAAGATTAGGTATAAATTTCCCAGAGATACCCAAACTGTGTACTTTAAAACTTGCACGACGATTAATTAACGGTACAGGCAAAAAGAATGTCGGCTCGCTCTCGGAGCATTTAGGAATTTCATTGAAGAACCGGCATCGGGCTTTTGGCGATGCAAAAGCAACTGCTCAAATTTTGCTCGAATTACTTGAAATTGCCGAAAATGAGCACAACATTACTACAACCGAAGAGCTACTTAAATTTCAATACAAGCCCTACTCATCAATAGTAATATCCGAGAAGTTAAAGAATAAAGATTCTATTGATTTCAAAGATATTCCAGATTCTCCCGGCATCTATTTCTTTGTGGATAAATATGGTAATTATCTTTACATTGGTAAAGGGAAGTCTTTAAAAAATCGAATACAAAGTTATTTCTCCTCGACTACATCGAAAAAAATTTTAAGACTGCTTCAAGCAACTAAACAAATCAAATGGGAGACGACAAGAACCGAATTGCGTGCTTTGATAGAGGAGAGCAAAGCAATCAAACAATACAAACCAGAGTTCAACATTTTAAGTAAAAAGTACAGAAACTACCCTTTTATCCAAATTTCAAAGCACGAACACTATCCAATTTTAGAAATAACTTACGAACCAAACCCTAGTGAAAGCTTCTGTTTTGGACCCTTCAAGAATTTTGAAACAGCTCGGCTTGTGTTTGAAATCATACACAAAAAGTTCAAATTGAGAAAATGTGATGAAGAAGTTTTTAAAAAACACAATCCTGAAAATTGTATTTATTTTCAAACCAAGTTGTGCCTTGCGCCCTGCTCTACAAATTTCGACAGTGAAGTATACTTTGAAGAAATAAATAAAGTTAAACAGTTCTTAACAAGTTATGATGATGGAATCCTTAACTTTCTCGAAACGAAGATGAGTGATTATGCGAATAATCTGCAATTTGAGTTAGCAAATCAAATCAAAAACCACATTTATGAAATCAAAAAAGTTTTTATTAATAATTTAAACAAAAAGAACAATGCCAACAGCAACAACTACATTTTAATTAGGAATATTAATAGCATTTACGAAGTGATGTTTATCAAAAACGGTTTGCTTGCTTGGGATTATTCGTTTAATGGAAAATTTAATGCTAAACCAATTAAAGAAAAAGTTTACGAAATTTACTTTAATGGATACTTGTATAGCGATGAACTACAAGCCGAGCACATCGACGAGTTGAGAATAATATTAAATTGGATAAACCAACACAGAGAGGAAATCACCATAATAAATGTAGACGATGTTTCGGCTTTTTAAGTAGATATTTAACATCAATAAACCTACCGCGCCATTAAAAAATTAAATTCGACTTTTCACATATTACTTTGCTAATTTTGAGATTTTCAGATTTGGTTGTTTATGAGCGAGGATTACCTTTTAGATTTTAATGAAATGACCGATGCCGACTACGAAGCAATTGGCTTTCGTGCTGGTTTAGAAATACACCAGCAGCTTGCAACAAGCAAGAAATTATTTTGTCGATGTCCAGCCCCTTATCCACCCTATGATGACAATTACCACACAGAAATTGTACGCAGTATGCGACTTACCCCATCCGAATTGGGCATCATCGACCCCTCAATACTTATGGAACATAGAATCAAAAAAGAAATTCATTATAGAGTTAATCGTAACAACATTTGTACCTATGAACTCGACCAAACTCCACCATTCGAGATAAACAACGAGGCTTTGGATATAGCCCTACAAATTTGTTACCTTTTCAATTGCAAACCAGTTGACGAAATTTTTATCCAAAGGAAACATCTCCTCGATGGAAGCATTCCCAGCGGTTTTCAAAGAACTGCTCTTGTGGGTGTCGATGGTTTTGTTGAATTTAATAACAGAAAAATCAAAATAACGCAAATCAATATCGAGGAGGACTCTGCGCGTGAATATTCCGATTTTCTACACACAAGAACCTTTTACACAGACAGATTAGGAATACCGCTTATTGAAATTGTTACCGAGCCAGAATTGCGAAATCCAAGTGAAATCAAGGAATTTTGCGAACTTGTCCGTAATTACTTAATTACTACTGGAAAAGTACGCACTTGCAGTGGTGCTTTTCGATTTGATATGAACATCAGTATCGCCGGCGGTAATAGAATAGAAATAAAAGCAACTAATAGTATTAAAAATGCACCAATAGTTGCATATTACGAGGTACAAAGGCAGTACAACCTGTTACAACTCCGAAATAAATTGCACGAAGCGGGAATAACACCCGAGGAATTTACCTTCAAAACATTCAATTTGTGTAAGATATTGAAAGATACAAATTACTACCCTATTGCAAAATCTTTGGAAAATGGCGGTGAAGTGCATTGCGTGCTCCTCCCAAAATGGGCGGGTTTCTTTAAATGGACCACTCAAAGATATAGGGTCTTTTCGCAAGAAATTTCGGACAGAGTAAAAGTCGTAGCTTGCTTGACCGATATGCCAAATATTATCGTTTCGGACATAATCGACAATACAATATCGAGAGAAGAAATCGACAAAACACAAAAATACTTGGGGTTGGATACAAAAGATGCTTTCGTCATTGTCTGGGGTAGCTCCGATGATGTCAAAACTGCTATAGATGAAATTGTCCTAAGAGCATATGATGCCACTCGAGGAATTCCATCGGAAAGTCGTAGAGCACTAAATGATGGAACATCAAGTTTCGAAAGATTACTACCCGAAAAGTACAGACTTTATCCCGACACTGATTTGCCAAGCATAGTGATAAAATCGACCAGACTGAAAAAATTGAGATTAACCCTAACGGAAAGTTATGCCGAACGAGTTCAATGGTGTGAACAAAATAATATCTCCAAAGAGTTAACTTACAAGTTTGCCACATCAACTTACTATCCAATAGGGAAAAATATTACTTTGGATTTTGGTTTAGAACCAAATTTTGTATTCAACACTTTATTCAATACAATTTCGTGGCTCCGAAAAAGAAGTTATGATATAACCAAATTGACTGAAAAAGATGTAAGACATATCTATAAACTTTATAAGAATAAAAAAATCATTGAAGAGGGGATTAAATACGCTTTCGAATTGCTTTTAAATGGGAATGGAAATAAAATAGAAGAACTTCTTTCGCCGGCAGATGAGAATGATATAGAAATTGCGTTCAAAATTGCCAAATTAAACCTAAAAAAAATGCAAATTCGCAATATGGACAAATTGAAAGAAATTCTTATCGGCTTAATAATGGAACAGCTCCGTGGCAGGATAAAAGGCAAGATTGTAAGAGACTTTGTCGATTTAAATTGGAGTCAATTGAATGAGTAATTCTGAAAGCAAAGGATACAGAGGAAAGGCGCTGGCTTTATTGAAATCCTTTGGTGTTAAAGTTTGGAACGAGGTAATAGTCAGAACAACTGAAACAGAGTTTATTGGTATAATTCTTCCGCGTAGTGCTGGAGGAAATGATAATCTGATTGTTTTGAAATTACGAACTGGTTACAATGTTGGAATAAAAGTAGAAAAAATTCAGGACATTGTAAAAACCGGGAAGGAAGAGTATTTAACCACATTTGCCAAAAAGGAAATTGTAGACGACCCAAGAAAACCAAATGTAAAGTTAATAACAACAGGAGGAACTATTGCTTCGCGGCTGGACTATCGGACTGGCGCAGTAGTTCCAGCATTCGAACCCGAGGAGCTTTGTGCATTTGTTCCAGAATTATCGGAATATTGCAATTTACATACAGAGAAGCTCTACAGTGTACTGAGCGAGGATATAGGACCAGAACAATGGTTGGGTATTGCAAAAGCTGTAGCCCGAGCTATTGAAGAGGGGTATCATGGTATTGTTATAGCCCACGGAACAGACACAATGCACTATACCTCCTCATTGCTATCCTTTATGATACAAAATCCTCCTATTCCGATAGTTATGGTTGGCTCACAGCGTTCGAGCGACCGACCAGCATCGGATGCCCCGTTAAACTTAATTTATAGCGTTAAAACTGCATCTGAAAGCGACATTGCAGAAGTTTCTGTGTGTGCAATAGGTCCTATTTCAGACTCTTACGGTCTAATCCATCGTGGAACAAGAGTGAGAAAAATGCATTCTTCCCATCGCTCGACATTTAGAACTATTGGGGATATTCCACTTGCGATGGTTGATAAAGAAAAGATTATCCCCTTGCGTAGCGATTACAACAAAAGGCGAAAAGATAGAGACTTCAAATTGCAAATTTCTTTCGAGGAAAAAGTCGCTTTGATTTATTACTATCCCAATATGAAACCCGACATAATTGAAGCTCTTATTGAGAATGGCTACAAAGGGATAGTAATTGCTGGTACCGGGCTTGGACATGTCAATAAACAAGTTTATCCAGCTTTGAAAAAAGCCCACGACAAAGGGATTTTCATATTGATGACAGTACAGACACTCTGGGGCTACGTACAAATGTATGTTTACGAAACGGGCAGAAAGATTATGTCTCTTGGTGTTGTTCCGGGGGAAAATTTACTCCCTGAAGTGGCATACTTGAAACTTTGCTGGGCACTTGGTCAAACAACCAACCACGAAAAAGTGAAGGAAATAATACTAACCCCAATTGCTGGAGAAATCACGGAACGCGAACCTACAAACGCATATCTTATCCTGCAAGGTGGAATCCCAGAAGTCGAAGAATTTATCTCCAAACTGAAATTGTGAAAACTCGGCAGAAATTTTGGAATAAAATTGCAAAGAGTAAACCAATTCATTTACCAAAACTAAAACATTGGAATAATTTTTGTAATTTAATATACTTAGTTACTTTTATTTTAATTTTGAATGGAACAGATAGAAACTTTATCGAGTATTGAAGGAAGAAGATTACTTTACAGAATTTTCCAAGAACTTCGATATCAAAAACAAATGTCGAATCTAACGATACTGTCTTTGACATGGAGGATTTGCACCACCGAGCGCGAGATTTCTCGATATACCAAAGAGGAAGTTCAGGTACTCCATCCTTTAGGTTTCTTTCGTGGAACGGCTTTGTGGATGGAGGAAATAGTTAATCGTTTTTACTTCTCAACAATCAATTCCTTTGTATATCTCGGGGCAGCAATACTTTTGGTGCTCATTGGTATTCGAAGATTCTCTTCCTATGTTAGCGACACAATTGTCATTCTCGGAGTGGCGTTCGAAGCTTTAATGCTTTTGTTTATGTTCATTGTAATGCTGTTTACTCCGAGCGAAGATGCTCTACCAATTAATCAAACAGAAGATGAGTCGGAGAAAGAATTATTAGTTGAAATTGGCGAAATAGCCACAGACTTTGCCACAGCAGTAAGCAAATTGGAAAATCTTGGTGAAAGCATTAAAAGCCTCCTTATTCAGCAGAATGAGATTCTATCGTCTTTACGCGAATCCAACGAAAACATTAGGCAAATCATCTCGCCAAATCCCAAGCTAATTGAAATCATGGAACAAACGAACCAATCATTAGAAGAATTCAATCAAACACTTGAAAAATTGAACCAAAGTGCAAACCAATTGAAGCAAGAGGAAATTGAAATCGCAGTACGCCGGGAATTGGAAAAATTTTTTGCAAATATGATAAATTCTAAAAATGCAAAGTAGCAAGAGAAAGAGACGAATTGTTGAAATATATTTCATACTGTATCTTGCTGCCTTAGTATTTATTCTGCCCGAAAGCAGCTTTAAATCTACGGATTCAAACAACGTCGAAGTAATTGGAGATTTTCAAAGTAGCTTTACTTTGATTCCAGAGAAATCTTCCTTAGTATGCAACATAATTGTCGAGCCAACTGGATACAGAATTACAAAGATCGACTCCTCGAATGTAATTTTCTACACTGGGGATTTCGAGGATATACAGTTTGAATTCACTATTGAAGACCAATCTACAAACCGCTCCGTCACTCTTAGAGCAGACAAAAATTACTCGGCAAAATACTTTCGAGTTGTTGAAGTGCCAGAGAAAAAAGCCGCAGTCTTTTATTGGCATCCACAGTATTTAGACAATTTCAACACTACTTACCTTGTAAAGGTTGTCGCTACTGCCAAAAGTAAAAAATACTATGGTAAACAATACCCCGAGAGATTTACTTACAAAGCAACAACTCAATTTTCTTTGCTCATCGTTTTAATGAACGCTCTTACAGGAGAGCAAACTCTCGCACAAGGTAACCAAAATACCCAACAATTTCCACTTAATATTCTCAACCAACCTCAACAAATCCCGACTGGATTTGGAATTGGCAAAATTTCTATAAGTGCATCAACCCCAGTCGTATCTCAACTAGCATATCAGCAGTGGGCAAACACTATAAATGCAACAAACGTAAATTTATCCGCTGATGCAAAAATCGAGTTAATATTACGACCAGAACCAGAAAACAACGGTGGTACAGCCCAAATATCCGAGCTAAAACCAGATTATATCGTTATACGTGGACGAACCCCTGGCTATGGTCGTTTAGGTGTCGAAGTCGCTGTCAAAAGGAAATACGATGGCCAAGAAGCTCGAACAAATTTTGTAGTTCTACCACAACAAATAGAAAGACCATTATTCAAAGAATACTTGTATCCCGGACAATCAGATACAATCGACCCAAAACTTCCACTAATTGGTGGCGAGCTCAAAGCAATACTAAAAGAAGGTAGCAGAATACGTGCCTCGAGTATTGGCGGAGCCCCTATAATTTTTACCGCTGAACTATCCGACACAGGCAAGCAACTCTCCTTTGAAAGGTATATCGATAATAATTTGGTCGGCCAGGTGTACACAATTTACATACTTAATTTCCCATATCCCAAAATCATCGACATATCAAACTCCGGGAACAATGTCGTAGAAGTTGTCACACAAGCCTTTGGTGTTATTCAGCAAGAACGCAACGAAGTCGTACGCTTGGAACTCGAAGGTAATGTCTCGGAAAAATACACAGATTTGAGAGGTAAATTACAGGATTTTTGGGGTAATCCACCCTATCGCAAACAATACTTTCAGTTGAAACCAAAGGACCAAAACAAACCCTTTGTCTTTACAGTAATTGCAATAGATAAATATGGACGTCGTTCCGCACCACGCCGTGTTGTATTAGATTGACTTGAAATTTTAAAACTTTTGATTTTCAATAGATTAATAAAAAACTTTTATTCGATTTAATTCGTCTATTTTTGATTAATAGCCCAAAAAACAATGTATATTTCATAATTTTGTATATTAAATACTTTAAATTTATGGAAAACGAGGAAGTACAAAGCAAAATCGAGAGCGTACAACCTGAACAGAACTATACAGAAGAAAGCATCCGTGTACTCGAGGGCTTGGAAGCAGTGCGGATGCGTCCAGCAATGTACATCGGTGATGTCGGAGAACGTGGTTTGCATCATCTTGTCCACGAGGTAGTGGACAATTCAATCGACGAAGCACTTGCTGGTTTTTGCAAAAATATAACTGTCGTTTTGCACACCGATGGCTCTTGCTCTGTCGAAGACGATGGCCGTGGTATACCAGTCGGACCCCACCCAATCAAGCAAATATCCACTCTGGAAGTTGTAATGTGCACTCTTCATGCTGGAGGTAAATTTGATAAGACCTCGTACAAGGTCTCTGGCGGTCTTCACGGCGTAGGTGTATCATGCGTAAATGCTCTATCCGAGGAAATGAGCGTGGTGGTATTCCGCGATGGTAAAATATACCAACAAAAATACTCACGAGGCGTTCCAATTACTAACGTTGAGGAAATAGGTACAACCCAAAAAACAGGCACCATAGTTCGGTTCAAGCCAGACCCCTGGATATTCAAAACTACTAACTTTAAGTTTGAACGAATTGCACAAAGATTGCAAGAACTTGCTTTTTTAAATCCAAATGTTGTAATCAATCTAATTGATGAAAGAACAAATACAAAAGAAACATATCATTACAAAGGTGGTCTTGTAGATTTTGTTAAATTCATCGACCAACTCGAAACACCTTTAATTAAACCAATTTACATTTCAGGAACGGTTGTTTCAGATATTAGTGGCGAAGTCAAGGTCGAAGTTTGTTTTGAGTACAATAACGGCTACAACGAAAATCTTTTGTCCTATGTTAACAATATTAATACAATCGAGGGAGGCACGCATGTCTCCGGCTTTCGTTCAGCACTAACCCGTACATTAAACGCATATGCAATCTCGAATAAGCTTGCCAAAGAACAATTGATTGGCGATGATTTTCGAGAGGGGCTAACAGCCATCATCTCCGTTATGGTGCCAGAACCACAATTTGAAGGACAAACCAAGACGAAGCTTGGCAACGGCGAGGTCGAAGGAATTGTTCGTCAAATAGTTAACGAGAAGCTTTCTGATTATCTGGAAAGCAATCCCACTGTTGCACGAAAGATTATTGAAAAAGCAAATCTTGCAGCCGAGGCTCGAATTGCTGCCCGAAAGAGCCGTGAACTTGTCCGAAGGAAAAACGCTCTCGAGTCTGGCTCTCTGCCTGGAAAACTTGCCGATTGCTCACTACGCGACCCAGAGAAAACCGAACTCTTTATTGTCGAGGGCGACAGTGCCGGTGGCTCGGCAAAACAAGGTCGCGACCGTCGTTTCCAAGCAATACTCCCGTTGAAAGGTAAAATTCTCAATGTGCAGAAATCGCGTCTGTCCAAGATATTGGAAAACGAAGAAATTCGCTCGATTTTTCTTGCAATTGGTGCTGGATTAAATAAATTAAGTGGAAATGGTTCGGAAAAAGAGAATGGCAACGGCGAAAACCATGAAGAAACTTTCTCTGTAAATAAACTTCGATATGGTAAAATAATCCTTATGGCTGATGCTGATGTCGATGGTAGCCATATTCGAACTTTGCTTCTTACACTTTTTTATCTTTACATGCGAGACATAATTTTAGATGGACGTCTTTACATAGCACAACCACCTCTGTATAAAATCAAAAAAGGCAAACAAGAATTTTACGCCTACAACGATGCCGAACGAGACGAAATAATACAAAGATTGAAAAAGAACTCTCCAAATGTTGAGGTTATTGAACAAAGTGAAGAAGAAGCTTCGAGCAATTACGGAGCTGGTATTGTTGTCTCCCGATTTAAAGGTCTTGGCGAGATGAATCCAGAGCAATTGTGGCAAACAACAATGAATCCCGAATCAAGAACGTTATTGAAAGTGACAATAGATAATGCTAAGGAGTCTGCAAGAATCATTGAAACTTTGATGGGCGAGAAAGTCGAACCTCGTCGTAAATTTATCGAGGAGAATGCCCAGTATGTCCGAAATTTGGATGTTTAAACTAAAATTGTTCGATATTTAAAAGTCGATTTTTCTGCTGTAATAAAATCAACTCGTCGCAGTGATTAAATTTACACTTCATTCGAGAAGTCCTTTTTGGTCCATTTACAAAGTTTTATTAATTTGTTTTTTATGAACCAGATTGATAAACTATTCAATCAACTTCGTAATTGTGATATATGCCCGCACTCTTGCAATGTCGACCGACTTAAAGGTGAGGTGGGTATTTGTGGCATGACTTCAGAATTAACCATCGCTTCGTACGGACCACACTTTGGGGAAGAACCCGAGCTTGTTGGCTTTTTCGGTTCCGGAACAATCTTTTTCTCCGGTTGCAATCTTCTTTGCGTATTTTGTCAAAACTATTCCATTAGCCATTGCCGGGAAGGGAGAAAATACGACCTCTCTGAGCTTGTCGACGTAATGTTGAAGTTGCAAGAAATTGGATGTCATAACATAAATTTTGTAACGCCAACTCACTATGCTCCACAAATAGCAAAAGCAATTGTCGAAGCAAGGAGTTTGGGATTGGCAATTCCAATAGTTTACAATTCAAGCGGATACGACAAGGTAGATACTTTGAAAGCTCTGGATGGACTAATTGATATTTACATGCCAGACATAAAATTCATCGACCCAGAGAAAAGTAAAATTTATACCGAAGCTCCTGATTATTTTATCTATGCTTCTGCCGCTTTAATTGAAATGTACAAGCAAGTTGGGAATTTGGTTGTACGCAATGGAATTGCCAAAAGAGGTTTAATTATTCGACATTTAATTTTGCCCGAGAACCAATCCGATACTACTGAAATTATCGATTTCATCGCCGCGAATCTCGGTACAGATGTTTACCTTAACTTGATGGACCAATATTACCCGCGCTATCATGCATATCAGTACCCAAGAATTAGTAGGGGGATTATCTCGGAGGAATATAAATATTACGTAGAGTATGCAAAGTCTAAGGGATTTTGGAATCCCCAATACATTTACAATCAAGTGTAGTGTCGCTCTCCAAAGATAGCAGTTCCAATTCTAAGAATTGTTGCCCCTTCTTCAATTGCAATTAAATAGTCATTTGTCATACCCATGGACAATTCCTTGAGATGCAATTTAGGGAAGGCTCTTTGTGCCTCTTCTAATAGTTTTCGCAATGTTTGAAATTCACGCCGAATTATAACTTCATCTGTGGAAAAACTTCCAATGGTCATCAAACCGAGAATGCGAATGTGAGGAAATTGAGAAACATTAGAAATTAATTGCAATGTTTCCTCTGGTTTGCATCCAAATTTCGATAATTCGCCCGAGGTATTCACTTGTATAAGCACATCTAATACCCTGTTGTATTTTCGAGCTTGTTTTTCGACCTCTGTGGCAAGATTGAGAGAATCCAAAGAATGTATCAAATGAACAAAGGGTGCGATATACTTAACCTTATTCGTCTGCAAATGACCAATGAAATGCCATAATGGTTGTGACTTGCAAAGAGAATTTATTTGCTCAAATTTTGATTTCATCTCTTGGACATAATTCTCACCAATATCAAGGATTCCAATCTCGATAGCATTAATTATCGCTTCAACAGGATGAGTTTTACTCACAGCAACAACTTTAATCTCTCTTGTTATTCCAAGCTTTGCTTTTTTATTCTCAATTGACTCGAGTATATATTGATATCTTTTTTGCAAAGTATCTTTTGAGTAGTTAATGTCCATTTCACAAAGAAATTGTATATTTGACTTTTTTACAAAAAGTAAATTTATGGAATTTATGTCTATTCCGTTCTATTCGACAATACCATTCATTTTAATGCTTTTAGCAATAGCATTGCTGCCGTTGATAACCCCACATTTTTGGGAAAGCAACAGGAACAAATTGATTGTAAGTTTGGTGTTAGGAATACCTACTACGGTATGGCTATTAGTGAACAATTTAAATGAAGCTCTTGTTCATACCATATTCTTCGACTATGTTCCATTTATCATTCTTCTTGGGGCTCTATTTGTCATATCAGGGGGAATTTACCTCGATGGAGATTTGGAAGCAAAGCCAAAAGTTAACTTATTTTTCCTCATTATTGGTGCAATATTAGCTTCATTTATGGGCACTACTGGCGCTGCAATGTTGTTAATTCGACCACTGTTGAAGACAAATTTTAGGAGAAAGCATAAAACTCATATAGTTTTATTTTTTATTGCAACTGTTGCAAACTGTGGCGGATTGCTAACTCCATTAGGCGACCCGCCATTATTTATGCTATATCTTCGGGGTGTCCCGTTCTTTTGGTTTTTCAACTTAGTCAAAGAATGGTTTATCTGCAACGCGCTCTTGCTTACAATTTTTTATTTTGTCGAGAAACACTTTTATCGAAAAGAAAGCAAAGAGGATTTAATTCTCGATTTAGAAGAATACAGACCTTTAAAAATCCGCGGGAAAATTAATCTGCTCTTTCTACTGGGCGTCGTTTTTTCGGTAGCTTTTATAAATCCACTTTTCTTTTCCTTCATACACCCACATCACATAAGTTCCTATATTCGTGAATTAGTGATAATTGCAATGGCAGTACTCTCGTTAGCTTTTACAAACAAAGATGTTCGAGAAGCAAATCGTTTCAATTGGCATCCGATAGAAGAGGTTGCATATCTTTTCTTGGGAATATTTATAACTATGACACCAGCTTTGCTCTATCTCGAAACACACGCACGGGAATTTAGCTTTACAACTATACAAGGCTTTTACTATGCCTCTGGAGCTCTAAGCTCCTTTTTAGATAACACACCTACAGCTGTAACATTTTATTCATTGGCAAAAGGTCTTGTAACCCAGCAACCCCACCTATTCGACGACCCTGTTATTATCGGCGGAATACCTGAGCATCTACTCGAAGGAATTGCTACAGCCTGTGTATTTTTTGGTGCAATGACTTACATTGGGAATGGACCAAATTTTATGGTAAAAGCAATCGCCGAGCACGAGAAAGTGCCAATGCCCCACTTTCTTGAGTATATGTATAAGTTTTCCTTGATTATTCTGCTTCCGATTTTTATTATTGTTCAATTGCTTTTAATACATTAATTTGCTTTTATAAATAAAACGAAGGTCATATGTCGAGCGAAGTTGTTGGAGCCACAGCTCTAAAGAAGCATAGGTATGTTTTTATTGATGCTCTACGCGGGCTTGCTGTTCTCTGGATGATTGAAACGCACGTTGTTGATGTCGTGCTTTCAAAATCTTTCAAATCTGGCTGGTTATACAACATTATCAATGTCTCGAATGGATTTGTTGCGGTAACATTTCTTTTCTGTGCCGGGGCGGGCTTTTGGATTGCAGCAACTAGAAAAGCAGAAGATTACCGTAAATTTGCCCCTCCACTTTGGCAATACCTACGACGCCTTGGGTTAATACTTCTTATTGCTTACTGGCTACACTTTCCCACAATGTCGTTCCAAAGGATGTGGTATCTCCGATGGGAAAGCTGGCTTTCATTTTTTCAAATCGATATTCTTCAAACAATAGTATATTCCTCTTTATTTGCTTTGATTTTGCTACTTTTAATAAAAAATTTGAGCGTATTAAAATGGATTTATGGCTTAATAGCAATCATAGTAATTCTGACAACTCCATTTGTGTGGGATATCGACCCATTTAGTTTTCTCCACCCTTTTTTTGCATCCTGGATTGCTAAGTATCCAATTTCTAAGTTCCCTTTGCTACCATGGAGTGCCTATTTCTTTGCTGGAGCTTTCTTTACTGCTTTATTTTTCCAGACAAACGACAAGCGTAAGCTTTCTCTATACTTGTTCATTTTCTCTACGATACTAATGTTCGTTCTATATTACACACGCGAGTATACCGACATTTATCCTGGTTATAAGTCTTGGTGGCTGGTTTCGCCATTCCATGTGCTCTTCCGACTCTCCGCTGCGGTCTCTGCTTTCTCTTTGCTTTATCTTGTTGAAGAATGGTACAAAGATAAAAGAATAGGCAGGGCATTGCAACTCTGCGGACAAGAATCCCTTTACATCTATGTGGCACATCTACTACTTGTTTACGGCTCAATTGCCAAATTCGGAATGCAATATTACATTGGTTCACGATTGGACCCGCTATCGACAATAATACTAATATTAGGAATTTGGGTATTAATGTATTACACTGCTTTAGCTTGGCATCAAATTAAAGCAACAAATATAAAAACTGCTCGATGGGTTATGGCAAGTACTTTCGGCTTGTTCTTTTTGATTTTTTTACTTAACCCAGCATAAAATAATTGTAATGGCGATTATTTTGAATATCCTCCTTTAAAAAAACAAATGAAAACTGTAACACAATTTCTTATGTATCTCTGCAAGGATTATTTACCATCTGAACTGATTACTTGAGATGCATTAATGATATTTTCTAAAAAGTGATTAAATTTAATTTCAATATAATTATGATATGAAAGACAAAATTTTTTTTGAATCTTCTGAAATGTTAATAATTAACGATGACTTTCTAAAAACCAACCTCGTTGATGAAAATTCAATCGACTTAATTGTAACATCACCACCATACAACGTTGATATCAAGTATGGAGCATATAATGACAAAATTCCCTACGACGTTTACCTTCAATTCACTGAAATATGGCTAAGCAAGGCAAACAAACTTTTGAAAGATGACGGGAGAATGTGTTTAAATATACCTCTCGATAAAAATAAAGGGGGACAACAAAGTGTATATGCCGATATTATTTCAATCGCAAAGAAGGTTGGATTTAAATATCATTCTTCAATAGTGTGGAATGAACAAAATATTTCCCGGAGAACTGCTTGGGGTTCCTGGCTTTCTGCTTCTGCACCATATGTGATAGCACCAGTGGAAATGATTGCTATTCTTTACAAGAAACGATGGAAAAAAGAAAGTGGAAGTGGTATTTCGGACATTACAAAGGAAGAATTCATTGAGTGGACAAATGGAGTTTGGACATTCATGGGCGAAAGCAAGACTAAAATTGGTCATCCTGCTCCTTTTCCAGTAGAACTTCCACTCAGATGCATCAAGCTATTCTCCTTTATCGGCGATACTGTTCTAGATCCATTTCTCGGAAGTGGCTCTACATTGATTGCCTGTCTTCATACAAAAAGAAGAGGTATAGGAATTGAAATTGATAGGAAATATTGTGAAATCGCAAAAAACAGAATTGTAAACAAGGTACGGCAAGTTCAACTAAAGTTCGAAATTAACGAAGGAACTGATTAATGTCTAATTTAAAAAAATCAATTAGAGATTTAGTTTTAGAATATTTTCAAATGCACCCCGATAAAGATTTGCAACACGGACCAGTTGTAGATTGGGTAGAAGAACAATACTTTAAACTTTATAAAAGAAAACCCAGAGATACCTGGAGAACAATTAGAAGACTCCATCAAGAAGGAATATTAATTAAAGTGAAAAAAGGGGTTTATAAATATTCCATTGACACTCCCAAGAGTAAAACATTACCCGAATTTCCCCCACAAATAAAAGAAGCCATTTTTCGCAGAGATGGGCATAAATGTGTTGTGTGTGGCCGTGGAATAGAAGACGGCATAGAGATACACGCCGACCATAAAGTTCCCATTGATAAAGGGGGTACCAATACTCTTGAAAATGGCCAAACTCTTTGCTCCGAACACAATCTTTTAAAGAAAAATTACTCTCAGACAGAGTTTGGTAAAAGATTTCTTATCAAACTTTATGAAGAAGCTGTTTTGAGAAATGATTTGAAAATGATAGAATTTTGTAAGGAAATATTTGATGTGTATGAAAAATATAAAATTAATAGTCATATAGAAAGGCCAAATCACAAATAAAACCCCAATTTACAAATCCAACCTCCAGAGAAAATCATTATAACAAACCCGTTGATGGGAATAAATGATTTAAAAGGAACTGGTCAAAAATTATCAAATGCTCTGAATTATAACAAAATCACATTATTTAAAATTAGTTGCGAAAAATTGGGGCTGTCCACCAAGAATATCAGCAATTTTTAATTAGATTTTCACTGGACAGCCCGCAAAGGACAAAAAAATGCTTATCAATCCATATTCTCGATGATAGCTGAACCAAATTCAGAAGTCTTCAATAGAGTTGCACCCTCCATCAATCGATGGAAATCGTAAGTGACACGCTTTTGTTTGATTGTTCTTTCCATACCTTTGATGATTAAGTCAGCAGCTTCCTGCCAACCTAAATATTCAAGCATCATTACACCAGAGAGAATAACTGAACCGGGATTCACTTTGTCTTGATTTGCATATTTAGGGGCGGTTCCGTGAGTAGCTTCGAAAATGGCATGACCTGTGATGAAATTAATGTTCGCTCCAGGAGCAATTCCAATACCACCGACAGTTGCAGCGACAGCATCGGAGATATAGTCTCCGTTTAGATTTAATGTGCAAATTACGGAGTAATCGTTTGGGCGGGTAAGTATTTGCTGCAAGAAAGCATCTGCAATGAAATCCTTCACCAAAAGCTTGCCCTTGGCAAGTTCTTCAGCTTGGACCCTATTTGCCTCTTCTTCTCCTTTCTCTGCTTTGATGCGGTCGTATTGGCGCCAAGTAAATACTTTGTCGCTATACTCTTGCTCGGCAACATCGTATCCCCAATTTTTGAAAGCCCCTTCAGTGAACTTCATAATGTTCCCTTTGTGGACAAATGTAACAGATGGTAGCTTCTTTTTTAATGCATATTCTATAGCAGCACGAGCAATCCGTTTCGTTCCCTCTTCTGAAACAGGTTTTATTCCTATCGAGGATGTTTCTGGAAATCGGATTTTTGTTACACCCATTTCTTCCATCAAAAACTTTATCACTTTTTTGACTTCTGGGGTACCAGCCATCCACTCAATCCCAGCGTAAATATCCTCGGAGTTTTCGCGGAAGATTACCATATTGGTTAGCTCGGGATGCTTCACGGGTGAAGGAACGCCTTCGAAATATCGTACGGGACGAAGGCAAACATATAAGTCGAGAAGCTGCCGAAGGGCAACATTTAAGGAGCGAATACCACCGCCAACGGGTGTTGTCAGCGGTCCTTTGATTCCAACAATGTATTCTTTGAATGTGTCGAGTGTTTCTTGGGGCAACCACTCGCCTTTCAAATTAAAAGACTTTTCACCAGCAAGAACTTCGAGCCAATGAATTTTCCTTTTTCCATTGTAAGCTTTTTCCACTGCTGCATCGAAAACTCTAACACTTGCACGCCAAATATCTGGACCAGTACCGTCTCCCTCGATAAAGGGAATAATAGGTTCATCGGGAACTACAAGCTTCCCATTTTGCATTGTGATTTTTGAACCAGCCATTTTTAAATCTTTCATAAAACAACATAACCAACCTGCAAATTAAAAATTAAAATCAAAAAATATGTTGCACACAAAAAAATTTTTTACAAAGGAATTTCTTAATTCGTAATAAATTGAAGTTTCTATAATAGACAAAAAAAGCTAATTTAGTTGTACCTGGCATTAGCACAAGAATGTTGCAACTACGGCACACTTAGGTAAAATTGCCGACACTCGGTGATTCAAAATTTAAAAACTTATTGTACACAGAAATTACAAGGTCCCTAAATAACTATAAATTGAACTACAATGCTTATGAAATGCTACAATTACAAACCTAAAAAACATTTAAATTTTGTTTCTAAAATAATTTGATGTAAATTTAAAATTTATAATTTTCATTTAGCAAAATGATTAAAAAGGTTTTGGTAGCCAACCGAAGTGAAATTGCATGCAGAATCATCAAAGCATGCCGTGAACTAGGAATTCGTAGTGTCGCTATTTATTCAGATATCGACCGCAATGCCCTACACACTTTGCTGGCAGATGAAGCAGTTCACATAGGAGAGTCACCACCTTTGAAGTCTTATCTAAATATGGAAGCAATCATCGAAGCAGCGAAGAAAACAAAATGTGACGCAATTCATCCTGGATATGGTTTCCTATCCGAGCGCGCTGAATTCAACCAGATGGTCCGCGACGCAGGGTTAATATTCATAGGTTCCAGTCCCGAATCGATGCATTTGTTGGGTTCAAAAGTACAATCCCGACAGATTATGATAAATTCTGGTGTTCCTATCATTCCTGGAATGAAATCAGCGAGCAAGGAAATTGAAGAGTTTCGTAAAGTAGCAAACGAGCTTGGCTTTCCCGTTTTAGTTAAAGCTTCCGACGGCGGTGGCGGGAAGGGTATGCGTGTCGTTAGAAGCCAAGATGAGTTGGAGGATGCAGTCAACTCGGCTATGCGCGAGTCTATATCCGCATTCAAAAGTGATGCTATTTACTTAGAAAAATTTATCGAATCGCCACGGCATGTTGAATTTCAAGTAGCTGCAGATAACTATGGCAATGCTGTCTATCTCTTCGAAAGAGAATGTTCAATCCAGAGGAGACACCAAAAGATAATCGAAGAGACTCCTTCGGTTGCTTTGACCCAAGAACTTCGAAAGCGTATGGGCGAAACCGCAGTTCGAGCTATTCAGGCAGTTGGATACACAAATCTTGGCACAGTGGAGTTCTTGCTCGATAGAAATGGAAACTTCTACTTTCTCGAGGTTAATGCCCGGGTGCAAGTCGAACACCCCATAACAGAGCTAACAACTGGTGTTGATTTGGTAAAATTGCAGATATTGATAGCAAGCGGCGAGCGGTTACCTTTTAAACAAGAGGACTTGAAACAAAATGGTCACGCAATTGAGTGTCGAATTTATGCAGAAGATGCTGAAAACAACTTTTTACCTTCCAGTGGCAAAATTCTCTACCTGCGAGAACCAACTGGACCGGGAATTCGTTTCGACTCGGGAATATATCCAGGCTCGGAGGTTCCTATCTTTTACGACCCGATACTCGCAAAGCTAATCGTATGGGGTAGGGACCGAGAAGAAGCTCGCCTACGAATGATAAACGCGTTGAAAAACACTGTGATTTTAGGAACAAAAACCTCCATTGGCTTTATGATAAAAGTGCTTGAACACCCAGAATGGATTTCGGGTAACACTTATACTAATTTCATTGAAAAACACTTTGGTGCTGGTTACTCTGCTTCGGAAGAGCTGTTGAAATACGCACTTGCTGCTGCGAGTATTTCATTTGGAAAGGTTAGGAAAACAGCTACAATCGCAAAAACAAAAGAAGAAATTCCATCTCCTTGGTCGACATTAGGAAATTGGGAAATAGCACTTGGTAAACATTAGGAGTGTCTTATGGAACTAAATTACAAAGGGAAAAGATTCGCTATCGATGTATCAAATAATGAGTTGAAAATCGACAGCCATAATCATTCGTTTGCTCTGGAGGAATATACCGAGAACATTTTGAAAATCACAATAGATGGCAAACAGAAAGCTGTATTTCTAGCCAATGACAACAAAAATGTTTATGTATTTATCGATGGCGAGCAATTCACAATCCAAAAGGTCGATGAATCACTCGAGGTCGAAACAATAAACGACACTACAAACAAAGACATCGAAATTCTCAAACCTCCTATGCCTGGTAGCATTGTCAAAATATTAGTCGAAACTGGACAAGAAGTGGATGAAGGAACTGCAATATTGGTTCTCGAAGCGATGAAAATGGAAATGACACTTTATTCTTCTATAAAAGGTATAATTACAGAAATAAATGTCGTGCCGGGTGAGCAAGTCGATGCAGAGAAAACATTGGTTTTGATAAAACGCAAGGAAAATAATTAAATTTGTATTTTTAACTTTTTTGTATAAATAAAATCAAGTTTAAAGATGAAAATTCACGAATATCAAGCCAAAGAACTTTTGAGAAAATTTAATGTTCCAACTCTCTTTGGACGTGTAGTCTATACAACCGAGGAGGCTGGCAGAATTGCTTATAATGAATTTGAAACACAGGGTAGGGATATTGTTGTTGTAAAAGCACAAGTCTTTGCTGGTGGCCGCGGCAAAGGCATTGTTTACGACCTCGAGACAAATCAACCCGTAACCCTATTCGACAAAGAGGTACGAGGTGTCAATGTAGTCACTGGTGACAATCTTGCCGATAAAGTGTATCAATATTCTGTTAAAATGCTCGGGAAGAAACTCGTAACCGTTCAGACTGGACAAGCGGGAACAATTATACGAAAATTACTATTGGAAGAGGGCGTTTCAATACAGAAGGAATATTACGCTGGTATCGTTCTCGATAGGACTGTTGGACAGAATGTGATAATGGTATCCACCGAGGGCGGTGTGGAAATAGAGAAGGTTGCCGAGGAAACACCCGAGAAAATTTTGAAAGAATGGGTCAATCCTGCAATTGGTTTCCAAGCATACCAAGCAAGGAGATTGGCTTTTGGACTGGGACTTCAGGGCGAGGCATTTAAAAATTTCGTATTTTTCATTACTCAGTTGGTTAAAGCATACGAGGAACTTGATTGCAGTCTACTGGAGATTAATCCATTGGTTTTGACATCAGAAGGAAAAATGATTGCACTCGACGCAAAAATGAACTTTGATGATAATGCACTATACAGACACCCCGAATATGCAGAGCTTAGAGATATTTCCGAAGAGGACCCGCTCGAGGTAGAAGCTTCGAAATATGATTTAAATTACATAAAACTTGATGGAAATGTCGGCTGTATGGTAAATGGTGCCGGCCTTGCAATGGCAACTATGGATTTGATACAACTTTGCGGTGGAATGCCTGCAAATTTCCTCGATGTTGGCGGTGGAGCAAACGTCGAACGAATTGCCAATGCATTTAAGATTATGATAAGCGACCCAAATGTAAAGGCAGTGTTGATAAATATTTTTGGTGGTATTGTGCGTTGCGACAAAGTCGCAAATGGAATAGTCGAAGCTCTAAAAAGTGTTGAGGTCAAAGTCCCCGTAATTGTCCGACTCGATGGAACAAATGCTGAAGAAGGTTTGAATATATTGCAGAACTCAAACTTACAGTTTCATGTAGCAAAAACTTTTGAAGAGGCTGCAAAGAAAGTTACAGAGGTTGTTTCCAGCTTGCAAGACCATTAATAGGTTTTAGCACTATATCAGGATTAGCAATTTAGGCTCGCTATTAACGAACGTCAAATATTTTTAGAGTATTCTTGTAGCTACATTAACAAGTTGTTGCTCCATTTATTCATTCCAAGCCTCAATTTATATTTATAAAACAATTTAATTCCAATAAATTGAAATTGGTTGAACACAAATAATTTTTTTAAACATATCTCGTTAATTTTATTTTATCATGAGGAGAAAATGAGTAAAGTGATTGAAGGTATACTGGATGCAAGTGGCAAGAAATTTGCAATAGTTGTCTCTCGGTGGAATCAGTTTATAGTTGGTAAAATGCTCGAGGGGGCTATGAATGCATTATTACGCCACAAAGCTCAAGAAGAAAACATAAGCATCGTTTATTGTCCGGGTTCTTTTGAAATTCCTCTGGTATGCAAGCGCCTTGCATCGACAAAGCAATTCGATGCAATAATCGCTCTTGGTGCGGTTATTCGTGGTGCTACGCCGCATTTCGATTACATTGCAAACGAAGTTGCCAAAGGAATAGCACAAGTGAACCTTGAGACCGGTGTACCTGTCATATTTGGAGTTTTAACAACAGACACGATTGAACAAGCAATTGAAAGGGCTGGCAGTAAAAGCGGAAACAAAGGCTTCGATGCTGCTATTGCTGCCATTGAAATGGTTTCCCTTTTCGAGAAAATTTAAACCCGATGAAAAAATATTTAATCCTACTTCAAATTCTTGCGTTCTTCTCTTCTCGCATTAGTTTTGCTCAAACTCCTATCAATCTTTTCAATTGGCAAGTCCACTCTTCGCAAATGAACATACTTTCGGCAACACTCGACAAATGGGGAAATTTGTGGTGCGCTACCGATGGTGGTGTATTTCATTTTAAACCAAACTCAAACGAGGACTTCGTCAGTTACAATTCACTTAATGGATTAAATTCAATTGAAACACGCTTTATTACTTACAATATTCAAACCGATGAAATTTATGTTGGAACAAATGACGGTGCATTAAGTATCTATAGTCCAAGCAAAGGATGGGAAAACATTCTCGACATACGTAAATCTCTCTACACTCGCATAGAAATCAATCACATTTTGTTCCAGGATTCAATTGCATTTATATCGGGAGGTTTTGGATTCACGACTTTCGATGTCCACAAGAAAGTATTCTTGAAAACACCAGCGCGTCTTGGCAATTTCCCCAACGGTACAAATTGTAATCAATCAATAGTTTTCGGAGAATATCTCTGGATTGCAACTGAACTTGGCATTGCTCGCATAAAACTAACTGAGAAAATCACCAATCCATTGAGTTGGGAAAATTTTACCTCATCAAATGGCTTAAAAGACCAAAATGTATTATTTCTTGCAGTAGAGAATAATTATTTATATGCTTTTAGTAAAAATACAGTCTATAAATATAATGGTAAAGACTTCGAAACTTTTCTAACTTTAGAGAGTTATGAGAATATAAACTGTGTGCAGGTCTTCGATGGTAAAATTTATTTCTCCACAACAAATTTTGTTCGCAATTTAAACGATAATCTAGTTTATTATGTCACCGACTCGCCTCAGAAAGCCAAAATAAACGGATTTCTTTTCTTGTCCAAAGACCAAGTTGTTGTCTTTTTAAACAAAAGTGGTTTAGTATTAAAAAACATTACAAAGGGAGAACTTAAATTTTATTTACCCAAATCACCGATATCGAATCAATTCAACTACTTTGATATCACACCAAATGGTGGCTTTTGGTCGGCAACGAACTCCGACCCACGGGGCGAAGGCTTGATGTTCTTAAAAGATGCTAATTGGACGAATTTCACAACTTTTCTTCATCCCCAGATAACGACAAACAATTTCACAAAAGTAACTTGCGTCGAGGACACTGTCTATGCAAGTTCCTGGGGAGAGGGTTTATTTGTTATCTATCCTTCTTCAGACACATTTGTGATAAAAAAATTTAACAATACTAATAGCCCATTGACTGGCATTCCCGCAAATCAGAACTATGTTGTTGTAGAACAAACAGCTTACGAACATTACAAATCTACCCTTTGGATAATAAATTATTCCGACGCAAAAATTGGTTACTTACTTGTTTCTCTCGATAAATTTGGCAAGTTTCACGGCTTCGTCCGCACTCCTCTTCGAAAATACAACAACATATTAATCGATGAGTTTGGTACAAAATGGATATCCTCGAGAGATGGCACTGGCTTGTACTACTTTAATGAAAGAAATACATTAGAAGATACAACCGACGATGTTGTTGGAAATTTGATTTGGAGCGTAAACTTGCCTTCGACCAACATCTACTCTATGGCTTACGACAAAAACGGCTATATTTGGTGCGGTACTGGACAAGGTATGTTCCTTATCCTTAATCCTGGAGCTGTGTTGAACAATTCCACTCCAATCATCAGAAAACTTAAACTCCTGGAAGACTATTCCGTTAATTGTATACATATCGATGCTTTGAATTACAAATGGATTGCTACTAACAAGGGCGTATTTGTTCTCTCCCCAGATGCAAGCGATATTGTTTTGACTTTGACAAAGGAAAACTCGCCTATCCTTTCCGATGAAGTCGCTTACATTAAATCCAATCCTGCCGACGGAAAATATTATTTCGGAACAAACAAAGGACTTGTCGTTGCAAGCTCCTTGATTGTGCAACCATCGGACAACTACCAAATCTCCATCGCTCCTCAGCCATTCACTTTGCCCCAAGACCAATACTTGCTAATCGATGGATTGGCTATGGATTCAGAAATAAAAATACTTACTATTAACGGCGAAATCGTCCGTACCCTATTTACTCAAAGCAAAAAAACTCTTTGGGACGGTAAGGACAACAATGGTAACTATGTTTCTACTGGCGTCTACCTGCTCGTCGCAAAATCTTTAACAACTAAGGAATCTTCTGTCTACAAAATCGCCATCATAAGAAAGCATTGATGAGAAAAGCAAACCTCATTTTTCCATCATTGATTGCTATTATTAATGCGATTGTTTGGTTCAAAACTATAAGTTTAAATTTCTACAACGATGACTTCCAAATTTTAACATATTTACTGGAAAACTTCACATCAAATCCATTTTCTGTTTTTACGAGTAAAGATGTCTCTGAGTACTATTTCCGGCCAATTCCAAATTTCATCCTTACTTCGACTTTATCTATTTTTGATTTCAATCCTTTGCCTTTTCGCCTACTCTCGCTTCTACTTCATTTGGCATTATCCCTTACGCTTTATTTCTTCATAATCAAAATGCACGAGAATTCCAAGCTGGCTTTTTTTACCTCGTTACTGTTTTCCTTGCTACCTTCGCACGATATTTATCTAGCTTGGCTGGCTTCAATTGGGGATGTCCTTTCTGCTATTTTCATACTTTGGGGATTTTATTTCCTAATCAACTTTCGAAGTAGAAAATCTTTTCTTCTCTCTGTTGTACTCTTCTTGCTTTCCATTCTTTCGAAGGAAAGTACATTGCTCGCTCCTTGCCTTGCAATCACTCTTACCTATTCTTTTGACAACCAACGTAAAAGGCTCGTACGCTTTGCAATTCTATCCAGCTCTTTCATCTTGCTTTTGTTCTTCTATCGTCTTTTTGTCCTCGATATAGATATTTTCCAATCCCCAAACATCGAAAGTTTATCACTCCCCATATCAATTTTAAATTTCTTCCTTTACCCATTTGTCTTGGTTATTCCCACTTTCGCTTATTCAAAGTCTAACCCCCTTTCCATACTTTTAAACTTGATTTCACTGCTGACGTTTGCAACCCTTTTAATTAATTACATCCAAAACGAAAAGTCGAAAAGGAGGAACATTCTCATCTACGGTCTGGCTTGGTACTTCTGGTTTGTACTTCCTGCAATTCCTTTGTTTATGCGTTGGTATTCGCTTTTGCCTTCTCTTGGGTTTTTCATTGCTTTGCCAGAATTGATTAGAACAATGAAATCCAAGTACATTACAATTGTCTCCTCGACTTTGATTGCAATTTTAGCATTTATAAATTTTTACTCCATTTCTGGCTGGGCAAAAGCAAATCAAGTTGCTACGAAAGTACTAAACAACGCAAGAAATATTCAAATTGAAAAGCCTTCGGGGGTGTTGCTGTGGTTTCTTCCGCAATATTACAACAACTATGCCATACTTCGCTCTGGCATCCAACAAGGTGTTAACTTCGGTAGAAAAGTAAAATTCGAGGATGTTCTGATTCCTATTTCCATCGCACTTTCGTCGAGGTCCAAAATTTCTCTTGTTGCATCGGACTCGGCTCTGTTCAAGTTCATAGTACAAAATGCAGAGATTTTTATCAATCGTAGATACGAATCGCTCTCGGCTATCGAGAATGATTATTATCGCTTGAAAGCACAAAAGTTGAATAATGATACCTACGAAGTCGTTGTGGAATTCCTCCGCAGTAAACCTAACTATCGAAATTTCTTCTTCGATGGTAAAAGTTTTGTTTCAATTCCCTGGCATTGATATTCCACCAAAAGTGGAATTCTATCGATTTTCCAAAAGGGAAGGTCACTTTATTTCGAATGTAGGACTATAATTGCTTTCGCCCACTTCGCCTTTGGCTTTAATCCTAAGATAGTACTTTTTCTTCGGTAAATCGGAGAGCTCGAACTCGCCCAAATCCCCTACATCAATATCAATGTATGGTTCGATACGCTTTTCGAAATTCTTATCTTCGGCTAAATCCAGAATATATGTGTATGCCCCCACAACTTTACTCCACCGAATGAGATACGCTCCTTCTTCGGTTCTGACGACCTTTGTAATCTTTGGTGCTTGCAATTTAGTTGCTATCGTGCGAGGATTATTCGAGGCGGGCTCTGTGTTGTAGTTACGGTATTTGCCCGAGCCATTGTACTCGTAGACAGCAACGGTGTATTTCGTTGCGGGTTTCAACCCTGTAATTTTAACTTTCGGTCTTCGCTCGTTTCCGTCGTAGACGACAAATCCATTCCCTTGTCGAGCAAAATCTTTGCCATATACAGAAGAGGCTTGGTATGCCCGACCATCCTCGGGTGTGGATACAGCGCCCTCTGGAGCAACAACCACAATTCGTCCCTCCCCATCTCCATTCAACCAAGTGATTACAAATGATGTATCTGTTTTATCCTCGAACGCAAGATTAGTTGCAGGATATGTTGGCTCTTGGGCAAGTGTGTTGAATCCCAATGTATGTACCAATTCAAATGTATCGCTCTCAACCCCAGTCGGCCTGAACAAATGCAGATAATAATCTTTCTGTGGGACCAAGCCTTCGAAAACAATTTCTCCACTGAGGTTTTTAAATGGGTATCCGACAAACTTACCGTAGGGCTTTATCCAAGGCAGTAATGGATACATTAACGTATCGTCTACGATGGTTCTTCGCTCGGATAAAATAAGCAACTTCTTTACGGTCGATTCTTCGGAAATAAACAAGGCAAGATTGCTTTCATTAAGTCTATATTGAAACTTTGCCAGGTAGACATCCACTTTTTTAAGCTCAAAATCGAAAGCTTTATCCGATTTGAAGCTTTCCTGCGCCAGAATTAGGTTTACGCCTAAAATCCAAACGGATACAATGACAAGAATTTTTTGCATATCGACCTCGAAATAAAATACAAAATTAATAAAAAAAGGTCTTCCCACCGAGGTGAGAAGACCTGCTGAAAAGGAATAACATCAACTACGGTAAGAAGATAAATGGTTGTTGCAGCGTTTCACCAAGAGCAGAGACGCGTAGCATATATGCTCCGGGTGCAAATATCTTCTTGTCCAAAGCAATCATTACCGTGGTCGCCACGTTGTCGTAGTTATACTCGTGAGTGAAGAGAGTTCTTCCATCCATACCAATGATTTCGACTTTGAAGTTTGCAGCTTTTTGGATTAAAAGGTCGAATTGTAATACATCTTCGACTGGATTGGGCCAGATGGGCGTCATTCCAAAGTTACCAGCGCGGAGAACCTCTTCGTCGTCTGCATCTTTAGCAGTGGTCTTAATTGGACGTGGATTGTCACTTGCTGTGTTCGTGTTATAATTAATACTAGTGGAAGCACATCCGTTATCATAATTGTACTCAAAGATTCGGAATGTATACCAAGTGCTAGCTGTCAATCCAGTTATGTATGCACTACTACCGGTACCATTGTATAATAATTTTGTTGGGCTAGAAGTAAACCAGGCAGCGTATTGCCAATTTGTATTTGCTCCTGTGTAAGTAGTGCCGTCAACAGGTGTATGGCCAGTGTAACTTGTACTTCCTTGAGTAGCAGCGACGAGCCGTCCATTTCCATTTCCACTAGTCCAAATCAAGCTTATTGTGGTTCGGGTTCGACCACCACTTATGTTCGAGGCTTGCGTTGTTGGTTGGGCTGCAAGAGCTTGAATCTGGAAACAACCACCGCTAACGGTCGATGGGCAATCATCCTCAATTACAATGTTGTAATAGCCAGCTGTGTTGCAATCTACGGTGCCGTAGCTAATTGTAAATGGACTTGAAGTGACATTACCACTGGTAATAAGTGTTTGTCCAGCCGAGCAAGAACTATTGGTATATTTATAAAGCTTATATGTAACATTAGTAGTACCACCTGTGTAATTAAATGTCAGAGTGATAGGTTGTCCAATAGTCTGTGCCGAAGGATTTGTTGGATAAGTAGCACCAAATGCTAAAGGAGTAACCACCTGTAATTTAGCAGAGTTACTATTAACTGTGTTGGTACCACCACAAGAGGGTGTCACAACACATTGATAGTAATAATTTGCAGCTGGTATACCGGGTGAACTTGAGGTTACTGTTAATTGATTTGAAGTGGCACCACTATAAGAAGCATTTGCAGGGGTACCATTATTAACATTTGTCCAAGGCCCAGAGGGGCTTGTCGAGTACTGCCATTGGTATGATGGTGTTCCACAATTCGAAGTTGCGGTAACAGTGAATGTTACAGAACCTGTTGGATTACACAATACCGTATCTTGTGGTTGAGCTGTTATAGCTAAATTATCAATGGTAAAGGGAAGTGAATTATTTCCGGCAGTTTGATTGCCTGCACAATCCACTGCAACGATTCGTACTCGTCCATTATCGGAACAAATTGGAGATGTTGGTAATGGAGTCCAATTGTAAGTTCCACTATTGGTTAAGCCAGTTGCAATATTTGTCCAGTTTGTCCCACCATCTGCTGAGTATTGCAGAGTAAGCGAGCTTAAGTTAGGGTCAACGATGTCTCCTGTATTCCAAGTTATATTTACGGAGCTACCGGTAAATAAACATAACGAAGCTAAAACAGGTGTCGAAGTATTTGTGGGTGGGGTATCATCGAATGTGAAACCTGCACTGGTTATGGAGTATGTGTTATTAGCACAATCACTGAAAGTTATCCTGATGAGTCCTTGGTTTGGTGATGAATTGGTTCCAGTAGGAATGTTCCAGGTGTAGCTTCCGGTATTTGGTGTGCTGGTCACGATATTGGTCCAAGTTGCGCCATTATCAGTAGAATACTCAATTGAAACCGTATTCGATAAATTTTGGTCGGTTGCGCTTGTCCAAGTTATGATATGATTGCCACTATTCCAGCAAGCCCCAGCAGTTGGGGAAGTAATACCTCCAACAGTTGGTGGTGTGTTGTCGTAGATAAAGTACACACTGGGGCTCATAGTCCAGGTGTTTCCAGCGGCATCTGATACCCTAATTTGGACATAATATTTACCATCGGAAAATGTTGCACCGTGGGTCCAGGTCCAACTGCTCGTACCAGTTGCAGTATTCCAGGTCTGTGTTGAAACCCAACTTGAGCCATTCCAAGATACATCGCCCGAGCTGAATGTTCCGTCAGTATCATTGTCCTTCCAGAGCGAAACTTCAACAGTGGTCAATCCACAAGGTGAACTCCCAACCCAGCTATCACTTGCTGTACCTGAGAATGATGCTGGTACAGTTGACGAGTTATAGCAAGCAGCATTTGAAGGAGTCGATACTGTTCCACTTGGATTCGTATGGTCTACATAATATGTCTCTCCAGTACTAAAGGTGGTCGTCGAGGCATTTGGGCATCCATACGCCATATCATTTACAGACCCAGTAAAATCAAGACGAATCTGACGGTCGACGCCGGTAACATTTACAGTAACATCATACTGCTGCGCCCCGCCACCATTAGGTAAAACAGGAGTGACTGCGGTAATCGAAGCGCTGCCACTAGGCCCACTAACATTTGTTAATGTAAAATCAGTTGTTGCAACAGACGATGTGTTTACAGCTTCGCTAAATGTCACCCTAAAAGTTACCGTATTTGCATTTGTACATTGTGCAGAGGGACTTTGCCGATTAATGGATGAAACACTGGGAGGAGTTGCATCCACTCCTGGTGCTTGTAAATTGTTAGCTGGGCTATACGCAGAAGCAAAACTTATGGAGTTACCATCTTGGAAATTAAAGCTTAATGGTAAATCTGTTGTAGCATCATTTATGTTTGTATGTCCACTTGCAACTGTGTATTTCAATGTATATGTTCCATTGCGGTTATCGGTGAATGTCGATGTTACATTAATAC
>CALBDO010000013.1 GCA_937927515.1 Candidatus Kapaibacterium sp. | reverse complement strand
CATATTGCTGCGGATGGCTGGGTCGTCTGGCATATCAGTTACCGAAGCAAAAGAGATAATCCCGCAGGAGTCCTTCCATTTCGGTACAGGCGCCAATGTGTCTGGCTTCTCCAAATCCGCCAAAGCAGCACTGGTGGGGTAGCCATAGGAGTCGTAAGAGTCAAACCCATACGAATAAGCAGCAAAAGGTTTCTTAGCACGAATTTTATAGACCCCATCTTTTGCAAGAACTAACACTTTATAAGCAAACTTCTTTCCGTCGACATCATAACGGTAAATATCATCAACCCCTGGAAAAGCAACGTTAACTTTTTTCCAAACAAACTGACCACTTTTGACCTCGGCAAATTCAACATCATCTGGGCACATCCCAAATTCATCTGTTTGATATACCAGACCCACATAATTTTCAGCAAACCTTTGACCACCAAAAGTGGCTGGTGTACAAAAAGTTATCTCCTTTTGATATTGTTGCAGGGGTGTCATAGCCATAACAAATGGGTCACTATTAGGCCTTGGATAGCCATCCTCTTCGACACCTGGATTATACAAAGTAACAGAAATTGGCTTATTCCCAGAGATAACAACTGGATAGCTTGTATAATCAGGGACACCAACGTTCATACGAGTTTCGAGCCAACCGTCACCCTCGAAGCCAGTATTTCCTTTAAGAAATGCAATTTCCTTACCGTCTCGATAAATAGTGGTACTCCTTTCCTTTGCAAAAATTCGTATGAGAGATGGTTTCTTTCTTCTTGGTAATTTTGCTACATTTGGTATATGATAATCATAACCCCAAGTATAGGTAGGCAAATCCATTTCTACAGTATAGTCGCACCATCTATTGCCATTGGGAATATTGGTACATTGATTACCAGTGACAACAGCAACGGGTTTATTTGCAATCACTTTTGTACCGGTTAAGTCCGAAGCCTGACCTTGCGTTGAAATTAGATAGACATCCCCTTTGTTTAAAACTTTTTGAACCGTTTGACCAGCTCTTAACCCACCAGCAGTTCGAGTATAAGCATTACCACCAATTGTGACCCTAACGGTTGTTTGGTCGTATGCAGCAACGATGCCGACAAATCCAGGAATATAAACCCCGCCAGCTTCAAACATTGGGTCAACTGGATAGCCAGCTGCAATGTACTCTTTCCCAAGTGATGAGACTGGTATCAGCAAGAACCCATCACTTGTATATCTATATCTAACAACAACATAAACAACAACAGGGTCATTTGAAACAACGTGAACCCCATATCCGATAAAAACATCATCGGGATTTTCTTTTGTATAATAGGAACGAGTGTAACACTGTCCAACAGTTGGTGTCAAATTAAACTCGATTACATCATTTGGTATAGTCATCTTTGTTTGAGAAAATGATTTACCTGGAACTTCAACGGTCACTGGCGTTCGATAAGGTGAAGTTACATAAACTTTCACAAAATTTGCGTAGCCATAGCTTTCATCTTCGAGACAAGGGGGAATTGTAAACCAAAATTCCTTGCCGACATTATTCGCTCCCAGCATTTTAGGTAGCATAGATTTAACATCCTCATCGGAGTAATATTCCCCAGCTTTAATGGAAAAAGTGAATACAAAAGCAAATATTGCTAAAATTTTTAAAGAAAGTTTCATTGTACCTCCTTTTAAAAAAAACAAATAAAATATAACATAATTTAATAATAAATTTCAAATTAAATAACCCAACAAAAATTTAAACACAATTTTGCAAAAAATGTTACAGTAATAACAGTAATTATTAAATTAATTTTAATTCTCGACCAACTTTTTCAAAAATTTCTAAAATTTTATTAAGATGTTCATCCTCGTGAGTAGCCATATATGAAGTCCTCATCATACTCATGTTGGGAGGTACACCGGGTGGAATAAAAGTATTCACAAATACTCCATTGTCGAAAAGTTTTCGCCAAAAAAGGAAAGATAAATCAACATCGCCAATTATAACAGGAACTATTGCCGATTCATTTTCTACTATTTTAAATCCGAGTTCTTTAAACCCTTTCCTCATTTTATCGGAGTTATGTCGAAGTTTCAAAACTAGTTCTGGATGAGTTTCAAGGATATCTAAAGCAGCGAGGGCAGCTGCGCACGAAGCCGGAGTTGGGCTAGCACTGAAAATTATAGCAGGGGAATGATGCTTAAGAAAATTAATCACTCTTTCGGGTCCACACACAAAACCGCCAAGAGAGGCAAATGTTTTGGAGAATGTACCCATAGTTAAGTCTACCTGGTCAACCAAGTTCCAATAGTGAGCTGTACCCTTTCCATTCGGACCTATAACACCAATAGCATGAGCATCGTCTACAAGAATTCTTGCATTATACTTTTTTACGACTTCAAGCAACCTCGGCAAGTCGACAATTTCACCAGTGACAGAAAAAACCCCATCAGTGACAACAAGTTTCCCAGCCTCTTCGGGTAATTGAGAGAGAACTTTTTCCAAATCCTCGAAATCGCCATGTTTATAGCGAAGAAACTCAGCATAAGCACCTTTGGCAAGAAGGCAACCAGTAACAATGCTTGCATGATTCTCTTTATCAGAAATGACATAATCGCCTTTTTGAACAAGTGTCGCTATGACACCTAAATTTGTTTGAAAACCAGTTGAAAAGAGCAAACAAGATTCGTAGCCGAGGAATTTTGCAAGCCTTTCTTCCAACTCGATGTGCAAATCTAATGTACCAGTTAGATACCTAGACCCTGAGCAACCAGTGCCATACTTTTCAATAGCTTTGATTGCAGCTTCTTTTACTTTCGGATGTGCTGTCAATCCTAAGTAATTATTGGAACCAGCCATTATAATTTTCCGACCTTCAATACGGACAACTGGTCCTTCATTTTCCTCGATTGGTCGAAAGTAGGGATAAAGTCCTTTTTCTTTAACTTCATCTGCACGAGTAAAAGAATAGCACTTGTTAAACAAATCATTTTCAGATAGATTCATTTGTACCTTACTTAAATTTTAAAAACAAAATTACAAATATATCAACTTATTTTATGGTTTTACCCAATCTTTCCCAACGAATTGACTTGATTTTTTCAAAAATGTTGTATAGAGGAATATTTGTGTCCCAAGACATATACACTATAAGTGGAGCACCAACAATATTTTCGTATGGAACAAAACCCCAATAGCGGCTATCGGAACTGTGGTCGCGATTGTCTCCCATTACAAAGCAATAGTCCCTTTCAACAATGTATTTATCCGTAATTTTACCATCAACTTGAATAGAAACGCCATCGAAGAAAATATCATGTCCTTCCTTTTTTATAAAATATTCCCATTCCCTCCAATTTTTTGTATCCAAAACAATCGTATCCCCTTTTTTGGGGATTCTTATCGGACCATAGTTATCGCGAGTGAATCCTCGACCAGGTGGAAAAGTTTCCCACTTATTGTATGGAGACAGAGGTTCACTGTAATCATATTTCCCTGTAGGAGGCAGAGGATATTCCTTATTATTTACAAATACTTTTTTGTCAATTATTTTCAATGAATCACCAGCAACAGCGATACATCGCTTAAGATAATACTGAAACTCGCGAGGCTTGACCTCGTCTCTCTCTCCTGGAAACACGAAAACAACCACATCACCTCTTTCGGGCTTTTTTGGTCCTGGAAATTTTATATATGGTAATGGTATGTTTAAAAAAGGAATGATTTGAGGAGTTGTTGGGCCATAAATAAATTTGTTTACGAAAAGAAAATCACCAGTCATAACAGTATTTTCCATAGAGCCAGTTGGCACAACAAAAGAAGCAACCAAAAAGCCATTAATAAACATCACTATTATTAAAGCACCGAGTATTGTTTTACTCCAAGATATTATTGTTTCGCCAAATGTTTGTGGCTTCTTTTTTTTCTCTTTGGCTTTTTTACGCTTATCTTTGTACCAAAGCCAAGCTTTTCTTAAAACGTTAATCTTTGTTCCTTCTGCCATAGATTTTCCCATAAAATTTAAAAATTTGTTAATCTTCTTTTTCTATTGAAAGAACAGCAAGGAAAGCTTCTTGAGGAACTTCAACTCTGCCAACTTGTTTCATTCTTTTTTTGCCTTCCTTTTGTTTCTCAAGGAGTTTCCTTTTTCGGGTAACATCGCCGCCATAGCATTTAGCAAGAACATTTTTTTTCAATGGTTTGACCGACGCCCTTGAAATTATTTTGCTACCAATACCAGCTTGAATAACAACTTCAAACAACTGCCGTGGAATCAATTCTCGAAGCTTTGAACAAATCTTCTGACCCCACTTGTACGCCTTTGTACGGTGAACAATAGTAGAGAGGGCATCTACTGGTTCACCATTTAGGAAAATGTCGAGTTTGACAAGGTCTTCGGCTCTATATTCTAAAAATTCGTAGTCGAGCGAAGCATACCCTCGTGACAAAGATTTTAATTTATCGTAAAAATCAAAGATAACCTCCGATAGGGGGAGTTCAAATTCGAGGTCGACCCTTGTCTGGGACAAGTAAGTAGTGTTAATGTGCTTTCCTCTTCGTTCCATACATAGTTGAATCAAAGAGCCAATATACTCATCTGGAGTAATTATTTGAGCTTTTACAAAAGGTTCTTGGATTTCGCGGATTTGAACTTGAGGAGGAAGCTGGGCTGGATTTTCAATGAAAAGCTCTTCACCATTTGTCTTTATCACTTTGTAACGAACATTTGGGACTGTTGTTACTATGCTCTGGTTAAATTCGCGTTCAAGTCTTTCCTGAACAATTTCCATATGAAGTAGGCCAAGAAAACCACAACGAAAACCAAATCCAAGAGCCGAGGAGGTTTCTGGTTCGTATTGTATAGCAGCGTCATTAAGAGATAACTTTGCCAAGGCTTCTCTCAAGTCCTCGAAATCGTCTGGGTCCGAGGGATATATGCCACTAAAAACCATAGGCTTAACTATTCTGAAACCACTAATAGGCTCGGCACAAGGGTTGTTCAGAAGAGTAACTGTATCGCCTACTTTAGTGTCCTGTAAATTTCGAATATTGGCAATGAAATAGCCAACATTTCCAGCCTCGAGTAGTCCAGTTTTGTGCCGTTTTAAATACAGAACGCCAACTTCCTCTACTTCATATGTCTGCCCAGTTGCCATTAATAGAATTTTATCGCCTTCCTTGATTCTTCCGTCGAAAACTCTAATATTAACAATTACACCGCGATAATTATCAAAAAGAGAATCAAATATTAAAGCTTTTAAAGGATTATTAACGTCGCCTTTTGGTGGTGGGATTCGCTCAACAATTGCTTCGAGTATCTCGTCTATACCAATTCCCAGTTTTGCAGAGCAAAGTAAAATTTCTTCACGTTTACAACCAATTAAATCGATAATTTGCGTAATGACATTTTCTAAATTAGTTTTTGCACTTGGTAAGTCAATTTTATTTATAATAGGAATAATTTCCAAATCAGAATCTATTGCCATATAAAGGTTGCTTATAGTTTGCGCTTCGACACCTTGGGTTGCATCGACTACAAGTAACGCACCTTCGCATGCAGCCAAAGACCTTGATACTTCGTATGCAAAATCTACATGACCAGGTGTGTCGATTAAGTTCAATAAATATGTATTTCCGTTAGTACTTTTGTAATCCATTTGAATAGCATGCAACTTAATAGTTATTCCTCTCTCTTGCTCCAATGGGTTGTCGTCTAAAATCTGGTCATAAACCATTTCCCTTGGGGTAACTCGACCAGTCCTCTCCAACAATCTATCTGCAAGAGTAGACTTTCCGTGGTCTATGTGTGCAATTATACAAAAATTTCGAATGTTTTCCATTTTTCGAATTTGATAATCTACTAAATTACCAAAGTTTGATAAAATAAAAGGAATGACAGCCAGAGAACATTTGTTGATTTAGTGATTATAAACTCAGAATTAGTCTCTGCAAACCTTTTACGATGCTCGAAGGTAGAACATCATTATTATCTTTGTTATTTCGGGATATATATTTTTCATACCTTATGTTATTTGGCAACCACTCATCCATAGCTGAACCTTCTTTAGGATAAATTATAATTGCTGGCACTTTGAAAGCATTTGCAAAATGAACAATAGAAGTATCGTATGTGAAAACTAAGTCCGCAAATTTCACAAGAGAAATTACCTCATAAAACGAATTGCTCTCGGAATAATATGGATAAACATTGTTATTCTCTCCTCTTACGATTGCTTTCAACATCTTATTGTCATTTGGATGCGCAACGAAAATTAAACCAACATCAGGAAGATTTTGTTTTACAAGCAAGATAAATTCCTTGTATTGAACAATACCCCATTTTTTTCGTCCAGATATATTTACTAACAACTTAATTCGATGAGGTATGGAATTGATAAACTGCTTAGCAATTTTCAAGCTATCTTCGGGGATAAAGAAATTATAACAGGTTTGAAATTCTTTTTTTGGTTCGACCCCAAAAATCCACTCCAAGTATTGACAAAGGAATTCGCTCATAGGTGCTTTTTGTCGCAAAGACATAGGAAACAAAAGATTAAAAAGTCTTGAGTACAAGTAATCGCGTGTACTATGTCCAAGAGTGACTTTAATTGCTTTTGTATTTATTAGATTTGCAAGCAATCCAGCTTTTGTAGTACGATGGAAAACATAATTTATAATTACATCAAACTTTTTGTGTCGCAACGTATAAATTGTTTTGATTTTTTTTAAAAAAAATTTAGGATATATAACAAAACCAGTTATACTTTTATAGTTTTTTAGCAGGAAACTATTTGTTTCAGAGGTTAAAACCCAAATTTCAGAATCTGGTAAGTAAAATTTCAACATCTCGAAACTTGGCATCGATACAACCATATCGCCGATTTTGTCGTAGCGAAATATTAAAATTTTAGAACGGGAATTCAAATCTATTGGTGGTTCAACTTTATTGTTTTTAAAAATCTTCCCTAAAACACAGTAGAAGGCTTTTCGGAAAAAATCGTTCATTTTCTTTTAGCTTCATTTAACTCTATTTCCCATAAAAACAAATATTTCAAAAAAGTTGAAATAAATCCGCTTAATGCTGCGACAAGACCTCGGACACCATCAACAAATCCAAAATTTAAAACATATGCTCGTACAAATGCAAAAAAAGGATTAAAGATTATCTTGAACAGGCTTGCACGTCTACCAAGAGCATAATAAGATTGAGCAGACATATTTGCATATTTGATTGTCTTTTGAAAATGCATTAAAGTATTTTCATAGGGATAATGAATTAGGGTGCCTCGTAGTTTTTTTGTAGGTACATCAACGATTAATTTATCGTGAGGTTCAATACCTTCCCATCTTGGATTACAATCTCTGCGAACGAGTCGTAATTTCCAATCGGGTTGCCAGCTACGACGCATTAGTCTCCCCAAGTAAAATGTTTTTCTTCGTATCAAATATCCAAAACGCTCATTATTCTTTATTGCAACGGCAATCGACTTTAATAATTCTTCATCGGGAACTTCATCGCAGTCGAGAGCAAGAATCCAAGGTTGAGTGCATTTCTCAAGAGCTGAATTTTTCTGATTGATGTATCCTTTCCATTCCTCAAGATATACCTTTGCACCATACTCCTTTGCAATCTCTACAGTTTTGTCTGTTGAAAACGAATCTACGAGAATAATTTCTTTGGCTATATTAGATACCACTGATAATGATTTCCCAATTATACGTTCTTCATTATATGAAATATAAACAATAGAGATAGGTAACTTAATTTCTTCCATAACAAGTTTAAAAAAACACAAAATTAAATTTTTACAACAAAAATATAGAATTTGTTGATGGCACTTAATAAAATATAATTAATTGAAATTTGAAAATTCAAAAACATTTTATATTTTACAATTCGGATTAGGTAAATTTTTCAAAATGCAAAAGCTCTATTACTCCATTAGCGAGATTTCGAAAATAGTTGGGGAACCCCAACACGTACTAAGATATTGGGAAAAGGAATTTCCACTTCTTCGACCCAAGAAGAATCGAGCTGGTAATAGAATATATTCCGAAAAGGACTTGAAATTGGTTCTAACAATAAAGTCGCTACTTCGGGAGCAAAAACTATCACCTAAAGGTGCTCTCGAAGAACTTTATAAAATTTTTGATGTACAAATCAAAACCAATCAAAATAAAGCCCAAAAAAAAGCTAAGTCTAAGGGTAATTTTACAAGAAATGAGTTAAGTTTATTCAATTTAGATACTACAAATAAAATAATTCTCAAAGAAATTCGAAAAAGACTAAATACGATATTGGAAATTGTGAAAAATTTATGATTTTTTTATTTTCACATACAGTAAACAGGGATTTTTTTATGAGAACTCTTATTTTTATGCTATTTACAGCTGTTTCGTTGAATTTGCTTTACTCCCAAAGTACACTAAAGTATGATACGAGAATAGTTGGCTCGCACGAGGACGAAGTACTTGGTGTTTTTGTAAACGAAGCAAATACAAAAGTAGCAACTTGTAGCCTCGACGAGACAATTAAAATTTGGAGTTTACCAGATGGAACCGAGCTACGCACCTTGCGTGGCCATTTAGGACAAGTTAATAATGTTTCCTTCTCTGGAAACGATTTATATCTTGCATCGGGTTCCTCCGACCAAACAGTTAGGATATGGGATGTCGAAACGGGCGAGCTTTTGAAAGTACTACGTGGGCATACAGACCAAGTTATTGGGGTTTATTTTAGCCAGGATGATAGCTCGATGTTTGTGGCAAGTACAAGCTTCGACAACACAATAAAACTTTGGGACTGGAGACAAGGGATTGAGATTAAAACTCTTCGGGGCCATACAGCCCCAATAAACAATGTAGCATATAGTTACGATGGGAAAACGATTGCTTCTTGCAGTGATGATAAAACAATCAAAATTTGGTCTACAGATTTAACTAGCCAAGAACCAATTATGACTCTCGTTGGGCATAATGCTCCAGTCTTGAGTGTGATATATTCCTTCGACTCAAAAAAATTAGCATCTTGCGACCAAACTGGTGAAATCATCATTTGGGAATTGCCCAAAGGAAAAATGCTACGTAGAATCAAGGCACACGACGACTTGATTCAAGACATTTCATTTGCCGAAGATAACCTAACGCTTGTAAGTGCAAGTTTAGATAAATTTGTAAAGCTATGGAATGTTGATACTGGCAAAAATCTTTTCGCGTTAAATTCAGGTGTTGAGATTTGGTCTGTAGACCTTGTGTCCGACGCTTCACTAATAATTATTGGCTGCGCAGATGGAACAGTAAGATTTTTGACTAAATCCACCGGTAAAACCAAAGAACCAAAACAAAAAGGAGGAAACAAATGAGAACGCTTGCGTTTTTCTCAACATTAATTTTACTACTTTCGATAAGTGTGAAAATAAATGCTCAATTTACAAATGTTGTTGTTTCTATTAGTGGCACCGTAAAGAATGCTATCACAAAAGAGCCAATGACTACCTATGTTACTGCTTATGACCAACAAAACCGTAAAGTAAACTCTGCAAGGAGTAATGCATCTGATAATGGTTATTATTTTCTCACTGGCCTTAAACCTGGACAAAGATACAACATTGTTGTCGAGCAGCCTGGCTATCTTAAAGAAGTTTATGAATTAAATATACCACAGAGTTCCCAGTATTTAGAATATTCCAAAGATTTTGCTTTAATACCTTTTGCAGAAGGTAGTAGTATTCCTATTACTGTACCTCCGTTTGAATTAAATAAAACAAAAATCAGATTTGGAGCCGAGGTTTATTTAGAACCATTTGCAAAAGAGTTCTCAACACAAAAAAATTCTGTTTTCGAAATCATATGTTATCCAGACAAGGCTAGCTCGAAAGACGAAAACTTGAAATTAACAGAAGAAAGAGCAAAATCTTTAATGGCTTACTTTATTTCCAAAGGTGTTGAACCAGAACGAATAAGAATTCGTGGCAATAGTGAACCCGACCCTCTAAATCCACCACCACTTGAAAAAAGAGCTAAAGGAAAAAGATACATTGGAACTACTTATATTAAAATCGTTAAACTCAAGTAGGTAATATTTCCGTCACTTTGGTAGCTATAATTCTATAAAAATTTACACCGCGACGAATACAGCTCAATTCTTTGTTAGTAGCCGGTAAATCCCAGCTTTGTTGAGAAGGAACTTCCTTGCAACTAACAATAGTTTCAAACTCCTTCAACAATGTCAAATGGAATTTGTGTATCTCCAATAAATCGGTTGCAAAGAAGATTGAACCACCCACCTTTAACTTATTAATTAACTCTCCCAACGTTTCCTTGGTCATCGCTCTCCTTTTCTCGTGTTTTGATTTTGGCCAAGGGTCGGGAAACAAGTAGTAAACTGCTTCTAAACTTTTATCCTCTACAAAATTTAAACCATTTAATACATTATACCAAAGTATTCCAGCATTTTGAATCTTTTCCCCTCTGATGACCATTTCCAACCAATCTACGCAGTTTTTGCGAATTTCGATACCTAAAATGTTTTTTTCTGGATTTAAAACAGCAATTTGTAATAAAAACCAACCTCTACCAGTTCCAATGTCCAAAAAATCTGGTGACTTACCATTTTGAAAAACTTTTGTCCAATCTAAAGAACTAATAGGAAGTGGATAATTTTGCGGGACCACTTTTAACTTTACGTAAGGAACATAAAGATATGGAGCTACGTGATGGCGAGGTCTTTTCTCTGGAAATGGATACTTTCTTGTAAGTGATAAAAAATCCAATTCCATCAAAAAACTAAGCCAAAAATTGCATCTATAATCAAAATACTCGATGCAGAAATTGTATAAGCACGGACCGTACTATTACCGACCCCTTCGGCACCTCCAGTGGTGTAAAAACCCACATAGCAAGCTATCAATGCTGTTACTCCTCCGAAAACCATCGACTTTGTCAACCCAATAAAAACTTCACTTGGCTTGAAAAATCTTTGAATTGAATCGAAAAACATATAACTCGTAAAGTCGTATTTAATGATTGTTAAAATTAAACCACCCAACAAGGCAACCAAGTTCGAGAAGATAGCAAGGACGGGCAACATAAAGAATGATGCAACTACTCTTGGCATTGCCAGGAATCGGTCCTTATCTATTGCCATCATCTCCAAAGCATCAATTTGCTCAGAGATTTTCATCGAACCAATCTGAGCAGCCATTGCACCACCAACTCTTCCAGCAATCACAAGAGCAGTCAATACTGGCGTTAGCTCGGTAAATACAACCGTGGCAATTGAAGAGCCAATGTAGGGCCTGGAAAGCTCTAATAAATTAAACTTCGTGAATAAACTTGTTGCTTGCAATGCTGCAATTGCACCGGTAAATGAACCAATTAAAGCAACCAAAGGAAGTGAGTCGGTTCCAACAATCGCCATTTGGTATATCACAAGGCGCCAGTCTTTAAAAATCCTTGGAAGATATTTGATTACATTTATAAGTAAATATACTATGCTTCCAAATTCTTGGATAAATCCCAATATTTTCCTTCCGAGTAAAACAAATAATTTTTCAATCATAATCAAAAGTGATTATTTATAAAAAGTAACATCTGTTAAACTAAAACTAACAGTTTTTATGGAGAAACCTTTCTATAGTCTATTTCTGAACCTAAAAGGCTATGGGGTATTAAATATACAGCAACCATTACTAAAGCTGCAATAATGGGCCACTTAAAGTCATTAGGATTTTTTTTCAATCTCCACAAAGCAATACCCCAAAAAATCAAGGAAACCAGCGTTTTATTATCAGTTAGGTCTTGCCCAAAGGGCCAACCGGACCAAAAAACACCGAAAGCATAATATTGAACAATAGGACCAAATAAAACTCCGCCGAGCATTAACAAAATTAGAGTCCAAAAAGTTAGTTTGTATGCATTTTGTTTGACAAAAATTGCCTCCAAAAATGTTCGTATCCCAAAGACCATAGAAAAGAACATTAAAAAAATATGAGGGAAGAGGAAATAAGAAGGAACACTGCCTTTGAAACGAATTATTACTGGTCCATCCTGCGGAATTTGGTAAGTGTTGTTATTTTCATCTTGAAGAACAATTTGGTACATAACTTTACCGGCTGGTGGTTGTTGTGGAATCAATGCAACGAGGGTATCTCCTGCTCGTAACAAAGGTTTCTGGCTCCATTCATCATAACTAGGATGACGGCGGTATCTTAAATAGCCATTTACTCGAGAATCTGGTATAATCATTTTAACTTGAGCATCAGTATTTTCACCCCAGGAACGAACAAGTGTGAACTTAACTTTTTGCTCGGACAACTTTATCGAGCCAGACAATGGGTGGGTTGGTCCAGTCTGACGCTGATAAATCGCAAGTAGCAGCATTATTATAAAGGACAAAATCCAAAAAAATATATTCTTCTTCATAATGAACCTCACTATTTTAACAAATTTTCAGCTTCAATTTTAAGTTCCTTTGCTTTGGTGATGATTTTATCATTTAGTACTATTACAGAATAATAGCCCGAGTCCCCAAATAGTAAATATCCCAGCGTTGCTTTCATCTCGAGAACTATTTTGTCAAATTCAATGTTAAATTGAGTTTCATTCATTACATTTCTCAAAATTAAATAACGCCTAAATTCCCCAAGTGTATTGTCAGAAATTTTAAAATTAGTAATAAAATCCGAAAGTGAATATTTAACGATAGTCATAAAATTGACTTTATTTTCAATAAAATGTTGTAATACAAAGTCATTTAAAAAGCCACTACTTTTAATCTTTTTCAAAAAAGTAGGTAAGGTATCAGTCATAAAGAAGTAATCTGGGAAGACGCCACCACCGCCAAGCAAAAGTCTACCTTTATTGGTGAAAAAAGTTTTAACCCTTTGAGTTGCTCCAAACTGGTTTATCATTTCTTTGAGTTTTTCCTTCTGTTCCTCAGTAAGGTTTGCATCTATATTTTTATCGAAGTCTAATTTGCCTAAGTCTTCCTTTTGTATGGTACGGCCAAGAGGGGAAAGATATTCCCCAGTAGTCAAACGAAAGGCAGAACCATCCTTAAATTCCCAAGTTCGCTGTACTAAGCCTTTACCAAATGTCCTTGTACCAATAACAATTGCTCTGTCGTTGTCCTGCATGCAAGAAGCAAAAACTTCACCCCCAGATGCAGTGTTTTCGTCCACCAAAATAATAACTGGAATTTTCCTATACTTGCCATTGGATTCACAAATATGGACCTTTCGGTTGTCTTTATTCCCAAAAACCAAAACCACAGTATCTCCTTCGGAAAGAAATTCCTTCGAAATACGTATAACTTCATCAAGATAGCCACCCTGATTACCACGTAAATCAATCACTAATGATTTACTACCAACCTTTAGTAGACTATCCAAAGCACTAATAAGCTCTGAGTAAGTTTTCAAAGAAAAACGTAGAATTCTAACATACCCTAAATTTCCCTCTAATTTCATCTTTGTTACTACAGATGGTACCTCAATCTCGGCAACTGGTAAAACAAACTCTTTCAAAAAATTATCTCTTTTTACTGTTAATATTACTGTATCATTTGATGACTCTTGAATACGTTTATTAAGATAATTAATATCCTTCCCAATGCAATAATCGTGGTTAACATAAATTACTTTGTCGCCTAATTGCAGCCCCATTTGTTCTGCTGGGCTTCCTTTGACAATCATAAAAACAATAATAGTATCGCCTCGTCTGAAAAAGTTAACTCCAATACCCCTGCCACTACCTTTATAGGCATCTTTAATGCTTTTATATTGAGTAGCTGAATAGTATGAGGAAAACTTGTCAAAAGATTGAAGCAAAGAATTATATGCATTTTCGGCAATTCCAACTAAATCAACATTTTCTTTATAATATTCTTTGCTTATCGTTTCCAACAGAACACGGAATTTCTGTGCCTGAATATCGATGATATTGCTTAGAGAGTCGTTGGAATAGGAAATATAGATAGTGAATATTAAAAAGAACATTGAGTAAAATAAACTTTTTTTCATACAAACGATGAATCCCAAATTGATGTTAAAAATATTTACTGACAATGTTTTGAAAAATTCTATGCCAATTAGGAACTGTATCAGAATCCATTGGAGGGACGATTTCAAAATTATGAGGTATCCCTTTTTGAGTCAAAATATTACTCAATATTTTATTTTCTTGAATGGAAAGCACATTATTTTCTCTATCGGTAGCAATTAGATGAACTTGCTTTTTGCCTCTTAAATGTATCAACCAATACTGTTCTTCCAAATTAGGAAGAAAGTCCATAGGAGAATTAAAATAACAATTTTCATCCCAAGCATCAAAACCACAGAGATAGCGCAAATTGTAATAGCCATCGATAGCAATGGTTCCATATAATATATCTGGATGACGAAAATAAGTATTTGCCGCAAAAAAACCAGCATCACCACATCCAAATGTAATTATTGGAGATGGACTCCCAGCTATTCTAAATAACCTCGGGAAAACTTCATCCATAAGAAAACCATTGTATTTTCTATGCAAATCGGAGCGTTCATTCCAGTCGATATCTGCATTTTTCCAAATTCTATTTCCAACAGTGGGTAAAAAAACAACTCGAAAAAGACCATTGACAATATAATTTTGAACAGACTCGACAAACCCCAAATCCACTTTTTCATCAAAATCATCAGACATAGCGGGAAATCCAAGCATCGTAAATCCATATTTGCCAAAAATCTTTAAATCAATATCCCTCTCCAAAATTTTACTTTTGATTTTTAATTCTTTATAAGCAAGTTCCATATTATCCTCTGATTAATCAGGTTGTGAATAATACTGGTCAAACATAGATTTGTCCCTTTGTTTAGTTAGTTTAACAAAATTTACTACATACTTGCCTAAAATGTCGAACTCTAAATTAACAACATCACCTATCTTCTTATACTTTAAATTTGTATTATCAAAAGTATAAGGAACAACACTCACAGAAAAGATGTCGTTTTCTACTTCGACAACAGTTAAACTGATTCCATCGATTGCTATTGAGCCTTTAGGGACAATAAGCTCTTCGTATTCCCTCGGAAATGAGAAGAGTAATATTTTTGAATTTGGCAAAAAGTTTATCCTAAGCAATCTACCAATTGCATCAATATGTCCCTGCACAATGTGTCCATCAATCCTATCGCTAAAAGTTCTCGCACGTTCGAGATTGACATAATCCCCATTTTTCAAGAGACCGAGATTTGTTCTTTTAATAGTTTCTTCGACTGCATCGAGTTCAAAAAAATCCACGCCAGAATTTACCACTGTTAAACACACTCCATTAACGCAGACAGAATCACCACTTTTTAAATTTTTAACAACCAATTTTGCATCAATCCTTAAGCGAAGACTATTGCCAGTTCTTTGAATCTTTGAAACCCTTGCTACTTCTTCAATTATTCCAGTAAACATGATAGAATCATTCAAGAATATAAATGTGTTTTAAATTTCTGCCAAATTCTGCAAAATCCAAACCAAAACCAATAACAAATTTATCAGGTATCTCAAATCCACAATAATCAATTTTCAAATCTGCTTTAAATTTCTTTGTTTTCAGAAGTAATGTCGCAATTTTTATTGAATTTGGTCTATAATTCAACAATTCTTTTACAACAGTTGAAATTGTCAAGCCAGTATCAATTATATCTTCGACAAGAATGATGTCTTTTCCCTCCAAATCCTCGCATGTAATGAATAATTCAACCTTGCCCGAGGACTTCATCTGATTGCCATAACTTTTTGCTTTCAACGTTTCCACACGCAACGGGAAATCTAAATTTTTCATCAGTTCAGCTGCAAAAAATATTGCTCCTTTTAAGATTACAACAATTACTGGCTCTTTTCCTTTGTAATCTCTCTTAATCTCGTCTGTGATAACTTTTGTTCTTTTTTTTATTTCAGAATACGAAATAAATTTTATGAATTTCTTGTCATAAATTCTAAGATTATTTTTCCCAAATTCAACTTGATTACTCATTTGATTTTATCTTGATTAATCTACCTTTCAATACTCTGGTAGTTTTGGAGGTGACTTTGAATTTATCCGAGATTCTGAGCCCTCCAACCCAGAATATTTCATTATTGGATAAAAACACCGGATACTCGTTTTTTTTATACAAAGGCACTTTTAAATCCACAAAAAAATCACTTAATTTTTTCGACCCTTTCATACCCAACGGAGAAAACTTGTCGCCCTCTCTCCAATTCCGAACAATTATTTCATCTTCTATTCTATCATAATCAAAAAATTCCGTAAACTTATCATCGGTCGTCCGAAAATCCTCTTTGTGAATTTCTTCGAATTCTATGAAAAAGCTTTTCCATATAGCATGCCCAATCTTTGGAATTTTTTTCACAACTTGTTTATGAAAATCGTCATCTCTTGCAATAAAGTTGAGTGTTTGGCGATTTTTATAAACAAAAATTCTCTGGGATAGCATAATGTATTTTCCTGTTTCGGCATGAACAAGGTTTTTCAACTCCTCAATTTGGGCAAAGCTAAGAGTATAATTAAAGTAAGTATTTGTAATGTGCTGAAATAAATCACTAAAAAGAATATCATCAAATAATGTGAGATTTTCCAAATTTAGTTCTACTTCACTTTTGTTTCTGACCACTAAAATCATCTCTAAGAACTTATTGATGTAGCTCGATACAATTTTATAATTATTCTGTGCAATAACGGAGAGTTTTGCAAGATTATTTACTATCTTTGGATTAAATTCTCCCTCAAGAATAGGTATTAACACATGTCGAATTTTGTTCCTCGTATATTTGAGAATAAGATTGCTCGAGTCTTCTCGCCATTGCAAATTTCTCTCGCAAGCATATTGTTCAATATCGGTCCTACTGAGGTTTATAAATGGTCTTATCAGAAAGACATTTTTACACAGCTCCATTCGATTTGCAATTCCCCTTAGCCCAGCAATTCCAGTTCCTCTTATAATGTTTAAGAGCACAGTTTCGGCTTGGTCGTTTAAATTGTGTGCTGTAGCAACAAAATTTGCTGCAAAAGATTGAGCAACTCTCTTTAGAAAATCATATCTCACAATACGTGCAGTTTCCTCAATTCCAAGTGAATATTTTTTTGAATATTTCATTACATCAATCCTTTGCAAGAAGAGGGGCAATGAATAGTATTCCGCCAATGATTGAACAAAGCTTTCATCTTCGTCCGATTCCTCGCCTCGAAGCTTATGATTTAAATGAGCTACTGCCAGCTCCAAAGATAATTCAGAACGAAGCAAAAATAAGCAATCCAACAAGGAAACAGAATCAACCCCTCCACTTACAGCAACAACAACACGTGACCTCGGTTCAACAAATAATGCTTTTAGAAGGTAATCTTTTAAATTTTGCAGAAATTTACGTGTTGTAGTTGAAAGAGAAGCAAAATGAAATTGTTTCTTCTCTACACTTGGATAGATTTTAATAAACTTTGTTCCTGTAGTTTTAATGGTTTTACTTGAACTCAAAATATACTTATCACTTAATAACAATAATCGGTTTGGTTTTAACTTCCGATGCTGCCTTTACATAGACGAAGAAAATTCCATTGGGATAGTCAGCTAAATCCAAGGTGAAATTAAATCTTCCAGCACTCAAATGCGTAGATTCGACAATTTCATCGATAACTTTTCCAAAAATATCTCTTATCTCAATTGAAATAGTCGAAGGTCTTTGAAGCGCGATATTTATCCATGATGATGTATTAGACGGATTGGGAAAAACCTCGAATTCAGAGATATTATCGCCTACTACAATTTCATCAACTTTGTTTATACTATTATCCAGTCGTAGATTATCAATGTACCAACCATCTTTGTTTTTCAGAGGGTTGGAGATAAGTGTAAACTTTATGAAAATAGTATCATTTTCAAACTCAGCAAGACTGCGGCTTTCGGTGTACCATTTACTATCGGCTACGTTATCCTTGAAATCTGAAGAGCGTCGCATATCAATCCAAGCAATATCTGTCCAAGTTTTGCAAAAGTCTCTGGAGATGCTAATTACCCCAACATCCCCAGAGCTATCAATTATTGCAATATGTTCAAAAGACAATGACAAATTGGGAGCCTTTGGAACAACGGGGGCGATAATTACATAGTTTTCCGATTTTGGTTTATAATCTCCCAATGGCGAGTCGGTTAAAGAATTAGGTGGCGAGAACGAAGCTTTATTAGTTATGCCCCATTTATCAGTTGTACCATCAGTATAAAAAGGTATTAAATTGGTGAGGTCGTCAAAGTTTTCACTCAAAGTTGTCAATGGTGCACCAGAATATGCCAACACAGCGGGGGAGAATTCACTCGGTGTCTGCTTCTCGCCCCTTTTACCAACAGCGCGTATCTTCAACTTGTAAAATTTCTTCGTTGGAAGAGGAATAAGTAAGGTTTGTTCAAGACCAGTCATAAGATTTGTTTTTTCAATGGAGTAAACTTTTTCATCACCAGAAAAGATTTCGAGAGTTTCGTAATCGTGGAAATATGAACTGTCAATATGATAACCAGGGTTTTGCCATGTCAATAACACACCATCTTGGTGTGGTTTGGCAGAGATAATCGATGGCGGGAATGGTTGCAAAGCCCCGCCAGCTACCCCAGAAATAGTAACGAGTGGACTTTCCATATTTTTGTCGTCAATAGTCTTCAATCCAAAAGTAAAAGTCTCGCCATCTTGCAAATTAGTATATACAAATTCCTCTACACCTTTTGCAACTTCTGCAATCTTCGCGGATTCTTTATAAATAGCTATTTTAAAATCAGAGATGGGTCCACCCAACTGGTTTTCTTTTGGGTCTTTCCATCTCAGGATAATTTTATTTGGCTCTTGGTATGTGTTGATGTAAGTTAAATTTTCGGGCGGTTTGGGTGAAGTGGTTAAAATCGCAATGTAAGCATTGTTTGAATAAAATGTTCCTTGAGGAGAGTTTGGCATCCAAAAGCAAGGTATGATTTTTCCATCATAAGCAATCATCGAAAGGTAATCTCCCCAATACCTACCAAGCGAGGCTCCGCCAGCATCGATGACAGCATTTGAGTGATTGAGGAACCAGGAATTGGGTGTGACTCGAATGCTTTTCCAAGTAGCACCTTCATCTGTTGAGACAGAAACAAATAAATCAACCGCTTTGTTATTAGCATCCATTTGGGATGAGTAATAAGCAACAGCAAGAATTTTCGATGTTGGGTCGTAAGCAATTGCGGGGAAGAACATATCATTACCATAAGGGTTGTCGTCTACTCTTATTCTATTGAGCCATGTCTCACCACCATTTGTGGATTTGGCGAAGTATATCCTATATTTTCCATTCTCGTCCTTGCCAGCCTGGACCAGGAATAACTTATTTGGACTATCCCCAAGGCAAAAATATGGATGCGATGAAACCCTCATATTACCTTTGTTTGGCAAAGCCATTCGCAAATTTACTTTTTCCCCAATGGTGCCAACTGCTTGCGCAACCTTGGGGCTCGACCATGCCCAAGAAGTTCCACCTGTTGTGGATTTTTGTACATATATGGTTGTGATGTTGTTGCTTTTGCTTTCCCAAGCAACATACAATGTACCATCGGATGCAACAATTGGCATCGGAGATTGTACACTTCCCAAACCAACACTACCGGGTATTTTTGTGGTTGGAGAAAATTCTTCTCCATTTGTTGAGTATGCAAAACCAATGCAAGGTCCAGATGTAGGCGAAATTAAAAACCACGTCACATAAATTCTATCTTTGAACGGAGAATTTTGATTTGCATCACAAGCAATAAAAGGCTTGTCGTGTGCATCTTGTTGGCTTCCACCACCTACTGAGTAGGAAACTGGTATTGGCTGGCTCCACGTTTTTCCGTTATCGGTTGATTTATTTAAAAATACGCCTCCGTCTTGAATGTCGCCATCATTACTAACTTGAGCAACAATGTATGAATAATATAGGTTTCCTTTAGAATCAAAAGCCAAACCAGGGTCAACGTTGGTTAATCCTCCCGAGGAGGGAGTTGGAATAAAAACGTCGGCATTTTTCGGCGTAAGCGAGGTTGTCCAGGTTGTGCCGCCATCAGTTGAATAGTAGCTAGCCATTCGATAGCCAGAAGCTGGTGAATTGTATCTCATATCATTAGCTGCAGCAACAATAATATTAGGATTAAATGGGTGTCGTGTAATGAATGTCTCGGTTTGTCCACCGCTAGCATTTACTATATTAATTATTTGAAATCCACCTGGAGTTAATATTTTTTCTGGACCTTTACCAAATTGGTCTGCAGGAGGTAATTCCTTTGGTCGAACAATATTTTGTAGGGAATTTTTGTGATGAAATTCAGCATCAATTAATGGAGGAAGAAATCGATATTCGTACTGAGAGAGGAGTATGTTGCTTATCGATAAAAATAAAAGTAAAATTAACTTTCTCATTTTCAATAACTCCAAGTTGTAAAATACAAAATTACAAAAATTGGATGAGTAATAAGTGGGATAAATAATAGATTGCTCCAGAGCTGGGATTTGAACCCAGGACCCCCTGATTAACAGTCAGGTGCTCTGACCAGCTGAGCTACTCTGGAATAAACAAATACAAAATTAAAATAAAAAATTTAAATTACCAAACAAAATTATATTCTTAACATTTGATAAATTTGTAGTTTTTAATCATTGTTATAAATATGAAACTTAGTGAGTATTTCGTTCCCACACTCAAAGAAGTTCCTGCTGATGCAGTAGTACCATCCCACAAGTTAATGCTTCGAGCTGGATTAATTCGCCAAGTGTCTGCCGGGGTATTTTCGTGGTTACCTCTTGGCTTTAGGGTACTGAACAAAGTAATAAACATACTTCGAGAGGAAATGAATGCCATCGGTGGTCAGGAATTCTTACTCCCTGCATTAAATCCCATAGAAATTTGGGAACAAACCGGCAGAGTAGAAGCTATGGGAGATGTTATGTTTCATTTAAAAAATAGAGAAGGTATTGTCCTTGCGCCAACTCATGAGGAAATTATCACTTACCACGCAAAACAACATATTCAATCTTACAAGGACTTACCTCAAATTTGGTATCAAATTCAAACGAAATTCCGCAACGAACCAAGACCCAAATCTGGAGTTCTTCGTTGTCGACAATTCATTATGAAGGACTCTTACTCTCTGGATACCACTTGGGAAGGATTAGACCAAAGTTACAACAAACATCTCGAAGCCTACAAAAAAATCTTCTCTCGTTGCAACTTAAATTTTTTTATTGTCGGGGCTTCCAGCGGAGCAATGGGTGGTTCGCAGTCGCAAGAATTTATGATTGAATCCGACGCCGGCGAGGATGTTTGTGCAATCGCGCCAAGTGGTTATGCTGCCAACCTTGAAGTTGCAACTTCAAAACTCCCACCAGTGGGTAGAAAGGATTACTGTCCACCAATTGAAAAATTCCCAACTCCAAATGCTAAAACAATAGATGACCTAATTCAGCAATTCCGTTTTGATGAGAATAATCTTGCAAAATCCGTTGTATATATAATAGAAAGCGAACCTGTGTTAATTCTAATGCGAGGGAACGACGAGCTTAATGAAAGTAAGTTGCAAATCGCCTTTGGTACAAATAAGCTTCGTCCTGCAACTTCCGATGAATTACTTCAAATAACCGGTGCAAATGCTGGCTCCATTGGTCCTGTTGGTCTAAAAACTAAAATTAAAATTGTTGCAGACAACTTACTAATGAATGCTAATTGTCTTGTTAGCGGCGCCAACGAGGATGGATACCACTTCAAAAACATTGACTTAGTACGAGACACTAAAATAGATGCATATTTCGACCTAAGAACCGTTCGAGAAGGTGAACCTTGTCCCCTTGCTGGCACACCTATCAAAATTGTCAAAGCCATCGAACTCGGGCACATTTTCAAGCTTGGTACGAAATATTCAGAGGCACTGCAAGCTACATTTCTCGACCAAGATGGTGTCCAAAAACCCATTATAATGGGAAGCTACGGCATTGGTGTCGAGAGAATTATTGCATGTTATATTGAACAAAACCACGATGAGCACGGTATCATTTGGGAATATCCATTATCACCTTTTGATATACATATCATATCGATTAACATAAAATCAAACAAAGTTGTTGAGAAAGCGGAAGAATTATATTCCAAACTTTTAAGTCTTGGTTACGAGGTCCTATACGATGATAGAGATGAAACAGCCGGAGTTAAGTTCAATGATGCGGATTTAATAGGGATACCACTACAAATCATAATTAGTGAAAAAAACATACAAAAAAATGTTTTGGAAGTAAAACGTCGAAGAACGCAACAGCGAGAACTGGTTTCAGAAATAGAACTTTTGGACTTTCTACAACAAAATGTTTTAAAATAATTATTTCTTTATTCCCAAATTCTAAATATCAATAGTTGCGTAATTGAGCATAGCCTTTGTGTTTTTTAATAAATATTTGTTAAGTACATAATTGAAAATAATGAACGGGGGGAATTTTGGGTTGTGGGCCCTGAGGGACTTGAACCCCCAACCTACGGATTATGAGTCCGCCGCTCTAACCAGTTGAGCTAAGGGCCCTAAATTTTAAAGAACAACTCTAATGCAAAATTAAGAAAAAAATAAGAATTTTAATAATTAAATAAACCTACAAAAATCCCAAAATTAAGGACGAGACCGCTTGGCTTGATGTTCGATGGCACATTGGATACTTCCAGGACATCATTAAGTTTCCATTTAGGTCCAAACGAAATTGGATAACCTACACCTAAACGTAACATCAAGAAGGGAGTAGCTGCAAATTCCACATTGGCATTTGGTTGTATAATCCAAAAACTTCCTTCAACTGTATTTGATGTAAATGTGTTTGATTTCAAATCATCCCAAGAGAATTGATTTATCTTGTAATTGTTTAGAATTATTTTAGACCATCCAAAATTCAAGCCAGGCAATATTGCGATTGATTTGAAGGGAACAAAACCATAATCAATCCCAAAAGCAGTGTAGGTTACTTCACACTTAAGTCCTTTGGTAGTGTTGTAATCATCCAGCTCTTCTACCTTATTGAAACCGGAATAACCAGCAAATCCAAGACGAAGATTTGGTATTAAGCCAATTGCTGTAAATCCTTGTGCGCCAGATAGGTATAAAGGAGATTTGATATTTTCCAAACCCTGACTTTTACTTAATTCATTTACTTGGTCTAAATTTAGAAAAAGGAAATTGCCAACATAACCACCTCCTAAACCAAAGTAGGGTGGCTTTTCAATTTGAACATTGCTTTCTTCGAATTGAATATTGTTCTGGTCATCTTGTGAAAGCGCAATAAAATTAACAATGGTAAATAAAAGCAAAGTTGAGAAAAATTTTTTCATTTATCCCCCTTAGAATTTCAATAAAGTACAAATTTAGGAAAAAAACAAGAAGATTTCTTGTTATTTTTGCTTTTCGCATTAAATTGGAGTGACCAATGAATACTCTCTTGTTCATTCTTTTTGGTATCGCTTGGTTTTTGTTTGCATACTTTTGGTATGGCAATATCATAAAGAACAAAGTTCTTCGTTCAAATGATTCAATTGCAACACCATCCCATACACAATTTGATAATAAAGACTATGTTCCAACAAAACCAATTGTTCTATTCGGTCATCATTTCTCGGCAATAGCGGGTGCTGGTCCAATTATAGGACCGATATTGGCTTATTCCTATTTTGGTTGGCTACCTGCTCTTCTTTGGATTCTAATTGGTTCTGTCTTTATTGGAGCGGTGCACGATTACACAAGTCTGATTACTTCAGTAAGGAACAAGGGATTTTCATTGGTCAACATTGCCGATAAAGTTATATCACCACGGGCAGGCTTTTTGTTCTCTATATTTGTTTTTCTCACTCTTCTACTTGTTCTTGCGGTATTCTCAGACTTAACTGCAAGAACACTAATGGAGGACCCAACGATTGTTGTACCCACCATTGGATTAATCTTTGTTGCAATGCTATTTGCTATACTGCATTACAGATTAAAAGTCAATGTATACATCGCAACATTAGTTGCTCTTGTGTGCTTGATGCTTTTGTTATGGTGGGGACAAAGCTTCCAAATTAAAGCTTCCTACGAAGTATGGCTTGCAATTATTCTAACTTACTGTTTTATTGCTGCCATTCTACCAGTTTGGTTATTACTCCAACCAAGGGACTACATCTCTATGTACATACTCGTCATTGGTATGACATTAGGCTATCTCGGGATGATGTTGCTTAATCCTAAAATACAAGGTCCAGAGTACTTAGGATTTATACATAAAAACATTCCTCTATTTCCGATGCTTTTCATCACAATTGCTTGCGGAGCAATCTCGGGTTTCCATTCTTTAATTGCTAGTGGTACTTCCGCAAAGCAATTGGACAAAGAAAGCCAAGGCAAACTAATAGCTTATGGTGGAATGCTTACAGAGGGTGCACTTGCATTCTTGGTAATTGTAATGACAGCAAGTGTGCTGCCATTCAATGGCGATGCACAAAGTTCTTTTCTGGGTATTCTTACCAATAAAAATGCAGATATACTATTCGGGACCGCACTCGGGCAGACTTTAAAATCACTCGGTATCCCTGTTGCTTTTGGAACTTCGTTTGGAATACTTATGCTTAATGCATTTATACTAACCTCTTTAGATGCTGGCACACGCTTATGTCGCTATATTGTTCAAGAAGGTTTTGGTGAAAGGTATGGGGGTATCCTAAAGGATAAGTACTTTTCCACCGCTATTATTGTTTTATTAACCCTTTTAATATGTCTAAGCGGTAGTTATCAAAAGATTTGGTCAGTGTTCGGAGCAGCAAACCAGCTGATAGGCACGCTAGCTTTGTTTGTTGTTACATCTTACTTACTCGGAATTAAAGCACCGAGATGGTACACATTGCTTCCAGCTTTGTTCATGCTTGTAGTAACTGAATCGGCATTGATTTATCAATTCCTATTTCTATACTTACCCAAGAAGGAAATTGTCTTGTTAATTATTTCATTCTTACTAATTGTATTAGGATTGATTGTTGCCTACGAATCCTTGCAGAAAATTCTAAACAAGAAATATTTTTTGGGGGAAACAGTTCAGCCAAAACCTTTAGAAAATGCAAAATAGCATAGCAATAGTAGGCTGCGGCATCTCGGGAATTTCTGCTTCAATAGAATTAATCAAAAGAGATATAAAGCACACTATCTTCGAGGCAAGAAATACGATTGGAGGTAGATTCTATTCATTTTACGACCCCGGCTTTGATTTCGAGTTGGACAACGGCCAACACTTTTTTTCAACAGTATATAGACATTTTTTCGATATTCTCGATTTTCTTGGTTCTCTACAAAAGATAGCTCAACCAAAAGAATTAGAAATTTACTTTTATTCCCAAGTTAATCAAAAATTTTGCCTAAGAAAAAATCTCTTCGGTGGGCAATTTGGTTTGCTTGGTGGGATATTAAATTTAAAGAGTTTACCAATCACCTCAAGAGTCAAATTACTCCGATTATTTTTGGACTTTAAATTTAGCTCTAAAATACATCTCTCAAATAATCTCAGTGCGTACGACTTGCTTAGAATGAAAAAGCAAGATAATGAAATTATAAAAAAATTCTGGGAACCAGTTTGTGTCTCGATTTTCAATAATTCAACAAAAAAAATCCCAGCGGAATTATTCAAACACACAATTAAACTGGCTTTCCTATCAGATAAAAACCCTGTGGGATTTATGTATTCAAAAGTCCCTCAGTCCCAGCTCTTTGGTGAATATTTAAACTTCTCCAAAAGAAACAGCATAGAACTCTACTTGGGTTCTTCAATAAACCAGCTGCAATTTAAAAGGGACATTTTTATTCTCACAACTAAAGACGGAAAGGTGTTTGAATTCAAATATGTTATTCTGTGTGTTCCTCCAAATGCATTGAGAAAATTATTACCACCTGCTTGGATAGACTCTAGCGAGTTTAAATTTCTTCAAAATGTTTCTTTCAATCCTATTCTTTCGATTTATTTCACCACAAAAAAACCAATAATCTCGGAGCCATATGGCTATCTTCTCGAATCGCCTATTCATTGGATTTTCAATAGAAACATAATGCTTGATTTATCAAAGCCGCAAAATTTTTATAGCATAACAATTAGTGATTCAAAGCAGTTCATAAACAAATCTAGTGAAGAAATAAAAAATGAAGTAGTAATTGAACTACAAAAATATTTTCATATTAAACCAGAGATTTTATCTTGGAAACCCATAAAAGAAAAATTCGCTACCGTCGACATAGACTTAGAGTTTTATCGATTACGACCAAATCAAGAAACTTCTATACCGGGATTATTTCTTGCTGGAGACTGGACCAATACAAACCTTCCCGCAACATTAGAAAGCGCAGCGTTAAGTGGAAAACTTGCTGTTGAAAAATTGTTAAACAAAATGGGCTAATTATGACAGTTCCAAACATATTAAGTTCATTGAGATTAATCCTTGCTTTTGTAATCGGTTACCTACTTTTTGCCAATCAGAAGTTCCCAGCAATAATTTTAATCATCGTTGCATGGATTACAGATTTGTTAGATGGTTATCTTGCTCGAAAACTCAATGCCATTAGCGAACTTGGAAAAATTCTCGACCCACTTGCAGACAAACTTTTGGTTCTCCTCATAGTCCTTTCATTGCTTTTGAACAAAACTATCGCAACATCAACTGGGATTTTTGTTATATTACGAGATGTTATAATACTTAGTGCTGGACTCGTCGTTGCTCGCAGGTATAAATTTGTAATTCCATCAAACATTGTTGGAAAAATATCTGCATTCTTGATTGGTCTATGTTTGTTTGTGATTCTTCTTTTACCATCTGTAAGCGTTAAATATTATTTAGAGATAATCATCGACGTTGTAGCATTAACATCTTTGATTTTATACTCTTTTTACTATTTAAGATGGATTAATAAACTGAAAACTTCTTAATTTTGTTTTTTTAAGTCGCTTATGGGTATTTTAGAAAAATTCAAAGAAAAAGTCTCCAGTTTTTTAAAATCTACCTCAAATACTTTATCAATTGACAAGGTAAAGACTGGTTTGACCAAAACCAGAATGAACATATTCGACAGAATAAAGTCTGCGATTGGGCTTGGAAGGAAAGTTGACGAGCAACTCCTCAACGAAATTGAAGAGATACTAATCACAGCAGACATTGGGTTAGACGCAACAGAGAAAATATTAAATGCTATTAAAAGAAACTCCTCTAAGTTCAATACTCTGGATAGCGATTCACTCTTGGAAATCATTAAACTGGAACTTTTGAATATTTTTGAAACCTCTTCGCAAGAAATAAATTCAAATCCCTTTGAAATAAATACTCAAAACCTCCCCCATACAATTCTTGTGGTCGGGGTTAATGGAGTTGGTAAAACAACAACCATTGGCAAACTTGCTTATAATTATAAGAAGTTAAACTATTCAGTGTTGATTGGAGCGGCAGACACATTTCGAGCAGCAGCGAATGAACAGTTGGAAATTTGGGCAGAAAGAGCTGGTGTTCCTGTGATACAGCAAAGGCAAGGAGCCGACCCCGCCTCTGTTGCATACGATACACTTCATTCTGCCATAGCGAAAAAAATCAACGTAGTTATCATAGACACCGCAGGAAGATTACACAACAAATCCCACCTAATGGCAGAGCTAGAAAAAATCACTCGAGTGATGAGGAAACTCAAGCCATCTGCCCCAGATGAGGTCCTACTTGTCCTCGATGCAACAACAGGGCAAAACGCAATTCAGCAAGCAAGAGAATTTACAAAAGTCGCCCCAATAACTGGAATTGTCCTAACGAAACTCGACGGAACTGCCAAAGGAGGCGTAATTGTCCCCATCGCAATGGAATTCAAAATTCCAGTCAAATTTATTGGTGTTGGCGAAAAAATTGACGACCTTCAACCATTCAATCCAGTTATTTTTGTCGACGCACTTCTTGATTAATCTTATAATCATCTGAAAATATTACTACACGGTTTTAGCATTATCGAAAAAATTAATTTATTTTGAAATTAATTGGTAGAATACCATTATTGTTTTAATTTTGTATTTTTTGCAAAAACATTGATTTTATTTTATCTGGGAGGTTACAATTGAAGAAGTCCGTTGGAAAAATTTTGCTTGTAGTTATACCTTTAATCATTTCAATTTTTTTGCTTTACCCAACCTACAAGGCAAGCCAGTTGGAAAAATTGAAACAGGAATATCTTGAAAAGGCAAAACAAGCAAAAAATCCTCAAGATTCGTCTGCAATTATCGAATCGTTTGAAAAATCCTATGGCGAAGAACTAATTAATGCCCGAGCCAATAGAATCAAACTTGGGTTGGACTTGCGTGGGGGAATGTACGTGACTCTTGAAGTGGATGTATTTAAAATGATCGAAGAAAGCGCCATACGGGATGCAATCGATGATATTTTCATAGAAGTATTAGAGAAGACAAAACAAGAAGCTAAGATATCCGACGAAGATGTTGTTGAAATTTTCAAACGTAATTTCGACGAAATAGCCAGACCCAAAAAGAAATACCTTTCAGATTATTTCGATTTTGGTAGCGAGTCTGAAACGGAAGATAAAATAATCAAAAAGCTCAAAGAAAATGCTGAAGAGTCTATTGAGCAAGCATTACAAGTTATTCGCCAAAGAGTTGACAAATATGGAATTTCCGAACCGACAATACAAAAAATTGGTCAAAGAAGGATATTACTCGAATTACCCGGAGTGACAAACGAACGCGAAATGCGACAGCTAATCCAAACCACTGCAAGACTTGAATTTAAATTGGTACGAAATGATGAAAATTTAGTAGCCGCTTTCTACAAAATAGATGAATTCTTAAAAAAAGAGAAAGAAATTTCAAAAGGTGTTCCAAAAATACCCACAGACACAGCAAATAAATTGCAAGAAATAAAATCAATAGATACCACCAATAGACAAACAACCCCAAAGGATACAAATTTAACTGAACAGCAATTAGATACAACAAATTCTGGCGAACTACCTGATACTACAGACCCATATGCCGGCCTGTCTCAAGAAGAAAAATCAAAGAAATACATCGAAGACCATCCGTTTACAACACTTTTCGTTACAAATTTTCTGCCCCCAAATGCAGAAAGAACTCAATATCAAAGGGATGTCCGATTTTACAATGCCTCTCAAGTACCAAAAGGAGAATACGATTTTGAAATATTCGATGAGGTTTGGAATAAATTTGAATCTATTATTAATCGGAAGGAAATCCGTGCGCTATTACCCTATGATGTTGAAATTCTTCGTAGTGCCAAACCAAACATCATCAAAGACAACAAAGGAAAAGAGTTTAAGATTTACAGCTTTTACGCCTTAAAAAGAGAACCAGAACTTACTGGAGAAGTAATAACCGATGCAATCGCTACTTACGACCCAACCACCAATCAACCAATTGTCACAATGTCGATGAACACGGACGGTGCTGAAAAATGGGCAAGAATAACGGGTGCAAACATCAAGAAACGCATTGCAATTGTTCTAGACAACCTTGTCTATTCCGCTCCGGTTGTTCAACAGAAAATTGTGGGTGGAAATTCTCAAATTACTGGAATGAGTAGCCCAGAAGAAGCTAAACTGTTGAAAATTGTTTTGAAAGCCGGGGCTTTGAAAGCACCTGTTGAAATAATAGAAGAAAGAATTGTTGGACCTTCGCTGGGTGAGGATTCAATTCAAAAAGGTTTGAATTCACTCTTAATTGCAGCATTATTGGTTTTGCTATTTATGATAATGTATTATTCGCTTGCAGGAGTCTATGCAAACGTAGCTGTGTTAATTAATGTCCTTTTGATTATTGGCATAATGGCTGCATTTCAAGGAACCCTTACCCTCCCTGGAATTGCAGGAATTATCCTAACAATTGGAATGGCTGTCGATGCGAATGTCTTGATTTACGAACGAATACGAGAGGAACTTGAAAAAGGTCGCTCGATTCGCTCCGCAATAGACGAGGGTTATACCAAGGCACTCTCTGCAATCTTAGATTCTAATATAACAACTTTTATCACTGGCTTAATCCTTTATTTCTTCGGAACTGGACCTATTCAGGGATTTGCCATGACACTTATGATTGGTATTTTAACAACACTGTTCACAGCAATTTTAATCTCAAAAGCTCTGTTCCAAATCACATTAAACATGGGTAAAACCAATATCAGCTTCGGTCAACCTAAACAAGTTAATGCTTAATTGAGGGGGTTATATGCAATTCTTCAAAAAACCAAATATCGATTTCATTGGAAAAAGAAAGCTTTTCTTCATCATCTCGTCGATATTAATAGGATTCTTAATTCTGTTGGTTCTAATTTTTGGTTTTCGCTTTGGCATTGATTTCACTGGTGGAACCGAAATAGCCATTAGGGTGGAAAAAGATATATCTACCGACCAACTTCGAACAACATTAACCAAAAGCAAGATATTACCCGACGAAATAAAATCCTATGGTGAGAAAAACCAGTTTCTACTACGATTCAAAGAAGTCGGCGAAGATGCTGCAAAAATTGAAACTGCATTGTTGGGTATTTTAAAGGAATATTCAGTACAAATTTTAAAGAAAGATACAATTGGTCCCAAAATAGGTAAAGAGCTTCGTTTCCAAGCTTTTATTGCAGTTTTATTTTCAATTATAGCAATGCTTATATATATTGGTTTGCGTTTTGAATTTACGTTCGGGCTGGGCGCAATAATTGCTTTAATCCACGATGTTGTTTTCACACTCGGTATGATAGTCCTTTTCGATAAACTAGGAATAATAAATCTCGAAATTAACCAAGGCATAATTGCGGCTTTGCTTACCGTTGTTGGTTATTCTGTTAACGACACAGTGATTATTTTCGATAGAATACGCGAAAATCGTGAAAAACATAAAGGTATTCCTTTCGCAAAAATTGCGAATTTAAGTATCAACGAAACTTTGAGTAGAACGGTAATTACTGTCCTGACTGTACTCATCGTACTTGTAGTTATGGTCTTCTTCTCTGGACCAGTCCTACAAGGATTTGCATTTACTATGACAGTCGGTATCATTGTTGGTACATATTCATCTATTTTTGTTGCTACCTCATTCGTCCTTTGGTTTATGAAAAAAATCAAAAAGCTTAACGTTGAGGAAGATGCAATTAAACAAGTTGCACCATCAAAGGCTTAGATATGAGTATTGAAGAGATTCAAATACATCACCTGCAACCAAAAATTATAATGCTTAAGCTACCTCAACAACTTTTAGGGGGTAACTTGACATCACAATTTACCGAGATAATTGAAAAAGTTAAAACTCAAGAAATTGACTTTGTCCTTCTCGATTTAAGCCAAGTTGAATTGATTAATAGTTTGGGCTTGGGTATGATTGTTGCTGCTTATACATCTTTGAAAAAAAATTCTATTTCTCTTGTATTGATTTCCCCAACCGAAAAGGTTTCCAACCTATTAAAAATCACACATTTAGACACAATTTTTAAAAGTTACAACTCAACAGAAGAATTCTTAAAAACTATTTAAGTTGTTACAAATCCATTTTTTTGAAAATATTCAATTTATAATTTTTGTATTTTGTATTTCAAATTTCATCAATTCTGACTATGAGTGTTACTCTTGTGCTTGGGGCCCAATGGGGCGACGAAGGTAAAGGTAAAATTGTCGACATACTCAGCAAAGAATCTGATATTGTAGCTCGGTATCAAGGAGGAGCAAACGCTGGTCACACAGTCGTTTTTGAAGGTAAGAAACTTGTGCTCCATTTGATACCATCTGGGATATTCAATCCAAATTCCATCTGTGTTATTGGCAATGGTGTCGTTGTCGACCCATACGCACTAATCGAAGAGAAGAATCTTCTGCAAAGTTTAGATATCGAGATAAAGGGAAGATTGCAAATCAGCAACAGAGCCCATCTTATTCTGCCCTATCATAAGCTTTTAGATAAAGTAAGCGAGGAGTGCACTGCTAAATCCATAGGGACAACTGGTAGAGGAATTGGACCAGCGTATGTGGACAAATTTGCACGTTGTGGTATACGAACTGGAGAAATCTACAATATGCAAAATTTAAAAAACAAAATAGAAGATAACTTTAAAAATAAAATCGATATAATTAATTTCATTTATCATAAAAAAATAGAAATTGACGTTGAAAAAGAAATCTCGGAATATTTATCTGCAATTGCTGAAATCAAAGAATACATTTCAGACACAACTAGTTTCTTGAACAAAAGTATAAGAGATGGGAAGAATATTCTTGCCGAGGGGGCACAGGGAACACTTTTAGATGTTGACCATGGTACATACCCATTTGTTACAAGCTCGAATCCTACATCTGGTGGAGCTTGCACTGGACTTGGCATACCACCTACATCTATACAGAACATTATCGGAGTTACCAAAGCATACACGACGCGAGTAGGGAATGGACCATTTCCCACTGAATTGAAAAACAAAATTGGCGAGAAGATAAGGGACAATGGAGCGGAATTTGGAGCAACAACAGGTCGACCTCGGCGCTGTGGATGGCTAGATTTAGTTGCCTTGAAATATTCAGTTATGATAAATGGAATCAAAAACATTGCAATTACAAAGATTGATGTGCTTAGTGATTTAGATGAAATTTACGTATGTACAGAATATGAAATAAATGGATATCGAAATTCCGAATTTCCAAGTGATACTTCTGTGTTGGACCAAACAAAACCTATTTATCGGATTTTCAAAGGATGGAAAAGGAAGTTGAATAGCATCGATAAGTTCGAAGATTTGCCAAAAGAAGTTATCGAGTACGTAAAATACATAGAGGAATTCGTCGAGTGCCCAATTAAAATTATTTCAACAGGTCCAGATAGATTAAATACAATAATCCTTTAAAAATATATGAGAAAAAGCATACCCGCAATGTTTGATGAAATTGCCAGACGCTATGATTTAATAAACGATATATTAAGTTTTGGTATACATAGGACCTGGCTTAAAAAAGCCATACGAAAATTGCATTTAGAAGATGGTTTTCGAATCCTCGACCTTGCAACAGGCACTGGAAATTTCGTTTTCGAGTTTCTTAGAACGAATCACAACCTTGATGTCGTTGGAATTGATTTAGCAGAAAAAATGCTTGAAATTGCCAAAGAAAGAAACTTTAAGCAATTCAACAACAAGGCAAAGTTCTTAATCGGAGACGCCACAAGAATTCCTTTCGAAGATAATGCTTTCGACGTAGTTAGCATCTCCTACGGGATTCGCAATGTACAAGACATTAAAAAATGTCTTTTCGAAATTCATAGAGTATTGAAACCAAATGGTCAGCTCGTTATTGTTGAGTTTGGTAAGCCCCGTACATGGTTTCTCCCCATTTACAAAGCCTACCAAAAAATATTTATTAGCTTTCTCGCTGGTGTAATAAGTAGAAATCGGTCGGCTTACAGATATTTTGTAAACTCTGTAAATAAATTCCCCTACGGTAAAGAATTTTTAAATCTAATGAAAGAACTTAACCTTTTTCACTCGTTGCTCTTCTATTCACTGAATTTTGGAGTAGCATACATCTACATCGGTAAAGCCAGGAAATAAGCTCAATTTGTTTTTGCTTTAATGGAAATTAACAAGTTATTAAAGTCATTATCATCTAAATAATACTTAGCATTGCAATATTGACAAACTAATTCATTTTGACCCATTTCCTTCATTTCCTTTACATCATGATAGTTAAGTGTAAGAAGTTTCTCCATGAAATTTTCCTTTGAGCATCGGCAGAAGAAGTCTACCCTATCATTTTTTAAAATATTAAAATCCCAAGGCAAAATATTTTTCAGAATTACAGACAAATCATCTCTTGGTTTAATTAAGTTAGTAAGTCTTTCCAAATGCTCTAAAACATTGGTTATTTCATTTTTTTCTTTATCTGTTGCTCCAGGCATTGCTTGGACAATCATACCAACCGAGTTATTAATTAATCCATTTTCGTCTGTATCGGCATCCAATACAGCAATCGAAAAAATTTGCTCGGATTTGGCAAAGTAATAATTTAGGTCGGAACTAATGTCTCCACGTATCAATTGAACAATTCCCACGATTGGTTCCGGTTCGTTATAAAGGATTCTTAGTACTCTGAAAATTCCCGGACCCAGGGCACTATCGAATTCATCTTTACTAAGATTTTTTACTCTATCGGAATACTCACAGTAACCACGAACTTCTCCAACCTGAATTGCCTCTGCTGTAACTTTGTTCACAACACCATCGCCAATTGCATCGATAATCACCCTCTCCTCGCCCGTTAGAAACACTGCTAGCAACGAAGCAGCAGATAGGGCCCGAGCCAATAATAATGCAGGGACCTCTGGCAATTGATGGCGCTTCTGCGCCTCGAGAGCAACACCAGTATTTTTGATTGCAGAAACCCTAAAATGGCCATTGCTCGAAAGTACATTAATTACTCTTGACTTTTCCAAATGTTGTTCGTAAGTTAAAGGCATTTCCTTGTTCCATTAAATAACTAATTTAAACGTCTAAAATTCTTTAAAATTGCTACAAAATGGAACTCACTGAATTTTGGACAATTCTTTCGGCTAATGGCATAATTTTGGACGTCGAACAACTAAAACTCATCGAAAGATACTCAAAAGAATTGTCTTACTGGAATGAAAAAGTTAATCTTATTTCAAGGAAAGATATAGACAACTTGTTGGAAAACCACATACTTCATTCTTTATGTGTGTTAAAATATGTTGATATTCCCAAAAAAGCTCAGTGTATTGACATTGGTACCGGAGGTGGTTTGCCTGGGATTCCAATCAAAATTGCACGTCCAGATGTAAAGATGTTGCTTCTGGATTCAATTGCAAAAAAAATTAAAATCACTGCAATGCTTGCAAAGCACACTTCTTTGCGGGGTATAGAGGCAGTGTGTAAAAGAGCTGAAGAATTCGCAAAAGAAAAAAATAATTACAAAAGGTTCGACGTTGTATTTGCAAGAAGTGTTGCAAAGATTAAAACAGTAGTAATTTGGGTTAAAGAAATGTTGAAAACCGATGGGAAAATCGTTTTCTTGAAGGGAGGGAATTTGAAAGATGAAATAGAAGATGCAAAAAAATTATATGAAAATTTGGAATTAGATGAAATTTTAATTGATTTGATTGGTTATGAAAAATTCAAAAAAGAAGAGAAAAAAATCATTATATGTAAGTTTTCGAATTAGCCTTTTGTTTTCGTTCACATTTGTGCTCGTGAGTGTAGTAGAACAAATACATGCACAAAAGCCATCAATAAGTTCTAAGATTAAAATAGCTAGAGTGAAATATTCTGGAGGAGGGGATTGGTATAATGACCCATCTAGTGAGGTCAATCTCTTGAAATATGTTGGCGAGAAAACTAATATACCCGTGGACCCTGTCTATGAATGGGTAGACTTGGCAAGCCAAAACATATTTGCATACCCTATTATTTTTCTCACAGGGCATGGAAATGTAAACTTTACGGAAAGAGAGGTTGAAAATCTTCGAATCTACCTTAGAAACGGAGGATTCCTATACATCGATGATGACTATGGCTTGGATAAATTCATTCGTAGAGAAATGAAAAAAGTTTTTCCAGACCAAGAATTCGTTGAATTGCCTTTCAATCATCCAATTTATCATATTCATTTTAAATTTGATAAAGGCTTGCCCAAAATCCACGAGCACGACAACAAGCCTCCAGCTGGCTATGGACTCTTTCTCAATGGTAGGCTTTGTGTATTTTACACTTATGAATCAAATTTAGGAGATGGATGGGCAGACCCAAATATTCACAAAGACCCACCAGAATTACGTGAAAAAGCCTTGCAAATGGGAACAAATATTTTAATTTATGCTTTGACTAATTAGGTATCCTATGGAGCAAAAATTTAAAAACTATCACAAAGTTATTCAAAAATTAAAGCAAGTACGAAAAATTAAGGTTTTAACCGATTTAGCAACTGCAATCTTCAATTCTCTTTTCTTTACTGTTTTGTTCGCTTTTTTGATAACATTGTTGGAGCTTATCCTCGAGGGAGACAAGACGTTTCGAGCTACTTTGTTTTTCAGTCAGATAGCTTTTCTAATATCAACTTTATCTGTCTTAATCGTTCCATATTTGAATGTATTGTTATCACGTAGTACAAAACTTTCTCTCGACAAACTTGCATTTGATATTGGAAAATATTATCCTAACATCAAAGACCGATTGTCAAACTCTATACAGCTGTATTCATTACTTCACAACTCCCAAAGTGTTTCGAAAATATTCATCACAAAGAGTATAGAAGACACTTCAGAACAAGTAAAAGACCTTGATTTTTCTGTAGTTATAGATAAAAAGAAGTTTCAGAAATCCTTTGTCCGATTCATCTTAACCACATTTCTTTTCATTCTTGTTTGTTTTATCTTCTTCAATTCATTCGGTTTTGCATACTATCGAATATTAAATTTTAACAAGTCGTTTATTCCTCCACCCCCGTTTTCTTTGACTATCTATCCAAAATACGAAACAGTAAAAAAAGGAGATAATGTGAAAATAGTTGTAAAAAGTCAAGGTAAAAGCCCCCAAACTATTACTCTAAAAATTAAAGAATTTCAGCAAAAAGATTACGAAAATATTACTCTGAACATCGACTCGGGGAATACTTATACATACTACTTTCCATCTATAAAAAATTCGATTAAGTTCTTTGCAGAAGCAGAATGGATAACTGAGAAGGTAACTTCGGATATAGGTGAAGTTGTTGTTATTGATAATCCAATCATTAAAACAATTCAAGGGACAATCAATTTCCCAAGCTATACACAAAAACCTAATATTTACTTTACTGAACAAAATGCGGACTTAAATGTATTGTTTGGTTCACAAATCAATATTACCCTCTTGGCAAATAAAAAACTTAAAGCAGCAAAGATTGCCCTTCTCAAACAAGTAAGAACTGAAACCGAGCAGTTTAAAATTGATACTACTTTTTTGAATATGAATGTAGCCGACAACAAAGCTAATGCTAAATTCAATGCAAACTTTAATGGATACTATTTTATACAAGTACTGGATTACAATAATCTTGAAATTGTTAACCCAATTGTATACCAAATCAGTGTTTATCAAGATGCTTACCCAGAGATTCAGTTATTAGAACCTCAAAGTGATGTTAAAATCAGCGAAGTTGGAATGCTACCAATGATGATACGGATAACTGATGATTATGGTTTTACAGCTTTGTACCTAAGATATAGATTGAGCAAATCTAATTATGCCAAACCTTGGAGTGATTTTAAATCGATTAGTATTCCAATATCAGCGAATAAAAATGAAAACAATGTCCCATACATCTGGGATTTAAACCCACTTCAAATCTCCCCTGCAGATGAGTACGAATTTTATGTAGAGGTTTACGACAATGATAGAATAAGTGGGCCCAAGTCCTCTAAATCATCGATTATTCGAGTTAAGCTCCCTTCTTTGGAAGAAGTGCTTGCCGATGCAGAGAAGTCGCATGAAAATCTTACTAAAGAATTGAACGATGCGCTGAAGAAGGCAAACGAAATAAAAAAAGAAATGGAAAACATTACCCGAGAATTGAACAAAAATCAAAACGACTCGAAGCTCGACTGGTCGGAAACTAAAAAGGCAGAGAGCCTTTTGAATAAACAAAAGGACTTGAGCAATAAGCTCTCTGAAATTCAGAAAAATTTAGAAGATATAACCAAAAAATTCCAAGAAAACAATCTGCTTTCTCCAGAAACACTACAAAAATATCTCGAATTACAGAAATTATTGCAAGAGGTAAATTCCCCAGAACTCAAGAGATTGCAGCAACAATTTGAAAAGGCTTTGCAGAAGCTTTCCCCCGAGGAAATAAAAAAAGCACTTGAAAATTACAAATTCGACGAGGAACAATTTCGAAAAAATTTGGAACGAACAATCAACATTCTTAAAAGACTTCAAGCTGAACAAAAAGCCGACGCATTGCAAAAACTTGCCGATGAGCTTTATCGTAAGCAAGAAGACTTGCAAAAGCAATTGGAAAACACAAATCCAAATGATGAGGCATTGAAACAAAAGTTGGCTCAACAACAATCCCAACTAAGAAACGATTTAAAAACAATCGAAAATGAGTTGCAAAAACTTTCTGAATTGATGAAAGAAATTGGCAAAGATATGCCATTGGATGAGCTGGAAAAAGCAAAAGAGGAATTGTCTGCCGAAGAAACGAACCAAGATATGCAAGATGCCCAAAACTCTATTAAAAATAGTAATTTCAATAAAGCTCGTCAATCGCAGGAAAGGGCAAAACAAAGATTAAAAAAATTCGCAAACCAAATGAAAAAAGTTCGAGATGACATAAATAGCAAAGTCACTCAAGAGGCTATTGAAAAATTAGAAAAAGCATTAAATGATATGATGACAATCTCTAAGGAACAAAGTAATCTGAAAAAACAGGTAGAAAACACAGACTACAACTCCTCGAGGATAACTGAACAAGCAAGGATACAAGCAAGCATTTCTGAATCGCTGTTGGAGCTTGCCAATTCTCTATTTGAACTATCACAAAAATCATTTTCTGTTACGCCCGAAATGGCTCGGGAAATTGGAAATGCATTGAACTCGATGCAAAAAGCAACTGAAAGCCTTGCCAAAAGAAACTTATCCGATGCCAAAAAGCACCAAGACGAAGCCATTAAATCTATGAATAAAGCTTCGATTCAAATGCAAGACATGCTTTCACAACTACAAAATCAAGGCACTTGCGATAACCCTGGTGGAATGGGCGAAAGTGGCAAAGGAAACTCCTTTAATTTCATGCAACGACTACAGCAAATTGCCTCGAGCCAGCAGATGATAAACCAAATGTCCCAACAATTAGCAAATCAAGGACAACTTTCTACCGAGCAACAAGCACAACTGGCCAGAATAATCGCAGACCAAGGTCGAGCACAAAAAGCCCTCGAAGAGCTTTCACAAGAACAAAAGAAATTTGGACAACAAGACCCAAGAATTTTAGGTTCTTTGAATAAAATCATACAAGAAATGCAAGAAGTCATTTCAGACCTACAAAGTGGACAAGTAACGCCCGAAACATTGAAAAGGCAAGAGAGAATTTTATCTCGCCTCTTAGACGCTACTAAATCCATTTACGAAAGAGATTTTGAAGAACGTAGAGAATCGACCCCTGGAAAGGAATTATCAAAAGATTCTCCGCCAGCACTCGACCAAAAGTTAATTGATAAAAAAACATTCGAGCAATTTTTAAATGAACTTAAATTAAAATACTCAAGGGATTACGAGGAAATTATTAGACGATACTTTATGTTAATTCAAAACTCCTTACCAATTCAGTAATTTATGTTGTTGAATAAGACGAATGTAGATACATTTAATATCTGGTTAAAAAAAACCTATCAATACGGTGGAGCGTTACTTATCGACAAACCCAAAGACTGGACCTCTTTTGATGTTGTGAACAAGCTCAAACACGCACTTAAAATTCAAAAAGTCGGTCATACTGGCACACTCGACCCCTTTGCAACCGGTCTACTCATTCTATTATTCAATAAGTATACAAAAAAACAGCAGGAATTTACAAATCTCGATAAAACATACATTGCACAGATAAAGCTCGGCGCTACTACTAAAACATATGACATCACCAGTCCCGAAGAAAACGTTGTCGACTTTGGAGACCTTAGCAAAGAAACCATAATCTCGGCAATAAAATCCTTTGAGGGCCATTACGACCAAGTTCCCCCTATTTTTTCAGCAAAAAAAATATCTGGACAAAGAGCATATATACTCGCCCGAAAAAACTTAGTTTTCGAGCCAAAACCAGTTAGTGTTACAATCTATTCAATCTCGAACATAGAAATAAAACTTCCATTTGTCTCATTCGAGGTAAAATGTTCAAAAGGAACTTACATCCGCAGTCTTGCAAACGATATTGGTAAAAAACTTGGCACCGGTGCATACCTTTTTCAACTCAGAAGAACACAAATTGGAGATTATTCCGTCAATAATGCATTAAACATTGGCGAATTTCTAAAGAAATTAATTGGGTTTAATGAATGGAAGTCTATCGCGGATTAGAAGAGGTAAAATACAATCCCAAGCACATTATAACAGTAGGAACTTTTGACGGTGTGCATAGAGGGCACCAGAAAATTATAAAAAGAATGCAAGAACTATCCAGAATCAACGAGGGGGAAACACTTTTGGTAACTTTCGACCCCCATCCTCAATTCATCGTTAAAAGGCCAGATAAGGAACCAATAAAACTTTTGACTACAATCGATGAAAGATTAAAGTTGTTTCACAAATTTGGGCTGGATAAAGTCTTAATAATTCCTTTCACCAAAGATTTTGCAGAAACAACAGGCGATATCTTCATCAAACACATTTTATATGAAAAAATAGGCTTTTCGCACATACTTGTTGGCCACGACCACTATTTTGGTAAAAACAGGGAAGGCAACTACGAAATGCTTGTTAAATGGTCGCAATTACTGAATTTCTTTGTCGAGCAAATACCAGCATACATAATAGATGAAATTACAATTTCCAGTACAAAGATTCGAAATGCATTGTCCCAAAATCAGATAAAATTGGCAAACAAACTTCTCGGATATTACTATTTTATCGATGGAACCGTTGTATCAGGTGATGGCAGGGGAAATTCACTGGGCTTTCCTACTGCTAATATCAAATTTGATATTGAACACAAACTGGTTCCATCAAATGGTGTTTATTTGGTATTTTCTATAATTGGTGATGAAAAGTTTTTTGGAATGGCGAACTTAGGATTTCGACCCACTTTTCACATTGATAAGAAAAAAACACTCGAAGTACATTTTTTGAATTTCTCTGGAGATTTATATGGCACGAAGCTAACAGTTTTTTTCCTTGATTTTCTCAGAGATGAAAAAAAGTTCTACTCTGTAGACGATTTGCTTATTCAATTAAAAAAAGACAAAGAATATGCAAACAACCTTATCGGTTCGCTTGAGTTAGAAAAAAATTTTTTAATTTTGTAGTTTACTTAAAAGGAGAAATAATGATTTTAAAAGAGCAAAAAGCAGAGATTATTAGAAAGTTTGGTGGGGATATCAAAAACACTGGTCTGCCAGAAGTACAAATTGCCTTGTTAACAGCACGAATTCAAGACATAACAAATCACTTAAATGTCCACAAAAAAGACAACCATAGTAGGCGGGGTCTCATCAAGCTTGTTAGTAAAAGAAAAAGATTGCTCAACTACTTAGCTAAAAAAGACATCAATCGCTACCGACAAATAATATCTTCTTTAAATCTAAGAAAGTAATTTCCGTTACATTAGAAAAAAAGCGGTTTATTTGCAATAAATAAACCGCTTTTTTCGTTTTTCCTTGTTTAAGTATTGGTTTTTGAAGATGGAAAACACCAAAGAAAGCGTAGTTGTAAGAATTGATTTTGATGGGAAAGAATATTCACTCGAAGCTGGAAAATTCGCAAAGTTTGCCAATGGTTCTGTAATGGTTAAATATGACGACACAATGGTTTTAGTCACTGCCGTTGCATCTGAAACTGAAAGAACAGATATCGACTTTTTACCTCTGCAAGTAGAATATAGAGAAAAAAGCTCTTCTGCTGGAAAAATACCAGGTGGTTTTATCAAAAGAGAAGGGAAGCCCTCCGAGCGCGAAATCCTTGCTGCAAGACTAATCGACCGACCTATTCGACCTATGATTCCAAAATCTTGGAGGTACGAAACACAAATCATTGCCACCGTTTTTTCTTCTCAACCAGATATAGACCCCGACACTCTCGCAATGGTCGGAGCCTCGGCAGCCTTGATGATTTCAGACATACCATTTAATGGTCCTATTTCCGAAGTTAGGGTGGGAAGAATAAATGGCGAATTTAAGGTTAATCCCTCCATCGAAGAACTCAAAATTTCAGACATGGATTTAACCGTAGCCGGCTCGGACACATCTATTGTAATGGTCGAGGGTGAAGCAAAAGAAATATCGGAAGAGGATTTCTTGCAGGCATTACAATTTGCCCATGAAAAAATTAAAATATTAAATTCATTACAAAAGGAACTGGCTACAAAAATCAATAACCCTAAAAGAGAATTTAAAGAGGTGATTTATCCCGAAGAACTTGTTTCGATAGTAAACGACACGATTAAAGATGACCTACATAGCTATATCCATACAATCACGACAAAAAAAGAAAGAAAAGAATGGAGAGATAGATTTTTAAAAAAGGCTTTAGAGACAGCTCTAAACACTTTTGGTGAAAATGAAGATTACTCAGATTTCAACTTTGAAATGGCGGTAGCTAATATTGTGAATGAAATTGAAAAGCAAGCAATGCGAAAAATGATTTTACAAGAGGAGAGAAGACTAGACGGTAGAGGTTTGAAAGACATAAGACCAATTTACTGCGAAGTTGGGCTTTTACCAAGAACACATGGCTCTTCTCTGTTTGTGCGAGGCGAGACACAAGCACTGTGTACAACAACTCTTGGTACCAAAGAAGATGAGCAAATATTTGATGGAATACTACCCGTTTATACATCACGATTTATGCTCCACTATAATTTCCCGCCATTTTGTACTGGCGAAGTTGGTAGGCTTACTGGCGTAAGTAGAAGAGAAATCGGACATGGCAATCTTGCCGAAAGAGCCCTGAAAAATATGTTGCCAGAGCAGGATGTATTTCCATATACCATACGAGTAGTTTCTGATATTCTTGAATCGAATGGAAGCTCTTCCATGGCGACCGTGTGTGCTGGAAGTTTATCCTTGTTCGATGCTGGAGTCCCAATGAAAAAAGCCGTGGCAGGGATTGCTATGGGTTTGATTAAAGAAGATGACAAAGTTGCTATTCTTACAGACATTCTTGGTGATGAAGACCACTTGGGAGATATGGATTTCAAAGTTGCAGGAACAAAAGATGGAATCACAGCTTGTCAGATGGATATAAAAATTGAGGGGCTATCGATTGATATTATGAGAACTGCATTGCTACAAGCAAAAGAAGCTCGCTTGTACATTTTGGACATTATGAACAAAACCATCTCTAAGCCTCGCGACGACATTTCACCCTATGCCCCCAGATTTACAAGCATTAAAATCCCAACCGACATGATTGGCCTGGTAATAGGTCCTGGCGGCGAGACCATTCGTTCGATTGCAAAAGAAACAAATACATCTATCTATATCGAGGAGGACGGTACAGTCCAGATTGCCTCCAGCTCTAAAGAAGATTCCATCAAAGCAACAAAAATGATAGAGGCACTTGTTCGAAAGCCGGAGGTTGGGGATGTTTATCAAGGCGAGATAAAAGAAATACGCGAGGGCCTCGGTGCGATTGTTGAATTCCTTCCCAGAAAAACTGGCTTGCTACACATCTCGCACATAGACTACAAAAGAATCGACAAAATATCTAATGTGTTAAATGTCGGCGATAAAATAGATGTAATGTTAATTGAAATTACAAGTGATGGTAAATATAAATTAAGCAGAAAAGCATTATTGCCCAAACCACAACAACAAAGCACTTATAAAACACAACCAGGCTCAAACTCCCAAAGCAACAAACACTAAGTTTAATATATAAATTTTTGTTAATTTTGTATTCTTATGGCGCATTCGTCTAGTGGTTAGGACACGGCCCTCTCAAGGCCGCGGCAGGGGTTCGAATCCCCTATGCGCTACGTGCTATTCCTTCTTCATTTATTTAATTAACTTAATCTATGAATAAATTAATAGGGAATATATTCTCTCTCGAAGAGTACAAGCTGGATAGAAATTTAGAATATTTTCAGACACTATTTCAAAACGAAAATATCAAAATTGAGCGAATTATTTCCGAAGGTCAAGCCTCCCCAAAAGGATTTTGGTACGACCAAGAGGATTACGAGTGGGTAATTCTTTTGGATGGAAAAGCCAGAATCAAATTCTCTGAACCTGAAAGAATCATCGAACTAAGACCAGGGGATTTTATTCTCATAAAACCACACGAAAAACATCGAGTCGAATGGACAGACCCAAGTAAAAAAAACATTTGGTTGGCTATTTTTTTTAAGTAACTATTGCTTTAATCCAGGCAACAGCTTCTTGACTATAATGGGTACCGCTTCCATTACTTTATCTTCAGGCTTGAAAATGTCCCGAGCTTGGTAATCGGGAAAAGCAAGTTTTGTTTTCACATCGTAGATATAAGCATTAATCAAAATTCTCTCAGCCTTGCGATTGAACGAACCACTGATAACAACATTTGCATTCAACATCTTGACCGCTTTCCACATATCAGTAGGATACTGGGGATTAGTTGGGTCCAAGTTAAATTGACTAACAAGTAAATCAATGGAATCTGATGGAATGATGACAAAGTGCTGTTGCAAGGAATCAAACGTTCGGAGTAGATTAGCAACACTGTCTTGCAGTTTGTAACTCAAAATGTTTAAAGAGAGGTCGCCATCCATATTTTGAAAAGGTAGAATAGCAATTCGAATCTGGGATGTAGCGGAGAACAAAAAGAAGAATATGAACAAAAAAAAGAGAACCAACAGTTTTTTCATTTTTTCACACAAAAATTTATCAACTTAATTCGGGATTTTTTAAATAATCTCTAACTTCAATAAAAGAATTTCTTATGATTTCTTTCATCGAAGCAGCCTTTTCCCAATTTTTTTCCTTTGCATAACCCATCAATTCGATACCAAGATTCGCAATGTGGTCTAAACCAAACTGAAAGCAAGAGCCTTTGAGAGTATGAGCGAAACGATACAAATCCTCGTCTTTGCGGTTTGAAATTAATTCATCGAATTGACTGTCAATATCAGAAATCCAAGTATCAACGAACTCGGGAAGCAATTCTCTCACAAAAGGGTCATCCGATAATTTCATATCCCCCTCTCAAAATAAGTGGAAATAGATAGAATCGTTTTGATGAAAGGGCTATAAGCCGAATTCTGTCTACACCAGTAGAACTGGTGGAGGCAGTCATTTATCTGGGAGCATTGTCGCCAATGCCCTCAAGCGGTCTACCCGGAAGTACAGAGCTACCGATGGAGCCACTCGGCTGGATGCTATGCATCCAGTACTTCCCTATTCGACCTTGCTTCGCCCGGGGTTTACCAAGCCACCTTGGTCGCCCAAGGTGCTGGTGGGCTCTTACCCCACCGTTTCACCATCGCCTCCATGACGCTTGCACGAGGCAAGCCGGATTGGCAGTCTATTCTCTGTGGCACTTTCCGTTAGCTCGCCGAACTTTTCGGCTTGCTACCTTCCTGTTAGGAAGCGGGCTGCTCCGTGAAGTTCGGACTTTCCTCAAGGAGTTTTATCACCCCTTGCGACTGCCCACCCTTCCATCAAAGAACGATTCTATCTATTCAAATTTACTAAAATTATAATATGTACTCGCTATCAATTTCCAAATCCTCGGGGTAAAGAATCCTACCACAATTTTCACACGTATAAAGCTTATCCAAATTGTTACGAATTTCAATTATTTTTTGTGGTGGTATGTGACTAAAGCATCCTGTACAGCTGTTCTTTTTTACTTTGACTATTGCATCTTTATGCGTGTGCCTTATTCTTTGGTAGACTTCGAGTGTGTGCTTGTCTATTTGTTCAACAATTTTTGACCTTGCTGCTTTTATCTCGTTGAGTTCTTCATTTTGATTCGTTGCAATTAATTCATAGTCTCGCTCGAGTTCCTTTAATTCTTCCAACGCCTCGGAAGCATCCTGCTTTTGCTTTTCTAAAACATTTACCAAATTTTCTTCCTTTAAAGTTGTTAGCTGCAATTCTTGGGAAATTCTATTGTATTCGTTACGAGCAAATTCAATCTCTCGTGTAATTGCATCGAATTCCTTGTTATTTCTGACCAAAAATTGTTGTTTAGAAAGCTTTTCTTCCCTTGATTTCAACTCCTCCAATGCTTTTTTAGATTTCAAAATAAAATCGCGAACTTCATCAAGCACCTTTTGAGTTTCTTTCACATACGATTCTAATTCGTTGTATTGGTCTTTCTTTTCTTTGATTTTTTCGGGTAAGTCCCCAAACTCATCTTCCAAATCATCTTGTCTTCTATCTACTAAGGAAAGCGCTACAAGGTATTGCAATGGATATTTCATCATTTCTCAAACCCCACTTATTTTAACAATTTACTTTTCTGAATCTCATTATAATTTTCGTTGACAAAATACTTTACAGGATTGGTGTATACTTTAGAGACGTATAACTCAACTTGATTGATAAATATTCTTTCAAACAAATTTTTAAATCCTAATGGAACCAGGTATTCCATTTCCCAATGTCCAGGGTCCACAAGCATAATTTTCCCACTGTACTTGTGAAATGTGTGATATTTGATGTCTGCGGTAATAAAAGCATCGGCACCAATTTCCAGTGCAGATTCAACAAAACTAATTCCACTACCAGCAACAAGACTTACATTTTTAATTTTTACATCTTTTCCAAGACACCATCTTAATGGAGAAGAGGTAACACCCTGAACTTTATCAAGAAACGTATTTATATCTAAATAATTATCAAACTCTCCTACAACTCCGAAGCCAAATTCGGGAAATTTTTCGTTTTTAACTAAAATGTCTATGTTCTTAAGTCCAAGTTTCTCTGCAAACAACCAACTTGTCCCGCCTCTTATTGCATCAAAATTGGTATGAAATACCACTAAAGAAATGTCGGCTTTAATAAGTTCACTTATTAAGAAACCCACCCTATCATCGATGGATATATTATCAATAGGGTAGTATAATAATGGATGAAAAGACACAAGCAAATCAACTTGCAGCATTCTTGCTTCATCAACAACCTCTGGTGTAATTTCATAAGTGAGAAGAATTTTATTTATGTTACTTTTTTTTGTTTTGATTTGAATCCCAATTCTATCATTTTCTAAGGCAACCCCGAGAGGAAGTAATTGCGTTGCTCTTTCTACAAATTCTTCAATTTTCATCTAAAAAATAAATATCAACCAAATAAAGCATACAAAATTACTAAACTTTTGACTTACTTACAATTTTTGCTAATAATTTCGTTTTAGTTTGTGTACAGTGGATTTAAAGGATATGAAAGAAAAAAATAATATTTTTATCCCCCTGGCTATTCTAATTTTTATAAATACGTGCTTTGTATCGTCGTTTGCCAATGAATCTTCAACTTGGAACAATTATTCAATGCAATTTGATACAAATATCGTATTCAAGAGCCCTCGACCGCTAATAACAAATGATTTTAATCAACCGACCAAAAGGAAGTTTTGGGGATTTAACTTAGTTCTTTCAAACAATGGTTTTGGGATAGGTGCATTTTATGAACTAAGTATTTTAAATAATACATCACTATTTGCAAGTGTATATGTCTCTGGAGCAAGAAATACAGATGAGATTGAATATTACAATCCTTGGACTGGTGATTTGTTTATCCCCGGAAAAGTAAATCGTTTGTATATGCTCCCTATATCTTTTGGATTTTCTCAATCTTTCTTTACAGACATTTTGGGAACAAATTTTACACCTTATCTAAATATTGGCCTTGGCCCAACATTGATTTTTTCGACTCCCTATGAAAAAGAGTTTTTCACTTCTTTGGGGTATTCACGATTTTACGTACGCTTTGGAACTTTTATTGGAACTGGGGTAAATATTCCCGTAACAAATAAATCGTATATTGGAATTTCTGCTCGGCAGTACTGGATTCCATTTGGAGGTGATGGATTAGAAAGCATCAAAGGTAAACCTATAAAAGATTTTGGAGGTTTCTTTCTTGGGTTGAACTTTGGTATTGAAATCTAAACTTTAAATATTAAATCATGGGGGCATTTTCATAAAGAACACATTGATTAACTTTGAATCAACATTTCATAGATTTTATCGTGAAGCGTTTTTGTTATCTTATCAAACTCTGCTTTACCACCAGTTGCAGATAACTCCAAGGGTTTTCCAATAGTGACTTTCACTCGACCGGTCCGTATGAACAAACTTCCACGTGGCAAAAGTTTGCAAGTGCCAGAAATAGCTACCGGAACAATCGGCTTTCCGCTGCGCACAGCAAGAAACATAGCCCCCTTTTTAAATTCCTTTAAATTTCCATCCGAAGACCGAGTACCTTCGGGAAAAATTAACACAGAGACATCCTGCTTGATGAGTTCCAGTGCTTTGTTCAAACTACCCCGAGCCGATATTGCTTCTTCACGCTCAATTGCAATAAAATCAGACTTTTTCAGGAACCATCCAAAAAATGGAATTTTTTCGAGTTCCCTTTTATACATAATTCTTAAATTATTTGGAATTGCAACAAACAAAGTTGGTATATCCAGATAACTTGAATGATTAGCAATAAAAATGTAGGATGCGTTAGGTTCGATGTGTTCCAAGCCATTGGAAACCACTTTTATTCCAGCAAAGAACAAAAGCCTTTTAGCCCAGCAGCGATAATGATTAAGTTTAAAATAAAATTTAGGATAGAAAATCATCAATAAAAGGCCAACAGAGGAATCCAAAATTGTTATTAAAATCACAAAGAATAATCTGAAAGGGTACGTGATGAAATCAAAGAAAGTCTTCAATTTTTGTGTTTGCAAATGGTGTTACAAATTTCAATTATAAAGGGGTTAATAATTCGGTAAAATCTTTGTAAACCAGCAGGTCGACATTCGACAATTCCAGCTTTTTGCATAATTTTGAGTTGTTTCGAAACATTAGCTTGCATAAGACCAGTTGCATTTATTATATCCGTGACACATTTTTCGCCTTCTGCTAAACATCTTAGGATTTTCAATCTCGATACTTCGGATAAAATCTTGAAAACAGAAGATAAAACTTTTATATCCTCGTCGGTGAATGTTGCTTTTGCTTCCATTGCAACTTTGATTTTGATTAAGAATAAAAAACGAAATTAATAAATTTACTTCTTTAAAATCTTGAATTCAACCCTTCTATTTAATTGGCGACCTTCTTCTGTTTCATTCGAATCAACGGGGAATTTTTCCCCGTAACCTTTCACAATCATTCGACCTGGAGCTATACCCATAGAAATTAAATAATCGGCAACAGCACGAGCACGCATCAAAGACAAATTTAAATTGTATGCAGGCGAGCCTATATTATCTGTATGTCCAGAAATTTCGACAACCAACTGTGGATTTTCCTTCATTAAATTTACTAATCTATTTAGTTCAGCAAAAGATTCGGTTCGAAGTTGATAGTCCTTGTACTCGAAAAAAATGTTATTCAAACGAATACTTTCTCCTACCTCAAGAGGAACCAAGTACAGATTTCTATGAATTTCTTGGTACCGCAAGTCCAAACGAATATCAATGTTTTCATTGATAGACATAAAACTATCAGCTTGTGCATGAAAACCATATTGAGTCCCACCGGGTAACACAATTTTATAATCCCCAGTAAGAGGATTGGATTCTGTAAAACCAACTATTTTCCCTTCTGGTAAGGTCTCGTATTGAATTCGAGCCTTGAGTGGTTGTTCTGTTTTTTTGTTTAAAACCTTTCCAGAAATGACAACAACTGGTTTTGGGCGTAGTTCCTTGGGCAAGCGAACTCGAAAGATATCTTCTTTTCCAAAGGAGTTAGAACTCGATACAAAATATGCGAATTCCCCAGAAGCTGGTATATTAAAATATGCGTCCCAATTAGAGGAATTTACTATTTTCCCCAAATTCATTGGTTTCGACCATTTTTTCCAACTGCTATCTAAGCGTCGAGTCATAAAAATATCCCAATTACCATAGCCGGGATATCCAGCAGAAGAAAAGAACAAAGTTTCATCATCATATGCAAGGAATGGTGAAGTTTCGTCATCAGCGGTATTGATATCTGAACCCAAGTTTACAGGCTTGGAAAATATGCCATTATCCATTAAAAAGCTAACATAAAGGTCTAAGCCACCAAAAGAGTCGCTTCCCTCGATAGATAAAATCATCACTCTTCCATTAAGTGCCAGAAAATAGGCTCCTCTTTCATTTAGGTTTTCGAAGCCATCAATAACAATTTCTTTTGGGAAATCCCAATCGTATCCATTGAAACGAGCGAACGATACACCCTTTCGCATAGTACCATCTGGATTATAAACATTTCCTACTATAAGCGACAGACCATCCGGTGTAGTTGCAAAAGCAAAATTGTGATACTCGTTATTAATAGGTTTTGGTAAAATTGTTGCGGGAAGAAAATTTCCAGAAGAATCGACGTCTGAAAACCAAATATCTTGTTTCTTGGAAATTCCAAAATTTGCTGGATGCCCCTCCCTTGTGAAATATATTCTTTTGCCATCGGGTGTAACAATTGGTGCAAGTTCTGGATATTCAGAGTTAACATTTGGTCCTAAATTTTCAGGCGTATACGAATCACTAGATTCTATAAAAAATTCATTGATTTTCACTTGATAGTCTTTTTCGTTCTGAGAAGATATACCAACTGCATCAACTTGGAGAAAATCTGTAAGAATCGAAGTCTTGAAGTATATTAAAATAGATTTTACTTTAAAGGTCGTAACTTCTATAAGTTCTTTGAAAAGAAATCCTTTTGGAGAGCTAAGGTCGAGGACTATTTTTTGATATACTAGGTATTTTTTTCCGTTTTCATCAAGTAAAAAAATTTTATCGACACAATCTGGTGAGTTGTTCAAATTTATAATTATAGTACGAACTGAAATTGGCTTATTAAATCCAAGATGTAAGTATTCACCATCATTCGACTTGATATATCTGGGTGTCCAAGAGCATGGAGAGAAACCAAAATTTGGCATAACATTGGGTTCGCCGAGAGCTTGCTCAGCAGAGTACTGTCTCATACCAAGTTGAGAAGAGAAGGAAATTACGTACGAAGCCCATTGTATCTCGGCGCTAAGATTAAAAAAATATAGCAAAAATAAACAACTAACGGGTAACAGCCCCTTGGTTATCATAAAGACTCTGATATAGCTTTTTTAAAATCTTAAATTGTCTAACATTATGAACTCGTATGATATCAATATTGAAGTTTAGAAGCAATGTATGCAAAATTAAAGTTGGCACATCCCTTTCGATAGGATTCTCGATGTTCAATGTCTTTCCTAAGAAAGATTTTCGAGAAATACCAACCAACAGGGGAACATTTAGTTCATAAAAGCGTGGTATATTGCGTAGAAGTTCCCAATTATGTTCCACAGTCTTGCCAAAACCTATACCAAAGTCCGCAACAATTGACTTCACTCCAATTTGCTTGGCTAACTGAATTTGAGTTTCTAAAAAGTTATAGATGTCCTCCACAACATTCTGATAAGTAGGATTATTTTGCATTGTTGCTGGGGTACCTTGCATATGCATAATCACGAGTGTGCAATTGTTCTCCGCAGCAAGATTAGCCAAGCGCACATCACGTTGCAATCCACTCACATCATTAATAATCCTGGCACCGGACTCAACTGCTTCTTTGGCAACCTCGTACTTAGTCGTATCTATTGAAATGATAGCATCTGGTGCTTCTTTTTTAATACCCTCTATCACTGGTAAGACTCTCTTTAACTCTTCGGATACGGTTACTGGTTGTGCGCCAGGTCGAGTGCTTTCTCCACCAATGTCCAATATGTCTGCACCATCTCTTAGTAGTTCCAGACCCCATTGAACTGCAACCTCTGAATTAATAAACAAGCCTCCGTCGGAAAAAGAGTCTGGAGTTACGTTTATTACTCCCATAATTTTTGGAAATTTCATAAAACTATCACTTATTAAATGACAAAATTATAAAATAAAAATTTGTTAGATACTTTTTAAACGTTTTATTAGACAAGTACTCTAATGGAAAAGGTTCAAATAGTTTGGTTTAGAAGGGATTTACGATTAGAAGATAATTTAATTCTAAACCAAGAATTTAATTATCCTTTGCTGCCAATTTTTATTTTTGATACAAACATTTTAAAAAAACTATCAGTGATTGATGCACGCATTACTTTTATTTTCGACCAAGTCATTAAACTCAAACAAGATTTAAAGAAAATACAACTAGATTTAGCAATCTTCTACGGCAAGCCCAGTGAAGTGCTGAATTACTTATCTAATATGTATGAAATTAAAGAAATAATTTGTTCAAGCGACAACGACCCTTATTCCATCCAAAGAGACAGTGAAATTTCAAGAAAATTTAATTTAAAAATAGTCTTCGACAACTTTTTAATAGAACCGGGTAAGGTACAATCTAAACAAGGACATATATTCACAATCTTCACACATTTCAAAAATGCTGTAGCACCGATTGTGAATGAATTTAGTGAATACAACTCATTCGAACATAAAAGAGTAAAACTTGCTGAATACGAATCGTATGACAAAATTATTCAACTAAATGGGACTTTAGCTCACCAAGCACCATTGGTAATAGATTCGATTGGATTTAAGAGGCAAAAACTAAGTTTCGATGGTGTTTTAAAAACACCGTATGAACTTTTGGAAGAATTCTCCAAATCCGTGGCGAAATACGATGAAATAAGGAACTTTCCCTCGGTGCGTGGTACTTCACTTCTAAGCACTCATTTAAGATTTGGTACCATATCAGTACGATTACTTGCTAAATGGGCTTTAAAACATAATGCAATTGGCTTTGTATCGGAACTCATTTGGCGTGAATTCTTTAATTATCTACTATTTCACCACCCAGAAACAATTAAAGAAAATCTTCAAAAAAATGTTAAAGTTGAATGGAAAAACAATCCAGAACATATACAGAGGTGGGAAAACGCCCAGACTGGTATCCCCTTGGTAGACGCTGGCATACGGGAACTAATCGAAACTGGATACATGCACAATCGAGTGCGAATGGTCGTCGCTAGCTTTCTCACTAAAAACCTGCTCATAGATTGGAGATACGGCGAAGAATTCTTTGCCAAATATCTTTTCGACTACGAAATCTCCTCGAATGTTGGAAACTGGCAATGGGTCGCTGGAGTTGGAACAGACCCACGCTCTGCAACGCGAATCTTCAATCCTTTTATTCAATCACAAAAGTTCGACCCAAACTGTGATTATATTTACAAATGGGTATCTGAATTAAGAAATATACCTGCCGAGAAAATTCATAATCCAGAATTTATTCTCAATTCCAAGGTCCAGGGATATGTTAAACCACTAATCAAAGACTTGAAAACATCAACCCTTGCCTTTAAAATTGCATACAAAAGAACAAAAACATAAAATGATGAAATTTAGCACGACAAGTTCTTAATCCTAAGAATTTCAACAAAATAATCGAATGCTTCAACCATCCTCGAACCGTACCACGAAAAATAATCACCACGAACTATCATTATTGTCGCATTAGGAAAGATTTCTTCGAACTCTGCAATATGCTTTTCCTTAAATGGATAAGGCTCGGTTGAAAGTAAAACCAATTCAGGTGTAAAGTTGCTTAAATCTTCTTTTTGAATCGCAGGATATCTGGAGGTGGTGGTGAAATTTAGCACTACATTTCTAAAACCACAAATCTCCAACAAAGAGTTTATAAATGTATTTGCACCAACAACCATATATGGCTTCCTCCAAATAAAGTAAAGAACTTTTTTGCCATAGTAAACAGATTTAGTTCTAATTTCGAGAAGTTTTTGTTTTTTTGATTGAAGTATTTTAGTCAATTTTTCTGCCAAAATAAATCTATTACAAATTTTACCAACATTTAAAATCATGTCCAAAGCATCGTTAAATGTCACCACGTTGCTTGTCCAAACAGGCACAAATTTTTGCAAATATTCTACTTGGTCTTTAACATTCTCTTCTTTGCTTGCTATGATTAGGTCTGGGTTCAAACTCAAAACCAAACCCAAGTCGACATTCTTTGTACCACCAACTTTAGGAATCTCTTCGACCATACCTTTTGGTTCAATACAATATTTTGTCAATCCTACAATAGTATCCTTCAAATCTAATTCAAACAGTAGCTCAGTGATTGATGGAACCAATGACACAATTCTAGTAGGGAATTTTTTAAAAATTAATTTATTACCAATTTGGTCGACAACCTCTATCATATCCAGAATGAACTTTCAAATCTAATTTATGTAAATTCGTTTAAAGAAATTGTAAGTATTTAACTTTAATTGAAAACGATATGGCAAAAAATGAATCAAAGGTAAAAAGCGAAAATAACACTGGAACAAATAATCTAATATCAAGTGAATTAACAATCTTACCACTAAGGGATATTGTTATTTATCCTTTTATGATTTACCCAGTGCTTATCGGTCGAGCAAGTTCCATCCAAGCTATTACCGAGGCAATGGAAAAAGACAAATTCATCTTTCTCACAGCACAGAAAGATGCTACAATTGACGAACCTGATTTCAATGATATTTACGAATACGGAACAACGGCAAAAATACTGCAAATAGTAAAGTTACCAAATAACCTATTGAAGGTACTTGTTGAAGGTCTTTATCACTCTAAAATTGTTGAACCAATCAAAAAAGATGAATACTTGTCTGCAAAGATAATTCCTATTCAAGTAACTTTTGATGAAAACGATACCGAGTTATTAGCATTAATTCGAAGAGCTAGCGAACTTTTTTACAGTTATGTGCGTTCGCATAGGTTACTTTCCCCCGATATTTATACAGCTTTTGAAAACATCAAGGAACCAATTAGAAAGCTTTACTTTGCCTCAGCAAATATCCATCAATCAGTTCAGGTGAAACAAAGGATTCTCGAAAAAACCAACCTCAAAGACCAATACTTTGAACTCAATGCTATTCTAACCTCTGAGCTTGAGATTCTAAAAATTGAAGAAGAAATCGATACAAAAGTACAGAGCCAACTACAAAAGACCCAAAAGAAATACTATATTCAAGAACAAATTCGAGCTTTACAAAAGGAATTAGAAGAGGAAGAAGAAGCAATCCCAGAAATCGCTCAAATTAGGGAGGCAATAGAAAATGCACAAATGCCAGAGCACGTTTACAAAAAAGCAATAGAAGAACTTGAAAGATTGAAAAAGACTCCCACAATGTCCCCAGAATATTCTGTTAATCGAACATATCTTGAATGGTTGACATCTTTGCCTTGGTCTATCAAAACAGAGGATAATTTCAGTATTGAGCATGTTAAAAAAATATTAGACGAAGACCATTATAATTTAGAAAAACCAAAGGAAAGAATACTCGAATACATTGCTGTGCTAAATGTAGCTGGCAGCCTAAAGAGGCAAATTTTATGCTTTGTTGGACCACCCGGGGTTGGTAAAACATCTCTTGCAAGGTCGATTGCAAGAGCTTTAGGTAGAAAATTCGTTAGGTTCTCTTTGGGTGGAGTAAGGGACGAAGCCGAAATTCGTGGCCATCGCAGAACATATGTCGGGGCAATGCCCGGAAAAATAATTCAGGCAATGAAAAAAGCTGGTACAATCAATCCAGTTATTCTATTAGACGAGATTGACAAAATGTCTATGGATTTTCGTGGAGACCCATCCGCTGCACTACTGGAGGTTTTGGACCCTGAACAAAATATTTCCTTTCAAGACCATTACATAGAAGTGGAATACGATTTGTCTAATGTATTATTCATAACTACTGCAAATGTAAAGTATGAAATTCCTCTACCTTTGCTCGATAGAATGGAAATCATTGAACTTTCAAGCTATCTTGAGCCAGAGAAACTGGAAATCGCAAAACGGCATATAATCCCAAAGCTTAAAGAAGAATACGGAGTTCAAGATATCAAGCTTGAAATCACCGACGAAGCTATTGTAAAAATTATAAGAGAATACACTCGAGAGTCCGGTGTAAGAAATTTAGAAAGAGAGTTATCAGCAGTTCTGCGGAAAAAAATTAAAGAAATCATTGAAGAATTTGAAAAGAAAGAGAGGCTCGACCCCGAAGAGGATTTTAAAAGAGCACTGCGAGAGAATCCTAAATTTCAAAAGTTCATCAAAAAGAAAAAATTTTTCATTGATGTGAAAGATATAGAAACTTACTTAAAAGTGCCAAAATATAAATCCAAAAAGGAAGACCTCGAGCCAAAAGTTGGAGTTGCGATGGGCTTAGCATGGACAAGTGTTGGTGGCGATACAATGCCCATCGAAGTAGCAATAATGCCAGGACAAGAACGCTTAACCCTTACTGGGCAGTTGGGCGAGGTTATGAAAGAATCTGCAAAGGCAGCCCTTTCTTTTATTCGAGCCAATTACCAGAACCTTAATATTTCTAAAAATTTCTTCTCAAAGAAAGAAATTCATATTCACGTTCCCGAGGGCGCTATACCAAAGGACGGACCATCAGCTGGAATTACTATTGCAATGGCTCTCATTTCCGCTGCAAGCGGTGTTCCAATTCGAGGTGATGTTGCAATGACTGGTGAAATCACACTTCGTGGCAACATACTTCCCATAGGTGGACTTAATGAAAAACTACTCGCTGCTAAAAGAATGGGTATAAATAGAGTCATAATTCCCAAAGACAATGAACCAGACCTTTCAGAAGTGAATGAATATGTAAAGAAAGGTCTTGAGATAATCCCTGTAAAACACTTGTCGGAGGCATTAGAACATGTTTTTGTAAGTTGGAATAACACCTTAAAAGAAAATGGAAAATCTGAAAAGAACAATTGAACAATTAAAACAAGAGTTTTCAATTGATGTTTTCAACAAATTCTTCAATGAATTTATCGAAGGATTGAACAAAGGCATTATTCGAACCGCAATCAAAATTGATGATGGCTCTTGGCAGGTAAATACTTGGGTAAAGGAAGGAATTTTACTCCTTTTCAAATATGGAAAAATCATTGATATCTCGCAAGGCGGCTTCCATTATTACGACAAAGATACATTACCGCTGAGACCATTTTCACTAAACGACTTTGTAAGAATTGTTCCAGGTGGAAGCTCCATTCGCTCTGGATGCTACATCGGCAAGAACGTAATTATAATGCCACCTGCTTTTGTAAACATAGGTGCTTATGTGGATGACGAGACTTTGCTGGACTCACACTCCTTAGTTGGCTCTTGTGCACAGATTGGGAAACGTGTCCATCTAAGTGCTTCTGCTCAAATTGGCGGCGTACTCGAACCCATTGGCTCTCGACCAGTCATCATCGAGGACGATGTATTTATTGGGGGAAATTGTGGAATTTACGAGGGTGTTTTGGTTCGAAAAAGAGCTGTTATTGCCTCCGGCGTAATACTTACATCCTCGACAAAAGTATACGACTTGGTAAATAACGAAATTTACTATTCTACAAATACAAAACCATTGGAGATACCCGAAAATGCCGTCGTAGTGCCCGGAAGCCGTAAATTAACTGGAACATTCGCTAGTGAACATGGCCTTTCGATTTATACTCCGATTATTATTAAATACAGAGATGAAAAGACCGATGCAAAATCCACTCTTGAACAAATTTTGAGATGACCATGAAGACATCGCCTAAAAGTGCATTTATAACGCTCGCTATTACGAACCTTGTTGTCTTCCTACTTTTTTTTATACCGTTCTTAATTACTCGAAATTACTGGTTTTTGATTGCAAGCATGGTTAATTTGTCTGCAATTGTAGTTTTGTATTTCCTAATGAAAAAGTTAAACAAGATGATTAAATAACAATGGAAAAAAGTAAAGTAATCCCAAAATTACGTGGAGACATTGTAATCAAAATTTTAGAAAATGGCAATAAAAAAAATCTTTTACTTTACGACGAGAGTAAGATAGCAACCCAGCCTCTAGTCTTCCCAATCGAATTTTCCTCTCTACTACAATTTTTCGACGGTAGAACCACCATCGAACAGCTCGAAAAAATTGTCTCCCAAAACTATCAAGGAGATGTAAAACAATTTATGCAAAGTTTCCAATATCTAATCGAAGATTTGGATTATCTCTGTTATTTAGAAACACCGTACTACTTCAAGATTCGTGACAATTTCATTGCTTATATGAATTCACCAATTAGGCCGCCAATTTGCGTAGGTAATTCCTATCCCACCGACCAAAATGAATTAAAGACATACCTTGAAAACATATTGAGCAAATCAAAAAGCAGAGAATCCTTTTCCAACATTAATTCCATTATAGCACCACATATAGACTTTGCAATTGGAGAGCCATCCCATCGTGTCTATTCCGCTGCTTACGATACAATTCGAAATAATTCATACGATGCTTTTATAATTCTTGGTACATCACATTATGGAACTTCTGATTACTTTATGTTTACAACAAAAGACTTCGAAACTCCACTCGGAATAGCCAAAACGGACAAGGAATTTATTGCAGACCTTTCGAATTCAACTCCAAATGGAATTACGATAGATGAATATGCCCATAGATTCGAACACTCCATTGAATTTCAAGTTCTTTTATTGCAATACATATTTAATAATCCCGAAATCACAATTGTTCCGATACTTGTGGGGTCTTTCCACGAGTTTATTTTCAACAATACGTTCCCAATCGACAATGCAAACATCAAAGAATTTCTCGAAAAATCAAGGACAATAATTTTTGAAAGATACAAAAATCCATTATTTGTGGCAAGCGTCGACTTCACACACTTCGGACGTAAGTTTCATGACCCCTACGATGGTATGGAACATTTTCAAAGCATAAAAGAACACGATAGTAAGTTAATTGAACACATTTCGAAATGCAACCCCAATGGATTCTTTCAAGAGGTTTCCAAAGTAAAAGATAAATTCAAAATTTGTGGGCTCTCCCCTATTTATACTCTTTTGACATTAGTACGTCCATCAAAAGGTCATTTTCTCATGTATGATTACTGGGACGATGCACAAAACAAGTCCGTCGTAACATTTGCAAGCTTTTGCTTCGAAAAATAGTTAATTCTGAAAATTTCAATTTAAATAAATTCTATCATTTTCGTTGTGTTGTTCAAGTTTAAATGAAGTTTCGGCTTTTGAAACAAATTATAGGGGACACTTTATGTATTCTGATTTTGAACATCAGTGTTTTTCTTCTTAGGCAAAGTAAAATGAAAAGTGCTTCCAACTTTTGGAGTGCTTTCGAACCAAATTCTACCACCATTAATTGCAACTAATTCTTTTACAATATTCAACCCCAAGCCAGTTCCCCTTTCGTTTTTAGTGCCCAAGGCGGTGTAATGAAAATCCAATTGCAAAAGTTTCTCTTGAATTTCATAAGGAATTCCCATACCATTGTCTTGAACCGAGATTTTCTCAAAAAGCTTGCCGTCCTCTTCTACCTCTAGGGAATAAATTCTTACGACACCACCCTCGTAAGTAAATTTAATTGCATTTGAAATCAAATTTCGTAAAATTGTACCGAGGCAATTTGCATCTGCATAAACAGTAGTGTTTTCATTAATCCTTGATAACAATACAATATTTTTCTGTTTAACACTATCTTGGAAAAACGAAATTGTATTTTCGACAACATATTTCAAATTCAACTCAACTGGATTGTACGAGAGAGTTCGAGTTTGAGTTTTTGCCCATAGAAGCAGATTTTCTATCAAATCCACGAGTTTTGTCGAAGAGGAATTAATCGCAAATACAAATTCTCGCATTTCATCTATCTTCAATTCATCGAAAGAGAGCAGAAATTCATCACTTAGATTTTTTATACCATAAATTGGGTTTTTCAAATCGTGGGCAATTATCGAGAAAAATCTATCTTTGGTTGCATTTAACTCGGCCAATTCTCTATTTTTCTCAGACAATACACTATTAACTCTTTCAAGTTCATACTTTTGATAGATTAATTCCTTTTGAACTTTTTCAAGGTATGAAGAATATAAAATTTGTTCTGTGATTTCATTAAATACCATTAATACAGACTTTTTCAACCCATAGAAAAAGGAAACCAAAGATACGGAAAAAATCTTGTCTCCATCTATATTTTCTACATTAAACGTGGTTATTTCTGTTCCTAGATTCGACTTTTCAGCACCGACGAGTTTTTGGTAATCCTCACTCTTGAAAAAGTTTTGAAAAATGGAAAAATCTCCGCCAGAATCAGGCAAGAAGGTAAATGTTTCTTTAGCAAATTTATTTGCGAAAACAATTTTACCATCTTGTAAAACAATAGCAGGCAAAGGAAGTGCATTTACTAATTCTTTGTATTTCATTTCGCTTTCTTGAAGGGCTTTTTCCATTTCTTTTTGAAGAGTAACATCTCGAGCAATAATTGCAATACCTCTTCGCGAGCCATCTTCATTAAAAGCTGGAACTTTAATTAAATCGAAAATTCTACGCCCACCGTCCAATCTTTTAACAATCTCTGTTCGTTGCAAAGGTGTTTTCATTTCCCAGGCGAGTTCATCAGATTTTGCACATCCTTCAAGCTCTTCTCTAAAAAATTCATCGTATTCAATCAATTCTAAATCTGTCTTACCCACGACATCCTTGCCAACAAGGTTGAAAATCTCTAGCATACTTCTATTTGCATAAACCCACCTTCCATCACCATCTTTAAAAGAGACAGCATCTGGTAGGGCTTCTACCATTTTGTAAACAAAATCCCAAGTCTTAAGTATCTCTAATTCCTTTCTCTTTTGCTCAGTTAAATCAATACCAACACTCAAAATTTCTACACACTTTCCAGTAGAATCGTATATTGGTGTGTTTTTCCAAGATATCCATACTCTTGTACCATCCTTTTTTATATTTTCATTCTCATTGTATTCAAATCTTTTTGGGTCTTGTAGAATTTCCTCGATTAAATTTGTTAAGTCTCTCCCTGTTCGACTTTCAATTGTTGGTACAATCGTCCCAACAACTGATTTACCCAAGAGTTCCTCCTTTTCATAACCAAAAAATCTAGCACCATAAGAATTGATAAAAAGTATATTTCCCCCCAAATCCATATGTAGAATAATACTATTCAAGTTTTCAACTAAGTTTTCGTATTGAGATGCAGTTTCTTGATATTGCTTCTGGAGTTTAATTAAATCGGTTATATCTTGGAAGACACCCCAAGCACGAACAAGTTTACCACTTTCAAGAATACCAAAAAGAGAATTCCTAACAAAAAATTCAGTTCCATTTGGAGCAGTGAAACTCGTAACAAATCCATTAAGGTAATAATTGTTCATAATAAAATTTTTTAACAACTCGACTTTAGAAAGATTTGTCGAACTAATGATAGACGAAAGAAGTGTTCCTCTCGCTTCTTCAATGCTGTTGAATCCATAAAACTTAGCAAAAGTATAATTACACTCCGATAAGTAAGCTGTCTGAAAAATCTTTTGAATTTGTTCTTCTACGGGCAAATCAATGGGAATAGGGTGTTTGCACTCGAAACACCACACAGCATCGGATAACAATTCAATATATGTTTTGTATTTTTCCTCACTCTTTTTTATTGCAAATTCGATTTCCTTTTGTTCGGTAATATCCAAGAAGATATGCAATAGAAATGTTAATTGTTCACCTTTTTCAAACGAGCAGATATGTTGTATGTGTTTAATTTTTTCATCTTTACAAATTATAGAAAAGCTTGTAACTACTTTGCCTTTGTTTTGGACCAAACGAGTTGTTTCAACGATTTCTCTAACAAAAGACTCCTCCGAAATCAAATCCAAAATTTTTTTGCTTACAAAATCATTTTGATTATCTAATTCAAAAAGATTGCATAATTCACGATTGATTTTAATGATATTCCCTTCTAAATCTGTAATAAGAATACCAACTGGTAAAGTGTGGAAAATTGTATCGATGATTTTCTTCTGCATTTCGTTGTTTGAATACAAAATCTGCAATTCTCGTGTTTTTTTTCGATGATTGTGGATAAACAAAACAAAAAAAATTACCGACAAAATCAACAAAATAAAAATGATTGAAAAGAAGAGCAAAAAGCCTACATCTTTCTCGGAGGATGGTTCTTTTAATACTCCGGCAACTAAATATAAACTACTAAAAAATACGAAACTCATCGTAGATAATGTTACATTCGTTACAAAATTAAAATTTTACCAAACATCACCTTTAAAAAATTTTCTGTAAGTTCGAATTGATTCATATAAAACTACACCAGCTGCAACAGCCACATTCAAAGAATGTTTTACACCAAACATAGGAATCTCCAAAGCATCATCACACAATCTTAGCAAATTATCATCGATACCGACCAATTCATTACCTAAAATTATTACAATTGGAAAGTCGCCATGATTCAAAGATGTGTAAAGACGCTTTCTATCAGTTATTTCAAGAGCAAAAATTTTATTTCCTTCTCTTTTTAACGTTTCAATAGCCGTTTCAGCACTATCAAAATAACGCCAAGGAACAGTCTCTACAGCACCAAGAGCGGTTTTGGATATCTCTTTTCTGGGGGGATAGGGTGTAAAACCACAGAGTATCAACTCCTTGCATAAAGTAGCATCGCACGTACGAAAAATAGAGCCGACATTGTAAACACTTCTTATGTTGTATAGCAACAAGGAAACTGGATGGCGTTCGATTCTTTTAGCCTGCTCCACCGATAATCTTTCTCTCAAAATTTCACTGTGAAGTAACCTGCGCATTTATCAGTCGACTACAACAAATTTATATACCAAACTGCTTTTATGATTTACTAAAACCAAAAAGTAAACTCCAGTCGCAAGATTGGTTAAGTCAATGGAGACTTTTCTTCCGAAAGATTCTACTACATCAAAAATTTTCTCATTGCTGAGAACATCAAATATTTTGTAGGAAAGAATGTCGGAGTAAGAAAAATTTTCAACAAGCAATTTTTTACCCAACATAGATATATTAATACTGCTTGAAGTCAAATCATCTACCTCTGAAATATTTACGTAAATGCTATCGGACATATCAGATTCACAGCCAGTTGGAGGAATAATTTTTACAGAATAATAACCACTTTTAGTGGGTTTAAATATTCTCGAGGTCGCACCTTGAATCGGTATACCATTCCAAAACCATTGGTTCCAGCTTGGATAACTTGAAACAAGTTGTCCATCTGATAGCTGTTGTATCGAAGGTTTTGAGGGAGTGGGTAATATTGTTACAGTTACAACAGTTGAATCGGAGCAACCAGCAATATTAGTTTGCACAAGCTTCAAGGAACCAGAGGAAGAATCGTACCAAACAACGTTTATTTTATTCTCAGACAAATTGTTATTCGAATAACCATTTCGAATGTACCATTTATTAGTGTTTAGTTCGCTTGAATCAGTCCAATATTCATATACCCTATGAGAGCAAACCTGTTTCGCACCATAAATGGTGACTTTAGGATTATCGAGAATTAAGAAGTTTTCCGAAAAAGGTTCAGAGCGATAAGGCAAATTAGTCGCCCGAATTCGTAGTTTGTATGTACTGCCACTTTGAACGTTTGAGGGAATTTTACAATTAATTATACCAGAATTAACAGACTTAACCCTTCCAAGTTCATACGAGGGGTTGAATGTTCCACTTAAGTTCGACAGTTCAGCAATAAATTCATTGCCTTCAACGAAAGGACATCCTCCGACGGAGTACTCGAGAGTGAAACTGCCACCTTTACAAAATTTCGATTTACTAACCTTGTTGATTTTAACAAAACTCGAGCGTTGAGTTTTTGGATTTTCTACTGCACCAATGTCAGGGTCTTCTTCATCAGTTAATTGAATAGGTCTGGGGTGTCCAAATACATCCACGGGGGGGGAGATTGTCTTATCGGCAGTTCCAATCCCTGCACTGCAACTATCCAAAGAAAAGTTCTCGTTATTTGGATTTATGAACATTGGGTCGTCGGCGAAGAAATGCTTTCCAGTTTTAACTTTTACATTATCTAAAAAGACTTTTTTGGGGTACTCATAAACAATAGAATGGTTTACCTCTAATGTATCATATGCATCTCCCATTAAATAAATAGTTGAGTCTGCTCCAAAAATTATTGAATTAGAAATCACCGCATGAAATCTACCAAAAATATAGAATGCATAGTATTTATCTGTTGCTACTATAGTCGAGTTGTATATAAGAGGCTTCATTTGGTATCCCAAGTCGGAGAACATCGTCACCTCATTTGAATTGTTCCAGTAAATCAGCGAATTGTTGATTTTGGAAAATGAACGCCAGTTGTATACACCACCAGAGTAGTTCTTTCTTATTATCGAACTCATTATTTCGATATTTGTATTATCAGTATAGATACCACCGCCAAAGTATTTAGCCTTATTATTTTCTATTTTACAGTTGATGATTTTAACATTTCCAGCATTGTAACAGAAGATACCACCACCGAATGCCCAAGCTTCATTGTTTTTTATGATTAGATTTTTTAAAGTTGGTGCTGTATTTTGATACTTAATTGTAATTCCAGGCCCATTATCCATTTGATAATTTACCCCATTTTGAATAGTAAATCCCTCAAGAATCGTAGCAGACGACTCACCGTTTTCGAATGTTACAACAGGCGTACCATTTCTTTGCCCATCGATTATGGTCTTTTCGGGTCCACTTGTAGAGACAAGCACCAAGTCGATTCCATTAAACTTTATATTTTCATTGTAAGTTCCAGTTCCAACATAGATTGTATCGTGATACCAGGCAATGTCTATTGCTTTTTGAATTGTAAGCAAAGGTTTGTTTTGAGAGCCATCATTGTCGTCGCTACCATTTTTTGAAACATAAAAAGCTCTTCCATAATAAAGTATAATACTCGATTGGTAGGGACTGGAAGTGAAAGAAGGATTTGTAGCGAGTACTCTTATCAAATAATTTGTACCAACTGGCAAGGTATCTGGAATATTGCAAGGAATCATTGTATCGGCTCTTGCAGAAATCCTACCTATTTCGACCGAGGAGGAAAAGCTACCAAATTTATCCGAAATTTGTACAATGAAAAAATTATTCGCATTAAACGGCGCATCAGTTTTAATTGAAACAAAAAAACTTTCACCTAATTTGAAAGCATTCTTTGGAATGGTAAAAGAGCTTATCGATTGCGAAAAAAGTGCTAATGGAAAAACCCAGATTGTCAGAATATTGATTATTTTTTTCATAAAATCACCTCTATTTAAAAATATTTTTTTTTCATTTCGTCGAATGTTTTTAATTAACTTAACTAAAATGGAACTTCAATCAATAAAAAATGGTAATTTAATACTTTCTTCTATTCCAGATTTCGAGACAACCGCAAGCAAGTTAATTAATATTTTCGAAAATTCCTATAACTTCCTAATATTGACACATTCCAATCCAGATGGGGATGCAGTCGGTTCCTCATTGGCGCTTTATCATTACCTTAATCAAAAGAATAAAAACGTATCAATCATAATACAAAGCCCAATACCAACAAATTTACAATTTTTAAGTGGAATAAACAAAATTGAGTTGCCAACTGAACCTAATAAAAACAACATTCCTAAAGACATCGATGTGATAGTAATATTAGATTTAAATGACATCACAAGATTAAAGCAATTCAACGAACACATAATTAATTCAAAGGCATTAAAGATAGTTATAGACCACCACCAAGAGCCAAAGCAATTTGCCGACTACTATCTTGTGGATACAAGCGCAAGCTCCACTGGGGAAATATTATATAAACTACTCAGTAAAGATAAAAATATAAATTGGTCTTTGGAAATTGCCGAAAATCTCTACGTTGCAATTATGACAGACACTGGAAATTTTCGTTTCGAACGCACCGACAGCGAAGTTCACCGAATTGTTGCCGACTTAATTGAGTTCGGAGCCGACCCAGTAAAGCTCTACAACGAAGTATACAACAAAATCTCTTTCAATGCTGCAAGATTGATGGGCATTGGCTATTCGAAGTTGGAAAGTTTTTTTGACAACAAATTAGTCATTATGTCTATTCTTCATAAAGATTTTATAGAAACCAATACGAAAGAAGAAGATACAGAAGGATTCGTAGAGTCCCTTCTCTCCATCGACAATGTTGTAATGGCTATTCTTATGATGGAAATAAAAGAAAGAGATGAAATCAGAGTTTCAATAAGGTCTAAAGGAAACTACTCGGCTCGCAAGTTAGCTTTGAACTTCGGTGGCGGTGGCCATATCAATGCTGCTGGTTGTAGATTTTATAATTCAGATTTTAATCAAATTAAACAAACGATTATCCAAAAAGCAAAAGAAATATTACTTGTAGATTGACCTAATCATTCTCCATCAAACGGCAATAATCCTCGAATGTTTGTCTTTTCCTAATTAGTTTAACTTTACCATTATCGACTAAAACTTCGGCAGGAAGTGGTCTACCATTGTAGTTCGATGCCATTGCAAAACCATAAGCTCCAACATCGGTAATGATACATATATCACCTTCTGAGACCGCTGGAAACGGCACATTCTTCCAAAGCACATCAGAATTTTCGCAGATTTGTCCACAAATCTGAACTAAATTGGTTAGCTCCGTTTTGCCATAAACTAATACTTTGTGATGAGCACCATACAAGGCAGGTCGCAACAAGACATTCATTCCAGCATCGATACCGACAAACTTTTTGTAGCCATTTTTTACTCCATTTACCTTAGTTATTAAATATCCAGCATTACCAATAAGATACCTACCAGGTTCAAGTTTCAATTCTGGCGTGCCCAGGTGATACTTTTCACATTGCTCGAAATAAACTTCGCTTAACAATTTAGCTGTCAGTTCAATATCTAATTCCTTTTCGTCATCTGCATATGGAATACCAAACCCACCACCGATATCGATATACTCGGGTTGGATTTTCAATTCCAAAAAAATCTTCCCAACGATTTGAAATAATTTCATAGCTACTTCGGCAAAATACATTGGCTCTAAAATATTAGACCCAGTCATTATATGAATACCAAAAGAGCCGACACCATCTTTTAAAGCAGTTAGATATGCTTGTTGTAATAGTTCATAAGGGACACCAAATTTAGCATCTGCTCCACCAGTAGTAATTCCTTCGAAACCCCCTTTACCGATACCAGGATTGACTCTAAAACTCACAAATTTAGGAGTGCATACTTGTTTTAACCGCTTGTAAGAGGTTGTATCATCAAGATTAATTTTAACATTGTAATTGCAAGCTAATCTCAAATCCTCAATACTTTCATAATTTCCTGTATAAATAATATCGGGGCATTCAAAGCCAGCCTTCAATGCCAAAAGTAATTCAAATGGGGACGAACAATCGACACCACTACCAAGTTCTCTGAACAATTTTAAAATGTGAAGATTCGAGTTTGATTTAATTGAGTAATGTATTCGAAACTTTGTAAAATACTTTCGAAAAGCCTCGAATATTTTATTGTAGTTATCAATTATTTTAAATTTGTCGTATGCATATAGTGGTGTTCCAAACTCATTTGCTAATTCTTTTATATCTATATTCCCTATTTTATCCATAGTTTCTATTTCTTTAATCAAAAAATTCTTTATGAAGTAATGAAATTACCCTTTCTAAATTTTTTTCTTTAACAACTATGCTTAGATTAATATCGGATGCCCCCATACTTACCATTAATACTTTAACCCCTTCGAGAGCTTTGAATATTTTGTATGGGGTAGTTGACGAGTATTTCAATCCCTCTCCTATAATAGAAACAACAGCATTTTGGTCCAAAACCTCAACTTGAGAAAATTCTTTCAAGGTCTTAGTGATTTTCGCAAGGTTTTTTTTATCGTCAATAGTAAGTGAAATGCTGATTTCGGAAGTCGAGACCAAATCTACCTCTGTCTCGAATCGCTTGAATACATCAAAAACACGAGCCAGAAATCCATAGACGCCCAACATCTCACTGGATATGATATTTAGTACAGTTACATTTCTTTTGAAGGTAATTGCTTTAACTTTTCGAGTCGGAGACTTAAATGTAATCAAAGTTCCTTTGCAATTTGGATTGAAGGTATTTCGGACAATAACTGGTATCTTTTTTGCGACGGCTGGAAATATGGTTTTAGGATGTAAAACTTTTGCTCCAAAAATAGCCATCTCGGAGGCTTCTTCGTACGATACCTCATCTAATAACTTTGCATTGGGAACAATATTTGGGTCCGTTGTCATTATTCCATCGACATCTGTCCAAATTTCCAATTTTTTGGCATCTACCAGGGATGCAATTACCGAAGCTGAATAGTCGGAACCTCCTCTACCAAGCGTTGTTGTATGACCTTCGATATTCGACCCAACGAATCCACCAGTGATATAATAATCATAATTTTGATGAAGAGAAATAAATTTTGATAATCTATTTTTGGAAAGTTCGAAGTTGACATCAGCCTTGGTAAAATTTGAATCCGTAACAATAATCTCCCTTGGGTCTACGTAGCAAATCGAAAAATCCTTTATAATTAAATACTGAAAAATGATAGCCGAGGAGAGAAATTCACCTATACTTAGAATAAAATCGACCGACCGAGGCGTGACTTCGCCAAGTATTTTCAAAGCATCAACGAAAAGTCTCAACTCCTCGAACTTTCTTTCAATTACATTCGACACTGTATTCTCGACACCGAGTTCTTTGGCAGTATTATAATGACGCTCCCAAAGATTTTCGACAATATTATCAATTTTCTCAAGTTCCTTATTTGTTAAACAATCTATTATTTTTTGTAGTTGATTAGTAACCCCTGAGAATGCAGAAACAACAACAAAAACTGGTTTTTCTTTATTCGACAAAATCGAATATACTTGCCGAATAGCATCAGAATTTGCAACAGAAGTCCCACCAAATTTGCATACCAACATAGTATTACCAATGGTTGAGTGTAAAGGAAATGTTACAAGCCAATTTCCTTTGCAACAGTTTTCATTCCATCGAGAGTAATTTGAATCAGCTCATCAAGGGTGATACCAAGCATATCAGCACCTTTTTGAATAATTTCTCTATTTGCACCAGCGGCAAAACTTTTTTCTTTCCACTTCTTTTTAACCGATTTAATTTCGACATCCATTATACTTTTGGAGGGTCGAACGAGAGCCACAGCAGTAATCAAACCAGTCAGTTCATCTATTGCAAAAAGGTATTTTTCCATTGGAGTTTTTGGCTCGACATCGGTGCAAGTTCCCCATCCGTGAGAAAGAATCGAACGTATGATACTTTCATCCCAGCCTTGCTCCTCGAGTATTTGTTTAGTCATTTGGCAATGTTGTTCTGGGTACATTTCATAATCGAGGTCATGAACCAAACCCACAACACCCCAAACTTCCTCGTCTTCGCCCAATTTTCTGGCAATGAATCGCATAACACCTTCGACAGCCAGTGCATGCTTGATAAGCGAATCACTTTTATTATACTTTGTCAGAAGAGCGAATGCTTCTTGACGGTTGGGAATCTTTCCTTGCATCTTCACTCCAAATAAGTATAACCATATAAGCCTGAACGGTAGTTGGACAGAAACTCTTTCCCTTCTTGAGGGGATATTCTGCCCTCCTTTACAGAGGTAGTAACCCAAGTCTCGATAGTTCTAACGAGCCTTTTAGCATCGTATTGAACATAATCGAGAACTTCTGCAACAGTTTCTCCATCGATAACTTGGACGATTTTGTATGAATCGTCCTCTACAACAACGTGGACAGCATTTGTGTCGCCAAAAAGATTATGCAAATCCCCGAGAATCTCTTGATAAGCACCAACAAGGAAAACGCCTATGTAATAAGGTTCATTTGGTTTAAGTTCGTGAACTGGAAGATAGTGAGCAAAATTCTTTGTACCTATGAAATTTTCAATTTTTCCATCCGAGTCGCAAGTAATATCATGAAGGGTTGCAAATCTTGTAGGCTTTTCATTCAATCTATGAATAGGAACGATTGGAAAAACCTGGTCGATTGCCCAAGAGTCGGGTAAAGATTGAAAAAGCGAAAAATTGCAGAAATACTTATCAGCAAGCATTCGAGAAAGTGGGCGGAGTTCATCTGGCATATGTTTCATCTCCGAGGCAATTTGATAGGCTTCTGATGCTACAGACCAAAACAACTTTTCGACCTTGGCTCTAGTTTGCAAATCCAATAATCCCAAATTGAACAAATCGAGCGAGTCTTCTCGTACTTGTTGTGCATCGTGCCAGCTTTCAAGGAGGTTAACTGAGTTTATATTTTCCAATATATTATACAATTCCTTTACGTTCTCGTGGTCGCCGTCTTGAATTACATCATTTTCATAATCCCACCTTGGGGTGGCAGCAGCTTCGAGAACGTTAAACACGAGAATTGAGTGATGAGCAGTGAGAGAACGCCCAGATTCAGTAATTATGTTTGGATGTGGAAGATTATTCTTATCACATACTTCTTTCATCATGTAAACTGCATCGTCGACGTATTCTTTAATGGTGTAATTAATACTACTTGGGCTAAAGGAGCGGGTTCCGTCGTAGTCTACGCCCAAACCACCACCAATATCAACAAATTCAATATTGCAACCCAATTTACGCAATTGTGCATAAAATTGGGAACACTCCCGTAGGGCATTTTTTATCATTCTAATGTTTGTAACTTGGCTACCTATGTGAAAATGTATTAGCTTGAAAGAATCAAGTAACTTTGAAGAACGAATATATTCAACAGCCTCGATGACTTCGCTCGACATAAGACCAAATTTGCTTTTGTCGCCAGTGGAGTCTTCCCATTTGCCACTTCCTTGGGTTGCAAGCTTTATGCGGATTCCAATGTTTGGTTTAATTTTTAATCTTTTAGCAATAGAGATTAATAATTTTAATTCATTAAATTTTTCGGCAACGACAAATATCTTTCGGCCCATCTTTTGTGCCAGTAGCGCTAATTCAATAAAACTTTCGTCCTTGTAGCCATTACAAATAATTAAAGAATCTGGAAAAGTAGAAACAGCAAGAACTACATGAAGTTCAGGCTTGGACCCTGCTTCCAAGCCAATATTGTACTTTTTTCCATAACGAATAATTTCCTCGACTACGGGTCTTACTTGATTGACTTTAATGGGATAAACGTTGTAGTACTTTCCTTTGAAATTATACTCCTTCGAAGCTTCCTCAAAGCATTGGGTCAAGGTTTCGATTCTATCGTCCAAGATATCGGGAAAACGAATTAGAACTGGAAGCGAAACATCTTTTAGAGTAAGTTCGTCGATAAGTTCCTTTAAATCTATCTGGACACCATTTTTCGAAGGCATAACCACGAGGTTGCCCTTTTCATTTATGTTAAAATAATTTTGTCCCCATCCCTTAATGTTGTACAACTCTATAGAGTCTTCAATTCGCCACTTTCTCATAGGCAAATTTTTAATTTTACAAAACTTACAAAATTAATTCAATTCGTTATTCTTTCCAAACAAATTCAAACATAAGTGAAGAGAGAGTTATCAAGAGTCCAGTATATCCAAAAATCATTACATTGTTCTGCAGTACCAAATCAAGATTTTTCCCCAAAATTGAAAACTGAGTGGCTTCTATTCCAACCATCAAAACAGGTATAAGTATCGGTAATGAAAGAATCGGAAACAAAGCCCCTTTGACATTGGCTTTGGCAACAATTGCACCAATTATTGTCGAACATCCTGCAATACTAATTCCAGAGTTAAGAATGGTAAGTACAAATAGCAAAAAATGATAAATTTTAACCTTGTCAAAAAAAACAAGGAATAAAAGAATTGCAGTAATATTTACAATTAAGGAAATGAAAAGGTTAAAGATAAATTTACCGAAGAAAACATCATAAGGGTTTGATAAAAACCTTAACAAAAGCACTGTACCTTTCTCTTCTTCGCTTATGAAGCTTCGAGTCATCCCAGTCGTTGAAGCAAAAAATATTACAATCCAAAGGATACCAGCATAAATGGGCGTTTCAATAAACGATGTAGGAATACTAAAGTTTACTATTGTGGTGGAGACAAGTGTAAACAATATTGTAGTCGTTAGAGAATAACGATTTTTAAATTCAATCTTTAAATCCTTGTATGCAATTGCAATAAAACTTTTCAATTCAAAATTGTTCAATATAGATTTTGCAAAACTACAATATTATTTTTTATCAAAAACAAAAGTGTGCAGAATGTACAAACTTAAACTTAAAATTTACTAATTTATTTATTACAAACATTTCGTTAACACAACACTAATCCATCTCAATTAAGTTGCCATTTTGTTTGTTATATTTTCTGAGGTTTTATGAAATTATCAGTAGGTATTTTAATTATAATCCTATTTATTTACTCTTTCGTGCTCAAAGGATGATAATTCTGTAAATCCCTCGATTAACTACCCTGACAAAGTTGTAATCAGTAAAAGAGACGTTTTGTTAACCACCTCAAATGGAGTAAATGTTGTTAACGGGGGTTTTGGGTCTGCTCTGTCGAGCAATCAAAATGGTGTATTTTATGCTCTTACAGACCGTGGTCCAAATATTGATGGGGCAAAGTCCAATGAGAAAATATTTCCAAAACCAGACTTTACACCCCAAATAGGAAAGTTCAAACTTGTTGATGGTAAGCTTATACTCGAAAAGGTCATTTACCTTAAGGATGAAACCGGTAAGAACTTAACTGGTCTGCCCAATCCAGTTGGCTCTGGTGGAACTGGAGAAACACCACTGGACCTTAATGGAAATGTTTTAAATTACGACCCAAAAGGTATCGACCCTGAAGCCCTCGTAGCAATGAAAGATGGAACCTTCTGGGTTGCCGACGAATATGGGCCATACCTTATACACTTTGACGCCGATGGAAAGGCAATAGATTGGATAAATCCATTTGGAAATGGGGTTGGAGGAAAAAAGTTACCACCAGTTTACAAGTATCGTAGACCTAATCGTGGAATGGAGGGGCTGACAATTACTCCCGATGGCAGATATCTTGTTGGAATTATGCAATCCCCTTTGCTTAATCCCAATAAAGATGTCCAAAAAACATCTAAAGCTTGTAGAATACTGTTCTATGAAATTGCAACGTCAAAATTTAAAGAATATATTTATTTATTGGACACCACAGCCACAGCAATTAGCGAGATTGCAGCTTTAACTAACACTACATTTCTAGTTCTTGAAAGAGATGGGAAGACCCCTGGTCTTGGTTCAAACATCGTTAAAAAGTTATATAAAATAGACATTTCAAATGCCACCGATGTTCATAGCAATCAAGAAAATGGTTTAATGTTTAATAACAAAACAATTGAACAATTAAGTGAAGATGAGTTGAAGTCTCTATTAAAATGCGTTACAAAACAAGAGGTATTTGATATCATGTCTATACCTAATTACCCACACGACAAACCGGAGGGAATAGTGGTCCTAAGTAACACCTTGATTGCTATTGTTAATGACGATGATTTTGGTATTGTTACTGAAAATGGTGCCGTTGTGACAAAGTCAATGCCACTTATGAATAATAAACAGGATGAAAACGTTATTTACTTTATTAGACTCCAAAAACCTCTGTATTAGTTTGATATCAAGCGTCCACCAAGTTATAAAAAGTCTCTCCTCCTCGAGGAGAGATTTTTATTATTAGAAAATACAGAAAATACTTTACTGAATATACCTGTTTGCTTAGTTGTTTAGGTAATTAATAGTCGTTTAAATTTTTTATTTATCATATGGAAACAAATTAACTTTGAAAATATTAGATTTCATTAAACACGCTTAACCACACATCTAGCATTTTATTGTCCTCTTTTCCGATGAGATACATTTTTAGTAAGTTCTCGACGACGAAACGATAGTCCACTTCTTTATCATTCTTTTTAGCAATAACAACTATATCTGGCAATTTATATCCACCATACTTTTGATAAATTTTTTCTGGTATTAACTCACCAATCAAGCTTGAAAATGGAATGTGGGAATAGTGTTTATGAAAAGAATTTAAGTATCTTTTTATTTTTAAAATATCGAAGCCTAAACTTTCCAAAACAAATTTGAATTTCCTCTTGTCCCAAAAATCCAAATGATTTGCCCACTGTGCTTCTTGCGACCCAAAAATATGCCGTCCGAGTTGCATCCGAAATTTCAACGGTGCAAACAAATATTTAAAAACGCAAGCAGCAAAGTCCGGTGTTTGAATATGTAAAATGCCTCCAACCTTTAGCCATTTTCTCCAACGAACTAATAATTTCAACGCCTCTGCTCGATTGAAATGCTCAAAAAGATGATGAGACCTGACTTCTTCAATGGAATTATCTGGAAACTCTAAAGTTCGTATATCCGCATACATATCTGCTTTTGCTTGCATCACAGTATGCTCGCTCGGAGGAAGGTCAACATTTACATAACCCTCGAGATATTTGTCGCCACAACCAAGATGTATTTTCATGAACTCACTCCTCAATTAGTTTCATTTTCTTAAAAAGTTCTTTGAATCTTGCCTCGTAAGTATGTTCTTTCAATGCTCGTAAATAACCATTCAAAGCTATTTCTTTCCTTAGCTCTTCGTTTTGCAAATAAAAGTTTATTTTTTCCAAAAGTTCCTTTTTGTCGTTGAAAATTGCAATTTCTTTTCCATCGACAAAATATTCGTATAAATTATCTGCATTTTGCGTTAACAAGAAACCACCGGAACCAACAATTTCAAAAACTCTTCCTTTGATTTGCTTTCCAAAAATTCTGTGGGATGTCGAACGAATGTTATCTGGTAACAATTGAAAGGGATGAAACCGCAATTTGTGGTCTATTCTCCTTGTTAAAAACAAAGAGACTAAACTTCTTAGAGTAAAACCTCCAGATGCGTTGCTAAAATTTAAATTAATTCTCGACAAGCGAAACACTTCCAACATTTGCTCAAATGGCAATCGACCATTTTCCCATCCCTTCCCCCAACAATGCACTTGTACATTTCTTTTTGTTAGATACTTAATTAAACTAGCACGATTGCTGTGCTTTTGACCTACAAAAGTTACATCGTATTTGTATTTTATTTCACCAGCCAAATCAAAGTCCTCTGGTTTTTTATATAAAAAATGATTAAACCCCCATTGTGTTTTAATTACATTAGTTATTCCGTATTTATTGTATTTCCTAATTGCTTCAGAATCCGTCGTAGAGACATATGTAAAATACGGAGCCCAGTGCCTGCTGAAATTATAGAACCGCCAATGGTCATCAGCAAACCAATTGAAGGTAGTAACTTTCAACTCATTTTTTAAATACAACAAAACATCCTTGCTAAACTCTTCTTTGTAAAGAAAAAAGAATACTAAATCTGGAGAGTACTGTCGTACCACATCGACAAGTTTATTATTCATCTGTATTCTTCCGTACTTCTGATAAATTTCATCGAATGCAAAATGAATAATTTTGTTCTTTCCCCCATCCATTTTGCATAAGGTGTCGAGAAAATTATAATATTCAAAACTAAATCCACGCTCTGGATACCCATATTCATACTTTAAACAACAAACAACAATTACCATAGAAATTTCTCTGTTCTAAAAAAGAGTGCACTAATTAAGTCAAACTAAATTAAGAAAGTATTTTGCGGAATTTAAGAACTCTTAGTGTATCGAAACCAAGGTGAAAGAAAAGTCCGTTTACTTTGCGCAAATTCTCTGCTCTAAAATTTCGGTTTGTACCTTCCAGACGAAGCATTATTGACTTTAGGTCGTTTTTTAAAAGCAATAAACTTTTATTGAATGGAAATTTTTCTAAGCCCGACTGAACAACGGTGGAGGATTTAAGAAAATCACCAACCTTTAGATACGCTTTTGACAATAGAGAATAATAAAGAGGGGTGTCGTCGGCAAAATCAACCCCATTTTCCAAAATATGAATTACTTTATTGAAATTTTCAGACTCATATTCTTGGAGAGCATTTTGCAAAAGCTCAAACGGGTCGGCAAAATCCAGCATAATTGTTTATCTTCTCCGCCCAAAAAGCCTAAGTAGAAACAGAAAGAGGTTAATGAAATCGAGATATAAGGTAAGTGCTGCAAGGATGGAATACTTTCCAAGAGCAACTTGGTCGTCACTTAATTCATAGAACATAGCTTTAATCTTTTGGGTATCATAGGCAGTTAAACCAACAAAGACAAAAACTCCGATAATGGAGATAACAAAATCGAGCGCCGAACTTGCTAAGAAGATATTAATTACAGATGCAATAATAATACCGATGAGTCCCATTAAAAGAAAGCTGCCGAAACTTGTAAGATTTCGCTTGGTGGTGTACCCATAAAAACTCATAGCAGCGAAAAGAGCAGCAGTAGTAAAAAAGACATTCTGAATGCTAGATCCCACATACACAACAAATATAATCGAAAGAGTTAACCCATTTAAAAAAGAATACAGTATAAACAAAAGTCCAGCAGTCATTCCTTGTAGCATCATTACCCTTGATGAGAGATACCAAACCAAACCTAATTCAGCAATAATTATAAGGAAGAAAAGCATTGGATTAGCAATCAGTTGAAAAATGAGTAATGAGTACGAAGTGTAATAAGCAGTTAGACCAGATATGAGCAATCCACTCATCATCCAAAGATAAGTTTTTCGAATATATCCCTGGAGTGCTATTTCCAAGGAAGGACTTGTAAATGATGAAATATCATTTTGCATAATAAACCTATCTAAAATTTTTGAAAAAACAAATATAAAAAAATTTTTAAAAAATTAAATTAAACCAGAAAGTAGTACACAGAATTAAATATCAATATGAACTATCCAATTGTAAATATCTTTGATTTTTCCATACTGTATATCAGTGAGAGTATCATACATCTTTTGTGCAACTGGTCCTATCTGATTATTATTGATAATCATCTCTTTGCCATGGTAATACAAAACGCCAACGGGGGAGATAGTCGCAGCGGTTCCAGTGCCGAAAACTTCCTGCAACGTCCCTTTTTCATAAGCTTGAATCACTTCTTGTATTTTTATTGACCTTTCTTGCACTTTAATTCCAAATTCTTTTGCCAGACATAGCACCGAATCGCGAGTAACACCAGGAAGAATTGAACCCTGATAAAGCGGTGGAGTTATTAGAACGTCATCAATTACGAACATTATGTTCATTGCACCAACCTCATCGACAAATTCATGTTGTATGCCATCGAGCCATAGAACCTGAGAAAATCCCATTTCTTTGGCTTTTTGTCCTGCATAAAGCGAAGCTGCATAATTCGCAGCGGTTTTCGAGTCGCCCAAACCACCGCGGACTGCACGGACAAATTGGTCTTCAATTAAAATTTTTACCGGATTTAAACCCTCTGGATAGTACGATGCGACAGGAGAAGTGATGATAATAAAAGTATACTCAGATGCAGGATGTACCCCCAGGACACAACTGCTACCGAAGCAAACTGGCCTAATATAAAGAGATTGACCATAAACTTTTGGGACGAACTTATGGTCTAATTTCACAAGTTCAATAATAGCTTCGACAAACTTCTCTTCGTTGAATCGAGGTATACATAACCTATCTGCAGACTTATTCATTCTCTTTGCGTTCATATCAGGACGGAAGAGGTTCACACCACCGTTGACATCAAAATAAGCTTTCAATCCCTCGAAAATGGTTTGACCATAATGTAATGTCATCATCGAAGGTTCGAAACAGATAGGACCGTAGGGAATAATCTTTCCCTCATCCCAATGACCATTTTCAAAGCGACTAATAAACATATGGTCGGAGAAAAAACGACCAAAGCCAAGATTGTTCCAATCAATTGAATTATAACGAGTTGTTGTTGCTTTTTCGATGCTAATTCCCATTATAAATCCTCAGTTTTAAAAAATGTAATTTTAATAAATTTTTTGTTATAATTGTCAAAAATCTCATCCGTTGTTCAAATGTGTTGACGAAAATGTTTTCAGCGCGAGTTATCTTAAAAATAAGTAATTATGTAGATTAACAAATTAAGACCAAAAGCAACATAAATTATTAACAAAAAAATACAGAACCCAAGAATTTATGATGTACTATCACCAAAGGCAGAGAAAAAATTACTAATTTGCATTTTTAAACTTTGATTTTATCAAAGTATGAAGGTTATTTAAAATTAAGGAGAATTTAAAATGTCAACAGAAGGTTTCAATCCATTCAAAATGGCACAGCAACAATTTTTATCTGTTGCTGAAAAGTTAGGTTTAGACCAAGCAACACGCGATCTACTCCTTTATCCCGAAAGAGAATATCAGTTCAACATCCCTATTAGGATGGACAATGGTTCGTATCAAGTATTCCGAGGATTTAGAGTACAACATAACGATGCACGCGGGCCCGCAAAAGGTGGCATTCGCTTCCACCCGGGCGAAACAATTGATACCGTACGCGCCCTTGCTATGTGGATGACGTGGAAAACTGCTGTAGTGGATATTCCACTCGGTGGTGGGAAAGGAGGTGTTGTATGCGACCCCCATCAACTATCTCCACGCGAACAAGAGCAAATTTGCAGAGGTTGGGTGCGACAAATAGTGCGCAACGTCGGACCGCTCCAAGATGTTCCAGCCCCCGATGTTATGACCACTAGCCAACATATGATTTGGATGCTCGACGAATACGAAAAAATAACTGGGTTCAAAGCACCTGGTTTCATTACTGGCAAGCCCTTTGGTTTGGGTGGTTCTCTTGGTAGGACGGAAGCAACTGGTTATGGTGTCATGTACACTGTCCGCGAAGCATTAAACTTTTTGGGAATAAAAATTCAAAACACAACAGCAAGCTTTCAAGGCTTTGGAAACGTTAGCCAATACGCATTGGAACTTTACACTAAAATGGGTGGTAAAGCAATTGCTGTTTCTACATGGGACCCCCAAGAGCAAAAAGCTATTACTTTTAGGAAAAAAGACGGTATTAGTTTCGAAGAACTAATTTCTATTACAAACAAATTTGGGGAAATTGACAAAGCAAAGGCAAATGATCTAGGATACGAACTCCTACCTGGAACTGCTTGGATTGAACAAGAAGTTGATATACTTGTTCCAGCTGCATTAGAAAATCAAATCAACAAGGACACGGTCGTATTGATTAAACCTACTGTTAAAATTATTGCCGAAGGTGCAAATGGTCCAACAACTCCAGAAGCAGACGAAGTCCTCAAAGAAAGAAAAATACACGTAATTCCCGACTTCCTTTGCAATGCTGGTGGTGTAACTTGCTCCTACTTCGAACAAGTACAATCAAACATGAACTATTATTGGACAAAAGAAGAAGTTTTATCTAAATTAGACCAAAAGATGACCAGTGCTTACCATGCAGTACTAAAGCTTTCTAATGAAAAAGGTGTATATATGCGCGATGCTGCTTACATGATTGCAATCTCTCGTGTCGTTGATGCAGTAAAGATGCGCGGTTGGGTATAAAAAATTTCCCCCAAAAACCCACCTTCGGGTGGGTTTTTTATTCTTGTTGAATGCTGATAGAAAAATGTATGCATTCCTCGGTCGTGGTAAATACCATCCTACGTGATGGTATCTTCAAGCCATACTGAGGAGAGTAATGGTAGGTTTGAATTTCATAGTTCTTGCAATCTGTTGATAGTTCCACGGTTACCTCCTCGTTCACCAGAATGAAAGATTCAGATTTTCGCTCAACTATCACTGTTGGATGCAAATGGAAATAAATGAATTTTTCTGCATTCGAATTAAGGAAATCAATAATTTCTACTTTATTAATATGGTAAATTATTGTCCTACGATGTGGTATGCCATATGCATAATGCTCAAATATCAATTTGTCTTCGGACTGAAATACTACTTTAGATTTGGTTCTATGTTTGTAAATCCAAAATAGATTGTCAACATCGCCTGTCTTCCACAGATTTTGTTCACAAGATTTCAAGACAAGTGTGTTGTGGAAATGTACGGAACGATACTTATTCCTTTCTTCTTCCGAACAAGTGTAACAAAACAGCCCTGGGTCGACAAAAAAGTCTTTGCTTCTTGCATTTAAAGTAATAGAAAGTTGGTCGTTATGAGAATGTCCACCTTTTCCCATCTGACCAATATCACCACAGCGAACGAAAAGTTCAAAATTAAGAGACTTGACAATATATAATCCGAAGTGAGTACAAGAGTATAATTTTGGAAATATTGTAATTTCTTTTGAAGGCAAATAAAGTTGATGCATTTTCTTATCTTTCAAGAAATAGTATTGCCGATTTGAGCCACCAACCGACAGAGAAGAAATCAAGTCATCTAATAAGTATCTTTTTAACAAGTTTTCATACATTTCATTCTCAAAGGCGAAATTTTCAAAAAAATAATTCAATCGGAGGAAAATACCGCTGTCGTTATCTCCTATCTGTTCATATTCATCATTACTTTTCTTAATCAAATTGGTGAATTTAATAATTTTAAAAATCCTTTCGTAGAAGTCACCTGGAAAATCTATTTTCAAAAGATTTTCATCGATTGAAAAATTAAATTTAGTTGTTGTTTTGTTACCTAGTGTCAGCCTTTTACGATTGTGAACAAAATTTTTGAGGGCGATTAATTTATCTTTAGTCACAAAATTCAGAATGTACAAAGAAAAAAGTAGCATTTCCACTACCTGGATGTGATAGTAAGTAGATGCTTCAAAATTACCACCGTCGGGTAGAAATTGGTGTAATGTCTCTTTGTAAAGCTCGCTCAAAGCAAAAGCTAGTATTTGTATTGACAATTCACTTGTTGGCAGGTAAACACCGGCAAAAATGAGAGAGGCGACATTTGCAAAATAATGATTACCTCTCAAGCCCTCGGACCATTCCAAGTTATTTAATATGAATAAAATATGCTGTATGATGCTATTGCAAAAAATCTCGTAAAAAGATTTCTCAAAATTCCAACCAGCAAGCATAAACAAATCGTAGGCAACAAGCCAATTTACAAGCCGAATGGAAACATCCATTGTTGAACGCCACTGGACGGAATAAGCCACGGGATTCGTTGAAATGAAATCGAGCACTTGATTTTGGAACTCTTCTGCCAATTTTTTTGCATATTCAGCATCCTTAATCAAATTGTAACTATAACTAATGGCGAGAAATGGCAAATGTTGCATCCTACCAAGTTCCCAAGGATACTTTATATCTTTACCAAGAAGAATTTCAGTTTCTTTAAAATATTTGGGCTCCCACTCAAAGCCAGTTTTGGGTTCGCTCCAAAAGTTTATATGTTGGTATTCTGGGTTTGTAATTTTGCTTGTTAGAATTTCGAATTTCTTCTTATAGAAATCCGGCAATAAGTTTTTAATTTCATCTCGACTTTTTTCAAAATTTCGACAGACCCAACCAGTACCTAATAAATTGAAATTGTGCTTTAAAATTTGTTCGGATAGGTAATCCAAAAGCTCGTCTTTTTCTAAAAGGAAATCGATTGGTGGTAGGTTGAAAAAACCAAAATTCAACTTACGTATTGAATATTTATCAAGAGTTTCTTTATCTTCATAAAATAATATTGGTGATTTTTTAACTGACAAAATATTTCTTTTAAAAAAGCCAACAAATTTCCTTAAAGATATATTCAAAGGAATTCGGAAGAATTGCCAAACCTTTGCCAATTTCCACCTTATTTATACATAAGATATTTCGAACGAATTAAAAGAAACTCATCCAATCCTTTATTCAAGGCACTTTTAAATTTTTTTTCATTTCCATCCAGCAAACATTGCCAGAGAGTATCTGTTCCAGTAACTTTTTTAAACATTTCGATGGATTTAGTTTTTATTCGTTCTAATTTGAAAAGATGTGGGAAATTTTTCCAAGTTTCTAAAAGCAACAACATTCCGTAGGTGTAAAGTTTAGCATCAGCATTGGCTTCAAAATCAATGAAATAAGAATTTTTTTTTGCAGTTTTTCGAAAAACAATACCATCAAATTTTAAACTCGTTATTAAACTATCTAATTTTCGACTGTTAACATTGTGAACTTCAAACTTTTGGAATGGATTTTGTGTACCTACGCCTAAATTAAATAAAGAAAGTTCACCAATGGGACCCAAAAATGCAAGACCCCGTATAGATTTAGTAGTTTTCACGTTGGGGGATGTTTGGAACCAATTTAAACCAGTTTGTTCCCATTTGAAATCCCTTTTCCAACCCTCCATTTTCACAATAGTTAAGTTACACTTTCTTGTGGTTCCATTGCTCTTCAGCCAACCCTCACCGTTTATCATTAAAGCTATCTCTCCTATTGTACATCCATGAAGATATGGTATGGGAATGATACTTACGAATGAAATTTTCTCCCAATCTGTAACATTACCATCGACAAGATTGCCTCCGAGAGGGTTTGGCCTATCCAAGATAACAAGAGGAATGTCAAATTCTGCACAAGCTTCCATAACTTTGAAAAGTGTGCTTATATAAGTATAAGAACGAACACCAATATCCTGTAAATCGAAAACAATAATATCAACCAAAGACAATTGATAGGGAGTCGGCTTTCGGTTGTTTCCATACAGTGAAAAAAGAGGGACACCATAGATGCTATCATCGGGAACACTCTCTCCAGCTGGAATTGTCGTAAAAAACCCATGTTCAGGAGTAAAAATTGCGGTTAATGTAAAGTTTGGATTGTGGACAAAATACTCCACTGTCATTTTCTGCGTGCTGGTACGACTGGCGGAATTTGCCACTAAACCTACTCTTTTCCCTTGCAAAATCTTAAAATCATCTTTAATCAAAACATCAATACCCAAGAGTAGTTTGGATTGCGCTGGGCAAAAATATGGTATAACAGACGCAAGTATGAAAAAAACGACAAAAATAAAAGACTTCGACATAAAAATAATTAATTAAATAAATTCCAAAATTAAAAAATTAACGGGTAAATGGAGATTGAAGATACTTTTTGGCTTGTTCGTGGGAGTCTCGATAATTTTTCCATGAAAGGACTTTGTTGTATTGCATAATTGCATATTGGCGCTTCCCTTGTAAATCGTAAATCTTACCAACTTTAAGATTTAAATAAATCATAAAAGCAGAAGGTCCATCCTTATCAAGTTTACGCGAGAACTCATCACATTTGTAAAAATATTGTAAAGCTTCATCAAATTGGTTTTTTTCGAATAATGCACTCCCAATGTAGTAAAGAGCTTCGCGGGCTGTTAATAAATCAAACCCAATTTTCTTTTGATTGCACCAATCAAGGATTTTTCTCCAATGCTGTTCCCATTCATCAAGGTAATATAATGAAACAAGACATCTACCATAGTAACGCTGGAACAAAGGATTATTTGGATATTTTTGAACCAATTCCTTGGCTAATTCATACGCAGAGTAATAATCCTTTTCAAAATCGTAATAAATTTGAAGCAAAACCAACATAGCCTCGACTTTTGCATAACGTGAATATTTAGCAGAAGCTTTCAGTTGCAAAATGCCAAGTTTTCTATCACCTTTTGGCACAAAAAGCATCAGGGGCTTAATGGATGGATTTTGCTCTGGTAGAACCTCTGCAAAGTAATTGTAAATACCAGTACCCAACATGATGTCGTAGTTGTTTGGTGCAATCTCCAAACACTTCAGAAGTATCTTAAATGCTGTATAGCCATCGCTTGCAGCTCGAAACCAGTTCTCTCGTACCACGTGAAACCTACCCCGATATCCTAACGCTCCGCCTTTAAAAAATAATGCACTTATTTCAAATTCATTTGTATCCAGAATCCCATCACACACCTTGATGACTTTGTCGATTTTGTCTAAAAAGCTCCTGTCGTAATCCCGAGAGTTCCTAAAAGAATTAATCTTCCACCAATCTACCATTGCATCAAGAAAATAGCCAGCTGGCAACTGAGGATATTTTTGGATTACAGTTTTGAAACAAATCTCTGCACTATCGAATTCCATATTGTAGATGTAGTCGGCACCCATTCGCACTAAACTATCCGCATCAGTTTTCATTACTGGCCATTGGGATAAAACTTTTGGCGGCAGAAGAGACCAAAAGAAAACAAACAAGCTAACTACACAATAATTGGCAAAGTTTCTTTGCAATTTGGGCATACAGCTTTTCCTTCCAAATCTAAATACCTAACATCGGTGAAGTACCTTTGTCTTTGGATTACCAAATAATTACACTTAGGACAATGTGTGTTTTCTGCGTCAATTAAATCGGTATTTCCAATGTAAACATAATTAAGACCAAAACTTTTCGCTATGTCCCTTGCGAACAAAAGAGTTTTATATGGAGTTGAGGATTTGTCTGTCATTTTGTACTGTGGAAAGAACCTACTAAAATGAAGAGGGATATCCTTTGAAAGACTGGAAACGAACTCCGACACTCTTGCAAAGCTCTCTTCATTGTCATTTTCACCAGGAATAACTAAGTTGATAATTTCCATATGTATATTTGCGTCGAAAACTCTTTCAATATTTTCTAAAACAGGCTTGAGATGTCCACCGGTAATCTTTAAATATTTTTGGTCATCAAAAAACTTCAAATCTATGTTAATAGCATCTAATAATTTTTCTGCTTTTACAATTTCAAACATTTCTTTGCTAAAATAGCCATTCGAAACAAATACATGAAAAAGATGTTTAGTATTATTATTTTGCTTGCACTTTAAAATTATGTCTCTTGCATATTCAAAAAAAATCGTAGGTTCGGAGTAGGTATAAGAAATTCCATCCACGGCGTATTTTTCTGCCAACTCCACAACTCTCTCTGGCGGAAAAACATTTTGAGTTAGCAATGCTTCGGGCTTTAATTTTATTGATTGGGAAAGGTAACTATTTTGGCAATTGGCACATTTAAAATTGCAACCAGGGGTACCAAAAGATAAAACTCTAGACTTTGGTTTGAAATGGTAAAATGGCTTTTTTTCTATTGGGTCGACGGCAAATCCATCGACTTTACCATATGTGTACGAGAACAAGGTACCATCATGGTTGAAGCGCACCCGACAAATTCCACCACGAGCGTTTTTAATTTTACAATAATGACTACAAAGTTTGCAGATTACCTCTTTCGTGTCGCTATCAATGTTTTCATACAGAAGAGCTTCTTTCATTTTCTAAAGCAGTCCTAAAGTTTTCATATCTTCCTCAAAATTGTAAGGCTTTATTTTCAAAAGCCATCCCTCTCCATAGGGGTCTAAGACAGCAATTTCAGGATTTTCTAATACTTTTTCATTGACTTCTACAACAATTCCAGAAAGGGGAGAGAAAATAGATTGTGTTCTTAAGTCGGAGGAAAATATCTGAAAGTAGACACTTCCTTGGCGAATCTCATCTCCAACTGAAGGCAAGTAAACAGTTTGAATCTTGCCTACCGAGTATAACACAGCCCTTTCTACCCCTAAAACAACTAAACCCTCGTCATTCATCATAAGCCAGGAATACTGACCTATACCCTGAATGTTGCTTATTATTTCATTTTGCAATGGGGACTTACCTTCGCTATTTGTCTGGGCAGAAACTAAACTTGCGGCTCGCTCTATCACTTTGCGGAGTTCATCGCGTGTAAATGGTTTAGCGATATAATCAAAAGCACCAAGTTGCATTGCTTGCAAAGCGGTATTAATAGTTGCATAACCAGTAATCATAATTACAAAAATTTTGTCGTTAATTTCTTTCACTTTTTTAAGCAGTTCTAAACCATCAATTTCGGGCATCATTAAATCTGTAAGAATGATATTTGGCAAAAAAACTGGAAGCTTTTGCAAAGCCTCCTGGGCTGATAAAGCGGTTTCCACTTCGTAGGCTTCTTCTTTTTTTAAAATCCTTTTTATGCTATCTAATATGATTTGTTCATCATCAATCACCAAAATTTTGACTTTGTCATTGAGCATATTTATAACTCCAACTCATTTCCTTCTAGCTCAAAATAAGCGGGAAGAACAATTTTAAATATTGCACCCCCAGAACTAGCAGTGTCCACTTCGATTGTTCCGTGATGTCTTTCAATTATACCCCAACTTACCGCAAGTCCAAGCCCACTTGTGCTTTTAGTGGAAAAGAACGGCTCGAATATTTTATCCATAAGATTTTCTGGTATACCGGGACCGGAGTCCTCCACCGAAATAATACATTTCTTTTGTTGACGATAGTACTCACTTGAAATAATTATTTCGCCTCTGTACTTCATTGCATCGGCAGCATTTATTAAAAAGTTTAATATTACTTGCTGAATTTGCTTGACATCAGCTTTTATCTTTGGAATCTTTTCGGCAAGATTTACTTTGATTTCTATGTCTTTAAATTGGGGCAGACGGCGAACCAAATCTAAAGACTGTTGAATTATAAAATTTGGGTCCACTACTTCAAATTTGGGAGTGTATTGCTTTGCAAAATCTAATAAATTTCTGACTATATCCCTACACCGAAGAGTCTCGCGAATGATTATCGCTATGTCTTCTTGTAGAGGATGGTTTTTGTCCAGCTCTTCGGAAATACTTTCGGCGTACGAAAGTATACCAGTCAAAGGGTTATTAATTTCATGGGCAACACCAGCAGCAAGTTTACCCAAAGCAGCAAGTTTTTCGCTTTGAATCAATTTTTCCATTAAATGGACTTCATTTGTGGCATCCCTTCCGATAGTACAGGTTCCAATGACTTTTCCTTGGCTATCTGTTAAAGGAAAGCGAAGCATTCGAAAATAATGTTCTTCGCCATTAAGCATAATTGTTTCGTTGTATAACATTGGCTTTCCAGTTCTAAGAACTTCTGCATCATGAAGTTTTACCGTTTGAGAAATTTTTGGTGGGAGGACATCCTCTGGTCTTTTACCTATAAAATCTTCTGGCTTTTTTCCAAAAGCCTTTGCAATGACTGGATTTACAAGTATATACTCGCCATTAAGATTTTTCATACTAATCCAATCTTGAGCATTGTTGATAAAGCTTTTAAGTTTCTGTTCGAGTGTTTCAACTTCCCTCTTTAAGTATACAAGCTCGGTAATTTTATGCCAATTTGTAAGTATGTATTTAACATTACCTTTCGAGTCGAAAATTGGAGAGTGTGTCACTTCCCAGTAAGTCTCTTGTGGTGGTGGTGATACATATATCATGAAATATGGTTTATGTGTTTGGTAAATACAATTGTCAATATTTTTTCTTTCATTTTTATCGCATCCCAAAACTGTATTTTCCAAAACTTCGCAACAAGATTTCCCAATAATTTGTTTTTCTTCCATACCAACGAAATCGCAAAAAGATTTGTTTGCTCTTGTTATTCGATGCTCACCATCCATCACCACTGCTAAGTCTTGAAAACTGTCGAAGATAGACTTCAAAAACACGTTGTCATCTTCAACGATTTTCTCGAGTCGTTCTAAGTCACGGATTTTAGTGTCGAGCTCTTCGTGTGCATACATTAAATCCCAAAATATATGAGCAATTGAGTGTTCAATTAATTTTATCTCTGGGGTCAATTCTTTTTTTAATCGTCTGACAAATTCATCATCTCCAGTCAATTCTATAATTACCTCTATATCGGGTAACTTTAAAGCCTCTTTGTAATCAAAGAAGGTAAGCAATCCTAATTCATTTGCATAGCGAAATCCTTCTGCATTTGGATTTGTATCAACAACAGCAACAACTTGCAAATTGAGTTCTTTTATCGGTCGCTCTCGAAGCAACTTCAAAATAGCGTAACAACCCTTGCCACCACCGATAATAATAGCTTTCATTTTGCACTACCATTGCTTTCTTTGGAATCTGTTGCTACCATAGGAAAAGTTGCCTCCAACATTTCGGAGTAATCCTCTATAAACTCTTTAACAGAACCATAATATTCTATTGGCTTTATCGTAAAATGAAGAAGGATATTATTTAGTTTTATTGGAATATAAGGATATAACTTTTTTAAATTCATTATTCTATAGTTATAGAAAGCAGAGGCATCCTCTGCGGTCAAACTTAACTTCACTTTATCACTGAATTCGCTGCCTTTTAAAACTTGGTCGAATGTCTTCAATCCTTTCGCTACCGCATAGGAAAGTATGTTTCCACAACTCCACAAATCAAAATCCGAGACATCTTGCATAAGGTCGAAATCAATCCAACGATAGGTTCCCGTTCCAGACTCCACAATTATATGGTCGTTTCGTATATCCCCATGACAGAACCTATTTTCGTGGAGAAATTGAATTGCTAAAAAAGATTCTCTTAATTTCCACAAAATATTTGGCAAGTCTTCGTAAAAATATTCTTCGTGGCTTTTCTCAATAAGAGGAATATACTGAAAGAACGATTTTCCCTTTATGAAATCAACTACTCTAACTGCATTCCCCATTGTGTCGTTACAAACAAACCCTTGCATAAATCTATTATCCCCTTTCACCAATTTTAATACCTCGCCTTCCTTGACTGGATTTCGATAACAACGAATTCTCAATATACCAATGTGCGCATAAAATTCCTCGTGAAATACTGTTTTAACAATTTTCTCGCTACCATCCCGAAGGTCCACCGCACTAAAAACCCAGTACTTTGGTTGGTCATCGATGCCAAATCTTGGCTCCCGCATGTTACCCTTTACAAGATAATCGCCACAGGATAATCTAATTATATCCCCACGGACAATTCTCATCCAATCGGTTGTATCGATATGAATTTTGAGCCTCGCGGGATTTACATTCCAACCTACAAGTTCTTTTATTCTCTCAACAAGTATTTCCTTATCATTTGAAATTGCCATTTTCTATAGCCTTGTTAATTATTTCACGTTGATATTTTGGAAGCTTTTTAGTAACCTCCAAATAAGAATTGTCTATCAATTCAAATAAAAAAGCATCGCAAATCTCGTTCACAATCTCTACTGTAATCCAATACTTTTTGTTCATATGATAACCTGGGCGGATGAAATCGAATCTTTCACAAAGTTCAACTACATCCTCTGGGTTCGCTTTTAAGTTTATCCAAAGTGGATTTGAAGAAATATCCAACAAAGCAAACATTCGTCCGAAAACTTTAAAGACAAGGGTATCCTCGTCGAAAGGTAAATCTTCTTTTGAAAAGGGCTTCGAAAGACAATATTCTCGAATAGCAAACAAATCCATGCGAAAACCTTACATTTACTTATTTTTAATTAACTTGCTGTTTTTGTAATACAAAACTTTTTAGATGGTCATGAAAAATACAAATTTATGTTTTGCTCTTGAAAATCCAATTACACTTCTAACTGGTAAACCTAAAGAATTATGGACAAGAAAAGACTTTATCAAAGTAATCCAATCCATTGGTCTTGAGAGAATTACATTTCATTATGTAGCAATCGATGGTAAACCTCGTCAGATGCAAATTCCGATTCAAAACAAAAAACAACTCGAAAGTGTACTCGCCGACGGAGAAAGAGTGGACGGCTCTTCGCTTTTCAAAGGTATTGTCAAGGTGGGCTTTTCTGATTTGTATGTTGTTCCAATTTATCGGACCGCATTTCTTAATCCTTTTGATAGTAAAAGTTTAGATTTCTTTTGTAGGTTCTTCGATTATGAAGGGAATCCAGCTAATTTCACCCCTGATGGTATATTAGCAAAAGCAAAGAATTATTTCAAAATTAAAACTGGGTTCGATTTGAGAGCACTGGGTGAACTGGAATTTTACTTAATCTTTGATTTACCTAAAAAGATGTATTTGCTTAGTAAACAGCAAGGCTATCATAGTAGTCCCCCATTTTCCAAGGCTTTACAAATCTTGAATGAGATGACATCATTGATTGCCAAAATTACAAATACCGTTAAGTATTGCCACAACGAGGTTGGATACATAGAAAACATACAAAGCGAGATACCAGAGCTAAATGGTAAAACAGCCGAGCAAATGGAAATTGAATTTCAGTTAACTGATATCGAGGATTTAGCGTATTATTTGGTTCTTTCCGCTTGGATTATTCGAAACGTAGCTTATCAAAACAATTGCATTGCAACTTTCTTTCCAAAAGTAGACCCTGGACACGCTGGGAATGGATTGCACTTTCACATTGCACTCGTCAAAGATGGAAAAAACATTACCCTGGATGACACTGGCGAGCTTTCAAAAGAAGCTTTGATGGCAATCGGAGGGTTATGTCATTATGCACCAAGTTTGACTGCTTTTGGAAATACGGTTGCAGCTTCTTATTTGCGTTTAGTACCTGGTCAAGAAGCTCCAACAAAAGTTTGTTGGAGTCCTTCAAACCGTAGCTCATTAATAAGAATACCATTGTCCTGGTCCAAGACAAACAACATAGCCAAGCAGATTAATCCACACGAAACTGATGAAATTGAATACAGCGAATCCCGGCAAACCATAGAGTTTCGAAGCCCAGATGGAAGCGCTTTGATTCATCTTATACTTGCTGGAATCACCCTTGCTATTGAATGGGGATTAAACAATCCCGAGCGCTCTTTACAAATTGCAGAAAAGTATAAAATTACAGACGAACCTCATAGCCTTCAAAAAAACTTTGAAGTATTAGGTAAAAGTTGTGTCGAATCTGCAGAGAAACTTCTGCAAAAACGACATCATTACGAGCGAGACGGCATCTTCCCTCCAGAAGTTATCGACTACTATGCAAACTTTCTACTTGCTGAAAACGACAAAGACCTAAACCAAAGACTAATTTCGCTTCCAGAAGAAGAGAGGCTTATTGAGTCAAGAAGAATAATGCATCGGAATCTTCATAAATGTTAAATTCATCGACGAACGACAATGGAACTACTTGATACACCAATTTCTTTTTTAATATTATTTATCATGGTTCTAATCTCTTTAATTGGATTTCGAACACCTGATACAATTCTTCTTAAATTTTCTCTAAATCCTTATTCAATTGTATACCACAGAAAATTCTATCAAATGATAACTCACATTTTCGTCCATTTAGATGTTGTACATCTATTATTTAATTCTTTGACATTCTTTTTCTTTGCTCCTCAACTCGAGTCTACTGTAAGTCGTGCTTTCTTTATACTGTTATTTTTTACTTCTGGAATTTTTTCAACAATCCCAACAATCATAAAAAATAAACACAATCCACAATACTATTCATTGGGAGCATCTGGAGCCATAGCTGGGGTTATTTTTAGTTACATACTTTTCTATCCGACCTCAAGAATATATATATTTTTGTTTCCAATCGGCATTCCAGCACCAATCTTTGCAATCATATATCTTGCATATTGCGTTTATGCATCAAAGCATCATTCTTCAAATATTAACCACGAGGCACATTTTTGGGGAGCACTTTGGGGACTAATTTTTTCAATCTTCTACTATCCCAAGGTTATTCAATTTTACTTAAATTTATTTGAATTTATCTAATTACATTTAAATGAAGACTTAGTCAAGATTCTGATTTTGAAAAAACTTTTCGTACCAAAGAGCCAAATTTAGTAAAGTAAAAATCCTAAATCCATATTTACCCTTTCCTTTTCGGTGCATATGCAAAATAAAATTCAAGTAATCGAAGTTAAACATATGTTTAAACAAGTTCGAATTATTTATTTTCGAGCTAGCAAAATTATACCATTCATTACGCAACCATTCATTAATTGGTGCCCAGAAACCTTGTTTTTTGCGATGAATAATATCATTTGGCAAAATACCCTCTATTGCTTTTTTCAAAAGGTACTTTGTTGTATGACCATCGGGAACTTTCAATTTTTCTGGTAAACTCATAGTAAATTCTATTAAACGGTGGTCGAGGAAAGGTACTCTTGCTTCAATACTATTAGCCATGCCCATTTTATCAATTCGCATCAAAAGCAATTCTGGCAAACGCTGAGAAATTTCAACAAATAAAACCCATTGTAAGAAATTTACTTTCGTTGGTGAGAGATTATTCGCAGTCTCGTAAAGCTCTTTAACATATCCCCAAGGAAGCGATAAATAACTATTGAATTTCTTTTTCAAAAAATGTTTCATCTCCTCGGGAGGGAAAATTGATATTCCACTCCAATAATACTCTTCGCCATATGTGGCCCGACGAAGGATATCCAAAGGTAAATATTGATGAAGCATATTAAAAAATGGTTTGGCTGAGAAATATGCAAATCTTTTTAACGGACCCCATAGCTGAACAAATAATTGCCAAGCACTTTTATAAAACTTGTAATCCCTGAGCAGCCATTTATAACCGACAAATTGCTCATCGCTACCCTCGCCCACTTGGACAACAATCGTTCCAGAGCTCCGGGTAAGTTTACTTAAATAATACAAAGGAATACATACTGGGTCGGCATTAGGTTCATCCTCAAACCATACTAAATCGTAGAGTACATTATATGCATCCTTGCTATCAATTAAAATCTCATGATGATTGGTACGAAATAACTCCACTATCTTTTTTGCATAATGTAATTCGTTATACTTTTGCAACTCTTTGAAACCAACAGTGAAGGTATCAACTGGTCTGTTCATCAACTCTGCCATCAATGCTACATTTAGACTTGAGTCTATACCACCACTCAAGAATACTCCAAATGGTACGTCGCTCATCATCCTATCTTCCACAGCCTGTCGCAAAAGCCGAATTATTTCGATTTTTGCTTCCTCTTCGGTAATATCGGTATTTGAGCCAAGGATAAAAGGATTCCAATATCTGTGAATTTTCATCACTCCGTCTAAACTTAGGGTAAAAAAATGGGCTGGCGGTATCTTTAAAATGTTTTTAAATAAAGTATTACGATTTGTAGAAGCTCCAAAATTTAGATAATTCGCTATTTCGCCGAAATTGGTTTGTTTTGAAACTTTAGGATGCAACAGAATAGATTTTATTTCGGAAGCAAAAATAAAGACATTGTCCTGAAAATAATAATACAAAGGCTTTTTCCCTATTCTATCCCTGGCACCAAATAGGACTTTACTGACCTCATCCCATATGACAAAAGCAAACATTCCAGATAACCTTTTCACCACATCGAAACCCCACTCCTTGTAACCATATAAAATCACTTCTGTATCGCTTCGAGAACGGAAGTTATACCCTTTTTCAATTAGCTCGTTTCGAAGCTTAAGATAATTATAAATCTCACCATTAAAAACAATAGTAATGTTGCCATCAGTAGTGGACATTGGTTGGTTACCTGCAGGAGATAGGTCTATGATTGAAAGTCTTCGAAATGCAAACCCACATTTTTTGGTTTTCGAAATGAAAACACCATTACTATCGGGCCCACGGTGGACGATGATGTTTGCCATCCTCTCCAAAACGTCGGGGGTACACACTAATTTATCATCTAACGAAAGAACCCCGACAATGCCGCACATTTACTTACCTTAGAAGAGTGGCATACGAGATGATATCTATCATTTCGCGGACAGCCCGCTCCAATCCAACAAAAGCAGAGCGGGAAACAATTGAATGTCCTATACTTAATTCCTCGACTACAGTCTCCCGACAAATGGGTATTACATTCTTATAATTCAACCCGTGACCAGCTGCAACTTTCAATCCATTTTCTTTGGCGTACTTTGCAGATGTTTTTATTCGTTCCAATTCCTGGCTCCATTGATTTTTACTCTTGAGATTAGAATATAAACCAGTATGCAACTCGACCATATCGGCTTTAGTTTCTAGTACAGCATCAATTTGTAGAAGCTCTGGTTCAACAAAAAAACTGACTTCAATTCCTGCATCGTGCATTTTGTTAACTAGGTCTTTAAATCGCTTTATATCTGCCGCAACGTCCAGTCCCCCTTCGGTGGTTAATTCCATCCTTCGTTCGGGTACAATAGTTACAAGGTCTGGTTTAATTCTTAAAGCAATGTTGATTATCTCCTCTACAGCAGCCATTTCCAAGTCGAGTTTAGTAGTCACCACTTGACGAAGCAATTCAACGTCGCGGTCCTGTATATGCCTCCTATCCTCGCGCAAATGACATACGATACCATCGGCACCAGCCAACTCGCATACTACAGCAGCGGCGACCGGGTCCGGTTCCTTTCCACCTCTTGCTTGTCTAAGAGTTGCAATATGGTCGATATTGACATTTAACGTAATCATTCTAATTAATTTGATTTTAACAAAAGGCAAAATTAAAAACAAAACCTCGAATTCTTCTAATTTACAACCGAAAACTTCCCGAAAATTTCCTTGTCTTTGAACAAAATTTTGAAAAAGTACACACCAGTTGGTAAATCAACTGGGAATTTATCGAAATAAATGACCCTTTTTTCCTTGTAAATAGAAACATTAAAATAATTGTTTGGCAAACGAATTTCAGTGAGATTAGAGTCGAAGATTCTTAATTCGACGTTATCCTTGATGGTTGCTTCAGAAGGTACGGGGAAGCATATGCCACTTTCTCTAAATTTCCATGGGTTTGGAAAAGGGTAGGAAACCGCATAGGTTTTAAATCCAAAGGATAAAAACAATGAGTCGGCAAATTTGCTCCTCTCCCCAATAAAATTATAATAGACCTCTTTGGGATGTAGTTTAATTCCAGATCGGTCGTCTTTGGATAAAATAATTGTGCATTCGCTGACAGAATCTAAGCTTTGAGACATAGCATTTTTAGAGTCCAAGTTTGCAAGGAATATGTATAATGTATCGTCCAAGGCATCGGCTACATCCGAGGGCATAAATACTCGCATAGGTCGTATTTCAAAGGGTTTTAGCCTTTGGCTTGTCACCAGCGTTCTATCTAAATTGCCTTGAAACAAATACGAAATTTCAGGAAATAGATTTGAATTTGGTAAAAGGTTTGGTTTTGAATTTTTTCCAGTGTAAAATAAATATGGAAGAAAAGCAGCAAGTTCTTTCGAAATCATACTTCCTTTTTGGTTCAAAGCAAGCTCCAGTGAAAGCAATGGGTCGTTGCCTCTACCGATATTCTTCCAGAGTTCTACTATTGGAAAATCTCCGTATTTTAAATGTAAAAATTGCAAAAAGATTGCATATCTATATCCGACATAATAACTTGGGTCGGATAATATATACTTCGAAAAATCAGAGAACAGACTCTTAACATACTGTAAATAATCTTTCGACTCGGGGTTCAATCTAAACTCCATAAAGGTGCTGGTCATTTCATTGAAAGAGGGAAACATCGGGTCGCCATAACCGAATTGAAATAAATGGTGAAGTTCGTGAGCAATTGTGATTTTCAAACCAAGGTACCCAGTCTCCCGAAATGTGGCTCGTTTATTTCCAGAAGGGAAAAAAGTAGTATCAAATGGGCTAAAATCGTTATCTATGACCGAAAAACAAGCATATTTGGGATATCTGAAAGGAACTTTGATTTCAACATCTGCAACCGTCCATCCGTAGGCTACCTCCTCGTAATAGCCGTTACCAATATCGAATAGGTAGAAATCATAACTATTATTGCCACCACGCCCGCTATCTATTGGTGGGGGTTCAAATCCCATCGAGTCGCAATAGATATAGTATGCTTTCTCGAGATAAAATAATGCAGAGTCGACATAATCAGGTACGCCATTGCGGTCGAAATCATAGAGCGGAACTTTGTTTTGTCCTGCAGTATCGTAGTGAACTGCGAAAAGTCCATTGCGCGAGAAGGCAACGCACTGATTTATAGGCCTCCCAGTTGAATCAAATTTAATTGAGCCCAAAATTTTGTCTTGTAGCTTTTGGCTTTTACGAATTGGAAAAGTAAGGCATTTGATATCCTCGTGTGAGAAAGAAGAATACGGAATAACAAATGGGATAATAAGCAATAAAAGATACCTTGGAGAAAACATACGATAAATACTACCTAAACATCTCTTTAATCATGCCCCAAGTACGATAAATTCCATTTACTTTGTGGGAAACATTTACAGAATTTGAATACAAATGGGAATTATCATTAAATAAAATTTTCAGACGATAGGAGTAGGTACTTGCAGTGGTTTTATCTTCTTCAACATTTTTTAGAAAGGCTTCTTGGTCTGTGTATTTGTAGTTAGAAGGATAGCCTTTAGGTAAAATTGAGGTGATTTTTTTAAAGCTTCCATTGTTGACGGAGCGTTCGATTTCGAAAAGAGTAATATTTTTTTCATTGATTGTTTTAAATTCAATAACGATGTCTTTACCATTGGAAGAAGCTGTAAATTTTTCTATATATATATCAACAGCAAGAATCGCTGTGGTTAAAACAAATAAGAAAAATAGAACAAATAACTTATTCATTGTATATTTCAAATTAAAACATTTAAAATTACGAAATTAATTCAAAAAAATTTTACATTTTCATGGATTTTGTTTTATACTCTAGCTACAAAACCAAATCTTCAACCAAAATTTACAGTGAGTTTTACACTATGGTATGGATAATGTAGTTTACATCCTCTTTTGTTTTGTATTTTTGTATTTGCAAAAAGGCAAATATGTATAAAATCGTTTTACCAATATTCGAAGGTCCATTAGATTTGTTACTTTATTTTATAAAAAGGGATGAAATTAATATATACGACATTCCCATATCTAAAATAACGGACGAATTCCTCAGTTACATCAAGAAGATGCAAGAATTAGATATAGAAATAGCAAGCGAGTTTCTGGTGATGGCATCTACCCTAATGGAAATAAAAGCTAAAATGTTGCTACCAATAGAACAAAAAGACATAGCAGAGGAGCAAGACCCCAGGAACGGGCTTGTACAGCAACTTATAGAATATCAAATATTCAAAGAAGTTAGCCAATTTTTGGAAGCAAAATTGGAGCAAATGCAATATACTTTTTACCGAGGGATTTACGAAACAGAAATTCCAGAGCTATCTACAAAGCTTAAAACTTTCAAACCAGCAACTGTTTATGATTTAGCAAAAGCCTTTTACGAAATGATTACAAGGAACGAAAATAATTTAGCTGTACAATCAATTAAAACAACAGAGCTGAAAATCGAAGATGCTATTGCAAAAATTTTAGAGATTATGAGGACTGAAAAGCAAATCTCATTTAAAACTCTCTGCCAAAATGCAAGCAAACCAGTGTTTGTTCTTTTTTTTGTTGCTATACTCGAATTGGTCAAGCAAAAATTAATTTATGCATATCAAAGCACTTTCGACAGCGATATTTTTCTTTTCCTTACTTCAAAATTCCAAAATAACTAAGATGATAGAAAAATTTTTAAGTTTGGACAAGGCATATCAAAAACAAATCCTCGAAACATTAATTTTTGCAAGTGAACAACCAATTACAATTTACGAAATTTTGGATTTACTCGATAGAATAGACTTCTCAGAAATCCATTCAAAGAATGATGCGCACTCCAGTATTGAATCTAATAAACACAACGACTACATCAAACACCTAATAGAGGAAATAAATCATGAGCTTGTGGCTACAAACAGACCATATTTAATCATTTCAGTAGCAAATGGATACGTTTTTGCTACAAGAAATGAATTTGGCAAATTTCTTGGTAGCTTACCACAGTTTAAAAACAAAAAGAGATTTTCGAAAGCCATGCTCGAAACTCTTGCAATTATTGCATACAAGCAACCAATAACTAAACCAGAGATAGAAGAAATTCGTGGTACAAATTCAAACGAAATCGTCAACTCGTTGCTTGAGCGAAATTTGATTAAAATCGTCGGAAGGAAAGACACTATTGGAAGACCATTCATGTATGGAACAACAATCGAGTTCTTAAAAATATTTGGTATAAATAACTTAAATGAATTACCAAATTTAGACGAAGTCCGTTCACTTGTCGAAGCTCAAAACAAACGTGAGGAGTTGACACTCAAAATTGATTTTGAAGACGAGGGTGGTTGATTACTTATTCTATTATTTTTGCACCTTCTACAAGATTTAATGTTCTTTTTATTACTTCTAAACCATTACCAAAGATAGGTTTTCCATGCCCTGGGTAAATATCTCTAATATCCAATTGAGATAATTTCCTCAATGTGTTTAAATAAGTCAAAGTAAAAGTGTCTCCTTTGCCACCCAAGCTTAATGGTAAATCACCAGTAAATATTACGCCTTCGCTTGGAATGTAGACACTTATGGAATCGTGAGAGTGTCCAGGTGTGAAATACAGAATTGCTTCCCTATCCCCAACCACAACTTTCATTCCATCGGTTACCTGTACATCAACTAAGTCGTTTTTGGTATTACCATAAACAATAGGTTTGTACTTTGGCTTTAAAAATTTCAATCCAGCAAAGTGGTCAAAATGTTCGTGAGTTATGATTACTTGCGAGACCTTTTTTTTACCAACACCAGTAGGGAGTTGTTCAATATGATTTATGATAAAGTCATCTACCCCAGCATCAATTAGTGTATTTTGGTCTTCCAGCTTATTCCAATCACCCAAGATAAGATAAACATTCGAGGAATATTTATGTGTATGCATAGGCAATGTGAATATTCTCATCTAAACCTTCTGATAAATTGAAACATCACTAAAGATTTGAATGAACTTGTTCACTAATTCATCTGGTATCTTTTGGGTTTGCTCAACAGTCAAAAAACCACCAATTTTCAACGCATCATAAAACATTTCCAAAACTTTAACTCTATCGGATTGTGAAAAATGCAATAGAACATTTTTGCAAATTACTGCAATAAAGCCTGTGTCTACAGGAAGCAAACTAAGCAAATCGTGACGTTGAAACTTTACTCGGCTACGAATTTCGTCTATAATCTGAAATCTATCCTCGCTTATCTGTCTAAAAAATTTATCACGAATTTCAATCGGAATTCTCGAAATGTCTTGAAATGGGTAAATTCCATTGGTTATAGTTTTTCCAAACTCTCCCGTCTCGTCGACATCTGTAGCATATATCACAACTTTTTTAAATGTAAAATAACCCACCTTTTCGGCAAGTAAAATGGCAAAAGAGTAGGGTTCCTGCCCCAGGGCACATCCCGCATCCCAAATTTTTATTACTTTTAATTCTTTTGCTTTCTCGGAAATGATATCTGCAAGCCTTTCTAAAATAAAGATATCTCGAAAGAAAAAGGAAAAAGCCATATCAAAGTTATTTTTATTAAATTTGCAAGTTATGTAATTTTTAAATTACTTAATGCTGCATAGTTTATATATCAAAAACTTTGCTCTTATTGACGAAATCTACATTGAGTTTCAACCTAAGTTAAATATTGTAATTGGCGAAACTGGCGCTGGCAAATCTATTATTATCGATGCTCTTATGACAACCCTCGGCGAGCGGACATCTGCTGAACTCATCAAAAGTGGCGAACAAAAAGCCATTGTCGAGGCTACTTTTTCTGTGGAAAGTTCGAGTGTTATAAATTCAATACTGAACGACGAAGAAAATTTTATCGAAGGAAATTTCACACTCAGAAGAGAAATTACATCAAAAGGAACCTCGAGGTGCTTCTTGAACGATACTCCATATCCACTTAATGTGATTAAAGATATCGGCGAATTTCTAGTTGATTTCCATGGACAACACTCTCATCAACAACTTCTATCGTCAAAATTTCAATTGGAATTTCTCGATAATATCTCCGATAACGCTAAATTTGTTGAAATTTATCAAACTCTACGTCGCAACTTGGAGAATTCAATAAATGACTTACTTCAACAAGAAATTGAACTCCAACGAATTAATAAAGAAATCGACAGGATTAACTATGATTTGCAAGAAATACTTCGTATCGACCCGAAACCAGACGAACTGCGGCAAATAGAGGAAGAGTTGAAAAAACTTGAGAACCTGGAGATTATCAACTCCACACTAAACGAAGTTTATGCAAGCCTGTATCAAGCGGAAAATTCAGTTTTGGACAAAACCTCGTACGCAGCAAAAAAATTAACATCCCTTTTAAAATTATATCCATCGCTAGCGGAGATTATCAAACAACTCGAAAATATCGTCGAAATAATTTCTGAAATGTCCAAAGAAATTCAAAAATTAGTTTTGGATGCGGAATTTGAACCTAATTACTTGGACAATCTTAGAACAAGGCTTTCCGAGCTCAAGTATCTGGAGAAAAAGTATTTAACCTTTGAGAATATTTTCGCAGAAAAAGAGCGGATGCAAAGTTTACTTCTATCCACATACTCACTCGACGATAGTATTAAAAAAACAAAAGAAAGAATCTTTTCATTAAAAGAAAAAATAAAAGAGATTGGGCTTAAAATTTCCCAAAATAGGACAAAAGGCGCTAGACTTTTGGAATCCAAAGTTCCAGAAATACTTGGAAAACTCGGTATGAAAAATGTGACATTCAAAGTTGATTTCAAACGAGAGAATATTCAAAGCGAAGATATACACAATTTGAGTATCAATTTAGATGGAGAAAATATAAAACTTCTGCAAAATGGAATAGATAAGATAGAATTTCAAATTGCTACAAATCCAAACGCAAAACCAATGCCTCTTGGTAGCATCGCCTCGGGAGGTGAAATTTCCAGAATAATGCTTGCATTGAAAAGCCTCTCTGCCAAACATCAAAAATTCCCCACGATGATTTTTGATGAAATTGACGTGGGGATAAGTGGTAAAATTGCGTCGATGACAGCACAATTGATGAAACAAATCTCTGCTAATCACCAAGTAATCGCTATAACACATCTACCGCAGATAGCTTCTGCCGGCGACAACACTATACTGGTCGAAAAAATCGAGAATCAAAATTCAGTGAAAATCACAGCTAAAAGTCTTACAGAAGAAGAAAAAGTTTATGAAATTGCAAAACTTTTAAGTGGAGAAATAATTTCACAGTATGCAATTGAAAATGCGAAAAAACTCATTTCCGAAATTAATTATGGTGAGTTATGAAAATAAAAACTCCAACGTTAATTTCCATTTGCCTGTTGGCACTAAACTTTATTATATTTCAAATCCAACCATTAAGAATTGTACTCTACCCTTTTATCATTCTTAGTACTTGGTTCCATGAAATGGGACACGGTCTAAGTTCATTACTTTTAGGTGGAAAGTTTTTTTATCTGCAAATATTTCCAGATGGGAATGGAGTAGCTTATGTTTCTTCTTCGAACTCACTTGGCAACATCGGTTCAGCACTGGTGTCATTGAGTGGTCCTCTTTTCCCCCCAATAATAGGTTATGTATTCCTTGTTTCATCAAAAAACTTAAACTTAAATCGATTGATTTTATTTTTATTAAGTTTAGCAATTTTCATTAGTGATTTGATTTGGGTTAGGTCGACATTTGGTTTTATATTCTTGTTGATAATGTCAATCATTATTTTTCTGATTTCAATATCAAGTAATAAATCATTGCAATTCTACATTTCACAAGTTGTGGGTATACAGGCATTTATGAGTGTTTATTTTAGCTTAGGATATTTATTTTCCTCGTATGGTAGCACAAATCAATCCTCACTGTACTCTGATACAGAAAACGTTGCTCGAAATTTATATCTACCAAATTGGTTCTGGGCAATTTTGATTATTGCAATTGCTATCTTCCTACTCTACAAGGCATTGAAGTCGTTACAAAAAACAAACTAAACCACTTCTCCAATAATATAACATCGTTCTTTATCTTTTAAGCGGTCCAAAATTGAATTAACATCTTCTTTTGAAACAATTAGCACCAATCCTATTCCAAGATTAAACACGTTTCTCATTTCTTCGTCCGAGATTTCACCCAATTTTTGTATTAATTTAAAAATTGGTGGCATCTCCCACGAGTACCAATCAATCTTCAATTCCAATCCTTTAGGCAATATTCTTTTAGTGTTTCCAAGTATGCCACCACCCGTTATATGTGAAATTCCAAGAATAAGACCCTCCACTAACAATGGATAAACAACTCGAAAATAGGAACGATGGACCTTTAGCAATTCCTCGCCTAAAATAATACCAAGTTCTGGGACATATTGTTCGACACTGAAATGCTTTAGCAAAACGCTTCGAGCCAATGAATAGCCATTGGTATGCAATCCATTAGAAGCAAGACCGATTAGAACATTCCCCTTTGTGATTTTGGAGCCATTAATAATTTTGGATTTATCAACGACACCAACAATTGTCCCAGAGATATCATATTCTCCATCTGAGTAAAAAGAGGGCATTTCTGCAGTCTCTCCGCCAATCAAAGCACAGTCGTTTTCTTTACACGCAATTGCTAGCCCACTTACCACTTGATAAGCCACCTCTACATCCAACTTTCCAGTAGCAAAATAATCGAGAAAAAAAAGGGGTTTAGCACCAGCTGTCAAAATATCGTTGACACAATGATTCACAAGACACTGTCCGATGGTATTGTGTTTGTTCATCATAAAAGCAATTTTCAGCTTAGTACCAACACCATCAGTGCTTGAAACAAGCACCGGATGGTCGTACTCAGAAAATTTCGCATCAAAAAAGCCACCGAACAGTCCAATATCAGAGAGTACACGCTCGTTATATGTGGATTGAACAATTGATTTGATACGTTCGACTGTAATCTCTCCAGCTTCGATATCCACACCTGCCTGCTTATAAGTAATAGCCATAACTAATCCTTCATTTTACCATTGATTTTAAGTTTATCCATCAAATTTGCAATTCTTTCAACCTTTAGAACAAAGGACTCCAACTTTGCTTCCACCACTTGGGGGTATGGATTACCATCTGTTTCAAGTGTTAGGAATGGAAGTGTCATTTCCCTATTCACAAATTTAGGGAGCTCAAATTTTGGATTATTCAATTTACGTGCAATTATTTTATTTGATACTCTCATTTCGGGAACACTTACGGCTTCGGCTAAGCGAGTGGGCATACATCCAAAAGGTCCTACGTTAATTACACCACAATATTTTTCTAATATATCTTTCAATGCGATTCCCAAAGTAAGTCCAGGTTCGCCTTTATACTCGAGAGGTATCAAGTGCTTGCTATGATTTAAAATCGGTTCAATCAAAGTCTTGGAATATTTGTAATAGCCTGAAAGAGAAAGAGCCTTTTTGATTTTATGTTCTGCAATCCGCATGAATAGTACACGTGTCCAACGCTCTAATTTCTTTCTCCAGTCTGTATCTGGTTCCAATAGCTTTTGTTTAAGTAAATAATCAACATAAAATATCCACTCGCTGATATATGCATCTTTCAATACAAAACCCTTCGAAGCAAAGTATTTGTTGAGATATCGATGTGCAAAATGGTCTCGTCGAACGTATATTTCGCCGACTAAAGCAATGTATTTTGATTTTTCAATAGGAATTTTCGAAGGTATAGAGCGTTTCAAAATTAAAGCGAAGTTTTTCAAAGCCTTGTATATTTGCTTTGGTTGATGTTCGAATACATATAACAATTTTGAATACTCTTGATTAAAAATTTCAATTCCTTTGTCTGGGTCTACTGCATTTGCCAAAATTGCACTTCTGATATCGTCGAGAACATCGCTTGCAATAATGGCTTGAATGCCACGCAAGGCAAAATCGCTTCCCAATCCAGCAAAGCCGTCTTCATTCATTAGAACTAAAGTTGCAACATCTGGAATCTGCTTTTCCCGAATCAAATTTCTTATAAATACAGGATATTGACCTAGACGACAATTTCCAGCACCCTGCACAATAAAGTATGCGATTTTCTGCTTATGGTCCCAGATATTTTCTATATAGTTTAAAAGATGTCCAACAAGGAGAAGCAAGGGTAAGCACTCCTTTCCAGTTGCAACACTTCGAGCAAGCCGAAGTATTTCGGGATTACTTTCTGGCATTGGTTTTGCATTGAAACCGATACTACGAAGTGTTGCAGCAAAAAGAGGTGCAGCAAGGTCCCCCATAGATGGGATAAGAACATCGACTTCTTTGCTTTTAAGAGGAAGTTTTTTTCCATCAGAACAAATAAAATAAGATTTCTCCCCGTCGAATTGAATCTCTGCTATTCGGAAGCCGTTTGATTTAGTTTTAATCTGTTTCTTTACAGCTCGGAAATTCTCTAAAATGTCTAAAAAAGCATCAATTCTTGTGTTTATTCCAGCATCTGCTGTATGTTGGTCCAATTCAAGCGTAAGAGAAGGCTTTGTACCGATAATTTTACGAAACTGGGGTATCAACATAGAATCTGGGCCACAGGAGAAATTTGTAATGTAAACTGGAAACAATTGTTCATTTTCACTGATGACCTTTGCAACCTTTAAAATCTTTTTACCAGCCTCCCAGTATTGACTCTCTTCCAATGAATAATCTCTATAGGGAAGAAATTCAAAAGGTATGATGTAAACGCCACGACTTGCAAATTTCTGTGGTATACCTTTGTTGGTATGAGGAGTAAAAGAATTGTAAGGCCTACCAACTAAGACCACTGCAAACTTATCTGGATGAGAGCTTAAAAATTCAAAAAATTTCCTACCCTCTTCTTCTATCTTTTTGAAAAATTTCATTTGTTGTTGGACAGCTTTAGCAAAAGCGTTCCGGGCCCTCCTGCTATCGACATTTAATTTTTCTGCAATTTCGACAAATTTTTGTTCCTCTTTTTCAAATCCGTTTGCAAAGTTCAAATATTTAGTTATAACTTTGTTTTGCAAATCGTATTCCTTGAAAGCTTGTTTCAAATAAAATGGTTCACCAGAAACAAAGACACAACTACTGTTGAAATCCAATCTTTGTGGTTCTTCCTCGCCGACCCACATCTCGAAAATCTCTGGTAAGAAAATGTAATCTGGATTCTTGTCTAATAAATTTTGAAACATACAAAGAGTTATCTGAGCTGGAAAGCAAAAACTTGTGTGTTCACGCTCGAAGCCTCTGGGGTCTGGATAATCTGGTAGAAGTACTTTAAAACCAACTTCATTAAAAAATGTTGTAAGAAATGGCAATATTGTGTATGAATGGAAAGATAGATTTATTCCGATTGTTCCAGAACAGTTTTCGATAGATTCTTGATTTGACATTTCAAAAAGTAATTTGTTCCTTTTACCAACAAAATCATACTCCTCAATATCGTAATTCTTGTTGTACAAAAGGTTGTAAAATTTATTGCAAGCACCACCGAAGGGATAAGTTTTACCGTTGACAACAATCCGGTTAATCTGACATCGAATGTCACATTTTTCCTTGCCACCAACACAGATGAAAGGTTCTTTGTAAGAAACCTCTCTACTTGCAAGTTCATTCAAAGAGAATTCTTGAGGCTCGAGCAACCCAAGTTCAATTTTTTCTTTGACTTGTAATGCAACCCCAAAAGCGCCCATCAAGCCTGGCTCTGGAGGGACTATAATTTTTTTCCCAAGTAGACCAGCCATCGCAATTGGAATAGCTTTGTTGTAGCAAACTCCTCCTTGCATAAAGATTACATTACCGACTTGACGGTTGCCTTTTACTCTATTGATGTAGTTTAAGCAAACCGAGTAAACAAGCCCAGCAACAATATCTTCGCGAGGTATGTTTTCGTTTTGTGCAGTCTTGATGTCGGAGCTAATGAAAGCAGCACACTGGTCACTGAAATTTGGTGGGTTTTGAGATTGAAAAGCAATCGCCTCAATCTCTTCTGTACGCAGTCCTAAGGACTCGTAGGCAGATTCTTCTATAAAGGAACCTGTACCAGCCGAGCATGCCTCGTTCATTGCGTAGTCGGCGGGAACACGATTGACAAGAAAAGTGTATTTTGCATCCTGTCCGCCAATTTCAAAAATAGTATCGACATTCGGGTCGAAATAAACCGCCGCAGTAGCATGTGCTATGATTTCATTAAAAACTCCCTTCGTCAAAGCATGAAGTCCAGTGACTTGTCGACCAGAGCCAGTAGTACCCAACCCAATTATCTTGATTTTGGTGCTACCAATTTGCTTAGCTAGTTCAGAATACACTTTCCTTGCTGCAACTATCGGTTGCCCAAGGGTATACAGATACGAATAGGCAAGGATTTTGCAATCGTCTACACGCAAAAGGATACCCTTTGTAGTTGTCGAACCAACATCGAGCCCAACTATACAAACATCTCCATCACGTGCAATGCCATTTTCGAAACTTTTGAATTCGACTAAATGCGCGAACTCTTTTAATGGTTTGTGAAAAATAAATGAGCTATGCCCAGATTTAAAAAGATTAACGAAATCAATATCATATTCAATCTTATTTTTAAAGCAATAAATTGCTGCACCGAGTGCTTCGAAATAGGTAGCTTCCTTCGGAATTACAATTTCGTAATCTGATTTCATTAAATATCTCATCACAAGCTGATTTTGCGTTACTCCGCCAATTATCAATACTTTACCTTTTTCAACTTTGTTGAGAAGCTCCTCTACTTTGTTTGCCATCATCGATGCAAGACCAGCAAGCACTTCTTCCCTTGGAACTCCTTTGTTTAGTGCGTGTGTACAATCGGATTTACAAAAGACAGAGCATCTACCAGAGACTTTGAAGGGAACAACATTGTTTTGAAACCTGGTCAAGTCGCTCAAATCAATATTCATCCTTTTAAGTTGTTGAAGAAAGAATTCACCTGTGCCCGAGGCACATTGATTTCTCGTAATGACATCCACGATATAGCCGGTGTTATCGAGAACGTAAACTATAAATGTTTCGCTGCCTAATGAGGCAATTGCTTTAAATTCTTTTTTCCGGGGATAAAGCGTCTGGAACGCAACTTCAACTGCTTCTGCTTCCGAGATATTCGGCAGATTGACAAAGTCGCGAATTTTTCTACCAGTGACTACAGTAGGAAATTTTTCGGGATTTAAAGTTTTAAGTTTTTCCGAGAAGACCTTTCTTGGTAAACCATTGTGATTGAAAGACCAAACTTTATGTACTCTCCAATTTTCTGCATTCTCCCCAAGGATACTTACAAAGGTAACAGTTGATGCACCAATGCAAACACCGAAGTAGTTTTTCATAGTTCACCATCAAATAGTATTTATCGAACTGGCTCCCAGTTGCTTGAATAAGAGCGGCGAAAAAGCATCACAAAAATCCCGTTTAAGAGCCACCTTAAGATTGTCCTTAAATAGCCCAATTTCCTAAATCGTCTTGGTGATTCGTAAACCCATACATCCTCGACAAACTTTATCTTACCAACTTTAGCCAAACGTCTGTACAGGTCGAAATCCTCTCCAGCAACAATCTTTGGGTTGTACCCACCAACTTTCCAAAACGCATCTCTTCTTACGACTTGGCACTCGCCCCGGCCCATACCTACGCCAATTATATTGAGCAATTTAACATAATTATTATGTAAAAAGTAGAATATCTTATCCTTCCTGATTTCCTCATCAGGAAATGGTAATACTTTTATTGCAAGAGCAACAAATTTCAAATCCCGGAGTGCCCATTTAGTTACGTAATCAAAAAATTTCTCGAGATTGTTGGGCAAAGTATCCCCATTTATGAAAACCAAAATATCACCGCTTGCAACTTCCGCTCCTCGGTTTCTGCCCTCGGCGATTGTCTGTTTTGTAGAGCTTTTGTGCACCACAATTTTGTTTGCAAACCTTTTGGCAATCTCCAGAGTTGAATCTTTGCTCCCACCATCACTAATTATTAATTCAACATTGTACTTACGTAGCAAGTCTGCCTGGTACTGGCTTAAAATCTTAAAAAGAATTTTCTCCTCTTGATAAACTGGAATAATTACACTGATTTTAGGAGTAAGAACAGGATAGTTCTTAATCTCAATAATTGAATCATTAAACTCTGCAGTCTTTTCTTTTTGTAAAAGCAAGCTTCTCACATATACGAATGTCTGTAAAAAACAAACTTAATAAAAATCAACAAATTAGAACTTTACTGAACCGATTTGAATGGGGAACGGATAGAATAAGTAAAAGCGGGATGGCTTTCCAAACTCCACGGCTGGTGTTGGAAGCTTGAAATAATTCAAAGATTGCTTTAACCAATTCCAAAAAGGAGAACCATCTGGTAGCAACTTAACTAGGTCGACATCGAGAGCCAATATTAATTTTTTATTACCCCAGACGTAGTGATAAACTGGTTCAGAAATTTTGGGATTGCAATTGTTAGAAGGGTTTAGTGGGTCGCATAAGTTCCTAACTGCGAAGCCAATAGAGACTTCCAACCAATGAGGGATATAATTCTTTGCATCTTTTGGAAGGAGATTGTAAATGTTGATACTAACCCAGAAAGTATGGGCACTATAGTCATCAATAAACATAGTTGATGGTTTGCGAGAATAGGAATTAAACCAACGTGGTGGGAAATACATAAACTTGGGAGTGAAATTTTGGAGAAAAGGTATTTTGGAATGGGCTAAGAAAAACAAAGTACCCGCAACGTCGGCATAAAAATCAGAAGGGGAAAAACCCCAATCCTTCGAATATCCATCTAATATCTCTACGTAAGTTGTATAACCCAGACCCAATAAACCTCCAAATGCATTTGCCATATCATAACTAAAACCACATTCAATCAAAGATTGTGAAAGGACATAAGAAGTAAGAAAGGTACCATAAAAATGTCCTGCTTTATCGATATACATTGCATATTTCCCGTCTTCAGCAACGTGAAAATCACCTCGATTTTTCCATATTGTGCTCATTTGTCCTAAATGTTGAAGAACAAAAATGCCAGTGTAAGCACCTAAAAAAATTAAAAAAGGAATTGGCTCAATTTTTGTAGCCACGTTTACTGTTCTTCCAGAGAAGGTAAAAAAAGGCTTATCGGCGATGAAATGAGATGGTTTTGAACTTACACGAACAACAGAGTCGATTGCTGAATATGCAAACTGATTAATCAATAATACAAGTATGTTAATTAATAAAAAGAACTTACAGAGAATATTGTACATTTTTGAATAATTTTGTAATTACAAAGTAACAAAAATAAAAGTAATAAATGGAAAACATTGCAGAGTTGTTGAAAAAGACAAGAGAAAGTAAAAATCTTTCTTTGAAAGATGTATCCACTGCAACAAAGCTAAGAGTAAATGTTTTGAAAGCCATAGAAGAAGGCAATTTCAACTTTCTTCCTAAAACATACATGTATTCATTTTTAAAAGAATATTTTCAGTACTTAGGTTTAAATTTTGAGGAATATAAGGAACAAATAGATAAATATTTTAAGAGGGACAAAAAAATTGAGCCAAAGCCAAAGGAATTAATCTTCGCCCATCCATTTTTAATGAAAAAGAAGGTTCGATATACACCGGCTCAGCTAAACAAAGCTTTATATTTTATTTACGCAGCAATTTTCTTATCTTTTCTTGCAATCATTTATTTCACTATTTTTTACGAAGGAACCGAGCAAAAACCATTAGACTTGGAAAAAACAACCGATACTATACTTATTAAATCGGAACAAAGAGAGAGCCCGAAACCAATTAGTACGCAAGACAGCATTCGCTTGGAATTTTATGCTACGGACACAGTCTGGATTAATATGGTTATCGACAATAAAATAACTGAAAAAATTGTTCTTTATCCAAATACAATTAAAGTATGGTCTGCTGGCAACTTCTTCCGTTTCACACTTGGTAATGCTGGAGGTGTGAAAATCAAACGAGACGGGATTGAACTGCCCCAACTTACAAAAGAAAAAGTAGCTATCAAAAACATCATCGTTTCGAGGGATAAATTTTACGTCGAACCAGTACAAAAGCCAAAGCCAGAACAAGAGCAACAGAAGCCACAGATACTACTAACGCCCTCGGAAATAAAACGAGAGGTACCAAATTTAAGAGACACAAAAAAGATAAAGTCAAATTAAATTTGCGCGCCACACAGGACTCGAACCTGTGACCCTCAGCTTAGAAGGCTGATGCTCTATCCAACTGAGCTAGTGGCGCTCGAAAGTAATACAAAATTAATGAATTCGTTGAAAACTTAATAAAAAATTTTGAATGAAATTTACTTACTAAAAGCCAATTCATTAATGAAAAAATTTGTAATTTTGTAGTGGGCCAGGTACTATGCTTTCAGGACAAGCCCAACCCCGCCAGGTCCGGAAGGAAGCAACGGTCAGCTTGAGCTTGAAGAGCATAGACAACTTGGCCCTTATTTTTTCTTAGCTTTTATTTTAATATTTTTTTTAAATTGCTATTTCAACTTGTAACTAAAAGATATTTGGTTTGTTTTATAAATTATTTTTGGGAGGACATATGAAAAAGTTTTTCATCTTATTTGCTCTTTTTTCTCTTTGCATTGTCGGAATTCAAAATTTAAGCTTTGCAGATTCTCCGCGAAAAGTTTTAATTGAAGAAGCAACAAATACTGGTTGCGGTCCATGTGCAGCCCAAAATCCATCATTCCAACGCTTTGTTAAGAATAATTTTTCTGACGTTATACCTTTAGTTTATCATGCTTGGTGGCCCAGCGGTAGCGACCCTATGTATTTAGAAAACACTGCAATGAATACTGCCCGAATTCAATATTATGGGATACAGAATATAGGTGTCCCCAACGTACGCGTTAATGGCAAAATAGCTCCCAAGACAGGAAATTGGTATGATGGTGCTGCTGGGGATACAGTTGCCATTAAAAATGAAGTTGACAAATATCGAGGCACAAGCTCCCCCATTACCCTAACTGTTGCAGAAAATCGAAGTGGCAGCCAAAGTACAGTTCAAGTCACTATTAGCACTACACAATCACTTGTTGGGAAGAAACTTCGCGTTGCAGTTGTTGAATATCAAATTGTATACCCTAATCCACCAGGTTCAAATGGGGAGAAAGAGTTCTTTTGGGTGGCGAGGAATATGCTCCCAGATGCAAATGGAACAACATTGGATTTGCAAGCTGGTTCCAATAGAACATATACTTTCAATTATTCAATAAAGTCTAACTGGAATTCTCAACAAATTTATATAATTGCCTTCATTCAAGACGACCAAACAAAAGAAGTCCTACAAGCAGCTCAGAATCTAAAGGTTGCAAAAGTCAATGTGCAAGCTTCGGACAATCCATTTTTGAAAATTCCACGTAAAGGTCAAGTTGAATATACGTTTAATGTTACAAACCCAAGTAATGAACTTTTGCGCGTAAACGTTGCTTTAAATTCCGAGACTAGCTATGTTCCATCTGGATGGTCCGCAACCCTAAACACGACCCAGTTGATATTACAACCAAACCAAACACAACAAGTAAAAGTGACACTTAAAAGCGGGAACAAAGCAGAATTTTCTGTAATTGGAATTGATTTCAAACCAAATGTACAATACCCATTTGAAGTAACCACTGGATACTTTTATGCATTAACTGAGGACACAAAGTATGCCTTTTATGTATTAGCAAATTCTCCAAGCCCTTATTTTGCCTATCAAGGAATACTCAATCAACCAAAGTATGCAAACGATGCTGCGTTGCTACCCTTTGCTCTCGACATTTTAAATAATTATCCAGCTGTAAATTTCGACTTAGCTATGTTTGGTTTCAGTTTTGCGTTACGTGGAGTCCTCGGTGGTTACTTTGTTGAAAGTTCACCATTATTCGCCACATTAAATTCTATGATTTCCGCTGGAAAGAGCATTCTTCTAACCTCCGAGGTAGACCTTGCTTTCTCACAAGGAACACAGGGTTCTGCTACTGCCAGGGACTTTTATGCAAACAAATTATTCATAAATAAGGCTCAGGAACCTGTTCTAAGAGTGACAACTAATTCACAAGGCCAAATTACAGCCATTAATCCTTACCCTGCAAATGGTTTCTCTGGCGACCCAATTGGCAACGGAATATCGTTAACAATGAACCAATATAATCAAAGCTCACATCCATATTTTATTGTTTTCACCGATATTATTGGAATTACAAATCAAAATAAAACCAAGCCTATTATTTATTACGACAATAATCAATCAGCCATTGGTGGTGTACGAGTTGAAAATGGTGATTCTCGAATAGTCTACTTAACCTCTGGGTTCGAAGCAATTGCCGACCCAACAAGAAGAAATGGTTTTGCAGGGAAAATATTCGACTGGTTGCTAAGCAGACCAAGTGTTAAGCTTGGACCACAAATAACATTAAGCCAAACCGCAATTGATTTCGAAGAAGTCATTGTTGGTACCACAGCAAGCAAGACATTCGACATTCGAAATTCAGGCGACGAAGATTTAATCATCACTGAATTGCGTGTGGATAGAGACTTCGACCCTGAGGAGGTCTTCAACATCAAGAATCCACCATCGCTACCGCTTACAATCAAACCAAATCAAAGCTACACAGTAGAGGTAACATTTTCGCCCAAGGACGAGTCGGTTTCCTATACAAGTACTATTATAATAAAATCCAATGCTAAAAATGCACCCGACGAACTTGTAACTTTAGACGGAATTGGAGTTGCTGGAAATGTCCCATTAATCACTGCAAGCAAATCCGAAATCAACTTTGGCACTGTTCAACTGCAGAATACAAAAATTAGCGATGTAGACATTAAGAATTCTGGCCTTGCAGACCTTACAATCACCAACTTAACAATTGCAAACAACCCCGGTGTATTTTCTGTGATGAATCCAGCACAATTACCTCTTACAATTGGACCCGGCGAGACTTTTACAGTCAGTATAATTTTTGCTCCTACAGAAGCAAGAGACTATAGTGCATTCTTGCGTATAAGTTCTAATGCAAACAACGAACCTACTCTCAATATCCCATTGTACGGAACGGGCGAGATAGCTGGCTTCGTCGCAGAAACACAATTTTCGAATGGTATTCGAGTTCGTATTTCCCCAATACCCATTGAAAACGAGTTTAATTTGATATTTGAAGCAAATGAATCGACCTCCAACTTTACAGCAAAACTCGAACTTTACGACTTGAGAGGAACTCTTATGTTAACATTTAATTCTCTGAATTTAAAACAAGGAACCACACAAGAAAAATTCTTTGTCGAATTACCATCTGGTCATTACAACTTACGTATCCAGATTGGAGATGAGACTCAATTTATCCCAGTTGTCATTGTTAAATAACTTTTTGTTTAATTTCGGGGTTGCCATTCAAATCCTTTGGATGGCAACCTTTTTCTTTTTTAGTAGTTTTGGGAGGCTATTATGAAAAAATATGACTTATTTGCCGTATCATTTTTATTTTGCCTAATGAATTTATATTTACTTGCAGAGCAACCTAAGTACATACTTTTCGACAATCTGGAAAGAAAAAACTTTGTCGACAGTGCTTATTGGATGTATTTGACCGACCCAACCTATATGCCCGAAATTGCACCTTATGTTGTTCGTGAGCCTTTCAATGACCTTACCTTACAAAAATACAAGCTCACAGACTTCGATGTTGCAATATTTCTTTTAGGGGACAATAAACTAAATACAAAAGTAGGAAATGCAAGTGTGCTAAATGCAATTAGACAAATGATATCTGCAGGTAAAAATTGCTTGATAATTGGTAGAAGCGTTTTATATTACGCATTTAACCCGCAAGGTGGCGACCTAAATCCAGAAGTGCAAAAATTTCTTTCTGATACTTTAGGAATTGAATATCTTACCCGTGTTTACGTCAGCCGACAATCTGGAAACCAAATAGAATATTGGAGTTTCAACATCAAAGGCGCATTTGGCGACCCAGTGGGTCAATCTATAATCAAATGGTGTAATATGGGTTTCAACACTGGGCAAGAAGTATGGTGGCCTCTGGCAATTTATCTTGCATTTGATGTATTCAAATCAAAAGATTCGCAAAAATTTCCGCCAGTGGACCATTTTATTCGCAGAAATAACGATTATCCTAACGACACAATAGTAGGAATCCGCACCGAGTGGGGAACTGCACGACTATGTTTCTGGTCCATTGGCTTCGAAGCTTTTGCTGGGGACATACCTCGTGGTTATCAACTTGCACGTGCAATGCGATGGCTAAAGGGTAATATTGCCCCCGATGGCGCTGCTTACGATATCGACCCCAATATCGTTGACTTTGGTGAAATTCAACCTGGAAAATCCGATACAATACAAGTAAAAATAACCAGCACGGGAAAACTTGACCTTCAAATCGATGAAATTGATTTTTGGGAGAACCCAGACGATGTGTTTGAAATTGTCTCTGGCAAATTGACAAAACCCATAAAACTAAAAAGAGGCCAAACTTATTCATTTACCGTTAAATTTACCCCTAAAGACAAAATTTCATATAAAGGTTCAATCTCCATTAAAACCAATGCTTTGTTCAATGAATATTATTACCTTGATGTCTGGGGTTATGGTGGTGGGATTGAAGCAAAAGGACCCATCCTCGAAACAAACTTTCCAGAGAATAAAATCGACTTTGGTAAAGTTAAAAAGCCAACTAGCAAAATATTGCAATTAATTTTGAAAAATGTCGGCGATAAAACCCTAGAAATCTCTGAATTTGAAGTAGACACAACTTATAAAGATTATCAAAGATTCGACTTTGCACAAGTTCTGCAAGTACCAATTTTTATAGAACCTAACGACTCGGTTATTATTAAAGTTCGTTTCTCTGCTGCAACACAAGAGGAGCGAATATATTACGGAAGAATAAGAGTTCAAACCAATGCCAAAAACAACAATATCTTCTTCATCGAGCTTCAAGGCGAGGTTGAAGGTTTAGTTTCTGTTGAAAACACAACCGATGATTTCGTTGAAATAATCAATGATGCACTTGGCAAAAATTTATTAATCTTTTTTAAACCTAAGATTAACTCTTACCATGCAAAAGTCAACTTCATAAACGAGCTTGGACAGACTATATTCACAAAAGACTGCAATTTGGAGTTGAATCAAAACCTTGTACTACCATTATCATATTCAACTTTTCCGTCTGGGGTATACTTAATACAAATACAAACCTTCAACCAAACCTTTGCGAAACCACTGGTGTTAATTAGATAATTTCGTAATCGTAAATATTTGAAAAAATAAAGTAGGGGTTTAAATATTTTAAACCCCTACTTTTTTAAAATGCCGAAATCCATTAGAGTTCCAAGGTCTCTCCATATTCCATTACATAGCATTTCTTTCCAATTGCTTCCACTTTCTTTTTAAACTCATTTGGGTCTGCAGGGATAACGGGAAAGGTATTGTAGTGCATAGGTATCGTTAAATCCGGGTTTACAAATTCCACTGCTTTAACAGCATCGTCTATTCCCATAGTAAAGTTGTCCCCAATTGGAGCAAGGAATACATCAATCTTATCGAGTTCGCCAATAAGTTTCATATCAAGGAAAAGACCAGTATCGCCTGGGTGATAAATGGTCTTTCCGCCCATTTTAATAACCACTCCAGCTGGCTCACCCATATAACGACCATCGGGAGAGGACGAGCCGTGATGAGCAATTGTAAACTTCAATCGACCGAAGGGAAAATTGTAGCCACCACCTATGTGCATATTATGTGCTTTACAACCATTTTCCGCTGCATAATTTGCAAGCTCATTGACAGCTATGACCAAAGCATCGTTATTCTTAGCGATGGTAAAAGCATCACCCAGATGGTCGCCGTGTGCATGTGTCAGAACAACGAATTGCGCCTTTACCTCGTCGGGGCTTTTAATCGGACAAGTAGGATTACCACTTATGAATGGGTCGATTATTAAACTGTAAGTACCATCGTCAAGTATAAAAGTTGAATGGCTAAGATATCTCAATTTCAACATTTTTAACCCATAAATTGTGATACATAAAAGCAAATTAATATTTTTGTACCAATTTACAAAAAGTAAAATTAAATGCATTGAAAATGGTAGAAATTTATACTGACGGTACATCAATTGGCAATCCAGGTAATGGTGCTTTTGCGGTTTTAGTTTTGCTCGACGGTAAGGAAATAATTTTAGCAAGGGGTTTTAAAAAAACTACAAACAACCGTATGGAGCTAATGGCAGTTATCGAGGCTTTGAATTTTCTAAAGAACAACGGCCTGCAGTACGCAATTATCTTTACAGATTCGATGTTAATCTATAAAGCAGTTAATGATGGCTGGATTGAGAGATGGATTTTAAATGGATGGAAAACTTCGAACAAAACATCAGTACAAAATATCGACCTTTGGGAGAAACTCCACTACTTTCTTAATTTTGTAAAAGCAAAAATTGAATGGGTTGAAAGTCATAAAGGGAACAAATACAACGAAATAGTTGATAAAATTGCTAAGAAAAAGGCACAAACCGACCCAATTGAGATTGACTTTGAGTACGAAAAAAGGAGGTAACTGTATGTCCCTAAAAAGTAAGAGCTTGAAAATATCTGTTATTGGAGTTGGTCATTTAGGAGAAATTCATGCAAAACTTCTAAAACAAAATGATTACGCAATTTTGGAGGGTGTCTATGATATTGACTCTCATAGAGCCGAAAAAATTGCACTTGAACATTCCTGTAAAGTTTTTCTCAATTTAAACGATTTAATAAAATCCTCTGATGCTGTAATAATCTCCTCGCCAACAACTACTCATTATGAAATCGCTAAAAAATGCATTGAAAACTCACTACATTGCTTTATTGAGAAACCAATAACTGCAACCTATTTACAGGCAACACGACTGATAAAATTAGCAAGCAAGAAAAAAGTAATTATTCAAGTCGGCCACGTAGAGCGTTTCAATCCTGCCCTTAAAGCAATCATGAAATATGACCCTCTTCCGCTATTCATAGAATCTCATAGACTTAGCCAATTTAAAACGCGTGCGACTGATGTTTCTGTTATTTCAGATTTAATGATACATGACATCGACATAGTCTTGTGGTTGGTAAAAGCCAAAATTAAAAATATTTATGCCAATGGAGTTGCAGTCTTAACAAATACAATCGACATTGCAAATGCAAGACTGGAATTTGACAATGGTGTAGTTGCAAATTTGACTGCCTCGAGAATATCGGCAAAACCAACAAGGAAAATGCGAATATTCCAGAAGGATACGTATTTTTCTTTAGATTTTGCAAGACATACAGTGGAAATCTATCGCATCATCGAGAGTGAAAGCACAGATTATTTAGGCTCGCCAGCTTTGATGCTTGGAGATATAGAAAATTCAAGCAAAAAGATTTCAATTGTCTACGAAACACCTCCCGTGCAAGACGGAAATGCAATTGCCGAAGAGCATAATTCTTTTTTCAGGGCAATACTACATGGGGAAAAAGTTCCAATATCTGCATTAGAAGCTTCGCAAGCTCTACGAGTTTCCGAAATGATAGAGAAGAAAATTAAAAAATCACTTCAACTTTTTCAATCCCAAAGTAATAAGCTTATTTTTTAAAAATAATTTTCCAGCAACAGTATCTTTACTTTGCAAAAGATATCCCTCATACGATAGCGAGTCTACCTCGTAAAAAGTCAAGACCAACTTTCTGCTAACAAAACTCCCTTTACAAGTAAGTATTTGGTCGTAAATATTACCAGAAATATTGGCAAAGAAACTCCCACTTCCTTCTACATTTGAATTTTTCTCTACGATGTTGAAAGCTAATTCAATTATAGTATCCAAGGAAATGTAAAACCCAGTCCATCTGCCATTAATTTCAGAGTTGGAAAAACAACCACAATCCTGAACCTCGCAAGAATGGATAAAAATCAAACAACCAAGAAACAATAAAAGAACAAAAATAAATTTAGAAATTTGGTTCACTGAATTTGGATACATACTCTCTTAATTCTATAACCTGAGTTAACAAATCTTTTGCGAACTTCAAAGGCAATTGAGTAGAGGAGTCACTTAAAGCTTTCTCTGGATTAGGATGTGTTTCGAAGAACAAACCATCGATGCCAATTACTGAGGAAGCTCGGGCAAGTGGAAAGACAAATTCTCTATAACCCCCGGATTGTTCTCCAAGAGATGGTCTTTGCAAAGAATGAGTTGCATCAAAAATAATAGGACAACCAGCGCGTTTGATTACCAACATAGAACGAAAATCTACGACCAAGTCGTTATAACCAAAAAAGGTACCCCTTTCAGTAATCCAAACCTTTTGATTTCCAGTGCTGACAACTTTCTCGCGGGCACGAAGGATATCCCATGGAGCAACAAATTGCCCCTTTTTGATATTAACAATTTTACCACTTTCCCCAGCAGCAAGGAGCAAGTCTGTTTGCCTACAAAGAAAAGCTGGAATTTGTATGGCATCGAGATATTTTGAGTATTTAAAGACCTCCTCGGTGGAGTGGACATCCGACAAAATTTTGAAACCAAAAACTTCCCGAATTTCTGAAAGGTACTGCAAGGCTATCTCGTCTCCAATTCCAATGAAAGAGTTCAAACTTGTTCTGTTTGCTTTTCGATATGATGACTTGAAATAGAAATCCACAGCAAGTCCATTAATAAAGTTGCTAAAATATTCAGCAACTTCAAATAAAAGGTCCCTGCTTTCTACAACGCAGGGACCAGCAATAACGATGAACTTTTCCATAAACTATTTGGCTACAACAATTGGAACCATTTGTTGATAGCTACCAGAGCTCATTTTCAAGAAATAAAAACCATTTGATAAAGCCGATGCGTCGACCCGCATTTCGTAGATACCTGCCTTCAAATAATCATCTACAATAGTTTGGACCGTCTGGCCAAAAATATTTACCAACACAATGTTAACATTTTCATCGAAAGCTACACCAAATTTTAAGTTGATATCATCAACGACAGGATTGGGTTCGGGATGATTTAGAAAGTAAGGTGTATCGGCAAAGGTTATCAATCGACCATCAACAAAACAAACATTTGAAAGAATAACTTTTGAAATAATGTCCAATGGAGCAATGCATCCATTGCTTTTCATCTCTATGTCGAAAGTAGATTCTTTGACATCTCCAAGAAATACTGTAAAATCAATTGTAAATAGTTCTAAATCAAAGCCAGTTGGCAAATTGCCACTACCAGATAGATGGAGCTTACCATTTTCAACGTAAACAGCATGTTCCCAAGTCCAATTTCTTAAAGAAGCAGAGGGCAAAATTGTATCAATGCGAATCATCTTATAATTGTGATAAATATTTAAATCCAAAGAAGTCATAATAGTATTGTACAATTTAGGAATTCGGCCCTTGACATTAAGCCTTCGAGAGAACAGCGGAGACAGTCGCCACTCTGGATTGTCTGTGTAAAAATCAAGAAGAACTCCACTACCTTTCAAATCAATAACGAGGTCACTATTAATAGAAGTTCGGAATTTTAAACTTACTTGATAGTCTTTTGCTTCTGGTGGTTCAAAAACAACTGGTATTGTAACAAAGTTTGATGGTGGCACAACTAATGGAAGATTTGCCTGAATTTTGAATGCTTCCCCACCGGGCCCAATTATTTCATAATCTGTAATGGTCAATGGTGTTATCCAGCTATCATTGGTAACTTTGAGGTCATAAACATTTTGGTCGCAAATCAGACTATTTCCAAAATCAAAGGATTTGACGGCAGTAAGCCCAAGTCCATCACATTCTGCATCTACTGTTGTAACAACTTTGGGATTTTTCTCGGGACCGGGAGCAGCGTCGTGAATAATTTCAATTAAATCCGCTCGCGTTCCAGCAGTCTGGGGTGTAAAGAAAACCTCGAAGACTTTGGAGGACGAAGGCGGAATAATCTCGTTATTTGGAATTCCATTAACCCAGTTGAAATCCCCAGTCTTATATTTGAAATCCATTTCATAGATTGTCAAATTTGCTGTCGTACTTGGATTTGAAACTTCAAGTTCAGCCATCCCTCTGTCGCCAGGTTTAACAGCATCGAGGCATCTCCAATCCAATTCAATTTTTGGTAAAATCCCATCACCTCGAACGTTACCGTATAAATCGTTTAATAGCCCTTCAAACTTGACAATTACTGTGTTTGAGTAAGATACTTCCTCATCTGGGATAAATCTAATAGGAATTGAAACACTTTCCCCACTTGAAATAATATATGGTAAATTAATTGGCGGATTATTGACAAATTGAAAGTTGGGTGTGTTCTCTTGAAAACTTATATCAATGAGTTTTTGGTTGATAGAACTTCGATTTACAATAATCAAATTTGTATCGTTTTGAGTTTTCAATCGCCGACCTTTCCAATCTATGGACTCTATAACAATATCAGCATCAACACCTAACCCAGTCAATTCTGTTTCTGGATTGATGCAGCCGGGAGGAAGTTCAAACTTTAGATAGGCTCTACGAATACCGGCACCCGATGGGACAAAAGATACTTCCAAATTGACACATTCTTGTGGTTTTACAACAAGACTGCTTATGGGAATAGAAAAATCTGATGCGTTCGGTCCATATAAAACAAATTTAACTGGAACGGAGGCTGGATTAGTGTTTTTAAAAATACAATTAAAAACTTTGGAAACTTTAACACTTAGGTTCGAAGGACCAAGGTCTGCTTTTGCCATTGCTTCACCAGAGCAAACACCAAATCCAATTAAATTTAAGACCAACTCATTACCACAATCTGGGGTAATAACCAATTGAGCATTTCGAATACCAACATCTTTGGGAACGAATGCAAGTTCAATCGGAATACATTCATTTGGAAGCAATTTTTTTCCAATAAGAGTTGCACCAATTCTGAAGTCGGAAGAATTTGCTCCAATAATCGAAGTGTTAACAATTTCAATAGGGACTGCTCCAATATTGCAAATATAAGCATCCAAAACAGCAGGCTTAATATCGCCAAGCGTGCAATCACCAAAATCATACCTGGTGCTTGATAATTTCCAAACTGGACTTTGGATTGAGAAAACAGTGTCGCTTACATCTTGGCTTCCAGGGCTACCACCAAAACGCCTAATGAAAACATCATTCTTACCTTTGCTGGTAATTACGATGTCGCCACTTCTCAAAGTTCCAGAAAAAGTACCAATTTCGTATTTATCACCCACACCATCATAAGCCACATTTTTGGAGAAATTACCATCATCTGCTCCACCTTTTTGAGTAATCTTGATACTCATATCTGAATACAGAACGCCAGTAAAAGTAGTTGGCACTGTAACCTTTGGTAAAGAATATGCAGGTGTTTGAATTGAATTGATGTATTCACCAAGAATTACAATTTCGTCTGGCAGAGGAGCTTGATTACTAACATATTTTATTTTTTGTCCCCAAGCTTTGAAATTAGAATATGTTTGGTCTGGCCCAATCAAAGTAACAATCGGTGTCGACCCACTTGCTGGATATTTTGCTATGAAACAATATGGAACATCTTTAATTGGGATATTAGGGGAGATATAACCGAAGACAGCGGTTTGCATACAAGTACCAACTACATAGGCATTGCCCAATTTATCGACACATATTCCAGCAGCGGTGTCTGTACCATAACCTCCGGCTGATTGTGCCCAAATTAAATTGCCATCGCGGTCGTATTTTGCAACAAAAATATCAAGCCCGCCCACACTTGTAAGTTTCTTGTTGCCTTCGAACTCAATAGTGCCAGAAAATGAACCAGTAATGTAGATGTAAGAATTATCTTCTGTGACTGCAATGCTTCGACCAAAGTCATCTTCGGGACCTCCAATTGCCTTTGCCCAAACATACGAGGAGACTGGAGCGACAGTTGCCTTTATTCTCATCCTATTACCACCAACACTACCCAATGGAGGAACCCATTTGTAGGAAAGACCTGTTTGGTTAGATGCAATAGGTCGCCATGATGAACCGCCATCAACACTGTAAAACAAATTAACAGGTTTATTGCTTTCGACACCACTCCAGATTATATTAATCGTATCACATATGGAATAGATTTCACCTCCATTCGGGGTAATAATCCTAACTTGAGAAATACCACCAATAAGTTTCACTTGAGCTGGGCAGGGTTTAGCATCTACGTACATTGTAGCTTCTCTGTAAGAACGAACCGGCCCTTGTGTGAATCGAACCCTAATTTTACGAGATTCACCAGCTGGAATAACAAAAGGTGGAGCACCACCGCTACCCCCGACATCCCAATTTACCACTTGATAATATGTAGATGGTATAATCTTGACATCATTTACAAAATAATCAGTTACTGGAGAGTTAATCGTTATGTCGACATCGCTCGATTGATTTGGACTTGGGTCGAGAAAATCAAATATCGACTGGTCTATCGGAAGCTTAGCTATACTTGAATTTGGTGCTTCGTAATTTCGTTCAATTGTTACTCCTTGACGTTTAAAAGTTATTTTTACGTTACGAATCAAATCCAACTTGTCGCAACCATAATCGGTAATCCAAGTCAACTGACAAAGTTGCTTTCTTTGAATATCCAATGCAATAAAACGGTAAATATTTTCTAGTTCTGTTTTGGTTTCGACTTTGTATGCTCTACCACCTGTTTTGGTTGAAATCTCATCAAGAGATTTGTGCATTGGCATAGCAAGAGTTATAGCGTATACCTGAGCATTAATTTTTTGAAGTTCTTTCACTATTGAGTCGGTTTTTGGTGGGTCATTTGGCTCTCCATCTGTAAGAAAAACGATTATGCGTCTTCTCTGTGGGTCTGGAGAACCTGTAAGGAACATTGTTATAGCACCATTATCTCTATCCAAAAAAGGAGGGTCGTAAAGTGTACCACCACCAATCACAGTTCTGTTGAGAGAATCAAGAAGTTCTTGTTTATTGCTTGTAAAATCGCATCGCTTATAAGCCACACGGCCAAAGGAAATCAATCCTACTTTAGTTCCAGTCCTAAAATTTATTGTATTAACAAAAGCTTCCACACCTTGAAGCACCCAGCTCCACCTTTGCTCGCCAGCTTCGTTCTCCCAACGCATAGATTCGCTTTGGTCGACGATTAGGATTATACTTACAGCTGGTTCAACCAACGTATCTTTGCATTCTACATTAACAGTAGCATTCATATTGCGTCCACGTTCAAAGACATCAAAATCACTTGGCTTTAAATCGGTATAACTTTTACCAGTTGCATCGAGCGCTATAAATGTGCAGCGAATCAATGGAAATTTGTCCGATACAATTTCGGAGATAGAAAAGGTAGCCTCTTGTGAAAAAATCTTAATACCAGCGCTTAGAAATAACAAAACAAACAAATACTTTCTCATATCTATTACTCCTTTTAAATATACTCAAAATTTTCAGAAAAAATCAGCATACAAATTTAAAGAAAATTTCATAGTTTTTGTATTGATTTCCCCATAACTACCAATTGGGAAGGTCAAAAATTTGCTGTTGTGACCGAATGGTATATTCAATACCACTGGAAAATCATATTTTTTAAAGAACGTTTCAAAAATTTCCCTTAATGTTAGGGAGTAATCGGGATAAAAATTCCTTCGAGCATCTAACTTACCAAAATAGCCAAGCAAAACACCTTTGCAATTTTTGAATTTTCCTGCTAGTTCCAAATGCTTTAGCATCCTGTCAATTTTGTAAGGTGGCTCGGATATTTCCTCCAGGAAGATGATAAACCCATCTGTATCAAATTCAAATTCTGTTCCAAGCAAAGAGACCAAATTGGATAAATTTCCACCAACTAGTTTACCATAGGATATTCCATGATTAAGAACATCACCTTTGGAAAAATTGTACGATATGCAATAATCTTCATTAGTACCTTTTTCAAAAAGCAAAGTCTTTAAAATATCTGAAGTAAATGAATCAAGATTAAAATTTCCCGTTGGTCCGTGAAATGTAACAAGATTGGATTTCTTGTAGAGCGACAGCAAAATTACAGTGATATCACTAAAGCCTAAAAATATCTTTGGATTTTGTTTAATCAAGTCATAATCTAGTAAATCAAGCACTCTAATTGAACCAAAGCCACCACGAGCAGCCACAATGCAATCAACGCTAGTGTCGGAGAACAAACTATTTATTTCGTCGGCTCTAAATTTATCATCACGTGATAAGTATCTTTGTTTTATATCTCTATTTGTTATAGTCTCGCCATAATGGATGGAACAGCCGTTGCGGAGAAAAAAGTTGGCAATTTGCCTGATTTCCCAGGTACTTACAGGACTTCCCGGTGCTGTAAATGCAACCTTTGACCCTTTTTTAAGCAGTGGTGGTACTATGGCATTAGCTCTTACCGGACTGTCCCCAGTAAAAGAATACCCATTTAAAATTACAGAAAAGCTACCCGCTAACGACAATTTCAAAAAACCTCTCCTATCCATTAGTAACACTATTAATATTAACAAAAATGATAGCTAAAAGTTACAAAATTTCAATAAAATTTGTAATTTTGTACTAACGGAAAGGTGCAGGAGTGGCTGAACTGGCACGACTGGAAATCGTGTGTCCCGCCCAAAGCGGGACCGAGGGTTCGAATCCCTCCCTTTCCGCTAATACTTAAATACAAAAAAATCAAGAAATATCTAATTTTTCTGCTTCTAATCTTTTTAAAAGTTCCTTGGCTTCCTGATTGTCTACATCTATTTTTAGAGCCCACTCCAACATTCTTCGAGCTTCCTCAAAATCTCCAACGTCTTGGAAGCATCTTGCAGAGCCAATATGGGCTTCAACATTACGTTGATTCAATTTAATTGCATTTGTGAATAATTGAAGTGCTTTTTCAATATCTCTCATATCAAGCATAATTTCGCCCATCTCTGTCAAAATCTGGTCGAGAGAATTACCTATAACCGAATAAAACCTCTCGGAATTCCATCTTGAAACCAATTCTGTATAGTTCTCTAACGCATCTACTAATTTGTTTTGTAAGTGAAGCATTTTCGACCGTAAATATAGACTATCAATGTTCTTATCACTTAGTTCTTCTACTCTAGTCAGATAAATACTTGCACTGTGAAAATCTTTGTTCAAAATATGTATAACAGCAAGACGTAGGAGGGCAAAGACCCTATACTTTAAACATAATTCATCCAAATTTTCTTCCACTTTTTTCAGAATTCGAAAAGCTTCGGCAAGTTCACCAGAAGCAAAATACTCTTCGGCTTTTCCAAGAAGTATTTGAGCGTCGATTTGGTCTACCAAAATATCTTTTGCCTTCTTGGAAAGTTCCTTACCATACAATGCATCAATTCGCGAAAGAAGCTTCAAGGTAGAACGTTTCCAAGTCCAGAAACTTCTCGCATAGGAGGATGCAAGAATACCTTTAACAGTTATATCGGCAGGATTTTGGTATATTGCTCTCAATAGACTTGAAAGAAAATCACCATCTGGTTCGAGCAGAAAAGCTTCGCCGACTAATGGGTCGTTGTCAATCATAGTTCCAATAGAAATCTTGTAGGAAGGGACTTTCCAAGCAAATGATTCCAAGACGAAATCTTCTGTTGCTCCACCCTCTGTGACGATGACGGGTAGTCCAGACGCCATTGCCTCCAATGCTGGAAGCGAAAAACCTTCGCCACGATATGGAGAAACAAACACATCGCAAGCTCGATAGAGACTTGCCATCTCCTCTTCCGTAAGATATTCTTTTATGTAAATAATTTCGGGAGAGCCGGGTGTATTTATTACTGCATTTATCATTTCCTCAGATGTTTGCCCACGATAAACCGACTCGGTACCCATGTCCTTGACAACCAATACCACATCATCCTTGGAGGTAAAGGCTGATACATAGCTTTGCAAAAGTACATCAAATCCTTTTCTGAATGTTGTACCACCAACATAAAGGAATTTTAACTTCTTTTTCGTTTGCAATTCAAAAACTCTTCCGTTGGGTTGAAACAGATTTGGGTCTACGCCGTTTGGAACTACTTGGACCTTGTTGAATGGAATTCCGCTATTTATATATGCTTGCCTTGTAAAATTCGAAGGAACCCAAAGTTCATCAGCTTGCAAGAATATATCAACAAACCTCTTTGGAAGTGTGGTAAATTCCCAAGGTTGAATAATGACCCATTTTGCACCCTTTGGTGGGTCTGCTTTCGGTGGCCATTGATGTCTTATCCACAAATATGGCAATTTCTTTACCCAATCTGGTGGTTCATCTTTAATTCTAATATCCTTTTTAGCTAACTTTTCATATTTTGGGTTTCCTATGGGCTGGAATTGTTCTGTTTCATATGGAATAATTGTCACCTCAACAAGATTTGTGTCGATTAAATTTGAACAGTGCTCTCGGTTGATTAAAGCAAGAGAGTGATATACAAATTGCGAACCTTCCCAAACCACATTCAGTTCTGGTTGATATTCCACAGAGGTAAAAGATTTGGGAAGTTCTGTCTGTTTTTCATCCAAAACACTTCTAATGGAGTTTTCAGAGACTAAGTTGTTTAAGTCTGCAAGTTCAAATACTTTCTCTTCATCTATTGTGTCCGATAAAGTTGGTTTAACAGTATATTTGTCGTGTACAAGTGTTTTCTCATCACTCATCCTTTCCTCTGTTATTATGCCTTCTATTTCCTCAAAAAAAGAGGAAATTGTGACTTCTTTAGGGATTTTGAATTCAGCTAAATACGTTAAATAATCATCTTGTTCATCCTTCAAATGTATTTTTAGCAATTCAAATCCCAAATGTTTAAATGCATCCTCTATTTGATTTGGTAATGGTCCAACATGAGTAAATCTTGCATCAGATACTTTTGGCAAGGCATAGAGCTTATTTGTAATAATCAGTTCAAAATCCTTTGGATTTTTAATCCCATCGTTTAGCATGGTAAGATAAATTTTCTCGAGATGGTCTATGTACGCCCGAAAAGTGTAATATGGAAATATCTTTTGACGAATGTCTCCGACAACGTCGGTGTTGAGCAAACAATACCTTATGGCACTAACCATAGAGCTTACATCGTTTGGTTCGAATAAAAAACCTGTGACACCATCAACAACAAAATCCGGTATACCACCAATTTTCGAACCGAGTACGGGTAACCTCATAGCATTCATTTCAAGTAGAACAAGAGGTGCTGGGTCTTCGTAAATAGAGGAACAAATACCAATATCAATCTCCTTAGCAATTCGCTCCAAGTCTTTGTCTGAATAATTATTATGGTAAATGATTATCTTTTTCTTGTCCAAATGGTTCAAAATTTGACGATATTGTCCAACGACAAAACCATAGACATGAAATTCCGCATCGATTGGCAAGAAGTGCTGAGCAGCACTAACAAAATTATGAACCCCCTTTGATGGAAAAACTCCTCCAAGATAACCAATCCTTAACCTTGCGGGCAATCTCCTCTTCGCTTCGATTTCCAAATTTTTGTTTTCCCAAAGTTCATCAACTATTTGGTTTGCCTGGTGAACTACAATGATATTGTCACGATTACCAGCAAATTCGTAAAAAATCTCTTTTTGCCTACGCGAAACTGCCAAGAAAAGGTCAAAATATTCGTAAATTAATTGCTTACAAAAATCCAGCCGCTTTTGATAGGACTGTCTTTTCTCCGGAAATCTCTTTACTAAATCAGAATTTTCAAAGAAATTGGTGTTTTTCCATATGGTAAAATCAGAGTTAAACATATATAGATTCGGGTCTATGAGGTAGTAATTGTAAGGTGTAAATATAGTTGGAATTTTAAACTTCTCTTTGGCTATTTTAGGTAGACTTAAACAAAGACCGTGTAAATTATGAAAGTGAATAATTTCGGGTTGAGTCTTCTCCAATAACTCCATAAAGATTTTCTCAATATTTGGGTCCGAAATGTCTTGCTCTGGATTTTCCGGATTGCTAAATGGAGCTGGGCGATTGTATAACCCAAAAAGTTTAACATTTTCTTCTTGGCTCACATCTAATTGGTAACGTTGTTTTGACGGCTCGAACTTCGTTGAGGCATAGAATACAGAAACGTCCCAACCTCGTCTACCGAGTTCCAATGCAGTGTTCTTCGGACAGATTGTACCGCCACCGGTATCGTTCCATCCATACATTACAAAGAGTAGTTTTCTTCGTTGTTTCACTTCTTTCACCTCCGATTTATTGGATAAAACTTTTGTCAAAAGAACATTATTTGGTATTATCCCAAGTGGTATTTTTGAATTATCAAATAGATTCTCTCCAGATGCGGTAGAGGTCGCCCATTGCAATTGCATTTCTGTAAACAAATCTCTGTGTTTCAGGACAATTTTTGATTTATATTTTGCATCTAAATATGAATTCTTATTCTCTAAAATATCCATCTTCTTGACAGCTTTGAGCAAAGGTTGATTGCAACGAGTACCGTAAAATTTTTTTTTGCCAATCCTTAACAGAAATTCCCATAATGAATAATTCAACGGCAAAAATTCGTCGAAGTAGTTTTCCATTATAAAAGGAGCTCGATTGAAAAGTATATAACAAGGAACAAAATTAAACCTTTTCAGCTTTTCAAAACTAAAATCTACATTTCTCACTAAAGTTTGATTGTCCGATAAAAAGTGGTCGACATATACATAGCTATAATTTGGGTTATCTTTTAAGATTTTTACTAAAACTTCTATGCAATTTGGAAAGAGTTCATCCCCAGAATTTATAAACATCAAATATTTGCCCGAAGCAATCCTTGAAAAAATGTTTCGTATAGGAACCTCAAATTCTTTATTAGAGGAACATTCTAAAATCTCAAGATTCGTATGTGTTTGGTGTTTCAGGGTTTCGATAGTTTGATTGAAGTAGGACTTTTTTTCGTCTAAATCCGACAACACAACAACAGTTACTAAATCATTATGTGGATTTGAAAAATGTAAAGGTAATGCAATTAAATCCTTACCAGAAATAGGTCGGATAATATCTTTGCCGTAAAACTTCATTAATGCATCGAATAACCATTTATTTTTAATTACTTTGTCGGAGCTCTCGAAATTATCAATTTGTAAATCCAGCCTTTTGCTTCCTAACAATGTATCAAGTTTTTCAATTTGAAAATTCTTGCCAAGTATAAATTGTTGAAAATTTAAATAGTTCAGTGCTCTCTTCGGGTCTATCTGGTTGAGAAATTCAATGAAAAAACTTTTTCTTATAACCAAAATTGATGGAAATATTTTGGAGTTTGGCGATATTTTGTAAATTTCAAAAGGGAAGTTTGTTGCAAAATCTGCTTCATTTATTTCATATTCAACATCTTGATTGAGAGATATAATGAAATCAGAAAAAACTCCATCAACATTCTCATTATTATCAAGATAAGTCGACAATATTTCTAAAGCATCCGAGCGCAAATGTAATCGCTCTAAGTTAAAAAAGATAAGTTCAGTGCTTGTTTCTTTTAAATATTTCATCAAAAAAGCTTTAAAGTCGTTTTGTTTTGATATAAAAACATTGCCAAAACTGATGTGCTTGAATATACTTTCTAATTTTTCTTTCTCTTGTTCATTTTTATAAAAAACCAACAAATCTAACATTCCGCATTTAAAGAAGCTCTGCTTCAAAATGTTAAAAACATTGTTTATGAGATTTGTGACATTTCCATCGGAAATAATTATTGCAGCGGTTTTAGCAGCAGTTTGCATAATCATAAAATTGGGAAAAATGGCTAATATTCAACAAAACAATTCTCTATATAAACTAAATATTCAAATTACTAAGGTAAGAAAATTTTGTGCCATTTTGTTAAAGTAAAAAAATAATGGCTTTAAATGTTGAACTCAACATTCTAAAACCAAACAGAACTGTCTCAGACTTTAAAAGTTATTAGATTGCCAATATAATTTTGCCTATGTGTTGGTTCGATTCCATATATTCGTGAGCAAAATTTGCTTGTTTTAGTTCAAAAACTTTATCAATTGTCGGCTTTATCTTACCCAGATTAAACAATCCAACAAGTTCCTTAAATTCATTCATAGACCCAAGATATAGACCACATAAGTTCAAATGACGGATGTAAAATCTTTGTAAATTCAAAGTCACTTCTGGCGAGGTTAACATACCACAAACCAATAGCTTACCATTTTTACGCAACAATGTCAACGACTTGTCGAAAGTTCCACTGCCTACAAAATCCAAAACAACATCTACACCATTAGGAAACATTCTTAATGTTTCACTCACTACGTCATCCTCATTTCGATTGTAGACAAAGTCGGCACCGAGAGAAGCTACCTTTTGTTTCTTTTCATTACTACCAACTGTTGTTACGACAGTAGCTCCTCTCATTTTTGCAAGTTGAATTGCAAAAGCACCCAATCCACTCGACCCACCCCAGAAAAAGAAAACATCCCCTTCTTTTAAATCACCAACAGTGACCACAGCATGGTATGCAGTAAGTCCAGCAACGGGTAAAGTGCATGCTTCTAAAAAATTTACATCGCCAGTTATTTTTAAAACATTTTCCGACGGCACAGAAACGAATTGAGCATAGGAACCCCAAACGTGCATACCAAAATATTTCCATCCATCATTCAGATGCTCCATCCCCTGGAATTTTGGATTTGATGACTTAGGGAGAACTAATGGATAAGCTACTACTTTATCTCCAATATTTATGTTCTTAACGTCGCTGCCTACTGCAACAATTTCACCAGCAATGTCGGCTCCGAGAATATGTGGAAATTGAAGATTTAGTCCAGGATAGCCTCGTCGGATATGTAGGTCTACCCTGTTCAAACTTGTATAATGAACTTTAACTAACACCTCGTTTGATTTTAATTCTGGTTCTGGAAAATTTTCAACATATTTCAAAACATTTGGATTTCCGTGTTCCTGGATAATTATAGCCTTCATAAATTAACCTCGACAAAATTAAAAATGTAATATACTACAAAGTCACAAAATCTTGTAACATTTAATGAATAGTAGCTAAAATTGGAATTATAACATTTCGATTATCAATGCACTTGCTTCCCCGCCTCCGATGCACAAGGTTGCAAGTCCATACTTTTTGCCTTCTTTTTTCAATGCATAGATTAATGTAGTTAAAATTCTCGCTCCGGAAGCACCAATTGGATGACCAATCGCAACTGCACCACCGTGAATATTTACTTTTTCGTATGGGATATTAAGTTCCTTGCATGTAACAATTGTAACTACTGCGAAGGCTTCGTTTATCTCGAATAAATCAATATCCTCGACTTTCATATTCGCTTTTTTGCAAACTTTTGCTATAGCTTTTGCTGGTGCTGTCGTGAACCATTCGGGCTGCTGAGCATACGAGTCGTGAGCAACAATCCTTGCAATCGGTTTGATTCCCTTTGCCTTGGCTACCTCTTCGTCCATTATAACTAAAGCAGCGGCTCCATCATCAATTTTAGAAGCATTTGCCGCTGTTATAGTACCATCTTTACTAAATGCTGGTTTTAATTGCTTGATTTTATCGAATTTCACTTTGCTAGGCTCTTCATCCTTATCAACAATTATTTTGTCTTTTTTATCCTCGATTTCAACTGGTACTATTTCTTCGGCAAACCAACCTTTTTCTTGGGCTTCAAGTGCTCGTTTGTAACTCATAATAGCATATTCGTCTTGCTCATCCCTCGAGATTTTAAATTCCCGGGCGCACAAATCCCCAGCATTTCCCATATGAATTTGATTGTAAACATCCCATAATCCATCATGAATCATCAAGTCGATTAGTTCCACATTCCCCATTCTAAGACCAGTACGAGCTTTTTTCACAAAATAAGGAGCATTGGACATCGACTCCATTCCCCCGGCAACGACAACAGATGCATCTTTGCATTTAATCGCTTGGTCTGCTAACATAACAGCTTTCAAGCCACTGCCACAAACTTTGTTAATTGTCATACAAGGAACACCGACGGGAAGTCCGGCATAAATCGCAGCCTGCCGAGCTGGTGCTTGACCAACACCACCCTGCAAAACCTCTCCCATAATGACTTCGCTTACTTCCTCCGGCTGAATTCCTGCACGCTTAACCGCTTCACGAATAACAATTGAACCCAACTGTGGAGCAGTTAGATTTGAAAGTGAGCCCAAAAAGGAGCCAACTGGTGTGCGTACAGCAGATACAATAACACTACCCATTTTAAAACTCCAAATTATTTATGATTCTGTTGAAAATCAAATTAATAAAAAAGTATCTCACAGAAAAGTTAATTTTGCAACTTTTTAGGTAAAATATGATTGGTGAATTAAGCGCTCTATCTGCATCTATTTTATGGTCAATTTCACCATATGTCTTCTCGGCAGTTGTTAATAGAGTTGGCTCGTTCAACTTGAATATCTCGAGGTTGATTTTATCTTCATTTCTGATTTTTTCAACCTGCTTAGCCTTTGGAATTTCTCTCGAAACTAATACACTTCAACTTTTTTATTTAGTTTTAAGTGGTGTGGTTGGATTGGTCCTCGGCGACACTTTCTTATTCAAATCTCTTAAGGAGATAGGTCCTCGTTACACCATGATTTTGATGTCCAGCAACCCAGCCTTTGGAGCAATCATCGCTTATTATACATTCAGAGAAGTAATAACATTCATTGGGATTTTAGGGATGATTGTTACTTTCTTCGGAATTTGCTTGGTAATATATCAACAAAATAGCTCAGAAGCAACACAGTTTACTATAACTCGCAAGGGGATTATTTTTGGCTTGCTTGCATCTATTGGACAAGCTGGGGGATTGATTCTAACTAAATATGCATTTCTTGTCGATAATATACACCCGCTATCAGCAACTTTTTATCGCATCTTCCCTTCTTTTGTTATTTTAGGATTGATTGGATTGCTTAAAAGAAGGCTCAATTGTAAATCCCTTGGTTTACTATTCAAAAAGAAGATACTTATTCTTTTAATCATTGGTTCAATTATCGGTCCTTATCTTGGCATAACATTTAGTTTTATAGCAGTAACCCACGTTCATGTTGGTATTGCAGCTACAATAATGTCCTTGCAACCAGTGCTGATGTTGCCAATTTCCAAATACATTCACCAGGAAAAGCTATCCCTTCAATCAATTATCGGAGCATTTTTGGCAGTACTTGGTATTGCACTTCTCTTCCTAAGAAACATCTAAAACAGTTTAGACTTATAATCACCAGCCAGGATAATGTATTCTTTCGAACTATTAAATCAATAATCATTTTGTTACTACAAACTTCTGTGTGGTTAGCTTGCCACCGGAGTTGATTGTAACAAAATAAATCCCGCTTGCCAGCTCGCGTAGGGGTATTGCATATGCTTTGTGCCTGAGGGCATCTTGGTCGCATTCCTTTCGGATTACCATCTCCCCATACATATTGTAAATCGTAAGTATGGTTGGTACTTCTGCATCGTCGGGATACTCTATCCAAATGTAGTCTACTTGGGCTGGATTGTAATAAACGAAAAGTGCATCCTTTGCCTTCGGTTCGTATACATCGCTCGCCATCTCTATTTTTCGCTTTATCTTTTCAAAGTCAAAAAGGAAAATAGAATAAGCTATTGCAAAATATTTACCATTTGGGGAAAATGCACAAGAGTATCCTGCAAGGGTTCTGGGACCTATATATACAAGTCTATTCATTTCGATGTCCCAAATACCAATATAGTATGGGAAATATCTTTCAGGGTATTCCTCGATTGTATAAAGCACATACCGACCATCGGGAGAAATGGATAAGTCATTCAACCTGTACAAATTTATAAGGGTGTCGTATGGAGGAGGAGGGGTGGCAACATAACCAACTTCCTCATTTGTTCTTAAATCAATCACTGTTGCAATTCTGCCTTGTCCTCCACCACGATATACCATCCTTGTGCCATCGGGAGTAATAGATACGGGGAATAGCCAACCTGATGGAATGAGTGAATCTGTCTCTAAGTCCCAGATGAAATATTTATATACATATCCAAAACCCAACCTTGGGTTACCATACAGAGCCACCGCTTGTAAAAATATTTGCTTTCCATCAGGAAGATAAAGCATGGAAAGCACATCAACAAAGTTCGCCGCATAAAATTGTTCTTCTATACTTTTGCTTCGTAAAAGTTCGCCCGTCTTTATAAAATACAAATGGACACCTTTTGCACTCCCCACAGCTATTATTTCTTCTTCCGGTGATATGGCAAATGAGACACCATTGTACCCTTCTAACAACTTAGAAAATATAATGCTATCCGTTTCGAAATCTTGAACTATTACATTATAACTACCCCATGAACCCCTTTGATACGCCAATTGTTTCCCATTTTTTAGGAAATAAGGTCTGTCTCCACTATAAGCTTTGACTCTTTTCCCATCTTCTACCGAGAGAATTTCAATACCCACACCATAAGCGTTCCCCGCAACATACTTGGAATTTGGATGAAATGCTACATTATAGTGAAAATTATCTGTGCCACCCTCCCACAGGAGGTCGCTCCAATCGCCAACAACTGGATACTGCGCCTGCACAAAAAGTGCAGAAAAGAAGAAAACCGAAAGAACAAAGAACTTTTTCATAACATCACCTTTTTATATGATTGAACATAATATGTCCCCACTCATACAAATTAATAAAATTGAACTAATTAGCTGAAAATTGGTAGAATTTCATTTATAAATTTCCGACAATCTCGAACCTAACTCCGGCAATAACCAGTTGCACGATGCCTATCTGGTCTGAATTTTTCCGTGAAGGTGTTAGGATTGATATTTAATTTTTGGAGATAATAAATTTCTACTGAAAAAGGTCGCGAAAGTGCAAACAGCTCAATTTGGTCTGGTAAATCTTCAAAACCAAACAGAAAGCTACAGGAGATAT
>CALBDO010000012.1 GCA_937927515.1 Candidatus Kapaibacterium sp. | reverse complement strand
GAAATCGAGAATCTACGTAGCGAAATAGAAAATATAAAGAAATTCCTTGTCAATACTGGCGCTATGGGCTCGGTGAAGTAATTTAGCAAATTTTCCCTTTATTATTGGGGCATTTTTGCCACTTTTTGATATTTAAATTGTGTATCAATTAAAATCATATTTCTCCACAAAGACAATAAGACAACTTTTGTGTGCATCATTTATCAACTCTAAACACCTCAAAATTTATGTAATTTTGGAAGTGCAAGATGTTGTTTTAATTTAATAAACTTTGAAAATGATAAATTTCTCTGAAATTGAGGTTTTGACTTTCGATTGTTACGGAACACTTATCGATTGGGAGACCGGTATTATCACAACACTAAAACCTATGTTAGAACTAGATAAAGTATTTATCCACGAGGAAGAAATTCTTGAATTATATGCTCAATTCGAGTCAAAGATTGAGCAGGGCAAATACATAACATACAAAGAAGTCCTCAGAAATGTTGTCAAAATGTTTAATCAGCACTATGCTACAAACATTGATATAAACTCTTTATTAAAATCATTTGAAAGTTGGGAACCATTTGAAGATACAGTGGAGTCGTTGAAAAAACTTAAATCAAAGTTTAAACTTGTGGTTTTGTCTAATGTAGACAAAGATTTATTTGAATTAACAAATAAGAAACTTGTCGTTCAATTCGACAGAGTATTTACAGCCGAAGAGATACGAAAATATAAACCATCGAAAGAGTTTTTCGAATATGCAATAAATAACATACGAATTGATGTGGGGAACATAGTGCATATTGCTCAGAGTTTGTATCATGATATAAAACCTGCAAAAGAATTAGGAATAAAAACTGTATGGATAAATCGTAGAAAGGGTAAGGAAGGCACTGGTGCTACACCAATTGTCGAAGTTGAACCAGACATTGAAGTTCCAGATTTGAAAAATTTAGTAGAGTTGATTTTCTCAGCTGAACAATCCAGTGAATAACTTCTATCCAAAAGGGAAAAGAACGAAAACCATAAAATCCCAAATTGAGTGGGAAATAATTACTGGAACAAGGGTCTTGAGTTTTAAAAACATATATCCCCAGAACAAGCCACAAACAAAAGCAGCAAGGAGCAAGACAGGATTCAAAGCCCAAATGTGAACAAAGGTGTAGAAAATTGTTGAAAGAAATAAGTTGAAATAAGGTTTATTGCGTATTTCGTTTAACTTAGTGAAAACAAAACCACGCCAAAAGACTTCCTCTGCGGGACCGATAACAAATAGTAATACAATTGAAATTACCCATAAAGGTGTGTGGGTTTTAGTTATGTATACTGCGGAAATCTGGTTTTGAGATGAGCCCAGGAGCAAAACTAAGAGATACTTTCCAACGTAAAATATTACAAAAAGAAAGATTGCAGATAAAATACCCAAAAGAATTAATTTGGTATTTGTACTGAATAGTCCACTAAACTGGCTTTTGGAGGAAAAATAGGAATAAGAAGCCAGAACGATAGCAGCAATAGACATTACAGCCCAGAAGTTCACCTTCTGGGCTGTAACGGGTGAGAACATAATGAACCAAAACACAAAAGCGATAATCACTCCAATAATGATTCGTTTCATAAAAGTTTGCTCAATAAAATTGAAATAGCAAAAAGTAAACCGAACTGCATATGAAGTTGAGCAGTTTTAACATCCATCATTATAATCGGCTGAAAATTATCAACTCTGGCTTGGGCAAACTCTCTGGCATTCTTTAGAGCAATGGGAAATGAAAGATAAACAAGTAGAGTTAAGGGATGTGTCAACTTGAATAAAACCAAGATAAGGGTTAAAACATAAGCCCCGAAAACAAGAAAATAGTAACCAATTTTAGAGCCTTGAAGGCCAAGAAACATCGGAAGTGTTTTGATTTTTACTCTCGAGTCGTTTACGATATCGCGTGTATTGTTTGCGTGCAAAATTGCAACAACAAGAAATCCAATTGGAAGAGAGACAAGAAATATGTTCCAATCGTAGGTACCAGTAAGGGAGAAATAACTTCCAATGAAAAGCAAAGGACCGAAAGCTATAAAAACAGCAAGGTCACCCAAGGCTAAATACTTCCATCCTTTACGTGTCAGAGTATAAAAAAGACCGCAAATCAGACCACCAAGTCCCATCAACAGAACCTGGTATCCTCTAACATAAACAAGTATCAATCCAATTAGAAAGCCAAGAGCGAATGCGAGCAGACCACCAGCAAGAACTTGCCTAGGTTGCAATAATTTCTCGACCAAGACCCCACTTCCCCCGTAAGTATCCTCGGCATCAACACCAAATTTGTAATCATAATAATCGGAGACCATATTTGAACCAATGTGGAACAACACAGCACCAAGCAAAACTACGGGGAGAAGTGCCCAGTTAATCGTTAAATTTTCATTCGAGTAAGCAAAAGCGGTCGCAATTAGAACGGGAATTATCGAAGCAGTGAAAGAAAAAGGTCTTGCAGCTCTTAACCAAATTTTAAATTTGTTGTTCATAATATGAACTCCTTTTGTTAATCAAATTTACGGGTACCATTTGGTTGGTAAACATATTTAAAAGTATAATATCTTTCTTTGTGTGTAAATGGGTCGATAGGTTGAGGATTGCCTTTCCAATAACTAATAATTTGCATCTTAGCATATTTTCCATCTGCGGTTCTTATAATAATGACTCTGCCGGGTATTGGAGAAACGATGTGAGTTTGTGGGTCGTAAGAGTACCATCCATTGCCGGAACCTGTAGGTATGGCAAGGTCGTTAAAAGAATTTTCGATTCTGTAGCCAGTTTCTGGTGCTTCTTTTACAGAATTAAAATCCGTTTCTTTGAGTACGATTGCTCCACCTTGCCCTGGACCACGAACACCACTATTAGTAATAATTGTTGTGCCAGCAAAGCCAATATCCCATTTTGTTGTGTTTGAGTCCGAGTTACTTACAATTGAACTATCGCTAAAACGAAATAGAGTGAAGATGCCCTTTTTACCCGTGTCAGCTGGTAGGTCTCGAATAGTTATCACTTGTGGTGTGGTCGATGGTGTAGAAATAGAAGTTTCTTCTTTAGAACAAGCTAAGGGAAGTAAAAAAATCAAAGAATAAAAAAGCATTCGTAGGGGCATAATTCCTCCTATTTATTGTTTAACATAATTTAAATTAACTGAAATAAAAAAGGTCCTTCCAGGATATACTGCAAGCAATCTTGTATCCTTTTTATCAAAAATATTATTCACACCAGCACTAATCTTGAAAATTTGAAACAATTCTTTTGAAATATTCCAATTGAAAATAGCATAGCCGGGGGCATATTCACTGTCGTCATCAAGTATTAGATTTGAATTGACATCTTTGAAACCATACTTACTCTTTAGATTTACTCTCAATGTCGAAAATAATCCAAACTGATTATGTTGATATGTTAGTCTTATGTTTGCAGAGTGAACTGGCCGATGAAAAAGCCCGCCATAATCTTTTAAAGAAACACGGACATCGTTGCCCAGAGCGTCGCGTTTGAATAATTTACCTTCTTCAATCTTGCGCATGACATCCAAATCACCAGTCTGAAGGAATTGGTAAGCAATATTTGCTTTCAAATAATCTAATATTTGGTATTCAAGAGAAAATTCAACTCCTTGAGTGAAAATTTTCTTGACATTTTGGTATGTATGCAATCTTTGACCATTTGTTTTGACTGCAACAGGTAAAAAATCAATCAAATTGGTTACGTTGTTTCTAAAAAAATTAAGTTTAACAAAGAGTTTGTTGGTTGAGTAATTCATTCCAAAATCGAAAGACAGAGATTTCTCTGGTTGCAAAATTGGAAGGCTATCGGGTGCAATCAACAATAATGCAATTTGACCCTGTTCTTGCAACTTTTTAATGCCATCGATTACGTAAGTGCGTCCAAAAACTGAATATCCAGCCATCGGATTGGTCCAATCAAGATACAATTCTTCGAAGTTTGGCGCTTTGAAACCAGTTCCAACTGAGGCACGTGCAACCAAATTGTCCGAAAGTTTATAAGAAGCAGAAAGTTTTGGATTAAATTCTATAGGATATTCACTATGGTCATCGATTCTAAAACTTCCAATTATGTTCAACTTATTAGATAGATTAATATCGTCTTGGGCATAAAGATAAAAAAGCAAATTGCTTTCTTTTTCACCAGAAATCCTAACAGATTTTGCAACTTCCCTCCAAACACCACCACCAATGGTCAAATAATTGCTTGGACCAATGAAAATGTTTGTTTGCAATTCAGTCTTGAATAAATCTTGTCTGAATTTATATTCATCGTAAACTTGATTTGTGTTCCAAAACCTATCATTGGTTTTAGTTTCAAAAGTGGACAAGTAAACTCGAAATTCGTAATTAAATTTTTCATTTAAAGTATTTTTATAGAAAACATATCCGCTAATATCACTAACGTTGCTGCTACTATTTATGGTATCACTTTTTGCTAAATAATTATTGAACTCATCTTCAATATTTGCTCTGAGAGAAAATCTTATCTTTGAACGTGAAGTTATATTATAAAAAGATTCCATTTGGAGAGAGTAGTTAGTTAAGGAAGGAACAGTCTTCCCAACAGTATTTGGGTTGAGTTTGAAGCCATCAGTTTTAAACTTATGAGCAAATAATGTAAAAGAAAGTCTCTCTTCAAAAAGCTGTTGACGCAATTCGCCGATAATATCATAAGAATTGAAAGAACCAAACTTACCGTAGAAATTAAATTCTGTTGGATTTTGTGGTTCTTCGGTAATTAAATTTATAACTCCAGCAAGTGCATTACTACCGTAAAGTGATGAACTTGGACCTTTGACAATCTCAACTCTTGAAACATTTCCAATAGAAAGTCGAGAAATATCCAAAATTCCCCCAGTTCTATTAACCATTGGTTCACCATTTACCAAAAGCAAAGTATAATCGGGGTCCAACCCCTGCAATTGCACACCTCTGCCATGGTCATCTACCAAGGGTATATCTGTTAATTCTAAGAGAAGTTCATCAAGTTTCTTGGCTTCGACTAGTTTGAAATCTTCAAAGATGTAGGTAGAGATTGGTATTGAAATACTGAGAAGCTCCTTCTCGGTTCGAGTAGCAGTTACTACAACCTCTTTTGAGTGAAATTCTTTTTCCAAGAGGACGATATTGAAAGTAACAACATCTAAGGAGGTATCAATTATGAATGTTGTATCCAATGGAGCAAAGAGAAACTTTTCTATGTTTGCTTTTATTTTTTGTGTTCGAGGAAAATTGAATTTTACAACACCTTTGCTGTTAGTAAATCCAACCTTGTATGGTTCAATAATTACAACTTTACAATTTGGTATGGGAATACCACTACTTGTAGTAACTTTTAGAACTACTACTAGTTCGTCCTTTGCTATCAATGAAAGTACTGAAAACGAAAGAAAAAAATTTATTAGAACAAATATAATTTTCATTTTAGAAAACGTAAGAAATAAAAACAAAATTAAAAAGTAATTTCAAAACAACAAACAATTATGTTATTCTTCATTTATTCTTTCTTTTAAGGAAATTGGAAGTTGATATTTCAAAATTTGTTAATAAATTTGTTTTTCAATTTTTTAAATGCATATGGATAGGAATGTAAGAACACTGAAAGAAATTGAAACTATAAGTAGAACCCGCCAAAACAAACTATACAAGAAACTATTAGACAAAGACACATCTTTGATTTTCGAGGATGCACTCGAAAATGATATCGTATTGAATATGGGACCCCAACACCCCGCTACCCACGGTGTACTTCGAGTTGTGCTCCGTCTCGATGGTGAAACTATCATTAATTGTGTGCCTGAGCTAGGCTATTTGCATCGCGGTTTCGAAAAGCTTGCTGAAAACGCAACATACCACGAGTTCATTCCTCACACAGATAGATTGGATTACCTATCACCAATGTCTAACAATGTTGGAATTGCACTTGCCATAGAAAAAGCTTTGGGAATCGAAGCACCACCAAGGGCACAGTGGATTCGAACACTTGTTGCAGAGCTGGCCCGTATTTCCTCGCATCTTATGGCTATGGGTTCAACTTGCATGGATGTCGGTGCAACAACAATGCTTCTGTGGACATTCACCGAGCGAGAAAAGTTGTACGATATTTTCGAATTAATTTGCGGTGCAAGATTTACGACTAGTTACACAAGAATTGGTGGTGTTGCATATGATTTGCCACCTGAAGCTATTACCAAAATCAAAGAGTGGGCAACTCAATTTCCGAATGAACTGGCTTATTTTGAGAAACTTGTACATCGCAACCGAATTTTCATAAATCGTATGGCTGGAGTAGGAATAATTGAACCACAAAAGGCTATACAACTTGGATTGACTGGACCGGTCCTACGTGGATGCGGTATACAACGCGATTTGCGCCGTGATGAACCATACCTGGTATACGACCAACTGGACTTTGATGTAATAACTTACTCCGATTGTGACAGCTGGTCCCGCTATATGGTCCGCATCGGTGAAATGAAAGAAAGTTTAAAAATGGTATTGCAAATACTTGATAAAATACCTGAGGGAGAAATTAGTTTGAAACACAAAATGGTTCTTCCACGCAAAAAAGATGTCTACACAAAAATGGAAGAACTGATTAACGATTTTATGTTAATAAATTTTGGTGCAATGCCCGAACCCGGCGAGACTTACACGGCAATCGAATCTTCAAAAGGGGAACTCGGTTTCTTTATAGTATCCACAGGCGAAGGTCATCCCTGGAAATTGAAAATTCGCTCCCCTTCTGCTGCAAATTTACAGGGTCTACCCGAAATGGCTGTTGGCTCTATGATTGCCGATGTTGTTGCAATCATTGGCTCAATCGACCCCGTTATGGGTGAAGCAGATAAGTAAAATATTTTCAGTATAATAATCTCTTTAACAACTTTCCCATTGTGGGGCTTTAAATATCTTTACAATCTTAAATTATAAAAGTTTCTTTTAGAAATGAGATAAACCTAAAGGAATTTTGAATAAATACTTGAAAAGTAGATTTCTTTCTTATTTAAATGCCTTTATTTTAATTGCGTGTTTAAAAATTATTACCTTGTTCTCTTAACAAGTATCAAAATTTGCATTGAAAAACTTTAAGTAGTCATTGATAAAGCCAAGTAAGAAAATGGTTACAATATTTTCCTATAATAGGCGTTAAGATTTTTTTTAATTGAGGCTAATTATGAGGACCATTATATTTTTCATGATTTTTTCCCTAATTATACTATTCAACAACAATGTAAAAGGTGAAAATATGAATCAATCAATTTATTCATTGAACTTGAAACTAATAGATATTGATAAAAAACCCGTAAACCTTTCTGAATTCAAAGGTAAAGTCCTTTTAATAGTCAACGTAGCTAGTAAATGTGGCTTTACACCACAATATGAGGGGTTGGAAAAACTTTATAGAAAGTATAAAAATCGAGGATTCGAAATACTTGCTTTCCCTTGCAACCAATTTGGAAACCAAGAACCTGGAAGTAATGAAGAAATAAAAAATTTTTGCTCGACAAATTACAATGTAACTTTCCATTTATTTGATAAAATAGAAGTAAATGGACCTAATGCTCACCCACTCTATAAATTTTTAAAAGACGCCAAACCTGGCTTGATGGGAAGCAAAGACATCAAATGGAATTTCACTAAATTCCTCATTGATAGGAACGGAAATGTAATCGAAAGATTCGCTCCTCAAACCACACCAGAAAGTATTGAAAAAGACATTGAAAAGTTATTGGAACAAAAGTAAATCATATTTTGCAAATTCCAAAAAATTGACAACTATTGCAAATATTCTGACTTTTAGATGGCTCAACACTAAAAGATTTTAATACTTTTATGTCCTCAACAGTTCTCGAGATTGCACGCTTTACTGCGTCGAAGACATCCTGCAAGTCAATTCCTTTAACACTTAACCTAAATTTGTGTTCGCTTGTAAGTGCTGAATTTTTATCAACATATAGAGGAATTATGTTGTAACTCTTTTGATTTTTCGATGGAAGATATTCATTTTTGCTTAAATAAAATCGAAAAATAATGTATAACAAATTCAATAGAGAATCTGAATGGACCTGGTTATTTTTTAGCAACTTTTGAAATGCAATTGCATAAAGAGGCAATTGAAAAGAATAACCGTCTAAGATTTTTGCAAGTGTGGCTACACTACTTTTACTAAGTTTATAGTCGATGATAACATACTCAATACCCGACTCAGCAGGTAAAATATCTATCCTGTCTATCTTACCTTTAAGCTTTATGCATTCATCATTTGAGAGTTCAATTTCTATAGGCTTGAAGTGGTCTTTTGAACCCAACCCAAAACTCAATTCAAAAATTGTAGGCAGTAAACCAAGTTCTGAATTTCTTAATTCATAATTTAACCATAATTGAACTAAACCAATTCTACTAGGGTCTTTTGAGATGAATTCATCGATATCGACTTGAAACAAACTTATGTCGGTATTAAATTTATCTAAAATCAACTCAGTAATTTTCTCAATCAATTCAAAATACTCAGTCTTTTTACTTTTATCTAACTTGATTGAATGAAAAACTTTGTCCCCGATAACGATTTGTTTAGCAAAGTTGCTGTTTTTAACTGATTCTGCAGCCAAAAGCCTATAAAAATTAGCAACAATTAGGTGCAAAATTTCACCTTTTTCTCTATCCGAAAGTAAAAGCTCTAATTCAATAACCGACTTTTGAAGATTCAATATCCTTGTTACAAAAAATTTATAAGGACAACTTTTGTATTCTTCAAGGAAAGAGGTTGAAATTGGGTGGTCAAAAATCTTTTCAAATGAATCAATCGCCTCGGCAGTCAATTTTTTGTCATTCAAAAAATTTGCCTCAAGACTATGAAAATAGATTTGCCTTAAATCATTGTAAAAACTCTGGTCCTCGGTTTCTAAAGTAACGCTGTCGAGCTTTAAATTCATTTCAACTTTTGACGCAATGATATTTACCCAATCCATCCCCTCGAGCGAAGAGTTAAATTCCGGATTAGTTAAATCAAAATGTATGTGGGCTTTATTTGGACCGATTAAATCGTATAAATTAAAAATAAAAGGACTTGGCACGAACTCTTTCTTTGAGTCGCGTTTTGGATAAAAAATATACGTCCACCTCTGATTTTGATTGAACAGTTCCTGATTGTTTGTCAAAAAGTGAAAGAATTCGAGCCTTTCGTTTTCAAAATGCCTCTTTTCGCTTTTTCCAAGGGTCTTTCCTAAGAACTTTTCTGGTGAATATTTTCTCGGAATTTCGCCATCGATTGCACCGCAGAGTATCATTACTTTGTAAGGTATTCCTCTTGTTTGCTCAATAGTGGTAATTGTCACACCGTAGCCCGGCTTCTTGGAAATTTGAAATCTCTCCTCGAAAATCAAAACTTTTAAAAGCTCGATGAGTAGAGTTAGACTAAATTTTTGTTCGCCATATCTTGCATTTGTTAGAAGAGTAAATTCTTCGAGAAGCTCTAAAAACTTAGAAAGTGCTCTTGAATCCTTTTCAACTTCTTCAATTCGGTTGATTTTGTCGTAAAGCTCTAAGTCCACAATTGAATCGCAAAGATTATTTACAACCTTGTTTAAAGCATTGAGAACACCAAAATTTATAATTATTTTGTTAAAAATTATATCATAAAATTGATTAACAGTCAAATTTTTCTGCTCAAAATCAAAATAATTTAGCAACACGAAAAAGTCCTCTTTTGCCTTTTCGACTTGTATTCTCTCCTTTTCAAGGTTAGAAAGTTCCATCTGGTCTGAATAATCAGCCGAATTCAATAAAGATATTCTATTGTTTATTGCCTTCAATCTATTATCAAAACGACGAAGCCAATAGGTTTTGCCGCCAAAATCTTCTCCACCTAAAACTTTCATTTTGGTAGCCACATCCAAAAAGTTTTCTATATCTATTTCAATAAATTCACCAAACTCGTTCTTCTTTCCAAACTTGAAGTAAAAACTTAGTAAAACCTTTCTCAAATCGCTAAAACGGAAACCCTTTGCTACAACATTCAAAGCAGCAAGTATCGAAAGTACAAGCGGAGATGAACTTAACCGAAATCTTTCTGTGACATTTAAAGGTACGCCAACTTCTTGGAACACTTCTCTGAACAAAGAGGCATAAGCTTGTGGGTTCTTCGTTGTAATGCAGATTTCAGAAGGTCTGTAGCCTTTGATTTGTATTAGGTATTTGCACAATTTAGCAATCTGCTTTGCTTCTACATACCTATTTTGAACGGCACAGACACGAATTCTTTCGGCTAATCCATCCTTGATTCTGCCGAATAAGTTATTGAAAAGGTATTTCTTTAAAAAGTTTGTGTTTGTTTCCTCCGAGCTCTCGGGCACGCTAATAGCCAGAAGCCCTTGTTTTTTAAAATTTAGTATCAAGTCATTAAAATTGCCAAACAACGGACCATTTGTTTCATCAAAGTCCAAGAAAATAGCAAGAGGATTTTCATATCGACCTAAGGCTCCAATGAAATCAATTTCTGGAAGCTTGAAATCAAAAAAACCAATAAAAATTAAATTAACATCACGCTCAATAAAAGGTAAAGTCGAATTTGAATTTGAATTTTTTTGCTTAGATAAATTATCCCTCAACCAACTTGTAGCAAAATATGTAGCATCGATGATATCATAGAAATTATTCTCATCAAGAAGTTTTTGATAGCTTTCGAATAATATTTTTGTATCTAAATATTTGGCAAGATTAACAATAGTATTTGTATCCGTCGATAATTCCTCATCGAAATTTTTGTAAGTAATTCCATCCTCTTTCAAGCCGAAAATTATTTGCGATAACCATTTGATTACGAAAAGAGAAACTTTTTCATCGTTTTGTTTAAAAAAATTTAGCTGAGACTTATCGAAAGCTTCCTTAAATATCAAAAATCTATATGCATCCGATAATATTCGACTTGTGCTGTTTGATTTTAGAAAGTTAAAAAATCTTCTAATAAGACTCTCGAGATTTGATACAGTTGTGTTAACTATCGGTTTACCAGTTCGGTTGTAGTATTTTGAAGCTAAACTTAATTTAAAATTATTTACTAGTTGATTTGTTGCGCAGATAAAGTAATAATTTCTCAAATTTTCCGAGTCAACTACCCTATCGAGTAAAGAAGGGAAATTTATGCTTCCAAATTTGTTTTTGAAACTTTCGTTACAAACAATGAATGCCATAAATCACCTATGCCCTTGGATGAAATGTTTTATGAATTTCAATTAAATAATCCTTGGTAAGATGAGTATAAATTTGCGTTGTTGATATGTCGGAATGACCGAGCATCTCTTGGACACTTCGTATATCAGCTCCTCCTTGTAGCAAATGAGTTGCAAAGGAATGGCGAAAGATGTGTGGATACACTCTATCGCCGAGCCCCACCCGAGCAGAATGCAGACGAATAATTTTCCATACGCCCATTCGGGAAAGCTTTTGTCCTCGTGAATTTAGAAAAAGAATATCTTTGGTGTCTACATCGTTTTTTAAAAGTTGTGGACGACTTCTTTTTAAGTACATTTTAACCCAGTCCAATGCAATATTGCCTATTGGAACAATTCTTTCTTTCGAACCCTTACCCCATACCTTTAGAAAACCTTCTCCATAGAAAATGTCTCTATTCTTAAGGTTTATTAATTCTGATACTCTTAACCCACAAGCATAAAGCACTTCCAACAAAGCTTTGTCCCGAATTCCAAGCGCATCTTCTGTTGGAATGTTATCTAAAATGCTAAATACTTCCTCGATAGTTAACACTTCGGGCAAATTTCTACTTATTTTTGGAGAGTCAATCTTTTCAATTGGATTATTGAGAATAAGCCCATTATTATACAAGTAATTAAAAAAACTTCTTAGAGAAGAGATATAGCGTGACAAAGAACTTACAGAAAACTCATTCTTATTGAGAAATTCCAAGTAATTCTTAAGCAAAGTCTTATCAACTTTTCTTATATCATCAATCTTATTTTCTAAACAGAAATATAAGAACTTTTCGATGTCAGATTGATAAGACTCGACAGTGTTCTTGCTTAACCCCTTTTCAACAGAAAGGTAAAAGACAAATTCACTTAAAATACCTTCCAAATACTCATTGTTTACCGACATTGGTTGTGGGAGCATCATTTTGTGGGATTTCTTTGTACTCTACTCTTGGATGTAAAATACCATATAATTGGCGAACACAAACTTCCTGGATTACTTTTAAATCTTTCATAGAGATATCCGATTCGTCGAATTGGCCATCGAGGAGCTTGTTAAGTATCATTTTCTCGAGGGTTTGGGATAAATCCTCTTTGGATTTTGCGGGAAGTCGGGACATTGCTTCAGCAGAATCACAAATCATAACAATAACAGTTTCTTTCGAATTCGGCTTTGGGCCTGGATAACGATAAAGGCTTTCATCAACATTCCCCTCCTTTTCCAATGCCTTTGCATAAAAATGCTTAATCAAACTTGTACCGTGATGCATAGGGATAAAATCAATAATTCTCTCGGGAAGTCTATATTGCTTTGCAAGTTCTATCCCTTTTATTACATGGTCTTTGATAATTTCAGCACTCTTCTCGGGTGATATAAATTCATGTTTATTTTCTACCTCGATTTGATTTTCCACGAAATACTCTGGCCTAAAAATTTTTCCAATATCATGAAAATATACACCAACGCGCGTAAGCAACCTGTTTGCTCCGATTGCTTCAGCACAAGATTCTGCTAGTAGAGCCAGGGAAAGTGTGTGCTGATAAGTTCCTGGAGCAACTTCGCTTAACTTTTGAAGCAAGGGATGATTAATGTCATCATATTCCTTCAATTTTAAATCTGTTGTAATATTTGAAACATTTTCAATAAAAAACAATAGACCATAAGTAATAACTGGGGAAAGAATAGAATTCAACAATGCAAAACTTAGATGTTCAAAAATGTTCGAGGTTGTTGCAGCTTTTTGAAAATGGAAAGCAAAGATTGGCAAAATAAATCCAAGAGCGACAAAAACCATTGAACGAAACATTTGTGTCCTACTCTGAATATCGCGTACAGAGTAGGCACCAACTACACCAGCAAGCATTAGAGATAAAGCTGTCTCGAAATCATTTCCTCTTATAGAGGCAATCAATAATGAGAATGTTATTGTTGAATAAAAAGCGGTTCTCGAATCGAATACAATTGCTAAAAGGATTGAAATTGAAGGCAAGACAATTAAGTACCTGATTGGCAACTCTGTTTGTATAACAACACTTAACCAAGAAAACATCCCTAATAAAACAAAGCAAATATTAATTAACCCAAATTGAAAGAGGTCATTAAAAATTTTCTTTCTTAGAATTAAAAGGTAAATAAAAATTATTCCATAGATTGACAAGACATTTAAAAAAGAACCAATAAACGTCGAAAAAGTAATCGATTGGCTCTTTTCAAGCAATTTCACCTTTTCATACGATTTTAACTTCAGTATATCATCCTGGGTTAGAGTTTTACCCTTTTGAATTATGACTTCCCCAGCTTTGACATAACCAATGGTTCTCGGCACAGATTTCTCAGCAATTTGTATTCTTTTATTGGTCAATTCCTCGGAATAAATTAAAGAAGGAACTTGCACTTTATTGACCAATTCAACAAATAACTCAACTAAATCTTCTTTGAAACTACTTTGTAGTAGTATCTTCAAATCATTTATTAATTTTAGCTTATCAGTAATATATCTTTTTGGTAAAATTTTTTCTTTGTTGCTGTAGTTATCAACAATAACAATCTCCTGCGACTTAATGTTTTTTACGGGAATATCTACAACACCACTCAAGTAAGCGTTCGACAAAAACTTAGATGTAATCGCTTTCGCTTTCTGAACGCTGGAATTTTTTTCCGGTGTTAATTGATAAAATGTATTTTTTGAAGTAAAAGTCGGCAAGACCTCTTCAAATACTTGTGGTGTAAAATTTTGAAGTAATAGTCTTTGAAACAACGAGTCGAAATTGTTTAAAACAAATGTTTTTACATTGGGATTTTCAATAAACACTGGTAAAACATTTTCGCGTGCTCTTTCCAATTCTTTTAGATATGTATCTTTGTCTTTGAAAATTGGGTAGGAATACTCTGCTATAAGAGTTTTATGCGACCAAATTCCCCCGGGTTCGTAAGAAAATGAAGCAATGTCGTCTTTTGAATAAAATTTAAACAGAAGGAAGAAGGTGCAAATTAAGATTGAAATAAAAGCTACGAAAATGTTACGAATTAAATTATTGAATGGGCTTTCACTTCCCTTGGGTAGACTTAGTTGTTTTTTGAATTTAGTTAATTTTTCGTAAGCCATTTACTAAATTGTATTTTAAAAATAACATTTGGATAAATATTTGAAAATTACAAATTACAATAAAATAGCAATATTTAATACCGCATATTTAGGCGATATTATCCTTTCTTTTTTCTTAGCCCAGAAAATTAAAAACATTCATCCCCAATGCAAAATTACTTTTGTAACAACACCGAATGTCGTAGATTTACTGCCATTTATTAAAGCTATCGACTTTGTTCTCTTTTACGATAAAAGAAAAGAAGACAGTGGATATGCAGGTTTTAGAAAAATCACACTAGAAATGAAAAAAAATAGTTTCGACATTTTATTTGTTCCTCATCGTTCTTTGAGGTCGACATTAATTTCCTTTTTTTCTAAGCCTTTAATTTCTGTATCTTTCAAAAATTCATCTTTAAGTTTTCTATACTCCAAAAGAGTCGAATATTTGTTCGACCACCACGAAATCGAACGAAATCTTGAACTATTAAAACCTTTCGAAGAATTTAAAAACAATGAACAAATTCCTGAAGTTGAAATAATTTTCCCATACAACTTTGTCCAAGCAATCATTTCAAAAACCAAACTAAATTTTAATTCACAGAAGACTGTCGCTATTGCACCAGGGTCTATTTGGAAAACAAAACAATGGACAATCGATGGATTTACCAAAGTTGCAAAATATCTTTCCACAAGAAATTACCAGGTAGCTTTGATTGGAGGAAAAAGCGACTTTGAAATTTGCAAACATATAGCTCAAGAAAGTAATTCCCATAATTTTGCTGGACAATTGACCCTTGCCGAAAGCTTGTACATCATCAAAAGCTCCGACCTTTTGATTACCAACGACAGCAGTCCTACACACCTTGCCACTTTGGTGGGATGTCCAACAATCACAATCTACGGTCCAACGATACCTGAATTTGGATTTTATCCAAGAGCACCCAAAAGCAAAGTTGTGCAATTGAACACACTTGAATGCCGTCCTTGCTCTATGCATGGTTATAACAAATGTCCTTTAGAACATCATAAATGTATGAGAGAAATTTCCGCAGAAGAGGTTATTTCTGCTGCTCAATCGGTTCTTAATAATACATAAGAAAATAAAAGCCTATCTTGTCAGACCAAGCGATATAATATGTTCTATTTTATATTTACCAGGAAACTTATAACGATAAAGTTCAAAAGTATCTACAACAGAGTAGTACTGGATTGTATCAATTTCTATAAAACAAGCTGGAAGCTTTTTGATTTTAAACTTTTTCATAAATGGATGTTGATATGTTTCATTTAGCATCGAATAAATAATTATTGAACCGTCGGGAATATTGCCAGATTTAAGACATTTGAGGACTATAGGAAAAATTGCCTGCGTACCCTCACAATTACAACTCGGGTTTGAGAACACTAAAAACCTATATCTCTTGAGATTCCATAATGAGTCTATAGCACGAAGAGCAGCTTCATCTGGCTGATATTTGTAATATTCATATGAAAACCATTCATAACCAGGCAACAAGTTCAAAAGTTCTTGTAAAGTGATTAACTTTGCGGTGTTGTCAACATCATTGACTTGGCAGCAAGTAATCACTAAGGCAACCAGAAAGACCTTGCTAAATAGACTTTTCATTTGTCTTTAATGATGTTCAAAAAAAATTAAACTCAAAATTAAGCAAAAGGAGAAATAAAGAACAAAATAATTTTATGACAACGGAAAACACTCGAAAGCAACCACACAAACACAGACAGACCAATATTATTTCTCGAGTCGAACAGTTTCTTGAACCGTATTGCACTCTTGAAAAGTAATCGTAAATTCGCGAACCTGATAACCATCTGCGGATATTCTTAGTGAATAAGTCTTTGGTGCACATAGGTTTTCGAAAACGGCCCAACCCTCTGAATTAGAGTATTTATCGGCAAGGGTTTCTCCGTTATTTCTAATTTGAACTCTAGCACCAGATAGAGGCGAATTAGATGATGCATCCAAAATGCGCAACTTCAATCTGGCAGAGCAACAAGTATCATTTTTTGCAATTAAATATTTCACAATTTCTTTTGTTTCGTTGCATCCTAAGTTGAAATTAAATTCAAAGCCACGATAGTTAGTTTTGAAGACAGAAACTTGATATTCACCTTCACATAAATTTTCAAAAACTACTCTACCATTTTCATTTGTGGTCTGAGAAGCAACCTTTTGATTGCCTTTCCAAAGTTTAACTTCCGCAGTTCTAATTGGCTCATTATTGGTCGAGTCTTTAATGTACAATATTATCTTACCTTTACAGCAGGTATCTTTCAATTCAGATTGAAGAAATTTAGTAATATCAATTGTATCATTGCATTCAAATGTAAGCGTAAACTCGGTGACACGGAAAGCGTCTTTATCAATCGAGAAGCAATATTCTCCAGGACAGATGTTTTTGAAAATGACAAATCCGTTGGAGGTTGTGGCTTTGTTTATAATTTGTCCATTCTTCCACATTTTTACGGTTGCACCATTTATAACAGAACTGTCTGAATGGTTTTTAACGCGTATGATTGCAACACCATTGCAACAAGTATCGTTCTTATCTCTGTTCAAAAACTTAGTTACTACCTTTTCTTCATCACAACCTAGTTCAACATAGAATTCTATGGTCTTGTAGCCTTCTTTACTAATAACGAAAACATACTTTCCTTGGCACAGCTTTTGAAAAACAACGAATCCATCATTATTAGTTAAATAATTCCCAAGCTTCTTCCCATCTTTTAAAATGCTCACATTTGCCTGAACTAAAGGTTGTTCTTCACTATTTTTAGCAATGATTTTGATTGAGCCATTGCAACAGCTATCCGGCTTAGCCAATTGAAGAACTTTTGCAATTTCCTTTTCCTCGTTACAACCTATTTCAATTGTAAACTCTATGGATTTGTATCCATCCTTTTGAATATCGAATGCATAAACACCCTTGCATAGATTACGAAACACAACAAAGCCACTATCATTTGTCGATAAATAACCCAACTTCGTACCTTGCTTCCAAATAATTATTCTCGCGTTTTGCAATGGACTTCCTTCTGTATTCTTTACATAAACTCGTAAAACGCTGTTGCAACATGTGTCTTCCTCCATTTGGACCGATAGGCATATGGAGTCTTTGCATTCCAGTGTAACGCTACGCTCGACAGCTTTAAATCCTTCTTTTATAATCAATACACTATATGTCCCGGGGCAGAGCTCACGGAAATAAACAGGCTGATTATCTTTAGTAGTTAATGTTGTCAACAATGAACCGTTTTTACGCAATTTCACAATCGCTCCATTAAGTTTTTCATTGTTCCCATTGACTACCTCTACACCCAATATACCATTGCAACAAGTATCTTGCTCTTTATTATTTAGAACGAAATGAAATTCGAGGGTGTCACATTTTTGAATCGAAAATTCCTTTTCTATAACCTTATATCCTTCTTTAGCTATCCTAAGCCAATAGTATCCAGAACAAACATTTTCAAAAACAACAGTACCAGCATCTCCGGATTTTGTTTTCCTTACGCATTCTTTGCCTCTATTTAGTTTAACTTCTACACCACTTAAAGCAATCGAATCCGAACTTAAAGTGTGTATAATAATTCTTCCACAGCAGTCATCATTATGTTTCAAACGTATGCGAACTTTACTTTGATAAATTTGCGACTCGAGAATTGTGGGCAAATTGTTTTCAAACAACTCGAAGTCTTGATGAATTACTCTCAGCTTCAATGAATTAAAAGGAACAGATATGTTTTTAAACTCAAATTTTCCGTCTTCATCTGTGGTATCGATAGCTATTATCCGTTCGGATAGCAGAACACTGGTTTTCCCTAGATTTGTTTGAACGATGTAAACTTCTGCATTAGGGATGGGAATGTCTTGTTCATCAACTAAAGTTCCAACTAGGCTATTCTCCTCGGTAATGGTTTGTTTAGTTGGTTCAACACAAGAAAAAAGCAAACCAATAACAGAAAGAACCACTAAGATTATGTAAAATTTTTTCATAAGACCCCCAAGTTTTTAAAAAATAAGAAATGTAAAAAAAATAACACGTTATGATAGTAAAAGTTACAAAATCGAAAAAATTAGTCGGGCAATACTTTTAAAGTATCAACTCTTGTTATTTGTTCCTTTATATTAAAGAACTCAAGGAGTAACTCCCTGGCAATAGGAGCTGCAACGGCTGCACCAAAACCAGCATTTTCAACAATCACTGAAATAGCAATTTTTGGATTATCTTTTGGAGCAAAACAAATAAACCACGAATGGTCTCTTTGTCCAGGTTGAGACGCCTGAGCAGTGCCAGTTTTGCCACAAACGTCGAGATTTGGTATTTTTATGCCATAAGCTGTACCACCAGGAGTATTAACAACATCAAACATCGATTTTTTCAATATTTCAATGGTTTTTGGATTTAAACCCAACTTCCTTTTTTCAACTTTAAGTAGTGTTGTTTGATTTAGTAGGCTATTTTTAATCGCTTTTACAACATGCGGGGTGTAAATTGTGCCACCATTTGCAATCGTTGCAACATACACGGCCATTTGTATGGGAGTAACAGCTATTTCCCCTTGACCAATACCATAATTAAGCAACAAACCTTTTGGAGCTTTATCCAAGGTACCAAATTTCTTTTTCAAATAGGTTAAAGTTGGAAATACACCAGCATTTTCAAAAGGCAAATCAATGCCGGTTTTTTGACCAAAACCAAAATCCAATCCCCATTTAGATAATCGCTCTAAATTCAGCTTTAAAGCAAGATGATAGAAAAAGACATTGCAAGATGCTTGTATAGCCTTTGTTACATTTACGTTTCCGTGAGCACCGTGACACCCAAAAGGTCTATCGCCAAAAATAAGTTGACCACCACAGAAAAAAGTTGTGTTTTCATTGATAATTCCTTCTTCCAACCCAGCTATTGCCATAAGTGGCTTCCAAGTGGAACCAGGTGGATAACGCGACTGGATAGCTCTATTCAAAAGTGGTTTGTCTTTGTCCATCAACAACAAAGTATAGTTTTTCGAAAAATTTTTTCCACTCAAAGTTGATATGTCGTAATCGGGTTTGCTAACCAATGCAAGCACTTCACCATTGTTCGGGTCGATTGCAACAATGGCACCGCGCTTACCTTCGAGCAGTTTTTCAGCTTTTGATTGAAGTTTCAAGTCGATGGAAAGAATTAGGTCGTCTCCGTTCTTTACTGGGACATCCGACCGACCTTCGTTGAACTTCTCCGTTTTGTCACCGCTACCAAAAATTCCCACAAATCTTTTACCCTTCTGACCGCGAAGCTCCATCTCATAATACTTTTCCACTCCTGATTTACCAATATAATCTCCAAGATTGTAATAGGATTCGCTTTTAATTTCTTCGGGGGAGATTTCTTGAATATATCCAATTATATGCGACATTTTCGAGTCCAAGTTATACATCCTTTTAGACTCAACCACTACATCGACCCCCGGTAGTAAATGGGAATGCTCATAAATCTTCTGGACTGTTTCAATATCCAAATCCCTTAGAATTTTGACTTCTCCATAATGATAATTTAAAATGTTTTGGAGGATTAAATTGTAAACACCAAGGCTATCAGTATTCAAAATTTTACCTAACAACCAAGCTCTATCCATTCGGAAATTTTCGAAGGATACTTGTAATGAATAAGAAGGAACATTATAAACTAATAGATTGTCATCCCTATCATATATATTACCGCGAAATGGATAAACTATTTGAGCTTTTATCGCCTGGGTCTCCGATTTGATTTTGTAAACACTTCCCTTTAAAATTTGTAAATACGCAAGCCTTAGAACAAATACTAAGGAAAATAGAGAAACAATAAATACGAAAAGTCCGCTTTTAAGCTTATGTTTTTCCATATTTTAGAATAGGTTGAAAGACAAAAATAAAAAATAAACATAAAACTATTTCGTTTAAAAAAGATACGTTCTTTGAGGGGATGAAATGGCTTCGACGGGGTGAAGGAGGCTGGCAGTGGCATACCGTGCTTTGCCGTGGCAGCACGTAAATTCAAACGGCAAACCAAAAATGCCGAAAGCAATTACGCTTTGGCTGCCTAATTTACGGTAGCCCATCTTTCTGGAAATTTGCCTATCGATTTCCAGAAAGGTGTCGCAATTAGATAGGCTGGCAAATGGATTTTTCGGTTGGTCCATTTGCGACAAGCTCAACCGATAGCCCTTACGAAACCTGTCGTTCGGTTCGCGTATGGGCGAAAACACAAAGAACGACTAAGTATGTAGGCACTGCGGTTGAAACACCCCGGACGCGGGTTCGACTCCCGCCATCTCCACAATATTTTCTATCTTCATTATGCGTTTATAATTTTTGAATTAACATTTAACACTCCTATCTTTTGATTAAACCCATTTTTTGAATGTGTGATTTCTAATTGCCAATATACCTCTTAGTTGTGCAATAAGAACAAATAGCTGCAAAGTAAGTTTAAATGTTTGGTTTTAGCCTAAATGTCAATCTGAGTATGGACATCATAATTGTAAAAATTATTTAAGAATTATAGGAAGATTCCGTCCTTTGGGTGCAAACATATCTCAAACTTTTGTAAATCGTGTTGCTAATTTTCTCGATAAAATTCAATAAATTGAAGTTTTTTACTCATTAAATTTCCAAAAATTTGGTGAAGATATGAATGTGTACGAAACAAAACAAATAAGGAATATTGCGCTCGCTGGGCATTTTAACACAGGAAAAACAACTTTTGCAGACTGCATTCTTTATTATGGTAAAGCTATCAATCGCCGAGGTACTATCGAAGAAAATTCCACACAATCGGATTTTAATGAAATTGAGCAAGAACGCAAGTGCTCAGTTCTATCCTCATTACTATTCATTGAACACAATGGATACAAAATTAATTTTATCGACACTCCTGGAACTGATGATTTCATAGGTGAAATGATTGCGGGGCTGAATGTTGTCGAAACTGCCTTTATTTTTATCAATGCTCAAAATGGTGTTGAAGTTGGTACAGAAAATGCTTGGGAGTATGCAGAAAAATATAAATTGCCAACAATATTCGTTATTAATAAGCTCGACCTCGACCAAGCTAATTTTGAAAGCACGTTCAACCAACTAAGGGAATTGTTTGGTAGAAAGGTGATTGCACTTCACTTACCTATTTCAACGGGACCTTCTTTTAAATCCTTTTATAATCTATTAGACATGAAGATTTATGAATACAACGACGACTCTGGAAAAGCCACTCAAAAAGAAATCCCAGATAGTGATAAATCCAAAATTGAACCATTGCGAAATGAGTTACTCGAAATGATAGCCGAAACAGACATGGAACTTATGGATAAATATATCGAAACGGGAACTTTAGATGAAAGTATACTCTTCCCCGCCTTAAAAAAGACATTTATCGAAAGAGATATATTTCCAGTAATTTGTGTTAATTCCAAAAATAATATAGGCACCGACTTTTTTGTCGATTTTGCCATTAGATTTTGTCCTGCACCAGATGAAGTCTCCGGCCGGGTAACCAAGGCTGAAAACATTCAAAAAGTTGATGCAAATCTTCCAGCCTCGCTTTTTGTTTTTAAACTAACAAGTGAAGCACATCTGGGAGATATGACCTTTTTCAAGGTTCAAACTGGCAAAATTGTTCCTGGTATCGACCTTTTAAACGAGACAAAATCACAAATAGAGAGACTTAACCAAATTTTTGTAATAAATGGCAAAAAAAGAATCGATGTAAGTCAAATTATAGCTGGCGACATTGGAGCAACAGTTAAGTTAAAATTTACTCAAATCAACCACACCCTACACGAAAAAGGCTTCAACATAGACTACGCCCCTATCGAATATCCCAATCCAAGAATTAGGATTGCTGTTGCTCCCAAGAATAAAGGGGAGGAAGAAAAAGTCGGTACCTCTTTAAATAATTTACACTTAGAAGACCCTACGTTAATTGTAGAACATTCTCCAGAATTGAAACAGATAATACTTTATGCCCAAGGAGAGCTCCATCTTGCAGTTGCAAAATGGAGATTGGAACATCGTTATAAAGTAGAAGTTGAATTCAAGGAGCCAAGAGTGCCATACAGAGAAACCATTCAGAAACAAGTTCGGGGAATGTATAGACACAAAAAGCAAACTGGCGGTGCTGGTCAATTTGCAGAAGTTCATATGATGATAGAACCATACGTAGAAGGAAATCCAATCCCATCCGAATTTACAGTCCGTGGCAGGGATTTATACGACCTTGAATGGGGTGGCAAACTAGAGTTTGTGAATTGCATTGTCGGAGGTGTGATAGACCAAAGATTTATGCCAGCGATTCTTAAGGGAGTCATGGAAAAGATGCAAGAGGGCCCATTAACTGGCTCATATGTGCGGGACATTAGGGTTGTAATTTACGATGGTAAAATGCATCCAGTGGACTCGAATGAAGCAGCATTCAAGACAGCTGGTATGATGGTTTTCAAAGAGAATTTTGTTAAAGCAGACCCGAAAATCCTCGAACCAATCTATAATGTCGAAATAAAAGTGCCCGAGGAGTTTGTTGGCGATGTAATGAGCGATTTGCCCAGCCGCCGTGGTGTGATTATCGGGATTGAAAGCGAAGGCAAATATCAGAAAATTAAGGCAAAGATGCCTTTAGCCGAGTTGGATAAATATTCCACTGCTTTACGCTCGATGACACAAGCTAGAGCCAGCCATACACAATCTTTTGCGGAATACCAAGTGGTGCCTCCACAAATTCAACAGAAACTTATTGAGGAATACAAGAAAAGACAGCAAGAGGAAAGTGAATAACACTGTAAATTTTTTATTTTGGAATTAATTTAGGGAACTTTCTCCTTACATTGCGACTGTAAACGTGTTTTCGTTTCGATTTCATAATGCTGATAGAGAGTGTTTAAAATTAGTATTTTAAGTTTTACTTTAGGTGTTTCATGGATACAAGCGAATTAAATGACCAGAAGATAAGACGAAAAGAGGAATTACAGCATCTTGAAAAAATTGGCATAAATCCATTTCCCTACAATTTCAACAAAACACATTCTGCAAAAGAAATATTGGATAATTTTCAGGACGAACAGCCCGAGAAATTTCAAAACGTATGCGTAGCTGGAAGAATCATGACATTTAGAAGAATGGGAAAAGCCACCTTTTGCGATATTCAAGATGAATCCGGGAGAATTCAAATATATTTTAGAAAAAACGAGCTCGAGGATACATATGAACTTCTAAAATACTTGGATATTGGAGATATTATTGGGGTCGAAGGCTTTGTGTTTAGAACTAAAATGGGAGAAATTACTGTACATGCGAAGAAATATGAAATTTTATGCAAATCACTAACACCGATACCAGTACCAAAAATAGAAGTAGACGAAAGTGGGAATAAAATTATTCACGACCAATTTTCGGACAAAGAACTGAGATATAGAAGACGCTATGTTGATTTAATTGTTAACCCAGACATAAAATATGTTTTTCGCACCCGTGCTAAAATTATATCATACATAAGAAATTACTTCGACGCTCGGGGTTGGCTGGAAGTTGAGACTCCAATTTTACAACCAATTTATGGTGGAGCGACAGCAAGACCATTTATAACCCACCATAATGCCTTAGACATCGATTTATATTTAAGAATTGCAGATGAACTTTACCTTAAACGACTTATTGTAGGTGGATTTGAAGGAGTTTATGAAATAAGTAAAAATTTTCGTAATGAAGGTATGGATAGAATGCATAATCCCGAATTTACTGCTCTTGAAATCTATGTGGCCTATAAAGACTACTTTTGGGTAATGGAAATGGTGGAAGACCTATTAAATTCGCTCGTTGTAAATTTATTTGGTAGTGAAACAATAACATACAATGACAAGCAAATTTCCTTTCGCAAACCTTTCGAAAGAAAAAAAATGTTTGATTTATTTAAAGAATACCTAAATGAAAATGTAATAGACAAAACAGAATCAGAATTAGTTTCTATCGCCAAAAAACATGAACTGGAAATACCCAATAATTTGAGTAAAGCTAAAATATTAGATGAAATTTTTTCAGAGATTGTGCAACCAAATTTAATTCAACCGACATTTGTTACGGATTATCCAATTGAAATGTCCCCTTTAGCAAAAAAACACAGAAGCGAGAAGGGACTTGTCGAGCGCTTCGAGCTTTTTGTTAATGGTTTCGAGATTGCAAATGCTTTTTCTGAATTGAACGACCCAAGGGACCAAAGAGAAAGATTCGAAGAACAAGCAAGACTACGAGCCAAAGGCGACGAAGAAGCAATGATAATCGATGAAGACTTTTTATATGCTCTCGAGGTTGGTATGCCACCTACTGGTGGCTTGGGTATCGGAATCGATAGACTTGTAATGTTATTAACAAATCAAAAATCAATTAGAGATGTTATTCTTTTTCCTCAAATGAGGCCCGAAAGTCCACAGTAGCAATTTTATGTTCAAACATATTTCAAAACTTCTTTGGAAAGTTTGGACCCTACATTTTTCAATAGCCAAAAAATTGCATCTTGGAAATACTCAAGAAGAACTTGTCATCGCTTCAATTTTTTTAGCTACCTTACTTTTCTCTATATACTTCGCCTCCACTCTTTTTTTTCTTAGAGTCGAAACCAGATACTCAATTGACATAAAAATTCTTTCGTTCTTTTTCTTTTTAATAACCTCCACCCTTCAAATAACTTATCTTTTCAACAAAGCTAACAGATATCAAAAAATAAGAGAAATGAATCAGCATTTACCAACTTTCACTCTTTTTTTCTTAATTTGGGTTTTAACATTAATTTTATTAGGTGTTTCGATGTTATTTCAATATTTCGACGGAAGTATTGAGAATTTTTTAAATTACATATCAAGTCATGAAAGAATTTGAATTTATTCCGTACAGGCAACCCAAAATTTTAAAGAGAAAATCACCTCTTTGGTTACATTTATTGCTTTTCTTGCTTACGTTTTTGACAACGACAATAGCTGGAACACAATGGCTCATGAAAAATTATATCGATGTTACAAATTGGCATTATGGCCTTACATACGCCTTCTTGATAATGTTATTTCTTACCTCCCACGAAATGGGTCACTTTATCGCTTCAAAAATTCATAGGGTAGATGCATCTCTGCCCTATTTTATTCCAGTTCCATTTCCAGACTTATTAAATCCTTTTGGCACCTTTGGAGCTGTAATCGCTACCCGCTCGCCTATACCCAATAGAAAAGCATTATTCGACATTGGAATTGCCGGACCACTTGCTGGTTTTGTTGTATCGATAATTCTTCTTGCAATCGGATTTAATACACTACCTCCTAAGGAATACATCTACACAATTCACCCAGAATATCTTACAAAATTTAACGGAGAAATTCCCAACACCGGTCTTCATTTTGGTGATAACCTGATTTTTTTTCTTTTCTCAAAATGCTTTACGAACCCAGGTAGTTGGGTACCACCGATGAACGAAATCTATCATTACCCTTTCCTTTGTGTCGGTTGGTTTGGACTTTTCGTCACACTGCTCAATCTTTTACCCTTTGGCCAGCTTGACGGTGGACATATTTTCTACGCAATATTTGGCAAATATCAGTATAAAATTGCAAAGCTTTTGTGGTGGCTAATAACGTTATTTGGTCTGGGCTCGTTATTCAGCTCTTTGCTAACCATTTTGGAGCAAGTCGATTATCCATCCTCTTTGTACATCTGGATGCAAGACCACTTGTTACCTTTCCTTCGAAACCTAAAAAATTTGATGCCTTTTTGGTTTGAAGCATGGGGTGGCTGGCTCTTTTGGGCAATTATAACGAGAATTTTTATAAAACTCCCCCATCCTTATATACCCAACTCTGCTCCTATAAACTCATTTAGGTTTACACTTGGTATACTTGCAATATTGATGTTAATCTTATCGTTTACACCTAATGGAATTTACTTCAAATAAGATGAGGAATTTTGTTTATTTCTTGACATTTACGCTCATATGCACTTATTCTACTATTTCGCGTAAGGGGGAATCAACATTTTTTTTTGATGCTATTTGCTTCAAATCTAATAATTATGATAGCCTTTCCCGTATTGATGTATTTATTTTAATTCCTTACTCATCATTAACTTTTGTAAAAAGTGTCAACTCATATTCTTCCGAGATAAATTTAACGATAACCATAAAAGACTCTCTGGGTAATGTTTTACAAAGTAAAACACTAACCAAAATAGTGAACGAGCCCGAACAGGTAGAAACACTTGGCTTCTCGGCGAAATTTAAAGACATTTATGAAAGTTTCGAAGTACCATCGGGTAAATATCTTCTCGAGATTTCATTATACGATAAGAATTCTTCAATGAAATATACAAAAAGTCGCTCGACGAATGCGTTAAATTTTTCAAAATACAATTTCGCACTCTCGGGCATTATGTTTTTATCGGATGTAGAAGAAATCAATGGTGAATTCAAAATCACCCCATTTTTGTCTGATAACCTGGGAAATCTGAATCGATGTTTTGTATTTCTTGAAACATATCAAAATAATTACCTGTTCGATACAGTTGACATAGTTTACACAATTTTAAATTTTAAGGGCAAAGAAATAGCTAGAAGTAAAAGGTTACGCTTACCAATAAAACAAGTTGACCAAATATATTTTCCGCTTCATAGAGAAATGTTACCAAAAGAAGGAAGTTATATTTTAAAAGTTTTTGCTTTAAAAAAATCATCTACTTCAGATTCCACATTCAAAGAAACTGAAATCATAGCAGTCTCCGAGAGAACTTTTGAAATCAGTCCCAGCCTTGAAAACAAGGTTTTAGCAAATCTCGAAAAATCCATAAAACAATTGAAATATGTAGCATATCAGTCCGATATTGATTATATAAATCAAGCAACAACAAAAGAAGAAAAGTTGGCAAGGTTCCTTGAATTTTGGAAAAAGTTGGACCCGAGCCCATCAACAGATTATAACGAGGCATTCGAAGAATATTACGAACGCATCTATTATGCCGATAGCAACTTTAAATCTTACATCGAGGGCTGGATGACCGACAGAGGAATGGTTTATGTTGTCCTGGGTTCACCTGCAACAATACAAAAGCAGACCGATTTTAATTATAATCGGAGTTATGAGATATGGAACTATTCCTCGCGAACTTTTATCTTCGTCGATTACAGCGGATTCGGAGATTACCGATTGTATTCTCCCCCTACTTTTTCTGAAAAATATGTTTATAGGCCATAAAAAATGGAATTTAACATTAAAGGCAATATTGTTGATGTTTTCAAAGAAGTGATTTATCCTGGCACTATTTATGTTGAAAATGGAGTTATTACAAAAATCACTCCCGAAAAAAACAGTAAATATTCCAATTACATACTTCCAGGATTCATCGATTCTCACGTACACATTGAAAGCTCTATGCTTACACCGTCGGAATTTGCAAAGAATGCGGTAAAATTTGGAACTGTTGCAACTGTATCAGACCCGCATGAAATCGCTAATGTATGCGGAATTTCGGGCATAAAATTTATGATTGACGATGCAGAACAAGTACCTTTTAAATTCTTTTTCGGTGCACCTTCTTGCGTGCCTGCCACAAATATGGAAACCTCTGGGGCATCAATTAGCTCTACAGATATAGATATAATTTTCAAAACCTTTCCTATCTCATATCTAAGCGAAGTAATGAATTATCCCGGAGTAGTCAACGAAGAAGCCGATATTATCGAAAAAATTAAAATTGCCAAGAAGTTTGAATTTCCAATCGACGGGCATTGCCCTAATCTTTCTGGGGATAATTTAAAAAAATACATAAGTTTTGGAATTACCACAGACCATGAATGCACAAGCCTGAGCGAAGCTTTAGAAAAAATACAAAATGGAATGAAAATTTTAATTCGCGAAGGTTCTGCTGCAAAGAACTTCGACGAATTAATCCCATTACTTGATAAACATCCTGACTACGTAATGTTTTGCACTGACGATTTACATCCCTATGACCTTTTAAATGGCCATATAAATTTACTTGTAAAAAGAGCAAATGATTATGGATACAATTTATTCAAAATTCTAAGAGCCGTAACACTCAATCCAGTACTGCATTATAAGCTTCCAGTAGGACTTTTAAGAGTTGGAGACGACGCAGACTTCATTGTTGTAAAAGACCTAAAAGATTTTGAAGTTATTCAAACCTATATTAAAGGTCAACTTGTCTACAAAGAAGGAAGAACTTTAATTGAAATAAATAAGCCGTCAAAAATTAACACCTTCAACTGTTCTTTTAGAGAGCCAAGTGATTTTAATGTACCAGCTGACGGAAAATCCAAAATCAGAGTAATTGAAGTCATCGATGGAGAACTTCTAACAAATGAGTATATCACTGAAGCTAAAATTTTTGATGGACTGGCGATTGCAGACATTGAAAACGATATTCTCAAAGTTGCTGTAGTAAATAGGTATAAGGATTTCAAACCTTCTGTTGGTTTTGTTAAAAATTTTGGTTTGAAAAATGGAGCGCTTGCAACAAGCGTTGCCCACGACTCGCATAATATAATCGTCATTGGCACAACCGATGAACTAATTGCCAGAGCAGTAAATCTGATAATTAAAAACAAAGGGGGAATTGCATTTGTTGATGGTACTTGTCAGTGGAGTTTACCACTGCCAATTGGTGGTTTAATGACAGATGATACACTTGAAAATGTTTCTGCTAAATACCAAGAAATAGAAGATAAGGTTAAAGCCAATGGTACAAATTTAAAATCACCTTTAATGACCATCACATTTATGTCTTTGCTCGTGATTCCTCACTTGAAGATTGGTGACAAAGGCTTGTTCAATGTTGATAAATTTCAATTTGTTGATATTTTTATTGACTAGGTTAAGTTTATTATGAAAAGATTAATATTGCTTATTCTACTTTTTACAAACTACATTGCAATTTCCAAATATCATCTTGTCGAAATTCATTTAATAGAACCAGACGATTATAAACGACTTGAAAATTTGAATTTAGATTTAGAATCTACTGTTTTCGATAAAAACCGCTTCATTGTTATAGTAAACGATTTTGAAAAAGAAGAACTCCGAAATACCAATTTAAATTTTAACGTGCTAATAGAGGATTACGAGGCATATCTTGCAAATCAAATACTACAAAGAGGAAACAAAATCACGAGCGCTACAACTCAAGGATTTGAACTTGGCTCTATGGGTGGGTTTTATACTTACGAAGAGATTTTCATTCAAATCAACAAGCTAACGACTAATAATCCCTTTTTTGTTCTAAGCGACACGATAGGATATTCTTGGGAGAATAGACCATTGATTGCTTATTGCTTTGGAAGCAAAGACACCACTAAACCAGAACTGCTCATCACTGCTTTGCACCATTCACGAGAGCCAGCAACAATAACATCATTGCTATTCTTTTTAAAAAGTTTATTTGAAAAAGCGAAAAATGAAGATGAAGAGGCTTTGTACCTACTTAATAATCGAAGAATCTGGATTATTCCAGTGCTTAACCCCGATGGGTATTTTTATAATCAGATGAGATATCCCAAAGGCGGTGGACTGTGGAGAAAAAACCGTAGACCAATTAACTCCACGGATACGGGTGTCGACCTAAATCGAAATTATGGGCCTTATGAATTTTGGAATGCAAACAACAATGGTTCGTCCACCAATCCAAAGAATGAGACTTATCGAGGTCCTGCACCTTTCTCCGAGCCAGAGTTACAAGCTTTAAGAAATTTCTGCCTCCGTAGAAATTTTCAGCTCGCATTCAATTTGCACACTTATGGAGGTATGCTAATTTACCCATACAGTGCGCTATCGACCGAAACCCCCGACTCTTCTTGGTATCGTAGTTTTGGTATGTACATCCAGCAATTGAATAGCTACTATTTTGGCACAGACCGCCAAACTGTTGGTTACCCAACAAGAGGCTCCTCCGATGATTGGTTTTACACACCAGACTCGACAAAGGGCAAGGTATTTGCTTTCTCTCCCGAGTTGAGTTATCAATTCGATGGATTCTGGCCCGATGCAAATAGAATCATTAAAATTGCCACAGAAAATTATAATATGTTTTTGGAATTTATTTGGTCTGCAGAAGAGAACATTAAAATGGTTGATTATTTGTATAACTTCGACACAACAAGAAAAATTGGCTTTTTAAATTTGACATTTCAAAACTTAGGGATAAAGCCAACAAAGGAAAATTCAACTGTCCGAGTATTCTCAATAGATAACTCATATCAATTCTACTCCGAATTTCAAATAGAGAACCTTGTACCAGCAGACAAAATCACAAAAACATTGCCTCTTCCATTACCGAAGGAGAATTTCAACAACGGAACCGAGATTGCTTTTGTCGTCTCGATAAATCAAAATGGTATTGCAAGGCAAGATACTATAGATGTAAATCTTTATGACTATTACATTATTGACTTAAAAGACTCGACTTTTTGGAATTTTTCAAATAGTTTCTGGGGTTATGAATATGTATCAGATTCAAATCTTATCATACTTTGTGATAGTCCATATCTAAATTATCGAGACTCACTAGACAACTATTTAATCTCCCTTCAACAAATAAGAATAGGTGGAAACAACCTCGAGTTACTAATACAATCTAAATGGTCAATTGAACCTTTTTACGATTTTGCTAAAATCGAAATATCTACAAATTTAGGAAAGGAATGGATTTCACTACGCACGAGAAGGAGTACAATCGCAAGTGGAAATCAATACGGAAAACAAAAACTCGGTGAATACGGTTTTTCTGGCTACTTTCCCTATCTAAATACCCAAATTATAACTCTCAAAGATTATCTGTGGAAGGATATTCTGTTTAGACTTTCTCTATTAAGCGATAGAGGCAAGAGTTCATATGGTTGGAACATTTATCAAATCTTACTTCGTGTTTATCCAAGAGTAGACTTTCAAAATTATGTCAAGGCACAGCAAAACAATAATGTAATTCATTTATTCACAGATTACAGCTTCCTAAAAAGTATATTTCTTCAAGACGATTTAATCAGCTACTGTTTAAATGTTTATAACATTCTTGGGGTAAAAGTATTTTCAATTCCTTTGGATAGGTATTCCCAAAAAATTGAAATTCCTAAACTTCCAATCGGGACGTACTTAATTCAACTCGAAACCAGCAAAGGGTACATATTTGATAAATTGCTCATAAATAAATAAGAAGAGGTTTGAACCTCTTCTTATTTGTAGCGGGCCTAGGATTCGAACCTAGAACCTTCGGGTTATGAGCCCGACGAGCTTCCATTGCTCCAGCCCGCGATCAATGCAATGCAAAATTAATACTTTTTTTCAAAATATGCAAGAAAAATTTACACTTTATTGAGATTTTATTAGAAAATTTTAATAAGTTTTGAATAGGATGGAAATTAGCTATAAAATTTCTTTACCATTATCTCTTAGTAACGAATATTTCAATTTTTTGGCATCCACAAAACTTCTTTGCGTAAAGGAGATTGCTTAGAATTGAATACTCGAAGATAAAAGGATATGTTGGTCTTTTGATAATACTTGTCCAATAAGTCTAATTTAAGATTCTCGTCCAATAGTATTCCCTTGAACTTTTTTGCTCTAAGCATAGACTCAAATTCTTGAGTTACTTTTATTCTGCATTGGGCTTTGCTAATGAATATGTCATTTAAAAGCACGTAGTGAGGATAGGAATTTAAGCCGAATTGCTTTTGAACAAAGTTATATCCCATTAGATAAACATCTCCCCCAGCATTTTTTGCAAAATTAAATATTTTTTCAACTGCATCTTTATCCTTTAGAGTTGGAACAGAATGGATGGGGTTGTTCAGTAACAAAAATATTTGCACAGAGAGAAAGACTAAAAAAATTAAACCGACATCTTTTTGTGCATGTAGCATTTTCCCAAGCGAACTCATTGAAATTGGGAAAAGAACGGACATCGAAGCAACGAAAGGGATAAGGACATTTAAATAACCACCATAATGTAACCTTGAAAGATAAGATGTTATAAAACACCCAATGAAAAGGGCATAGAAGTAATAATCTCTCTCTTTCACCGAGTTATTAAAAGAAATGATTAAATATGCAAATATCGAAGCTATAGCTATTGAATAAAATGGAAGTATATCAATAGTCCAAAAAGTAATTGCTCTTTCCCAAATCCAATGGTGTAAAGATGGAAAATAAAAATTCCAAAAAATGTACCAACCTCCACTTTGTACAGTCTCAATTAAAGTAGTAATGGCAACTAATCCAAAATAAAGAGAAGAATAATGCCAAGCAAGTTTTTTGTTTTTTAAAATCAAAGAAATTATTAAAAAAACCGTAACTAGCAAATAAGTTTGCTTTGTGTAGAAAGCAAGAAAGGAAAATATGCTTGAAACAACCCAGTTCCATTTGTTGCTATTAGCTTTAACAAGGAAGTAAAGAGAAATAATTAAAAACAAATTACCAGTTGTATCCACTCTTGCTATGTCATACCAAAAACCTGTATTTGAGTATGAAAGCAGAAAAATTCCAGAACCAATCAAACTCCAAAATTTGTCGCTTGTAACGAGAAACACCATTTTATATATGAAAAATAAAGACAAAAGGAAGCTTGCAATTGAAACTAATCGCATCATGATAAGTGAAGGCTCGGCTAAAATGGAAAGTACAACCCCAATGTAATAGTAAAAAGGAGTGTAAATGTATGGTATAAATTCCATCGATGGTTCACAGTAGATTTTTTTCCCATCAAGCAAACGTTGAATGTGTTCCACTTCTCCGCCTTCCATCCATTCCAATTGATAAGGGTACTGAAGTCGCGAAAACATAACATAAATAGTTAGTAAGAAATAAGAAGCTAGCAGTATTATTAATAAAATTCTAATCAACGAATCTTTTGAACTACACATAAGCAATTACCTTGGCACAACTTTTGCCTATCCATTTAGTATAAATTTTTTAAATTTAGTTTTTAAGTTTTTGAAAAATGGAAAAATCAAAGTTAAGTAAATATTTGGTTTTGTTTGTATTATCAGTGTTAGTTTACCCATTTTTTAATAATAATGCAAAAGATTGTTATCCAACTCCACCTAATCCTGAATTAATAGTCAATGGAAATTTTGAGTTAAATTTCTATGGATTCAATACAACCTACGACACAAGCTTCATAAAGTTCCCAAAAAATATCAAAATCACAAGAAATCCCTATCTGGAATATTATACATTCGATAGTTGCTCGGACCCTGTAATGACTAATGGAAAATTTTTAATAGTCAATGGGAATGATATATTCGATGGCTTACAAATAGTCTGGGAGCAAGAAGTATCCATTCTACCAAATACATATTATGAATTTAAATATATGTATACTAATATTGATGCAAAAGTAGACACAAACAAAAATCTACCTATAATTCAAGTATCGTTTAATGAAGAATTTTTCGACACCGTTTACGTCCCAAAAGAAACTTGTTTGTGGAACGAGCGTTCTTTTATATGGTATTCTGGAAGAAATAATAAGTTAACTATTCGAATTAGAGATATTCAATTAAAATACTTTGGAAATGACTTTGCTTTAGACGAAATTTCCCTTAAATCTCTTTGCAGTGTTCAGGCGTGTGCAGGGCAAGATATTGAAATGTGCGCCGGGGACACAGTAATACTTGGTGATGTGGTTAATCAAAGTGCAATTCAAGGCTTTAAACCTTATTCTTATCGGTGGTATCCCGAGTATGCTCTTAGTTCACCTTTTGTACCAAACCCACTTGCTTTTCCAGAAAAAACAACGACTTATTACCTCGAAGTAACAGACAGTCTCGGTTGTGTTTCTACCGACTCTATTACTATTGTAGTTCATTCCAAGCCTTTAGCAAAAATTACAGCCAACAAGTCTCTGCCCCTTTGTCCGTGCGATAGTGTAATCCTACAAGCTACCGAAGGATTAAACTATCTATGGTCTACTGGAGAAACTAGCTCTTCCATCGTTGTGAAAGAAAAAGGCTACTATACTCTTCGGGTCGTCAATTCATTTGGCTGTATCGATACATCTGGCATTTGGGTTGATACCTATCCTGTATCTACTACAATAAAGCTTGATACGATTGTTGCAAATATTGGAGAAAAAATCACTTTACCAATAAAACTAGTTAACGAAACAAACTATTTCGTTTGCTCCTATGATAGTTTCAAAGTATCTATTTCTTACAACCCATCTGTGTTGTTCCCAATTAATTTGAAACCTTCAAAATTTCAAGATAATAGAGAATTCATCGAAATTATCGGAAAATCAAGTTCATACCAAATCGATAGCCTAATATTTTTTGTAACATTAGGAAATGATACAGCATCTACCTTATTTTTTGAGCAATTTTTATGGAATTGCGATAAGGTGGATGTTCAAACAACCAATGGAATGGTTATAGTTGAAAACATATGCAGGGAAGCTGGTCATAGATTGTTCGACCTAGGCAACACATTCTACTTTTCGGAAGTCCCCAGCCCCATTACAGGTGAAATAAATTTAACATTTTATGCAATCGAGAAAGGACATACAGAATTGAAGATTCTCAATTACTTGGGAGAAATTGTTAAAATTCCTTTCTCTAATGTTTTGGAACCAGGGATATATGAATTGAAAATATCTACTAAAGAATTATCAAACGGATTGTATTATCTAATTTTCGACACACCTACAAACAGGGTAGCAAGGAGTTTAATTATTTTAAATTAATCCAACAAGTTTTTTCAACATATGAATTTCACTTTTTGTTAAATATCTCCACTCCCCTCGTCGTAGGCCTCTTGTAGTTAGATTGGCAAACATTTTACGATGCAATTTTTTAACTTCATAGCCAAAATGCTCGAACATATTTCTCACTTCTCTATTTTTTCCTTCTGCGAGTGCGATAGAGAGCTTATGGGGATTTTTGTAATCGATTAATATTTCACATTTCTGAAACTTTTCCCCATCAACTTCTACTCCTTTTGAAATTGATTGTGCATGCTCTGGCAAAAGTGGTTTATTCAACTCTACATTATAGATTCTTAAAATTCGGTATCTTGGATGCATTAACCTGTGTGCTAATTCACCGTCGTTTGTTAAAAGTAGAACACCTGTTGTATTTCTATCTAACCTTCCAACGGGATAAATTCTCTTCTTTATACTGATTAAATCTATAACAGTTTTTCGTCCTTTCTCATCTTTAAGAGAACAAATTGTATCCTTTGGTTTGTTCAGCAAAACATAATCACATTTCTGCAATAGTTTCACTGGTTTTCCATTAACAGTTACAAAGTCGTCCCAAGAAACGACGGTCCCAAGTTTAGTAACCACACGACCGTTGACTTTGACAGCCCCGCTTTGAATTAATTCATCCGCCTTGCGTCGGGATGTTATTCCAGCCTCGGCAATCAAGCGATTCAATCTTATCTTGGCTTTTGAATATACGCTAAAATCTTCTTTAATTTTTGATTTCATAGACGGTTGTTTTAATTTCCAACTGAAATTTTCTTTCCATGGCAATGCTTGTATTTCTTTCCGCTACCACATGGGCACGGGTCGTTTCTGCCAACTTCTTTCTCCGTTTTGCGGTAAGTTTTGACTGGTTTAAACTCGTCCGACTCAGCATTTTGCTGTGCTGCGAAAGGTGAAACAATGAATCGTGGAAGAGTTTCTGAATGAGAAAATTGCAGATTGCTTTGTTCTGGTACAACTTTTCGCAAAGTAGGTAAATCTTTTCGAGCACGTCCAACTGCCCGAACCTCACGTTCAATAATTGGTGGGAAATATCTAAATACAAATTTTACCGTGTCCCGATTTATATTCTTAATTAAATTTACAAAAAGGGAATATGCTTCTGCTTTGTACTCAAGCAACGGGTCCTTTTGACCATAACTTCTAAGGTGAATACCCTCCCGCAAGTCGTCCATTTCTCGCAAATGTTCCCTCCACTTCTCGTCTATAATCTGCAAAGTGGCTATTCTTTCTAATTGCGCCATGAACTCCGTCCCTAAGAATTGCTCTTTACGGTCGTAGAATTCTTTAGATGCGTTCAAAACTCTTTGGATGACTTCTTCCTTTTTTAGGTTTTCAAATTCGTCTTTTGTTAAGTTGATTTCACAAAGGAGGGTGGAGCGAACGGCATTTTTGAAATCTTCTACTTTCAAATCTGGATGATACTCATCATACCAGTCATAAGCCAAGTCTTCGATGTATTCAAAAATTTCGGGTCTAAGTCGTTCGCCTGTTAATGCATTACGTCTTCGTGTATATATGACCTCCCGTTGCTGGTTCATTACATTGTCGTATTCTAGCAGTCTTTTTCTGATTCCAAAGTTGTTCTCTTCGACTTTCTTTTGAGCTTTTTCAACATTTTTGGTTATCAATGGATGCTGTATGGGTTCGCCTTCTGGAATTTTGAGTTTCTGCATTATATTTGCGATACGCTCGCCACCAAACAACCTCATCAAATCATCCTCGAGAGAGATGAAGAACTGCGAACTACCGGGGTCGCCTTGCCGACCAGCACGACCACGCAACTGTCTATCTATCCGCCTTGCTTCGTGTCTTTCAGAGCCGATTATAGCCAAGCCACCATTTTTTCTCACTTCATGGTCTATTTTAATGTCGGTTCCACGGCCAGCCATATTTGTTGCAATTGTGACAGTGCCTTTTCTTCCAGCTTGGGCAATAATCTCTGCTTCTCGTTGGTGATGCTTTGCATTCAATACATTGTGTGGTATTCCTTTCCTACGAAGCATCTTGCTAAGTAGTTCAGAGACTTCGACACTGGTCGTCCCGACAAGAACAGCACGTCCATTTTTTAGTTCATCTTCAATAGCTTGAATGATAGCATTGTACTTTTCTCGTTTAGTTCTATATATCAAATCATCCTTATCAATTCGAATTACTGGCTTATTTGTAGGTATGACAACAACGTCGAGCCCATAGATTTTTTCAAACTCGGCAGCCTCGGTTTCGGCTGTTCCAGTCATCCCGGCCAACTTTTTGTACATTCTGAAGTAATTTTGAATTGTAATTGTTGCAAAGGTTTGTGTGTCTCTTTCAACTCGAACATGTTCTTTTGCCTCGATAGCTTGATGAAGTCCTTCGGAGTATCGGCGTCCTTCGAGAATACGACCAGTAAATTCATCTACAATTAGAACTTTGCCATCTTGAACAACATATTCAACATCCTTCTCGTAAAGAGAGAAAGCGACCAACAACTGATTAATCGAGTGGATACGCTCGCTTCGCTCTGAATACAAAACATAAAGTTCATCTTTCTTTTTTTGCTTCTCTTCAAGAGAGAGATTAGGATTTCCTTCTATTAAACTCAGTTCAGTGGCAACGTCGGGAATGACAAAAATATTAGGGTCTTCTTGAGCTGTGCAAAGCATTTGACGACCCTTTTCTGTTATATCAACGTTGTGATTCTTTTCATCAATAGTATAATAGAGCTCATCATCAATCTCGTGCATTCTTTGCCCTTGGTCGCGAAGGTAAAGCAGTTCTGTTTCTTTCATCAACTTCAAATATTCTGGTTCTTGCAGTAACTTTGTCAACCTTTTATGCTTTGGTAATCCTCTGTAAGCGCGTAGCAAAAGAACTCCCGCAGCCTCTCTATCTTCTTTTTTTCCAGTTTCCAACAATTTTTGGGCATCGGCAACTATTTGATTAACCAATTTAGTTTGGGCTTCGACCAAGCGCCGAACCCTCGGCTCCATTTCTTGATAAATTTGGTCTGTAGTATGTTCAACTGGACCCGAGATAATTAAAGGAGTACGAGCTTCATCGATTAGCACAGAGTCGACCTCGTCGACTATGGCATACCAATGGCCACGTTGAACAATATCTTTTGAATCAATCACCATGTTGTCCCGAAGGTAGTCGAAACCAAATTCATTGTTTGTCCCGTAAGTAATATCGCAAGCATATTCTCGCTGTCGTTGTTCGGTGGACATATTAGATTGAATCACACCTACACTAACTCCAAGAAAATCATAAACTGGTTTCATCCACTCTGCATCACGGCGAGCTAAGTAATCGTTGACCGTAACTAAATGACAACCTTTTCCAGCAAGAGAATTTAGATAAAGTGGCATGACTGCTACAAGTGTTTTTCCCTCGCCAGTTGCCATCTCGGCTATTTTTCCTTCATGAAGAACAATAGCTCCCATCAACTGAACATCGAATGGAACCATATCCCATACGTAATGCTGGCCAGTATATGTGTACGCATATCCCCTTTCCTTCAATCTTTTACAAGCTTGCTTGACCACTGCATAAGCTTGTGGAAGAATTTCATCTAATGTTTCTTCGACTGAATCAAAAATTTCCTTATCAATTTTTTTTATCTCTTCTCGAATATCTGCTACTTCATCGGGGGTTAAAATTTCATTTTTGAGCCGATTGATTAGTTGTTCTTTCTTTTCTTCAAGCTCTGCAATTCTACCTTTGATTAGTTCTCTAAATTCCTTAGTTTTGCTTTGAATTTCTTCATCCGTTAGTGTATCAAACTGCTGATAGTATTCATTGATTTTGTCCACTAAAGGCTTCAATCTTTGAATATCCTTCTCGTGTTTGGTCTTAATAAATTTTTTGAGAAAGCCAAACATATGCTAAACCTACATAATTGAATTTTAAAAGACGTCTCTTTAAATAAAGTATTTCAAAAAACCGAGGTATGCCTCTGTTTGGTAGATAACCAAATCCTAAAAGGCATTTTGAGGCAAAAACAAAATGGAATCTATAACTATTTAAAAATAATGTAACAAATTAAATGGCAGACACAAGGACATTTATCTTCTAAATGTCCTTGAAGCTAATTTATCTGGCACAAGGTCTGGGTCATTCTTTACCTTACCACGAACGAATATCGAGTTGTTATTTGCTAAAAGAATCCCTGCAACGTGGGGGGCTGCCATCGAGGTTCCACTCATTGTTGCATAACTTCCATTCTTATATGTTGAATAAATACTTACCCCAGGAGCACAATAGTCTATAGGTGGATTGCCGTAATTTGAGAAATAAGCAAAATTGTCATTCACATCGTGAGCAGATACTGTAATTACATTTCTACCATTGGCTCTTGCAGGAGAAAAGGTATTTGCATTAGTGCGAGAATTTCCTGCGGCTAGTACAACAAAAAACCCTTTTGCTCCCAAGGCAACTACAGCTTGGTCTAATGACGGAGATACATCACCACCAAGGCTCATATTTACTACATCGCCAGGCTTTCCCCTTTTGGAAATATAATCCAAACCAGCAATAATATCCGAAACCCACCCCCAACCACTACTGCTAAGCACTTTAACTGCTGCTACTTTATTACCTGCAGCTACCCCAACAACACCAATGTCATTGTTTTTTGCCGCTATTATTCCAGCAACATGGGTTCCGTGACCATGAAAATCATTGGGGGTGAGCGAATCTATTCCAACACGGACAAATGTCTTCGACAACGAAATATCGACATTTAAATCGGGGTGATATAGGTCTATCCCTGTGTCTACAACCCACCCAATTCTAGAATTTCTCTCGGAATTTAAATACCCACCAACTGCCGCTATCCCCCAAGGTACAGTCTCCATTTCTACTAATGGGCGATTCTCTTTATCATGCGTTATAACTTCAACTGGCTCTACATTTACTAAATTATCTTTTTCAACAAGCATCACCTCTTGGGTTGATTGTAAATTGGTCACTTGTTCTTCGGACAAATAACCAGCGAACCCTAAAACAACAGATGAGTAAACATAGGTTATTTTTTCTTTAGAAATATTATTTTTTGCAAGGAAGGAAATGACAAAGGATTCAGCTTCGTTCTGATTTAAAGTTCCTGCTTCTTTTGATTGTTCGTTCAAAATAACAATATAATGAGAGTAAAAATTATTTTTGTCCTTTGGTCCGACTGGCTCATATGGATTGTGATTGCACGCAAAAAGAAAGAAAATGAAAAAAGAAATCGAAAAAAATAGGAAGCTTTTGTTCATATAACACCTAAATAATTGTGAAACATTAAGTGAAATTTCTTTTTAAACAACTATTTAATAAAATTATCAATTCTAAAATTATAAACTTTAGCACACGAATTGACATAGAAATAAATTTAAAATTCAAAAATAATCAATTATGTCATAATTTTACGTTTTCTAATTTTGTATATTTACTTTCGATGAATGAAAAAATCATTGTTTTAGATTTCGGCTCTCAATACACTCAGCTCATTGCACGAAAAATAAGGGAATGTGGAGTTTATGCTGAAATTAATTCATACCAGACACCTTTCAATTTAATCAAGGATAATTCATTGAAAGGCATCGTACTTTCGGGCGGACCAGCAAGTGTTTACGAGGCTAATTCCCCGCATCCCTCGCCTGAAATTTTTGAAAGTAATATCCCAATACTTGGTATCTGCTACGGACTTCAACTAATCACCCAACATTTTGGAGGCTCTGTAGACAAAGCAGCAAAAAGAGAATACGGACGCGCAAAATTCAAAATATTGAAGAGGAACGAGCTTTTTACTGGATTACCGGACGAGTCTATAGTTTGGATGAGCCATGGGGATAAAATTTCCTCTATTCCAGAACATTTCGAAATCCTTGGGAAAACAGAAAATGCAATATCTGCCATAAAGCATAAACATAAAAAGATTTATGGCATACAGTTCCACCCAGAAGTACATCACAGCGAATTTGGAAAAAAGATAATTGAAAATTTTGTACGAAAAGTTTGTCGTTGCCAAAGTCATTGGAATGCTCAATCATTTATTGATTTGCAAATCGAACTGATTAAGGAAACTGTTGGAGAAGATGAAGTTATCCTTGCTTTGAGTGGTGGCGTTGATTCCACGGTTGCCGCTGTTCTGTTATACAAAGCTATTGGAAAGCAACTACACTGCATCCATATCGACACAGGCTTGATGCGAGAAAACGAAAGCGAAACAGTAGTTAACTTATTTAAGAAGAACTTCCAGATACCAATAACATTAATCAAAGCTGAAGATTTGTTTCTCGAAAAGCTAAAAAATGTAACCGACCCCGAGAAGAAGCGAAAAATTATCGGTCGAACTTTCATCGAATTATTTGAGCGCGAAGCTAAGAAGTTTTCAAAAGCAAAATGGCTCGCTCAAGGCACTCTTTATCCCGATGTAATTGAATCTTCGAGCGTCAAAGGACCATCGGCAACAATTAAATCACATCACAATGTAGGTGGCTTACCAGCAAAAATGAATTTAAAAATTATTGAGCCTTTTAGAGAACTATTTAAGGATGAAGTTAGAGAAGTGGGGCTACAATTGGGTGTACCTCAATGGTTTATCGAAAGACATCCATTTCCCGGTCCCGGCTTGGCAATAAGAATTATTGGAGAAGTAACAAAAGATAGGCTGGATATTCTTCGAAAAGCCGACACCATATTTGTCGAAGAGATAAAAAAAGCCAATTTATACAACGAGATTTGGCAAGCTTTCGCGGTCCTTCTACCTGTCAAAACTGTTGGAGTTATGGGAGACGAGCGAACATATGAAAATGTCTGTGCTTTGCGAGCAGTGACTAGCTTAGATGGCATGACTGCAGACTGGTTCAAATTTTCATACAATGTTCTTGAAACGGTTTCTAATAGGATAATCAACGAGGTAAAAGGTATCAACCGTGTTGTATACGATGTCACCAGCAAACCTCCTGGAACCATTGAGTGGGAGTAAAATCACTCTACCTCAAAAGCTTTTTTTCTTTTCAATCTCGCTTGCTGTCTAGGTTTGAAGTTTTGCGCTTCTAATAATTTTTTAATTATAATTTGCACATCATAAAATGTTTTGTAGTTGTAATGAGGTATTCGGTTTTTATTGCAATATCGACTTAATATCCCTTTGGCAAAGACAATGTCTGAGTATTCAACGATGCAAAAGTCGGAATAACCATCACCGATATAAATCAAAACTTCATCTTCACGAAGATTCGAAAGAGCAATATTACGCTTGCAAGAACCAACATTTTCGCACCAACAAGAATCATTTGCGTAAGTAAAAATTGGATAAAAATAATTGCCAAGTTTTACAATTGAATTTGCATAATATTTTACATTTTGTAGATTAAACTTTTCAAGAATAGCTTGAATGTAAAAATCAAAGCCATCGCTGATAATCTCGAATGGTATGGAGTTCTCTTTACAAAACAGAATAAATTGATAAAAATAGGGGTCTACATTTGTATTTTCCTTGGTGAAGGTTATTAAATCCTCGATAGTAGTCCCCTCTTGAAAAGTGCGTAGGGTCTTATGCCAAAAATCGCGGAGTTTGAGTTCCCCGGAGGCAAGCTTTGAAAGGAACGGCTCCAACTGTCCAAATTTTTCAATGATGTCGATGCAAACGTCACCAATTGTAATTGTTCCATCGAAATCCGAGAAGATATGGGGTTTCCAGACTTTCAATTTCAATTCACTTTTGAATTCAATGGACCCCGAAGACCGCGATATGAAACGAGCTCTGCTGTTACATAACCAATTAAAATTTTCGTTGCAACTTTAACTGGCATCTTTCTGTCATCATCGGTTAACCAGATATATATGGAACCTTCACTTTTGAATAAGCCACCTTCGACAACTAATGGCTCGACGACAACGCAGCGAAACTTACCGACCGGAACTTCAACTGTTTGTTTGCCGAGAATCTTTACACCAAGTTGGTAAGTAGTATCCTTAAAAAAATTGTATAAATAAAAGACAGTATCTTTGGGCATTTTATTTATTGGCAAGGTGCGGGTATAGTAAAAAGCGGAAACTATGTCGTGAACGTATGGTGGAACTTTATACTTTTTTCCTTCTGCAATTGCAAAATTATTTTCCTGGTCGAAAATTGCCTTGAAATCCCTTTTATAGTTACCTTCACGTATGTGTTGCTCAAACTCCCAAGGGAAGATGCCTTGTACGTCAAGAATCGTGCTGTACCAATCGCGCACTCGATAAATCCACTCTAAAGACTTCAAAGAATTAACCTGAAATCGAATATCGTAACACTCTCGCCCATTTCTATATTCTGCCTTTGGCAGGACATGAAGATAGCCTTCGCCAGCAACAATAAAACCATATTTAACCTTGTAATCCAAACGTTCGCCAAACCCAAAAGCATCATTTTGATGATACCGAAATTGATTTTTGGTTATGGATGTGTTGTTTACAACAATTATTAGCAAAACAAACAATAAAATCTTGCCAGAAGAAGTTGATATATTCATATCAACCCAACAAAAATATGGTAAAATCAATAACATACTGTGGAAATATTCCAAAAGCAAGGGTGAGTACTAAGCAAACAACCACTGCAACAAAAGGCAATCCGAAACGTGGTTTTATCCCCTCTTTGAACTCTTTAAAATACATAGCTAAAATCAATCCAATGTAGTAATACATTGATATAATTGAGGAAATGACTGCAATAATAGTCAACCAAAGAAACCCAGATTTAATAGTAGAAACGAATAAAAGATATTTGCCAAAGAAGCCAGCAAAAGGGGGAATACCAGCGAGGGATAACATAAAAACAGACATTGCGCCTGCTAAAAAAGGATGTTTTTTAGACAGACCGTAGAAATCCTCAATTGCATTAAAATCATTATCTTTAGTCTCGGATAAAGAAAGAATAATAAATGCCCCAAATTGCATTAAAAAATAAGCGAGGGAATAGAAAGCTATAGCATTCCAACCATCTATGTTATTGGCAACAATCCCCATTAGTAAATATCCAGCATGGGCAACACTCGAATATGCAAGCATTCTTTTAACGTTTCTTTGAACAAGGGCAATAAAATTCCCAACTAACATTGTTGCAGCGGATATCAAAGCTAAAATTAATTGGGTATCTTTGTAAAATTCTTTTGTTGAATCGAACAAAGAAAACTGGAACAAAACATTCTTGGCGATTAAAAACATTGCAAAGATAGCAGAAGCTTTGCCAGCAGTACTCATAAATGCAGATATAGTCGTCGGTGCACCTGTGTAAACATCGGGTGCCCATTGGTGAAACGGAAAAGCGGCAACTTTGAAAGAAAGGCCAACAAAAACTAATGCAAGTCCTAAAGATAAATATACTATGTTAAATTCAGCTTTTTGTATCAAAACTGTAATGTCGCTAAAATTTAAGGATTTAGTTGCACCATAGATAAAAGCAATACCATATACTAAAAAACCAGTTGCAAAGGCACCCAACAAAAAATATTTTATACCAGCCTCGACACTTTGAAATGATTTCCTAAAAAAACCAGCAAGTACATAAAAAGATAAAGACATAGTTTCTATTCCAAGAAAGAGAGTTAGGAAATTTGTGGAGTGAGATATAATTAACATGCCAAATACAGCGATAAGAATCAAACTGTAAAGTTCATTGAGCTCCGTATATTTCTCCCTCTGATAATTTCTGGATGTTATAATTGTGAAAATACCGGAAGAGATGAATATCAAGTCGAAATAATATGATATACCATCGAAAGACAGCATACCTTTTGTCGCAAGATGAGTAAATTCCATTTGCCCCGAGACGGGAATATAATTAAGCGAAATAAAGATGGAGAAAAACGTTAAGACGAGGGAAACAAAAGTACCCCAGAAATTAAGTGTTTTGTTTTTCCAGAGACCATCGACCACAAGCCAGAGAATAATTGAAATACTTAACAAAATGTGTGGCAATAACAAATAGAATTCTTCTATCATTTTTAAAATCCCTATTTTAACTTACTTTTCTTAGAATTCCAATATTTGGAAAGCTCAATTTGGGTTTGGGTGGGTAATTTATAGTTGTATGCTTTTTGGACTACTTTTTGAACAGATGCCTCCGAGTAATTCAAGAAAAACTTCGGATAAAGACCAATCCAAAACATCAAAAGAACAATTGGAACAAGATATAACCACTCTCGTTTGTTGATATCTTTTAAATTATGATTTGCGGGGTTGGTTAGAGGACCAAAGACAACCTTTTGAAACATAGTCAACAAGTATACAGCCGCAAAGATAACACCAGTTGCGGCGAATATAGTGAACCAATAAGAATTTAAAACAGGGGATTTAAACGCACCAAGAAGACTAAGGAACTCTCCTACAAAACCATTTAATCCGGGCAAGCCGACAGAAGCAAGCATCGCAATTCCAAAGAATACACTAAAAGCAGGCATTACTCGTGCTATCCCGCCGTATTCAGCTATTTCTCTTGTGTGTCGTCTTTCGTAGAGAATACCTACAGCAAGGAACAACATTCCAGTGGATAACCCATGATTGACCATCTGAATAATAGCCCCCTGCATACCTTCCACAGTAATTGAAAAAATCCCAAGAACAACAAAACCAAGATGGCTAACAGAGGAGAAAGCAACTAAACGTTTCACATCTGTTTGTACAGCTGATACAAGAGCACCATAAACAATTCCAATAACAGCCAAAACTGAAATATACGGGGCATAATAAATCGAGGAAAAGGTAAACAGTTCTAAGTTAAACCTAATTAAACCATAAGTGCCGAGCTTTAAGAGAATTCCAGCTAAAATTACCGAGCCAGGGGTGGGTGCTTCGGTGTGAGCATCTGGCAGCCAAGTATGCAAGGGAAACAATGGAACTTTAATACAAAATGACAATGCAAAAGCAAGAAACAACCACTTTTCAATATCAAATGGAATTTGGTGCAAATCTAAGGTTTCTTTTATTTTGATAAAGTTTGATGTAAATCCGTATGAAAGATTAAGAATGTTCCCGCCTACATATAATCCAAGCCAAACAATGGCTACAAGCATAAACAAAGAGCCAACAACTGTGTAAATAAAAAACTTTACAGAAGCATAAATTCTATTTTTTCCGCCCCATAGACCTATGATAAAGTACATTGGGATAAGAACCAGTTCCCAGAAAATGTAAAAAAGGAACAAATCCAAAGCGACAAAAACGCCAGTCATTGCAAATTGCAACAAAAGCAGAAGAATATAATACTCCTTTTCCCTTTTCTCGATTGCAGAGAAAGAAGATACTATTGTAATAGGGGAGATAAAAGTAGTTAGTAAAACCAAAAGGACACTTATACCATCGACACCAATACGAAAACCCGCGTCTAATTGGTCAATCCAGGTTACTTCGTAAAAGTATTGAAAGTTTGCTTTCGAAAAATCGTACTTAACTAACATAAATACGGATGTGATGAATGTGATTAAGGAAACGACCAAAGAAAAATACTTTAAAAAGTTAATTCTATGCCTTCGAACAAATAGTAGCACAATCGAAGCACCTAAAGGCAAAAACAAAGTTAAAAGTAATTCCATATCCTATTCAAAAAGTTCAACAAAATTAAAAGCCTACTAAGACCCAAAGTAAAAATAAGATAGTGCCAAAAAACATTACGAGAGCATAATTCTGTGCAAGCCCAGTTTGAATACGCCGTAAAATTTCGCTAATCTTGACCGTAAAGGTAGCAGAGCCATTAACAATACCATCTATAATTTTTGAGTCTACGATTTTCCACAACAACTTATTAGAAATAAATATCAATGGGTCGACTATGAAATAGAAATAAATTTCATCAACACGATATTTGTGATACAAAAGCAAATACAAGGATTTGAAATTTGTAGATATTTTTTTGGGTATCGACAATTCTTCGTCTGAATAAAATTTTGCAGCAAGCAAAATTCCAACAAGCGCCACAACTACAGAAAGAACCATTAAAAAATATTCCTCAAAATGAACTTGATTTGGTAGATGAAATCTGTGAACTGAACTTAAAACAAAAACCTTATTCGCATTGGCAAATATGGGTTCAAGCCAGTGTTCGAACAAATTGGAATGTTTTCCGAGCCAAAAACCTAAAGCATAAGGTATACCTACAAAGCCACCAATTGCCGATAGTAAAGCCAGTATTTGAAGAGGAATAGTCATTATTTTAGGAGACTCGTGTGGATGAAGGTGATGTATATCGAAGCGTTCTTTACCAAAAAAAACGAGCATTAGCAAACGATACATATAAAAAGCAGTGAAAAACGCCGATATTACCAAGATAATCCAAAGAATCGTATTTCCGCTTGAAAACACTTTCCATAGAATTTCATCTTTAGAGAAGAAACCACTAAAAAAAGGGATACCCGCAATTGCAAGAGTTGCGATGAAAAAAGTCAAGTAAGTTTTAGGCATGTAATTTTTTAATCCACCCATTCTTTTAATGTTCTGCTCCTCATGCATTCCGTGAATGACAGAACCAGCTGCAAGAAACAGCAACCCCTTGAAAAAAGCATGTGTCATAACGTGAAATACCCCAGCAGTAAAAGCACCTACTCCCAAGGCAGCAAACATAAATCCAAGCTGACTGACTGTTGAATAGGCAAGAACTTTTTTTATATCGTTTTGTACAATGCCAATTGTGGCAGCAAAGAAAGCAGTCAAAGTGCCTACAATTGCAACAACAATTAATGTGTTCGGAGCCAGAGCAAAAAGTGTAGCATTACGAGCAATGAGGAAAATACCAGAGGTTACCATAGTTGCAGCATGGATTAAAGCGCTTACTGGTGTCGGACCAGCCATTGCATCTGGTAGCCAAACTGCCAATGGTATTTGAGCAGATTTACCAGTGCACCCAAGGAATAAAAGCAGTGTAATTGTGGTAATCAAAGTAGAGTTATACAATGTACTATAGGAGTTGGAAAGAAACTCGTTTATTTGGGAATAATTCAGAGTTTGAAAATTGACAAACAAAAGGAACATCGCAAGGAGAAAACCAAAATCACCAATTCTATTCACAATGAATGCCTTATTAGCTGCATCGCCGGTCCATTGAATACGAACACCTTCGAACTTTCTATCGTACCAAAAACCTATCAACAAGTAAGAACATAAACCAACCCCTTCCCATCCTAAAAAAGTGACCAAGAAGCTATTTGCCAAGACCAAATTAAGCATCATAAATATAAAGAGATTCATATAAGCAAAAAAGCGATAAAAACCCCTATCGCCGTGCATATATCCAATCGAATATAAATGAATTAAAAACCCTACACCGGTGACAATTAAAGAAAAAGTAATTGAAAGTTGGTCTACTTGATATGCCCAATTAACATCAAATTCACCAGTTGAAATCCAAGGAAACAAAGTAACGACAACCGGGTCCTCATAGCCTTTGGAAATCCACTCGAAGAAGATAAAACAAGAAACTAAAAAAGAAAGGAAAACAGACACATTACCTATAGAACCAATTATCACTTCTTTTTTGATAAATTTTCCAAGCAAGCCTAATGCTACAAATCCAACAAGAGGGAATAAAGGAACAAGATAAATATACGAAATCATTTTCTTATACTTAAATTTTATTAAAACATAAATTGTAAAATTAAAAAGACCTTTGTAATTGACAAAGGAAAAAATGTTTTGTATTTTTCGATTTTTTTCGTAATTTCGCTTTCTTTATAAAATATAGAAGCGAATATGGCAAAGCAAATGTCTTTTATGGACAAAGTGAAAAAGAAAACTAAAACCGATGTTGGCTACAATGTCAAGGTAATTAAAGGATATCGAACACCGGAAGGCAATTTAAGATTTTTTCATAAGTTTGTTCGAGTTGATGATTTAAATGAACTCTCAAAAGTAGATATTTCAAAGTAATTAGGGTTTGTAACATGAAAAAGGGAATTCATCCATATTATCATACTGTTGAAGTTGTAATGACTGACGGCACAATATTCAAAACAAGGTCCTGCTACAAAGCAGATAAGCTTGTCTTAGAAATCGATTCAAAGTCCCATCCTTTTTATACTGGAAAGCAAGTTCTTGTTGATACTGCTGGACGAGTTGATAGATTTCAAAAACGTCTTGAAAAAACTAAGCAAATTCAAGAACAAAGGAGGAAAAAATGAACGCTATTCATCCTGTACTAAGTGCCTCCCAACAAAAAAATAAAAAGGTAACAAAAAAGAAAATTAATCCATATAAAAACATTGAAATTTTTGACTACCTTGATTACAAATTTTTAGAAAAATTTATAAACGACCAAGGCAAAATTTTACCCAGGCGACTAACCGGTGTTACACCCAAACAGCAAAGGCAAATTGCCAGGGCTGTAAAATATGCTCGTCATTTAGCTTTGCTTCCATTTGTTGCCCAAGACATAGGTTAATTACTTAATCTGTGTCTTCAACTTTACAAGGCTGCATGCAAAAATTTTAAATGGGGTTTGGTTTATCACTTAGTTGCTTTGGACTTCTTTAGGTGATTTTAAGTTTGAAGTAACTTTCATTTTTCTGTTCCTATCCAATAAGTGCATTAGTGCTAATATGGGATGGTAAATAAGCATCTTAGGTCCGGAGAACCTCATAACTCTTTTTACTTTTTCACGCATATCCTTTTTATAACAATGAATTGGACATTGGTTGCATGCAGGCTTATCAATTGAGAAGGGACAATATTCAATTCTTTTCAATGCATAAGCTAAAAGTTCACTACATTCGTCGCATAGTTCTTTGCTGTCATTGTGTACTTTTCTGCAATAAAGCTTTATCATTTCAGTAATTGTAACTTTTTCTCTATATAAGCGTGAAGTAAAAAGCCTGAGCATATAAAAAAATTATAAATTAAGAAAATTTTGTCTTTTTAAATAACCAAGTCTATTCTTCTTTTGAGACTTTGAATTGAAGATGCTGGAATTGTATCGCTTGAGGATTGCGTTTGTTTTTCTTTTATGTTAACAATTGAGGGTTCAGTGCTATTAAAGCTTTTATAAGCTCTTGATGGTTTACTCATTGTTTTACTTTTCTCTTCTAATAATTTTGCTCTCATTTGAGATTCAATGTATGAAGCTTGCTGTGCAACACTACGGTCTTGCGGTGATGGGTCTGCGGGAGCCAGAGCAGCCCTACGCACTTGTTGCATTTTTTGTATTGCACCTTCTGGGTCGTTGGAATCAACACTCATATCTATTTTAACTTCGCCGGCAACTGCATATTGTTTACCATCAGGACCAATCTCGTAAGTAAAGCTTGCACCACCGCGTACCAAGCCACCCCCAGCAGCAAGATGCGCCATTTCGTGTGCTCTAACTTTTGAATCAATCTGCTTTAATTCTTGGACGCGCTTTTGCTCTTCGGGACTAAGTTCTTTTTTTCCGAACTTTGCTAAAGTTCCATGAGAATTTTCTTTACCTTGTGGGGTATTTTTTATATTTTTAGAATTTATTGATGATTCATTGCCAATTAAGGGTTGTGAACTGATATCCTCATTCCTATAAATGCCATAGGAAGTTTCTTTGGTAATACCAAATTCTACACCTTTAACATCCATTATTCATACACTTTATCTAAGTAAAATATCGACCAATTTTGAAATAACTTTAATCACAAGTTTGGGGACTCATTGTAAGCAACAGCAGCAGCTTCCATAATCGCTTCACTTAAAGTGGGATGTGGATGGATTGTCTTGATGATGCTATGTGCGGTAGCTTCCATATTACGCGCCAAAGTTAACTCTGCAATCATTTCCGTAACATCGGGTCCGATTAAATGGGCACCTAAAATTTCGCCATACTTGTTATCAATAATGAGTTTAACAAATCCTCGAGCTTCACCAATCCCGTGTGCTTTTCCGTTTGCGGTATAAGGAAACTTACCGACCCGTATGTCGTAACCTGCTTCCTTTGCTTCTCTTTCAGTAAGCCCGACGCTTGCAACCTGGGGCTGACAATATATGCACCCGGGAATATTTTTGTAGTTAATTGGATGGGTTTTCAATCCGGCAATTGTTTCGACAGCAAGTATACCTTCTGCAGATGCTTTGTGAGCTAACCAAGGTGGTCCAGCTACATCACCGATTGCATAGATGTTTTCTATATTTGTCTGCAAAAATTGATTTACTTTTATAAAGCCCCTTTCTAACTGCACACCAATAGCATCTAAACCAATGTTTTCAACGTTTGCTTGTATTCCTATAGCATTTAGAGCATAATCCGATGTTAATGTCTCTTCCTTACCATCAGTTCTGACTATTACCACTTCGACGTTCGTGCTATTGGATTTAGCAGAAACGACTTTTGAATTTGTAATGATTTTAATACCAGACTTCTTAAAATGTCTTTCCAATTCCTTAGAAATTTCTTCGTCTTCGATAGGCAAAATTCTATCCATCATTTCGATAATAGTTACCTTCGAACCGAAAGAATTGAAAAAGTAAGCAAATTCTACACCAATAGCTCCGGCGCCCATAATAATTATTTCTTTCGGCACTTCATTTAATACCATAGCTTCTTTGCTGGTAAGGATACGTTTGCCATCCACTTCGATTCCAGCAAACATTCTCGGTCTGGCACCAGTAGCTATAATTGTGTATTTGGTATTAATCAAATCGGTAACTGTTCCTTTTTCATCAAAAACCTCAATTTGGTTTATGTCTTTGAATCTTCCCCAACCTTTTACTAAATTAACTTTATATTTTTTAAAAAGATATGCTACCCCATTGGACATTCTGTTTGCAACATCCCGACTTCGCTTGATTACATTTTCAAAATCAATTTGATAATCCTTTATAACAAAACCAAAGTTTTTTGATTCCTTGATAAAGTTTGCATATTCGGCGCTTTTCAATAGTGCCTTAGTGGGAATACAACCCCAATTCAAGCAAATTCCACCCAGCTCACTTTTCTCCACACAAACCGTATTCAAACCAAGTTGCGAAGCCCTTACTGCTGCAACATAGCCACCCGGTCCAGAACCAATTATTACAATATCTGCATTGTGAATATTCATTACCCCTCCAAATTAAACAAAAATACATTGACGTTGAAACTACATATGAATTTTTATTCTTTAAGAGCCCCGGAGACCAAACCTTTTATAATGTATTTCTGAAAAAGCAAAAATAATAATAAAACCGGCAATGCAGAGAACGATGCACCAGCCATAAGATGTCCCCAATCTATTGACTGTTTACCAAGATAAAATGCCAGAGCAACTGGCAGAGTTCGCATAGTGTCTTCATTGGTAAAAATAAATGGGAACAAAAAAGAATTCCAGTTTGAAAGAAAAACATAAATACCCAAAACAATAAATACGGGCTTGGATAAAGGTATTACAATTTTGATAATTATTTTCCAATCGGAACATCCATCAACCTTTGCTGATTCCTCAATTTCCTTTGGTATTTGCTGAATATATTGTCGAACCATAAAAATCCCAAAAGGAGTAACAACCCAGGGCAGAACCAAAGCATAATAAGTATTAATCCAATGAAAATTAACAATCAATCGATAAAGAGGTATCATAATGACATGCTGAGGGATTATCATCACTGCAAGTACTGTTATAAAAATGAACTTGTTGATAACATATTTCTTCCTTGCCAAGGAATAAGCCACCAAAAAGCAAAAAATTACATTTCCCAATGTAACAAAAAAAGCAACTATAAAGGAGTTGAAAATATACACATAAAAGTTATCGCTTTGAAAGGCTTCAATATAATTTTTAAAAGTAAAAGGAGAAAATAGCAAACTAAAAAAATTAGAATACTGTTCTGGAAACTCTTTCAATGAAAGTAAAAACATCCAAAATAAAGGAAACAACATAACCACAGAGACCAAAACTAATGTTAAATTGATAAAGAATTTTTTCAAAAAAGCAAATCTTAGCCTCATCTTTTATTCCAAAGCATTAAAAAAGAAAAACTCAGCAAGTATTTTGCATAATTCATCTTCAACTTTCTTAAAGAGAAATACCTTCTCCCCATTGTACATAAATACAAAAACAATTCTTTCGTTGTCTAATGTTCTTGCAAAACCAGCAAGCCCACTGGCATTTGAATGGGTGCCAGTCTTTGCAAAAATCTTTCCTTGCGCCGAACTGTTCACCATCCTATTCTTCAACGTACCATCGAAACCAGCCACTGAAAGCAAAGTATCAATAAACATAGTATTAGGATTCGTTTTCAAAGAAACAAGAATCCTAAGGAGAGATTCGGGGCTCAATCTATTTCGCCTTGAAAGACCAGAACCATCATATATTTTACAATCGGAACAAGGTATTTTCAAACTATCAATCAAAGAAAAAATGTATCTTACTGCCTCTTTACTATTACTTGTCATTTTCTTATCCACAGCTCCAACAATTTTGAAAATTGTCTCTGCAAGGTAATTATCGCTTTCTTTATTCATTTCCTTTAAAACTTCAACCAGGCTTCGTTCAACAATTGCCAACGGCCGCGACCTATCTAATGGAGCTTGTACAATTCCAGTATTACCAAGAACTTCCACCCCTGCCGATTCAAGTCTCCTTTTCAAAGCGCCAGCTACGACCAAAGGTGGATTCTCGATGAAAAATTCATATGTTTTTGTTGTACCCGCAGGGAGATATCCCGATATTATAATAATTTGGTTTCCAACCTTATCTTTTTCTGTCGAGACTTTAAAACTTCTCACCTGCTCTCGAGTTTGAGGGGGTTTCCTTTGAGAAATTAAAGCCCCACCTCCATAACTATTTTGGTTAAATCTTCTGTACAATCTTTGTTCTCCAAAATTTCTACCAACTTTAGCATTGTTGTAAACCTTGACAGCATCAGATGAAGGAAAAACTTGCACGGAAACACTTTTGCCGTAAATTGCTCCAGCAGTAACAACAACTTTAAGAATATTCTTTTCAATTGCTATGGAGGTTATCGGTTGTGTTTTTTGAACAACATCGAAGTCCCCACTGTAGACGAATCTATCAGTTTGGGTATCAAAGAAGCTAGGGTCGGAATATATGTTGCCATCTATCTTTCTTATGTCGTACTTTTTCAACTGAGTAACTATAAAATCTAAATCACTAGATGAAAACAAAGCATCGCCAGTGCCGTAGACGTATAAATTACCATGTAGAATACCATCTTTGATTTCGCCATCGGAGTAAATAAAAGTCTTAATCCGATAATCCTTGCCAAGCTTACTCAAAGCAGACAGGGTTGTAACTAATTTAGTTAATGATGCGGGTATAAAATAAGAATCTACATTGTGCTTAAAATAATATTCATTTCGGTCTAATGAATAAACTGCTATACCATAGTTTGATTTTTGTTGTTCAAATTCCTTTAAAGCTTCATAAAATTTTTTTCGCAGAAAATTAATTGATTTAAGAGAGTCCTCGCTCGAAAAAATTACTTTTTGGGAAAAAATTGGATAAACAGAAAAAAAAGAGAGGAACTGAGTTAAAACAAGAATTAAAAAAGCCTTTTTTAAAAATATCAATCTGTGCATCACCTTTATTTCCCTTAAATAAAACTAACTTTCCAAAACATTTGCGTTATAATTCGCTAAAAATTTAAGAATACTATGCTCTAAAAATTGAGCACCGACATCAAACCATCTAATTTTTGAGTTTTTGTTGAACCATGTCATCTGTCGCTTGGCGTAACGTCGAGTATTTCTTTTAATTAATTCAATTGTTTGAATCTCGCTAAGCCGTCCACATAAGAAAGCTATTGTTTCTTTATAACCAACTGTATTTAGGGAGGAAAGCTTCGGATTATAACCCATATCCAATAAGTGTTGTACTTCATTAACCAGCCCCATATTCCACATGATATCAACTCGCTGTTCTATCTTGGAATAAAGTTTTTCTCTGCTACAAGTTAAACCAAGGTAAATTGTCTTGAAGTTGGGCAATCTATGAAAAGTTTTTCTGTAGAAAGAAATAGGTACACCTTTTAAAAAATAAAACTCTAACGCTCGTATTAATCGTACTTGATTTTTGTCTGGGTACAATTTGGCGGTTTCTGGGTCGACTTCGAGAAGCTTAGAATAAAGAGTTTCCTTACTAAGGAATGATAGCTCCTTACGAATCTTTAGTGCTTTGGCTTTTTCTTCTGGAGTGAAATCCTCCTCGAAAATTCCCTCGCACAGAGCTTTAATGTAAAGACCAGAGCCACCAACAATAAATGGTAGCTTGTTCTTTGCGAATATCTGGTCGATAGTATTGCATGCATCCTTTGCAAATTGACCTGCACTGTAGTATTCATCGGGATTACAAATGTCTATGAAATGATGAGGAACCCTTTCTCTCTCTTCCTGTGAAGGCTTTGCTGTTCCTATATCCATATATCTATAGATTTGGCGCGAGTCCGCAGAGATTATCTCTATTGGAAGTACATTAGACAATCTTAAAGCAAGGCTTGTTTTGCCAATAGCAGTTGGACCAACTAACGCAACGACACATCTTCGATTAACAAAATCCTCAACTAAATTTCTCTTCATTATTCCAGCCTTTTTCCCCAATTAACGGAACAAATTTAAAATAATGCTCTTCCTCTTGCCTAAACTGATTGTCTCCTACTTTGGTAATGATAAACATTGCTTGATAAGAACGGTCTCCAACGGGAATAACTAAACGACCACCAATTGAAAGTTGCTCCAACAATGGCTCTGGTACTCTCGGCGCAGCGGCAGTCACAATAATTCCATCAAAAGGGGCATACTCCTTCCATCCCAATGTACCATCACCCCATTTAGACACAACTTGAACGCCAAGCTTTTCAAACAATTTTTTGGATTTCAAATAAAGTTCGTATATTCGTTCAATTGTATAAACATTCATTCCCATCAAGTAGAGAACGGTCGCTTGATATCCACTTCCAGTACCAATTTCTAAAACCTTGCTAGACTCCTTTAAATTCAGGCACTGAGTCATAAACGCAACTGTATAAGGTTGCGAAATTGTTTGATTACAATCAATAGGAAGAGCAATATCCTCGTATGCTTGATTGATAAACGCAGGGTCGACAAACAATTCTCTTGGAATTTTATTCATGGCGGAGAGAATCCGTTCATCTTTTATCCCTCGTCGACGTAATTGGTCAACCAATTGAAAGCGAGCCTCACGGAACAAATTGTAGTCTGAATAATTTAAATTAAGGTTCATAATTAAGACAGTTTTTCACTCAAAATGCCTTCGATTTTATTTTTAGAAATATTAAAAAGTAAATGCCCCGATTCAGCAAGCGAAATCCAACCAGTTTCTTCAGAAACAACTAAAACCAAAGCGTCTGTTTGCTCGGTCAGACCAAGAGCAGCCCGGTGGCGCGTACCAAGCAATCGACCATCCAACTTAGTTACGGTGGACAACGGCAAAATACATTTTGCATATAAAATTGTCGAGCCATCAATCAAAATTGCTCCATCGTGCAAGGGCGACTTTGGGTTGAAAATAGATAATATCAAATCTCGGGATACCTGGGCACCGATAGGTACACCCGTATCTATATTCATCTCTAAATTTTGCGAACGCATGAAAATTATGAGACCACCTATGTGATTTTCAGACATCTCTTTTACAGCCGAAATCACTTCGTCGATAGTCTGGGTTAAATTAGTACGAAGGAAAAAGCGGAGTATTGGCAAATTCGACAATCTCAGAAGAACCCGTCGTAGCTCGGGCTGGAAAAGTATTATAAAAGCTAAAAGCCAAACACTCATTACAGCTTTTAAAAGCCAATTTATCGCACGCAGGCTTATCAATTCTGAAATAAAAGTTAATAAAATCAGAATTACTAGCACAAATAGAATTTGAACTGCAACGGTATCTTTAAGTAACTTGTACAGCCAAAAAAAGAAAACAAATAAGAGAGCAAAATCTATAATATCAAGCAAAGAGATGGAGATAAAACCAATTTTCAAAATCTCAATCATTTTTTTCTGAATTTTTTTCTTTTGTTGCTATTTTGTGTTGTTGTTTCGCTTCTGATTCATTTTGATAAGCCTTTATAATCTGTGCAACTAATCTGTGACGAACAACATCACGCTCATCAAAGTATACAAATTCGATGCCTTCTATGTTTTGCAATAGTTTATTTGCATTTATTAAACCGCATTCCTCAGGATTTTGAAGGTCAATTTGTGTGATATCGCCAGTTACAATAACTTTTGAATTGTTGCCCATTCTTGTGAGAAACATTTTCATTTGCATTATTGTTGCATTTTGTGCTTCATCCAAAATTATAAAAGCGTTGCTCAATGTTCGACCCCTCATATATGCCAAAGGAATAATTTCTATAACATTTTTCTCTGAGTAGGACTTTAATTTATCTGGACTAAGCATGTAATATAAAGCATCGGTCAATGGTTTAAGATATGGGTCGAGCTTCTCTTTTAAATCCCCAGGCAAAAAGCCAAGAGACTCTCCAGTTTCAACAGCGGGTCTCGACAAAATAATTTTTTCAATTTTATTCCTTTTTAACTCTGCTAATGCCATTGCAACTGCAAGAAAAGTCTTTCCAGTGCCAGCTGGTCCGATAGCAAAAACTATATCATTTTCAGCAACTTTCCGAACGTATTCAAATTGTTTGGGAGTTTTTGTTTTGATTGGTCCCTTTACACTATGATATACAACAACCTCATAATTTTTCGAGCTTTTCGATTTGTTTTCAAAGTAATCCTCTTGACCTTCGGTCATTAATTCCAACACCGTCGCAAGGTCGTTGTCTGAGATGGTTCCACTCCTTTTGTGAATATAACCAAGCTCCTTAAATATCGCTTCAATCGACTCAATTTCTTTGGGGGCACCTTTTAGTATAATATTGCTTCCTCGCAAAGTTATAAGAGTGTGAAACTTGTTCTCAATTGCTTGAATCAATTGGTCATTGTACCCTATGAAATAAAGAAAATCCTTATCTTCCAAATGAATTGTTCTTTCAGATAATTCCATTGAACCTATACGTTGTTGGACAAACTATTTGTAAAATACAAAAGCCCCAATCGAAAGCGACGGGGCTTTTGAAAAAATTCATACTTGTATAATTGTTATTTTTTTGCACCTGCGTCTTTCTCTTCACTCTGCTTTTGATTTTCCTCCAATGCTTGTTTTTTCATTCGCCAGTATTTTCTCTCTGCTTTTATCTCATCTGTTGTTTTTGGTCCTGGTGGTGGAATTACTAGTTGTTGACCAGGATAGATTATATCTGGATTTTTAATTATAGAAGTGTTTGCTTGCCAAATACGAGACCACATAAATGGGTCTCCAAAAATTTCCACCTTTCCAGCAATGTTCCACAAGCAATCACGGTTTTCAGCCCAAGTGCCAACTGTGTATGTCTTAATCTTTCTTTCACGGTACAAGCCTCTTATGTCAGAAGCTAATGAAATGATTTTATTATAAAATTCGGGCAGTATAGAAAGCTTTATCAGTCTAAGCTTGTTTAAAGAGTTTTCCAACTCTTCCACTTCTTTTCTTCTATCGGCGAGTTCGTCATTCGAAAGTCGTTGCATTTCACGAATTTTTCCTTCTATCTGACCAAGTTTTTGTTTGAAAGCTTCGACATCTTCTTTAGTAAATGGTTTCCCGGTCTCTGGGTTAATTCCCAAAAGTCCAAGATAGCCGTCTAAGCAATCTGTTAATTTTTGATTCGTACGTTCTAATTCTTGCCTCAAATTTGCAATATCATTGTCCAAGCCTTGAAGCTTTGCTTTTAAATCACTAACAATATTTTGAAATTCAGCAATTCGTTGAACAGCCTCCTTTTTTGTCAATTCCTCGTCTGGCTTTTGACCAAAACTAATGTAAACAACAAAAAGTAAATTAAATAAAGGAATGATAAACTTAATTACATTTTTCATTTTATATCTCCTTTGTTATTAATCATACTACTTTTTACGAATTTTTTTAGTGGGTGCTGGTTCAACGGCTCGTTCGGGAGTCGGCTCGACATATTTCCAATCTGGCCATACATCTGGCCATTTTGCCAGTTTGTCCTTGACAAATTGCGTTCTTTCTTCACAATCTTTTAGTTCAGCTTTGCGAGCATTTAACTCTCTCTCTAATTTGGTTTTCTCGTCCTTTCGCTTATTGATTTGTTCAGTGAGGCTACTTTGCTCTTTCCTTAATTCACGCAATTGCATTAGTTGTTCCTGCGTTATTTTGTTTGAACAACCATTGGTTAACAAAAAGAGCGCAAAGATGAACGGAGAGATAAAGGTTAATTTTAAGTACTTTGACATAAAAACCTCCAATTTAAAATTGAGTGTATTACAAAATTAAAAAGAATAATATATTTGTCAAGGTACAAATTTAAAAATTAAACAGGAATTATAAATATTTTCATTTTGGACTACCAATAAATACACCCCAACGTTTAAATTTGCTAATTCAAGGGCTAACATTTCTTCATAAGTGTCTAAACTTAAAATTAGATTTCCCAATTCATCGAAAATTTTAACATTGTATTTTGTACATTTGGGACATTCAACAAAAAGTCTATTGGTGAAAGGATTAGGCTTTACAATCACATTTTTAGAAAATTGGAATTCAACATTAGAAGCAGATGTGGTTTTGAAACTCCAAGTATCCGACCAAGGACCATTACCAACGTTATTTTTGCCGCAGACTTGCCAATAGTATGTGGTATTTGGCTGTAAAGCATTTAGATGCTTGTACAAAGTTGCTTGAAGCCTTCTTTCAACCTCGACAGTATCAAAATTTGGGTCACGGCTTAGTCTTAAAACATATTCATCAACATTTTCAACTTCCTTCCATCGAAAAGTTGGCTTCAGTGGCATATCAGAAGAATTATCCAAGGGAGAAACTAATACAATCTTTTCGGGCAAAGAATTCGTTTGAAAAGAAAATACATCCGACCAAACACCTTCTCCATCAATATTGAATGCGCCAACACGCCAGAAGTATTTACCATTAGGTGATAATAAACCAGATGGGACAATAAGAAAGGTATCTTTAATCGCAGATTTTAAAAACATTGTATCTTTGAAATTTGATGTGGTTGATATTTGAACTTCGTAATAAATTTCAACTTCGAAATCATACTCAAAAGTTGGTTTATTCCATACGAGTATTGGTGTTAAGTCCAACTTAGTGGAATTATTGGAAGGAGCAACAAGTGATATTTTGCTTGGCTTTGGGTTTCCAACAAAAAAACTAAAGGGCGTAGACCAAAATGAAGTGTCATCAGAAGAAATAGCACGGAGCTTCCAATAATATTGCTTAGATTTAATAAATCCACCAAGTCTTATACTCTGGGAATCGACCAAATAAACTCTTGGATTTCGAAAATCTTTGTTATCATCAATCAATAGTTGATACTTAATATTTCCAAAGAGTTTTGTCCAGGTAAAATCAATCGAATCGCTTAATACAAATTGAAAGTTTTTAGGATAGATACACTGAGGAGTGGCTAATTTCAGTCGTATTAAATTTTGATTGTAATTCACTAAATAATACTGATTTGGTAAAACACTTTTATAAGTTTTAGAAAAACCGTTGGGATAAACGACAACTATACTGTCAATAATTTCTGAATTTCCAATACCAAAATGCAATACATTCGAATTTTGGCTACAGCGATTACCAGAGATACTTCCCATCAAATCCCTGTAGTATTTTCGACCTCCAGCATACAAAATAATTTTGGAGCCATAACAATCCATATTAACATTATTTTCTGGACTGCCCTTCAAACGAAAACCAACCCAATTGCCTTTTCTTTCCAAATCGTTTCTAAACAATCTAACTCCCTCGTGCGAACTTGCAATCAATAAGTCCAAATCTCCATCATTGTCAAAATCTATTCGAACAGCATTCCAAGGACCATGTACTATACAGCCAAATTCCCATGTCTTATCCAAAAGTCTATAATTTGGAGGTCCAGAGTTGAGATAAATTCTCCCGGGACGCTTTGGTTCACCACCATCCCCGACTGCTCTATATGATATTTGTCCGTGCCACAAATCCAAATATCCATCCAAATCAAAATCACCCCAAGTCACACCTGCATTCATTTCGAAAAACTTAAGCCCCATCTCGATGTGTACTTCTTGGAAAATAAAATTTGGAGGACCACCATTCTTAAAAATCAAAGAAGGATTGGAAACTGCACCACGCCAATCTGGATGGCCAAGATTTCCAACAGCAAGGTCGGGGTATCCGTCATTGTTAAAATCACCCCATTCACAACCCATGCCGTGACCAAAGTACCTAGAGCTTGCGGTAGGAACACCTTGAACATTTGTAACGTCACCAACATTAGTAAATGTTTGATTGCCATTGTTTTTATACAACAAGTCTCTTTCCAATCGATAGTTTGCAACAAAAATATCAACTAACCCATCGTTATTATAATCACAAGCATTGGCACCATAGCAATCGTAATATCCCAAAGTATTGTAACTTGGATTGAACAATTCAAATTGACTAAAGCCAGCATCTTTTGTAATGTTTTTAAATTTTCCATCATTGTCTTGTATCCAGAGCTGGTCTGGAAAATACCTTTCAACATAACTTCCGGACAAAATTAAACCCACACGATTATTAGCAAGGAATAAATCCAATCGACCATCGCGATTGAAATCGGACCACAGTGGTGTTATGCAGCTATACGGATTTGGTATAGAATCCTGAGTCCAAGGATTGGGTAATTTAAAATCCTCTGCCGGACTTGGATAGGGTAGCTTAAATATATCGCGTGGAGCTATTGCAGTAAAACTACCATCTCCGTTATTTTTGTACAACCTATCTTGTGATACAACCATTTTGGTGTTTTCATTATAAACGCCATTCAGCAGTGCGTAGCAGTCGATATTGCCATCATTATTAAAATCTCCCCAAGATGTCGCAGAAGCAGAGATTCGAATTTGTGACGAGACGTTGGAAAAATTACCTTCCCCATTATTTTGAAAAAAGTAACTTCCAATAGCAATATCATCCAGGCCGTCGCCATTCCAATCTACAACGCTTGCATCGCTATAGCGAATAAAATCAAGATTGTTTCCCAATAGGCCACTTTCTTTTGTAACATCAACGAAAGTTGGATATGGTGGTTTTTCCGAGGTACTGTCTTTGGGATAAAGATATTCTACTACAATCCTAACTAAGAAATCACCGCTTGCAAGATAAAAATTACCTGGCCCACCAAGAGAGTTATTCTCGAATGGATTCATAAGGAACGAGGAGTAGGGGGTCGATATACCGTCACTATCAATGGCAAACCAAGGTCCTTTTTGATTTAGCCTATGCTGAATAACAATTCTATCCAAACCACCAAGAACTACATTAGAGATTTCGAACTCATACCAACCAGGTTTTCCAGGATAGTTAAATACCACAGGGCTTGTTAATTGATTATAATGAACAACCCATAAAGTCGGTGGTAAGTAACCTTCGGAGGGGTCACCCACTATATATATTGTGTCGGTATTTGGAGTATCCCCCACGTAATAAATGAGAACTTTTTTTACTACGCACGGTCCGTCAGGCTTTATAATTTTACTCTCCTCCCAGAAGTATCGTTCAACGTAACCGGTCAGTCGTGGGGTACCATTATCACGTTGGACAATCACGTCATAAGAGAACAAGAAAAAAGGTATAAGCGCGAATACGAAAGCAATCAACACTGCTCTTTTCATAATCATCTATATAAATTGTTCAAAAATTCCTACCTTTTTTGCACACACCAATTGTCCTAAATATGCACCCACCGTTTTGGCAGCGTTGCCATTACGAATAGCAATTTCAAGAAAACCACTGCTACCAATATAAGCAAGAAACTCACCTTCATTTACATCCGTATAAGTTGTACTTATATTTTTTATCTTGGTGTGGCCTATTTCAAACTTCCACTTTAAATCTTGTTTCAAAATATTGTGTAAATTAATTCCTAAAGCTCGAGAACTGAGGGAAGTCACAATGTTGCCGAATTTGTCTATGTGGACCACTTCACCAATCAAATTCCCTTGGCCATCGTAATAACATTTCAAGGGGGGCAATTTAACAATTTTCGTTTCGTTCAATTCCTCGCCAAATTCAGTGATATCGACATTCTTTGCAATGTAGGCTGCCATAGGAGCAAAAATATCTCTACCGTGAAAAGTTCTGCTTGGGTTTTCTAATTGGTACTTTTCATTAGAGAAAATGTGGATTTTAGGATTTTTGAAGTGTTGCAAAGTGTACGTTAAAATACCATTGTCTGGTGCTGCAAAATAATAATTTCCAGCCCTAACACAAAGAGCATTTCTATTGGAGCCCACAGTTGGGTCGACAACTGCAACAAAAATTGTCCCATCAGGGAAATAATTGATGGAAGTCATCAAGATAAAAGCACCTTGTCGAATATTTCCTGGCTCGATTGAATGAGTAATATCAATGACTAAAACATTCGGATTTATCGTCAGAATTGTACCCTTCATAATTCCGACGTAATTGTCATCCAATCCAAAGTCTGTCAACAAGGCAATTATCCTATTCATACTATTTACATATATTTCTTGTCAAAAGATAAATTTAACACTTTTAATGATTTCTTACGATATTTTTTCTTAAATTTACCTTACATGTTTGTTGGATATAAAAAAATGTATTTTGCCTATAAAAATTATATTTTTTTAACTTTTGTACTTTTTGTTTGTTTATCTTTTCCTTTGGAAGGAACCAACTATCTAAGAATGAAAATCAACCCTTTAAATCGCTTAACGATTTTTTTTGATAAAATCCCAAAAGATTATGATGCATTTCTAAACCAAGACAAAACATTGATTTCTATTACAATTAACGACGCTACAACAAAAATTAAAACGGACACTGTTGTTTCGGACGGGATTATTAAAAAAGCCGAATTAATATCTTACGCAAGCCATCTTGAATTCAATTTATTTCTAAAATCCCCACGAGGATTTTCTATCGTTCCTCTGGAATTTTCTCAAGCTTTAATGATTGAAGTGTTTGATTGGAATTCGCTTTCGCCCGAAGAGGATGCTTACCGAATGGGGCAACTATCACTTACAAACAATTTGGCTGTTGCAAGAAACTATTTCGAAAAATCTTTTAAAAACAATATTGCAAATGCTGGGTATTTCTTGGGCTATCTCTATCTCAAATCCAATTTACCCGAAGATGCAACCAACATTTTACTCAAGGCTATGAATCTTGGATGTAATATACCAGATGTCTATGCTGCTCTTGCTCAATCGTATTATCTATTAGAAAAAAAATCTGAATATCAAAAATTTAGGTCTCAATTTCTCTCAACACAAGATGTCAGCAATTTCTACTTCATTCAAATCGAACCTGAGTTAAAAGATTCAATCTTTAAAAATGTTCAAGATATTTTTGCAGAAGCTGAAGAAAAAAATGATAAAGCCAAAGAAGCTGTACAGGATACAACTAAACCCTCCGAACCGATTGTAATAAATCAAACAAATGCCGAAAGCTCGAGTAACAATTACTCGATAATTCAAAAAATAATAATATTCTTAACTGTTTCGATTCTTCTTGTTGCGATTTTACTTCTCTCGTTATACTTGAAATGGAAAAAAGAAAAAAAATTACTTCAAATTAAGAAAAAGTTCGAAGAAGATTTATTGAACGAGAAGAGAAAAACTATTCCCAGCCAACTAGCTGCACAACTGTACAAAAAAACCGAAGAAATATCCAAAGAAACCTCGAATACAGAGTCTAAAGAACAACATAAAGAAGAGTTTGCTAAATTTAACAAAAATATAAAAAAACTTGTTGAACAAATCATTGATTCTAAGAAATCTGAACAAGAATTGTCGGAAAAAACTAACCAGAGAAGCATCCCCAAAAAATACCCCCCCCGAGTGGAAGTGGCAATGCAAATTCAAAAGGAGCAATTAGAATTGATTAAGAAAAAATTTGAACAGGTAGAAACTACAATAATCCCTACAGACATTGAAAAGCTCGAAGAATTAGCAAAGAATTTAAGGATAAACAAAGCCTCTTTGCTTGCCAAGAAGAATATTGAAGCAATAGAAAAAAACAAAGATTTACACAAAAGCCTTTTTGAAAAGTTTTTTCCCAAGAAAAAGAATTAGAAATGCTTAAACTAAAAATATTTAGCAATTGTCTTTATAAATTAGTTTTAATAACAAAATTCCAAATGGCAGTAAGAAAATTTTTTACAATTTTTTTAATCCTCTTGGTTGCAAAATTATCCAATACAAACACTTTTAGCCAAATAAAAGATGCGTACTATTATAACTTAAACTTAGAAAGAAACCCGCTTCACTTTTATGACACTTGCTTATACTTCCCCGAGCGAATTTTCACAATGGAAAATTTTCTTATTGGCATAAAATTTGCCCAAACACCTACAAAGAAAGAACTTGGAAAAGAAAATGGAAAATATTTTGAAGTTAAAAATGATACATCTCTTTCGAAATCAAATAGAATTATCTCTATACGCGAGGTTGACAAAGGAGATAAAATGGCAATTTTTTTACAAGTTGAAAATAAAGAACAAAGAATAAAAATTTGGATTTACAACTTGCTCGGGAAAAAAGTGCTCGAAGTATACGATGGCAAGCCCAAGGACCCAACTCAACCCTACGAATTCTCTACAAACGAACTTCCTAAGGGAATTTTTTTGCTTGTTGTCTATGGTGATAATTTTAGATTAAGGGAAAAATTAGTTATTACAAAATGAGAATTTCAACTATCAAACTGGGTTTTTTTCAATTATGTTTAATGATAATGCTTCAAACATATTTAAATTCGTATTCGCAAACTAGTGGTGGTGGTTATTCTGGTTCTTATCTTTTAAAAGAAACAGGCGCTAGGCAAATTGCTCTTGCTGGAGCTTTTACTGCTATTTCCAATGACCCTAATACTATTTTTTATAACCCTGCTGGCTTTGCCTCTTGTGCTCCTGTACCTATGATAATTCTATCTTTGTCTCAATTTGATTACGGCAGAAACTACGCCAACCTTTCCTATGGTCAATCATTTCAAGAATTCGGAATTGGGGTCTCACTCACTTCTTTTAAATCTGGTAGATTTACAGCTCGCAATTCTTCTGGTACTGAAATCGGAAACTTAACAGATTATTTCACCACAATTGCAATTGGAGCATCTTACTCTACAGGTGTTGCAAGTTTTGGAGTGACTGCAAAATACTTGAACAATTCATTGGTTGGAAGTGGAATAAGCGGTTATGGTTTTGCTTTCGATTTTGGTTCTAAATTTGATGTATTTAATCTATTCAATTTCGGGCTTGGGATACAAAATATCAGTGGGTTCTTGAAATTTAATACCCGCGAAGAGAAAACCATAATTCCATTTCGTCTAAGGGGTGGTATTGCTACGGAGATTCCTCTTTCTGAACCAAAAACCGTTTTATTTAGAAATGAAATTGGATTGTTAGACTCATTAGTTCAACCACCGCCAGAATTTATCTTATTGAGCTTTGATGCACAATTCATTCAACACCAAAAATACCCAAGTATTGTCTTAGCTATGGAACTAACCCCAATTGATGTACTCACCATCCGTGGTGGCATAACAATTGCGGGCGAAACCGATGGATTATTTCAATTCTTTCCAATGACTGTTTGGGGTATGGGACTATCTATCAAACCTACATTCTTTGATTTTTATAACTTATTTAGCATTGATTTCTCACTTGGCAAAGACTATATTTCCAGAAACAAAATTTTTTATACTATAGGTTTATCCCTTCAATTTTAGCATTCCAATAGGAAAAATCTATCCAAACTAACTTCTAAATTTGCTTTCAACATTGTGGATTGTATTCAATTTTAAGAAGTCTATCCAATGTCAAATTTTGGTATGATTTTTACTAGTCTTTTGCTTTCGAGGTGATGGTAGGAGTTAGTTTAATATGATTGAATTTGAGATTTCAAAATGGATTGATTTTCTAAACTTTTTAAAAAGCCAAGAAGTTGTCGAGACCTTTTATCCAGAATTACTTTCGTACATCGAAAAGAATCCAATTGGGTCTAAAACAATAACCGAGGTAATAAATGAATTCCCAATGCCAATGTTTTTAGCCGATTCCCACAATAATATTATCATTTCTAACCACATTTTTTTTAATTTCTTCCAATCCGGGAACTTATCAAGTGAGGCAAATTTAAACTTAAAAACTTTTGGGCTTGATGACGACCTCGAAAAATTCAAGCTCTCCCAACAGAATTTCGCATTCATAAAAAAACAGTTTGAACACCTACCCTTTCCAAGAAATATAGAACAAAGAATCCTTCTTTACAAATACCAAGTAAATCACTTGAACTTTTATCTAGGATTGATTTTTTACGAAGAAAGAACGGAAAACGATTATTTTAATATCGTAAAAACCTATCAAGATTTAAAACTAATCTTAAACAACATTCCATATTCAGTTTACTTAAAAGACACTAAAAATAGAATTATCAAAGTGAACAAATGTTTTTGCGATACATTTGGATATACTCCAAATGAGGTCGAAGGTAAATTTTCTGATTCAATATTTAATTTAGAGACAACAAAGGTTTGCCTGGAAAAGGAAAAGACAGTGCTGGTAAGTAAGAAACCCATTATAGGAAGCGAAGAACGTTATACAATTAATTCTAAAGAGGAAAAATACTTTCTTGTAGAGCGAATTCCTTTATTCTTCGAGCAAAACATAATAGGAATAATAATTTTCGCATACAATATAACTGAAAAGAAAAGGGCAGAAATAGAGCTTAAACATTGGAAGAAGAGATTTGATTTTGCTACCACTGCCACCGGACAAGCTGTATTCGAAAGAGAATGGGAATCTGGCAAAGTAATCTGGAGCAATAACATAGAGGAATTGTTTGGATATTCACCAAAGAAACTCAACACTAAAGAAAAATGGTACGAGAAAATTTTGAAACAAGATATTGAAAAATACCATCAAACCTTCCAAATGCATTGTGAAAATCTTTCTCCCTACAGTTTGATTTATAGAATTGTTGACTCAGAAGGAAGACAAAGATATGTAAAGGAAAGTGGATTTTTTCTTACAGAGGAAGGGAAGATAATTTCGGTTGTTGGGATTATTAGCGATTTCACAAATCAAAAAGATTTAGAGCAAAAAGTCTCTGATTATAATACTTTCCTTCACGTACTTCTGGACACAATCCCAATGCCAATATTCTATGAGAACACTGAATTTAAAATTGTTGGATGCAACAAAAGCTTCCAAGAGCAAATTTTGCAAACCAGCAAAAAAGACTTTCTTGGCAAGCAAGTCTCTGATTTTCAAAATATTTTCCCCGAAGATTTCATTGTAAAACATAGAGCGACAAACCAAAAATTACTTCAAAGTGAAAATGTTGCTCCTTATGACGTAAAAATAGTTACGGCAAACGAAGGCATCAAAGATTTTGCGATATACAAGTCATCATACAAAGATTTCGATGGGAACCTGGCAGGAATAATTACAATTCTTATAGACATTACTGCTCGCAAAAAAGCAGAAGAAGAACTAATCAAATTGAACCTTGAGTTGGAAAAGAAAGTAGAAGAACGTACCAGGGACCTTCAAACAGCACTCGAGGAGTATAAATTCGAAGTTGAGGAACACAGACGGGTTCAAGAAATTCTCGAGCAAGCCAATTATGAACTCAAGATACTTAATGAAACCCTTGCAGAGGAAAGTAGAAAGCTAATAATTCTTAATGAGAAGCTTGCCAAATCTGAAAGCGAATTAAGAGAGGCAAACTCCGCTAAAGACAAATTCTTTTCAATATTAGCACACGACTTGCGGAATCCATTACAATCAATTCTGACAGATTCAGAAATACTTGATAAATTTTTCGATACTTTCACGCCAGAAAAAATTCGAGAATACGTAAATCATATATTCAAAACTTCAACTCTTTTAAAAAATTTGCTCGAGAATCTTCTTACTTGGGCTAAAACACAAACTGGCAGAGTGGTCTTTCGTCCAGAATGGATTAACATTAATCTTTTGCTCCACGACACTCTTCGTTACATTGAACCAGCTGCAAAAAACAAAAACATTAACGTTCTTTACAATAAAAGCGTAGATTTTATGGTATACCTCGATAGAAATATGATTACCACAGTTATCCGAAATTTGCTTTCCAATGCGATTAAATTTTCCTACCGAAACTCAAATGTGTATTTAAATGTAGAAAACATATACGAAGGTAATATCCCATCATTAAAAGTTTCTGTCCGCGACGAAGGTATAGGAATGCCAAAGGAAAAAAAAGACAAACTTTTTAAAATTGAGCATAACGTCTCGACTGTTGGCACAGAAAACGAGCAAGGCACTGGTTTAGGTTTAATACTCTGTGCCGAGCTAATCAAACTACACGGGGGGAAGATTTGGGTTGAAAGTGAAGAGGGCAAAGGGACAACATTCACATTCACAATTCCAATTAATTTCGACTGATTATCGTAAAATCCAATTGTTTTCCCAAATGTTAGTTTGCTTAGACATGAACCCACAATAGAAGGATTTAAGAGTCTCTCTGATTTAACGGTTATTTCGTTGTTATCCACCCATATTTAAACAATTTTATCATGATAATCACAGGAGGTCCAAACAAATCAAGGGATGAGTACCTACTATTTCTCAACCTCAACTTGCATTATTGCAGGGAATAATCTTAGCCTATTTAACTCTCAAACATACTAACTATTAACAAATTATCACCTACATTGATAAATAAGAGTTATTAAGAAAATCTAAATCCCAAATAATCGTAAGGAAAATGTTTTAAGCTTTAAAGAAACTTTAACTTTAACATACTTGGGGAATGTATTAAGTATGTTGAAATAAGGCACGAACCTTGCTTTACAAATATTCTTAACTCTTATCTGCCAGTAGGAGTGTATTATGAAAGAATGAAAAGTTTGTGATAATATTTTCAAGTTCTGGGAATGTACTTTAAAACTCCAGATAAGATTTACGTTTTTCAAGTTAAAGGATATTACGACCAACTCTTTGGGACTTCAAAGATGGTTATTACTTCAATAAGCAACTGATTTAAAGAAATAAAAGTTATTTTTTAATTGAATTTGAGTAACTAATTAATAGGCAGAGTTCATCTCGACTAAATTAAAATTTAATACTACCTAAACAAAGAAAAGAATGAAATAAAGTTACCCTCATCAGATTTCAAAAGCGAACACACCTCCATTTCAAATTCTTAAGAAATTTAAATTTAGCGAAATGTGCAATCCCAACACAAAATTTTGTAATCTAAGTTCATTATTAGAATAGAACGCAGCATTAAGTCCAACAACGATTGGATAATTTGTGAGATTCATTCGTACATATGCAAAATTATACACTTTGTTATTAAAATAATCATATTGGTTAGGTAAATTTCTGCCAAAACCAACACGGATAACCTCATCGAATTCAATCGCAAGAGAAACATCTTGATAGTACTCTTTAAGAAAGTTTCCTGCTTTGACATCGAAAAATTTATGATTCCCAAACACAATTCCAATCCTATCGGAAACGTAGTTATAATTCGTATGGTCCCAAGTAAAACCGAATCGATAAAACAAGCCCAAGGAACCATTTAAAAACGCAGAGCGGTAGTTATAATTTTTGCTATATAGGAAATTTGGATTTATGGAAAGCTCAAAGGCAAATCTTGTCGGCAACATCCTTCTCAAGGCCAATTCCTTCTCCCTTAAACGCAGTTCTTTCTCTTCTAATTGTTTCTCCCTCTCTATTATCTCATCCAATTTTTTCTTAATAGTTGATTTTTCTTTGTCAATCTCTTTCCTGATGGTATTAGCTTTTTCTATTAAATTCATTGCCTCTAATTTTGCTTTCTCGAACTCTACTTTTTCATTGTAGAATTTGCTCCTCTCAGCGTTGAGAGCTTCTCTCTCTTTTCTTAAATTTTCTCTATCTTGGTTTAACATTTCTTTTTCTTTTTGCAACTCTTCAAATTGTCTTTCGTATTCCGTCATACCTTCAACTACAGTCGGATGAACATAATACTTTATTCCTCTGGAAACTAAAACCTTTTTAACCCAAGAAATTTTAGTAGCTAATTTCCCAGTTTCTTGAATTTTAAAATTTCCGTAATTGTCAAACATCCGCTTATAGCCAGTTACCACTCCCACTACCTGACCTTTTGCGTTAATTAATGGACCACCACTATTGCCCTCATCAGTCGCAACATCATGTTGTAATAAGAATACATCATTAAGATTTATTTTAGAAATTATGCCTTTTGATTGGTTCCAGTAGTCTCGATTAGGATGGCCGATTGCGACCACTTCCTCCCCTACAGTGGCTTCATCTGGCTTTAAGGAAAGATAATGCCGAGTTGTACCATTAATCTTTAAGATTGCAATGTCTAAATCTTCATACTCAGGAACTTCATCAATACTTATCACATCATATCTAGAACCATCTTTTGTCCAAACTGTTATGTTTGCTGGTAACATGTTCGCTACAACATGGTAATTTGTGACAATGTAACCATATTCATTGATGAAAAAACCAGTACCGTGACTACCAAAAGGAGTGGTTATTAGCACCACAGCATCAGAACATTTCTCATAAATCTTTGTCGCTGAGAAAAATTGTGCAAATCCTTCGTTTAGGGTAAACACATACAAAATAGAAGAAAGTATCAATATTAGATTTTTCATTTTCATTTCTCACCTCCATTTTGTTTTAAAATAGTTCTGAAGCTACTTTAATTTTTCAAAGTTTAGTTTCAATATGTAGTGGTTGGAACTAATAGAAAATCAATTTGCACAATTCTTCCATCCATGGTAATGCCTAATGTTTTGTAATTTACCGGGACCTCTTTATAAAACTCATCAACCTGACATTGTCTACCATTTTCAAAAAATATTCTTCCTTTTACTAAGCCATAACCATAAGTCCTTAAAGTTACTTCTCTATAATAAGCATATTCGTAGCAATAACTTGTTTTAATCCATAGGTTTGTTTGTTCAATTTTATAATAATTACCAGATTTTTGTGTTATATATACTTTATAATCCACCGAAGAAGCAAATAAATAAATTAAACTTAAAAATACTAAAAATGAAACAATCAAGAAATAAACAAAATTCTTTTTCATATTTCACCTTCTATTTTAATTAACAAAATTTGATAGGGGCTATCATTTGGATTGATAATTGTAAAATATTCAAAAATTTGAGTTTTTCAAAGAGTTCTTTGTTTTTAAATATCTCAGCTTTAAAAAGAATTTCGTGGACAATAAACTTTTGAACTTGCAAATGATAGCCCCAGTTTTTTTGAATTGTGTTAATAAAAGATGATAAAATTAATCATTCTGTTTTAAGCAAATCATTAATTTGAAGAAATTGCGATGAATACTTGTGAATTACTTTTATAAACGCATCAATTAAAAATAAAAGAAAAGAGAATATATTAGGTTTATAGAAACTTTATAGCTACGCGTCTATTTTCATTAAGCTCATACTCATTTTGCTCATTTGGATATATTAATTCTTTTTTGCCACGTCCCTCAATTTTATAGATTTGTTGTTTTTTGACACCGAGACTTATTAATACTCTTGCTAAAGCTTGTGCCCTCTTCAATGATAATGCATTGTTGTAAACGTCGCTACCCCTTGAATCGGTGTGACCCACAATAAGTATCTTCCTTTTGGGATTTGCCTTGAGAATCTCGGCAACTCTTTTTATTTTATCCATGTACTGGTCTTTAATTGTGTATTTATTATTATCAAACCATGCCAAAGCTATTTCTCTACCCTCTTCCTCTTCAAATGGAACAGGCTTGACATAGTATTCACGTTCGGCTAAAAGAACTTTGTTCCAATTTGGAAAGTCTAGGAAGAGTTTGACCCATCGAATATTAACTTCAGATTTTATCGCTGAATAAGTTACAAGATAGTATACTTTCATTATTTGATAAATCTCCGCAAAGATGTCATCAAGTTCATCCAGACTTTTAGGAAAGTAAGCTTTACCACCAGTTTGTACTGCTATACCGTCCAAAACTGACTTCAAGAATCCACCAAATGCTCTATTAAATCCAATTATGAAAACTCTTGCACCTACTTCTCTTGCTTTTAAAATAACATCATATGCTCGAGATAATGAAGAATTATCAGCTCCATCAGTAAAAAGAATTGCCACTTTTTCCTTGCTTGATCTCGATATATCATTTAAACCCAAAATTGAAGCATCATAAAACGCAGTAGCTCCACCCAGAACGTCATAAGGTATGAGATTAATTATGTCATTTTTATTCGAGGTTAAACTTACCGATAAGTGAATATCTTGGTCAAATTGTATTACTTCAAAATCATCTACATTAGGTCTTACGAAATTTACTGCCTTTTCTAAAGCTCGTTCAACAAAATTATAATCATCGGACATAGACCCACTATAATCAAGAACAAAAGATGTAGTAAAAGGTGGTGCAATATTTTCGCGTACCTCTTCTACTGTAAAATCTCTTATTTGGTAATCCTTACCTTCAATTTGTTCGACCAAAGACTTCCAATTTTCTAAATAGGCAAAATTATAAGGCGGTGCTAAATTCGCTATGTGATTGCCATACTTGTCTTTAACTGTCACATATAGTTTAACTCTTTTAGGATATTCTTTTGCATCGATTAAATTAATCATCATGATAGGATTATCTTTTTCTGACACGTTCTCCGCGTTAACCAATCCCTTGACGTATTGCGAAACAGTAGTATTTCTCCTTTCAATAGTCGGAGTAGATTTCCGTTCTTCTTCCTTTTTCTCTTGCTTTTTTGGATTAACTTTTACAAAAATAGACTTACGCACCGTTTCTGAACCTCTCTTTGCAACAAGTGTAAATGTCTTGGAATTAAAAAGTGTGATATCGAAGTTGCCAACTGGGTTTAAGTTTTCCCCAATTCCATCAATTGTAACGCTCTCGGCTCCGGTCACACTCCAAGAGATTTTTGTTGTGGAGCCTTCTTCAATTACGTCTGGCGAAGCGTCGAAATGTTCCACTCGAATAGTTACTGTTGAACAACTGAACGCAATTAGACAAAGAACAACAAATGCAAATAATCTAAACATAAAACCTCCAAATTGTGATTAATAATAATGTTGATTATTTTAATTAAACATTGAAGAAATATAATGGGGAATAATCTAATTTACTTTCAGTATTTCTATATTCCAGTAGAAATTGTCAGAGTCAAAAGGAAAATCTGCACAGACTAAATTTTTTAAAGGAAAAACATCACTTGCTACGGTCTCTCCAGGCTCTATTTCCAAATCGACGGAATGAACCTTCTTATATAAAACAACACCATCATTAGTTTTAATGATAAGCTTGAATTTTATTTTTGTCACCAAATATGAAGAGTTATTTTGAAAATGTATCTGCCATTTTTCGATACAGTAACTATTATAACCAAAATCTGTTTTTTCATAAAACCAATAAGAATACGTTGCCTCTACTTCCCAGGGTGAAATTCGCTTCAAACTCTTTTGACTGTAATTTTCTGTATGAACAAGAATTAAAAAAATTATCAAAACCCAAAAGATTTTAAAATATTTCATAGTTCCTTCAAAATTATTTGAATTCAGAAGAAAATTTAAAATTCAAATATAAAATTAAAGCGGACCCAATACTAGTTTTCAAAAAATACGGTAAAATTTCTAAGTACATTTGATTTTAAGAACTTACTAAAATCACGCAGATTTAATCT
>CALBDO010000011.1 GCA_937927515.1 Candidatus Kapaibacterium sp. | reverse complement strand
ACACTCCCACACCATCTCCGCACTCGTTTTGCCAAGCTCCCTCAGACTTATACGCTCCTTCCCTTCGACTTTGTTCCCCATAGAATCATACACTCCATCTATCGCCTCTCGCAAATCGAAACTCCCGTCCCAGTAGATTTTGCTCTTCACAATATTGCTTGCTGGCATCGGATATGGTTGCGTCGCATAAAAATGCGTTGTGTAGTAGCGAACATCTAACTGTTCGTCATCAACTTTAGAATAGGCTTTATCCCTCAATAAATAAACAATAAAAGAGAAAGGTCGTAACGTGTCCCAAATATTCATAACGAAGATGCTTGTATCTTTCCAAGAAGGAACGAAGTTGAGAGGCATAAATCTTTCTCCAGAAAGGTCAATATCCTCTATTTTCTTAGCTCCATCAAAAAGGGATAGTTTGACTTTTGGATTAGGATAGGCACCCTTAGTTTTAAGAAGGCAAGATTTACCATTATACCTGAACATCGCGCGAGGGAAAAAAGCTTCCTCGATAGTATCAAGCAGTGTGATTTTGTTGGTAACTGGGTCGAAATGATACAATCGGGCAATAGATGCAAGTGTTACCTTATCATTGTAAACAAAAGTTATATACACACTCCCATCGATACCCCAGGCCCCCCTAGTAAAATCGAATTGAGTGGAATAAAAATCCTTCAACTCAGTCTTTGGAACAAGCAAAGAGTCCCAAGTTAAACCCCAGTCATTTGATTTGATTATCCAATAAGATGACAACGAGTCTCCATATGTTTTACCTGGAGGCATAGACACTGATGGTGCAATAATTTGATTATTTAAGACTACAGGAGATAAAATTTTCCGATATGGAGAATAAGATTTTTTATTGAACTTAAAGTTTCTATTCACCTCCCAAACAATGAACCATACACCATAGGTAGTCAGAGAATTATTGGTAAATACAATCAAATAGTCATCTCGGGGAAGGGTGACATAGATATCACCAAGGTAGTTGAAATTTTTGTCATATGTTATCTGAATTGTTTCACCTTTGTCCATTGTAAAGATAATATTTGAGTCGGTTGTTAGTTTTTTTGCATAAACTGAGATTCCATTAAGAGTATCGAAGAAGTGATGGAACTGATTTCCACCCCCTATCCCTAAAATTTCTTTTGGGTAATTTTTGGTTGGAAGCCAAGTGATGCCTCCATTAGTAGAATAGTAAAAAATATGATTTTCGTCAATAAGTCTTAAATTTAAGGTATCTAAGATAAACAAACTACCAGGACTTACACTCATATTCACAAAGGAGACCACAGACCATGTCGCTCCAGCATTCGAACTAATAGCAATTAACTTATTTGCACCAACGCCAATTATAAGATTATCATTAATAAACTTCAAACTTGTAAATTCTGATTTAATTACTCTCCTATCGAAATTGCCTTTGTTAATTTTTTCTCTACCCGGCCAAAACTGATAAAAGAACAAAGTATCAAGACCAGTGAATTGTATTGAATATATCTGAAATAATTTGTTATTCCAGAGTGTAAACGCCGTTTGGGTTGATTTTAATGGCTTTGTTAAAAACACGAACTTTTTTGTTGAAAAATTGTAACGGTAATAATTCCCCCCAAGTAAAAAATAAAAACTATTATCATCGGCAAGGAAGTTTGTAGGTAACTCACAATCCACGCATAAACCCTCGGACTTTAAATCGAGTACTGCTTCTTGGGTGTTTCCAATGTTAATTAATTTGATTTTACCTTTTCCGCTCGGATATACAATCGTATTGTTGGTTACAACAAACTCATAATAACTGGTATCTTTTGTATAGTTAAATTCTTTCACTAAGTTGAAATTCTCATCGTATACTTTAAATTTGCTCCCGGTCATATAATATAATTTGTTTTGATAAGAAAACATTTTGTAAATCGTTTGACTTTCCCCAATGTCCACCATTCGCCAGGATTTTCCACCATCTACAGAGATAATACCATAGTTTTGATTAAGAACACCAACATATTTCCCACCTATAGCTTCAATTCCAACTATAAAATATTTATAATCATCGGTCAAAACGATACGTTCCCAATTCTTACCTTGGTCGGTTGAACGTATTACTTCACCCGTTAAGCCCCAAACTATGATAGAAGTACCGTTGGATACAGCACCAACATATTTGTAGTGAATTAACTTTTTCTCAAAACTTTCGATAAAGTCAAATCTTGCAAAACAATGATAAGAATGAATGATAATTAAGATTGCTAAAAATGTGCCTCTTTTGCTCATACTATCCTCCGCTTCTTAGTTAAACAAAAAAATATATGGGAGAGGCGGTATATACACATCACCTAATTAGATAATTATTTTTTGCAAGGCTTTGCAAAACATTCTGTTTCCCAAGGTTCCTCCCAATCCTTACCCGGTGGCGGAAGCTGTGGCTCTGTTGTTGGGCAAGACGGCGGCCCATACTCCTCAACTGAAACAAGCCATGTATGCGTCTGTGGAGGGGATGTGTTCCAATCGGAACAGCAAGCGTATGTATAAAGACAGTAATTGTCTGGATTGCAATCCTCAAGTCCACATGCCCATTCAAGCACATGTCCGTCGTTCGTGACTATCGCTGGCTTGTTTACAAACTTGACACACCAACTTACCCTAATCTCATATAACAACTCTGGTTCACCACTATCGCAAGGTGGGCAAGGAGGAAAACAATTCGGGTCATTTTTCACAAATTGAGATATCTTTGAGTACAAAGTATCTAAGTATTCTTCCCATCTTTTTTTGTCATAGAAAATCTGTAACCAACAATCCCGATAGGAGCTTTTATCTACTCCCTGATACTTTAATATTACCTCTGGTCTTCTTGTTGCAGGATTCCATCGACAACAAAAGATAACCAAAATTTCACATTCATATACTATTTCGCCGACCCGATAAGTGTAGATAAATTTATCCCTATGTTCGAACCAACCATCTGGGCAAGTTGCTTTTGCTTTGTCCATCGCAACAAAGCCAAAAAGAAAAACAAATAACAAAAAAACATATATTTTTTTCATTGTTATATCCCATTTTGTTGAACAAATTTAAATTAAAATCAAATTCTTTCAAAGAGCGTAAAGGGAACGGAAATGCAAAGAAAAAGTAGAAATGAAACTCTTCTCCATCTGGGGGTGCGCGGCATCTGGTGCAAAGCAGTTCTGCTGGCTGTAGCGCATCTATCCGATTGGGTAGTGGCTGTGTATCCCCCCCCGTGTGTAAGTTACTATTGCACAATGAGTTGTATAAACAGAATAAGCAGTGAATGTGTTAACTTTCGCATCAGCGTTCAATAAGTATAAGCAAACTTTAGCTAAAAAATTTGCCATTGGAATTATTACCCTACCCATCAACAAAAATAATAAAAAAATTGAAATTTGCAATAGTTGTAGGAGTATTGCTCTTAATGCCTTTGTAGAGTCACGGTTTGCGATGCCAATAC